>NZ_BAAAWE010000001.1:6837875-8205451 GCF_039534915.1 Streptomyces roseofulvus | reverse complement strand
GGCCAGTTCTCCAACCGCCAGCCGTTCGCGCTCACCGCCTACAACGCGCTGGTCGGCCTCTCCGGGTCCGGCTCCAACGTCTCCCGCCGGGCCGTGGAGGCGTACCTCCCCATCCCGGAGACGTTCCTCCCCCGGGAGCTCCGGACCGACTTCGAGTCCCTGGAGGAGGCCCTGGCGTACGACCACGGCTTCACCCGGGTGTCCCCGCCCACGGGGTCCACGCTGGTCTCCCACATGCAGCGGACGGTTCGCGTGGTGACGGGCGAGCACCCGACCAAGCTGGACGCGGACGGGCTCCCGGCGAAGACCTTCGAAACGGTGTCGGTTCCCGTCCCCCGCGTGCACGCCACCTACGCCGAGGGGGAATCCCTCCTCGGCGCCCTGAACAAGTCCGCGTCGGCGTCCAGCAACGGCGCCGGCCTCCAGCCGCTGTACCTGGACGCGTTCGTGGGGGACGAACTCCGGGCGGACGTGTCCGACAAGACGGCCCGCCCCCCGGTGCCGCAGGGGAGCTACGGGCTCGGGCTGGACGCGTACTCCAGGCGGAGATCATCGGCCAGGCCCTGGCGCGCACCACCGGCCTCGCCCAGCGATTCGGGTACACGCCGATCCTCCAGACCAAGCGCCCCCAGTGGTTCCTCGACACCGTGCGCGCCCTGGCCACGGGTCAGGGCGTCTCCCGGGAGGAGATGGTGAAGGCGGAGGCGTACGTCCGGGAGAACCCCATGCCGCAGCCTCCCGAGCCCGCCCGGAGGGTGTCCGCGTTCCTCCTGGGCCTCGCTCGCGACGCGAGCGACTGGACCCGGGAGGGGAGCCGGTCCGCATGACGATGTGCGCGCGCATGGAGTCGGAGATCGGCCTGGTCACGTTCGGACTCGCCGGAGGTCTCAACCAGGACGACCCGCTGATCTCCCACATCGCCCTGAACCTGTACCGCCGGGCGGCCCAGTCGGCGCTCCTGCGGTGCTCCCTGGTCATCGAGGAGGGGGACTGGGAGTTGGCCCTAGCCCTCTCGGCGGTCTCCGAGGAGACGAAGCGGGTGGCGGTCGCGTGGGTCAGTGGCAGGAGCGGCAGGAGCAGAGCGAGGACAACATCCGGATGGCGTCCCGGGCGGCGGCGGCGGAGAACGCTCGGGCGCTCTCCAACAACGCGGTGCCGCCGCTGGTCCGCAGGTGGCGCGCCGGATGCGGGAGAAGATCCTCCGCAATGGCGCCCCGGTGAACACGAAGGACTGAAGAGCGTGATCAACGGGGCGTCGGACCTGAAGCTGTGGAACGGCTCCGGGGGCGCCGGCGGGAAGTCGGGTCTGTTCGAGAGCGCGTTGCGGTACGCGACCGCCTCCGGTCTGTTCGAAGCGGCCGAGGAGGGCCCCCGTGGCGGTGCCCGGTACCAGTTGAAGGCGGACACCGCCGAGTAGCGGCGTGACCCTGGGAAGCCCCCGGTACGAGATTCGTACCGGGGGCTTCTTCGTGTCCGCCCACGCGTCCGGCGGCGCGCCCCAAGGGGGCCTCCGGCCACGGGAGCGCGCTGCACGTGAGTAACCGCACCACTCGATTTCTATACGGAGCGTCACCACGGCTAAGGGGGGAGACGAAGGGGGGGAGAAGGGGGGGAGGGGGGGAGACCCCATGCGCGCTGAAGGGGGGAGGGTCGCTCCCACCTCCCCCCCTTCCGACCTGCGGTTTTGCTCCTTAGGGGGGGTTACCTACCACACGATTTTGAAATTTAGTTTGTCCTAATTTACCCACTCTAGAGGGGGTATAGGGGGGCTGGCTCAGTTCTTCCGCACCGTAGGCGGTGCGGATCCCGGAGGGGGTCATGCCGCTGGCTTCGGCGAGTGATTCCAGGCGGTAGGGGCGGGGGCCGTGGAACTCTCTTCCGTAGGCGAGGAGTCGGCGGATCTCCGCGTCGGCCGCGGTCTTGCGGGCGCGTGCTTCCTCGAGGGCCAGGAGGAGCGGATCAGTGTCGAGGCCGTCGCTGGCGGCTTCGAGGTGGTGTGCGTCGTCGATCCTGTGACGCTCGACGGCGGCACAGGCGTCGGAGTAGAGGTCAGCTGGAGCGACAGCGTCCGGGGTGGGCATGGGGTTGCGAATAGCGGCGAGATCAGCAACGAGATCCATGTTTGCGATGGTCGCATTATTTTGCGTGGATCGCAAATCTTGGTTGGGGCTACAGCTCCGGCCACACATGGGGCTCCGTGTAGGCGTGCCATCCCAGGAAGAACCAATCCGCGAGGTCCGACAGCCGCTCGATGCAGGCGTCGTAGTACTCCCGCGGCTCCGGCCGTGGAAAGTTGGGGTGGCTCGTCCAGGCCGGCACCTCAGTGGCCAAGTGGTAGTAGCCCTCTGCAAGCCCTCTGGGGAGCGCATCAGCGTCTTGCAGACGCTCGCAGACCGCACGTGCGGCACGCTCCAGACGCGAAAAGGCGTCTCGGTCCCAGACAAGATCGCACCGCAGCCGCAGAAGGAAACTCTCCGGCTCGCTGCGGACCTCATGCTCCGGAATCTTCAGCGCTTCGTCCATGACCCAGCATGCTCCCAGGCGCCACCGACAGTCACCGATGCCGGTCGAGGCGCCCTCAAGTCACCTGCGGGGTGTGTACCAGGGCACGAGGCGCAGGAGGAGGTCGAGGGTTCCGGTTGCGGCTTGACGGGTGGCGGTGGTGGGGGCGAAGGCTGCCGCGAGGGCGAGCAGGAGGCGTGTGAGGTGGGCGGAGTGGAGGGCGGTGGTGATGAGGAGGCTGAAGGCGATGGTCGTGAGGACGGCTGCGGCTCGGGTACGGACGCGTGTGCGGTGGTGGGGGTTCATGGCTGGCTCCTGGTCGTCGTCGATGCCCCGCGGTAGCGGGTGCTGACCACCAGTGAGCCAGAGGCAGATTTCCGTCCGGGCAGGTACTTCTCGGGGTTGTAATTGTCGCTATGGCACGAGGAGCGCCGAGTCCGGCTGATCAGCAGGTGGTTCGTGAACTCGCAGCCCGAGGCGTGGTGGTGACGCCTAGCCAGCTGGAGAGCTGGCGGCGCGTGGGGTTGCTGCCGCGTCATCGGCAGCGGGGCCTCGGCCGGGGCCAAGGGTCGGTGGTGGAGGCGGTCGATCCGGCCGTGGTCGAGACCGCGGCAGCGTTGGCGCGGCATCTGCGGCAGGGACGGAACCGACGGCTGGCCGTGCTGGACTGGTTCGCCGAGGCCGGCATGCCCGTGTTCCCGGGCGCGGCGGTGGTGCCCGAGCCGCCGGCAGGGGCGGTGCGTGAGGCGCTGGTGTGGGTGTTGGAGGGGTCGGTGTCGCAACGGCTGCTCGAGGCCGCGCGGGGCGCGGCGGGGGCGGGTGAGGAGGGGCAGGATGCGCTGTATGCGGTGGCGGGCCGGATGCTCGCGGCGCGGCCCTATCATCGGCCGGTGCATCCTGCGGTGATGCGGGCGGCGTTGTTGGTGGGTGAGGATCCGCCGGATGAGCCTGGCTCCGGTGGTGTGGCGCATCTGTTCGCGGCGCTCGGGCTGGGGCCGCAGGAGGTCGGGGCAGAGGCGCTGGCCGAGGGGTTTGCCGCGGTCGGCATGTTCGATCTCACGGCCGGCGAGTGGGCGCAGATGCTGGGCGCGGCCAAGCACGGTAAAGCGCCGCCGGTGCCGTGGGAGCTGCTCGGAGAGGTTGACTCGGTGGAGCAGGTGCGCGGGGCTAGTGACGAGGAGCTGGTGAGGGCGCGGACGGTGCTGATCGGGCTGCGGCCGTTCTACGCGATGTATATGCTGCACGGCCTGTTCATGCCCGACACCCCCGGGCTGGCCGCACTGCGGGCACTCATCGACGAGCGCGGCATGGGCCGGTCCTCGACCAGGTCGTCTCGATCAGCCCGACGCCCCGCCAGTTCGCCGAAGGCCTGACGGCCTGCCACGGCGACATGCTGGACGAGTTGTACGAGACGCTGATGGAACAGCTCATGGCAGACCCGGACCTCTTTCGCCTTCCCGGTGACGAAGGCGGCGCCGCCGGGTTCGTGAACACCTGGACGAGCACCCTGCACGAGCAGGCCGGGCTGGCTGATGGCGCGGAGTGCGTGGGGCACCGTCTGACACCGCTACGGCTTCGGATAGGGCTCGACAGGCGGTGGCAGTGGTCAGCCCTGGACGATCGGCGCCGCCAGACTCGTACCGCGGGCGATGGCGTTGAACAGGTCTGGGAACGGGCGGAGCTCCTCCAGGTGAGCCTTCCAGATCTCGTCTCTCGATTGGCCGAGGTGGGCGGTGGTGAAGTACAGCGCAACGAGGTAGCCGGGCATGGCGCGGCCCCAGGTCTGGCCATTCTCGTTGTCCCACCATGCCCTGAGGACGGCCTTCGTGTCCTCCAGGCTCATCAGGCCGGCGCTGGGCAGGATGGCGGTGCGGGCGACCAATTCACCCTCGTCGAAGCTGCGCACACCCATGAGCAGGCCGGGAAGGCAGGGAAGAAAGTATGCGTCGGGTTGAACGCCGATCACCCGGGACTGCTCGGCTACCGGGAGCACCGTGAATGTGCTCGTCAGGGCAGGCAGGCTCGTGCGGACCTCAGGGTAGGCCACCAGAGCGAGGGCCCTGGTCTCGTCGGGTCGGAGGTAGCCAGTCGCTGCGATCTGGGTGGCGATGCTGGTGATCTTGGTGCTGTAAAGCGTGCGCATGGGGTCGGGCAGCGCTTTCCAGAACGCCGGGAGGTCGCCGAGACGGCCGAGAGCCGCGAGTTGGACTGCTGGCTCAGCCGTTTCAAGTCTGGACATGTGCCGGGCCAGATACTCCTCTGCCAGGGGCTGGTCGCGGTCGGCGAACAGGCGCAGGCACTGTGCCATCCGATCGGCGAACATCGGTGCGGCCAGAGGCATCCTGTCGTCCTCGATCTGCAGCAGGGCGAACTTGGCAGCGAAGTCGACCAGCTTCGCGCGGGAGGTGGGGCGGACGCGGTCGAAGAAGGTGTGGCCGAGGTAGCCGGCCTCGAACGTGAACGCGGGATCTGCAACGTGGGCGATGAAGCTGTCTCGCACCTTGCGGCCCTGGCTCGGCTGGTGCACCAGAACTGCGTCGAGGGCCGCTGCGAGATGGGCGCGGGCGTACTCGGACGTCGGGACGTACAGCTCTCCCATGGGGCGAAGGGAGGGGTGGGCGCACAGGTGCCGGTCCTCGCGCAGTCGCTCGAGCTGTGTCTTGTGTGTGTTGTCGATCAGTTCCAGCTTCTCCGCTACGTCGAGGATGGTGTTCTCGACGTTGAGCATGAGGGGCACCGCGTCGGCCGCGCCGGGCTGCTGGGCGCGCTCGACGTCCTCGGCCAGGGGGCGGGCGTCGGGCTCGCCTTCTTCCTTGAGGACCTCGATCTTATGGATCAGGTCCGCGCACACTGCGGTCCAGGTCAGGACGATGGCGGCTCGGGCGGCGCCGGTGGCGTAGCAGCGGTGTGCTTCCTTCACCAGCGGCCGCACGTCCGGGTTGACCACCCGGTTCACCAGGTCGTCCAAGTCGAGCATTTACTCCCCGTCCCCTTCGTGCTGTGCGGGTGACAGTCGTTGCCTGAGCCCGTCGGGAAGAGCTTAGAGGCAGGCTGCGCGGCCAAAGCCGGATATCTGTTCTCTATGCGCAAGGCTGGCACCGTCACGAGCGGCCCGGGTGGAAGATGGGGAGGCGGGTGGTGACAAGCGCCTCTGTACCCGCCGGTCACATGCGAGGCTCGCGGGTCGGCGTGCGCTCCGCGCGTGAGTTCGGCCAAGGACCGGAGCAGCGTTCAGAGGCTGTGGAGCGCCATCCGCATGACGAAGCGCGGAGCCGGAGCGTCCCGGCTCGGGGGTTACAGGCGCCAAGTGCAGATGCGCTCGGCGGCGGCCTGGTAGACGGTGTCCTTGCTTTCCTGGATGTCGAGGACGAGGTTGACCATGGCCCCGTGTGGGGGGCGCTGTCCTCGCCAGCGTGTGAGCGGCGGCATGCGCCGCGCAGTCCCCGAGTGGGGCCCGCGTCGTGCGAGGGGTGCCTGCTCCCTCCGCGGGGCGCAGGAGGGGGCTGGGGAGCAGGTGCTGAGCTGGTTCGCGCCGGCTTCGGGCAGGGAGGTGCGGTTCGGGCTGCAGCTGGCGCGGGCCCGATGATGCACACGAATCTGCCGCGGCAGCGGAGGGCGACGGGGCCGGGGACGCTGCGGGCGAAGGCGCTGTCCCTGGCGGCGTGCCGTGATGTGCGGCGCTCAGCCGTGTTGGCTGGGCCTCATTTTCTGAGTTGTGGGGGCCTGGTTGATCTATGTGTGTCTTGCTAGGGGGGTGGATATGTCTTTGGTCTGATTCGCAGGGTAGGTCTGAGGGGTGGGTGTGGGCGTCAGAGGGACGGGGTCGCTTGAGCTGTTGTTCAGCGAGGCGCAGGGACGTATCCGAGTGTCGGTGGCTGGGACGCCGGAAGGGACGGACGCATTGTCCGTGCCGGTGCGGCGTGAGGGGGTGAATCGCGCTCCTCGCAACCGGCAGGGCTTGCTGCGTATTCGGGAGGTTGATCTGGTTACTGCCTACACGCAGTCGGCTTACGATCCGCCAAGTTCCTTGGATGGCAGGCATTTGATCTGGGTCCTGTCGGCCGGGCGGAGGTCGTGGGCTGCGGTGGCGTCTCGGTTCAAGGACGAGGCGTGGGCTGTTGCTGTGGCGTTGGTTCGGTGCGGCGGTGTCGTGCTCCGGTGTGCGGTCGATGAGGACTTGGAGCTTTCGGAACCGCTGAGTTGGCGCCTGTCTCATTCGTGGGCGCTGCAGACGGATGAGTTGTTGCAGGAGTTGCGGGGGTGGCGGGACCCGGATGAGATGCGCAAGGAGCTGCTCGCGTTGATGGCCCCTGTTCCTGAATTGGAGTGGGAGCGGGCACTGTTGGAGGGGTGTCCGGTGGGCTCGGCGCTTCGGGTTCCGTTGGGGAGTGCCGTGGGAACGGAGGCTTGGACGGCTTATGAGGCTGCCGTGCGGGCGGCTTCGGTGTGGTGGCCGGCGGATTTGGCTGGGGAGCGGTTGTCTGCCAAGGAGTTGGCTGGCCTTGCTCTGGGCGGTTCGAAGAAGTGGACTCCTGCTCGGCAGGCTGCCTTTGAGAACTTGGTCGGGGTGAGTTTTGACCTCGCGGTCGATGAGGCTGATATCGACGTTCGTGTGAGAGGTCCTCTGCGGTGGCGGGTGGGGTCAGTGGCTGCCGATGCTTCGGTGGCCAACCCGTGGATCGCGGTGCCTGCTGGGGCGTTGCGGCTGGTGGGTGAGGTTGAGCACGGAGGTCGGGGGGTGTTCCTGGTGGAGAACTCGGACACCTTTGAGCGTGTATGTGCGATTCCCGAGGTGACGTCGCAGTGGCTGTGCGTCTGGGGCAAGGGGTACGTGACGAACCAGCTGGTCGCGCTGCTGGAGTGGATGCAGCCTCAGCGGCTCGCGATCTGGGGGGATTTGGATGCTGATGGGATCGCGATCATTGACGATATCTCTCGACGGCTCGGCCGGAAGGTGCACGCGGTTGGGATGGAGGTTGAGTTGTGGCGTGCTGGGCCGTACAGGGAGCAGGAGCCTGAGCAGTATGTGAAGGCTCAGTCGTTGGCGGCTCGGATGGCTGATGAGGGGCCTGTGGAGCTGCGGGCGTTGGCGTCGGAGATCGCGGTGACGGGCGAGTCGTTGGAGCAGGAGCCTTTGCACAGGAAGGTGCTGCCGCGTTTGGTGGAGCTGTTGGGTGCGGTGCCGGCCGGTGGGTGATCAGCTCGCGTTCGGGGATGGTGAGCAGGCGGATCTCGCTGCGGCGGTGCAGTTGGCCAACTGGCGGGCGTTTATGGCTCCGGTTGCTGAGGATGCCGGTGCTGTGGCGCGGCATCCTGAGGTGGCGCGGGTGGCGCTTGCGATCTTGAAGGTGTTTGCCGAGCATTCCGGTCCGCATGGTTTGACGCGGGCCGAGGTGGTGCAGGCGTTGGCGGGTGATCCTCGTGAGTGGTCTTCGGATCTGATCGAGCATCGGCTGACGGTGTTGACACGCCTTGGGTTTCTCGAGCCTTATCTGCTGAAGGCTCATCAGGATCGGTACGTGGTGCGTCCGGCAGGGTTGGCTGGAGCTTTGGCTGCCGAGAGGTTGGCGGAGCACGGTGGCGTCGATGAGTTGATCTTGCTGTTGGACCGGGCGAGGGCTGTGTTCGACCGCAGCAATCCTGATCCTGAGGCTGCCTTGGACTATCTGGTGTCGTGCCGTAACGCGCTGCGGGTTTTCGCTTTGGACTTGCAGCGGTTGGTCGCCACGGGGACGCCGACGGAGCTGATGGAAGCACAGCGGCAGCATGATCATCAGGGGTTCACGCGTCAGGTGGCGGAGCTGAACGAGGTGGTGACGAGTCGGTTCAGTGGCAGTTGGGCACTGGAAGAGGCGGCTTCGGCTCTGATTGAGGCGGAGCAGTTCTACCGGCGGCAGGTGATGGTCGCGGCCGACAAGGTTCTCGCGCAGGGCGGTGGCAGTTTGAACTTCGATGTTCTGACTGTGAGCGAGTACACCGACGCAGCCTTCAAGGGGGATGTGGCGCTGTTGTCTCAGGTGGGCACGGCACTTGTCGCGGATGCCCCGTCGGTGTGGATTGACCCGGCGCAGGTCTTGGAGACGGTGTCGGGTTTCGCTCCGCGCTCAGGTGCCCGGGGGCGGCCGCTCGTGATGGACGATGCCGAGCAGGAGGAGGAGCCCTGGGAGTGGGCTGAGGGAGCTCATTCTCGTCTCCTGGAGGATCGTCGGCTCCTGGCCGACGAGCTGCTGGCCGGGGACCAGGAGGTTGATCTCACAGCGCTCCTGTACGCGGCGGGCTGGCCGGCGGCGGCGGCGATCATCACGGATGTTCTGGCGCTGGGTGACGAGCCTGGCGAGCCGTACAGCGTGGTGGTGGAGGATGCGCTGCTGGCTGATCCGGCTGCCTCTGTCACCTATCTGCATCCTCTGCTGCTGCGCAGGCACGACGTGAGCGACGAGGCCGACGGTGGTGGGGATGACGTTTGAGAATGGCTCTTCTTCGTCTGGGTCCGATGCAGAGGAGGACCTCCAGGCGCAGGTGCTGTTAGGGCGGTTGCGTGCTCAGGGCGTGGCGTCGGCTGCTGTCGGCGAGTCCGTGTTGGCCAGGGCAGCCTCAGCGGCGAGTGGGAGCGGGCGCCGGATTGTGCGTGTATCCGGCTCGACGCCTGGCGATCTGGTGGTGCTTGGTTGGGACGCCGAGACGGCTCCTGTCGCGGGGATCTCGGTGGCGGGGTGGCAGGTCGGTCTGCCGCCGGTCGCGACGCTGGTGTGGGCGGCCTGTCTGCGTGCGGCGTGGCCTCGCCCTGAGGTGCTGCCTTTTCCGGGGGTGGCCTTTCTGCGTGCGGATGTGGTGTCGCTGTGCTGCCGGTTGGGGGCGGATGAGGACGCGGTGGAACGGACCGTGGACGGAGTGCTGCAGACAGCCCGTCTCCTTGTCTCGCAGGGAGATGTTCTGAGGCTGGGGCCCGCTGTCGCAGCGCTGCCGGCTGTGGTGGTGGAGGGCCTTCGGCGCGGGCATCATCTGCTGCCCGCGATGCACGCCGAGGGGCTGGACAGTGGTGAAGCGGGCGGTGAGAAGGCGGTGGCGCCTGCGCGAGAGGTCGGCGGCGGGGACCGGTTGGTAGATGGTGGCGCTGACGGTTACCTTGTCCGGTCGGTAATCGCCGCCCTGGAGTCGGCGCGCCGTCCCCTGCCGCGGGCGAGTCTGCCGATGCTGGCGGATCCTGCGCTGCGGGCCCGGGTCGGGCGGGCTCTGGAGCGTGGCGGGCGGCAGTTGCTGCAGACGGAGCAAGGCAACTGGGTCACGGGCTTTCGCGATCCGGTCAGCGATGCGCTGGTGGCCGAGGGCACAGGCACTTTGGGCGATGTGGACAGGGCAGTGCTGGCCCTGGTGCTCTTGCACACGGTGGCGCTCCCCCGCGCTCAGGGCCGGCACCGGCACAGCCGGTGGACGGGCGAAACGCACACGGTCACTCTCGCGGTGCTTGCCTCGAACCGGAAGATCTCCAAAGTGGCGATCAGTGCGGCGCTGCGCCGTCTGAGGGCTGCCGGGATGGTCGCGGAAGCCACCACAGGGCGATACCTGCCCGGGCCGGCTTTAGACCGTCTGACCGCGGAGCGCAGCAACCTGCTGTGGGAGGACTTGATCCTTGTCGGACGGCCTGACGGTCATCTGGCGGCAGCCATCCGACGCCGGCGGCAGCTGGCGGACAGCCCTGTTTCCCCGTCTGTGGCCGCCAGCGGCGGCGCAGGGAAGGATCTTGTGTGAGCGAGCAGCCTTTCAATGTCGCGCTCAGCAAGCTCGGTGTGATCGGCACCAGGCAGCTGGTTGCCGTGCAGACGTTCTTCATTGCGCGATTGACCTCACATCCCGTGGCACTCGTACCCGGCACTTTCGTGGCCGTGACGGGCCGGGGACCCAAGGACTCCAATGAGTCGGGCAAGACAAGCTTTTTGGCTGCTGTGGCGCTCCTGCTGGGTGACCCGGAGTGGCGGATGACCGGAGGCGGCTCGGTGCATGCACCGAAGCTGCTGTTCGAGCCGGTGACGGCTGGAGCATCCCCAGAGGTCAGTGAGCCGGCCCAGGTCGGCTATGTGGTGGGGGTCTTTGCCGATCCGGACGATCCTCAGACCAGCGCTCACACGGTGTGGCTGCAGATATCCGCGAAGTCGCCGCATGTCGAAGTGCGGCACAAGACCGGGGTCCACCTGCTGATCGAGGGGGACGATCGCAGCCAGCACGAGAAGGCTGCCGGTTTCTTCCGCAGGCTCGGGGGCAAGCCGTTGGGCGCTACGGAGTACGCCGAGGTTCTCTACGGACGTGCGCCCCGGCTGCTCGCCTACATCGTCAGCCGTGGCGGGATGAGGTCGCGCCCCTCCTTGCTGAAGCTGGACGCGGGCACCTTCACTCCCGTCCAGATCGGGGACGCGCTGATCGATCTCACTGGCAAGGCCGCGATGCTGGCCCATGATGTACAAGACCGGAAGAAGCTTGCCCAGACGCAGGCTGATCTGGCCGAGGCACTCAAGAAGGCCGAGGGTTCCTACCGGGACGAAGAGGGGATCCTGCACGCGGTCGACACCCGGGAGCGCGCACGCATCGAGACAGAACGGGCTCATGATCTGTGGACGCTGGCCTCGGCACGAGCCCATGTGGACGCGTTCGTCACTGAACGTCGCATCGCCTCCCATCTCGAGCTGCTCACAGGCACGCTGGAAGAGTTGAAGGGGCAGCAGAGCACGGCCAGGGAACTGCTGACCGCGGCACGCGATACCCGCCTGCTGGAACGCACAGCCCAAGAGGCGTCCCAGCTGAAGCAGCAGGCGCAGCAGAGCCTGGAGGAAGCCAACGAGAAGCGGGGAGAGCTCAGATCTGCGCTGGAACGCGCGCAGCGGGATCGCCGCACGGCCCAGGCTCGGGCCGAGGGCTACGAGGGGCCGCCGCCGGCCAAGCTGACTGAGCTGCTCGACTCCCAGCAGGCCCTCCTTGTGCAGGCGAAGGCTGAACTGATCAGGGCCGAAGAACGGGTCAAGGAAACAGACCAGGAACTCGCTGATGCCCGCCAGGGACGCACTGGCCGGGCGGCCGCTGCTTTGCAGGCACTGCACGACGGTCCGTGCCCTGACGCCGTAGGGCTCATGGCCAGCACACGCCTCCACCCTGATGCCCGCCCCCTGTGGGAGGCCCGGCTGGCACCGTGGAGTGATGCGGTCTGCGTCCCCGCGGACCTCCTCGACCGCGCGATCGAGGCCGTCAGCGAGTTGCCGGGGACCCTGCTCGTCACCGGTCCCCCGGCATGGGCCGGTACGGCCCACACCGATCCGGCGCCGGTCTGGCCCAAGGGAATCGTCGATGCCGCACCTCTGGCAGCACCGTTCTTGCACGCCCTTGCCGACGCGACCACCGTGGAGCACCCCCCGCACGCCTCGCTTCCGAGTCTGGGCGTCCACGTCGTCGGTGGCTTCGACCAGCCGATCGTGGGGCAGGAAGACATCTGCGCCCACCTCGAAAATCAGCTGGGACGGGTACAGGCCGAGCGGGACGCCCTGGCGGCCGGGATCGAACGCTGCGGCCGCCGGATCACCTCGCTTGGCCGCGATATCGACAGGGCGAACGCCCAGGCGGAGGCTTCCCGGCTCGGCGATGAGGCACGCGCCTTGGAGGAGAAGCTTGTCGCACACGACGAGACGCTGCCCGGCCTGAGACGTACTGCAGCGACAACAGCCGAGGAAGCCCTGCGCACCAAAGACTCCTTCGACAACGCGACCAAGCACGCCAAGGCCCTCGAGAAGTCCGTCCAGGAAATCAACAAGAACATCGCTCAGACAACGCAGAAGCGCGACCGGCTGCTGGAACTGCGCGGCAAAGGCCCGGCCCACCCCGTCCTCGTGTGGACGGACACGCTGCAAGACGCCCTTGCGGCATTGAACTGGGACGAGGTGCCAAAGGACGACCCTGGTGCCGAACCTGCTGATGGCATCAGCGTCCATGCCGTCGTTCCCCATAGCGGCGAGGTGGAACGGCGCACCAGCCTAGAGCTTCTCAGCGAGAGCCGAACCCGGCTGGCGTCCGCACTCACGCGACTGGCAGCCGACTCTCGCAGCACCGGCGTCGCCACGCCTGAGCTGGGTGACGCTCTGCACCACCATGAGGTCCATACCGAGGATCCCCACGGCATCATCTTTCGTGCCTCGCTGTCGGCCCTGCGGAGCTGGCTGGCCGCCAACGAGGAGCAGGACAAAGGCGCCCGGGAACAGGTGGAGGCCAAGCGCGCCGAACGAGAGACCGAGCACCGCTATCTCCAGGACGTGGTCGAGGAAACCCGCGAGGCCCTGGCCCAGACCCAGCAGTCCATCAAGGAGCGGGTGAACGGCGCGCTGCGCCGGATCAGCAGCCGACTCAACGAGCTCCACAGCCGTGAGGGGTACCGGGCCGATCTGGAATTCACCGTCACAGAGCCGCAGACCGCCCAGGACCAGTGGGTATGCCATGTCGTCCCGCGATGGCAGCGCAATCCCAACGGGCCGTTGCTGCCCTACGACGTACCCACCAATACCGCCCAGGAGAAGCTGTTCTCCATCCATCTCGTCCTGGCCGCTCTGCTGGCAGCCCCGCACGCCCGCGGCCGCGTACTGATCCTCGACGAACTCGGCGACTCTCTGGGAGCCGAACATCGACGCGAAGTCATTACGGCTCTACGTGATGCTGCACAGGATCACGGCATCACAGTGTTGGCCACCTGCCAGGACGGGCTGATGACGGATGTGCGATCCGTCTGCGGTCAGATCCTGCAGTTCCGCTACTACTCCAAGTCCGACGCCCTCAACCGGCCAACCCTCATGTTCGGACGCGATATCAACCGCCAGCGTGTTCAGCTCACTCTGGAAGAACTCGTCAGCAGTCGCTCCTAACCGCTTGCTGGCGCGCAGCGGAAATGCCGGCGATGCCGGTCGCGGCGCTGCGTAGTTGGACTGCCCAGTCAGGTGGCATCGCGAGCTCGGAGCTGAGGCCAGCCTGAGCGGTGGCGCGACACCGCTTCTTCGTGGGACTGCTCAGGTGAAGGCTGGAGCAGGATTCTCGCTGGTCCACTCGCCTTCGAAGAGGGCGGCGATGAGGCGTGCGTGTTCGGCGTCGAGCTGGCCGGCGCGCATCTTGGTGCGGGTCTTGGCAAACCAGGGGCCGATCTTCACGGTGTCGCCGTCAACGGTGATCGTCTCGCGGGCTGCGGGGGCACGGCGTTCACGGTGGAGGAAGAGTTCAAGGATCTGGACGGTCTGGGCGAAGGTGCGCCGGGTCGTGGGGCGGGGCGCCAGGGGGCTTGTGGCGGGGGTGAGATCGAGGGCTGCCAGGAGGCGGTGCTGGCCCGGGTCGAGAGTGTTCCACGTGGTGAGCTGGCGGGTGGCCCAGCTGCCGAGGTTGATGTTGCCGGTGGTGGTGTCGGGGGTGAGGGGCTGGCCGGTCTGGAGGTGGCGGCGCAGCAAGTGGTACTTACGGTGCCAGTCGGGGCCGTGGGGCAGTTGCCAGTCGGGGTCGATGGCGGTGAGGTCGGCGGCACGGGCGGTGTCTAGGTGGCCGTGTGTGGCGAGGGAGCGTTGTTCGGCGAGCCAGGCCCCGAGGGGGGTGGTGGCGGGGGCGGCGAGGTGGCCGTGCGCCTGGTGGTAATCAGCGACAGCGGTAAGGCGGGCGCGCCAGGCGGCCTGGTGTTTGTCCCAGATCATGCCGAGCGCGTCGAGCTCGGCGATCCAGTCGGGTTCGAGGCGGCCGGCGGTCGCGGCGTCACGCATCGTGGTGATGAAGCGGCCGAGTTCGAAGCCTGCCGGGTCGGTGTGTTCGGCGGGCACATCGAGGTGACCGTAGGTGTCATGGAAGGCCTGGGCGGAAGCGAGGCCTTCGCGGCGGGTGCGGGTCAGGGTGCCGCGGGGGTTGAACGCGATGAGGTCCATGCCGCGGGCGATGCGTTCGGGGTGGATCGTGTAGTCGAAGTGCCAGCGGTGCTGGATGAGACGGCTGGTCTCGGTGGTGAGGCGGTTGGTCTTGTCGGGGAGGCGTTCGAGGATGCGGTGGTCGTGGCTGGCCAGGGCGGTGGTGATGGCCCAGACCGGTTCGTAGGGGGTGCCGAGGATGTTCTCGGGGTCCTCGCTGGGCGGGATGTAAACGGGGACGATGAGGCTGGCGGTCTTGCCGGAGACGTCCAGGCGAAGGGCGCGGCCGAGGCCTTGGACGCAGCGGGTGATGCTGCTGGTGGGGTCGGCGAAGACGACGGCGTCGACGCTGGGGATGTCGATGCCTTCGGCGATCACTTTCGCGTTGGTGAGGATCGCGCGGGGTGAGGCGGCGAAGCGGGCGAAGATGTCGGTGCGCTGGTCGGCGGTGTGGTCGCCGTGGACGTGGAAGACGTCGGGGTCGAGGCCGGGGAAGCAGTCGGGGTCGGCGGTGCGGAGGCGGCGCAGGGTGTGAGGCAGTTCGCGGGTGAAGCGAACGGAGTCCTCGACCAGGTGGAAGAAGACCAGGACTCGGCGCATGGAGTGCTTGGCCATGGCGTTCAGGACAGCGAGGTGGAGGGCGGTGGTGCGCAGCGCCCCCTCTGGCGAGTCCGAACCCGAGGGTGTGCCGACGGCGAGAAGGTTGAGGCGAGCGCGGAGCTCGGTGTCGGTGACGGTGGGAACCACGATGCGGTAGTCCGCGGCCACGCCGTCAGCAATGGCCTGCGCCAGCGGGTACTCGAAGACCTTCTTCCCGTACACGGCCTCGTTGTCCATGCTGTTCGCCACCGCATCCACCGCCGGTGCGGAAGGGGTTCGGGGGTGGCGGCGGGCAGTCGAGGCGGAGTCCGCCAGGTCGGGTGCGGCAAAGCTGCGCGGGGTGGCCGTCATGTAGAGACGGCGCTCGGCATGGATCCGTGCCGCGTCGTTGACCATTGCCCACTTCTTGTCCGCCCGGCCGGCGATGCGGTGCGCCTCGTCCATGATGGCGAGGTCGAAGGGTGGCACGGTGTAGCAGGTGTGCTGCGTCGCCTCGATCTTGTCGAGTGAGTCGTAGGTCGAGATAACCGTCAGGGCAGGCAGCTGGTCGTCCTCCTCCCCCACCACCGACATCAATGCTGCAAGGGCCTGCGGGCTGCTGGTGGAACCGACCCTGCGGGCGGCAAGCGCATCGTGCGCGCCGGTGTCCATCGAGGACACGATCACCATGTGCTCCAGATGACCATCCCGGCGCCACGCGAGCGCCGTCTGAACCGCCAGGTCCAACGTGGGCACGACGACCAGAACCAGGCGCGCTGCGAGCTCGTCCGCGACCCGGATCGACACCAGAGTCTTACCCGTCCCCGTCGCCGCCACATACAAAGCCCGGGTACGCGGGCGACGCAAATGCCTGACCGCAGCAGCAAGACCCCGCTCCTGGTCCGAACGCAGCACAGGACGACCGGCAGGGCGAGGGACAGCGGACGCGACCGGAGTGACCATGACCCACATCATCCCGTACTGGTCCGACGGCGTCGGGCGGATGCTGCAGAGGGGACGGTATCTGGGTCCCCTCTGTCTGTGGTGTCGGTGTACACCCGAATGTGCTCAGCAGGTACAGATGAACGTGCTCAGTTCGTGAGGTGCGACAACCCGTTCCCGACCCTGCGCAGGGTGGTAGGCCACGCTGCCGTGCTCAGGATGCGAACTGCTCCGCAAGCGCGTCCTCATGGCCTGATGCCCCAGACGTCATCCGCGCTCTAGCAAGGACCGCCAGGATCATGCGCCCACAGTGCCGCTGCGATCTGGCGCAGGACGGCTGGGGGCGCGACTGCGGGTGCGTCATCGTCGGGGGCAACCGGCTCGGGGACGATGATCGCTGTCTGCGCGGCGCGTTGTGCGTGCTGACCCATCAGGGGCGAGAGGACGTCAACCAGTTCCAGCGTGGTGTAGGCGCTGGAGGGGAGCACCATGGCGTCGAGGTCGGGGGGCATGGGGTCGGTCGCGCGCTGGCAGCGGATCACCGGCTGGTTGTGCGGGTAGTACACGGCCCCCTGCCGGGGGATGAGGATCTTCGCGTCGAGCATGTGGACGGCGAGTTGGCAGGCGAAGGCTTCGGCCTCCTTCCGGTCCGGGAGCACGGCTACCACGCGGCGCAGGCGGTGCTGTTCGATGAGGTGGGCTGCTCCGAGGGCCTGGGCTCGCCAGATGGGGAATCTGGGCAGTTCGGGTACTTGGATCCGCATCAGCCGGTAGGGGCTGAGCAGTCCTTTGTCCACGAGCTGTGCGCGGTCCACGCTGGGGTGGTGGGTGCCGAAGATCGGCTGGGCGGGCATGTCCACGGCCCAGGCGATCTCGGTTCGGCTGTCTCCAGGGCGGGGCAGCTCGTTGGGGATGCGGGGTGTGGCCGTCAGGTAGACGCGCTTGTAGGCGAGGATGCCGTCGTCGTAGTGGATCACGGCGTCCGGATGGTCCGAGCTGGTGATGCCTTCGAACGTGCGGTGAGCTTCCTCGACGACGAGATGTTCCCAGGGCGGCAGGTGGTGGTCGCGGTGGCTTTCGGCGATGAGCCCGGCATCGCTGTAGCGAGCCACGACGAGGGCTCCCGGAGGCTGTTGTGCCATCCAGTCGGCCAGTTGGCCTGCGGTGGTCAGCTTGTCGCCCGCCTTGCCACTGTGGGTGGGCTGGATGTTAATGCCCGCGAGCGGTCGTCGGCTGACCATGCGCCAGGTCTTGACCACGTCGTGGAGGTAGGTCCGGTCCGGCCCGAGCACCAGGCACGCGCGGCTCGCGGCTGCGTGGACCGCTGTCGCTACCGTCATGGTCTTGCCTCCCCCGGCCGGCATGCTGAGCAGCATGCGCCGGCCACCGTTGAGGATGACGTCGGGCAGCATGGGAGGTGACGGTTCGCGGCCCGCGACCCAGAAATCCTGACCGTGTTCATGCAGGTCAGCGACACCGAGTGCCAGCTGCAGCCGCTGAACAGGCGGGTGCTCGTCGGTGGTGTTCGTGGATGTCCCGGGGAGCGTGGCCGTGCTCTCCTGCTGGGGTTGGGGGGCCCATTCCATGGCCAGGGGTTCGACGGAGTCGATCTCTTCGCGGCTGAGGAGGCCCGCGGGGGCGAGGACGCGCAGGTCGGCGATCCACTTGCCCAGCGGGAAGCGCGGGTTGGTGTGGTCGTCGAGATAGGCAGCGGGTACGCGCAAGTGCTGGTGGGTGCGGTAGAAGCGCCGGGCGGCGCGCAGACCGCGGGCGTGGAAAGCGGCCTGGCTGCCGACGGCGCGGCGCAGCGCGAGGGCGAGGGGGTCATGCTGCAGGGGCAGCGCGGCCAGTTGTGCCTGCTGGCCCTGAGCGAGGGCGGGGAAGGAGTCGAACTGTTCGTCCAGCCAGCAGGTGAGGTCGTCGGCGTCGGCCGGCAGCGGGCCCGCCGGGATGGCCAGGGTCTGGTCGTGGGTACGGGCGCGGGCGCACATGCGCTGCCACTCTTCGGGCCAGGCGGGGTTCCACCAGCGGTCGATGTCCTTCAGTGCGCGCTGGTAGGGGGCGGGCAGGGTGCCATCGGCTGCCTGGCGGCGCTGCTCGGCGAGCCACTCGCCCAGGGGGCGTCCCTGATAGGCCTCTGCCGGCTCGGGGAGCAGGTGGCCGTGCTCGCAGGCGTATGCCTGGGCGATGTCCAGGAACGTCTCCGTGCTGTTCTTGGGGTGCGCCCAGGGTATGTTGCAGCTGGCCAGCGCGGCGACGCGGGCTGCGGAGAGGTTGCCGGCGGCCTTGAGGGCGCGCTGGTAGCCCAGCCAGCAGCCGAGGTGGAAGCCGTCGTCGGTGATGTGGTTGCTGGGGACGATCAGGTGGCCGTGTGTGTCGAAGAAGGCTTGGGCGCAGGCCATCCCGGTCTCCCAGATGTCGGGCTCTGGTTCCATGATCCGCAGCATCAGGTGCGGGGCGATCTCCGGAGCGCGCGCGGGCCGGATGGCGGAAGCCGGTGTGGGCAGCAGGAGTCGGGGGCCGCTGATGGGCAGGCGGCGGAAGTAGTGCTCGTCGTACGCCTTGAGAGCGATCATGACCTGGTGCAGCAGGTGGTACGGGGTGCCGAACGTGGCGTCCTCGGCGCGTTGACCGGGCCCGAAGAGCACCGGGATGACCAGGGTGGAGATCTTGTTCATGCTAGGGCCGATGCGCAGCGCGCGGCCGATCGCCTGGACGATGTCGATGGTGCTCTGCTTGGGATCGGCGAAGAGCACGGAGTCGGCCAGCGGGAAGTCGACGCCTTCGACGCACAGGCGGACGTTGCACAGCACACTCAGCTCCGCCAGCCGGCCCTCGCATGTCTCTTGCGGGGGCTGGGCGAATCGGGCCAGGCGCTCGCGCCTGTCGCGGCGGCCGTTGCGGGAGTGGACGCTGGCGACCCACAGGTCCTCGGCGTGGCCGCCGGGGATGGCGGCGGCGGTTTCGGGCAGGGTTTCGGCGAAGGCCTCGCTTTGGACGATGCTGCGGCTGAAGACGACCGTGCGGCGGATGCCGTGCTCTTCGCGTGCTTTGAACAGGGTCAGCTGGGCCGCCGCCACCCGCATGGCATCGGCCTGGGGGGTGTGGTGGGCGCCGTTGCCCTTGCGCCCGGCCAGGAAGGCGTGCAGGTGCGGGTCGTGGATTTCGGGGGCGGCGATGCGGTAGTCAGCGAGCCGTCCCTCGTGGATGGCCTCAGCCAGCGAGTAACGGTAGGTGACGCGACCATAGAGGTCGGTGTCGTCCATGGAGGCGATCGGCTCGGTGGTGATGCCACGATTGACGTCCCAGATCCGGGGCGTGGCGGTGAGGTAGAGCCGGTGGCGGGCGGGGATGGCGTCGTCGTCGTGGATGACGGCCCACGGTTTGGCGCGGGCGCCGGCGGTGCGGTGGGCTTCGTCGACGACCGCGATGTCCCAGCGCGGCAGCAGGTGACGCTGGTGGGCCTCGACGAGTTTGGGCAGCGAGGCGTAGGTGGCGAAGATGCTGACGGGCCCGTCGGCGCCGCGCACGGCGGCGGCCAGCCGGGCGGGGTCGCTGGTCATGGTGAGCACGCCGCTCAGGACGGGTTCGCTGGTCTGCTTGTCGGAGCACAGTCCGACGTAGTGGCCGGGCCGACCGGAGTTGTGCCAGACGCGGGCGGTCTGGTTGAGCAGGTCCAGGGTCGGCATCACGGTCAGGCTGCGGCTGTCGGGGGCGACTTCGTGGGCGATGTGCACGGCGAGATGGGTCTTTCCCGTGCCGCACGGCATGATGACCTGCACACGCGCATGGCCCATGGCGAAGTCGTTGAGGACACAGTCCGCCGCAGCGCGCTGGCGCGTCCACAGTTCGCTGGGCAGGCGTTGGGCAGGCAGGTCGTGCAGCACAGGACGGCTCCCCCCGGCTCAAGCAAATGACGGGCTTCAAGGGGCAGAATGCGGACCGGGCGTGCGGCGTCGGGTGCTCGATGCGGGTCTCCTCACTCCTGGGGGTGAACTCTCCCGTCGGCAACGGGTGCGCCGTGGTAGAGAGCGCAGTGCCACACCGGCTTAGAGATCCCCACGGAACAGCCGTGCGGCGTCACCCGGACCCAGGGACCGGGACGCGGACTAAGGATCAGCAAGGACTGCGCGGGAGTGGCGCCCGTAACCGGGCAGCAGTGAAAGCGGGGCGGGGGCGGAACGTTGGAAAACGCGATGTGGGGCAGGAGCCTGTCGCGGCAACCGGTGCGCTTCATGGCGCACGAGTCGAACTGCTCGTTCTTGTGGCGGGTGGCCGGTGTGCAGGGGGTGGAGGTCGACTTCCTGCTCGCCGAACTGGGTGACGGGCCGCCCAGGCAGCAGGCCCTGCCTCCGCATCTGGCGGAGGTGCTGCTGAGCGGTGCGGCGGCGGACCGGCTCGCGCAGATGCTCGGCGTGCCGTCCGCTCGGCTGCGGTGGGCCCTGCCGCACCTGCGGGAATCCCACCTTCTGCCAGGTGATCAGGCGCGGTGGGAGTGGCCGTGGCAGCCGCTGGCGCACTATCTGGTGCCGGGCTGCGGATTGTGTGCGGCGGCACGCGGCGGGGGCTGGGGTGAGGTGTGGCAGGTCTGGCCGGAGAGGTGGCGGATCTGCGAACGGCACGGCCGGTTCACCCATGTACGCCAGGACGGGCCGGGAGGGGTTGACCTGGCCCGGCTGCCGGAGACGGTGCGCGCGCATCGCAGGCGGGGCCGGCTCGAGCGGCGGTTCGGGCCAGCCGGGGCGATGCTGGTCGCGGATGCCTTCGCCGTCACCGGCTCGTGGTGGCGCCGCGCCCCCATGACCCGCCGGTGGGCCGACCGGGCCGATCGGGCCGGGCTTGAGCCCGGGAACGTCGAGACGGCATGGCTGCTGGTGTATCCGGAGGCTCTGTGGGTGGCCAGGGCTCTGCTGCGTTACGAGCAGCAGCGGGCGGACCGGCCTGGCGGGCCCTGGACGGGGGCAGAGGCCGGTCTGGTGGCTGAGTTGTCCCGACTGGCGGGTGAGTTCGGGCTGCCGCCGGGCAGATGGCAGATGCCGGTGGCGGAGTGGCTCGCCCGGCACCACAAGTGCGCACCGGCCCTGGGGGAGGTCGAACGCAGCGGCCGGAGTCGTGCCCGGCGGCCGGTCACGGCACTGATCCATCGGGGCGATGAAAGCCGGGTGTCACTCGAGCGCTGCTGTCTGCCCTGGGACTGGAGCGATGCTTTCATCGCCGTATGAACGCACCTCGCATGGTTCGCACGCGCATCCACACATCTGCCCGATCGGAGGATGGAAATACAAGTCGCTGCGGACATCTCCTCGATGCCCGGATGCTGGAGCGGGGACACGCACGACTGCGGCCCGCAGCACCGGTGGAAGAGGGGGCGGACATGCCGGGAACCCTGGTCAGCGCGGGCGACATCACCGTCTGTTATCTCGACCGGTTCGGGCGTCGGCGTGAGCTTGTGGTGACCGAGGCGGCCGAGGTGCCGTTCGAGGAGCTGGCCCCGCTGGATCGGCCGATCCCCTACCCGGGGCGAAAGTCGTTCGTCACCAACGCCTGGGCATCGGCCACCGGCCAGGCTCTGGCGTGCGGCTCGCTGCGTCAGCAGCACTGCGCCATGCTCCTGGACCGCGACCCGGCGGTGGGGCTGCGCAGCGCGGGGCCGATGGAGCTGTGCTGGAGCTTCCAGGGGCGCCGTCGCAGCTTGCGACCGGCGTTCGTCGCCTCCCGGGCGGGACGGCGCGAGGTGATCTGCGTGCAGCCCGAGGAACTCACCGACCAGTGGCGGCACGAGCAGGAAGTGCTGGCCGTGGCAGCGGCGGCCGCCTGCTGGCAGATCCAGGTGCAGGTGCCACCCGAGGGTGTGGAACTGGACAACCTCAAGCTCCTTTATGCCGCCCGCAGTCCACGGTGGCTCACGGCCGGGCAGGACCAGGTCCTGTCCGGGCAGTTCACCTCGCCGCGCACCATCCGCTCCGGGGTGCGCGCCGCCGCCCTCCCCCCGTTACTGGGGCTTGACCTCGCCTATCACCTGATCTGGACGCGACGTCTGCGCACCGACATGAGCATCCCGCTCACACCGTCATCGACGGCATGGGCGAGCGCTGGAGAGATCGCATGACCGCAGCTCCCCGGCACGCCGTAGACGCGGCGGCGCCGGCCGCTGCTGACACCATCGCGGTGGGCGACACCGTCCGCTTCCGTGGTGCCGACTGGGTGGTCACCGCCTTCCACGGACCTCGTCTCTTCCTCGACGTCGCGGAGCCGATGGAACCCGAGGAGCCGGCAGAGCCACTGATCATCCTGCAGACGGCAGTGACCTCCGCCCCCGACTTCGCCGTGCTGAACCGGGCGGCCCCGCGCAGTACGCTGCCTGGCCGCATCGGCGAGTTCCATGCCCTGCCACGCGACGTACGCAAGGCCGCCGAGAAGTGGGAACGGCATGTCAAGGAGGTACTGCACCAGCAGGCCCCGAACGTTCCCGCCACCACTCCACCCAATCCGGCCTTCGACCCCAAGCGCCGTACCCTGCGCCAGCGGTACCAGGCCAAGGCCGACCAGCTCACCCAGGCCGGAGTGCCGGTGTCCGCGGCCACCGTGGAACGAAAATGCGCGGTCTGGCGCAAAGAAGGCCTGATGGGCCTGGTCGACAAACGACACCTGCGCACCGCGAACCCGCATGGACGCGTCGACGGGCGAGTGGTCGACATCGTCTGGGAGATCCTGGACGACGAGCGGGCCAGAGGTCTGTCACCGGGAACGCTGTCCCGGCTGATCGACCGGGTGGAGCAGACGGTCCGGGTCCGCTACGCGAAGCTGCTGGCCGATCCGAAGACCGCCCGGGGGCTGGTGAACAGTCCGGCGACGTTCTACCGGTTGCTGGAGCGGCTGGGGATCACCGCGGAGAACGCACACACTGCCGCGGCCCGGCAGGCGGCCGGGTCCGCCATCTCGGCGGCACGGTCTGACTCCCGGCGGGCGACATGGGCCCGCTGGCCCGGGGAGCTGATGCAGATCGACACCACCGGGCTGGACGTCCTCGTCCTGGGGGACGACGGGCGGGTCATCTCCGTGGAGCTCACGATCGCGATCGACGTGGCCACCCGCAGCATCGTCGGCTCGCTGATCGTGCCCAAGCGGACCGGCCGCACCGGCGGGACCGGGCGGTGGCTCGCCGGGCGGGCCACCCGTTCCTTCGACACCATGCAGGTCGTCGCCCAGACCACAGCCCCGCTTCCCGCGCGGCCGGGCTGGGCGCCGGAAACCTTCATGGAAGGCTCCGACCTACCCTTCGAGGACCTCCTGGCGGCCGACCCCCGATTCGCCGGGTCCGCTGCCCGGCCCGTCATCAAGCCCGAGACGCTCGTCATCGACCACGGCTCGCCGTTCATCTCGGCGGACTTCACCCGCGCCTGCCACTCCCTGGGCATCGAGGTACGCGAGGCAAGGCTACGCACCGCGCCCGACAAGGCGATCGTCGAGCGCGCCATGCGGGCGGTGAAGACCGGCTTCAGCCAGTACTTGGCCACCTATACCCACCACCGCCTGGACCTGCGCGGCAAACGCGTCCGCAAGCAGCCCCTGTGGACGATCCCCCAGCTCCAGGAGCTGTTCGAGCAGTGGGTGGTCCTCCACTGGCAGCAGACCCCCCACGGGGCGCTCCGTTCCCCCTTCACCCCCGGGCTGCGCCTGACTCCCAACCAGATGTACGCAGCGCTGGTGTCCCTGCGCGGCTACCGGTCCACCACCCTGGCCGAGCAGGAGAACCGCAAACTCCTGCCGGCCGTCTGGGTGCGGGTCAGCCGTAAGGGCTTCCAGATCAACAACCGCACCTACAACCTCGGCCGAGGCAAGTTGGACCCGTGCCGAGGGTCCTCCGGGATCACAGCTCAGCAGGGGCGCTGGGAGGTCCACTACTCCCCCGACCACCCGGAGGTGGCCTGGCTGTTCAACCACCGGGCCGAACCGGGCACCGACCCATGGATCGAGGTGCCCTTCATCCACCGCCGGCTGCTCAGTGACCGGTGGACCGAGGAGACATGGGCCGAGGCCCTGCACATCCACCTTGCCGCCGGCGGCAGCCGCCGCGACGAGGCCGCCATCACCCGCGCCACCGCCCGACTGCTGCGCACCGCCACCGCCGGCCCCCAGGCCACCACCCCCACGAGCAAGCCAACTCCGCGCCCGGCTGCGCCGTCCCGTCCGGCGTTGCCGGCGCCTGCCGAGCCCTACGGCGACCTGCCGCCTCTGGACCCGGAATCCGTCCGCCCGTTCCGGTCCCTCGACCGCCCGGCAGGAGATCTCTTCGATGCATCCGAGCCCGCCCGGGGCGCGGGCCAGAGTCTTGACGAATTCCTGGCCTCCCTGCCCGGCCTCCACCCGCCAACCTCCACCGATCCCAGGCCCATAAGCAAGACCGACGGCCGGCCCCGCCCGGAGAAGACCCTCCGGGCCGACAACAGCCCCGCCTCTCCCCCGCCCGGCGGCCTGCCCAGCGATGAACCGGACAGCGCACGGCAAGGAGACGACCAGTGAGAACCCCCGTCCGCGACGCTCAAAGCGCCCCACCCCCCGCGCCGGCACCGGTCCTGTCCCCCGGGCCGCCGACCACCCTGCAGGGCTGGCGGGCACGTGTACGCCACCAACCCTCCCCTCCCCCAATCCCCCCGGCCGACGACTCCACGCCCGTCGACGAGGACGACCCCCGGGTGCGTTACCACGCCCAGCTCGGCCTCGTCGAAACCACCGACATCGCCACTGGCCTGAAGACCGCACGACGGCTGCTGCGCCTCAACGGCGAACGCCGCCACCCCTGCCAGCACGTCGCCGTCGACAGCGACTGCCGCGGTACCGGCAAGCGCACCCTGCTGCACCACATCGGTCTGGCGCACCAGGGACGCCGCGAGAAGCTTCACGGCATCGATGACAGCCGTATCCCGGTCGTCTGCGTCAACGCCCCGCCGGAACAGGGCTCGCCCGCCGACTGGGCAGCGGCCCTGGCGGTGTTCGTCGGCTGGGACCTGTACCGTTCCGACACCGAGCAGCGGCCCGTCCAACGGATGAAGGACTTCACCGGCCCCGCGGTCCATGTGATGCGCCACGCTCACACGGAGGTCTGTCTGGTCGACGGGATCGACCGGCTGAGGCCCGAGGATCTGCAGCCGACGTTCGACTTCTTCGACTACCTCGCCGACGAGCTGGATCTGACTGTCTTCTGGAGCGGTATCGGCTCCAGCGACATCCTGCGCGAGGCCCGCGCCGCCCGCTTCCCAGCCCTGCGCCGGCCCACCGAGACCACTGCACCGATCCGGCCGCGCTCGGTCCCCACCCTCTGGGTCAACCGACTGCCGCCCCGCTGCAAGAAACACCCCAACGAGTGGGTCAGCACCCTGGCAACACTCGACGGCAGGCTCCGGCTGCGGCACCACACGCCCGGCAGCCTCCTGGAACACGAGAAGGACATCTACCGGATTACTGACGGCCTCATGGAACACCTCACCCCGCTGATCGGCATGGCCGCCCAACTCTCCATCCTCGACGGGACAGAAGCACTCACCCAAGAGGTCCTCCACGACGCCGCCCACTACCTCGACCTGGTCCAGGCGGAACAAGCCTGAAAATCGAGATCGCCAACGACCGGCACCGCTTGCCAGAGCTGCAGCACCTCAATGCTCTGCGCGGTTTTGACGCTCTTGTGCGGGACGCCGCCTGGGCGCGTGGGCGCGGACCAACCGCGTACGGAGGTCCAGGGGCGGCTGGCCTTCCAGAGCGCCAGCAAGTCGGCACCGACAGGCATCCGGGCACCCCCATCCCTCGTGGGGCGAGACGCCATCGGTCTGCGGTTCCTTTGACTGGGCCGAATACTCAGGTGAGGTTGCGTTCCGTGCGTCGTGGTGTGTTGGAGCGGAGCACCAAGTGCTCGGTGAGCCGGGCTTCGGTGCGTTCCTCCACGTAGGGATTGTCGCCTCTGTGGTTGTCGCTGAGCCTCATCCGTTCGAAGCGGTGGAGCACGATGAGTTCGAGCTTGTGCTTGGTCAGGAAATTCTTCAGGAAGGATGCGCGGACCAGGAAGGCGTGGCTGTCGTTTCCTTCTTCGTCGTAGTTGGTGAAGACTGGGGTTCCTGTTTCGTCGAGCCAGCTGGGGCCGCGGGGGTCGAAGGTGAGTGCAGCGGTCTGCTGGATGAATGTCGAGGGCAGGGTGGTGCTTGTGGTTGCGTCAATGGAGCAGTCGAGGATGTTGCCTTCCCAGGTGTATCGCTCCATGGTTGCGGCAATTTCGTAGGGTTTGTCTGCCAGGTGTGTCTGGTGGAATTCGGCGTGCCGGTTGGGGCAGGCGGGCCCGGTGCGGCCTACTTCGCCGATGTAGCAGCAGTCGGTGTGGCCATGGGAATCGGTGAGGTCGCTGATCCGGTGACCGGATTGTTCGGGAAGGGCGGCAACGAGACGGCGGGCGTGGGAGGCGGTAGTGAGAAACGTGCCGATGGAGCTGTGTTCCTGAAGGCCCTGCCAGCCTCTGCGTGCCAGTGGATCGATCTTCTTCACGAAACTCTCGAGCACAACCCAGTCGTTGCCGTCGCGGTCGGTTACGAACAGGGAATTGTGGACGGTGGGTTCTGTCGCTGTGTCGGCCATGAACTGGGAGGTGTCGTCTTGGTAGTGACGGAAGTCGAGGGGTGTGGGAGGCCAGCGCAGTAGCTGGATCGGTGGTGGTTCCCAGCAGGTTTCGCCGCTGCCGGTGTTCTCACTGAAGGCGCGGAAGTCGATCGGCGGGAGGCTGGGGTCGATTTCGCGGTCGCCGATGATCTGGTGCAGTCCTTCGTAGGGTTCGCTGTCGTCGAATCTGCGTGATGTTTGGTAGTTGTCCGCGATGCGTGCCAGGAGTTCGTGGTAGGCCATCCACTGGTACTTCTTGCCCCAGCGTTCGGCCTTGTGTCCTTCTCTGCCGTCGCGGTGGGCGATCATGCGGTCTTGGCGACCGAAGAGTTCGGGTGTCCAGCCGAGACTGAGGGTGCGGCGGAAAATCCACCGTCGGGCGGTGTCGGCTGAGTACTCGTCGCTGACGTACTTCGGGTAGACGAAGGCGCGTTCTAGCAACTGGCGCTGCTCTTCGGTGAAAGGATCGTCTTCGTCTTCCAGGAGTAGCTCAAGGCGGCTCATGCTGCGTGATTCGGGGTTGGCCAGCCAATCGGCAAGCGACGCTTGCTGCTCGTCGCTGAGTGATGCCGTGAACTGTTTCCAGCGGCTCTTGACGAACCGTGGCTTGCCGTGTCCGCGGGCCGGATAGTCCTGGCCGATACGGTGCCGGGAGAAGTGGTGGACACCCGGTTCGACGACGTATCGGCCGAAGTCGCCCATGCCCAGCAGCGAGAACCTGATGGATGCGTAGCTTTCCTCGTCGGGCTGGTCCTTGTCCCATGGGTACTTGGCCTCGATGGTGGCTTCGGTGGGTGGCGGTCCGGGCGGCGTGAGACCGTAGGGGCGCTGGGATGAGGTCAGCGCGGTGTCGGGCAGCAGCTGGTGGGCGACCGCCCACCGGACGATGCCCCGGGCGGCGTCGAGGAGCAGTTCGTCCGCCCGGACAGGAGGGGTGAAGACAAGCGAGTGAACGGCTTCGGCAAGTGCCCGCGCACCGGGTGCTTGTGCTGGCGTGCTGCGGAGCAGGGCTCCGTAGGCGATGGCGGTGACGCGCTGGACAACGTAGGGGTCGTCGACCTTCCAGAACCGTTCAAGGAGCGTCCGCGTGACATCGAGGTGGCCGCTCAAAAGCTGGACGAGGGCTTTGGTGACCCAGTCGCGCATGAAGCGGTTGGGTGAGGACAGCAGCCAGCACAACGGGATACAAGCCAGCTCGATGACGTGGGCAGCGTAGGCGGGATAGGGGCCGGCGGCAGCCCAGCGTGCGAGGCGGGAGGCGGGGCTGAACGGCTCGAACAGTTCGTGATAGGTCGCGAACCCGAAATCTCGGTCCCGCTGCGGCATGGGGCGCTTGCTGAGGTAGTGGTGCAGTCCGTCGCCGTTGAGGCGGTTGCCTGGTTGGGGGGCCAGGGTGAACAGGACCTGGTAGAACTCGCCGCGCGAAAGGTAGGGCTGTGCGTCGTTGAGAAGGTCGACGGTGCGCTGGGAGATGGCTTGCGCGTCGCGGTAGGGCAGCATCTCCACCAGGGAGCGGTAGAGCTGCGAGTCGCGGCGATGGCGTTCCCATGCTGCCCTGTCCTCGTCCCGTGACGGTGCGTCGCCGAGAGTGATGTGAAGAAGGTCGGGCAGTTCGAGGCCGTAGAGTTCAGGGAACAGGATCGTGGCTGCCTCGCTGATGCCCCAGCTGCACTCATTGGTCAACCAGTCTTTGAGGGCTTGGTCGTTGAGCGGGTCGGTGGACTGCGCGAGGCGGCGCTTGAGAAGCAGGAAATCGGCGAAGGTCTGGAAGACGATGCGGACGCCTTCGCCGTAGGCGTCGCCCAGGTAAAGGTGCTCGCGGGTGAGGACTCCTTCCTCCTGGAGGAGGCCCAGGATCCGCGTGCCGTCAGCGTTCGTGTCGAGGGCGTTCTTGACGCACGTCTCGGCGGCGGGGCTGCTCATGCTTTCTCGCCCGAGACGAGACAGCTCGTCGAGCAGCGCTTCCAGCGCCTTGCGGACGTGCGCTTTGGCCATGTCCAGTTCGTATCCGGAGGTTACGTCCGGCCGTGAGCGGCGTGCCACTGTCGCGATCTTCACCTCAAGGTATCGCTCGAAGATCGCGATCCGGCCCTGGTGGCCGGTGGAGGGCACGCCGGCGCCGGGGGCGGACAAGCTCTCGCAGTACATCCGCAGGAAGAGCGGCAACGCGAACTCGGGGGTCAGCAGCGGAATCTTCGGTGCTTCGAGCTTGTAGTGCGCGAAGTACTTCTGGGTTGCTTCGATCTCTCGCTCGGCAAATCCCGGATGGCTGCTGCGCACATAGTGCGAGCCTTCTGCCCCTTCCAGGACAAGGTCCTGGTAGGTGTCCCGGCAGGACACGACAAGGGCAATGTGCGGGTAGGGCTTGATGGCAGCCCGCAGTGCCGGGAGATGGACACGCCAGAAGTCCGGTGATGAAGTCTCGTTGAGGGCGTCGACACACAGGAGGAATCGACTGCCAGCCATGGCTGAGGCTTCGCCGGCAGCGTCCATGGCCTGCAGGAGGATGTCCGCTCCGACGTTTTCCAGGCCGAGCTGGTCCGCGATGCTGGCCCAGAGACTGCTCCGGCCGAACCATGCTCCTGCGAGAAACACAGCAGGGCGCCCGGCGTCGAGCGCGCGCTTGGTCGCGTCGAGCAGGAGGTGCGTCTTCCCGGATCCGGCCTGCCCGGTGAGGAGGTAGGTCCGGCGCCGGAACGACTGGCCGGCTGATGATTCGATCCAGGAGATCAGCTCGCCCATCGCCCTCTGCAGGTCATGGATCGTGTAGCTGTTTGCCCGGTCCGTCGGCTTGTTCTCCCTGGCCGGATCGTCCTGGGGCAGTTCGCGCCATTCTGCTTTGAGTTGCCGCTCGAAGTCTTTGGCAGCATCGATGGCTCTCTGACATCTGTCCGCCGTTTCAAGAAGCAGGTCCATGGCGTCTGCGGAATCGCCCGCCTGCAGCATGAATGATGCCGTCGTCCCCTGCAGGGTGGCGGCCGCGCGCTGAATGGCCTGGTACAGCGGTGCCGCGGCAAAGTCGTCGCCTTCCTGGTGGACATCCACGTCGGCGAGGGCCGACACGACGCCGTGAAGAAGGCGGTTGAAGTGGGCGAGGACTGACTTGTCGAAGCCGAGGGCGAGCAGGTCGTCCTGGATCGGGACGTCGACTTGCAGGTCGGGGCGGTATTTCTCGCTTGCCGCATCGGCCTGTTGCTGGTGGTGTCGCGCCAGCCAGTCAGATCCGAGGATGAGGTCGCCCCACCAGAACCAGCGCCGGCCGTTGTGCTCGGGCTTGGCCAGGATGTCCAGCAGGTCGCTCTCCTGGACCAGGTCGAACTCGATTCTGTCGGCGCCGGGAATGGTCTGCTGCCAGGTGGTGACCTTGTCGGTGTACTTCTCACGCTGGGACTTGCGCTCGCGTCTGTTCTTGCCGGTGGCCAGGTTCCAGGAGATGACGAAGACCAGCTTCCGCAAGCCCGGCCGTTCCTTCGCGACCCGCTCGACCGAGTCGGTCATGGCTGTCAGAAGCGCTTCGATGCCGTGGACATGTTTGGCCTGCCACCCGTGCTCGGTGCCGTCAGGCAGGGTGGCGTACCACTCGACGCCGCCGTCGGGGTTGCCTGTCCGGATCGCGCGTGCTCCGGGAGGGGCTTTGTCCTTGAGTAGCTGGAACGCAAGTTCTTCGAAGGCCCGGCTCTGCTCGCCGTTCCAGGTTCGAAGCGTGCCGAAGCTCGTCGCGTTCAGTGGTGCCATTCAGGGAGCCTCCATAGCGTCAACGGCGCAGAGCGCACGGGCTTCGCACCGCCAGGCCATCATGCCTCCGGGGTCGGGGGGCTGTATATCAATTGGCGCCGGCCTTGCGGCGCGGGGACCAGTGTTCTGCGGGGTGCGATGGGCTGGCCGTCAGGAGCGGGCCGGGTTCACGGCGCGCTGCTGCGCCGCCAGCTCGCCGTAGCCGCCGTGCCCCCAGCCCCTCCCGCGGAAACGCTGGAGGGTGAGCGGGCGGCGGTCCTCGCCGGGGACGTCGGCGAAGTGGACGGTGCCGCAGCAGTGGCAATACCAGCCTTGCGACCAGAGCTCCTCGGCCTGATGGCGGCGGCGCGTGATCCGGGCGAAAGCGGCCCGGCGACGCACCACTACGGCGACCGCGAGCACCCCGGCGACGAGCGCGAGCGCGGCTGGCTACCGCGTTCCTACCGCAGCCGCCTTCCACAGAATCCCTGCTGCCTGAACCGCTGCCGCGTCAACCGGCTGCCAGTATCTCCGACGGCACGAACGTAGGCGAAGGATCTATGAGGTTCATGTCAGGGGCTGGGATGTGTTCCGGGACAGGCCCGGTGCACGGTCATGGCTCCCGGATGGTGAGCTGGCATTCGGGCGTGTTGGCCTCATGGGGCTCAAGAGGTCTTACGTTGGCTGCCCGGCGGTTACTGCGGTGGAGCTGAGGTGTCTGATCCTCCTATCTCGCGGTGGCCTGCGTGGCAGTGCAGGGAGGGCGGAAAAGGCGTCCTGCGGGCGCTGGATCGGGTGGGCAACGTCCGTGTGTTGCCCACCCGATGCAGTGGCGGGAGGGGGGTGGCACGGCTCCCTGTGTGGGAGTGGGCCATTGGGTGTCTCAACTGTGCGGCCAGAGAACCCAGAGGAACCGCGATGGCAAGGGACTTCTTCGGCGGTAACCGGCTCCGCACCAAGGCCCCAGCGCCCGTACCGTCCCAAATGCGGCCCCGAAGCGGTGGTTGAGTACGCAACACTCGCCGCCCAGGTCCTGACCACGGGCGTGATCTGGCGCAGGGCCGTAATGCGTGGCTCGGAGCGCGCCGCACCCCCACCTGCACGAGGTGAACGGCAACACCGATGCCGGGGTCGTCCCAGGGCGGGTGCGGAGTAGCTAGAACAGGGTCGGTGGCGGCTGAGGTGGGGGTGGCGTGGGCTGGTGTTCCCGGATCGCGTCTCGAAGCTGGGCGGCGGTGACGCGGGCGGCGTCGAACGTCTCGGTCCAGCCGTTGGGCATCTGGGCGGCGGTGAGGAAGATGCCGTGCCCGGCGGCGCGCAGGCGGCGCAGGATTGTCTGCTCGACGGACAGGGCCTCGTCGCCGGTGGGCACGTGGTGTTCGTAGAACAGGGCCCATCCGAGGCGGCGGTGCTGTGCGATGCGGTCGTTGCGCTGAAGAGCGCCGGCGACGCCGATTTTGACGGCGCCGTGCTGTGCGTGGGTGACGACGTAGACGCGGGCGGGCGCGGCGCGGTCGAAGCCGTGCCGGGCGCAGTACTTGCATCTGCGGCCGCTGCGGATCTTGGCCAGGATTGGGGTCGAGGTGCGGCCACAGGTGGTGCAGCGGCACCGCCAGGGCGTCATGGTCGTGGTGTAGGGCTCCAGGGGCTCGAGACCGGCCTCGCGCATGGAGGCGGCGGCGCGTTCGGGGTCTTCCCGTCGTGCGGCGGCGGCGCGGAGGTCGGCGCAGCGTCGGCATCCGCTCTGGCCGGCCAGGATGGATCCGAAGGTCGGCGACGTGATGGTGCCGCAGCCGTGGCACAGGCACCGCCAGGGGTACTTGACGCCGCGGTACGGTTCCTGCGGTTCGAATCCGTGCTCGCGCATCTCGGCGACGGCCAGGTCCTCGTCGTGGCGCTGTGCCACACCGGTTGCCCGGTCGGCGCATGGCTTGCAGGCTGGGCGTCGGCTGCGGCCGGTCAGGGAGCCCAGGCGGGGAGAGACGGTGGTCCCGCACTTGATGCAGCGGCTCTTCCACGGGAACGCGGTGCCGGGGTACGGCTCCAGCGGCTCCAGGCCCGCCGCCCGCATCGCCGCGGCCGCGGTCTCGGCGCCGTGGCGCATCGACTCGTTGGCCTTGCGCCGGCCGCAGGGGTAGCAGCCGCCCTGCCCCCTCCGGATGGAGCCCAGCGTGGGGGTCCCGCGCTCTCCGCACGTCGTGCAGCGGCCGGGCCACGGTGTGTCCACTCCCGGGTACGGGGTGAGGGGTTCCAGGCCCGCGGCCCGCATGTCGGCTGCGGCAACGTCCGGGTCGACCGGTGCGTTCGGTGCGCACCATCGGCAGGGCCCTGAGCCGGAGTTGATCCGGACGTAGGTGGGTGCGACCTCGCGTCCGCAGGCGAGGTGGCGGCACCGCCACTTCCGGTCGCTGCCGGGATAGGGCTCCAGGGGTTCCAGGCCGGCCGCCCGCATCACTCCGGCTGCGGCCTCGGGGTCGATCCGGGCACGACCGGAGCAGTACACGCAGCCGCGCTGTCCCTTGGTGACGTTGCTCAGGCGGGGGGTGACCTCCCGCCCGCACGCCCCGTGACGGCACCGCCACGGGCCGGCGCTGCCGGGGTAGGGCTCCAGGGGCTCCAGGCCCGCCGCCCGCATGATCTCTTCCGGCTGGCGCGGGTCCTTCCGCGGTCTGCCGGTGCGCGCCATGGGTTCCAACTCCCCGCTCTTGAAGGGTGAGCGGGGTCTTGCCTCGCTGTGCGGCGCAGCATAGAGGCGGCCACTGACATCGACGCTGACGAGCGCCTGTCCGGCGGGAGCCGGGTGCCCGGCTCGGCCTGAGCGGCCCGGGGCTCAGGCCGCGGCTTCGGGTACACGGCGTGGGCAGGAATCGTCGCCGGTGCCGTTCACTCCGGTCAGGTCCTCGCTGATCCGGAAATGTAGGGCGATGGACGCGGGGCCCGGCAACCAGTACCACCGCGGCTGGTCAAGGGCATCTCCTTGCCTCCGAGCGGTCCTCGAGGACCTCCGCTCGGCAAGGACCCACGGCTGCCACGAGTTCTCACTCTATTTGCGGTCTTCTCATTCAACTTGTTGCAGCCCAGATCAACCGCACTGCAAGCAGGACAAAGAGGCATCTCAACTATCTGCTGCACTGCGGCTCAGAGCCCTCTATCTGCCGCAGAAAAAGCGAGAACGCACACCAGTGCAGGAAGCCGAACCGGTCGTGGCGGTGGACGCAACGGAGGTCTTGGCGGCGGCGGAGCGCTTCCCGTGGGCCCTGGCCGCGCCCGCGGCGCTGCACTGGCCGGACGGGGAGTTCCTGGACGTCGCTCTGCGCGCGGTGCGCGCCGAGGAACGGGCGGGGTACATCGAGCGCCTGGAGGCGTTCGTGGAGCAGCACCGCGAGCGCCTGGAGGAGCTGCTGCGGGCGTACGGACCCGGCAGTCGGCCCGCCTCGCACGGCCGGTACGCGCTGATCGGGCAGTCCGAGACCCTGGTCGTCCTGGAGCGGATGGAGACCAACCCGTTCGGTCTGCGCAGCAAGTGGGAGAAGGAGCTGGAGACCGTCTTCCTCGACGACCTCGAGCTCGCGTGGGGGCCACGCATCCGCCTCAGCCGGTGAGCAACCGGAACAGATAGCGGGGCCGGGCAGGGCGATCCTGCCCGGCCTCGCTGTCGTCGAGTCAGCCGAAGTCGAACGTCTCCTGCGTGAAGCCGGCCAGCTCGGTTCGCGTTGCACACGCGTGGTAAGCCCGGCCCGAGCTCCTATCAGCCTCGCCTATCAGCAGGCCCGTTCACCTGGGAAAACAAGGGGCGGACCTATCAGGGTCACGGCCGGACTCACCATGGGGCTCGCACTCACCAGCCGCATCCCGTCCGGCTCGTGCAGGCGACCCGCAACCCGTACGGACAGGCCGAGCGGGAAGGAAGGGGCGGCCCGGTGGTACTGCTCCCAGAGCGCGCTGGGCACCGGGCCTCGCCCGCGCACGCCATATCGGCGCGGGCTGTGCCCGACCCTACCCGGGTGCGGCGGGGCGTAGGGCCGAGAGGGGCGGCGGGGGCGGGGTCGGTCGTGGTTTTGGCGGGCGAGGAGTAACCCAAGTACTGGCCCTTGCAGGTCACAGCGGTGCGCGGCGGCTTGGTAAGGCCGGTGGTAAGCGTGGTGGTGAGTGGAGGCCCTGTACCCGTCGGCCGGTCAAAGGCCGGTGTTGGCGGTGGCGTAGACGAACAGGTTGCCGACTCCCTTCATGGCAGTCGACTCACTCACCCTCCCCCGACAGCGCAAGGCCCGGACCAGGCGTCCGGGCCTTCCTCGTGCCCCGGGATCGTTCCTCCCGGTCGCTGCTGCCTGGATCCCGGCCTTCGGCCCGTGCGGGTTGAAGAAGCCGTGCCCGCCAGGACGAGACGCAAGCACCTGAGTCCTGTCACTGTCCGCCCGCATGTCGAACTGACGCTGGAGGCAGTACCGATGACCACCCGCCAGACGCCCGGGGCACCACTTGCGCCGATCGCCGCTACGCTGGACACGCCACCTTGGGCCAGGGCTACGACCCCACAGGGACGCTCTCACGCAGAGAGCCGCAGGACCGCCGACCGCGAGGCGCTCACCACCCCCACGCGGACGACACCACAGCAGGTGTCCGCTGTCCTCGATTCCTCCGCTCAAGGGAGTAGCATCATGACCCGGGACAACGTTCCCGCGCCCGCACAGCCGCCCGTCCCTGCGCCCGTCCCGCAGCAGCCCGCTGTCGGTGCCGGCCTGACCGCCGCGATAGGCCAGGGTGCCGCCGAAGGGGCCGCTCGGTCCATCACGGCCCGGCTGGTGGACAAGTTCCTCACCAACCCGCCCGACTGGCTCAGGGACCTGTGGCACGCGCTGCCACGGCCCTGGGAGTAGCCGCCACGGCCGGGCAGGACGTCCTGCCCGGCCGTACTCTCGATCCGGTCGTCAGCCTCGGAAGCGGGAGAGCCAGGTGCCGCCGGCCTTCTGCTCGGGCACGGCCTGGTTGTGCTCCTCATGCTCGGGCCCGGCCTGCGCGGCTTGCCGTTCGGCGGCGTGGGCGCGCTGCTTGCAGTGGTCGCACAGGTGCGGGTGGGTCTCGCGCGGGGCGCTCCACCCGGCGGGCTCGATGGCCTTCCACCGTTCGTCGGGGAACCGGGTGCCGCAGTCGGCGCACACCGGACGGCGGCCTCTCGCTCGGCCTGGTGCTGGGCGGCGATGCGACGCAGTTCCTCCTGGTGCTCGCGCTGGCGGGCGTCGTACTCGGCCTGCTGGCGGGCGTCGTGGGCTTCGCGGCGCGGGTTGCCGATCGCCTCGAGGAGCGTCTGGTTGTCCGGGAACCCCCGGACTCCCCCACTAGCGCACTCCGGGGATCGAACAGGGACACCGAGCGCACCGATCGGTGTCCCTGGGACGCCGGTCAGGGGCGGCGGAGGAGCGCCCTGTGGACCGGCTCCTCCACGGCGCTGGTCTTGCTTCCGCACGTGTGCCGGCGGTTAGGCCGTTTCCTTCGGATCATCTCGCGGACCAGATGAAGATGGCGGCGATGTGGAGTCCGGCGAGGTAGATGGTGGCGGTCTTCTCGTAGCGGGTAGCCAGGCCGCGCCACTGCTTGAGCTTGTTGATGCACCGCTCAACGGTGTTGCGTCGCTTGTAAGCGTCGCGGTCGAAGGCCGGCGGACGGCCGCCCCAGCTGCCGCGGCGTTTGCGGTGGGTGGCCTGGTCGGCGGGCTGCGGAATCACCGCCCGGATCCCGCGCCGACGGAGATGCTCGCGGATCGCCGGGGACGAATACGCCTTGTCGGCCAGGACCATTTCCGGGGTGGTCCTGGGACGACCGATCGGGCGAGGCACCCGCAGGTTGGCCATGACGTCGGGGAACGCGGGCGCGTCACCCGCCTGGCCAGGCGTGAGGACGAACGCCAGGGGCCGACATCGGCCGTCAGCCGCGAGATGGATCTTCGTCGTCAGCCCGCCACGGGACCGTCCGAGGGCATGATCGTCCGGCTCGACGGACGGGGCCCCTTTTGACGGGCCCCGGCGGCGTGCTGATGAGCCCGGACGATCGTGGAGTCGACCGAGACGATCCAATCGAGATCGTCCTCGGCGTCCGCCTGAGCCATCAGAGCGGTGAAGACCTTCTCCCAGGTGCCATCGGCGGCCCACTTCCGCAGCCGGTTATGGGCGCCCTTCCACCAGCCGAAGTGCTCGGGCAGGTCCATCCACGGTGTCCCGGTGCGGTACTTGAACGCGATCGCGTCGATCACCTGCCGGTGATCACGCCACCGCCCACCCCGCCGAAGCGTCCGGTCCGGCAGCAACGGCTCGATGCGTGCCCACTGGGCATCAGTCAACGACACACATCAACCAACGATCAGATGATCCGAAGGCTACTGTTCAACTGCCTTGGCGCCGCTGATGCTCGCGAAGCCGTCGCACACGCCTGGCGTACTGCCCGGCCTGCGACCTTTGGGCACGATCAATCGAAAGCACCTGGGGATCTGCCGCACGCTCGTACAGCTCAACCTCGAAGGAGTCCGCATCCGTTTCGACGAGCCGGGCCAGGGCGTCCCGATCCTGCTCAGCTGTCGGACGTGCTCTGACCTCGTCCCTCCATGCCTGGCCACTCACCTCGGCTTCGTCCACGCCGCCAATATATGCGCGGACAGCAGCGTGCGAAGTCCGCCCGGACCAAGATCCGGAAGAAGCTCCCTAGTTGGCGTGGGCGGTGATGTCGCCGTGGGAGGTGGTGGCGCGGATGGTGAGGTCGGCGCCGGTGCCCTTGGCGTTCTGCAGGGTGTTGTGGATGCGGCCGTAGGAGGTGCCGGCGTCGAGGGTGGCGGCGGTGCCGCGGGCGGCGCCGACGGTGATGGAGCCGGACTGGGTGGCGAGGACGACGGTGCCGGTGGTGGCCTCGGTGATGCGGAGGTCGCCGCGGGCGGTGGTGAGGTCGGCGGGGCCGTTGAGGCGGCCGATGGTGATGTCGCCGTCCTGGAGGGCGAGGCGGACGGTGGCGGCCTCGTCGAGCTTGACCGGGCCCTGGGCGCTTTCGTAGCTGACGTCGCCGAGGCGTCCGACGCCGCGGAGTTCGGCGCCGGCGGCCCTGGCCTGGACGCGGGAGCCGGCGGGGAGCTGGACGGTGACCTCGACGGCGCCGGAGGGGCCGAAGAGCTGGTTCTTCGCCTCGGGGGCGGTGATGGTGAGGACGCCGTCGGCGTAGGTGACGGTGGTGTCCTCGGCGGCCTTGACGTCGCGGCTCTTGCCGGGGCGGGCGGGGCGGATGTCGACGGTGGCGTCGGCCCGGTCGGCGGCGATGAAGCGGAGGTGGCCGGCGGGGATGTCGACGACGGTGGTGATCGGGGCGGTGGTGGCGAAGGTCTGCATGGTGTGGCTTCTCCCGTGGAGTCGTGGTCGGCGTTTCCGACATGGGAAAAGCTACGTTGCTTTCCAGGGTGTGGCAACAAGCACGTTGCACTGGAATGGCATCAGCGCAGGTCAACGTGGGAATTTCATTGCAATGACTGCCGCATTGATGCAACGGCATACGCCACAGCATTGCAATGGTGAGACGGTGAACGCCACGGCCGGCAGTGCCGAGCGCAGAGCGCGTCTCACTCGCTGCCCACTCCCCCACAAGGGAAGATCGCCTGACCGGCTAGGGCGCGCCGCCTCGGTGTCGTGGGTTTACGGCCAACCGCCCGGACCTGGCGCTTCCGTGGGAACGCCGGACGCCTCAGTGTCGGACGAGCATGACCTGGAGCAGACCTGACGGATCCAGTCCTGATCCCGGCGGTGCCGTACAACCTTCAATGGTCTTCATGGGTCTGGTGCTGATGGTGAGTGATCGTCACCACCACTTCTGTGCGGGAGGTCCCCCTTTGAAGCACCTCAGCCCGGCCGTCGCCCTGGTCCTGGCCGTATCCGCAGGGACCCTGAGCACGCCGGCCGTCGCGGCCGACGCGGCGGATTGGGCCCAGTCGACAGCCACGGCGGAGACAGGGGCGGAGACGATTGCGCCTCTGGCGATACCCGTCGACTCCGTGCTGCTCAGCGCCGGGCAGACCGGCATGCTCAGCCGGACCGGCACAGGTGCCTCGGCCGTTCACCGCTGGACGCGCCTGGCCGACGGACCCGGGGAAGCCCCTCGGGCGCGCCCGCCTCCTCGGCACCGACCAGGGGCGATGGGCAGGGACGTGAGGTGGCGGCGCGGTGGCGGCGCGACCAGTCGCGCAGGAGACCTTGACGACCTGCCCGCCGTGCCGCTGCCCGACACGGAAGCACTTCGCCGCCAGGGTGCACTGGACACGCAGCCGGCGGGCGTGGCGCGGGGCCGGCGGATCCCCGGGCCGGGCTCCGTACGAAAGCCGGAGCCTCAGGAGGGTCCCGTACAGAAATAGTCGGCGCGGCGCGCACCCCTTGACCACACGGTCTGAGCTGCAGGTTTGCCCGTCGCCACAAGAGCCTGGAGGCAACCTGCAGAGCAACTTGCAGGGCAACCTGGGGAGCACCTTGCAGGGCAACCCGGGAGGCAACCCAGCCGGCCGTCCCGGCCACGGGGCCTCGCGGCGGGCGGTACCGGCGAGCGGTCGCCCCGGGCCGTTGACCTGCGGTGGTAAGCGCGGTGGTAAGCCTGGTGGTGAGCGGGGATCAAGATCGCTCTTCCCCAATTGGGGAAGTCGCCGCTTCCCCTTGCCGCGCGGGTCAGCTGGTGCCGACGGCCTGCGCCTCGCCCACCCACGCCGTGAACGCCGTGGCGCGGGTCTCGGTGATCGTGCCGGATTCGCCGAGGGCGGGCGCCTCCCACGTGACGGTCCAGGTCGAGGTGGCGGTGCCCTCCCTGGTCCCGACCGTCAAGGTGTCTCACATGTGAGACACGGGCCCATAGGGGCCGGGTCCGGGCTGCCGGACGGGCCGGCCGCACGCGCCGGGGGAAGAACGCGCACGACCAGCCCCAGGAGACGTCCACTTCGCTCCGATCACCCGCCTACCCCCACACCCCGCACACACACGACCACGCCGACCGGCCAGGTCTCCACGATCGGAGCGCCAGACGAACAGGCCGGGGCGGACGCGGGGACCTTGGCGGGGTCCGCTGAGCGGCCAGCGGACCGGGCACGCCCGCACGTACCTCGTCGCAGCGCTGCCGCCGGTGTTCCCTAGGGGAACACCCCCCGAACCGGAGCCCAGGAAGACGACCACTTCCGAAAAATCCGGAGGTGGTGGTCGGAGAAGTACTCACGCGAGTACCTCCCCGACCTTGATGATCACGAACCAGTTGGTGAATTCGGTAACTGCTGGGGCGCTCCGGGACTGCCGCCGAGCCGGCCGCGAGGGGCGGGGCACGGCACCGGGGCCGGCGAGCCCCGTCCCGGGGTAGACGCCGGCCGGTACACGGCCCGGGCGGCCGGGTGCGGTGACAGGGCCCTGGGGCCCGCGAACGAGCCGCAGATTGTCAGAACGGCCGGGCGAGGGCCGGAAGGCGATCCCTCGAGCACCCTTGATCGTTCAAGGGTGCTCGAGGAGCCCCTCGCGACGTTCCTAAGGGCTGTCCCGTAAATGATCTACGAATGATGGGCGGTCTGACAGGAGCCCTGGCGATCAGGCCCCTGGGGCAGCGCCTATCATGCCGTCGTGACGCGCCCCTGGACGGTAGGAAGGATGGCCGATCAGTTCGTCGAGCTGCTCGGAACCGCTCCCGCCAGCGTCGATGGCGGCAAGCTGACGTTCGTCCGGGGAAGCCTGTGCACCACGCTTTCGATCTGGAAGGACCGCTCCGACCGGTCGGCCTTCGGCTGGAGTGTCCACACGGACTACATCGATCTTCGCGATCGGATGGACGGCTTCGGTGGGGTGGGCATCGGGATCGACCACCCCACGCCAACCGGTGATGCAAGTCCGTCCAGCATCCCTCCTGCCGCCTGCTATCCCTGGCCGACAGGCAGCGCCCCGCTCGCCCCCGAGATCGCTGCCGGCGTCACTCGCTACGGGCCGTCCTCTCTGCACTTCGTCCGCGACTTTCATGACCTGGGGCTGCTGCTCCTCGCGGACACCCACGTCCAACGGGGCGGGGTCTGGTCGTTCACACCGGCCAACAACGAGCCGGGACGGCTTGCGAAGGCCATCCTTCTGGCTCGTCAGTGCGGTGCCCAGGATCTGGAGCGGGCGGCTGTCGCCAAGCTGCGAAACCGCGGCGAGGAACCAGTGCCCCGTCGCCCCGACTACCTCTTCCGACAGGCCGTCGCCGACTGGGCCAGGCAGTACGCCAAGGCCACCGGCATCGATCTCAGTGACCTGGCCAAGCTCAAGCGAAAGCGCCCCCAGTACCCCGAGATCTCGTAGCTCCACACGACTTTCCAGGCCCGGGAGATGATCTCGCCATGACTGGTGTGATCACGGCATCGGAGCCCCGCTGGATAGGCCCGTTCACCGGGCTGAGCCCGCAGCAGTTCGGCACGCTCGTCACCGCTCTGCGCAAGGAGGAGGCAGCCCAGGCACGCAAGGGACGACCATGGAGTCTGCCGCTGGAGGATCGCGTGCTGCTTGTCGTCGCCTACGGGCGAACCAACCTGACACTGCGGCAGCTCGCTCCGCTGTTCGGGATCTCGAAGTCGGCTGCCGACCGCATCATCGACCACCTCGGGCCCGCCCTCGCTCTGCGCCAGCGCCAGCGGTTCCGCAAGGACACCGTGCTGATCGTGGACGGCACGTTGGTTCCCACCCGCGATCACAGCATCGCCGAGCGTTCGAAGAACTACCGCTACTCCACCAACCACCAGGTCGTCATCGACGCCGATACCCGGCTCGTCGTCACCGTCGGTCGGCCCCTGCCCGGCAACCGCAACGACTGCAAGGCATGGGAGCTGTCCGGCGCGAAGGCCGCCGTCGGCAGAACAACCGTGATCGCTGACGGCGGCTACCGCGGCACCGGCCTGGTCATCCTGCACCACCGTGAACGAGGCCAGGCCGAACTACCGGCCTGGAAAGAGGAGCACAACGCCTCCCATCGCAAGGTCCGCGCCCGCGTCGAGCACGCCTTCGCACGAATGAAGACGTGGAAGGTCCTCCGCGACTGCCGCCTCAAGGGCGAGGGCGTTCATCACGCCATGCTCAGCATCGCCCGGCTTCACAACCTCGCCCTCGTCGAATGAGACACAGGGTCCGATACGCGGTCGGCGTGCCATAGATCATTTACGGGACAGTCCTTAGCCAAGGGTGACGTCATTCCTGGTGAGCATCTGCGGCATCCAAGATCGTCAACTGCTGCCCAACCTGCGGACAGGAACCGGCTCGATCCCGGCCTGTGTCAACAGGACGGTTCCTCACCCGCGGAGTCCTCGACATGGACGGTGCCGTCCTCGTCGAGGCACGGGTGGAGCGCCGAGGGGGTGTGGGTGCTGGTGTCGGAGGGGCGCGGGACCTCGGGTCCGTCGGGGCCCCAGCGCAGCAGGCGTCGGGAGCGGGTGATGCGGTAGACGGTGCCGGCCGCTTCGACCTGGTCGCAGCGGCCGGCACGCAGCATGTCGGCGGCCATCGCGAATTCCTTGAGCTCCGCAGCTGCCTTGCCGGTGGTGCCGTTGGGCGGGTTGCGGGCATCGATGGTGCGGTCGGCGTTGGTGGGGATCAGGCTGCGGATGCGGGGTTCCATCCAGGTCAGGGCAAAGTCCAGGGTGCGGCGGGCATCGTGGGCGGTGGCGTGGAGGCTGCTGCCCGCAGACCACTCGCCGTCGCCGGACCGCTCGGTGATCAGGAACGCCGCCGGCATCAGCAGGACGTCGGGATGGCTCTCCACGGCACGTGCGGAGTCCGCGAGGACGGCGTCGGGGAAGCGGGTGCCGCTGTAGGCCAGGGAGCGCAGGGCGACTCGCTCCGCTGCCTGCAGCGGGGAGAGGGGCGCCTCGGGGTCGAGGACGAGACCGTCGTCGACCTTCGGGCTGCGGGCGCCGGGGCCCCAGTCGGGGGTGAGGGGTTCGGGGTCGGTCGGACGTGGGGTTTCGATGGCGCCGCGGCTGTCGACAGCCGCGTACTCCTCTGCCCGCACGACCCGGTAGCGGGTGGTGCCCACGGTGAGCTCGTCGACGGGCTCGGTCTCCAGACGGGCGACCGCCGCCAGCAATGGGCGGCGTTCCTCCCGGCTCTGCGCCTCGTCCTTCGCCCGGAACCAGAGCAGGGAGTTCAGCGCGTCACGGGCATCCTGCGGACAGCCGTGCGCGACCTCGACGACCACCCGCCACCGCCGCCCGTCCCCCGGCCCCTGGGCGGCGATGCCGAACAGCGGGCCGCGGACCGCCAGACCGCTGTGACGAGCCGCTGCGTCGCGGGCATCAGCCTCGATCGCGGCCTCGACGGGCTCCACCGGAACCCTCACCACCACCGGCTCTGCCGGCCCCGCGTCCTGTTCGCTCATGCCCCCATCGTCGCGGCCGCCGTTTGCTCGCATCGCGGATTCCGCAAAACTCCGTGTCGCTGCAGCGGAACGCGGCTGGATGCGATCTTGGCCCGCTCTGGAGCAAGGCGGACCACCTCGTCTTCGCCTGGTCTACGGCGCCGGCTCGTAGGAAGCGACGGTCGTGGGGCAGTCCTCGGCGAGCCCCAGAAGGGCTTCCCGCTCAACCTCGTCGGCGGCCAGGTCCCAGCGGAGCTTCGTGCCGACCCAGGTCGCGGCGTAGGTGCAGTGGTAGGAGGAGTCCGACGGCAGCCACTCGGCCGGGTCCTTGTCCGCCTTGCTGCGGTTGGAAGCCGCGGTGACGGCGATCAGGGTGTCGGGGCTGCCCTGGTCGTTCGCGCATGACTCACGCCGGGCGCGGCTCCACGGCGTCTGCTCAGCTGGCGGGGGAGCGTCATTCCAAGGGTGCTGTATTCCGAGGCCGTTTTACCGGTACCAGTCTCCGGTGGCCTGCAGGGCCCGTTCGATGTACTGGTCCAGGCTGTAGGAGACCAGGTATCGACTGTCCGTCTCGTGGTCCCAGACGAAGATCTCATCGCGTTGTGGAGTTCGAACGAAGGCGAACTGGTCGCCTCCCCCGTTATCGCCGAAGAACATCAGTGGTTCGAATGGCATGTATAGCTCGGTGAAGTCGCGAGTGCTGCGGAGATCCGCGTTGTCCTTCGCGATCCGCTCGGCGCTCCAGACGACGCCGAGACCGTAGCGCCCTCGCACGCCGTTGCACTCTCGTAGCAGACTGGCCAACTGTGGGGGCAGCGGCTGTCCGAGTGTGCTCTCGACCGCTGCCAACGCTTCTTCGCCGGCCGGAGCGTCGAGCTCAGCACCGGCCATCGCCTGAAGGATCTGTTCACGCCACATCGAAGAAGCTTCTCAGACGCCAGGATGCAGGATCGCCCCAGGTAAACCCGGGCGATCCGACTTCTGCGCCTGGTGCTGTCTGCCTGTTCGGTCCTGCCCCTGGTTGCCGGCCTCGGTGCGTGCTTGGAGGTATGCGGTCCAGTCGGTGACGGCGCGGCGGCGCCACTGGACGGCTGTGATCGGGTGAAGGCCGAGCATCGGGCCGAGGACCGCGGGCGAGAGGCCGCATGCTAGGGCCACGAGTGTGGTGGTTCGGGCGGGCCGGTTGGGGATGTGCTGGGCGGCCAGGCGTCGGCTGAGGGCGGGGGGCCGATCCTCGGACGATCACTGCGCACCGCATGCCCGAGTCGACCAGCGCCCACACCGCCTTCCCCTGGGACGAGACCGACGCCGCGAGCGTGCGCGCCGCCGTGCTCAGCCTCGTGGTCACCGTCGGCGAGCGGATTCGGCGCCGCGACCAGGTCGCCCGGAAGGTCAACCTGACCATCGGGCTCGCCGGCGGCGCCAGCGTCTCCCGGACCCGCACGCTGCCTGCCGCGTCCGGACACACGGAGGACCTCCGCAGCGCCGCCTATCGGATCCTCGACGGCATGGCGCTCCAGCGTGCGCGGGTACGGCGGATCGTCCTCACCGTCGAAGACCTCACCGCCGCCGGCGAAGGCCCCGGCACCCAGATGTCCCTCGACACCGAACGCGAGGCCAGACTCCGCATCGAACCCGTCCTCGACCGGCTCAACACCCGCTGGGGCCACCCCGTCGCCAAACCTGCCGCCGACTACCGCCACGCCTCCTGACATCGCTAGACGGAGCTCCGGACGCGCGCTAGCACTCGCTCGGGGAGATTCGAGGATCGGCGCGCCGCCCGGCGGGACGACGGTCCTGTACGTCGCCCACCGCGACCGTACGAGACCCATGCTCGGGGCGCAGCTCCTGATGGACCGCCAGAGGGCAGGCCCTGGCCCTCGGACTTTCCACGGCTGTCCTGGAAGCCGGGCAGACGGCGCCCGCGGTGTCCCAGATGCTCTACGGTCCTCGGACCGGCTACTGGTCGGCCACCACGGGGAGGACCGTCGCGCGCTTCCAGGCGGTCAACTGCGCGTCGTCCACGGGCTTCATCTCGCCGTGGAAGAGCAGCGACTGGCCGTTCTCGACAGTTCCCCGCCAGGCCTGTGTGGCGAACACGTAGGTTTCGCCGTCGGTAAGCCTCTGGGCTGGTTCCTCGTCCGGCGCGTACGTGACGCGCACTGTGCCGCGTACGTCCCCGCGCAGCACCGAGACGACGCTGACCCGGTAGATGTCGGTCATCCAGTGCTCGAGCTCCCGCCGTTCCTCGAATGCCTCCACGCGCCCAGTGAAGACGTCCTCGGCGTGCGGTGCGGTGCCCGCCGGGGTGTGGGCGTCGTAGCCGCGCAGCACGTGCCCGGAGCCGACCTGGCTCTCCATGTGCTGATAGGCGAACCAGCCGCCCAGCGCCAGAGCGCCGGCGGTCATCGCACCCGCGGCCGCGGCGACAGCCTTCTTGTTCATGGTCATCCCCACAGTGCGTGATACGCCTTGATGTCGGTCTGCTCGGTGGGACCGTCGATCTCCTTACCCGAGATGTGGGAGTACTCCGTCCACATCATCGACGGGTACATGCCGTTGTACGGCTTGTGGCAGAAGCCGAGCGCGTGCCCCAGCTCGTGCGCCGCGACCCGCCGGCGGTGCTCCGTCGAGCCGAGGCACTTGCCGTCGTCCAGGTAAGCGCGGTTGAACCACAGCTGGTCCGTGCCGGTGTTCGGGTCCCACCGGCCGTAGACGAGTTTCCAGCCGTTCGCGGTCTGGTGGGTATCGCTCCACTCCAGGTCCGCGTAGCTGGAGGCTCCATCGGGCTTGATCTTGGGGAAGATCGTGCTGTAGGTCGCGGCGAGCACTGAGCTTTCACGGAAGCGCGGTCAGAACCAGGTTCAAAGAGCGCCATCAGGGTGCCTCGCCGTGGTGGGCATCCTCCCGGGCCGGGGCGAGTCACGCGGGTCAGTCGGCGAAGGTTGGCCGACGGGTGACCAAAGGCAGGCTGACTGCGACGGTCTCAGGTGGCCCCCGCTGGAGCGCTACTGGCTCCGGCCGGCGCAGCAGGGGAAGGGATCTTGGCGCATCTCTCCACGTAAGCCTGTTGCCCTGCCCGTTCGGGCACCTTGCGCTGTCCGGTAGGGGGCCGCGTACCGGACAGCCGGATAGGGTCACACCTCACGGGCGCCTTCGTACATGGCTTCGACCAGGTCGGCGTACTCGCGCTCCACGACGGGGCGCTTGACCTTCAGGCTCGGGGTGAGCTCGCCGTGCTCGACATCGAGGTCGCGGGGCAGGACGGCGAACTTCTTGATCGTCTGCCAGCGCTGGAGGCCGGTGTTGAGGCGCTGGACGAAGCCGTCGATGAGCGCGTGGACCTCCGGGGAGGTGACGACCTCGGCGTAGCCGCGGCCGGCCAGACCGTTCGCGGCGGCCCAGGGCATGATCACGCTCTCGTCGAGCGCGACCAGAGCAGTGCAGTAGTTCCGGTCGTTGCCGATGACCAGGATGTTGCTCGCGAAGGGGCAGACGGCCTTGAACCGGCCCTCGATCTCGGTGGGCGCCACGTACTTGCCGCCCGACGTCTTGAACAGGTCCTTCTTGCGGTCGGTGATCCGGACGTAGCCGTCCTTGTCGACCTCGCCGATGTCCCCGGTGCGGAACCAGCCGTCGTTCTCCAGCACTTCAGCGGTCTTGTCGGGAAGGTTGTGGTAGCCGCGCATGATGCCCGGGCCGCGCAGCAGGATCTCCCCGTCCTCGGCGATACGGACCTCCGTCCCGGGCAGCGGCCTGCCGACCGTGCCCACCCGGCTGTCGTCGGCAGGGTTGACGGTGCAGGCCGCGCTCGTCTCCGTGAGGCCGTAGCCCTCCAGCACGGGGACGCCGACACCGGCGAAGAAGTAGCCGATGTCGGGGGCGAGCGCGGCGCTGCCCGACGCGCTGCCGCGCAGCCGGCCGCCGAAGGCCGCGCGGATCTTGCCGTAGACCAGCTTGTCGGCAAGGGCGCGCTGGACGGCCAGGGACAGCGGGACAGTGCGGCGGCCGGTGGCGACCATCTGCTCCTGGCCGGTCCTGGCGTAGTCGCGTGCGACCTTCGCCGCCCACTGGAAGATCTTGTACTTGGCGCCGCCCTCGGCACGGGCCCTGGCGGCGATGCCGTTGTAGACCTTCTCAAAGACCCGCGGCGCGGACGCCATAATGGTGGGCCGGATGACCGGCAGGTTCGTGATGATGAGGTCGACCCGGCCGTCCACGGCCATGACGTGCCCGGACTGCACCTGGCCCGCGATCAGGGCCTTGCCGAAGACGTGAGACAGCGGCAGCCACAGGAACTGCACGTCGTCGGCAAGGACGAGGCCCGTCGACTCCTGGGCGACGCCCTGGTAGGACCAGCAGTCGTGCACGAGCCGCACGCCCTTGGGGCGGCCGGTCGTGCCGGAGGTGTAAATCAGCGTGGCGAGCTGCTCCGGGCCGATGCCCTGGACCGTCGTCTCGACCGCGTCGGGGTGCTTCGCGAGGTACTCGGCGCCGCGCCGCTCCAGCTCGGCGAGGGTGAGCACCTCCAGTCCCTCGATCGCGGCCGCGTCCGGCGCGGGATCGAACAGGACCACAACGTCCAGGTCCGGCAGCTCGCTCTTGTGCGCGGCGACCTTGGCCAGCTGCTCGGCGTTCTCCACGAAGATCGCACGGCTGCCCGAGTCGGCCAGGATGTACGCCGTTTCCTCGCCGTTGGTGCTCGGGTAGACGGCCGTCGCCGCCGCGCCCGCGCACATCACGCCCATGTCGGCGAGGATCCACTCGATCCGCGTCGACGAGGAGATCGCCACCCGCTCCTCGCTCCGCAGGCCCAGGGAGAGAAGTCCGGCCGCAATCGCCTTCACCCGTTGTGCCGCCTGCTCCCATGTCAGCGAACGCCACTCCTCACCGCCGTCGACCTCTGCGGGATACCGGTACGCCTCCCGGTCGGGGGTGGCCTCGACCCGTGACAGGAACAGGTGCGCCACGGAATGCGGGCGGCTTTCGAGAAGGTACTGCGCGGAACTCATGTCGGCCTCCGGGCCCGAGGGCACCCATCACACATCGGTTGACTGGCGAGTAACTTTGGGGGGTGGTGCAGAGGCTAGGGCTAAATCGCCGGGCTGGGTAGGGGAGTTGGATCACGAATTCGCTTTCCGGCCTTGCGGTGCTGCGCGCACATCAGGTCTGGAAAATCCGGTGTAAAGACGAGCGTCGCGTGAGTTCACCCAGGTGTGACTGATCGGATACTGCTACGAGGAGACCTTCGACGTGGACTGAGGCTGATCATCTTGATCGAATACGACATCTACGCCGGCTTCCGGGGGCCGCAGGCCCCTGGGGCCACCCTCGCGGAGGCCGTGCGGGCCGACCTCGAAGCGGCCTTCGGCATCGAGTTCTTCTGTGACACCGACGGGCGATCCCCCTCCTTCACCTGGGGGGACAACGAGCACTGGCTGAGCTGCTGGGTCGCCGTGCCGCCAGACCTGGACGAGCCATACCATTCTCACCCGGCCCGGGTCACTGCCAATCAGCCGGACTCGGACGCCTGGGCCCACCGGGTCTTCGACGCCCTGGACGCAATGGGCCGGTATTCGCTGTTCATGATCGAGGACGACGAGGACCTGGTCCGGACGAACACGGAGCTCGCCCGCACCCAGTGGGAAGATCGTTGATCCCCTGACCCGCGGCCAAGGATCTGTGCCTGGCTAGGATAGGAAGTGATCAGCTCGGCGGTACCGGCGGGGCCGTGTGAGGATCTCGCCGTGACTGGTGTGATCACGGCGTCGCAGCTGTCCTGGATAGCCCCGTTCACCGGGCTGAGCGCGCGGCAGTTCGGCAGGCTGCTATCACCGCGCTCCGGCGCGAGGGTGCTGATCCGGTCCGCAAGGGCCGGCCCTGGAGCCTGCCCCTGGAGGACCGGGTCTTGCTGGTCGCCGCGTACTGGCGCACCAACCTCACCCTGCGCCAGCTCGCCCTGCTGTTCGGGGTGTCGAAGTCGGCTGCCGACCACATCATCAACCATTTCGGGCCGTTGCTCTCGCTGCAACAGCGCCGGCGGTTCCGCAAGGACACCGTGCTGATCGTGGACGGCACCATGGTTCCCACCCGCGACCACAGCATCACCGAGCAGCCGAAGAACTACCGCTACTCCATCAACCACCAAGTCATCACCGACGCTGACACCCGGCTCGTCGTAGCCGTCGGCCGGCCCCTGCCGGGCAACCGCAACGACTGCAAGGCATGGGAGCTGTCCGGCGCGAAGGCCGCCGTCGGCAGAACAACCGTGATCGCTGACGGCGGCTACCGCGGCACCGGCCTGGTCATCCCGCACCACCGTGAACGAGGCCAGGCCGAACTACCGGCCTGGAAAGAGGAGCACAACGCCTCCCACCGCAAGGTCCGCGCCCGCGTCGAGCACGCCTTCGCACGAATGAAGACGTGGAAGGTCCTCCGCGACTGCCGCCTCAAGGGCGACGGGGTTCACCACGCCATGCTCGGCATCGCCCGACTCCACAACCTCACCCTCGCCGGATGAGCACAGGGTCCGATACGCGATCGGCATGCCATAGATCATTTACGGGACAGACCTGAGCCCGACAGAGTGACGGTATGCACGAGCCAGCCGGGCAGGCGCTCGGTGAGCATGGTCGCGAAGGAGCGGACGTGCCTGGTGAGGGCGTCGTTTTCTGGGCAGTGCGTCCGGGCGGCCTTGAGCTGGAGTTGCCCGGGTTCGGTACGGGTGTCCGGACGGCACAGGATCCATCCGGCGACGGTTCGGGGCGAGGGCGGCCGGGCGGTCACCGGCTGCGGTGAGGTGCGTTTGTGCGGGGAGCAGGCGCCGAGCCCCGGCGGGGTGATGACGGTCGCCAGCCCGCGGGCGCGGGAAGCAGCCGAGGCCGCCGGGTCCATGGGCTCGCCGTGAGGGCCATCCCCGCATACGCGGGGAGCAGTCGAGTGTCTTTGTCGGGGTGAAGGAAAGCCACGTCTTCGATGTGGACGGGAGCCGGTGGTTCATCGGTGAGTCGGGAACCATGCGGCGTGATGGTGTGGAACATGCCGCTTTCGGAGCAATGGCGAGAGGGAGCGCTGGTTGGCCGTCACGCTGTGCCTGTTGATCACGGTCCAGGCCAGGGAAACCGCTGGTGCACAGGTCACGTGGTAGGCCGTTCGAGAGGATCCGCCGGGTTCATCGCGAGCAGGGGCTGTCGGGGCGGGAGCTCGCCGCGCGGTCAAGGTGCCCGCGGAACCCGGTGCGGACGGCGTTGGAGCCGCCGGCACCGTCGAATCGGAAGCCGCCGCCACGGCCGAGCGTGCTGGAGCCGGTGAAGGGCTTCATCGACGAAATGCGGCGTGAGGGCCTGGACACGCCGGCGCAGCAGAAGCACACGACACCGCAGACCATGCAGCGTCTGCCGGCAGAACACGACTTCAAGCAGAGGCCGGGGGGTGGCCGGTGATGGTGGGCCTGATCGTGTGCAGTCCCCACTGGTCGACGCTGCCGTCCACCAGTCCGGTGAGGAACTGCACGAGTCCGCCGTTGTAGTGCCACCAGCCGCCTCCGCGGGTGGCCACGGTGATCGTCCATTCGGCGCCATCCCCGCTTGTCGACCACAGGAGGTAGTCGCCCCAGTCTGTCGACCCGCAGCGGAGAAGGCCGCCAGATGCCGGGAAAGCCTGCACCGGCGGATCGAGCTCCGCGTATTCGCACCACTCCTCGACGATCTCCAGGTCTTCGAGTGTGGCTTCGACCCATGCCTGCTCATCGCCGGGCTGCGGGGAGGTGACGAAGAGCGTGTCCCCCACCACGAGGCGGGGATAGAGCTCGGTGAGCAGCTTGAAGTCCGGCGGGAGAGCGGTGCCCAGACCGCTTTCGACAGCCGCCCAATCGACCTTCGCGGGCTCTGGACGCCGGAGCACGGTCAGCTCCGACCATGCCTGCTCGAACGCCGTCAGCGCCTCAACAGCATCTTGAATCCGGCGGGGCGGGGCCTGGGTGCCCATGAACTCGTCCATGCGGCAACCCTGTCAGCAGGGTCCGACACCACAACAGGCGGGCGGGTGGCATCGTCCTAACCCGCGCGAGCGGGGAGCAGCCGATCACCCGGACCGCCTCCGCGAGGGCGAGAGGACCATCCCCCGCGAGAGCGGGGACAGCCGCGCGCCGTCCCGATCCACGCGAAGGCCGCGGGGCCATCCCCGCGCGTGCGGGGAGCAGCATCGTGCGTGATGTGTCGCTGTCTGGGTCAGGGGCCATAACCCGCACGTACGGGGAGCAGGGGACGGCGGCGAGGCGAGCAGCGCGGGGCGCAGCCGCCGAGGGACGTCGAGGACGGAACAGGGTCGCCGGCAAGGAGACAGGGCGGCGGCGCGGCCGAGGAGGACGGCGAAGGCTGCCGAGTCGATAGCTGGGCGGCTGCAGCGCAGGATGGAGGGGCAAGGAGGATCAGCCATGCGCGTTCACCGTCGTCACGCCCGTTCTTCAGTGCTCATCGCTGTGGTCACGGCCTTCGGTCTGGCCTTTGGTACTGCCTGCAGCAGTGATGAGAGCAGTACGCCTGCCCCGGAAGGGGAGACCACCGCCGAGAGGTCGCCGGAGGGTGCGAGCGAGCGAGCTGATCTGGTCAGCTTCAAGCTCGACGACCGTTCACAGGCCGGCATCACCAACATCTGGCTGGTATGGACGATCAAGAACAGCAGCGGCAAGAAGTCGAACTACTCATGGGACTGGGAAGCGATCGACGCAAGCGGCACCCGGGTGGCGAACGGAACGCAGCTTGAGACCGACGTCCAGCCCGGCCAGACCGCAACCGGGGAGTTCCCGACGACCCTCAAGAGCACGGAGGGCGTGAAGCTGAACATCACCAGCTTCGACCGTACTGCCGCCTCCTGACCGGGCGCCGAGCTCCCTGCCGAGCTGGACGACGATGCCGCGCAGCGGGGCCCCGCAGGGCCGGTCAGGGCTGGGGCGGTGGCCGGGCAGGTGAGACGCGGCGCGGCGCTGGCGGGCCGTTCCGGAGTGCGCCCTGAGCAGCCAGAACCGGCGTTCCCACCGGGGCTGTAACCGGCAATCCGTAACCCGCCGAGGACGCGCCAGACGCCTGAACGGGTTTCCGCCCCGCCCAGGAAGATCCCGGCGGGGCGGAGGGGGGCCGTCAGGCAGCGTGTAGGGGCGGCCCGGTGGTACTGCTCCCAGAGCGCATCTGGGCACCGGGCCTCGCCCGCGCACGCCATATCGGCGCGGGCTGAACCCGACCCTACCGGGGCCTACGATTCGGCGGTGACTGATCGACGCCTCCTCGGGCCGGGCCCGGCCTCTGCGCGAACTGCCGCGCAGGCAGACCTTGACGACCTGCCCGCCGTGCCACTGCCCAACACAGAGGAACTTCGCCGCCGGGGTGTGCTGGACGCACAGCCGGCGGGCGTAGCGCGGGGCCGGCGGGTCCTCGGGCCGGGCTTCGTACGGGCCTCGGAGCTCCAGGAGGGTCCCGTACAGAAGTAGTCGGCGCGGCGCGCACCCCTTGACCGCACGGCCTGAGCTGCAGGTTCGCCCGTCGCCGCAAGAGCCTGGGGGCAACCTGCAGAGCAACTTGCAGGGCAACTTGGAGAGCACCTTGCAGGGCTAGTTGTAGGGCAACCTGGGAGGCAACCCGGTCGGCTGCCTCGGCCACGGGGCCTCGCGGCGGGCGGTACCGGCGAGCGGTCGCCCCGGGCCGTTGACCTGCGGTGGTAAGCGCGGTGGTAAGCCTGGTGGTGAGCGGGGATCAAGATCGTTCTTCCCCAATTGGGGAAGTTCCCGTTTCCCCTTGCCGCGCGGGTCAGCTGGTGCCGACGGCCTGCGCCTCGCCCACCCACGCCGTGAACGCCGTGGCGCGGGTCTCGGTGATCGTGCCGGAGTCGCCGAGGGCGGGCGCCTCCCACGTGACGGTCCAGGTCGAGGTGGCGGTGCCCTCGTACTCGGCGGAGCGGGTGTAGCGGTGGCCGCACGTGGGCGAGTCCTGGGCGCCGTGCCGGGCCGCGTACGGGGTGCCGGGGCCCGTGCAGGTGATGGTGGTGCCGTCGCCCGTCGTCCAGCGGACCGACGTCACCTTGGCGGTGGCGGTGACGGTGACGGCCCCGGCGGAGGCGGACGCCGACACCGGCCCGAACGTCGACGGGGACGGGGTGGCCCACAGCCACATGGGCATGCCGATCAGGTACCGGCCGGCCGCGCGCGGCGAGGCCACCGACGGGCCGTCCAGGCGCATCGAGTCGACCGCCTGGCGGGCCAGGACGGCGGGGTCGATGACCGGCTCGGCAGGCGCGGGAGCCTCGGCGGCGTCCGGGATGAAGACGATCCGGGCCTCCAACGTCCTGCTGGTCGGCCCGCCCGGCGTCGGCAAGACCATGCTGGCCGTCGCCCTTGCCCGCTCCGCGGTCGACGCCGGCCACCGCGTCTACTTCACCACCGCCGCGGAACTCGCCGCCAAATGCCACAAAGCCGCACTCGAAGGCCGCTGGTCAAGCGTCATGCGGTTCTTCGCCGGCCCCCGCCTGCTCATGATCGACGAACTGGGCTATCTGCCGCTGCCGGGCGACGGCGCGTCCGCTCTCTTCCAGGTGATCAACCAGAGGTATCTGAAGTCGAGCACGATCCTCACGACCAACGTCGGTATCGCCGACTGGGCCGGCGCCTTCGGCGACGCCACCGTGGCCGCCGCGATGCTCGACCGGCTCCTGCACCGCGCTGCCGTGGTCGGCATCGATGGACCGTCCTACCGCCTCCGCTCGCACCAATCCCACTCCGACAACCTCCGCAAAGGGGAGACCGGACGTGCTGGTTGAATTCCGGGAGTGCCCGATCTGCTGGACGTCATTCCAGGTCAATCCCAGTGCGGGGGCCCGGCACACCTACTGCACACCCCGCTGCAAAGCAGAGGCGAGCCGACGCCGACGCCGCGAACGCGACGAAGCAGCCGATGCTGCTGAAGGCGAGACGATGACCCCGGCATCACCGGACCCGACACCCCTCGCGCCCACGGCTGTCCGGAATTGCCCGCACTGCGACAAGCCCGTCACCATCGTCGCTCTGCTGGCCACTCCCGAAGCAGCACGACCCACCATCCCGATGGCGAACCCGGACGTCATCCCGATGCGCCGCAGCTGAACAAAACGTAGGTCACTGACCACGCCGACCCTCGGGACGGCGGGGTCAGTCTGTGTCAGCGAAGAAGGCGCTGATGTTGTGCCACATGAAAGCGTCCTTCCACTCAGGGCGGCCTTCGGCCCAGCCGCTCAAGGCGGCGATCACCTTCTCCTGAGAGATCGTCCGGGTCTGATAGTGCTCCGCCGCGGTCCCGTCGCGGAATTCAAGCTGGTAGGTGTTGTCGTCCCTCAGCCACACCTGGACATACCAGCCACCATCCGCCTCATCGTCGAGGCGCTCGACGATGACGAAGGCGTTGCCCCGGCCGAGGTTCGCCACCATCCGGCTCAACGCTGACGACTTCGGGTTCCCCACACGCCGACCATGTTCATCTCTCGCTTGCAGCATGCCCCGATCATCACCCACGGGTCTGGCGCGGGTCGAAGAGCAACCAGTCGTACTCCGCCTCGCTCACCACTGCCCTCAGTTGGTTCACTTCGTGAACCAGCTGAGGCGAAGAGCGGGTCTGAGGAAAATTCGAGATCCCCATCACGCTGACCAAACCGCATGTACTTGTCGATCTTCGCGGCGAGGACCTGCGCGGACTCGAAGCAGTTGTCGATCTCCACGAACAGCAGCGGCACCCCGTCCTCGGGCGCGGTGATGACGATGTCCGCCTGGGCGCCGCCCTTGCCCGGGTTGGACCAGGTGCCGGTCGCGGGCAGCGCCACCTCGGTCGCGTAGGAGGCGATGGTGCCCAGCCCGGCGCCCCGGGCCTGAAGCTTGTCTGCAAGGAGATTTTTGGGCGGCAGGGAACCACCAAGAGGTGTTCAAGCGCAAGGATGACAGTTTGACGCCGACGGTCATGATGCTGGGCGTTGACGGGCCTGCGGGCAGTAGCCACAACGCGTCGTGCACCAAGGTGAAGGGCATGAAGGTGCCGGCTGGCTTACTGGATTACCTGTGCCCGACCAGGAGGGCAAGGCGTACAGCTTCCGTGAAGTGGTCAGCCAGAACGGCACCCAGGTCACCTAAAGCGTGCGGCGGTCAAACCCTGACCCGGCGTGCTGCCCCAGCGGTGACGAAGTCACCTACCAGCACACATGGCAGAACCGCCAATTGCAGTACACGGCGTCCGTGGAGAGTGGGCAGTAATCGATGTCGCTCCGACACGTGGGTTCTGCCGGACCTCACCGGTCGCGGGTGCCATCCGCGCACTCTGGGGCGTCGGCGCCGGGCAGTGCCTCGGGCCAGGCGGGGTCGGTCAGTGGGGTCTGGCGGTGTCGTACGGCCGAGTTACGGAGCTGCATGGTTGCCTGGGGCAGGTAGGGGCTGTCCGCGAGCCACCGGAGCGCGTCGTCGCGTACGGGGTCGTGGCGGCGCAGGGCCACGGCCAGGTCGAGGACGTTGAGGAGCATGCGCTCTGGGCCGCCCGACAGCCCCCGTACGAGCCGTTCGAGGTCGGCGTAGTCGGTGGCGCGGACCAGGTGTCTGAGGGGATGCGGCCAGCGATGCACCATGCTCTTGACGTGGTGGCCTTCGTGCTTGCCCTGCTGTGCCGTTCTGGCGGCGACCAGGGTGGTGAGGTTGACCGCGGCGGAGGGTTCCACCAGGCACAGGCGTTCCACGAGGAAGCCGGTGGTTGAGATCGCGGTCGTGGTGTCGGCGGCGCGGACGGCTTCCGTGGCCCTCTCGATCGTGTGCGCGCGTTGGTCCGCCTCCCCGATGGGTGCGAAGCGGCACAGGCAGTGGAAGCGCAGTGCGGCAGAGGCGGGTGCGCGACCGGCCTGGGAATGGCCGGCGGGGAGTTCGGCGATCGGCGCCAGCGCCGCGTCCAGCCTCTCCCAGCCGTCCTCGCCCTCCGGGCCGGCGAGTTCGCTGACGCCGTGGGCGTTCCACCGGGCCAGGGCCTCCAGGCCCAGCCTCCGCTGCGTCGGGTTGAGGTACTTGGTCAGCAGGTCGGCCTGTGCGGTGAGGGACGGCCGCTCGGCAGCCCGCAGCCAGACCAGGCCACTCCACAGCCGGAGCGCCGCCTTCTTGGTCTCGTCGTCGGGGAGGGCTTGCTGTCCGGTCCACAACCGCTCGCACCAGTCGGCCAGCTCGGGACCATGCCGCATCAGCAGAGTGTGGGCGATGTCGACGTGGGGGTGGTCGGCGGCCTGGCTGATCAGCTTGGCCAGCCAGGGGATGTCGGCCAATGCGACTTTCTCGTCCAGGGCGTGCGCCACGAGGTCGGGGTGGGCCGGGGCGTGGTCGCGCAGAGAGGCGTGCAGGATGGAGTTGACCGCGTTGCGCTCTGGCTTGCCCCAGGTGCCGCCGTCGCCGTAGGACGGCCAGTCGTTGGCCCCGCGGGACAGTTGCTGGGTGCGTTCCTGTTCCAGGGTCCGCCATCGTCGTAGGGCCTTCGATTCCCGCCCGCGGCCGGTGGTGTCGGTGGCCGCCATCGGCGCGAGGAGGCGGGTGGCGCTGTCACGCATGAGGAACGCGCGGTCCAGACGGTCCGGTTGCCAGCCCCGGCCCCCGTCCCAGGCGTCCTTGACGACTTCCCGGGTCTCGGCGGCGGGCAGGGGGTGCAGGCCGCTGGCGGCGAAGCGGGCCGCACGGTGCGGGCGCGTGCCCGGCGCCCGCTCGCCCATCTCCTTCAGCTGCCGCGCGCACCAGTGCCGGGCGGAGCGAGTCCCGGGCTCCTCGCCCGGTGAGCGGAGCAGTTCGGGCAGCAGGGTCTCCGCGACGTCGTCGATCTGGTCGCTGACGCCGCAGCGTGCCACGGCATGGTCCAGGAACTCGGGCACCCCGCTCTCGGCGGTGCGCAGGCGGGCGCCGAGAGCGGCGACGCGCGCCCGGATCCGCATCTGCGGGCCGCTGAAGACGCCGCCAGCTCCCACGAGCTGGTTGAACACGGTGACGGGCGGCTCATCGGCGAGGGTCTCGGCCCAGTGGGCGGCGAGCAGGACATGGGCCTCCTGCCGCTCGCGCTCCTCACTCTCGTAGCTCTCGGCGTTGGCCTCCCGGCTCGGGCCTGCCAGCACGGTGCCGAAGGCGGTGCCGGCCTTGCGGACGAATGCCGCGGGGCGGTTCTGGCGGCGGATCCGGTCCGGATTGCCGAGCTTCTCAGCCAGCACGGCGGCACGTTCGATGAGCGTGTCCCAGCCGCTGAGGTGGCGATGGGCGCTGATGGGCGGAATGCACTGCCACAGCCAGCGCGCGGAGCGGTGGTGCTCGGCGAGGTCAAGCAACTCGGCCATGCGCGCGGCAGCCCAGTCCGGCTCGGCCGAGGCCATCGCCGTGACGAGGCGCACGGCGTGATTGCCGTGGCTGGTGGCCTCCTGCACGGGCAGGCCCACCAGCCAGGACCACAGGCAGGCCTGCTCAAAGCAGCAGTCCCGAGGCACACCCGAGCCAGGCACGTGGTCGGCGCACGCCTGGGGACGGGTGCACAGGTCCCTCAGTAGGTCTCTGACCGCGGTGGCCGCCCCTCGTCCGTCGTCCTTCCCGTCCATGCCCGCGAACCGGCACAACAAGTCGAGTGCCTTGCGCCGAACCTTCGGCAGCCGATGCTGCTGGAGGATGACGAAGATGTCCTCGGTGACGCGTCGGGGGTCGGTGTGGTGGCGAGTGGGCAGCAGCTCCATCATGGTGGTGACGAGGGCGAGCGGCGCTTCGGACAGGAAACGGTGCACCATCCCCTTGACCGCGTGCGGTACGGAGGGCAGCAGGGCGTAGGCGCGCAGGGCGGTGTAACGGAGGTAGTGGTTGTCGCTGGTGAGGAGCTGCTTGATGAGGTCGGCGGCCGCCGGGCGGGCCGCCCGTTCGTCCCGGACGCCTTGCACGATAGCCTGCTCCGCGATCACGGAACGCAGGAAGTCGTCCGGGGTGGCCTCCAGCCGTCGGCCCAGCTGCTCGAAGATGTCCGGTTGCTGGCGGGCGTTCACCAGGGAGACCAGGCAGCGCCCGGCCGCGTACTCGTACAGCGTCTGGTGGAAGAAACGGGTGCTCGCCCCGTCGTGGCCCTCGCTGCCTGTCAGGACGTTACGGCGGTGCAGAGCGGTGAGGGCGGCGGGAGCCGTGAGGGGAAGCGGGCGCGGGGCCGCGGTGCCGAGCAGCCGGACGGCGTGCGCCGAGGTGACGGCGACACCACCATCCCGGAGCATAATCCTCGCCACGCCCTCGGCCGCTGGTGACAGATCGTCGGCATCGACGATGCCGGCGCTGCCGTGGCGGCGGTCGCCGACCACGCGTTTCGTCCAGTAGGCGTCGTACAGCCCCGCGGCGTCGATCTCCGTGGTCGGCACCTGTGGGGCGTAGACTTCGAACAGCATGCGCAGGGTGAGTGGCCGGGCCACGACCTCCCGCATGGGCAGGCCACGGACGGCGGCACCGATAACCGCGTCGTACGCCTCCCGGCGGCGTGCCGCCGTCTGATCGCGGTAGTAGTGCGCGCAGTACGCGTCGACGACGTGTTCGGCCTCTCCGCCGAATCGGAAGTCGCCCAGTTCCTGCACGGAGGACGGTGTCGTGCCGAGGACGTCGTACAAGAGGACCTGGTCACGAGTGCGGCAGGAGATCACCAGCGGCACCCCGTACTCCGCGCAGCAGTCGACCAGTTCGCGGCACACGGCCCGCCCGTGATCGTCGGTCAGCAGCACGTCCGCGCTGTCGAGGAGGACGACCACTGATGCGCGGTACATCGGCTGGTGCAGCAGTCCGTCGAAGAGGGTCAGCAGGTCCGTCGTCTCGCGGGGCAGCAGCAGGTCGTCGGCGCGGAGCAGCAGCGGCTGGCAGTGCACGCGCCGTTCGCCGTCCTGGGGCTCTGCATCCTCTCCGCTGCGAGGGTCCGGGAGGGAAGAGCGACCGGTAAGCCGCGTGGTGAGGTTCCACAGCAGGCTCGTCTTACCGGTGCCGGGTTCGCCCAGCACGAGTTCCACGCGGGGTGCCCGGTCCGTTCGGGCCAGGCCGGTAAGCAGTCTCCGGGCGAGTCGCTCCTCACAGCCCCGGGTGATGTAAACCTGGCTCAGGCTGACGTCGGCTTCGTCACTGAGCCGGTCGGCCGCTCTCAGCGCGGCCGAAGTGGCCGCCTCCAGCTTCTTTTTGCCTGCCCAGCCGCCACCACCTGCGGTGCGGGACGGCGGCAGTAGCTGGCCGACCTTCTTCAGCTCACCGGGCTGGGGGCCCAGGATGTAGCCGCGGAAGGGGGGTTCCGTGCACAGGTGGGCCACGGCTTCCACGAGTGCCTGGCGGTCACTGCCCAGTTCCGCGTCCGGTTGTCCGAGTTCCGCGTACAGCCGCTGGAGCGTCACGGGGTGCACGACCGTCAACCGGCCGGGCTGCCGGGGTTGACCGTTTCGTTCGCGGGCCTCGCGGTCCTTCCTGAGCTGCCGGCGGAGCAGTTCCCGCCAGGCGTCCGACGCCTGTTGCTCGTCCAGTTGCTGCTTGGTGCGCAACAGCAGCAACTGGTAGTCGATCAGCTCCTTCAGCAGCCGTGCTGCCCTGACGCCGGGTGGGGTGCCGGGGCTGCTGTCCCGGCCGGTCGACCGCGGCGTACGCCGTGTGTTCCCTGATGCCATCGAGACCCCCATGCCCTACGGAACGCCAGGGTAGAGCAGCGTAACGGCCGCGCGGCACCACCTTGTCTGCGCCTGACCTGGATTTCATTTGGTCCTCTCCGCTCTGACCAGCGGGTTTTCCTTCTTCTCAGACACTCACCCCGGAACGCTTCGCCCCCTGTAACGACCTCAGCAGCATCGGTCACACGCCGGCTTCCACCGGGGTGTGGCCACGCCTCGCCGATCGACACCTGGTGAGGTACTCATGTTCCGTCCGTTCCGATCCGTCCTCTCCTCATGCGCGGGGTGCCTTCGTCGACTCACCGGCTGCGGCTCGCCGCTGCCGTCCGCTCTGCGCCACCTGCTGGACCACGCTCCGGCTCTCGCCGAGCTGTGGACTCACCCCGTTGCCAAGCTGGTGACGGACCTCCTGCTGGACAAGGGTTTCCGGCTCCACGTGCTCGTCGTCGCCTCCCTGGTCCAGGCGCGCGTCCATGCCTGGTACGCGCGCCTGAGGCACAGGAACTGACACCCACGGGCCGGGCCTCGGCACGAGGAGGGCTCCACGTCGTCGCCGGATGAGATGCGGAGCCCGCCAACGGCGGGGCCGTACGCGATCGCCCTCTGGCTCCCGGAGGGCGATCGCGAACCGGTCACCAGTCGGAGCGCCGGTTAGGTCTAGCGGAGAGCAGCACTGCGATCGCCGCGATGGAGATCAAAGGAGTCCTCGACACCGGCACTGGCCGGGAACTTTGTGCATCTCTCGGCTGGCCCTTGGCCGGCCACCAGGCGTGTCGTGGCGCCGGGCCAGGTAGCTGATCATTCCGAGTGAGAAGCCGGTCTCCTCGGCGAGCTCTCGGCAGGTGCGTCCAGCGGCCCGTTCGGCACGGAGCCAGTCGAGATCGATCTGGCGCCACCGGGTCGCTTTGCCCTCGCGCGTCATGCCGTACTCGCGGTCCAGGACCTTGATGGCCTCCTCGTTCACGTCGGCGTGCTTAGCGATCCACTTGAGCGAGCGGTACTCCTCGAGGTAGAGGAGGGCAAACTTGTCCCCTGGGAGCGCGGCGCGAGCACGGCGAACGGTCGCTCCTCTCTTCCACTTCGCGGAACTTTTTTGGGGGGTGCCGGCTGCTCCTGCAGGACGAACCGGACAGCACCATGGCTGACGCCCAGGCGGCGGCCTGCTTGAGCTGTCGTCAGGGATTCGTCCCGGATGAGGCGGTGCAGCAAGACCACGGAGGGCCGTCCGACTGCCTGGCTGCCCGGCACCCACGGTCCAGGGCCACCGGCCTCCCAGCCCGGCGAACGACACGATCCATCCCCCACACCCCCGCCCGCTTTGGAGTGGCGCAGCCGGGCCAGAGCCGTCAACATCGCGCCCGGTTGTTCATGGGCGTCGTGCGAAGCGGTAGATCGCGTACGTGACGCCGAGGACGACGTCCACGGCAGCCCAGAGAAAGATGATCATTCCGACCCCGATCGCGGTACCGACGCTTTCGGCGTCGTTGCACGTCTGGCGGTCGAGCGTTCCGCAGTCCTCGGGGGTCCCAGATCCTGAGGCGGCCCCGGTGATGATCCAGATCAGGAAGATCACCTGGATGGCGAGGAAGACCCAGAGGAATATCCGCGGTCTGCGCCTGCGCGGCTGTCCCGCCGCGGGCGGCGCAGGGGTCCCCCACTGGGGCTGGGGTTGTGCATTACTCATGGCACATCACGCTTCGTTTACTGCTCGGTGTCGCTACCGGTCGCCCGGCGTCAACGTGGTTGCCCTTCGAAAGGACGGATCGTTCATCCCAGGCTGCCTCCGAAGGACCCGCTCATCGCCTCGGACTCACTGATCTGCAGGGTCCCGCGGTGGGTGACCTCCACCTTGTAGAACCCTTCGCCCGCAGGCACGTCAGGGACGATCAACTCGAAGCTGCACGCGGTCCCCGTCTTGGTCGACTCGCCCAGGGCGCCGGTGGCGATGACCGTGCCGGAGGCGTCGTAGACCGTGACCGCCGCGCCTTCGGTGATGTCGTCGAAACCCTCGCTTCCCTTGCAGCCGCCCTCGCCGTCGCTGACCGCATTCCTGGTGAGTAAGAAGGTGCCGGTCAGTTGGAAGGCGGTGGGTGTCGGGGAGGGGCTCGGTGCCTGGGTGGTCGGCGACGGCAGAGGGCTGACGGCCTCGGGAGACGGCCCACCCTTGTCTGTCAGAGCCCAGATGACGCCGGCCCCGCCCGCACCGATGACGATCCCTGCCACGAAGGCCAGGAGCAGGTTCCGGCGCTCACGCGCCGGTTTCCTCGACGCCGCTGCAGGAGGAGGCTCACCAGACCCGTCCATTACCTCAGAGTGCGCTTCTCCGCTCGTGTCCGCACGCCAGGGGCGCCCTGCCAGGACGGCTGAAATGTGAACGTCCGCGCCTCGCTCCCCTCTCGGGGTGTGGTGGAGAAGGGCTGGCGCTCGCCGCGGTGGCGAAGCAAGCCGCGCCGTCCTGACCTGAGCTGCTGCTCGTCGCCCCCGCCCCACCCCATCGGCATGGAGAGGGGCGGCGTCGTGCGGGGTCAGCCTCGGCGGCGGAACAGCCCCCGGAGCTTGCCCGACTCCTGGCCGTGTTCCTGCTCCAGTTCCGGGGGCGTGGCGGCCGCGAGGCGAACGGCTTCGGCGGCCTCCTCGCGGGCGACGTCGACGGTGCGGCACAGGCCGCACACCGACCTGTCACCGGCCCGGACGGCGGTCCGGTGCACGGTGATCTCCTCCCAGCGCTCGTCGCTGAACCTCCGCCCACACCGCGTACACCCCGGGCGCTGCGCCTCCCGCTCGACGGCCCGGCGCCGCTTGTCCTCCGCATCCGCGCGGGCTTCCTGGGCGCGGTAGAGGGTGTGGCCGTCGGGGTTGTCGAGCGCGTCCGTCAGCGTCTGCTCCCCGGTCCGTCCCAGGCGCCGCCACACCGCCGCGTCGGCGCCGTGCTCCGTCAGCTGTTCCAGGGTGGTGACGACAACGGGGACCGCCTGGCGGTGGTCGAGCGCGGTGATGGCCTTCTCGTAGAGGGAGTCGTACCGGCACGGCGCCCAGTAGCGGCGGCCGGCCTCCTCCAGCACGGCGACCGTGTTGGCGACCTTCGCTTCGGTGGTGTCGGCGAACACGAACGCGAGGGGGACCAGGCCCTCACGGCCGGTCGGCGGGTAGACCCGCCGCCACAGCCGCTGCTCGTGGTCGACGTGCTCGATCGCGTCCGGCCGGGAGCGGACCAGGTCCACGGTGCGCTTGTCCGCGTCCCTCGGCAGCAGCCGGCCCCACTCCCAGTACCGGCGCAGCTTGGTCACCAGGTCGTGCGCGTCTTCGGAGCGGCGGTCGACCTCCACCAGTATCACCGGCACCCCGGCCTCCGGCGGCCGAACACTTGATCAGATGTTGATCACCGGCTGAAAGATCTCGGAGAACTCGCCGTTCTCGACCAGTCCGGCAATCACGTCGGTCATGCTGTCGATGCCCGGATTCCTGACGATCAGGCCGTCCGAGACCCACAAGTACCGGCCCCCGAGGGCCTCATCGGTCCCTGCCCAGAGTGTCATCAGGCGCTCGACTGCCGGCTGGATCGGTGACGGCTGGGGCTACAAGTACCTTCTTCTCCGTGACGACGCCACCGGCGACCTCTTCCGCTCCCACGCCACCCCTGACCCCGGCAACCCCGCCAAGATGAATTTCGCCACCTGGGGACGCAACCTCCTGAAGGTGGGCAGCGGCTTCAAGGCAAACACCTACCCCCAGATCGGAACCTCCGGCGACCTCGACGGCACCCGCGAAGGCGTCATAGACGGCGACAAGATTATGGACCTGTGGGCCCGCAAGGCCGACAACACCGTGCTGGGGTGGCGGGGCAAGGGCACCGCCACCAACCTCACCGGCTTCGAAGCACCCTTCGTCATCGAAGGCATCAACAACGGCATCCGTATCGAACCCCAGACGGTGATCAAGTCGGGCGACTCCATCGTCGGTCAGTCCTCGACCCTCACCATGGGCACCGACGGGAATCTGATCATCACCAACAAGACCGGCGCCAAGGTCTGGAACAGCATCAACGGCACCGCGGGCGCCTTCGCACGCGTCGAGCAGGACGGCGACATCGTCGTCGTCAACGCACAGAACCAGGTGCTGTACACGACGAACGTCGGCACGAAGGAGGGATTTGCCGTCCTTCAGGACTCCGGTGACCTCGTCGTCTATAACGACAAGAGCCAAGCGCTCTGGTCCAGCGGCACCTCCGCCCGCCACGACTACAACCGCGACGGCCGCAGCGACATCGCCGACTGGTACGACTACGGCGACGGCCACGACGAGCTCCACACCTTCACCACCGACTCCGCAGGAGCCTTCAAGCCACCCATCCACGCCTGGTCCAGCCCGGCAGGCAACTACTGGGCCGAGAACATGAAGCGCACGACCGGCGACTACAACGGCGACGGAGTAGGGGACGTCGCGGCCTTCTACGGCTACGAGGACGGCCGGATGAACCTCCGCACGTGGACCGGAAAGGGCGACGGCACGTTCAACGCCCCATTCGTCTCCTGGAGTATTCCCGCCGGCTACTGGAACTTCGACGCCATCCAGGTGCAGTCCGGCGACTTCAACGGAGACGGCCGCGACGACATCGCCGCCTGGTACGCCTACGGCGACGGCCAGGACAAGCTCTTCACCTTCACCGCAAACGTCAAGGGAGGATTCAACTACCCCTTCTCCTCCTTCTACCGCTCTGACGGCTGGGAGGTGGCTCGCATGAAGTTCGCCACCGGCGACTTCAACCGTGACGGCCGCACCGACATCGGCGCCCTCTACGGCTACACCAACGGTGAGGTCAAGCTCGTCACCTTCCCGGCCACGCCTACCGGCGGCTTCGCCGACCCCATCCACGGATGGAGCTCCACGGGCTGGACCTTCTCGCAGGCCAGCATCCACGCCGGAGACTTCAACAACGACGGCCGCGACGACATCGCGAGCTGGTACGACTACGGCGACGGCCACGACGCTGTCATCAGCTTCAACCCCAGCGGCCCCAACGGAGAGTTCGGCACACGGACTCAACTCTGGACCGGCGAAGCCGGCCGCTTCTGGCGCCAGAACATGAAAATCGTCACGGGTGACTACAACGGAGACGGCCGCGACGACATCGGCGCCATGTACGGCTACGAGGACGGCCGAGTCAAGATGCTCACCTGGCCAGCAGGTCCGGGCGGATTGCTGTCGGATCCCATCCACAGCTGGGAGGCTCCGGCCGGCAGCTGGACCTTCAGCAGCGTCCACATGATCGAGAGCTACAGCCCCGCGTAGCGAACCGGCCGTGAACCGGTGAGAGCGGTTCCCCTAGCGTCCAGGGCCGCCACCGGCCAGATCCGGTGCGCGCCTACGCATCACGGGATACCGCTCGACCGACAAGAGGGGCCGCTGAGATACCAGCGGCCCCTCCAAGGCGCTACAGGCCCGGCGTTCGCGTCGTCGCCTGCCGTGCCCCGTATCGAGGCACGGACCAGGTACCCCGCCGCATACGGCGCCTGCAGCGCATGGGGCGTCTCGGACCATTGCGCCCCCGGCCAGCATGAACAGAGCACCCCGTCGCCATGCCTCAGTGGCAGGCGTCCAGGCTTCGTACAACCATCCGCTCACCCATAGGTCTTAGCAATCGAAGGCGCATGACGCGCCTGATGTCTTCAGGAGGAATGCACGTGCCGCAGGCCCGTTCTCGCCGGCGACGGCTCAACACCGCCGTCACCACCGTTCTCGCCGTCACCCTCGGGGCCGGTGTGCTCATAGCCCCGGCCTACGCCGCTCCGGCGGGTGGATTCGTCGCGGCGGACGCGGCCGACACCGACGCGGACCTGATCCGCTACCCCGAGGACGGTGAACTCCTCGGGGCCGGAGTGACCGGGTTCCTCACCCGCGGTGCCGACGGACAGTCGGTGTTCCGGCGGTACGCGGACGGCTCCGGGCATGCCTACGACTACGGCGCCGAACTGAGCTCGACGCGGACCAGCGACTTCGTCGTCGTGTGGGAGCCGGAGACGGTCACCCAGCACAACCTGAGCACGAACAGCACCCTGGAGGTGGCGATCGGGGACACGGCCACAGGCTCGCGGTACGCCGGTGCGGCGGGCGACGCCGTCTTCACCGCCCTCACCACCGAGACGGGCACGGTCCTGCGCAGGCACACCGCGGCAGACCCCGACGGTACCGCCGTCACCGGACTTCCCGCGGGCGCGACCGCACTCGAGGTCGTGCAGGGCACGCCCGAACACGGCATCGTCACCTTCGTCCAGGGCGGCACGTACAAGTGGGGCATGGTCGACCTCGCCACCGGCGCCGTCACCGCCGTGAAGACGCGCAGCTCCGTCGTGGGTGACATCGCCGTGTCCGCGGCGCGCACCGCCTGGGTCGAGGGCGAGGAGACGGACCTGCCTCCGCGGGTCTTCGCCGCGGACCGGACCACCGGCGCCATACAGCAGGTCCCGGGCATCTCTGAGGCGACCTTCGGCAGTTTCCACGTCGGGCTGGTCGGCGACTGGGTCGTGTACGGGCAGAGCGGGGGCATGGCCCAGTCCCGGACCAGCGTCCACTACCCGCTGACCGCCTACAACCTCAGCACCAAGGCGTCGGTGAAGCTGTTCGACCACGCCTACCAGATCACGCCCGCCCCCGACGGCAGCCTCTACGTGCGCGGCGGCATCGTCGGGCAGGGCGAGGGCCTGTACCACGTCACCGGTGGCGGTGTGAAGCCGCAGGTCGTGAAGGTCGCTACGACCGGTGCGCCCACCGAGATCGTCGCCACTGCCGTCACCGTGCCCGGCGCGGTCCTCGACCTTGACCAGAACCACTATTTCGGCTTCCGTTTCGCCCTGTCCCGCAGGACGGGCGACGTCACGCTCTCCGTGCGTCATGTCCGTACCGGCAGGACCACGACCGTCGAGGCGTTCTCCTCCGGCACCGACGTGCGGCTCCCCTGGGAGAGGTACGGCGAGACCGGGGCGCACCCCAACGGTGACTACATCTGGCGGCTGACGGCCACGCCGGACAACGGGATCGGTCCGGCCGCCGTCCTCACCGGCGCCTTCAAGGTCGTGCGCAAGAGCCAGCCGCACGACTTCAACGACAACGGCTCTCCCGACCTGATCACCCGGGACACCGGCGGCCGCCTGTGGCGCACGGACCTGCTCTACCGGCCGATCGACGCCTTCTGGGGGCTCAACGAAGGTGCGCCGAAGACGCTTCTCGGGGCGGGCTGGAACGTCTACGACCGGATCGAGGCAGCCGGGAACCTGGGCGGTTCGGCGGTCGCTGATCTGCTGGCGCGGGACAAGTCCGGGGTGCTGTGGCTGTACACGGGCAACGGCACCGGGAACTTCGCCACGCGGATCAGGGTCGGCGGTGGCTGGCAGGTGTACGACAAGATCACCGCCGGCAGCGACATCACCGGCGACGGCCGCACCGACGCCCTCGCCACCGACAGGTCCGGGGTGCTGTGGCTCTACCCCGGCACCGGAAACGCCAACGCCCCCTTCAGCACCCGCAAGAAGATCGGCGGCGGCTGGAGCACCTACAACGACATCACCGCCGTCGGAAACCTCGCCGGCGGCCCGGCCGGCGACCTCGTCGCCCGCGACAAGACCGGCGTGCTGTGGCAGTACCTCGGCAAGGGCGACGGCACCTTCGCGCCCCGTACGAGGATCGGCGGCGGCTGGAACGGCTTCAACTCCCTCATCGGCGCCGGCGACGCCGACGCCGACGGACGCGTCGACCTCATCGGCACCGACACCCACCTCGACACCCCCAGGCTCTACAAGGGCACGGGCGACTGGAAGGCATCCCTCCGCACCGCCGAGCAGATGTACCTCGACCACGACGGCACCCTGAACCACGTCCTCTGACTCACACCCCATCCGGCCGGAGAGCGGGGAGTCCGGGAGCCTCCGGGCTCCCCCTCTCGCGTACCCGAGAACCAACCAGGGCCATCGAGCACACTGATCGGTCACCACTGAGACGCCGTGGCGGCCCGACGGAGGAGCGCCCCGTGGAACGACTCCTCCACGGCGCTGGTCTTGCTTCCGCATGCGTTCTGGCGGTCAGTTGGCGTGGGCGGTGATGTCGCCGTGGGAGGTGGTGGCGCGGATGGTGAGGTCGGCGCCGGTGCCCTTGGCGTTCTGCAGGGTGTTGTGGATGCGGCCGTAGGAGGTGCCGGCGTCGAGGGTGGCGGCGGTGCCGCGGGCGGCGCCGACGGTGATGGAGCCGGACTGGGTGGCGAGGACGACGGTGCCGGTGGTGGCCTCGGTGATGCGGAGGTCGCCGCGGGCGGTGGTGAGGTCGGCGGGGCCGTTGAGGCGGCCGATGGTGATGTCGCCGTCCTGGAGGGCGAGGCGGACGGTGGCGGCCTCGTCGAGCTTGACCGGGCCCTGGGCGCTTTCGTAGCTGACGTCGCCGAGGCGTCCGACGCCGCGGAGTTCGGCGCCGGCGGCCCTGGCCTGGACGCGGGAGCCGGCGGGGAGCTGGACGGTGACCTCGACGGCGCCGGAGGGGCCGAAGAGCTGGTTCTTCGCCTCGGGGGCGGTGATGGTCAGGACGCCGTCGGCGTAGGTGACGGTGGTGTCCTCGGCGGCCTTGACGTCGCGGCTCTTGCCGGGGCGGGCGGGGCGGATGTCGACGGTGGCGTCGGCCCGGTCGGCGGCGATGAAGCGGAGGTGGCCGGCGGGGATGTCGACGACGGTGGTGATCGGGGCGGTGGTGGCGAAGGTCTGCATGGTGTGGCTTCTCCCGTGGAGTCGTGGTCGGCGTTTCCGACACGGGAAAAGCTACGTTGCTTTCCAGAGTGTGACAACAAGTGCGTTGCACTGGAATGGCATCAGTACAGGTCAACGTGGGAATTTCATTGCAATGACGGCTGGATTGATGCAACGACATATGCCACAGCGTTGCAATAGTCGGATAGTGAACGTCGCCGCCGGCAGTGCCGAGCGCAGAGCGCGTCTCACTCGCTACCCACTCCCCCACAAGGGAAGATCGCCTGACCGGCTAAAGGGTGTTGCAGAAGGTCCGCTTCGGGCAGGCCGGAGGGGTGTTTGACCTGTCGGTTCACCCGGTACGGGCGAGGTTGTGCATGGCGGCGACGGCCTGGACGGCATGGTGGAGGCCGTCGCCTCTTTGACGGCAGTCGCGCAGGATCTTCCAGTTCTTCATCCGGGCAAACGTGTGCTCGACACAGGCCCTGACCCTTCGGTGCTCGGCGTTGTCCTCCTCCTGCCCGCGCAGGAGGGGCGGCCGGCTCTCTTCCGGTGCGGAACGATCAGGCCGGTGCCGAGGTAGGCGCCGTCCGCGATCACGGTCGTTCCCGCCGCCACGGCGGGCAGGTCCGACTCGCGCCAGACATGTGCGTCGGCCTTGTTGCCCGGCGCCGGCCGGGCCGCCGCGATGACCAGGCGGGTGTCGGCATCGATGATGACCTGCACGTTCGCCGAGAACCTGTAGTTGCGGGACGAGGCGCCGACCTTCCGGTCGCGGACCGGGATCAAAGTGCCGTCCACGATCCACAACCGGTCGGTGTCCGCCATCGGCCGCGGAGCCCGCTCGAGTGCCAGCAGCGGACGGAGCCGCTGGATCACCCGGCAGACCGTGGCGGGTGAGCAGCCGAACAGCGGCGCGAGCTGCCGCATCGTGAGGTTCGTGCGGTAGTACACGGCCACCAGCAGCACCCGGTCCGGCAGCGGCAGACACCACGGCCGGCCACCACCCGGGCCGTTACCACCTCGCTCCCGGACCACCTTCACCAGCTTCACGAACCGGTCCATCCGCAAGCCCGTGAACGTCTCCACCCACACCGGCTCAGCCCGCAACACCCCACCCATACAGGCAAAATGCCCAGAACTGAGCCTTCTGCAACACCCTTTAGGGTCTGTTGCGAAAGTGGATCTTGCTCGTTCATGATCACGTCCTGTGGGACGTGGAGATCTGACGAACGGCCAGTGGGCCCGGCTTGAGCCACTGCTGCCGCAGGGCATCAAGCCGGGCCGGCCGCAGGTGTGGACGCGGCGGCAGTTGATAGACGGCATACGTTGGCGGACCCGCACCGGCGCCCCCTGGCGCGATGTGCCCGAACGCTACGGGCCGCGGGACCGGGTCTACGACCTCTCGACGGCTCGGCGGGCAGCGGGATGACTGCCTTGCGCTTGGTGCTGTACGCCTCGTAGGTGTCATGTTGACGCAGCTGATGAGCGTAGCCGTCGGGATCTTGGCGGTGAGGTCGAGCGAGGTCACGGTGACGGCGTTCTGGCGGGGGGGCGTTGCGCACGACGGTGCCGGCCTCCTTCATGCGGCTACGTAGGTGTAACCCGAGAACGGTAGGTGCCGAGTTCGGGCAACAGATGCTGATCAAGCGGGTCCAGAATGTTGTCGAGTTCTGAGAACGGCTCGCCGAGAAGCGGCGTTGTCAGTGGGTGCTGCCAGGGTGTGCTTCGTGGATGAACTGGTGGAGCGTGTCGATTGTCAAGATCGTGTCCTGGGGGTGGTCACCCGTCGGCAGGCCATCCGGGAGGGCTGGCTGCATCGAATCGCTTCGACGGTGTGTCGTGATGAACGTGGTCGGATCCTCGTCCATCGGCGGTCGGAGCAGCTGTCGCGCTTCCCCGGGCTCTATGAGGTCATGGTCGGTGGCGCCGTGGGTGTCGGCGAATCCTATGAACAGGCCGCCGGGCGGGAGCTGGCCGAAGAACTGGGCATCCGTGGTCTGCCGCGCTTGTTGTTCGCGTTCATCAACCGCAGCGGCCTGAGCCCTCACTGGCTCGGCGTGCATGAAGCCGTGATTCCGGGCACGGTGACCCGCGATCCCGATGAGGTCGCCTGGCATGGCTGGCTGACCGAGTCCGAGCTTCACTCGGCCCTGTTGGAGTGGCGCTTCACTCCCGACAGCCACGAGGCCTTCAGCCGGTATCTCGTGTTCCGGACCACGCACTCCTGACCGGACGCAGCGACAGGCCGGCCTTGGCGTCACGGCGATCGCCGCGTACAGATCGACGTCGTGAGGTCGGCGGTGTGACGGTCTGGGCCCGGAAGAAGGGCCGCCCTGCCTGTGGTCGGGACGGGCAGGGCGGTGGCTGCCGGGCGCTCATGCGCGACGGGGCTACGCCCGCGCCGCGGGGCGAGGACCTGACCGGGACGAGTGGCTCGGTCGTGACGGCGATTCCGGCCGGCGGCTACGGCGAAGTGCTGGTGTACCTCGCCGGGCAGCCGGTGAAGTACGCCGCGAAGTCCGCTGCGCCGGTCGCTCGTGGTGCCGAGGTGTGGGTCGAGTCCGTGCTCTCGCCGACGTCGGTCGCCGTCCGTCCGGTGGAACGCTGACGCCTCCGCCGCTGCCCGCTTTTTCTCTTCTTGGTTCCGATCGAAGGGGGTCTCGTCATGAGCCCTGTCCTCACCGCTGTGGTGGGCATCGTCGTTCTGCTCGTGCTGCTCGGTCTCGTCGTCATCACGCGTTACAAGGTCGCCGGGCCCAGCGAGGCGTTCATCATCACCGGCCGGCGCGGCAAGCAGACCACTGATCCGACCACCGGGCGGGTGTTCACCGACAACAGCGGCCAGAAGGTCGTCGTCGGCGGCGGGTGGGGAGGTCGGACAGGGGCCACCGGGCGGTGTCGACACCTCAGGCGCCTAACTCGTCAAGCGACGGTCCCCTGCCCGACTGGGACGCCGAGGAGGAAGAGATCGACCGGCGCGTCACACAGCTCGAAGCGATCAACAAGCATGTGACGGGAGAGATGGTTGGCCCGCCGTGCGGCCCGCTTGCCTATCCGGCGAGAGCAAGGTTGTGCATCCGTGCAATACCGAGCATGGCGCGGTGAACGCCGTCGCCCTTGAGGCGGCAGTCACGCAGGATCTTCCAGGTCCTCATCCGGGCGAAGACGCCGGAAGCTCGGTCTGGCCGCGTTCGCGGCGGTGCGGGATGACGAGGCCGGTGCCCGGGTAGCCGCCGTCGGCGATCGTGAGGGTCTTGCCGACGGCTGCCTTAGCTCCGGATTCCTCCCATGCCTTGCAGCCGTTGCGGTTCCCGGCGAGCGGCCTGCCGACCACGACGACCGGGCGGGTGTCGGCGTCGATGACGACCTGGTGGTTGGTGGAGTATCGGTAGATCTTCGACTGCTCGGCGACGCCCGGGTGGGGACCAGGGTGCCGTCCACGATGAGCACGGTGTCCTTCGCGAACAGCTTGCGGGGCTGGAGCGCGAGCATCGGCCCGAGGTCGTCGATGATCCGGTCCGCCGCCGACTTCGATACCCCGAACAGCGGGGCCAACTGCCGCATGGTCAGGTTGGTTCGCCAGTAGGCGGTGACCAGCAGGGTCCGGTCTTCCAGCGGAAGGCTCCACAGCCGGCCCTTGCGGACCGTGTCCGCACCTGCGTGACGCAGCACCGTCACCAGCTTCCCGAAGGCGCGCGGACTCAGCCCGGAGAACGGGTCTATCCAGACACCTCACGTTGCTACGCACGTCCTCGAACATCGCGCGCCGTGGAAGGGCGTCTCGGTGTGCGGATAGCCTGCCCCGACAGGGGAGGTTCCATTGTTGAGCGAGAGCGACGCGCGCATCCTGACCGAAGGACTCATTGGCGAGTACTTGGCCGTCACCTCAGTGACGCAGCGGCACGGCAAGTTCTACGTCTTCTACAACGCCGCCGACGGGGGCGACGGGATCGGGGGGAACGTCCCCCTGGAAGTCGATCCTGCGACTGGCCAACACCGCTTCATCTCCATCGACGAGTACTTCGAGCTCAACCTCTGACCGGCCGCCCGCCCGTCAGGCAGCGCTGACCGTGAGCTCCGGCAGGGCAGGAAACGCCACGAGCTCATCGAAGAGCTTGCGTTTCTGGAGGCAGTGGTAGATCTGGCCGATCATGCGGTTGAAGAGGTTGCGCTGGGCAGCGACGTGCCAGTCTCTGCGGTCGCGGCGGTGCCGCTAGGTCGTGTCTTCAATTGATCTTGAGTGGTGGATCATGGTCGGGTGATACGTCGCCATGAACTGTCCGATGCCGAGTGGGAGTTCGTCCGGCCGCTGCTGCCTGCGCCCTTGCGGGGCCGGAAGCGGTTGGACGACCGAAGAGTCCTCAACGGGATCGTGTGGAAGTTCCGCACCGGCACCGCCTGGCGGGATGTGCCCGAGAGGTACGGGCCGTGGCAAACGCTGCACACCCGCTTCCGCCGGTGGGCCCTGGACGGGACCTTCGAGCGGATGCTGCGGGCCGCGCAGGCAAAGGCGGACGCGGCCGGGGACATCGACTGGCTGGTGTCGGTCGACTCCACCGTCGTGCGAGCCCACCAGCATGCCGCCGGGGCCCGAAAAGGGGGCTCTGCCCACCGGCACTCGGACGCTCCCGGGGCGGCCTGACCAGCAAAATCCACCTTGCCTGTGACGCCTTCGGCCGCCCGCTCGCCTTCGTGGTCACGGGCGGGAACACCAACGACTGCACGCAGTTCACCGCCGTGATGGACGCGATACGAGTGCCCCGCATCGGCCCCGGACGGCCCCGCATCAGGCCCGCCCACGTCCTGGGCGATAAGGGCTACAGCTCCAAAGCCATCCGCACCTGGCTGCGACGGCGCGGTATCAGCCACACCATCCCCGAGCGATCCGACCAGGTCCGCAACCGGCTCCGGCGCGGCAGCCGCGGCGGACGCCCGCCAGCCTTCGACAAGCAGCTCTACAAGCGCCGCAACGTGGTGGAGCGGTGTTTCAACCGCCTCAAGCAGTGGCGCGGCATCGCGACCCGCTACGACAAGACCGCCGAGTCCTACCAAGCAGCCGTCACCCTCGCCTCGCTCCTGATGTGGGCGTGACATTGAAGACAACTCCTAGTGGGCTTTGGCGCCGGGTGAGGCGGTGATCGAGGAGAAGGCCCAGAGACACCTCACGTTGCTATGCCGTCAAGTCGCTGGGGTCCGGACCTCGAACAACGACGACCTCGCGGATAGCCTTGCGGCATGACCGAATCGGCCCCTTTCCAGCGCTTCTTGCCAACGTGGGAACAGGTGGCCGCGCTGCGGGACTTCATCCATGGACGGACGTACGCTGCCGCGGCTACGACCATCCGGCTCAACGGGGAGCCGCCTCCGGCTCCGGGTTCTGCACTCGCACGCGTGAGTGAGGTCAACGGAGCCCTCTATGAAGTGACGTCCCAGTTGTGCCGTCGACTGTACGGAGAGCTTGAGAATGCTGCCCCTGGCCCCGTCGTCGATGCATCGTGGGATGCCCTCCTCACGATCACCGCAGCCTGGCGCGATGACCCCGAACTGCCAGCTTGGGTGAGCGAGCTGCTGCCAGTTCAGCGGCATTGACTACAAGCTCGGGCGAGCCAGGGAACGCGGACTGCTCGTCGAAGAGCTCGCGCTTCTGGAGGCAGTGGTAAAGCTGGCCGATCATGCGGTTGAAGAGGTTGCGCTGGGCTGCCGCGTGCCAGTCTCCGGTCTCGCGGCGACGCCGGTAGTGGGCGTCGGCGCCGGGCGAGTGCCGGAGGGCGGCGAATGCCCAGAGACTTCTCAATGCCAGTGAGCCATTTCCAACCTGCCGGCGGGGCCGCGTGTTGTGACTGAGCGCTGCGTTGCCGACTGCGTCCGGGCGAAGCCAGCCACGTTGGAATCAACTGGGCGATCGATCCCGATCATGACAGGATGACGGTTCAGGACAGGGGAGGCGGGACGGTATGGGGCTGGACTACAGCTATAAGATCTTCATGCCCCCTCGGAACGTTGCGAGAGCGCTGACCCGGCTGGCCGTGCTCGCCCCCCAAGGCCGCGAGACGCCGCCGCTTCCGGTGACCCTGCCGGGCGGAGAGCAGGTGATCGTGCCGTTCACCTCGAAGTTCAAGAGCGAACCGGTCGACTGTTCGGCAGGCGGCTCGCTCGAACTGGACACCTCGATCGTCGTCGGCGTCGACGACGCGGTGCGCGAGGTCTTCCTCCGCGATTCCGACAGGGTCGACGAGCAGGGACGGGTGTCGGTCGGGTACATCTACCTGACGGTCAGGTTCTCCCCCGCATGGCACCCGAACTTTGCGTCACTGCAGTTCACCGCCGCTACCTCGAGCATGAGCCGGATGTTCGTGCAGTCCGCAAGCGTCAGGAATGTCTTCACCGACCTCACCGCCACCACCGGTGGTGTGTGCTGCCTCCTCGACACCGAGACCGACATCTTCGACATCTGCTGGCTCAACGGCGAGACGATCAGTGGTGAGACTGTTCCTGGCACCCGTTTCTCGGGCTTCCAGGATCTCGTCGCCGCCTGGCGCGAGCCGGTGGAGTAGAACGGGGACGGCGCCCGCACGGGGATACGCCGCACCTGCCCGGTCAACGCTCAACCGGCCAACTGAAGCGCTCAGTCACACGTGTTGGACGGAACTGCGGAACGACGAAGCTCCTGGTAGACGGGTTTCTCGACCAAGATCACCCGTGTCCGCCAGGAGCTTCGCGTGCTTGCCTACCCGTCCTCGATCGACCTGCCCAGTCGCACCCTGCGGTTCCTGACCGGGCGTCTGACAGCCAGGCGGCAAGAGATCGGGACCCGGTGGCGGCGTCTGACCACCGGTCGTCAGGCTCTGCTCGTTCTGGCCCATCTGCGATGCGGCGACACCTACGCCCGGCTCACCGCCGGGTTCGGTATCGGCATCGCGACCGCATACCGCTACATACGCCAGGCCGTCGACGTGCTGGCCGCGCTCGCGCCCACCCTGGCCGAGGCGATGCGCATCGCGCGGACCAAGGCGTTCGTGATCCTGGACGGCACCCTGCTGCCGATCGACCGGATCGCCGCCGACACCCCGTACTACTCGGGGAAACATAAACGCCACGGCATGAACGTCCAGGTCCTCACCGACCCGTTCGGCCGCCTGCTGTGGGCCTCGCCCGCGTCGCCCGGCTCCACCCACGACCTGACCGCCGCCCGCACTCACGGGATCGTCGAAGCACTCACCGAAGCCGACCTCAAGTGCTGGGCCGACAAGGCATACCAGGGCGCCGGCGGCTCCATCCGGGTGCCCTTCCGCGGCCGTCGACTCAAGCGGTGGCAGCGCCGCCACAACAGCACGCACGCCAAGATCCGCTGCCTCGGCGAACAGGCCATGGCCACCCTGAAGGGCTGGCGTCTCCTACGGAAGCTCCGCTGCAGCACCAACCGCATCACAGCGGTCGTCCAGGCCGTCCTCGTCCTTCACCACGCGTCAGCGTGAGGTTGGAAAAGGCTCAGTACGCCAAAGCCACCGGCATCGATCTCAGTGACCTGGCCAAGCTCAAGCGGAAGCGCCCCCAGTACCCCGAGATCCCGTAACTCCACACGACTCTCCAGGCCCGGGAGATGATCTCGCCATGACTGGTGTGATCACGGCATCGGAGCCCCGCTGGATAGGCCCGTTCACCGGACTGAGCCCGCAGCGGTTCAGCGCGCTCATCACCGCTCTGCGGAAGGAGGAGGCAGCCCCGGCACGCAAGGGGCGACCATGGGGTCTACCGCTTGTTCACGACTTCGGGCTCTGACACGGGTTCTGTTGAGGGTCCACGCTGAGTGACTGTTGATCCTCGTGGATCTCCCCGTTGGGTGCGCCGCGCGGAGATCGGACCTTGGCGACGGCCTGTGGGCAATACGGTGCGTCAGTTTACCCTGCGGTCCATGGACCTGGACTTTGAACTTAGCGCACTAGCAGTTCAAGAGGGCCTCCCCGCCCCCATGGTGTGGCGCCTTCTCCAGCATCCAGTGGCTCGCCGCAGGGCGGCACTGCAGCGTCGGGATCTGACCGAAGAACAGATCGAGGAGATCATCGCGCTCGGCTCCGCGCGGTCGCTCGCCGCCAACCGCTGGGTGCCGGCCTCCACCAAGGCCCGCCTGGCGGAGCATCCGGAGCCGGCAGTTCGGTGCGCGGCCGCCGCCAGCGCCACCGACGAGCCGCCCGGACTGCTGGCTCGCCTGGCCAACGATCCCGAGCCCCTGGTGCGGTCGTTCCTGACGATGAACGAGCACCTGCCAACTGAACTCTTGACCCGTCTCGCGGAGGACCCAAACTCCAGCGTGCGAGAGTGGATCCCTCAGCACTGTCGCAACGCCCCAGAGGCCGTGCGCCGGGCTCTGTTCACGGACTCCGAACCGGGCGTCCGCCAGGCTGCACTCGCGCACTGGTCTCCGGCCCTTGATCTGTTGCCCGCCCTCCTCGCAGACCCGGTGACACGCGTCGCCGCCGCGAGGCGCTCACCCCCGACTCCGGAACTGGCCCGCGACCCAGATCCGTGTGTCCGCAGTGCCGTTGCCGCTCATCCTCAGCTCCCTGCGGTTCTCCGCGACTTGCTGGCCGAGGACCCGAACGTCCTCGTTCGCAACGAGATCGCGCGCCGCGCGGACACTCCGCCAGTACTGCGGGAGCTGCTCATGTCCACACTGGCAACGGAGGATCCGACCGAGACCTTCCTCCTGTCGCACCGCAGCCACACGTGCCCCGCACCGGCCGCCGCCCCACCCGTGCTCACCGAGGAGCAGGCGGAAGCCCTCCTCGCCAGAGCTGGCCTGTAGGCCGGTTCCTGAGGCGCCGTCGCCATAGCCCGTCTCACGGCGGCCCTGCACAACTCGGCCGCCCTCGGTGGGCAAGCGGCCCTCAACCCGTACGGTGCTCGTCGTGGGTGTCACAGTGCCGCTGAGCAGGCGGGTGACCGGCGGGGAGCATGCATCCGCCCGGCGGGCGTCCTGGCGCGCAGGCGACTCAGGCACCGCACGGTGAGGGTCGAGGGCGTCGGCCCGGTGGTACTCCATCGCCCGGTGGTGGTGCGGTCCGGCGTGGCCGCGCTCCAGGTCGCAGGACCACGGCACCCAGCCCTCCAGGTCCTGGGGCAGCTTCTCCAGGACGGGGCACAGGTGCTGGTGGTCCTTGTGCCGGAAGCGAATGGCTGACCCGAAGCCGGCCACGAGCTGGGACGCGGGCTCGGCTCCGTACCCTGCCTTCGCGAGGACCCGCTCACACACCGGGCCGATCTGCTCGTAGTCGTACGCGCGACGCCGCCTGACGCCCATCGGGGTGGGCCCGGTCGTAGTCGACCGCGTACGGGTCGTCGACAGCGAGCGCCTTGCAGATCGCGGTGTCGAGGAGGGGGTGGACGAAGTCGTCCTCAGCGACCGGGACGTAGCCTCGGAGCGGCGCGGCGCGCCTGGGGGACACGCCGCGTCCGGCCGCCGGGCTGAGCGGCAGGCCCCTGTCCGCGTCCAGCCACCGCTGTACGTCTTCGAGTCAATGCACTTGTGCTCATGGTCGCGGGGCTGACAATCACGCCTCCCTGGGTGACCATGTTCCGACACCGCTCCGGTCCGCCCCGGGCGGTCGGACGGGGGTCTGGAGTGAGCGGCACCGACACTGGTGGACGGCAGGGACGGGAGCCTGCGTCGTCACGTCCTGACACCCATGCCGGAACGAGTCGTTCCGCCTTAACGTCGGCCGTACAACCGCCCGATCTGAGTTCCTACCGATTCCACCGCGTCGTCTCCGTGCCGCGCCTGCGCAGGCAGGAGACCGACCCGGACTCCACCCGTTCCCAGCTCACGGCGGCCGTGACAGCGGCCCACGCGGTGTTGAGTCGCGTCGGGAAGGAGACCGGCAGGAAGGACGACAGTGTGGAGGACGACGGCGGAAAGCCCGTCGGCCTCGCCGCCGCATGGGTCCGGCCGGGGCAGCACCGACCGCTGCACTTCCTGATGGGCGGAGCACCCTGGTTCCCGCCGGCTGGTATCGAGCCGCCTCCGGAGACCGTGGTCCCGCTGCGCTACCCGCCCGGCGCCACAGCCCACACCGTTCCGCCCGGGGACATCGCCCGGCTGCTCCGGATGCCGTACTGGGTCCCCTGCACGGGCTTTCACGACCCACTGCACATCGACGCAGGCGGTGAGCGGCAGCGGACCGGCGGCCGGCGCGGGACCTTCGACGACGCGGTCGCTCACCTTCCGGACGCCTTCGCGTGGCTGGTGCTGGCCGAGCCGGTGCCGTACGAGCGACTGGAGCGGGAACGTACGGATCTGGCGTTACGGCTCCCCCACATGCGGCGGCGGGACAGCTCAGAGGCCGACCGGATGGCCGTCTCCCGGTACGAGAGCCGGTATCGAGAGCTGTGCCGGGCACGGGCAACGGGAATGTGGGACGTGACCGTGCTGGTTGGGGCGGAGACGCCCGGCGTGGCGCACGCGTCCGCGGCCCTCCTGTGCGCGGCCGGTGATCTGGACGAACTGCCGTATGTCCTGGCCCCGGCCGATCGCATCGCTCCCCCGGACGCGACGCTGCCGGGTGGGGCGGCCGAGGCTGCCCAAAAGGACGGGGCGTTCACCGCGTCCGCGGAGCTGGTGGCGGCGCTCGCCCGGCCACCGGCCCGCGAACTTCCGGGCGTCCGCGCCCTCGCCCCCAACCGCTTCGACGTCACCTTCGACACTGACGACCGTACGGGGCTCGAGGACGGCTTCCCCGTCGGCGATGTCCTCGACGAGGCATCAGCACCCACCGGAACGTTCCGGCTGACGCGGGCGACGCTCAACCGGCACGCGTTCGTGTGTGGGGCGACGGGGTCGGGCAAGTCGCAGACCGTACGTTCCCTGCTCACCGCGCTCGCGACCCATCGGGATCCGGTCCCGTGGCTCGTGATCGAACCGGCCAAGGCCGAGTACGCCCGGATCGCCGGCCGGCTGGCCGCCGCGGCACGGGAGGATTGGACGCCGGAAGACCGGAACGCGAAGGGCGGGGACGAGCAGGGCCGGAACACGGAAGGCCGAGGTGCTCCTCAGGTAGGCGTGATCCGTCCCGGGGCGGTGGACGTGCCGCCCGCTTCCCTCAATCCTCTCGAACCGGAGCCGGGATTCCCGCTGCAGAGCCACCTCGACCTGGTGCGAGCGCTCTTCCTCGCGTGCTTCGAAGGCGACGAACCGTTTCCCCAGGTCCTTTCCCGCTCGCTCTCCGAGTGCTACACCGCTGCGGGCTGGGACCTTGTCACGGGCGAACCGCGCCCCGTTCACCGGCCCAAGTACCTCAGGAACGAGCCGGACGTGCCCCGCGCCGCACGCCATCCCACCCTCGGCGACCTCCAGGCGACCGCTCGCCGTGTCGTGGAGACGATCGGCTATGGCAAGGAGGTCACGGACAACGTCCGCGGATTCGTGGACGTCCGGATCGGCTCGCTCCGGGAAGGGGCCCCTGGCCGGTTCTTCGAGGGCGGGCACCCCCTGGACGTCGGCGGACTGCTGAGCGGGAACTTCGTCCTCGAACTGGAGGCGCTCACCAACGACCAGGACAAGGCGTTCCTGATGGGCGCCGTGCTCATCCGTGTCGTCGAGCACCTACGCGTGCACCACGGCGGCGGCGCGGTGCCGCTGCGACACGTGCTGGTGGTGGAGGAGGCGCACCGGCTGCTGAAGAACGTGACGGACGGGCCCGCCGCTGCGGCCGTCGACCTGTTCGCCTCGCTGCTGGCCGAGATCCGGGCGTACGGGGAGGGCGTCGTCATCGTCGAGCAGATCCCCACGAAGATCCTCCCGGACGTGATCAAGAACAGCGCTCTGAAGATCATGCACCGGCTGCCGGCCGAGGACGACCGGCGGGCCGTCGGCGGCACCATGAACCTGCAGGACGAGCAGAGCGTGAGCGTGGTCGCTTTCCCACCGGGGCTTGCCGCGGTGGCCGCCGACGGCATGGACCGGCCTGTCCTGGCGTCGATGCCCTACGGCGAGCGCGACGAGTCCGCGCGGCAGGCGTCGGCACGGCCTCCGCTGCGGGGCAGCCGCAGTCCCCTGTGCGGGTCCTCCTGCCGCGACGAACCGTGCACGCTGCGGGTCATGAACGACGCCCGGCACCTGTCCGCCGCCCCCCTGACGCTGGTCTGGGTGGAGGCCGTCGCCACGAACCAGGCGATGGGCATGCCCCCGCCCGGGCCCTCGGCCGCCGTGCGGGACGACCTGACCGGTCCAACGCCGCGCGTGCTGGACTGCGCGCTCGTCCACGCCGTGGAACGAGCGGTCGGCGCCCGCGAATCCTTCATGCGGCACGAGGTCGACGCCCCGGACTTCGCCGCGCACCTGCACACCGCACTCCACGGCCTGCTGCGCGGGCGGTGGAGCGCGGACGAGGACCCACGGCGGTTCGCCTACGGCGGCTACCGGTTCCGCGACGTCCTGGAGACGATCCATGTCGCCCTGCGGGACGACCCCGAAGGGCCGCACACCTACCCGGCCGAACTGACCGCGCAGTGGGCCGCCCGGGGTCTGGTCCTCACCGGAACCTCGGCCGCCAGCCACCGCGACCAGGTGCGGACCCTGCCCGGCACCGCGGCCGCCCGGCCGCACGCGCGCGTCGGCGACGTCGCACGCAGCGGCCTGTACGACGCGATCACCGCCCTCACCGGTGGAGTGGCGGAGACCCACATACGGCGCGCCTTCACCCTCGCCTGCGCGCCGGGCCGGTGGCTGGAGGTGCTGATGGAACAGTCCGCACGACGACTGGCACATGAACTCACCCGAAAGAAAGGCACGGACCATTGAGCGGCATGGACAGCTACGGCACGGATCCCGCTGACAGGCCCGAGAGCGGGGAGCAGGAGACCGCGGCCGATGCCCGGGGGGACTCCGGCTTCGAGGACGGGGTACCGCAGGAGGGCGAGATGCTCGCCTGGCAGAACGAGCCCAACCCTGAGATCTCCTCCCCCACCAAGCCTCGCGCTGGCTCCGACACGAGCGGGGAGGCGAAAGAACTGTCGCTCGGCCTCGAAGTGGAGGGTCCGGTGGTCGAGGCGGTGCCGGCCATCGAGGCCCCCCAGCCGTCGCGCACACCCGCCGCAGCCGAATACGGATTCGGGTCGGTGAACGAGATGGGCACCGTCGTCGCCTCGCAGCGGGAACTCGAAGTGAAGGATCCCGTGGTCGAGGCGGTGCCGGCCGTCGAGGCCCGCCAGCCGCAGCACACGCCCGCCGCAGCCGGATTCGGATTCGGGTCCGTGAACAAGATGGCCGCCGACGTCGCCTTGTTGCGGGAAACGGGCGTCGACGCATCCCGGGCCAGCGTGCCCGCTCCGGAACAGGCAGCTGGGTCGAAGCTCTCGCAGGGGGCGGAGCTCGGCCAGGGCATCGAACCCGTGCTCGGGGACTAGAAGACCGCCGAACGCCGACGGACGCCCACGAAAGCCGACGGACGCCGGGACGCCCACGAACACCGTACGACAGCGGGAGAGCCATGGCCGACGAGGGAAACACGTTCGACGCCGAGCTTGCGGAGCAGGTCTTCGACGGGGCGGAACGATGGGGGTGGGAGTACGTGCCTCCGCCGGCTCCGCTCCCCCACCCCGCGGCGGCCTGCCCGCCGGAGTGGACGGAGCCCTTCTATCCCGAGCTCGCCCGGCTGCAGACGGAAGCGGCCGACCGCCGCGGCATGGCGGGCGCCATCCCCGTGGCGGTCGTCGTCATCGGTGCCTGCGCCTTGTTCAACATCTTCCTCGCCCTCGTCCTGGTCGTCGTCGGCGGCGTGGTCCTCGCTGCCACACGTCCCTCCCGCCGGGTCGAAACCGCGCGCCTGGCGGCGCTCGCCGACCGCGACCGCCGGATCGCCGAGCACCAGCAACTCCTCGCCCACTGGAGCCAGGAGCTCGAAAACCATCGGCAGGAGCAGCTGCGCACCAGCGCGACGCTCGACACCTGGTACCCGGTGGTCCTCCGCTCCTGCCCCGCCCGCGTCGACGTCATCGGCGGTTCGCGCCACGGATGGGCCTCCCTGCTGACGGGCGTGGGCGGCTCGGTCCTGACGGCGGGAGACGCGCTGGTCGTCGCGGACCTCACCGAGCAGCATGTCGCGCTCGAACTCTTCCGGCTCACCCGCCTTCGCGGAATCCCCGTCGCCCATCTGCCGTTCCCCGGAAAGTCGCTCGACGCGGACCTGCTGGCCGGAACGACGCCCGAGGACCTGGCGGAGACCATCGCCGATGCCCTCGCCACGCTGCGCCCAACGGGCACCGACGGGGATCTGCGTACCGTCGACGCGGCTCTGCTGCGCGCCGTCACGACGCGACTGCGCGCGCCGCTCACGTACCACCGGCTGACGGCGGGACTCGCCGTGCTGCTCCGCCAGTACGAAACGGGCACGACCGGAACGGGGCCTCTGGCACGCGAGGAAGTGGTCGCCCTCACCGGGGCCATCGACACGGTGGGCACTAGTGAACGGCGTCAGAACGAACTGCACTACCTCAAGGACCTCATGGACGCGTTCCTGAGCGGCCCCGCACCCGAAGACACCGCCTCCGAGCCGACGGTCCCGTGGTGGCGCCCGGGGCAGCTCACCGTCGTCTCCACCTCCGGCCCGGGGCGGCACCGCAAGGACATCGCCGACCGCATGCTCCTCGCCCGGCTCACCCACGGCCTGGACACCCTCGCGCGCGAACCCCAGAAGGGAACCCTGGTGCTCGCCGGCGCCGATCGCCTCGGCCGTGACGCCCTGGAAGGGCTCGCTCGGCGCGCACGGCAGGCGGGGGTACGGCTCCTGCTGCTGCTGGAGCACCTGCGGGACGGAACCGAGGCGCTGGCCGGCGGCCCCGACAGCGCCACGGTGTTCATGCGCCTCGGCAACGGTGAGGAGGCGAAGGCCGCGGCGGAGTTCATCGGCCAGCAGCACACCTTCGTCCTCACCCAACTGACCCGGCAGTTCGCCGAGACTCTGTCGCACGGGCGCAGCCTCGGCACGGGCGAGCAGTACGGCACGACGAGCGCCTCGTCGACGGGGGACGGCTGGTCCAGCTCGCACGGCAGCTCGCTCTCCCACAGCTGGCAGCAGAGCGTGAACAGCACACGCTCGCTGTCAACCACGACCGGGGAGACTGCTACACGGGTCTACGACTTCACCGTCGAGCCCACACAGCTCCAGGCCCTACCACCCACCGGCTTCGTCCTCGTGGAAACCACCACGCGCACGAGGCGGGTGGTCTTCGGGGACTGCAACCCGGCGATCTCCCTCCTGCCCCGGGTCTCCATCACGCCCCGCTGACGACGCGGCTCCAGGCTCGGCATACGAATGCCGCTGGCTTTGTTCACGAGAACGGGCTCTGGCACAACTTCTGTGGTCTCAAGCTGAAGCTCGGTGCATGGGGTCGAAGCACGTTGAGACCTGGCGGTTCGCCCTTTGGCATGCCTCAACATGAGGATGAAGAAGGCTCACTGTCGATCACCGGGTCTACAGTCCCCGCGCTTACCCGGAGCCGGTTCACAAGGGCCGGACGCCCTCTGACGGCACATCAGAAGCTGCGTCCCGGGCGGGGTTACGTACGGCCGCGGCGGGGCGGCGTACAGGACCGCCGGCCCCCGTCGGACGACGCCGGGCCTTCTCCGCCCCTCCCAAAGGGACCGGCGCCCCCCGGGCCTCCGGTCACAGGGTGCGCAGGACCGCGACGACCTTGCCGAGGATGACGGCGTCGTCGCCCGGGATCGGCTCGTAGGCGGGGTTGTGGGGCATGAGCCAGACGTGGCCGTTCTCGCGGCGCAGGCGCTTGACGGTGGCTTCGCCGTCGAGCATCGCGGCGACGATGTCGCCGTGGTCCGCGCTGTCGGCCTGCCTGACGACGACGGTGTCTCCGTGACAGATGGCGGCGTCGGTCATGCTGTCGCCGACCACCTTCAGTGCGAAGAGCCGGCCCTCGCCGACCAGCCGGCGCGGCAGGGGCAGGATGTCCTCGACCTGTTCCTCGGCCAGGATCGGGGCGCCGGCGGCGATCCGGCCGAACAAGGGGACAGCGGCCACGGCGGGGTCGGCCGTGGTGGGTGCCTGGGGGTAGTCCTCGGCCCAGCGCTCGCGGACGCGGTGGGTGCGCGGGCGGCGGGGGTCGCGGTAGAGGACGCCCTTCAGCTCCAGCGCCATGAGCTGGTGCGCGACCGACGAGGTGCTGCGGAGCTTGACCGCGGCGCCGATCTCGCGCACAGAGGGCGGCTACCCCCGGCTGGCGTCTCACGCTCGACGATCTCGATGATCGCGATCTGCCGGTCAGTCAGCCCCTCGGGATCAATACGGATCTCCGGCGGGCGGCCGAGCCGGCCTGCCGATTCGACGGCACGCATGTGGTGCTCCCCCGTCACGGGATCTTACTTCAAGGGGAAGCTAACCCGCCATCCCACACAAAGGGAACACTGATTCGAAGGTCTCCGGTCGACGGCGTGACCAGGCCGGACGCTCCAGCGCCGGGTTCCTCGCTGTGGTCGGACTCGCGGCCGACGCGAGCGCCGGCACCCAGGGCGCGGCGCGGACGCAGGCCGGGTCAAGGAACGGGCTCGGACAGGCCGCAGGCCCGCGATTCGGTGAGGGCGGGGAAGCGGTCGCCCGGGGACGATTCGTGGAGGTCGGCCTCGGTTGCTCGCGCTACCGCCGGCGCGACGGGCGTATGGCGCCAGCGCCCGGGCAGCCTGCGGGGGGATCGGGCGTCTTTGTGCGGAGAGCCAGCGTCCTGGAGGAGGCTGGCTCTCCGAGCACGTCCCCGCGTCAACACGTCCGTGCGCGTCCCTCTGTTCGGCGGCTGAAGCCCAATCCAAGGGGTCAGCTGGATATTGACAGAGCCGGTGACGGAGCAGCAAGGCACCCCCCCTCCAGTCCCAGCTCCTCGCCCACTGCCCTGACCCTGACCTGCACCGGACCATCGGCGGTTCGATGCAGCAGCCTCCGGGTGCGGAGGCGCCCGCGGCGGGACGCACCCGTGTCGGGACGCGCCCGTATCGAACGCGACGGCCCGGGCAGACGGACTGCCCGGGCCGCGCGTTCAGCGGGTTGCCGCTACCCCGCGTTCCTGAGGAACACGGAGGTGAGCGGTGCGGTGTGGGTGGAGTCCACGCCCGCACCTGCCGAGAAGTCGTCCTTCTCGCGGCCGTTCCAGTCGGCGATCGGGCTGCCGCCCTGGGTCAGGTGCTGGAAGCGGGACGGGTCGCCCGGCGCGGAGCCGAACTGGTAGACCGGCTGGGCGCCCGCGCCCGTCTTCCCGTACGGCAGGTAGTCCGTGTACGGGCCGCCCGGGGTGAGCTGCTTGGACAGGGTGTTGTTGTGGAAGACGTTCTGCGGGCCGGAGGAGCCGGACCACTTGAGCGCCTTGGCCCCGGCGGCCCACCAGATCGGGTACCAGGTCCCGGCCTCGACGTCGCCACCCTCGCCGCCGCAGCGGGCGGTGCAGTTGCCCGAGTAGTGCTCGTACGGCACGCGGACGGTGTTGTTCTCGAAGAGGTTGCGGCGCTCCCAGCCGCCGTGGAGGTTCAGGTCGGAGTCGAAGTCGTTGCCGTAGACCACGTTGCCCGAGGCCGACCACTGCAGGGTGAAGTGGCGCAGGTCGCGCGTGGTGTTGAAGGCGTAGAGGGAGTCCCAGACGCGGCTGCCGCGGAAGTAGCCGTTGCCACCCTTGCCCTTGTTCCACGCGCCGTCGAGGTGGTTCCGCTCGAACTGGAGGTTCTTGGCGACCTCGGTGACGATCGGGTGCGATCCGGTCATCTCCGCGCGGACGCCACGGACCCAGGAGTCCGCGGCCCACTTGAAGACCAGGCCGTGCATGGCGTACTCGGGCGCCAGGTTGCCGTAGTTGTGCCGGGCCTGCTCAGGGGTCATCCCGGGCATGTCCTGGGTGAAGGAGAAGTTCTCGAACCCGACACCGACCACCATCTTCAACGGGGTGACCTTGCTGGGGTAGACGGTGCCGTCGATCGCGGCGGAGCCGTCCGAGGTGGAGTCCACCGGGAGGTCGAACTCCAGCGGCTTGTCCAGGGTCAGCGTACGGTTCGCCGCATCGACGGAGCTGATGCGGAAGACCTGCTGGCGCATGTGCAGGTTCTCGTACCGGCCCTCGTCCGTGGCGCTCTGGAGGGCGTAGAACTTCCGGCTGTTGGCAGCGCCCACCCACACGTGCCCGCCGACCGCGAAGCGGGCCGGGTCGGCCTTGGCGTCGAGGTGGACGACCCGGTCGCCCTCCTTCGCGGAGAAGCCCGGCGCGGCCGCGGAGGTCCGCAGCTTCACGCCCGAGGCCCAGTGCTGGTTGACCGAGCCCTCGAAGATGTCCTTGCGGTTGGCGGGGGCGGCGGCCAGCTCGTCCGCGTACCGGGGGGCGACCTCGCGGGTCGAGACGCGGAACAGGCCGCGGCCGGGCCACATCCAGCCGCCCTTGCCGGTGTCCGCGCCCGACCCGTAGGACATGGCGTCCTGGTCCCAGCGGCTGCCGTCCGAGGTCAGGGTGTCGTACTTGGTGCTGTCGTCGGGCCGGAACACGATCCGGGTGCCCCCGGGCCGGGCCGGGTCGCTGCCCTGGCCGCGGATGGTCAGGTAGCTGGCGTCCACCGAGATCTGGCGGCTGACGTTCAGCTTGCCGGCGGGCAGGGTGATCAGCGAAAGCCGCTCGAACTGCGCGGCGCCCCCGCACCGGGTGCGGATGTCGTCGATGGCCCGCTGGAGGCCGGCGGAGTCGTCGGCCTCGTCGTCCGGCTTGACGCCGTAGGTGCCGTCGAGCTCTTCCGGGGTGATGCGGCAGGCCTCGTCACCGGTGTGCTGCGCCTCGCCGGGCAGCGGGCTGCCGCCGCGGTAGCCGGCGGCCGACCAGTTCGGCATGCCGGGCAGCTGCGCCTTGCGGTTGTAGGCGCTCAGGAGCTGGGAGGGCGGGTTCGGGTTCGCGGCGGCCTCGGAGGTGTACCGGTGGCGGCCGATGGTCTCGATGGCGCGGTGGGTGGAGCCGCCGAGGGGCAGCTCGTAGAAGTCGACGGCGACGTAGTTGGGGGTCTTGCGGGCGGCCGGGCCGCAGATGTTCAGCGCCCGGTCGACCAGGGAGTCGCCGTTGTCGATGGCGGCGGTGATGACGGTGGGAGCGTCGCGGAACTGGTTCATCACGAACAGCGGGGTGAAGCCGGGCTCCTGCCGCGTGAGCGGGATCTCGTCCCAGCGGGTGTAGCAGTCCTTGTTGCCCGCGAGGCCGCCCATGCTCCAGAAGTTCTCGACCGTCCAGTCGCGCTGGGCGCGGACGCCGACCTCGGGGACGTCGCCCTTGTCGGAGAAGATCAGCAGCCGCTTGCCCAGCCCGCGCATCTGGGACAGGGTCGGCCAGCCGTGGGTGGCCACCCCCTGCGCCACGGGGTCGAAGACCAGTTCCTTCAGGCCGGGTACGGCGCTCATCTCGCGGGCCATCTTCGCCCGGTCGGCGACGTAGTCCTCCAGGAAGACGGTGACGACGGCGTCGGTGTCCTTCTGGAGGAACTTCACGATGTCGCCGAGGCCGTACTCGAAGCGCCGGTCGCCGCCGATCGAGCACGTGCCGTGGCACATGCGCAGCGGGTCCTCGACGGTGGCTCCGTCGTCGTAGACGTCCAGCATCATGCCGCGGACGCCCTCGTCCAGCTGGGTGGCCATGCTGCGGGACTGGTTGGGGAAGGAATAGCCGTCGCCGTAGGAGTTGAAGGCGTTGTGGCTGGTGAGGAAGGTCGCCTGGTCGAGCCGGGGGTCGGCCGGCGGGGTGTACTCCTCCAGCACCAGGTCGGTCAGGTGCCAGTGGCCGCGGCCGGTGTCGGCTTCGGCGCGGCTGCCGAGGGCGAGCTGGACGCCGCTGTTGGACCTGCCGCCCGCCGTGGTGGGGGACGTGAGGTACTGCTCGCCGCCGGGCGTCTTCAGCAGGTAGGTATCGGCCTGGACCTGATCGAACTCCCAGGTCGTACCGTCGCCGCCGCACAGCTTCAGGACCGCGAGTGTGCCGTCGAGGCCGATGCAGTAGGCGCCGTTGACGTTGCTCTTCAGGTAGTACGAGGAGCCGGTCGCGGCCTCGAACCACCACTGCTGCCCGTGCCGGCCGCCGTACGTGAACTGGAGGATCTTGCGGCCCTCCTCCATGTCCCCGGCCTCGGCGTCCATGGCGAGGCCGTTCATGGCGTTCTGTATCTGGACCGGCCCGAGCCGGTTGGGCGGTCCCGGCGCGGCGACGGCCGCCCCTGGGAGGACGGAGGCGACGAGCGCGGCCGTGAGCGCGGCCACGGCTGCGAAGACCAGCCGCATGCTGCGGCGATCTCTGTTGAACATGGGAGGAGGCACTCTCTCTCGGAACGGCAGGTGGGACCCCGGCCTGCCGCCCGGGCCGCGGGGCCCGGCTCGGCGCGAGCGCCCCGGCTGGCCAGGCGGTCCCGCACCTGAACCGGACGGAAGTCCTCGAACCTGGGAACGAGCACTCTAGCGCCGTAAAGTGACTGGGTTTTACCCCGAGGTGAACGAAGAATGATCAAGCCGCCCATAGCCGCTGTTCGGCCGTCATGCCGTTCGGCCGTCATGCCGTCCGGCCGTCACACGGTTCTGCCGTCATCCCGCCGCGGGGTCAGTGACGGTGATCAAGCGGGCGGTGCTGGGCACCCCCTGGGCGTCCAGGGCGAAGAGCACGTACGTGCCCGGCAGGACCACACCCTTGTCGGCCGGGAGGGACACCGTGTACGCGCCAGTGCCCGCGGGCGCGGAGGTCAGCGGGACGCGCCGCTGGTCGTTGTCCGTGGAGTGGGTCGCGGCCGCGGGCCGCATCAGGACGAAGGAGGCGACCGGGCCGCCGGTGGTGACGGTCAGCGCGGTGCCGGCCCCGGCGCGGGGTGGTACGCCGCCGGTGATGGCGGGCCGCGGTCTGGACGAGCCGTCGGCGTTGAGCAGGTACGGCGGTGTGAACACCGACCCGTCGACGCGGTTGGTGGCGACAGACGCAGCAGAACCCGAGAACTGCCCCGGCCTCCCTGACAGACGATCTTCATCGTGGACACCGGCCCCCGACCAGCGCGAGCACGACAGCATGCCCGCACACCGCCCCCGCGATCTGCAACTTCACGATGCACACCGCTCAATGCAGTTGCCTTTGCTTCTCGGGAGAGCTGTCTCCCTGCTACGCCCGCTGGCTGGCCTTCCCTTAGGCCGGCTCTGCGCCGGTCCCCGGCATGGAGCAAAGGTCTTTGTTGCCAGTGCAGGGCAAAGACGGCTGAAGCGTGTCCTGCCAGGGTGTGACGCATGAGCGAGAGCAAGCCGGCGAGAGGAACGAAGTGGGTTCTGCGGACGCCGATCGTCCTGGTCGGGGCGTTCGCGCGATGGGCGGGGTGCCGGCGAGTTTGGATGCATGGGAGGAAGCCAGAATCGGCCTTGGCTTCGACGGCGGACCAGGGAGGTTCGTCGCTACGGCCCGCAAACCTCGCCGCAGAGTTCCAGATGTTCCTCACGAGCACGATCGGATAGCTGAGCCGCCACGTGAGACAACCTCTTAAAGAAGCTGCACGGCAAGTGATGGAACGCACGACAGGATGAGATGGCGTGATTTTTTCCGTGACCCCCCAGCAGATGATCGACTCGTACGGGCTACAGAACATCATCTATTTCCCTCAGTCTTCTGCCGTCGAGTTCCACGCACCGTCTGCCACGCTCCTGAGCACTGCGGGACTCCCGCACTCCGAGGTTTTCACCTCCAAGGAAACGGTTCCGGACCCTCACCCGGGAACGGACTCCATCACACTGGGAAGCCGCTTCCGCCACCTCGGTATCCCGTGCCCCGACGAGAGCCGGGGATGGTGGACGCTCGGGTACCTATTCGAGTCCCTCTTGGCAGTAGACCCTAAGACCGGCAAGGTCTACTCCTTCCCTGAAGGGGAACCGGGGTACACCAATCTCCACCGGGACGTGGACTCTCTCCTGTTCGCGCTTGTCGAGTTCCGTAGACTCGAAGTGGATCACGATAACGAAGTTGATCCCGAAGAACTCTCTGCGCGCTTCAAGCAGGTGGTGGGCGCGTTCGATCCCACCCCCTTCGCCGACGAGAATTCGCAGTGGAACCTGTCACTGGAGGAGCTGCGGAACGGAATTTGGTAGGACGACTGGGATCTTTCGGTTTCTTATCAGCGCGGCACCTGAACAGGTACCGTCACAGTGAAATCGCAACGGCCTTCGATGTGGAGGTCGCACTGGCAGCGCCCGGCATTTTCATAACACGCTTCCTCAGAGCGGTAGTTGGTGACTCCGCGGGCGAAAACTCCACTACCGCCCTCCCGGAAGCCGCACCCCACCGGGGAATCTCCCACGGTCACGGTGGGGCGGCGTACAGGACCGTCGTCCCATCAGGCGGCGCGCCGATCCGCGAATCCCGCCGAGCGGGGGCCGGCGCGCAACCCGTCGGCCATGACACCCGCCCCGTATCACTCGCGCGAAGCCTGCCTCCGCTCAGCGCCGGAACCCGGCGCTCAGCTCCTCCAGCAGCCCTCAACCCGTACGGTGCTCGCCATGGGTGCCACGGCGCCGCCGAGCAGGCGGGCGACCGACCGGGAAGGTGCACCCGCCCGGCGGGCGTCCTGGTCCGCGGGCGACCCAGGAGCCGCACAGCAAAGGATCGACGGCCTCGGCCCAGCAGTACTCCATCGCCCGTGGTAGGGCCGTCCGGCGGCCGCGCTCCAAATCGCAGCGGCTCCAGCGCGCAAGGCGCACACGCCGCGCCTGGCTGTGCGGTGTGGAGGTCCGAGCGGACACGGGCGCCGCCGCCCGCACTGGCGAGCGCCTCCTGGAGGCGGTGCAGCCCGTCGGTTGCGAGACCGGGGGCGTCGTGCGGTTCAAGTGTGGCCCGGTGGACATGCCTTGGCGGCTGCCCTGCCGGGTCCTTCCGGATGCCCGGCATCGCGTGGCTCATAAATGAAGCTTATGCGCTCATAGGTCGGATAGGTCTAGGTAGGGATGCTTACGCGACATAACTTCCCTGTGTACGCGACTGCTTCACACGATCGAGGAAACCGTGCGTCTCAAGAAGATGGCTCTCGCCGCCACGGCCGGGATGGTGGCCCCCATGGCCCTTCTGGCCACACCAGCCACCGCCGAGGAGAACCCCCCGGGTCTCGCGACGGCAGACGGGGGCCTGAGCCAGGGCGTGGCCTCCGGCGAGGATGAGAAGCCTCGTCCCGCTGCAGCACGCGAGGAGGAACCGGATGCCCTTGCGGCAGGACCGGAGCCGGAGCCCTCCGGTCCTGCCCAAGCTCAGGAAGGTGATGCGAGGCAGGAGCAGCCGTCGGAGGTACGGCAGGATGCTGCAGCCTCGGCCGCCTCCCCCACTCCCCAGGCGCCGGTTCTGCGGGGCGAACGAGGCCGTAAGGGCCCGCCCCTCAGTATCGGAGCCTGGCCGCTCGAATCGGAGCCCGGCGAGTGGGGTGAGTACGCACTCACCCTGGACAACTCCAAGGGCGTCGTCGGCGAAGACAGCGCCTACGACCTCTCCTTGACCATCACCCCCGGAAGTGCGCCGGAAGGCGAGTTGCGCGAGGGTGACTGCGCGTTGCAGTTCTTCCGTGATGGCGCGTGGCATGACGTCGAGCTCACCTACCAGCCGGACGGCCGTGGCGCTCTGCGGGTGACCTTCCCGGAGCACAGCCTCCCGGCTGAGTTGGTCACCTTCAAGTTTCGTTTCCGCTTCAGCAAGAGCACTTCTCTGTCGCATGCAACGGTCAATAACGCGGTTCTCTGCTACGTGCGCGAAACCGGGAGACCATTTTCCCTGGCCCACAGGGCGTTCCGGACGAAGATCGTGCACCCCGGAAACGGCGAAGGCCCCGGAAGCGGCGAAGATCCCGGAAACAGCGAAAACCCCGGAAACGGCAGCGAGGATGGGGATGGCCCTGGGAACGGCAGCATTGACTCGGGTGGGACGGGGAGTCAGGGCGCGGCTGATGGCTCGGATCCCGTGCCTGGTGAAGGGGCTGCCCCATCGGTAGGTGACGCCCAGGCCGTGAGGGCCGCGGACGCCGAAGCCGGCGGGCAGCAAGGTACCGGGCCCGAGGACGCGCTGGCACGGACCGGCTCCGACGCCGCTACCCGCTGGACGCTGGGCGTCGGCGGTACCGCTCTTGCCGTGGGGGCGGCCTTGGTTGCGGGAACGGGGCGCCACCGCCGCCGTCAGGCCTCTGAGCGCATGTAAACAGCCTCGCCCTGCCCTGTGAGCAAGCCATCGACGGCACCCAGGTCACAGGGCAGGGCCAGTGGTGTGCTGCCCGCTGCCCAAGCAGTCAGTTCCAGCGCTCCACACAGGAGAAACAGTCCCAACTGCCCCGGTAGGGATGCAGAAGAACGGGACACGAGCCGGAATCACAGATGAAGGATCGAGTGAATGTTCGACAGATGGGGTGTGTGGGATGCGCTTCCGGAAAGCGAGCGGCGGCGGTGGTCGCTGGAGCCGTTCCAGCGTGTGGGCCCGCTACGTTTCGGGATGCGGCCCGAGGAGGTCACCGCGGCGCTCGGCGGCATCGCGAGCGACGACCCCTGGCACCACACGCGTGCGGCGCTGCCGCCGGAGCGGTGCGCCGCGGTCAGCGGGGAGTGCGGGGCGCTGGGGCTCACGATCTACTACGGCCTGGAGGAGCGGCTGCGGGGCATAGCGGTGGACGCCCTGCGAGGCCCTCAGGTCTATGCCGACAACGTCGCGCTGGTCGGCCGTGTGCCCTCGGAGCTCGAGCAGTGGATCGTCCACCGCGCCGAGAACCGCGAGCCCTTCTCCGAGCTGTTCTACGCAGACCTCGGTCTACCCGGATCACGGAGCCTCGGCGTGGTGATCTGCGTTCAACGCGCAGGGGACCGCCTGCTCACCCGACCGGTATTCCTCCCCGCCGAAGCCATGGATGCACCGGCCGGCTCCCTCCCCCCGGAGGCCTGGGGGACCCACTGAGCCGGAAGAAGCCGGCATACGTCTCCAGCTGCGCCGGCGAGCGGCGGGCCCACGGCCTAGGTGTATTGACCTGCAGTGTTGTTGACGCGGTTGATGGGTGGGTGTCCGTCGAGTGCGGTGTGGCAGCGGTGGTGGTTGTAGGTGTGGAGGAAGTCTGCCGGGGCGGCTGTCCGTTCGTCGTTCGAGGTGTAGGGCCGTAGGTAGGCCCACTCGTCGAGCAGGGTGCGGTTGAAGCGTTCGACCTTGCCGTTGGTCTGCGGCCGGTAGGGCCGGATCTTCTTGTGACGGATGCCGGCCGCGGTCAGGGTCTGGGTGAAGAGCTTGGACTTGTAGCAGGCGCTGTTGTCGGTCAGGACCCGCTCGACGGTGATGCCGAGGCCGGTGAAGAACGCGTTCGCGCGCTGCCAGAAGGCGATGGCGGTGTGCTGGCGCTCGTCGGGCAGGACCTCGCTGTAGGCCAGGCGGGAGTGGTCGTCGACGGCCGAGTGGATGTAGCTGTAGCCGATCATTGGTGTGCAGCTCTTGCGCTCGGTGGTGGTGGCCTGGCGGTTGCGGTCGCCGGCCGTCCTGCCGACGGTCCGCCAGCCGTGCCGCCGGGCGTGACCGCCAACGTGATCAACCCCGGACCGATCGACACCGGCTGGATGTCCGAGGAGATCCGCGAGCACTGCATTGGCCACACCCCGCTCGGCCGTCTCGGCACCCCGCAGGCCACCGCCCACCTCGTGGGCTTCCTGTGCTCCAGAGAAGGCGAGTGGGTCAACTGCCAGCTGCTGAAGAGCAACGGCGGCATCGCCTAAAGGGTGTTGCAGAAGGTCCGCTTCGGGCAGGCCGGAGGGGTGTTTGACCTGTCGGTTCACCCGGTACGGGCGAGGTTGTGCATGGCGGCGACGGCCTGGACGGCATGGTGGAGGCCGTCGCCTCTTTGACGGCAGTCGCGCAGGATCTTCCAGTTCTTCATCCGGGCAAACGTGTGCTCGACACGGGCCCTGACCCGTCGGTGCTCGGCGTTGTGCTCCTCCTGCCCGCGTAGGAGGGAATGCCCAGAACTGAGCCAGGCAGTCCTGCCGTACCTGCTCCTGGTGCGGCCGCGAAACGTTCCTCGAGCGTCGCCCGCCAGACCACCCCGCCGAGGCGTTCGTCAGGCTCGTTCAATTCCGCTGGCGTCCCTCAGGGTCCCCCGTTGGCCGTCCTGGGTCTGAACCTCCAGCATGTCGCCTCGCTGCGCCAGAGCGAGGTACCAGATCCCGGGTTCAAGGATTGCGGGTACTCCGTGATCAACGACCATCACACGTTGCTCGGGTACAGCGAACCAAAAGGGATCCGGTGAAGAGTGAGCCAGTGGAGCCGGGGCGGGGTACACACGGGGTGTCGTCTGGACTTGCGCCGTAGCCTGCGGCATCGGCTGCGCCGGATATCCGTAGCCCCTGCCGAACACCTCAGGAATGTCCGAACCTCGGATGTGGACGATCTGGCTGTACATCAGCCGGTTGAGGTCGGCTGCTGCCCCCTCAACAAGTTCAGCGAGCTCTGCCGGAGTCTTGTCGAGTGGCTGGCCGGCCTCCTTCTGCAGGAGCATCTTTCGGATCAGCGTGCTGCCCTCCGTGAGGGATGTGCGGACACTCGCCAGGGGCTGGATGTCGACGAGTTGGACTTCACTGGCGGCCATCCGAAAGAAGGCGGCATTCAGTTCGGCCAGAAGTGCGCGAAGGGTGCTGTCGAAGACGCTGATGTCGATCGCCCGGTCGGCCTCCAGATCCTGAATGACGTGCCCGAGGAAGAGCGCACAGGACCTGGAGGCCGTGCGTGTGGCTGCTGCCGTCTCAAGTGCCTGCACTTTGGCCTGCGCCTGCCTGTCCAGGGAGGCTCTTTGTTCGTTCGACCTCCGAGTGGAGCGCTGGACGAGTGCGGCACCCACTGCGGTGATGGCGGCGCCTCCGAGGACACCAACCACTCCGACGATCACTTCTAAGGCAGCCATCCAGGCATTCTGAGCGGCACGCCCCGCGGCGACAAGAGGATCCAGGGCAACGAAGCAGCCAAACGCCGGCGGCGGTCAAGTGCCGTGGGGCACGCCTTCGAGTAGCGATCTCGCGCCCACCGAACAGGTCAATCGGCTGGGTAGTCGCTACGGGAACGCAGCGTGCAGCGGACGCGAACGAGCGGCCCACCCACCTCGTTGCCCACAGCAACCGACCGAGGAACGGGTCATCACCATCGGGTCATCCGGGAGAGCAGCACTAGCCGATCTCACATCTCCTCACCAAGGCATTCGCCCTAGCGGGGGAAGGCGGCATCGCAGGTGTTCCAGGCGAGCCACTGCGACGCGTGCGGGACAGGACTCAGCCGGTGACGGCAGACAGGGGCCACTCGCCTTCCGTTTCCTTCGGGACGGATGGGGGGCTCTCGGCTCGGCACTGGGCGAGACCCCGGACCGAGGCGGCTTGTCCTCGCTGGTGCTGCCGGGCATCGGCCATGGACGCCAGGACGGTACAGACAGCGGAGACCGCGTCGGCCCATCCCCGCTCGTACTCCTCACGTCGACCTCCGGGAGCAGCGTCCGCCTCCTCGACGACCCGCAGCTCGTCACCGATGCCGGTGGCCGCGAGCACACCGAGCAGCTCCGCTTGCGCGCTGATGCCGCGAGTGGCATGGCCGCGCATCCGATGCCGGTCGGCCTGCGCGTCCCCGGGATCGGTCACAGGTCGAACTCGATGTGCTCGACGCCGAGCATGCGGACTTCTTCCAGGCTCGCCGCGCGGGTGCCGTGCTGCTGGAAGTACACGTCCTTCAGCGCGTCCGCGACGGCCTGGCGCATCTGCCGCTCGCCGCCGCGCTCCTGGGCGTCGAAGAGGCGGCCGGCGTGGTGCGGCGGCAGAGCGAGAGTGAGGTGACGCTCGCGGGCCTCGTCGGTCGTGCCGGCCGGGGCGGCGTAGCCGAGCTGGGCGCGGACGTCGATCATCACACCCTGGCTGGTCGCGGCCGTCTGCTTCGCCTTCGCCCGCACCTTCGGCTGCCATCGTTTGCGGACTTCGCCGGCCATGCGCGCGGCGAGGTCCGGGCGGGGCTTTTTGATCTGGTCCTTCACGTACCGCTCGACGGTGCGTTGGGAGATGCCGAGGAGCTGGGCGACGGCTTTGGTGCCTTTCATCTGCTTGACGAGGAAGCGCATCTGCGCGCCCGCGGACTGTGGCGGTTTACGGGTGAACGCCTTCTGGAGCATGTGGTCCAGGGCCTCGCCGACCGACCTGATCACCATGGGTCTACTCCCCCGTGTCCGGGCCGGCGGCGCCGGACTTGATGTAGCGGGCCAGGTTCAGCAGCGGCGCCTGGGCCTGCTCGCGCAGCTGCTCCGCCCACAGCGGCGACTGGGTGCCCTCGTGCTTGACCATGCCCGGGGACACCCCGATCCGGAACGAGCCGGGAATCGTCTTGCCGTCGGCGGTATACGGGAGGGCGTCGAGCGGGGAGGGGCCGTCGGCGGCGTACACCGCGCAGTCGGACAGGACCGCGACCGGGTAGGCGCCGGTGGCGGCCGCGAGGGCGACCATCTTGCGGTGCATGCCGATACGGGCGCGGGAGATGACGGCGGCGCGGATGTCGGGGCGCCAGGTCGGGCGCGCCAGCGCGGGCCACGGCTGGCCCGGGCGCCAGCCTCCGCCTCGGGCCTTCTCCTGGAGCTTGCCGATCCCGCCCTTCACCGTGTTCTTGATCGCGCCCAGCACGATCGCCGCCTCGGGGTCGCGGGTCTTGTAGCCGTCCATCGCGGCCAGGAACTCGGCCGGCGGCAGCTTGTCGGCAACGCCGAGGTCGCCCATGGTCGTCATGTAGGCGTCGCGCAGGCGCTGGTACCAGCCGTCCAGGTAGCGGCCGGCGTCCGGGCGGAGCCACGCCTCCAGCGGCTGGACCTGGTAGCCGAGTTCGACGGCGTAGGCGACGGTCGGGGTCGCGTACCAGGCGGGGCCTGCGGGGGCCTCGCCGGTGGGGGTGAAGGGGCTGGGCAGCAGGTCGCCGCGCAGGTCGACCCACTTCTTGCCGACCATGACGCGGCCGAGGTCGACGTGCGAGAGGTCGACCAGCCACGAGCCGGGCACCGCCGCATCGAAGGCAGGGTTGGTGGTGTGGACGGGTGGCTTGGCCAGACCGACCGGCAGGCCGTTCGCGGCGGCGGCGAAAGCCATGTTGACGTCGATGCCCACCAGATGCGGCTTCAGGCACTCCTCGTCGGTGAGTTCCCGCGCCCAGTCGTACGCCTCCTCGAAGAGACGCTCTTCGGGGCCGCGGACATGGAAACGGGGCAGGTGCGCGAGGACAGGGTGGCCGTCGATCGCCTCGCACGGCGCCGGATCCAGCGGTTCCTTGCCGAGCGAGCCGGGGTTGTAGGCGCTGTGCCGGCGGCCCTCGGCGTCCGGCGCCGAGGCGCGGGTCGGCGGGTGCAGCGCCGTCATGAGCTCCAGGCCGGTCACGGCCGTGGACCCGCGCGGGGTCATGACGCGGGAGGCGTACAGGCCCAGCGTCCGAGCCAGATCCTCCGGCGGCAGGTCGGCGGCATGGCCCCACGAACGGGCGTCCAGCGCCCGCCAGGACGGGATGCACAGCTGGACGCAGGCCCGCTGTCCGCCCTGAGCCGGGCGGTAGATCCTCGCCCAGGGGCCGAAACCGCGCCGGGTCAGCTGCCACTGCGCCCCGGCCAGTTCCTCCAGGACCGGGTGGTCGGCGGGCAGCCGGCCCGCGTCCCTCTCGTCGTCGGACAGCTCGACCGGCAGGCCGAAGAACTCCAGCGCCGCCGGGGCCAGAGCAAGCAGCGGATCCGCATCCCGGCCCCAGGGATCCAACCGCGGCGCGCCCAGACGCGCCTCGGTCAGCGTCCACTCCACCAGGGCCGGCAGGGTCCGGGCCGGGACGTCGAGGACCAGACCACCGGTGCAGTACGCGGAGACCTGACCGTCGGCTTCTGCGTCGATGACGGCGAGCGGCCCGTTCGCGAACCGCGGATCCACAGCCGCGGACCGCTGGGCAGCCGCAGCCGGACGACCACGCCCGGTGGCCGCGCGTACAGCGGGAGGCTTCGGCGCCGATACCGGGCGCGATGCGCTCGGCCGCGGAGGGGCCGGGGAGGGGCCCGGAGCAGCAGCCGCCACCGCCCGGGCCGCAGCGGGCGCGGGGACGGGCGTCGCCGTGGCCGGCCGCTCCTCGATGGCAGGAGCGGGGGTCTCGGTGGCCGGCCGCTCCTCGACGGAAGCGGGGGCAGGGGTGGGGGCGGGGTACTTCTTCGCCCAGCCCTCCAGCAGCGCCAGATAGGGGCCACGGCGAGGCGGACGGGGCTCGCTGCGGCCGGCCTCCCAGTTCTTCACCGTCTGCGGAGTCGTCTCCAGAGCACGCGCGAGCGCGGCCTGCGTGACACCGGCCGCTTCACGCAGCCGCGCCCGCTCAGCAGGCTCAGGGAACGCCGGACCTCCGGCCAGCAGCTCCTCCACCGCCCTGAACAGAGCCTCTTCCTGCAGGTCCTTCTTCACGCTCCACCTCCAGGGAAACCCTACCAATCTTTACCCCAGATTTATTGTCAGATTTGCGGCGTGTATAGCGAAAGAAGCGTTCAAAGCGCACTGCCCGCAAATCCAGTTGACCAGCGACCTCGCGCGGGGTGCGGCGGAGAGCAGACGGCCGGTGTGGCGGCGTACCTGCGGAGGCCGGACGGCCGCCTCCTGCTCACCGCTCGGTGGCAAGCACAGCCCCAACGCGCTATCAGGTTCCCTATCAGCAGACCCATTCACCTGGGAAATCAGCGGTCTGGCCCATCAGGTCCAAGGCCTCGCTCACCATGAGGAGTCCCGCTCACCACGACCCCGCGAACGCGTCCGCGGTGCCGTGCAGCGGCGCTAATCTCGCCCGTCCGCGCTCTTCCCGCCCGCTGACGGTGGCCGCATGAACGCCCTCCCGCCTCACGCGGCTCTCTCGCCGGTCACCCGTCGTGCGACTTCCGCTCGCCCGCTTGTTTTCGTCGCTCGATCGGTGGCTCCCGATCTCGCAGAAGAGGATCCGCTTGAGCGGTCGTCTCCTACGGCTCGGCCGAGTACGTGATCCAGGGCACGCGGACGGGATCTCGGGGGACCAGTTGCCGGGCCCCTCGTTGATGCCGAGGACTGGACTGGCCTGACCGCCTACGCCGGCCTCGGCCATACCGGAGTCCGGGTCGTGCACGGCCTCTGGGAACGCCGCACGCCCGACGCCATCGCCTCACCCCTGGCACCGATGCCGTGGCCTGGGCTGGCCGGCTGCTCAGGGCTGTGACCTGCGGTGGTAAGCGCGGTGGTAGGTAGCGTCCGACGGTGGCGAGTGCCCGTCCAGGTCCGTTTTGGTGCCTGGTGCAGCGGTCGGCTCCGCGAGGGCGAAGGCGATGTCGGTCGGCACAGTGGCGGCTGGGGGTGCCGTCGGGGGGGCGGTAGATGTGGCATGCCGGGCACAGGGGCCATCCGGCGTACTCGGCGCACAGGTCGATGCCGGCCTCCGGCGGTCGTCCGCACTCGGTGCACTCCGCCATCACCCGCCGGTGCGTCTCTTGCGCGGCGGCACTGCGCTGCGTCTCGTTCTGCTCGGAACGTAGGTGGGGGCGGCGGGCAGGGCGGTGCGGCGGGCGGAGATGACGGCGCCGGCGCTGATGCGAACCGGGCCCTCGAACGGGGCGGTATGCGCGGCGAGAAGGGTGTCTGCGGTCCAGGTGGTGTGGGTGAGCAGGGCGTCGAGGCGGCGGGCCTGGTCGGCCAGCGGCCGGCCCGCCAAGGCGAGGGCGGGCGCCTGGGCGCCGAGGCGGTACAGGACGTCGAGACCGGCCGTCCTCACCGGTCGCTCCCCCACGGGCTGTTCCTGCCGCTCTTCCGCGGCCGGTTCTCCTCCCGTACCCGCTGCGGTCCTTCGTCCGTCCGTCCTTCCGTCCCGCCATCCGTCTTCCCTCTGCCCTCTCCTGCCTGAGGGGAGGGACGGACGTGGACCCGATGGCTGAGCGGCTCACGTTCGGGGCAGCCCCGCGCGAGCCGGGAGCTCAGAAGCCTCTCGGGCGTGCTTCTCCTCGTCCACCCGGGGCGCAGAAGTCGCTCCGCGCCCAGAGGGCCCACGGTGGCGCCGGCGGCGCGGGTCGTCAGGTGCGCCCCTGCCGCGTCCAGGATTCTGATTCTGCTGGGCCGGGGCATGCCGATGGCCCTGCGCCCGTCCGCGAAGGACGGGTGCAGGGCCGCTGTGGCTTGCGGACCGTGCGCGAAGCCTTACTTGGGCATGAGGACGGTGTCGATGATGTAGACGTTGGCGTTGGCGGTCTTCACGTTGCCGCAGACCACGTTGGCGGTGTCGTTGACCTTGTAGGACTCACCGGAGCCGGTGGTGGTGATCATGCCCTTCTGGAGGGTCTCGAAGGAGCCGTTCTCCAGCTGCTTCGGCGTGAGCTTCTGGCCGACGACGTGGTAGGTGAGGATCTTGGTGAGGGTGGCCTTGTCGGCGAGGACCTTGTCGAGGTCGGCCTTGGGGATCTTGGCGAAGGCGTCGTTCGTCGGCGCGAAGACGGTGATGTTCTCGGCGTTGTTGAGGGTGTCGACGAGTCCGGCCTGCTTGACGGCGGTCACGAGGGTGGACAGGGCCGGGTTGTTCGACGCGGCGGTGGCGACCGGGTCCTTGGCCATGCCGTCGAAGGAGCCCGCGCCCTCCTTCGGCACGCCCGCGCAGGCCGGACCGAAGGGCTGGTCGTCGGTCATGTTGTCGCCCGCAGGGGTGCTCTCGCTGGTCTTCGCGGCGTCCTCGGCGCCCGCGCTCGGGGCGGCCTTGGTGTCGCTGCCGGAGTCGGAGCACGCGGCCAGGGAGAAGGGCAGCGCGGCTGCGGCGACGACGGCGATCGCGGTACGGCGGATCTTCATGCTGTTCATGACCAGTTGCTCCTTGGTGGTTCTTCTCTGGGGTATCGCGGTGGTTGGTCGTGCTGCCCGGGGTGGCCTTGCGGTCGTCCGGGTGGTCTAGGGGACGGTGACGAAGACGCTGTGCCAGCCGCTCGCCCCGTCGGGGATGGTGCGGGTGCGCTCTTCGGTCTGGACCTGTCCGGTGCCGTCGGTGGCACGGACGGTGAGGTTGTGTCCGCCGGGGGAGGCGTTCCAGCGGTAGGACCACTGGCGCCAGGTGTCGACGCCTGCCTGGGCGGCGAGATCTGCGTCCTGCCAGGGCCCGTCGTCGACGCGGATCTGAACGCGGGTGATGCCGCGTCGCTGGGCCCAGGCGACGCCGGCGACGGTGACGGTGCCGGCGGCGGGGCGGGCGAAGGGGCGGGGAGTGTCGATGCGGGCCTGGGTCTTGATCGGCGCGCGGCGGGCCCACTTGCGTTTGACCCAGTAGGGGTCGTAGGCGTCGAACGTGGTGAGTTCGATGTCCTCGATCCACTTGCAGGCCGAGACGTAGCCATAGAGGCCGGGGACGAGCATGCGGACGGGGAAGCCGTGGTCGAAGGGGAGCGGTTCGCCGTTCATGCCGACCGCGAGGATGGCGTCGCGGCCGTCCATCAGGTCCTCGACGGGGGAGCCGAGCGTCATGCCGTCCACGGAGCGGGCCACCAGCTGATCGGCCCGGCCGCCCTTCGACGGCGGTCGGACGCCGGCTTCCTCAAGGAGGTCGGCGAGGGGTACGCCGAGCCAGCGGGCGTTGCCGATGTAGGGGCCGCCGACCTCGTTCGAGACGCAGGTCAGGGTGATGTCGCGTTCGATGAGCGGGCGGGCGAGAAGCTGGTCGAGGGTGTAGGTGCGGGGGCGGGTGACCCCTGTGCCGCGGATGCGCAGCCGCCAGATGCCCGCGTCGACCCTGGGAACGGTCAGGGCGGTGTCGACGCGGTAGAAGTCGGCGTTGGGCGTGGTGAAGGCCGTGATGCCGGGAACCTTCAGCTGGACACCGGCCGGTACCGCCGGCGCCGGGGAGGCGGGCTCGGGAAGCACCAGGGTGCGCCGGGAGGCGACGGCGCCCCGGCCCTGCCGGCCGGTGAAGTACCGGCCCAGCGCGCCGGCCGATGTCGCGGCGACCGCCGTGACGCCGGCCGCGGTGAGGAAGCCGCGCCTGCTCCACGCCCCAGGGCCTGCCTGGCCTTCCGGGGCGGAAACGGGGGCGGCTCTGGCCGCCACCACGTACAGGACGAGGGCTCCCGCGACCGCTCCGGCGATCGAGGGCAGTGCGTCACCGGTTCCGGTGGAGTCGGGACGGCTGAGAGCCGCGGCGGCGCCGACGATCCCGAACAGCAGCACCCCCGCGGCACCGGCACGACGATGGGACACGGCCAGGATGCCGAGGCCGATGGCGATGAGGACCAGAATCAGAAGGATCCCCAGCTGGAGAACAGTCTTGTCGCTCTGTCCGAACGTGCGGATCGCGAAGTCCTTCACCGCGGCAGGCGTACGGTCGATCACCGCGCTGCCCACCACGGTCACCGGCCCGGCCGCCGGCCGCACCAGTCCGGCCACCAGCTCGGCCACGGCCAGAGCCGTGTACGCGGCCAGGAGTCCGGCCAGTGCGCCGAGGCCGGCGCGGACGAGTCTGTTGCGGAAGCTGCTCACGTGCTGCATTCGGCAGCCCCCCGCCCGGCGGATTGGTCCCACCCCCGAAAGAGTGAGACGGCTTGCCGGTGTCGGCCTTGCACGGCGGGCATGGAGGCGGCGGCGCGGCCAGGGTCACCGCAGGCGGAGCGGGCCTGTGGCGGGCGGCGCCTCGAACGGGCTTCCCCCGGGACGCCGTGGGGAACGAAGCGACCCCATCCGTACGCCCGTCCGCTACGAAGAATGGTCGACGCACCCAACGGTTTCGGTGACCGGACCGCCCCCAGGCGGTCCGGCCCGATCGAGCGACGACACAAGGACCGGCATGCGATGCACACCCCGCCCCCCGAAGGCCGGCCCACGCCGTCCCTTCGCCTTCTCCCCACGACCGGAGCGGCGCAGGTGAATCAGCCGCTTCCCTTCGCCGCCGGCCACAACGGCCGCCCCGCCCCCACCGACCTCACCGACCTCACCGACCTCATGGGCAAAGTGGCGCGCGGCGACAAGCACGCCTTCTCCGCCCTCTACGACGCCCTGGCACCCCTGGTCTTCGGCATCGTGCTCAAAGTCGTGCGCGACAGGGCGCAGTCCGAGGAGGTCACCCAGGAGGTCATGATCGACCTGTGGCGCCAGGCCGCCCGCTACCGGCCTGAAACCGGCGCGGTGGGGGCGTGGGCGGCGACGATCGCCCACCGGCGGGCCGTGGACCGGGTCCGCTCCGCCCAGGCCGCAGCCAACCGCGAGCAGGCCCAGGCCGCCCGAGAGCACACCACCGCCTTCGACGAGGTCGCCGAACAGGTCGAGACGCGCCTGGAGTCCGAACAGGTACGCCGCTGCCTGCGCGGCTTGACCGAACTCCAGCGCCAGGCCGTGACCCTGGCCTATTACCAGGGCCTGACCTACCGTGAAGTCGCCGAAACCCTGCGCACGCCTCTTCCCACCATCAAGACACGCATGCGCGACGGGCTCATCCGGCTCCGCGACTGCATGGGGGTGACCACATGAACCACCACGCCACCGACGCCCACACCCTCGCCGCCGCCTACGCCCTGGGCGCTCTCGACGACACCGAACGCAAGGACTTCGACGCCCACCTCAAGACGTGCGAGGCATGCCGACAGGAAGCGGCCGAGTTCCAGGCGACCACAGCACGCCTGGCGGCAGCCGTCGCCCAGCCGCCGCCCCCGGAAGCCAAGGCACGGGTCATGGCCTCCATCGACGGCGTACGCCAGCTGCCCCCACGCATCCCCGCCGCCAGTACGGCGCCCGTACTCGGCGGCATGCTGCGCCGCAGGGCCGTTCCCCTGGCGCTCGCCGCCAGCGTGGCCGCGGCCGCACTGGGTGGCGTCGCGGTGTGGCAGACGCACAACGGGCAAGGCCTCGAACGGCAGGCACGACAGGCCCAGCAGCAGCTCGACGCGGTCAGCGCCGTGCTGGCCGCCCCGGACGCACGCACCGTCCACGGCAAGGCCGCCAACGGAGCCCTGACCACCGCCGTCTCCTCCAAGCAGCAGAACAAGGCCGTCTTCACCGCGGCCGACCTGCCCGCACCCGGCACAGGCAAGACCTACCAGTTGTGGCTCGACCACGACGGCACCATGCGCCCGGCCGGACTGATCGACCACGACGGCACCGTGCCCCTCACCGGCGACCCCGCCGACGCAGCCGCCATCGGCCTCACCCTCGAACCCGCAGGAGGGTCCCCCCAGCCCACCACCGAACCCCTGCTCCTGATGCCCCTGCCCACCTGACCGGGGGCGTACGAGGAGCAGCGGATCCTTCCGAGCAGTGACCACGTCACTGCTCGGCCGTCTTCGGCGCGTGCGGAGGGGGAGGAGGTAGAGGCGGCGTTCCAGCGGGGCTCGGCAGCACGTCCGGCCGACGCGGTCGACCGGCTGTGGATCGTGGACGGCACCCTCATCCCGGTCCGCGACCGGAAGACCGGGGCGTCCTCACGTAACCACCGGTTCTCGGCGAACGTGCAGGTCATCATCGACGCCGACACCAAGCTGGTCATCGCCGCAGCCCGGCCGGCACCCGGCAACACCGCGGACGCGGAGCACCTGCCGGGACTCCGGCCTGGCCAGCATCTGCAAGGCCGCGGCGGTGCTGGCCGACGTCGCCTCCATCCACACCAGGCTCGTCGTCCCAGACCGCAAACGGTCGGGCAGGGCCCTGCTGCCGGGCGAGGAGGAGGACAACGACGAGCACCACAAGGTCCACGCCGTCACCCACATCCACAACCTCACCGTCGCCGCATGACCAGACCGGCCACAAACCCGGCTCTGACCTCCCCGGACACGATCTTCGGCAACACGTTTCAGAGGAGTGGAAAGCCTGGCACTACGGGCCTACGCAAGGGGTCCGAGGTTTCCTTCCAGGACAGTCTGGATGATCTGGGGCCGGTCCCAGAGAGCCAGAATGTCGTTGGCGATGGCCACAATGGGCAGGGGGTCGTGGTCGCCGTACGCCTTGATGGACGCAGCCAGCAAGCTCCGGGGGACGGCGCCGGCATCCAGAAGAACACGCCAATCCTGTGGGCCGAGTTCCAGGAATTCCAGGCTGGTGAGTTCAGCGATCTCCAGCGGGTCGGCGAGCGTGCCGGCGTACGCGGCGAGGGTGCGCAGGCGGGGCAGCCCGATGACCGGGGAGAGGCTGAACGGCGCGCCGTCCCACACCCCGATCGAAAGAACTTCCAGGCCGGGGTGGGCGGCTTCCCGGATGCTCTTGATGCTGGCGTGGTTGACGTGGGCCACGAGCGGTGGCTCCGCCGTGCGGTGCCGGCGCTCGTGCGTCTTCCGGTCCAGGACCCAGTCGGTGAGCGAGTCGGCCAGCAACTCGGCGCCGACGCTCTCCTCGTGGCTGAGCATGATGATCTGCCCGGTGTGTCCGCGGGGGCCGGGCGTCAGGTCGACCGCCAGCTGGTCTCCTCCGCCGTTCTCGCCGAATACGATCCACCCGGGTGACCCGACGACGCCCTGGACCGCGGCGTCGGGTCGCGTGACGACCGCCTCCCTGGCAGCGTGCTCCCAGCGGCAGTGGCGGGTCGACGCTTCGGCGATGTACAGGTCGTCCACGGAGGCGAGTTCGCAGCGCACCGCCTCGAAGACACCGTTCGCCGTCTCGTAGTCGTCGCCCCAGTCCTCCCATCGCGCCCGGGTCACCCGGTAGAGCACCTTGAGTTCCTCGGGCAGGCAGACGCCCAGGCGTGCTTCGGCGGCGGCGATCTCCTCCTCCGTCGCGCCGATGGCGTCGGGGAGCCGTTCCCGCAGCGTGCGCTCCAGCAACTTCGGGTCCGCTGAGGAGGCCGGCCTCGCTTCGTGAGCCGGATCGGGGAGTCGGCGCCAGGGCTCGGGAAGGGAGCCCTCGATCAGGATGAGCGCACCGGGATGAGGGTTTCCGATCCCGGGTTCCACCGCCGGGCTGGGGCCGAGCAGACGAAGCACGGTCGTCCCGGTCGGTTCGATCTTCGCCGAGAACGAGACGTCGTCGACACCAGCCTCCGCCATCGCGGTCTGCACCCTCTCCACCGCGTCAAGCTCATCCTGTATGTCCTCGGTCTGAAGGGCTCGACCGGGCGGTGGCACCGGGCGCGGGAGCGCCAGACTCCAACCCCTTCGCCCGATGCGACCCGCCACGCGCAGGGAATCGGCACCGGCCTTGCCCGCCTTGGCGGCCCGCAAGAGCCTCAGCACGGGCTGCCAGGTCGCGAAGTCACGTATCAATTGCCCGGGGGGCTTCTCAGTAGCCATGCGCAGACCGTACGCGGGGCGGCTGACACCCGGAGTCCCAGGAGGGGCTGCTCACAAAGGGGGGCAGCCGGACTCGCAATCCATGGATCGGAGTCACCGCGTACGGCCCCGTCCGACCGCGCGCCCCACGAAAGTCGGCCGCAACCGCCGGCAAAGCGCGCGGCCCCGCGCCGTGCGAAGTACGCGGGACCGCACGAGAACACGCCCATCGGGGCGCCTGGCCACCGTAACCGCCCAGGCCCCTAACGGCCCGTCGAGGGCCTCCGCAGGTCTGACGTAACGCCCACCCGACCTGCCCGCGGTCAGGGATCAGTCAGCACGGCCCGCTGCACGGCTCCCTCCAGTGCCCGCAGCCAGCGCGCGAAGTCGTCGTCCCGGAGCCCCGCCCGCACCGCCTCCAGCGGGCGGGCCGCCCACTCGACCTGACACGGCGCCTGGTTGGCCTCCTCCGCTCGTCGTACATCCAGGCCAAACGGGGGGTACTCCTGGTAACTCTCGTACGCCTTCACCATCGCGCGCACCAGCTCGGCGGCCCGCTCGACCGACTCCGGGGTGCGGCCGCCGGCGTTGCTGAAGCAGGCTGTCTCGAACAGGCGCCACGCCGCCAGCCACCGGCCCTCCAGCCGCGAGCAGGTGCGGCTCGATTCCGAGCATCAGGGGCCATCTCGCTGGTGATCTCGGCCCGCAGGCAGGCATCGCTGGGCGCACCCGTACCGCGTGCTCGGCGGTCCTGCCGGGAGGGGGACGCTGCCGAGCCTGCAGAGTTCGCCGGAGCGGTCCAGCTACGGGTCGTGCTCTTGCTTCCTGGGTGAACTTCTGCTCGCAGTCGCCGCACATGATCGTGCGGCGTCCAGGTCTTCGGGGATACGCGGATCACCGTCGGCGGCTCGCACGCGCAGACGGCCTTGACGTAGTTGCGGTCCTCCTCCGTGCCCCTGGGCTCCACCTCGGCGCCGGCGCTGGCCTGCCTGCGTGTGCTGCCCCCGCCGGTGCCGCGGAGGGACCAGGAGGGGACACAGCTCACCTTCAAGCAGCTCCCCCCGGGCCTCAGGCTCCCCGGCGGCGTCCGAGAAGTCCCGAGCGAGGGCAGGGGAAGGGGAATCCGGAAGCGTCCCTTCGACGGGCGTACGTCCCCACGAGCAAGGGCCGGACGCGGCTCCGTCCTCCTCTCCCTGACGGCATCCCCCAGGCCCCGCCTCGGGCTCGGCGGACGCGAGGGCGCCCCCTCGGCAACCCGGGAAGTGACTTGTCCAGCCGACTGGGTGACTATGAGCGGTATGACGACGTGGCAGCGGAAGTGCTGGTGGGGTCTGGCCCTGATCGGGGCCGGAGCAGGGGTGGGACTGCTGGTGTGGGTGACGGTGTCGCACCCAGAAGGTTCGGCTCAGGGCTGGGGCGTCGTCGGCGCGGTGGCAGGACTGGTCGCGGCCGGCGCGGCACTGTGGCAGCTCCGCACGTCGGCCTCCAGCACTCCTGCACCGACGGCGGGGCCTGCCCCCGCACCGCCGACGCCCGTGGTTGCGGAGCGGGGTGCGATCGTGGCTCGGGGGAACGTGACCCGCTCCTCGACCCACTACTCCGGCACATCCCCGGCGCCATCCCACCCCGCCACACCACATGCAGAGGGACTGGCTGGTCGGGACGGTGCAATCGCAGCCGGTGGCGACATCGAGGACTCGACCACGGAGTACCGCTCGTGATCCGGAAGCGCCCCGCGTCCACGGAGCAACCCACAGCACCGGTTCAACTGAGCGGGGTTGGAGGGGCGATCGTTGCCGGCGGCGACGTCACCGGTTCCGTGGCCCAGCACGTCGAGGCCCAGCAGGCATTCGTGCTCTCCCCCGACGCTCACGGCCCGATCCCGGCTGATGCAGGAGGACGTGGAGTATCCAACATTCCGGCCCTCGCCGCGGGAGGGTTCGTCGGACGCGCCTTCGAACTCGCGGCTCTGAACGAGGCGTTCACCGGGGCGGGAGAGGTGCTCGTCCAAGCGGTGCACGGGCTGGGCGGGGTGGGCAAGTCGGCGCTCGCCGCCCAATGGGCCGCCGGTCGGCACGAGACGGTGCGATGGTGGATCACGGCCGACACCGCGCCCGCGGTCGACTCGGGGGTAGCGGCTCTGGCCCGGGCCCTGCAGCCCGGTCTGGCCGGCCTCCCCGCCGAAGTGCAGACCGAGCGCGCGATCCGGTGGCTCGCCAACCACCCAGAAAGGTGGCTGCTGGTGCTGGACAACGTCGAGGTCCCCGCCCACATCCGCCCGCTGCTGGACCGGATCCGCGGCGGGAGAGTGCTGGTCACCACCCGTCTGGCCAGCGGCTGGCACCACCACGCCACCGTCGTCCGCCTCGGCGTCCTCAACCCCGAAGACGCGATCGAACTGTTCACCCACATCCTCGATCAGCACGGCACCCGCGACCACACTGGCGCCCACGAGGTCTGCGCCGAGCTGGGGCACCTCGCCCTGGCCGTCGAACAGGCCGCGGCCTACTGCGCCGAAACCGGCGCCAGCCCCCTCACCTACCTGGAGCGGCTCAACTCCGCACCCGCGGCGATGTACGCCGCCGTCGCCGAGGGCGGCGACTCCGCACGCACCTGCGCACGCATCTGGCGCCTCACACTCGACCGCATCAATACCACCACCCCACTCGCAGGCGACCTGCTGCGCCTGCTCGCCTGGTACGCACCCGACCGCATCCCCCGTGATCTGCTGGCGCCGCTGGCCATCTCCATCGAGGTCGATGCCGCGATCGGCAAACTCGCCGCCTACAACATGATCACGGACAACCACGACGGCACCCTCACCATCCACCGCGTCGTCCAGACGCTCGCCCGCACCCCCGACCCCGACGACCCCCATCGCCACCCCGACGACATCGGCCACGCCCGCGACCTGGCCGCCGCGCTCCTCGCCACGGCCTACCCCGGCAACGCCGACGATCCCGCGAACTGGCCCCGCTACCAGACGCTCCTCCCCCACACCGACGCCCTCGCCAGCCACCACCCCGCCAGCGATGACACTCCCGCCACTGCCCGTGCCCTCGACCGCGCGGCCGCCTATCGGCAGGGCCAGGGCGCACTGTCTCTGGCCGTGCCCGGCTTCCAGCGCGCACTTGCCGCACACGAGCGGCTGCTGGGTCCGGACCACCTGAGCACGCTCACCTCACGTAACAACCTCGCCGGCGCGTACGAGTCGGCCGGCGATCTGGGCCTAGCCACCCTGCTGTACGAGCAGACCCTCGCCGAGCGAGAGCGAGTGCTGGGACACGACCATCCCGACACCCTCATCTCGCGCAACAACCTCGCCTACGCGTACCAGCAGGCGGGAGACCTGGATCGGGCCACACCCCTTTTCGAAGAGACTCTCGCCGTGCGAGAGCGTGCACTGGGACGCGACCACCCCGACACCCTCACCTCACTCAACAACCTCGCCGGCGTGTACCAGTTGTCAGGTGACCTGCGCCGGGCCATCCCCCTTCTTGAAGAGACCATCGCCAACTGCGAACGCGTACAGGGACACGATCACCCCGACACCCTCATCTCGCGCAACAACCTCGCCTGTGCGTACCAGGAGGCAGGCGACATGGACCAAGCCATCCCCCTGCACCAGCAGACCCTCGCCGAGCGAGAGCGAGTACTGGGCCCAGACCACCGCGACACCCTCGTCTCGCGGAGCAACCTCGCCTTCGCGTACCAGGATGCAGGCGACATGGACGAAGCCATCCCGCTGCACCAGCAGACCCTCGCCGAGCGAGAGCGAGTACTGGGTCCAGACCATCCTGACACCCTCGTCTCGCGCAACAACCTCGCCTTCGCGTACCAGGAGGCAGGCGACCTCGACCAAGCCATCCCGCTGCACCAGCAGACCCTCGCCGACGCCGAGCGGGTGCTGAGTCAGGACCACCCGCTCGTGCTGCTGGTGCGGTCGAACCTGGAGCAAGCGTGTGACGAGAGGGGCACGCTTTCGTGACCCCTGAGACCCGCCCCACAGGAAGTGGGCGGAGCCTTGCGCTGGGAGTGGGCGGGGCGACTACCGGTCCAGGAACTGGCGCACGGGTGCCAAGCTGACGGGGAGCTCGTCGCTGACGTCGATCGTGAACTGGTACACCTGCTCGGCGCGTTGGTGATTCTCCGGATCGAGCAGGGGCCTGACGGTGGACGGTGTCGTCGGACCCGCCGAGTGGGGGCGACGTTCGCCTGGAGCGGCGCGCGCCAGGGGCGACGGTGTCCCGCACGGTGGCCCCGCGCGGGACACCGTCGCGTCGCTTCTGGGGACTGGGCAGATTCCGTAATAGGCGGTACATTTGATCCCTGAAACTCGCTGATCTGAAACGTGGCAAGCCGGAGGAAGCGGCCTCGACGGCTGCCGTCAGCCTCGGTGGTCCCACGCCACGGAAGGGAACACCATGAGCCCCACGCTGGCCGACGAGATCCGCAGCCGGCTCGGAGAGCTGAGCCCCGCGGAGCGCAAGGTCGCGCGGGTGCTGCTGGCGGGGTATCCGGCCGCGGTCTTCGAGACGGTCGCCACGATCGCGGAGCGGGCGGGCGTGTCGGCACCCACGGTGCTGCGGTGCGCCTCCCGGCTGGGTTACCGGGGATTCCCCGACCTTCAGGCCGCTCTCCGCTCCGAGCTCGACGCCCGCAACGCCTCGCCGATCACGCTCTACAGGGCCGTGGAGACGCCGGAGCACGAGCGGACGGAGGCTCCGCAGGAGGCCGCCGCCAGCCAGCTCGGCAAGCGCTCCTCACTGGTGCGGCAGGCCGTCGCCCAGACCTTCGACGAGGTGGCCGCCCACGAGTTCGAGGACGCCGTCGGGCTCCTCTCCGACCCGCGCCGTCGCGTGCACGTGGGGGGCGGACGCTTCACGCACCTGGTGGCCGAGTACCTCGGCCTGCACCTGATGCAGTTCCGCAACCAGGTGGGCTTCCTGCCGCACAAGGACGTGGAGCGGACCTCCTACCTCACGCAGCTCTCCCGGCGCGACGTCACCGTGCTGTTCGACTACCGGCGTTACGAGGCTGACAAGACGCTCATCGCCGAACTGGCCCGGGAACGGGGCGGCAAGGTCATCGTGTTCACCGACCCGTGGCTCTCCCCCGCCGCCGCCCACGCCGACGTCGTCCTCATCACCCAGGTCTCCTCGGATTCGCCCTACGACAGCCTGGTACCGGCCCTGGCGGTCGTCGAGGCCCTCGTCGCCGCCGTCCTCGACCGGGTCGGCGGCAGCGGCCACGAGCGGATGAAGGAAGCGGAGCGGGTCGCCCGGCGCACCGGCCTGTTGTGAGCGGCCCGCTCGACGACGCGGCCCGGCTCGACGACGCGTAGGAGCCGGCCCCCTCCCGGGGCTGGCTCCTTGTCGCGTTCGGCCGGTCAGCGCGGCGCGATGTCGATGCGCAGGGAGAGGAGCGTACGGGCGTCCGTGCCGTCGCCGGTGAAGGCGGCGAAACCGCGCGCCTTGGTGAACGTCACCGTGAACCGCGGCCCGCTCTCGAACGTGGTCGCGGTCGCGCTGGTCTGCGCCCGCGTCGAGGCGAGCGCCCGCGCGGTGGTCCGGAAGCCGTACGGGACGCTGTCGGGATTGGCCAAGGAGGAGAAGACGTCCGCGTTGGCGGGCACGGGCGCCGTTCCGGCGGGGTTCAGGGGCTGCTTGGACGGGTCAACGCGCGCGGTCCAGGTGCGCGCGTCGTACTGGTCTCCGTCCGTGAGGTAGCTGTAAAGGGCCCGTCGCAGGGACCAGCCGTCCCCGGAGTCGTGGGCGCGGGCGTCGCGCAGGTCCAGGACGGCGACGCCGTTCGGACCGAGGACGCTGAGGTGCTCGCGGGAGCTGCCCGGCCGGTCGACGACGAGGGCGGTGTTCTCCTCCAGGGCGTAGACGCGGTCGTGGCCGGTGTCGGAGGCGAGGCGCAGGGCTCGGCCCTCGCGTCCGTAGGCGCCGGTGTGGGTGTCGACGAGTCCGGAGCGGAGGAAGCCGAAGCCGCCCCGGGGAAGGTACCCGAGCCGGGTCGGGTCGTCGAAGTAGCCGGGTGCGCTGCCGTCCCGGAGGGCTTCGTACGATTCGCCGCCGGTGACCATGTCGGGGCCGGAGGCGATCTGGGCGCCCGCGGAGGATCCCGAGACGACGGCGCCCCGGGCGAGCTTGGCGCGGATGGCGGCCAGGACCTTGGAGTCCTGGTGCGCGTCGCCGCGCAGGAGGGTGGTGACGTAGCGGTACTGGTCGCCGCCGCCGAAGAAGAAGCCGGTCATGGAGTTGACCTGGGCGACGACGGCGTCCGCGTCGGCGTTGGCGACGTGGTCGATGTCCAGGGGGATCCACTGGGCGTCCGCGGCGCCGTGTCGCTTGAAGACCTCGGCGTAGTACGCGCCGTTGCAGGCGGAGTTGCTGCACCGCTCGGGGTCCCCGGCGTGGGGGTCCTGGCTCTCGGGAACGGACGCGGCCGTGATGATCCCGATGCGGGCGCCGGGGCCGCCGGCCCTCTTGATGATCTCACCGTAGACCTGGGTGTTGCTCTCCTTGAGGGCTCCGCCGATCAGGACGAGGGACCCCGCCTGGGTCCGGGCCCTCGGGGTGTCGGCGAGGGCGGAGGAGGAGACCGTGAGAAGGGAGACGGCGAGGGCGCCGGCGAGGACGGTGCGGCGTGCGGGTGCGGGTGCGGAAGGGACGCGCATGGTGCCTCCGTTGAGGGTCGGATGGTCGCGGGACGGTGCGGGAGGGGCGTGGCCGGGGTCGGTGGCGGGGCACCTCGGCGGGGTCGGCGCCGTACCCGCGGCGGAGGGGAGCGGGGGCTTCCCTCCGCCGCGCGTCGAGGTCGGCGCCGCGGCGGCGCCGGCGTCTTCAGAAGGCGCCGGCGTCGTTCAGGAGGTGCGGCGTCGTTCAGGAGGTGCGGCGTCGTTCAGGCGGTGCCGGCCGTGCCCAGGGAGGCGATCAGGTCGGCGAGGAGGGCGACGCGCTGCGGGACGCTGGTGACGTCGAGCCACTCCTGGGGGGTGTGGTCGGCGCCGCCGACCGGGCCCAGGCCGTCGAGGACGGGGATGCCCGCACCGGCGATGAGATTGGCGTCGCCCACACCGCCGGTGGCGGCGGCGCCCAGCTCGATGCCGGCCGCCCGGGCGGCGGCGCGCGCGTGGTCGAACATCCGCCGGGAGGCGGGGGTGTCCTCCATCGGCGGGCACACATCGAGTTGCTCGACCTCGACGGTGACGCCGGGGACGCCGGGCTGGTCGGCGGCTTCGCGGATGGCACGGGTGACCCGCTGGATGTCGGCCGTCGTGGCGGCGCGCACCTCGATGCGCAGCTCCGCCCGAGGGCAGACGATGTTGGCGCGGGTTCCGGCCCGGACGACGCCGACGTTGACCGTGACGTCGTCCCAGTGGCCGTTGAGGGCCTGGAGCGCGACGGTGAGGTGGGCGGCGGCCAGGGCGGCGTTGGCCCCGCGCTCCGGCTCGATGCCGGCATGCGCGGCCCGGCCGGTGACGGTGAGACGGAAGTCGGCGACGCCCTTGCGGGCGATGACGAGGTCGCCGTTCTCCCGGGCGCATTCGAGGCCGAGCCCGAAGTGCGCGCCGGCGGCCGTCGCCTCGATCAGCGGCCGGCTGGCCGGCGAGCCGATCTCCTCGTCGGGGGTGGCGAGCAGGACCAGCTCGTCGTACGCGTCGACGCCGAGGGCGCCGAGGATCTCCAGGGCCGTGAGTCCGGCGAGCAGGCCGCCCTTGTCGTCGCTGACGCCGGGGCCGTACGCCGTGGAGCCGTCGACGCGGAAGGGGCGAGCGGCCGCGGTGCCGTTCTCGAAGACGGTGTCCATGTGGCCGGCGAGGAGGATCCTGCGGCCGCCCTCCGACTCGGGCAGCGTGCCGCGGCGGCGGCCGACGAGGGCGTCGCCGGTGCGGTGTCCGTCGGGCGTCGCCGGGAAGCGGACGCGTTCCACGGTGAACCCGATCCGTTCGAGCCTGCGCTCGATCCAGTCGGCAACCTCGTTGACGCCTTCGGCGCTGTAGGAGCCGGAGTCGACGGAGACGAGCTCCTCCAGGTCGCACAGGTAGTCGGCGCGGCGGGCGCGGGCCAGTTCCAGGAGGTCGTCGAGCCTCTCCTGGCGGCGGGCGGGGGCGCTCACAGGACCTTGGACAGGAAGGCGCGGGTGCGCTCCTGCTCCGGCTCGACGAGCACCTGGCGGGGGTCGCCCGATTCCACGACGACGCCCTCGTCCATGAAGACGGCGGTGTCGCCGACCTCGCGGGCGAAGCCGATCTCGTGGGTGACGACGACCATCGTCATGCCGTCCGCGGCGAGCTGCCGCATGACGTCCAGGACGTCTCCGACGAGTTCGGGGTCCAGGGCGGAGGTCGGCTCGTCGAAGAGCATGAGCTTGGGCTTCATGGCGAGCGCCCGGGCGATCGCCACCCGCTGCTGCTGTCCGCCGGACAGCTCGGCGGGGTAGTGGTGCCCGCGGTCGCCGAGGCCGACCTGGTCGAGGAGGGCGTGGGCGTGCTCCCGGGCGTCGGTGCGGGAGACTCCCGCGACCTTGACGGGGGCCTCCATCACGTTCTCGACGGCCGTCATGTGCGGGAAGAGGTTGAAGCGCTGGAAGACCATGCCGATGTCGCGGCGGCGGTCGGCGACCTCGCGTTCGCGCAGCTCGTGGAGCTTGTTGCCCTGCTGGCGGTAGCCGACGAGCTCCCCGTCGACGGTGAGCCGGCCGCCGTCGACCTTCTCCAGGTGGTTGATGCAGCGCAGGAAGGTGGACTTTCCGGAGCCGGAGGGGCCGAGGAGGCAGCAGACCTGGCCGCGCTCGACGGTGAGGTCGATGCCCTTGAGGACCTCCAGTCTCCCGAAGTGCTTGCGTACTCCTTCGGCGCGCACCATGGGGGTGCTCATCGGTTCTGCTCCTTGCTGTTCTTGCCGAGCCGCTCCACCGTTCCGCCGAGCAGGCGCCGGAAGGGCGAGACGTGTCCGGCGCGGGTGGTGCCGCGGCCGTAGCGTCGTTCCAGCCAGGCCTGGGGCACGCTGAGCAGGGTGACGAGGGCCAGGTACCAGATGCTGGCCACCACCAGCATGGGGATGACCTGGTAGTTCTGGGCGTAGACGTCCTGGATGTTGGACATCAGGTCGTGGGCGGAGATGACCGAGACGAGCGCGGTCATCTTCAGCATGTTGATGGTCTCGTTGCCCATCGGCGGGATGATGACGCGCATGGCCTGGGGAAGCACGATCCGGCGCATGGTGAGCGCGGGACGCATGCCCAGCGAGTGCGCGGCCTCCGCCTGGCCGGGGTCGACGGACTGGATGCCGGCGCGGACGATCTCGGAGGCGTAGGCCGCCTCGTTCAGGCCGAGGGCCAGGAGGGCGGCGATCGCCGGTGTGAGCAGCGCGTTGGTCTCGGCCTGGAAGAAGGTGATGTCGGTGAAGGGAACGCCGATCTTCACGTACGTGTAGAGCGCCGCGGCGTATCCCCAGAAGATGATCTGGACGAGCAGGGGGGTGCCGCGGAAGACCCAGACGAAGGCGTTGGCGAGGCCGTACAGCACGGGGCTGGACGAGAGCCGCATGACGGCGATCAGCGTGCCGAGGGCCAGGCCGAGCAGCATGGCGGCGGCGGTGAGCCAGAGCGTCGTCGCGAGACCGTCGAAGATGAGGTCGGCGAAGAGGTAGTCGCCGACGACGTCCCAGCGCAGGTTGTCGTTCTTGGCGAGGGAGCCGATCAGTCCGACGAGGGCGAGGACCGAGGCGACGGCCGCGATCCAGCGCGCGTAGTTGCGGACAGGGACGATCTCGAGTTCCCCGGTGGGGGGCTGGTCCGTGGCGGTGGTGCTCTGCGGGACCCGGGTCGTGCCGGCCATCTTTAGTCCACCGCCGCGTTCTTGGTGGCTTCCTTCACCGCGATGGAGGGGACGCCGTACTTGTTGTAGATCTTGATCAGGGTGCCGTCGTCGATGAGGGACTGCAGCGCCTTCTGGATGGCGTCCGTCAGCTCGGGCAGCTGCTTGCTGATGGCGATGCCGTTGGGCGAGGCGTTGTAGCCGCCGGGCGCGGCCGGGTCCTCGACCAGGTCGAACGCCTTGCCCGCGTCGGCGGTCTTGGCGACCCAGCCGGCGGCGGGCTTGGTCAGCACCTGGGCGATCACCTTGCCGGAGCGCAGCGCGAGCTGGGCGTCGGAGTCCTTGGGGAAGGTCTGGATGTCGATCTTCCCCTTGCCCGCGCCGGTACATGCGGCCTGGTGGGACTTGAGCAGGTCGAGCTGGTTGGTCGCGGCCTGCACGGCGACCTTCCGTCCGCACAGGTCGTCGAGGGTGGTCACCTTCGCCGGGTTGCCGTCGCCGACGAGGATGCCGGAGCCGGACTGGGAGTAGTCGACGAAGTCGACGACCTTCTGCCGCTCCTTGTTGTCCGTGATCGCGGACATCGCCACGTCGAACTTGCCGGCCTGGATGGCCGGGACGATCCCGTCGAACTTCTGCGGAGCGAAGGCGAAGCGGACGCCGAGCTTGGCGCCGAGGGCCTGGCCGAGGTCGTAGTCCAGCCCCGTCAGCGCGGTCTCCCCCTCCTTCACGTACATCTCGAAGGGCGGGTACGGCACGTCCGTCGCGACGCGCACCTCGCCGGCCTTCTTGACCTTTTCGGGGAGCAGGTCGTGCAGCTTCTGGTCCTTCACGATCTCCACGCCGCCGATGACGACCTTGCCCGACGGGGCGGCGGGCTCGTCACCGCCACAGGCGGAAAGGGACAGGAGCATGGTCGCCGCCACGGCGGCGGCGGCCGCGGGGCGCGCGATAAGAGCGTTCATCGCCTGGAACCTCTCGGTGGTTATCTGCCTGCGGAATCTGACCGCCCGGCACTGCTGCGAAGTTACAGAGGAACCCATCCGATGGCTAGATGTAAGTCCTATTACGTTCATGTAACGAGGACTTCGACCTCATCGCTGGGATGGTTTGGGCGTTTTTGGCGCGCCTTGACGGCTCGATCGCGAGGGGCGGGGCGCCGTTCCGGACTTACATCTTCCCGATCAAGGCCGTTACTTGTATGTTCCGCTACCAATCCCGTGGCCCTCGTCCGACGGCCGCGGCATCGAGTCACCCCCTTTCCAGGAGTGCACATGACACACCGCCCCTTCAGGGCCCCGGCGGCGGCCGCCGTCGTCCTCACCGCGATGGCCTCCGTCCTGATGGCACATCAGCCGGCGCAGGCGGCAGCCGACCGCATCCGGCTCGGCAGCGCGTCCGACGTCAGCCGCAGTACGTGGAACGGTCCGGCGTTCACGATGAACGGAGCCGGCGGCATCGTGACGGCCTCGATGACCCGGGCCATCAACGAGATCCGCGGCGGCACCGGGAGCCTCGACGTGGTCGTCGTGGCCGGTTCGGCGCCGACCTCGGGCAGCAAGACCCCGGAGTGCGACACGATCACGGGCCTGACCGGCGTCAACTCCTGTACGACGTGGACGCTGACGACGGCGTCCGACGGCAACAACAGCCAGATGAACACCGATGTCCGCAACGCCGAGTTCGTCTACTTCGCCGGCGGTGACCAGTGCCGCTACGCCGCCTGGAAGGGCACCGCCCTGGAAGCCTCCGTCGAGTCGGTCGTCGCCAAGGGCGGCGGCTCCGGCGGCGGCAGCGCGGGCCACCACATCAACAGCCCGATCGTCTACGACGCCTGCAACGGCAGCGTCACCAGCGCGGAGGCCCTCGCCAACCCGTACGATCGGTACGTCAGCTTCACCACCGGCATGTTCGAGTGGGCGAACTACGGAGCCGTCATCAACGACTCCCACTTCGTGACCCGCGACCGCATGGGCCGCACCATGTCCTTCCTGGCGCGCGCCGTGAAGGACGGTCTCGCGCCGGGCGGCTCCGCCTGGGGCGTCGGCGTGGAGGAGGGCGGCGGCTCGCTGTTCCTCGACCGCAACGGCATGGCGACCCAGTACGGCAAGGACGCCTACGTCGTCCTCGCCGACCACCAGCCGGAGCAGGCCGTCGAAAGAAAGCCCCTCACCTACAGCGGCTTCAAGATCTGGCGTCTGACACCGGGCTCCACCTTCGACTTCAAGAACCGCCCCACCTGCGGCTACTACCTGCGCAGCGTCACGAACGGCGTGACGGACGCCGATCTCTACAACGGGACGCCCCTGACCGACTGTGGCACCCAGGGCGGCGGCGGGACCACGGTCACGGAGAGCGAGCCCAACGACACGCGCGACACGGCGGACGACGCCACCGCGCTCGCCTCGCCCGGCACCCTCACGGGCAGCATGAAGTCGACGAGCGACCGCGACTACTTCAAGGTCTCCGTGGCGGCCGGCCAGACGGTCTCGGTGAGCTGCGCCGTGCCCACGGCCTACGACGCCGACGTGTACTGGCTCGACGCGAACGGCAGCACCCTGACCCGGTCCGTGAACGACGGGGCGGGCACCGACGAGTCGCTGTCGTTCACCAGGACCGCGACCGGGACAGGCACCTACTACCTCGACGTGGAGGCATACAGCGGCTCCGGCACCGCCACCTACGCCTGCACCCTCACCAGAAGCTGACGCTCTCGCCCCGCGGGGCCCGGCACGCCAGACCGGGCCCCGCGGGAGTCCCGCACCGAACATGACGCACCACATGTAACGTCCCGGCCGGGCCCAGCCCGGCCGGGCCCCCCCTGGCCGGGACTCCCCCTGGCCGGGACTCCCCCTGGCCGGGACTCCGCTTTGCCGGGACCTAACACGGGCGGGCGAGCCGCCACGGGTCGAGCAGCTCGTCGAGTTCGCCGTCGGTCAGCAGCCCGTCGCGGGTCGCCAGCTCCCGGACGGGAAGCCCCGACTCGCGGCACTCCCGGGCCAGGGCCGTGGACCGCTGGTAGCCGATGACCGGGTTCAGCGCGGTGGCGAGGCCGGCACTCCGCTCCACCATGGCGCGCAGGCGCTCCTCGTCGGCCTCGATGCCGACGACGCAGCGCTCGGCCAGGAGCCGGCAGGCGGCGGCGAGCCGGTTGGCCGAATTGAGCAGGTGGTGGACCATCAGGGGCTCGAAGGCGTTCAGCTGGAGCTGCCCCGCCTGAGCCGCCGCGCAGACCGCGGCGTCCGCGCCGATGATGTCGAAGCAGACCTGGTTCACGGCCTCGGGCATCACCGGATTCACCTTGCCCGGCATGATGCTCGACCCGGCCTGGAGCTCAGGCAGCCGGATCTCGCCGAGGCCCGCCCCGGGGCCCGAGGCGAGCAGCCTGAGGTCGTTGCAGATCTTGGACAGCCGTACGGCGAACTGGCGGAGGGCGCCGGAGAGCCGGACGAATGCGCCGACGCCCTGCGTGCTCTCCACCAGGTCGCGGGCGGGCCGGACCGGCACGGACGCGACGGTTTCGAGATGGGTGACGGCCAGCCGGGCGAAGCCCTCGTCCGCGTTGAGCCCGGTGCCGATCGCCGTGCCCCCAAGGTTCACTTCGAGGAGGGAGGCGGCGGCCAGACCGATGAGGTCGGCGTCGTCCCGTACGGTCAGGGCGAACGCGTCGAACTCCCGGCCCAGCGTCATCGGCACCGCGTCCTGGAGCTGGGTGCGCCCGAGCTTCACGGTCTTCGCGAAGTGCCCGCCGCGGTCGCCGAAGGCGTCGCGCAGCACGGTCATGGCGTCGAGCAGCCGGCCCGCGGAGGCGTACACCGCCAGCTTGGCCGCCGTGGGATACACGTCGTTGGTGCTCTGGGAGCGGTTCACGTCGTCGTTGGGGTGCAGGTGCTCGTAGCGGCCGCGCGGGTGCCCCAGGATTTCGAGTGCCCGGTTGGCGACGACCTCGTTGGCGTTCATGTTCGCCGAGGTGCCCGCGCCGCCCTGGAAGACGTCCACGACGAACTGGTCGTGGAGGCGGCCCGTGCGGATCTCGCGGCACGCCGCGACGACGGCCCGGGCCCGTTCCTCGGGAAGGGTCCCCAACTCCAGGTGGGCCAGCGCGGCCGCCTCCTTCACCGCGGCCAGCGCGACGACGAGTTCGGGGTGCGACGAGAGCGGAATGCCCGTGAGGGGGAAGTTCTCCAGCGCACGCAGGGTGTGAATGCCCCAGTAGACGTCTTCCGGTACTTCTCGCACACCGATGAGATCGCGCTCTTCGCGTCGCATGTCCGCCCCTCGCTGTCGGCACGGGCGACTCGCGCGCCGCCCGCCATGAAGTATCAGGCATTACAGATCGGACGCGCAACAGCATATTCGAATCAGCCGTTACGAATCCGGGGCTAGCGTCGGTCATGGCCCAGAGCCGCAGCGGGTCAGCCGGTCTCGGTGCCCCGGACGAGGCTTTACCGGGGTGGTCCGGTTTGCCGTCGTACGGCTGGACGGAGACATCCACGACGGAGTACTGGCGCAGGCCCATGGCGTCCGGGACCGGCAAGACGCCACGGCCGCCGGGGCCTAGGACGCCCACGGAGACGAGCTTGGTGTGGCTGCTGTCCATCACGGGGACGGGCGCGGGCGGGCGGCTGCGGCACGGCTCTGGGGGCGGAGTTCGGCGGCGATGGCCTCCCACGTCCCGTCCGGCGGGTCGATCAGCTCACCGTCCGGAGGGGACGGCGGGCGACGCGGCGACGAGACGGAGGAGGCTCTCCTACTCGCGGCGGAAGGCGTCGCATCAGGTGGAGGGAGACCGAGGGGTCGGTCTCCTCTCTGAGGGCCGTCATCGCCAGGATCTCCTCATCGGTGTGCTTCACCGTCCACCTCCCACCTCCTTTTGAGACGCACCAGGCCACGCCGTGTAGGTCTTCACCGTTCCGAGCGGAAGGTGACGTCCTTCGCCTCCTCGGCGTCCCCGAGCGTGCGCGCGGTGACCGCGTGGAAGCCCCGGGCCGCGCTCCACTTGGCGGTCACCGGGGCACCTCCGCGGCCGTGACGACGAGGTTGTTCTGGTAGCCGCCCTTGTCGGGCAGGTACGGGCCGGCGCACGTGACGAGGTTCAGTAGCGCGGGCCCGTCCCGGTCGAACACCGCGCTGCGCACCAAGGCCGCCTTGGTGAGGGTGCGGCGGGCGGTGATCTCGTACGTGAGGGTGGTGCCGTCGTCGCGCACCACCCTCACCCGGTCGCCCTTCCGGACCTCGGTCAGGCCGTACAGCACACCGAGGCCGAGGCCCTTCGCGTCCACGTGCCCCACGACCACCGAAGAGCCCCGATCGGCTCCGGGAGCGGGCGAATAGCGGTACCAGCCGACGCGGTCAGGATCCTTCGGCACCTCCATTTGCCCGTCGTCGGCGACGCCGACCCGGTCGATCGGGGCACGCAGGCCCAGCCGGGGAATCACGAGCTCGCGCGGCGCCGGGACCGCGACCGGGGTGGGAGCGGGGGCGGGGGCGGCCGGAGCTGCGGGAGTCGTGGCGGTGCGGGAGAGCGCGGGGCTCGCGGGCGCCTCCGTCTTCGGCGGAACGGTGGCGTTCGGCGCGGCCCCGAAGTCGCCGGAACCGGCGGGACGGTCGGCCCGGGTGGCCAGGAGGAGCGCCGCCGCAGTGAGGGCGACGCCGAGCAGAGCCATGACGACACCGAGGAGGGTGCGGCGTTGCGCGCGGGCCGTGCCCATAACCGGCCTTTCCGGTCAGGCGGCCGTCCGGTGCCGTCAGCCACGCGGGCTGACCGCACCGGACGGCCGGCGGGGGTCGGGGAAGGTGCTACCGGCTCAGGCGGCGTCGTCGCGGCGGCGCAGCAGGTATCCGGAAGCGCCCAGCGCGACGAGGGCGCCGAGGGAGAGAACGCCCAGCACGCCTTCGTTGTGCGCGACCGCGGCCTCTCCGGTCTCTCCTGCGGGTACGCCGCCGGGCGCGGAGTGCATGCCGGTGATGCTCTGGGTCTTGAGCGCGAGGTTCTTGTCGGTGGCGCTGCCCCAGGCGTAGACGACGGTGTTGCTGCCCTCGGCCAGGTCCAGGGTCGCCGGACCGATCGCCACCGTGTCCGTACCGGCGAGGACGACGTCGGCGGAGACCGATCCGGCCGCCACCTCGCCCTTCGCCTCCTTCGGGTTCTCCAGGTTCTTGAAGACCGCGGTGCCGTCGGCGCGGACGTCCACCGCGGGAGCGGCGGCGACGTGGCGGACGGTCACCCGGGCCTTGCCGGCGGGGACCTTGGACGTGTCGTTGACGAAGGCGTCCAGCGCGGGCTTGCCGTCGGCGGTCAGGTGGGCGACGAGCGTGGCGTTGGCCCCGGCGGGGACCTCTACCGTCTTCTGGATGGCCGGGGTGCCCTTGGGACCCTCGCCGTCCTTGAAGATCTTGATGTCGTAAGAGCCCGGGTCCAGCTTCAGCGGGTCGGTGAGCGTGCCCGGGGCGAAATCGGGGAGCAGCTCCTTGTCGCCCGCGTAGACGTCCACGGTCAGGCCGGGGACGCCGTGGAACACAGACACCGTGGCCTGTTCGCCGGCAGCCTGCGTCTGGGCGAAGGCGGGAGCGGCGGCGGTGGCGGTGGCGGTCAGGGCGACGGCGATACCGGCGGCGAGAACGGCACCAGTAGAACGCGTGTTCATGACGTTGATTCCGATCGTCCGGTCGAGAAGGTCTCGAGGCCTCTGTATGTGGAGGCATTCCGCCGGGCCCCGTCGATCGGTTTCACTCGCACTCGAATCTCGTAGCGGATACGGCCGACACACCCCGAACGGCGGCAGGCCCGACCGCACCTGGTACTGCAACGGGGCTTTTCCCGATGCCTGGGCAGGTCCTCGGGACGACCGCAGCCCGAGCGTACGAGTCATGCAGCGCACGCCGGTCGAGCCGCAGCTCAGCGCCGTTTACGTCGAGCACCCGCTATGTCACCTTCTGCATATGAAGGGTGACCGCGGAAGGCTGCAAGGTCGACGGCACCCGCTGCCAACCGATGTGCGGCCAACTGATCAGCAACGACGACTGGAGGGAGATCCGGCCACCAGGTCGTGCGTCTCTTCCTGCGCTAGCGCCACCGCCCCGCAGGAGCGGGACTTCGACGCCAGGGTGACCCGGCTCACCTCACCCCTACCCATCCGCACCGCTCATCCGCAGTGCCGTCCAGGGGGCGGCCAGGGCTGGCGCGCGCGAAGCCAAGACGGCTGCCACCCTGCGGACCTGTCCCAGCTCCCGGAGAGCTGCGCTCGCCCTCGCCGGCGGGCGCGGATGGCAGGGGGCCGGAATCGAGCGTTCAGCGGCTCGTGACGTCCACGGCCCCGTCCTCCGGGGGGCGCGAGCCAGTCGCCAAGGGGGTATTCCGACAGCGGCTCCCGCCAGGAGAAACCGGGCGGGAGCCGCTGTACGACCGGTCAGCGCGCGTCGGGGGGATGGTCCGCGCGTGCCGGTCCAGGAGGTGTTCCACTTCGCTCGGTCAGACCGCCTACCCCTGCGCGCCGCGTACACACCGAGGACGCCTGGGCCGGTCCTTGCCGAGGACCGCAGGGCCCGGACGTCTTCGTCTGGGAGCACGAGACCGACAGCCGCCGCTGGGTGGCGCACAACCTGCGCGACTACCTCGGCCGTTCGCTGCGCGCCAGTGGGGACGACTGGTGCCGGCTGTAGATCACGGCCGAGTGCGGATCCGGATCCGCGAAAGGCGGAATGACGCCTGGCCGCACACGGCTTTCACCCACGGCGCAGGAGTCCCGCTCGTGGGCGTTCGCCCGGCGATGAGGTTCAGGCATAGCGGCTGAACAGGGATTCGATGTATCCCTCCAGCCTGTGAGCCAGTACGCCGGGTGTGAGGTCGACGCGGCCCAGTTCACGCCAGGGGACAGCGACCTTCTCCGCGTCCGGAGCGAATCCCAGCGCGTCCAGCAGCCGCCAGTAGAGATGGGCAGTGCCGTCTTCAGTCAAGGTTCCCCCTGCGGCGACGTAGCGATCGGCAAAGCGCATACCGGCGGGAATCCCGTGCAGCAGAGCGAGGGCCGTCGAGCAATGAGCCACGTCCAAGTCGGCCGGCCCCCAGGAGGTCTCCACCCAGTCGACGACCCCACTGATCTGAAGATCATCACCGGTACCCGTGAAGAGGACGTTGCCGGGATGGAAGTCCCGATGCAGGAAACGCCCCTGATAGGCCGGGGGATCCTGGCGGATGACGTCGACAGCCCGCTGCCAGAGCTCGGGCCGCTCGGTCGCCGCGGGCGGAGTCACCCGCTCGGGGGCGGCCCACGCCTGGTAGGTGCGAGGCCGTTGTTGCGCGGTCACCGCCAGCTGATGGATCCGCACCAGTTGCCGGGCCAGCAGGTCAGCGCGGTCATCAGCACCCCGGTCGTCCAGGCGCACGGTCCCTGGCAGCAGGGACATCAGCAAGGAGGGGTGATCGCAGTACCGCGCCGTCGCATCCACCGCCACCAGCTTGGCCGAGGGCACGTCCGTGTCACCGAGAAGGCGCAGGACAGCCGCCTCACGGGTCAGCAAACCCCCCGCGTGCCGAACGAAGAAGGGCTTGACGAAGGACCGAAGGACAAGGGAGCGCCGACCACCTGGACCCCGGAGGTCAATGCGGCGCATCTCCGACGTCCAGCCGCCGCGCAGGCGCACGACATTGTCGATCTGCTCCGCCTCGGACAGCCCCTTCTCCACCCAGGAGCGCGTGGCACCCCAGCCTTGACCGCCAAGATTCGCGCCGATGCCCTCGGCCCCCTCACCCGAAACCATGCCGGCAGACTATCCGCCCCCAGCCACCGCATCCCGGGCGAGCGGGGCGAGCATGTCTCTTGGCGAAGGCCGAGCCCTACGGGGAGAACGCGTAGGTCCGGACAGGGTCGAGGTGCAGTTCGTAGGGCCCGAAGCAGTCGGCCGCGAGAGTAGCGACCGGAGCGCCGCAGGGGCAGGCTCGGTTGAGGCCCTCGTCCCCTGCCGGTCCGCAGCACCCCGTGCTGTTCTCCCCGTTGGGCAACGGCTGGAGGCCGGTGGCGTCGTCGGGGTGCACCAGTACGGTCTGTCGGCTGCCCGCGGAGGTGACGAAGCCTTCCTCGCGGCGGATCCGGGGCCCCCGCGGCTGAGCCGGCCTGGGGTTCTTCTGATCGTCCTGTACGACGTAAGGGGGTCCCCAGGGCTCAGGATCGATCGCGTAGCGGCCCCGAGGAACGGTGGAAGGTGCCAGGCGCGTCTTCTTGTCCCGGTCACGCTCGCCGACGGCAAGGTCGGGGACAGCGGCAAGCTCCGCCAGCTCCGGCGTGATCGCGGTGCCGCACTTGGCACAGAGGAAAACGGTCATACCCCCGTTGTAGTTCTCCAGCCTGCTGCTTCGCATCCTCGTTTCGCCGGTCGGGGTCGATGCGCGCGTCGAGGGCGGGCGCCGGGATCCGTCATCGCGCGGGTTCATCTCCCCAGTCATTCAACAACGACGGCTTCTGGTGCTGCCGCTGAACGGGCCTGCAGCTCATTGCTGGTGATCAGTCCCGCGCGGGAGGTCGCCCCCGTGGAGTGCCTGTGCCGGCAGTTCACACCATGCGACGCGCCCGTTCTCCCGGGCTCACCGGTGCCGTGTGCGGGCGGCGGATTCCGGGAGCCGCGCACAGGTGGGAACCGTGCGCGGTGAGCAGAGTGCCGGGGCGGGCCCGATCAGTCGGCCGGCGTCTTGCGTGTCATCGCGGCTGCCTCGGTGATGGCGCGTTGTCTGAGATCGCCGAACAGTTGCATCGTGGCGGCGGCCAGGACGTCGTCCCCGCCCACGGTCCGCTTGTCCCCGTGGCGGGTGGACAGGGCGAGGAGGGGGTCCTTGAGCAGCGGGGCAGGGGCCGGCTCACCCGGTACCACCAGACTGACCGTCCCGAACCGCTTGACTCCGCCCTCGCGGACGACCATGGCCGCGTCCCGGGCCAGGGCCGTCAGGAACACGCTCGCGATTCCGTCCAGGTCGCGGACCATCGCCGATACCGCCCTCACGCCCCGGCTCCTCAGCAGCCTTCTCACCCCAGCCTCGAACCGGTGGGCGCCGGCCACCCCACTCGGTGTACGCGCCCCGCGGCGCTCACGAAGAGACACGACCGCGCCATCGGCGTTGCGCACCTCGCCCATCAGGCCGTGAAAGGTCGGGCTGTGCAGGTACCACTCCGATCCCACGTCCACCTCGACGTTCCGGTCGATCGCCGAGACGAGGTCCTTGGGAATCAGCTTCATCCTGGATTCCTCGGCCGCCGCGCTTCTCGCGGCGTCGACGATCTCCGTCAACACGGTCCGCGTCACCGACGCGGCGGCCCACGCGGCCTGCCGGGAGACGTGCAACGAGGTCGCGTGCCTGAACACCGCCCTGACGAGCTGAGGCTTGAACGGCAGGTCGGTCACGACGCAAGCGGTCCGCGGACGGCTGCGCTCGGCGCGCAGTGGTTGAGTGGTCATCGAGAAGGTGCTTTCTGCTGTCGGATCTGTCACGGGTCCATGCCGCACCGGGCGGCGGGTCCATGGAACTCTGCGAAGGGCGCCCAGCCGACACACGGAGTACGCGGCGCGTCGAGGCGTGGCCGGTGAGCAGGGCCTCCAGCAGGGGCTGGGTGTTCGGGGTCGGTGCCGGTCAGTCGGCACGCCCTACCGCCAGGGGGAGGTCGCGGAGCTGGCGGCGGGAGGTGATGCCGAGCTTCTTGAAGACGTTCCGCAGGTGGGCGTCGATCGTGCGCGGGCTCAGGAAGAGCTGGGTGGCCACCTCCCGGGAGGTGGCGCCGGTGGCGACGAGCCGGGCGATCTGGAACTCCTGGGGGGTGAGCGGGTGTGGTGTTCCGGTCCCCCGCGCAGGCACTCGTTCGCCGGACGCCTCCAGTTCGCGCGCGGCTCGTGCGGCGAACGCGCCGGCACCGATGGCGGCGAGTTCCTCGTGCGCGGCGCGCAGTTGAGCACGGGCCTCGGTGAGGCGTTCCGCGCGCCGCAGCCACTCCCCGTGGAGGAGTCGCGCCCGTGCGAGGTGGACGGTTCCTTCGCTGCGGCCGAGCTGGACGATGGCTTCACGGTAGAGCTCGTCGGCGGCCGGCCCGTCGGTGAGCAGCGCTCTGGAGCGCAGCTCCACCCCGGTCGCCCAGTGGGTGCCGCTGGCCGCGGTGCGTTCGGAGAGGCGTTCCAGCACCGGGACGGCCAGGTCCCGGCGGCCGGCTCGTACCGCGGCCTCCACGAACTCGACGGGCACCCAGGAGTTGAAGCCCGGTTCGTCGAGGTCGCACGCGGGACGCGACGCCTGCACCGCTGACTCGTACTGGCCCAGACCGTTGTACAGGACGGCCCGGGCGTACTCCGTGACATTGGCCAGCCGGCCCTCTCCCCGTTCGTGCGAGGCGCGTGTCGCGACATCGGCGAAGGCGGCGGTCGCGGTCTCGTCCCCGCGCCAGGCTGCGAGGGAGACGTCGACGTACACCACGGGGGGAGCTCCGGCGTCGACCGCGATCGTGTGCGTCTCGTCGACCAGGGCCGCCGCGTGGCTGAACTCCCCGGCGTGGATGTGCGCGAGGGCGCGGAAGCTCAGCAGGACCGGCAGGTCCGCCAGGGCGCCGCGCCGTCGGGCGAGGGCGATCTGCCGGTCGGCCAGCGTGCGCCAGGCGGCGTCGTCCCAGAGGTCCATCGCGGCGTTGCAGGCCATCCACACCTCTCCCAGCCCGTATTCGTCGCCGTTCCCCGTACGGCGGTAGGCGTCGATGGCTCGGCGCAGCAGCGGGGCGGCCGGGGCACAGCCCTCGCTCACCTGGGTGGCCAGGCCGTCGAGGAGCAGGTCGAGAGGGCGAGCGGGACCGTCGAGGGGCGGCAGGGCCCGTGCCGCGCCGGCCGCGTCGAGAAGGCGTGCGCCGTGGGCGAACCGGCCGACGAACACGGCCGCCGCAAAGGCGTCGAGTACCAGTTCGCGGGCGGCGGCCGGGTCGCTGTGGGCCGTCACCTCGGCGGCCCGCAGCAGCTTCGTCACCGCTTCGTCGTCGCGTCTCCTGTCGAAGGAGACGCGGGCGCGGAGGGCGGCTGCTTCCGCCCGCCGGGGCGTGTCGTCCGCCCTCAGGTCCGTCTCGGCCATCGCCACGAGGTCCAGAGCCGCGTCGGCGGCGCCGGTGTCCCGTTTGGCACGGGCGGCGGCCAGGGCTCGGGTTGCGCGGCGGTCGGGGTCCGGTGTCAAGGCGGCGGCCCGTTCGAGGAACGCGGCGGTGGCAGCGATGCCGCCGCGTGCCCGGGCACGTCCGGCGGAGCGTTCGAGCGAGGCGGCGACGTCTTCGTCGGGGCCGGCCGCCGCCATGGAGCGGTGCCAGGCCCGTCGGTCGGGCTGGTCGTCGTCGGTGACCTCGGCGAGTGCCCGGTGCACCGCGCGGCGGTCTTCCGGGAGCGCGGTGCGGTAGACGGCCGAACGCACGAGTGGGTGGCGGAACCTGACCCATGGGCTGACGGTCAGCAGCCCGGCGTCCTCGGCCGGTGTCGCCGCTTCGGGATCGACGCCGAGGAGGCGTGCGGCGCGGTGGAGGAGGGAGGGCTCCCCGATGGGTTCGGCTGCCGCGGTCAGCATCAGGAGGCGGGTCGGGGCGGGCAGTGCCTCCAGCCGCGTCCTGTAGCTCGCTTCGACGCCCCCCGGTGCGGGCTCCGTCGCGGGCAGCGCGAAACCTCCCGCCAGGTCGGCCGTCTGCGGCAGTTCGAGCAGTGCCAGGGGGTTGCCCCCCGCCTCGGCGACGATCCGCTCGCGCACCTGGCGGTCGAGCGGTGCCCGCAGCCGGGAGTCGAGCAGCCCTCGGGCGTCGGCGTCGGTGAGTCCCCCGAGCCGCAGTTCCGGTAGCCCCGCCAGTTCGTCACCGCCCGCCGGCTCCCGGACGGCGAAGACGACCGTGATTCGGTCGTCCTGGATCCGCCGGGCGACGAAGGCGAGGACCCGCGCCGAGGCCCGGTCGAGCCATTGGGCGTCGTCGACGAGACAGAGCAGGGGTTGCCTCGCCGCTGCCTCGGAGAGGAGGTTGAGCACCGCGAGACCGAGGTGGAACCGGTCCGGTGTGCCGGTGCTCAGCCCGAAGGCCGCCTCCAGCGCGCCGCGCTGGGGGTCCGGCAGCCGCCGCAGCACACTCAGCATGGGGGCGCAGAGCTGGTGGAGGGCGGCGAACGCGAGTTCGCTCTCGAACTCGGCCCCGGACACCCGCAGGGTACGGACTCCTGGTGCCGTCCTCGCGTAGTCCAGCAGAGTCGTCTTGCCGATGCCCGCTTCGCCGCGTACGACAAGGGTTTCGCCCTGCCCCGCGCGCGCCCGGTGCAGGAGTCGGTCGATCACCTGGGCCTCGTGGGAACGGCCGAGGGGTACCTGGCGTTGCGGCGGCAGGTGGGGGGTGGGCATCGAGGGTCCTCCGCCACCGTGGCACCTCGGTGTCCGGCCTCCGGGGGGCGGGGCGTCGGGCTTGCCCGGGACGGCCGCCGAAGCCACACGGCACTGTCTCGGACAGCGGTGATACCCCCTGGTCAGGAGCCTATGACATGGCTGATGGACCGTCAACGAGGGGGGTGCGCGGTCCGGTGCGGGTGTCGTCACGCGGGTCGCGGTGGGGCGCGCCACCGGGGGTCGGGGAGGGGGACAGGGAGGGGGACGGGGCCGGTCGATGCGCACATCGTCTGGTCCCGCCCCTGCTGCGCGTCTCCTGGGGTCAGAAGGTGACGGTCACCTTGCCGCGGATGTGTTTGGTGGCGAAGTCGGTCAGCGCGCGACGGGCTTCGGCGAAGGGGTAGTCGGCACCGATGGTGGTGCGGAGTTCACCGGTGACCGCCAGCGCCGCGAGCGAGGCGAGCCTGCCCTCCGGGGTGGTGGTCCCGCCGTAGACGGCGGTGACGCCGCGCTCGAAGGCGGCCGGTCCGCGCAGCGGGGAGACCAGGCGGCCGCCGCCGCGTACTGCCGCCGCGGTCCTCGCCAGCGCGGGCCCGGCGTTCGCCAGGTCGAAGACGACATCGACTCCGCCCGGTACCAGTCGCAGCGCCTCCTCAGCGATGTCCGTGTGCTGGTAGTCGATGGGGTACCTGGCTCCCAGGCCGGCCAGGAACTCCTGGTCGTCGTTGCGCCCGGTGGCGAGGACGACGAGGCCCGCCCGGTCGGCGAGCTGCACGAGGGAGGAGCCCACTCCCCCGCTGGCCCCCACCACGAGCGCGGTGTCGCCGGCGGCGGCCCCCGCGAGGTCCAGGAGCGCCGCCGCGGTCAGGGCCGCGGTCGGGAGTGCGGCTCCTTGTGCCGCCGTGAGGCCGAAGGGACGTACGGCCGCCGCGGCGGTGGCGTTCACCAGCGCGTACTCGGCCAGTGCTCCGGAGTGGACGCCGTTCCAGGCGATGACGGACTCGCCGGTGCCGAAGCCGGTGACACCGGCGCCGACGGCCTCGATCACACCGCTGACGTCGACGCCCGGGACGAACGGGTGGCGCACTGGCAGTGCTCCCCGTGCCTCTCCGGTGATGAGCACCTGGTCGACGGCGTTGAGGGCGGCCGCCTCCATCCGTACCAGAAGCTGGCCCGGGCCCGGCACGGGGTTGGGCAGATCGGTGAACTCCAGGCTTTCCAGAGGTCCGTACGTGTGCGCGACGAGCGCTTTCACAGTGTTCTCCTCGGTCGCCCCGTCGTGGGGGCGGGGTCGGTGAGTGGGATGGTCGTCCGGTGAGGTGCGGGCCGGGCCGGCCGGCGCGGCCCGGTGACGCGCGTGTGCGACGGCGTACCGCGAGGGACCCTTCGAGTCACAGGGCCAGGGTGCGCTGTAGCCAGCGCACCCGGGCCGCCCTTGCCTCACCGGACAGCGTGGCGTGCGGTACGAAGGCGTCGAAGCCGTGGAAGGCGCCGGGCCAGACGTGGAGTTCCGCCTGCCCGCCCGCCTGCCAGATCCGTGTCGCGTAGGTGACGACCTCGTCGCGGAACGTCTCGGCCGAGCCGGCGTCGATGAAGGCCGGGGGCAGCCCGGACAGATCCGTCGCCCGCGCCGGCGCCGCGTAAGGAGGGACGTCGGGGTCGCCGCGCAGGCCTCCGAGCAGAGCGCTCCAGCCGGTGTTGTTCGAGGTGCGGTCCCACACGCCTCTGCCGGCCATCTGACGGCCGGACGGGGTGTCGTCGCGGTCGTCGAGCATGGGGCAGACGAGCAGTTGTCCCGCCGGTTGCGGGCCGCCCCGGTCGCGCAGGAGCAGGGACAGGGCGGCGGTGAGCCCGCCGCCCGCGCTGGCACCGGCGACCGCGAGCCGACCGGGGTCGATCCCCAGTGCGCGGGCATGCCGCGTGATCCACAGCAGACCCGTGTGGACGTCTTCCAGCGCCGCGGGGTAACGGTGTTCGGGCGCCAGCCGGTACTCGACCGAGACGAGGACCAGGCGCAGGTCCTCCACCCAGTCCAGCATCTCGGCCAGGAGGCTGCGGTTGTCGCCGAGGACCATCCCACCGCCGTGGGTGAAGTAGACCGCCGGCAGCGGTGCCGTTGCCCCGGCCGGGCGGCAGATCAGCAGCGGGACACCGGGCGCACCGGCCGGGCCGGGCACGGTGCGCTCCTCGAACTCGACGGCACCGCCCCGGCGCAGGTCCTCGTCGGAGGGTCGGGTCGCGGCAAGGGACCGTCGTAGGGACGGGATCATGCCGGGCAGGACCGTGGGCGGCATGATCGCGGAAAGGGGCCCGAGCGCTTCGGCCAGTTCCGGGTCGAACGGGGGCGGTGGTCCGGTGCTGCTGTCGGGAGTCATGACGAACTCCTGCTCGGTCGAGGGGGTGAGGGGTGCGGCTTCCGGGCACGGGCGAACGGGTCGTGGCGGACACGACCGGACCGGACCGGACCGGCGACGGACGGACGGACGGCCAGGTCCCCGCCGTAGGCCGGCCCGCCCTCCTGTCCGGGCGTCGCGGCCGCCCGCTGGGCCGAGGGGAGGAAGCCGCTCCCCCGGGCCCCGGGGGGCCGGTGTCACGCCTGGTCGAGTCCGAGGAGCTGGAGTTCCCAGGCGAGGCTCGTGCCGAAGCTGCCACCGTGCTGGAGCATGATGTCGGTGATGCCCGGGACCGTCTTCTCCCGGGCCCAGTCCCGCTGCCACTCCGATATGACGGTGCCGGCGCAGGTGGGGACGACACCGGCCTGGATCATGCGCTGTACGCCGCGCTCGTGGGCCTCGGTCGTGGTGGCGCCCGAGGCGTCCGTCACGGCGAAGACCCGGTAGCCGTCGGCGATGGCGTGGACGGCGGGCCAGGCCAGGCAGATGTCTGTCCACAGGCCGGCCATGACGAGGTCCTTGCGGCCGGTCGCGGCGACGGCGTCCACGACGCGCTGGTCCTCCCAGGTGTTGATCGCGGTGCGGTCGATCGGCTCCTGGTCGGGAAAGACGTCCTGCAACTGGCGGATGATGCGGCCGCCGCGGTCCTCCACCACGGTGGTCAGGATGGTCGGCACGTCGAACAGCTTGGCGCCCTTCGCCAGGGCGGTGACATTGTTGACCACCAGGTTGGTGTCCGCGCTGCCCATTCCCGCGAACTGGGCGCCCTGGTGGTCGATCAGCAGCAGCACCGACCTCTCGGGAGTGAGCAGGGCGTCGAGGCCGGTGTAGGTGATGCCGTTGGCTGCCATGGAGTCTCTCCGGTGTCCGTATCGGTCGCGGCGCTCGCTTTCCGCCGCTGAACCGAAGTTCTCACGCGGCCGGCGGCCTCGGCATCGGTGATGATCGCCTACAGCCGTTGCCTAGTACTGGAACGGTTTCTGCTGTGACGGTAGGCAGGTGGGCCGTCGTCTCGTCGTGGGCGGGGAAGTCCGGCACCAACGCACCGGGTGCACCGGGCTCTCCGTCGCCACCAACCCGGCCCGCCTCGCCGAACGCAGCGAGGGCCTTCGAGCCGCCCGAGCCACCGACCGGAAACGCATGGCCCAGCTCGACGGCTCCGCCCGCCGTCCACGCGAACTCGGAGTGCCCACCAGCAGCTCACGCCTCTGGTCTGCCAGTTCCGGCGTGCTCCGGCCTGAGCGGTGAGGCAGGTCGGTGGGTTGTCCAGAACCGGGCACAAGCCCGGTCGGCATGGCCTACAAGCTGCGGGCCGGGGTGGGGCCGTGCCAGTCCAGGCACAGGACGGTGGCGTCGTCCCGGGGCGGACGGCCGTCATAGGCATCGCTGACCGCGCTGACCAGAGTGCGCACCACTTCGCGGGGATGGTCGGCGGCGGTCTTGCGCAGGAGGTCCGGCAGGTCGACGCTTCGGGCGTCCCGTTCCTGCATGCCGTCCGTGAGGAGCAGCAGGCGGTCACCAGGTCGCAGGTCGAGGGGTTGGACCTGGTAGGCGCCTTGGATGACGACGCCGAAGGGCAGGTTCACGGTCAGGCTCAGTTCGCTGACTGCGCCGTCCCGCAACCGCAGCGGCCAGGGGTGGCCGGCGTTGACGAGCTGGGCGCCGGTGCCGTCGAGGGCGATGCGCAGGAGCTGGCCGGTGGCGATGCTGTCCCGGCCGTGGTCGAGGAGCGCCCGGTGGACTTGGCGGGCCTGTTCGGCGAGGTCTTCACCGGCGCGGCGGGCGCCGCGGGAGGCGTTGACGAGGAGGGTGGCCATCAGGGATGCGCTGACGTCGTGGCCCATCGCGTCGGTGATCGACAGGTGCAGCGTGTGGGTGTCGAGACTGTAGTCGTACGTGTCGCCGGCGATGTCGGAAGCGGGGACCAGGGCACCGGCGAGGGTGAACTGGGGAGCTTCGCAGGCGGAGGCGGTGGGGAGGAGCTGGCGCTGGATCTCGGCGGACAGGCTCACGTCCGTGGTGCGGTTGCCCCAGTGGTAGAGGTCCGTGAAGCGCCGGTCGGTGACGATGACGTACGCGAGCGCGTGCGCTGCCTCCTGGATCTGCTCCAGCACGTCCGGAGGGGCGTCGGTGAGGAAGAGTTCCAGGACGCCGATGGCGTCGCCGCGGTTGGTGACCGGTGCCAGGACCCGCTGCCCTCCTGGGCCGTCCGGTGCCCGGAGCAGGCGCTGGCTGCGCAGGACCTCGTCGTAGACGCCGCTGCCGGCCAGGGGAACCTGCTCGGCACGGTCTTCCTGCTGCCGAGTGGCGGTGTCGTGGACCCGCAGCAGGCGTCGGCCGACGACGTCGACGAACAGGAACGACACATACCGGGCGCCGAATCGCTGTCGCAGATTGCGCGCCACCACATCCAGCGAGTTCACCGGAGCAGCGGCCTCGGCAGCCGCCAGCACCTGCTCCAGCCCCATCCGGTCACCAGCCACGTCAGCCTCCAAAGGGTTGCGGGCTCTCCTTCCCGTTCGGCCGAAACAATCACCATGCGGACATTCTCGGCAACCCCGACACGCATCGTAAGAAGGTCACCCCGCACCGATCTCGTCGCTCGCGGTGAAGCCCGGAAGCGCCTTCACGTCACGTAACACCCGGGACGGGTTCGCTCACAGCCCCGCGGGCCGCGGTGCCCCGGTCGCGGGGCAACCACGCCCTCATCGAGCTGCAGGCCCCGCCATGCCTCGATAACGGTGACCATGATCTGGACCGTGATCGGCCGGACAGGACCTCATCGACAGGTCCCGGAGCATGGGCGCCCTGAGCAGATGCTCCAGCCCGGCCCACTCGAAAGAGGGGCGGGTCTTCGACGGCGGTGAGGCGAGCCATTCGTTCGATGGAGTGGACACTTCCATCCTGGTCCGTGCCGTCGACAAGGCGAACCCGGATGGCAGTGCCCCTTGGTTCCTGACGGTCCGGACCTGCGTCCCCGAGGGACGAATACGGCGTGATGACGGAGGTCGTCGAATGGCTTCTTCGCCGGGCGACCACGGAGGGTTGGGTCGGATTCCTCCGCGACTCGGCCCGGGATGACGTCCAGCACATCGTGCGGCGTCAGGAGGGCTTCGAGCTTGTCGATACCCGCACGGCCACGACCCAGATCCGCGTCCGCCGGCCGGCTTGATGGCCCGCCCGCGGGCGGGCCATCTGGGACAGGCCGGTCAGCTGGCCGTATCGGCGGGTCCGGTGCGGGTGTGGGTGGCGGCAAGGCGGCAGGAGTCGTTGCAGCTCTCGATGGTCGCGCCGTTGAAGCTGAGGCGGTCGACGACGGCCGCGCGCAGGCGCGGGTCGGTGAACGTCCTCGTCCAGCCACCGAAGGAGTCGTTGGAGGCGGCGGCGGCGCTGGCCTTCTCTGATGACGAGGACTTGTCGCCGCCGCCGGCCATGGCGGGCACAGCGCGGTGCGCCGGCCGGCATCCAGGGCGCCACCGGGCCGTACGGGTCCGGTTCACGCGGCGGGTCACGGGGCGGGTCACGAGGACCGTTCCCACAGCGCGGGGCTTGTGGAAGGCTCCCAGCCCGGCTGCGACGTGTGGGCCTGCAGGCAGCGGTAGCCGTTCCCGCCGTAGGTGACCTGGTCTCCCACGGCGTAGGCGGCACCTGCCTGCCAACTGCCCGGCGAGGTCGGGCTCTGAGTCGGGGATGGGGTCGGCGTCGGGCTCGGGGAGCCGGGAGTGCCGTAGACCTTGAGCTCGTAGAGCGAGTAGCCGTACGGGGTGGCCCGCTGGGTGCCGTAGACGCGGACATGACGTGCGTCGCCCGTCACCGCGATGTCGTCGGTGCCGCCGTCGCCTCCTGTGACGGTGGCGAGGTCGGTCCAGGTGGCGCCGTCGGCGGAGGACTGGATCCGGTAGGCGGAGGCGTACGCGGCCTCCCAGTCGAGGCGGACCCGCGACAGCGCGGCGGTGGTGCCGAGGTCGACGCGGAGCCATTGGGGGTCGGAGCCTTCGGCGGAGGCCCAGCGGGTGGTGCTCTGGCCGTCGACGGCCAGGGCGGGCTCGAAGCCCGGGCCCTCGGTGGAGGATGCCGTGGCCGGCCGGCCCTGGGAGAGCAGCGTCTCGGTACCTGGTGCGGGGGCGGTGGTGACGGAGAGGGGCGCGGACGCCGCGGAGCGGTTGCCGGCGGCGTCCCTCGCCCTGACGGTGTAGCTGTACGCGGTGGCTGCGGCGAGGCCGGTGTCGGTGTAGGTGGTGCCGGTGACGGTGGCGGCGAGGGTGGTGCCGCGGTAGACCTCGTAACCGGTCACGCCGACGTCGTCGGTGGCCGCGTTCCAGGCCAGCGAGGCGCTGTCGACTGTGGTGCCGGTCGCCCGCAGTCCGGCCGGGACCGTCGGCGGCTGGGTGTCGGCGCCAGGGGTGCCGCCGGTGAGCTGGTAGGCGCGCATGTTGCGGAGCAGCAGGTAGGTGTCGCGCAGGGAGCCGGAGGTGTCACCGAGGGAGCGATAGATGCCCCACTTGGGCCGCACCCGGTCGGCGAGGAAGGTGTCGACGCCGGTCTTGGTCGCGTCGACGACCGTGGTGGTGCCGTTCTTGACCACCCACCGCACCGAGCCCGCGGTGCCGTCTCCGATCTTGATCTCGTACTCGATGTCGATCCACTTGTTCTGGAGGGGCTCCAGGTTGGTCCTGCCGACCAGGACGTCCCCGACGATGACCTTGTGCTCGATGGTCTGCACGCCGTTCACGCGGCGCAGTGAGGTGACGGTGATCGGGGAGCTGCCGGTGCCGGGCTGCTTGGTCTGCATGATGTGGGTGAAGCTCGTCGTGGCCATCAGCGAGCTGGGGATGTACATCGAGTACGTCACCCGCCAGGTCTCGCCCAGCTTCCACTGGAGGTAACTGGAGGACGAGGTCCGGTTGCCGGTGACCTCGTGACGCTGCCGGTCGGTGGACGTGTCCCGATCCACCATGTGCATGTCAAACCGATACGCACCGTTGACGGCCTTGATGTGCGGCCCACCCGCGGGGTGCGAATCGGCCCGGTCGTCCTCGATGGTCTCGAAGGCACCGAGACCCTGGACTGCCGGATCGGGAGACCATCGGAGCGTCCAGACGGGTGCGGCTCCGGCAGACCCGGAGGAGAGCAGCGGGCCGAGCAGGGCCAGAAAGACCGCGGCCAGCAGGACCGGCAGTGCGCGGCGATGCTTCATGCGTCACCCCTTGGGTGAGGTTGTCAGGTACGCAGCATGCTGCCCGAGGAGACGGGTGACAGTAAAGCTTCCTAACAAACAACGTGCGGGAGACGTGCACACCAGAGCAGCGAACGGCCCGTCACCCCTGGCCCGCAGCCGCGTGAGCGCGGGTCTACGACGGGGAGTGGACCGGGCAAGGCGCCGCCATCCTCCCGAGGAGGACCACCCAGCCCTGCCCGGGACAAGGCCACGAGCGGGAGCATCACCTCCGAACTCGGATCACCGTCCCGCCTACGGGGACGTCGGCGGAGTGGGGCGCCGCCTCCCGCTCGATTCCCTCGGTCAGCATGGCGTCGTGCACGGGCAGGAGCCACCTCGTCCGCCGAGGCCGGACGGCCCGACCGCCGGCACCCGCGGCGCCTCGGCAGGACCCGGCCCGCCGCGTACGCCGCCGGCGCCGCGAGCACCCGCTGCCCTGACGGCGGCCGACGGCCTCGACGGTGCGGTGCCCGAGCCGTGTGGCGTTCGTTGGTACGGCGGGATGCGGTCGGGACGCTGACCGACTTCGCCCTCGGGGCCGGAACCCTGGTTGCGTCGGCTGACTACGCCGAAACCCGAAAGGTGACCCGGTCGGGACCGCCGCCATGGCGGTACGCGAGCGGCGACCTACGGCGAGGGCGCGGAGACAGACGTCCAGCTGCTGTCGCCGCGGGGGCCAGAATCCGAGCCTGTCGAGCATCCACCGGGCGGTCGCCGAGCAGGAGAAGCGGCAGGCGCACCCGGAGGCGTCGCCCGAGCGCATGCCGCCCTCGCCGCACTCCGGAGCGTCACCGAGGAACCGGTGCCGGCCGCCGCGCTGCCCGCACCCCGAGGCGGGAGCGGCCGGTGACGACGCTGTGGCGGCAGGTCCTGGCTCGCTCACCGACGAGGCCCTCGGCGACGCCGAGCGGGAGCAGATCGTGTCCCGAGGGGCCGCCCAGCGTGGCGTACTCCCCCGCCCCACCAGTCCTCATTCAGGCCCGGGTCGCACGCGACGGCGTCCGGCAGCGAAGGCCCTGGCCGCTCGGGGACGGCCTGCGAGGCTGAATCGTCTTCGAGGCCTCCGCGATGTGCCGGGGCCTCAGGGAAACCCGGCGCGCGATGCGCGGGGCGCCTGGAGCTGAACCCAGGCGCCCGCACTGTTCGGCGTGACGCTACTTCAGCAGAGTGCGGAACTCGTCGAAGTCGAGGACGCCGTCGTGGTTCGCGTCAGCCGTCATGGCCTTCTTGACCTCTTCCGCGAGGTGCCCATGGGCGCCCTCGGCCTTGAAGCCCTCCGCCAACTCAACGATATTGATCCGCCCGTCGCCATCCGTGTCGATCTCGTCGAACAGCGCCCTGAGCTCGGCCTCGTTCACGGTATACCTCTCTCACGTTCACGGGCCCCAGAGGCCCACATCCCACCACCCTGCCACACCGTCGAGGGCACGCTGACGATGACAGCACGATCACTGTGCTTGCCCAGGACGGAGCTGGTACCGCTCCCCCGCCCTTGCCGGCGACCGCACGGTGACCACCGTCGTACCTGACGCACCACCACCACTCACACGAGATGCTGCGTTCCGAGGGTGACGTCGCCCCGACGGTTTCCCCGCAGCGTCGTGGGCGACGGCTTAACTCGGCTTCTTCCGCAGTAAGTTCGGCATGATGTGCGCGTGACAGCGTTCAGACAGTACTTCGAGGACAACCCCGAGATCTTCGCCGCCCTGATCGCCGCCATCGCCATCCTCGGCGGCCTTCTCGGCAACATCATCAGCGCCAAGTTCCAGGCCACCAGCGGTCGGGACCAGGCGGTGGCGGCCCGTGAGGCGGCGCAGATCGCTGCTGAGGCTCAGCGAGTGGCAGCGCTGTGGAGTGTCCGGCAGCTACAGGTTGCCGAGTTCATTCGCAGCGCCCGCGAAATGATGGTGGTCTGCAATGGTATGTATCGGAGCGATGACGATGCCGAGAGTCGGCGCGCTCGCGTGGATGCCGCATCCAGAGAGCTGGCCTTGCGGGAAGCGGAGATACGGTTGGTCGCCCCCGCGAAGGTTGCGCAGGCGGCGACCGAGGTAGCCAAGGCGACACAGAAGGCATACCTGGGCGCGATGCGCTGGGGCCCTCTTGCCGGTGGCCGGGTCGCGCTGAAGCGCCTCTGCAACAGCGAGAACGACGCGGTTCGACATGAGGCCCGGGCGGCCATGAGAGTTCTCGATGACGAGGGTTCGAGCTGGATCGTACGGCGGCAGGCGCTGTCGACTGTGGACGGTCTTTCTGGGGAGCACATTCGTCGGCTGAGTGAGCCGCCCGCGAAACCCACGCAACGCATCGTCGAGGGCATGCATGCGCATCAACGCGAGGTTGACAGGAAGTTGGCCAAGCTCCTCGAAGCCGCCCGCGTGATGCTGCGCTCCGACGACGACGCCCTCCCAACGATGCCGGCGCCGGAGCAGCGCCGCCGATGGCGGCGAGCGGCGTAGGTCAGGCCAGAACGTCACGGTCGGATGAAACCGCTGAGGCCTGTCGTTCGTCGGCCTGTCTCAGACTTCCAGCGCGACGGGCTGAACCGCCCCCCAGCGGACGGCGACAGGCATGGGCAGCAGCCAGCAGGGCAGCGGGAACGAAGCCGGCGCTGCAGAACCACCCGGGACGCCGCCCATACCGCCGGACCCCGCCCGCGACACCGCAAGGGGACCTCGGAGGGCCCCGGCCGTCGAGCGGGCGGTTAGTCCGTCTCCTTGGGATCATCTGAACGTTGGTTGACGCGTGTCGTTGACCGACGCTCGGTGGACGAGGATCGAGCTGTTGGACCTGCTCGAACACTCTGGGTAGGGGAAGGGCCCGCCTATGACCCGTCGCGGAAGTGGGCCGCCGACGGCACCTGGCGGAGGGTCTTCCCCGCGCGGCTCGCCCAGGTCGACGCCGAAGGCGACCTCGACTGGGTCGTCACGGTCGACTCCTTCATCGTCCGGGCTCATCAGCACACCGCCGGGACCCGTCAAAAAGGGGCCCGGGCCGGCGAGCCGGACCACCATGCCCTCGGACGGTCCTGCGGCGGACTGACCACAAAGGTTCTCCTCGCCGCGGACGGTAACTGCCGGCTGCTGGCCTTCGTCCCCACGCCCGGGCAGGCCGGTGACGCACCGGCGTTTCCCGAGGTGATGGCCCGCCTGCGGGTGCCCCGACCCATCGGCCGACCCAGGATCACGCGGACGTGATCGTGACCGCCAAGGCCGACTTCTCCCGAGCGATCTGAACCCATCTCCGCCGACGCGGGATCGGGCCGATCACGCAGCCCTCCGGCCAGACCGCGGACCCCAAACGCCGCTGCCGGCTCGGCGGCCGTCCGCCGACCTTCAACCGCGTGGCCTGCGAACAGCGGAACACCGTCGAGCGGTGCATCAACAGCCTCACGCTGTGGCGCGGCCAGGCCCCCGCTCAGACAAGGCCGCCACCCTCCGTTCAGGCGACGGTCAGGACGACCTTGCCGCGGGTGCGGCCGGAGCCGACCAGCTCGTGGGCCTTGGCCGCTTCTTCGAGGGGGAGCGTCGCCGAGACGTGGGGACGGATGCGGCCGGCGTCGATCAGGGTGGCGATCGCCTCCAGGGAGGCGTAGTCCGGTTCGACCGAGATTCCGGCGAAGCGGCGGCCCTCGTTCTCGATGCGGGCGGCGAGCTCGGTGTTCCAGTGTTCCATGATGCTGACCAGGGTGCCGCCGGGCTTCAGGACGTGCAGCGCGCGCTCGCCCTCGGAGCTGGAGTCGAAGACGACGTCGACGTCCGTGACCGCTTCGGTGTAGTCGGTGGTGCGGTAGTCGATGACCTCGTCCGCGCCGAGCGCGGTGACGAACTCGTGGTTGGCGGCGCTCGTCAGGGCGGTGACGTGCGCGCCGTGTGCCTTGGCCACCTGGACCGCGAAGTGGCCGACGCCGCCGGCCGCGCGGTGGATCAGGACCCGCTGGCCTTCGGTGACCCGGGCCGCGTCGACCAGGCCCTGCCAGGCGGTGAGGGCGGCGAGCGGCACGGCGGCGGCCCGCACGTGGTCGAGTGAGGCGGGCTTGCGGGCCACCTGCCGCGAGGGCACCGCGATGTACTCGGCGTAGCCGGTGGCGGCGCGCGGGAAGAACGGCATGCCGAAGACCTCGTCGCCGGGCTTGAAGCGGGCGCCGGGGCCGGCTTCCTCGACGACACCGGAGATGTCCCAGCCGACACCGAACGGCGGCTCGCCCAGGAGCGGGTAGGCGCCGGAGCGCACGGCCACGTCGACCGGGTTGACGCCGCTGGCGTGCACGCGGACCAGGACCTCGCCGCCGAGCGGGGCCGGCTTGTCCCTCTCGGCGAGCTCGAGGACCTCGGGACCGCCGAAGGACTTCTGGATGACAGCACGCACGATGAACTCCCTGTAGCCGTAGTCGTCTTGGGGCGCCCGCCCCGTTGACCTCCACACTAGGAAGATCGAACGAGATGCTGAATATCCTTCAGTCTCCGAAAGATGTCCGAGCGTTCACAGCGGCCGAGCGAGGAGACAGCCCGGCGGCAGCGTTCGCCGTATGCAGCGGGTGCGCCCCGACAAAGGAGGCCGCCCTTCCGTCACCCTTCGCTGCTTCCTGCCTGACTCCTGGGCGCCTCTGTCCCGCTCATGGGCGGGGACGTAGCCCATGTCGCCCTTCCGGCCCAGAACGAAAAGGTCGCCTCCGCGGGAGCCGGGTGAGCCTCCCTGCCTATGGCTTGAGATCGAGACGGACGAGGGCGCCGATCTCGACGAGTTGGTCCGGCAATGCCAAGTCGAGGACGCCCATGACCGTGCTGGTGGGCCGGTGCTCGCCGAAGTACTCCGCATGGAGTCGTGCTGTGGTGTCGAAGTTCTCGCGCAGGTTGCGCACGAGAACCGTGGTCTCTGCTATCTGACTCCGCTGAGCCCCGAACTGTCGAAGGACCAGGTCCAGATTCTCCAGCGCGGTACGGACCTGCAGCTCGAAGTCGCCGGTACCCACGAAGTTGCCATGCCGGTCATGCGACAGCTGCCCCGATACGTAGACGGTGTCACCGACCTGGATGGCCTGGCTGTACCCGTACAACGCCTCCCACGGCACACCGAATCCGAATGCCTTCATCTGAGGCCCCATCACTCATCTCCCTGTCGCCGCACTTGGGGCGCGAGTTGCCCCTTGCGGAAAGAACTTATGGGCCCGCGTGAACGAAGTTTGTCTGTCAGTGTCGTCGCAGCGTTCTCTTCGCGCATGAAGCCTGGCTGCAGTGGATCCGTAGACCCTCGGGGTGCCGATCGAGCGGCGGTCGTAGTCGCTGGTCGGGCTGGTGACGGTCGGGGCAGGAGGCTGGGTGCGGATCGCGTCCGGCCGGCGTTGAATTGCGGGTCGGTCGATTATGGGGCTGTAGGTGAGCAAGAGAGGCAGGGAAGAGTCGACGGGGCGGGCGGCTGTGCCCCGCTCGGTGCGTTGGCGTAGTCGCGCTGGGGACCGCCCGGTGCTGAGGGGGCGCCGGTCCACGGAGCCCGGAGCCCCCTCAGCTCTTGGCGCAAGACCTTCCTCAGCCGCGGCGGCTGGACAGCCGCGCTGCACGAAGCTGGCCCTCGGCTCCGGGGTACGGCTGTTTCGGTGCCCCTCCGATGCCGGACGCCTTGCCGCTGAGATGTGGGCGACGCGAGAGCGAAGGACGGAGCGAGGTGCTGTCCGGTGACGGGGTGCCCTTGATTCCGCGGGGAGCGACGCGACGGCGTGCGGTGCCGGTTCTGGTTCCGGTTTCGGCGCCGCCGCGACGCCGACGCCGGGCAACAAGGCGGACGCGGGTGACTGGCGCGGGTCGGACCTGCCCACTCTGGCGGCGGGCACCGCGGTCATCGCGGACGGCGCCTACCTCGGCACCGGCCTGCTCGTCCCGCACTGCCAGAGAGCTGGTCGCCCCATCCCCCGCAGGCAGGAGGAGGGCAGAGCCGAGCGCCGAAGGGTGCGAGCCCTTGTCGGGCACACCTTCACTCGGATCGAGAACGGGAAGACCCGCACGACTGTCGACAGCGAGGCGGCGCAGTTCACCATGCCCTCCAGGACGCTGCCGCCCCGCACAACCTCGCCGTGACACGGTGAAACAGCAGGACCGGTCCCATCGCGCCCGCGCGACACTCGACACCCGTATTGTCTCTTCATGACCCTTTGCTCCGCTTATGTCTGCTTGGGTTGATGATGTCGGCTGCGAGAAGGGAGCGTGCGGTTGTCGGAGCCTACGGCGATGGGGCGGCGTCTGCTGGATCACCTCCTGCTCGAGGCGGTGCGGGACCTGGGGGCGCATGCCGCCGGCGTGTACGTGCTCCCGCCCGGCGAGGAGGTGCTCACACTGGAGGTCATGACCGGGCTGCCGGCAGAGTTCGCCCAGCCTTGGCAGCGGATCTCCCTCGGCCACCCGGTGCCGGTGACCGACGCGGTGCGGACCCGTGACCTGGTGTGGGTGGGGTCGCAGGAGGAGCTCGCGCGCCGTTACCCGCGTGCCGCACTGGTGCTGCCCTACCACTTCGCGCTCGCCGGGGCGCCGGTGGTGCACGGCGAGCGGGTGATGGGGGCGCTGCTGCTGTTGTGGCCGGGGCCCCGGCACGACCTCGTACCCGCGGTCCGATCCGGTATCGCCTCGGCGTGCGCCTTCCTCGGCCATGTGCTGGCCGCGGCCCAGCAGGCCGGCCAGCCGCTGACCCCGCGGGCGGCCGCGCGAACCCTGGCCCGCCCGGGAGCCGGCGAACCGACGGCGCCGGGGAACGCCGCATCCGGATACGCCGAGCGGCTGCCCGAGCCCGGAGTGGCACTCGGCCTGGACGGACGGGTCACCTTCATCACCGGCGCCGCTGCCCGGCTGGTGGGCACCGACGGTCAGCGGCTGCTCGGCGCGCTGCCCTGGGAGGCGCTGCAGTGGCTGAACGACCCGGTCTACGAAGACCGCTATCGCACAGCTGTGATCAGCCGCCGCCCCACGTCCTTCGTCGCGAGGCGGCCCGACGGCACGTGGCTGCGCTTCGAGCTGTTCCCCGACGACACCGGCATCAGCGTCCGCATCACCCCCGATCCCGGCCCGGGCGGCGAGACGACCGCCGGGGCGCCGCGGGCCGAGGCGGCGGGCGCCCCGGCGGCGCCGGTGCGGGTGGGGGCGCTGTATCATCTGATGCACCTGGCCGGAGCCCTGAGCGAGGCGGTGACCGCCGAGGACGTGGTGCGGCTCGTGGCCGACACGGTGCTGCCCGCGTTCGGCGCGCAGGCCCTGGCGATGTTGGCCGCCGAGGGCAGCCGGCTGCGGATCGTCGGCTACCACGGCTACCCGGCAGAGGCCATGGACCGCTTCGACGGCACCCCGCTCACCTCGCCCACCCCCGGCGTTCGGGCACTTACGGAAGGTGCGGCAGGGTTCTTCGCCTCACGCGAGGAACTGGAGCGCGCCTACCCGGCCCGCGCCCGGCGGGAAGACGGGATGGCGGCCTGGGCGTTCCTTCCGCTGATCGCTTCCGGTAAGCCGGTCGGCACCTGTGTACTCGCTTTCGCCCAGCCCCACGTCTTCGCACCGGAGGAGCGGGCCGCACTCACGTCGCTGGCCGGGCTGATCGCCCAGGCCCTGGACCGCGCCCGTCTCTACGACACCGAGCACGCCCTGGCCCAGAGCCTGCAGACCGGCCTCCTCCCGCACACCTTGCCGGCCGTGGCCGGGCTGGAGCCGGCGGCCCGATACCTTCCCGCCACGCACGGCATGGACATCGGCGGCGACTTCTACGACCTCATCCGTCTCGACGCCCACACCGTGGCCGCGGTCATCGGCGACGTGCAGGGCCACAACATGACCGCCGCCGCCCTCATGGGCCAGGTCCGCACCGCCATCCACGCCCACGCCACCGCCGGCGCCCCGCCCCACGAAGTCCTCGCCCGCACCAACCGGCTGCTCTGCGACCTCGACCCCGGACTCTTCACCAGCTGCCTGTACGCCCGGATCGACCTCGCCGCCCACACCGCGTGCCTGGCCACCGCCGGCCACCTGCCACCACTGCTACGCCACCTCGGCGGCGCCACGACGGTCGTGGAGCTCGAGCCCGGACTGCTGCTCGGCATCGACGCGGACGCCACGTACCCCACCCGCACCGTCGCGCTGCCGCCCGGCGCAGTGCTGGCCCTGTTCACCGACGGCCTGGTCGAAACCCCCGGTCAGCCTCTGGACACCCGCATCGCCGACCTCGCGCACGACCTGGCAACCGGCCCAGCCGACCTGGACGCCCTGGCCGACACTCTCACCGCACCGGTACGTTCCGCCGCTGACCGTACGGATGACGTCGCCCTGCTCCTGCTCAGGCCGGTTGCACCGCACAGGTGATCCGGCTGGGCTCGGGCTCCGGCCGCATCTTGCCCGGGCTGATCGACTCGCTGCTCCTGTACGAGTACGGACAGGCGCGAGCCCCGGGCCGGCCACGGCGGTCGCTGCGAACGACCTCCGCGCCGCGCTATTGAGGAAGCGGGCACGCGGCTTGGGCCTTCACCATCGCACCCGCCTTCGCCCGGGTGACGACCACCGCCTGTACCTGTTCTGCCTGCCTCGCGTCCGCCTGGGGCGCCGACGGGGCAGGGGTCAGCCTTCCGGGTGGCCCTCGTAGACGCGAATCTTGTACTCGGTGATCTCCAGCGCCAGGCCCAGCTCACGGATCTGCCGCGCGATGCGGGCTTGCTGGTCGAGCATGATGCGGCGGCGTTCCGGGATGGTGCTCGGGCCCTGCTCGACGAGCAGGATGTAGCGCTTGAGGTCGGTCATGGTCATGCCGGACAGTCGCATCCGGGTCAGAAAGACGAGGCGGCGCAGATCGAGCGCGGAGTACTCGCGGTACCCGGAGGCGTTGCGGCCGGGCCGCACGAGTCCCTCCTGCTCGTAGTACCGGAGGGTGGGCGTCGACAGGCCGACCAGCCGAGCGGCCTCAGCGACGCTCTTGGGCATCGCCGAGGTCTCGATGGTGGCGTCGTCGAGCAGGTCGTGCAGCGCATCGATCGCCGAAGGGGAAGGCCCTTGTTCGGCATCGAGGAGACGTTCGATCAGCGCTTCAGTGGCCATGACCGACAGCGTACGGCGGTCAGAACGCACGTACCGCGGGCGGCATGCCCGGGAAGTCCGCCGACTCACTGACCGACGCCCATTTCTCGACGTCGGCGAGCGCCCCACGGTAGACGCGGGTGAGGTTGCGAACCGCCTCTGCGCCCAGCGGGAGCCGGAGCGGCGCGTCGGGGGTGCCGAGCATGTCGCGGATCACCCGGGCGGCGCGGGCCGGATCGCCTTCCTGGATGCCGTCGGCCTCGGCCATGTTCGCGCGCACGGCACCGACCGTCTCGTCGTAGATGGAGCTCTGCTGCGCCGTACGGAGCACGTCGGTGGCGTTGAAGGCGGTGCGGAAGCGACTGGGCTCGGCGATGAGAACGCGGATGCCGAACGGCGCGACCTCACCCGCGAGCGCCTCCGACCAGCCCTCGAGGGCGAACTTGCCGGCTGAGTAGCTGCCGACGGCGGGGAACGACATCCGCCCGCCCTGGCTGCTCATCTGTACGATCGCACCCGAGCGACGCTCCCGCAGATGCGGCAGGACGGCACGCACATAGGCGGCCGGACCGAACAGATGCTGCTCGAGCATGGCCCGCAGCTCGGCATCCGTGATCTCTTCCGCGGCGCCGACCTGTCCGGCACCGGCATTGTTGACGAGCACGTCGACGCGCCCGAACACGTCCAGCGCCGTCTGCACGACGGCGGCCGCTCCCGCCGTGTCGCGCACATCGTGCTCGACGGCGAGGAACCGACCCCCGTACCGCGCCGTGAGACCGTCGAACCGGTCGGCCCGTCGCGCGGTCCCGATCACCTGCTCCCCGGCAGCGAGCGCCGCCTCCGCGAGGGCCAGGCCGAGGCCCGAGCTCGCACCCGTGATGATCCATGTCTTCGTCTCGTTCGTCGTGGTCACGGCACCGACGCTAAGCCTTCAAGCGCGCTTGAAGGCAAGCCGCAAGGACGAAGGCGCGTGCGGCTGTTGCAGATCACCGACATCGACGTGGCGGGCCGGACGGTCCGGCCCGGCCGGCGACCCATGCCGTCCCGATGGATCGCGCCTCCTGAACTGTGCCGCAACGCTGCCCGGCCCCACACGTGGCCTGGCCGACGGCCAACCCGCACGTGACGTTCACCGAAGGAACCAAGGCAGGGCGAGAGACCTGACCTCAACGGCGCACCCCTCTCACGCCCTTGACGACAGCGGCTACCCACCCCCGACGATCCGCAGCACCCGGCTCCATGGATCCCGAGCTCGTCGCCACCGCCTTCGGCACGGGCCCACAGGCCACTCCGCGCCACCTCGCCGACCGCGTCGGCGAGGGACACCGCCCAGCCTCGGAACCGAGCCTGAAACGGCTGGTATTACTGGGGCATGCATGAGGAGACCGCACGTTCCGCGATCGACATGTTCATCTCCGCGTTCAACGCCTCGGACGACAGCTATGTGACCGCCCTGCTTTCCCGGGCCTTGACCTCAGACGTGGTCTTCTGGGGACCTTTGGGTCGCAGCGAAGGACTCGCGGAGGTCGAGCGGTTCGTGCTGGACATCCGGCGCCACCCGGCGGGGACCGGCACGATGGTGCGCTGCTCAGCGGTGGACATGCCTGACGAATGGGCCCGGTACCAGTGGGTCTTCACCACACCCGACGGAGGCCCCCGCCTGGCGGGAACGGACATCGTCCATCTGCGAAGGAACCTCATCGACCAGATCATCGTCTTCGCCGGGGAGATCCAGCCGTCCACCTCCTGACCACTCCTTCTGCCGCTGTCCCCTGGGTTCCCTGGTCGGCCGGGAGAGCGTCGTGCGCGGCCAGGGGTCTCCCGTCGCATGTACGGTCACCCGGCACCCACCTGCGCCTGCCGTCCCCAGGGGCCGCCGCGTACCGGCAGCGGGGCCACATCCCTTGCACGTGAGGCGCCTTGAGGGGCGGCCGTTCAGCAGGTTTCCCTATAGGGGACGCCCGGCGCGTAGGTCTTCCAGTCCGACGGGGAGAGCCCGGTGCCCAGGCGGGCGCAGAGGGCTGCGGCGGCGCGGTCGGGATCGATGTCGTACGCCTGGACGAGTACGTGCGCGCCCGCCGCCCGGAGGGTGGTGCCGTCCGGGGCGAAGGCGAGGGCGCGGATCGTGTCGCCGGGCGTCGGGAGAGCGGCGCCGAGGAGGTGGTGGGACGCGGTGTCCCACAGTTGCAGCGTGCCGGAGTTCCCCGCGACGGCGAGGACCGTGGCGTCGGGCGAGAAGGCGAGCGCCGATACGGCCTCGTCCTCCACGTGGCGGGCTCCCGTGTGGGTGCCGGCGAGCGTCCCGAGGCGTGCGCGCAGGTCGCCGTCCCAGATGGTGACGCGGCCCAGCAGGTCGCCCGCCGCCAGCCGGGTGCCGTCCGGGCTGAAGGCGAGGGCGGTGGTGTCGTCACCGCCCAGCACACGCCGCCGGACCCGGCCGGTGGGCAGGTCGGCGACCGAGTCCGCCCAGGAGACGGCCGTGCCGCCGTCGGGGCGCAGGACCAGTTCCTCGCCGCTGAAGTCGGCCAGTGTGCGGAGGCGCTTGCGGGCGGGGACGTCCCACAGTTCGAGCACTTCGCGTTCACCGGTGCGGGAGACGGCGAGCGTCCGGCCGTCGGCGCCGAGGGCGATCCCGGAGAGGTCGAGGGGCAGTTCGTCCTCCGGGAGGGGCGTACCGCCTTCGCCGAGGTCGAGCTTGGCGAGCACGCGGCGCGCGCGTACGTCCCACACGGTGATGAGCTGGGGTTCGGCGGTGTCGGGGTCGATGCCCTGCAGGGCCCGGCCGTAGGCGAGGTATCCGCCGTCGGGGCTGAACGCCAGGCGATCGGAACAGCTGCTTTCGGGCGGTGCCGTGCCGGCGGCCGGCTCCGGGCGGGCTCCTGCCGGTTCCCCGTCGGCCGTGGTGCCCTCCGCGCCCGCGGTGGCTCCGCCGGCCGCCGTCCTTTCCGAGGCCGCCGTCCATTCGTCACTCGCCGTGCCCTGCCCGGCCGCCGTGACGTCGCCGTCCGCGTCCTCGGGTACGTCTTCCGACGGCTCGTCCGCCGGGACTGGCGGGCAGGGGGCGCCCGGCAGCTCGTCGAGGAGCCGGCCGTGGTCGTCCAGCAGCCGGTACGCGGACCGGTCACCGGCGCCGCCCACGGTGGCCAGCAGCCGGCCGTCCGGGCTCCACTCGGCCTCGTCGGTCGCCCGGTCGCGCCAGCCGCCGGTCACGGCGCGGCCCAGGGTCAGCGACCGGACGATCGCTCCGCTGCTGGAGGCGTACCGTATGGCGCCCCCGGCGACGTCGAGGCGCAGGGCGTAGGGGGTCTCGTTGACCAGCGTGTAGCGGAACACCGGGGCTGCGGTGCTCGCGGTGCGCCACAGCAGGATCTCGTTGGCGAGGGTGGCGGCCACGGCGAACCGGCCGTCGGAGCTGAGCCCGAAGTGCTGGACCCCTGAGGCCGCGAGCCGGAACACGGTACGGCCGCTGCGCAGGTCCCGGGCGCGGATGCCGCTGCCGGTGACCAGAGCGATGGCACGGCTGTCGGGGGTGAAGGCGAAGCCGCCCTCGAAGCAGTGGTCCTTGCCCGCGCCGGGCAGCCACGGCAGCGGCAGTTTCCCGCCGCGGCCGGTGCCCGCCGTGCCGGGGGCGGGCCGGAGGCTGCGGATCTCCAGGGGACGTTTGTCCGTGCACAGGGCGAGCCAGCGGCCGTCGGGGCTGACGGCGCTGTCCTGGACGGCTTCCTCGTCCCCGATGGGGAAGGCCAGCAGCTGACGCCGCCGCGCGACGTCCCAGACCTGCACGCCGGCCGGGTCGTCGAACTCCTCCCCCCAGCTCTGCACCACAAGAGTGCGGCCGTCCGGGCCGAACTTCGCGCTCATGGCGGACGGCACGGGGAGACGGCCCGTCCCGCGACCGGTGCGCACGTCCAGGAGTCGTATGCCGTCCTCCTCCAGCAGCGCCAGGGTGCGGCCGTCCGGGCTGAGCGTCGTCCAGGGCGCGCTGTCCCCCTCGCCGGGGTCCGCGCCGGCTCGGGCGGGGGTGTGGACGTGCGTGTGGGTGCGACGGTGAGTGCGTACGTCCCAGGTGTCGACGCGGTCCGGGGCGACGGACACCAGCGAGCGGCCGTCGGCGGTCAGATAGCGCTCGGCGGCCCCGGGAGCGGCGTCCGGAAGGGTGAAGACGTCCTGCTCCTTCTGCCCGAGGGCGCCCAGCAGGGCGGACCGGGTCTGCGGGGTGGGTGCGAGGCGCCAGGCGGCGACGCTCAGGCGCATCGCCTTGAGCGGGTCGGTCAGGCGCAGTCCCTCGGCGACGGCGGCGAGGCGCCCGGCCTCCGCCTCGACGCGCCTGCGGTCGCTCGTACGGCTCTCCTGCCACGCGACACCGACGGCGAGGAGGGCCAGGACCAACAGGCAGGACAGCGCTGCGGTCAGGGCGCGGCGGCGCCGGCGTTCCCGGGTGCGGCCGGCGAGAGAGGCGGTCAGGAAGGCGTCCTCGACCGCGGTGAGCGCGGCGGGCCGTCCGGGCTCAGTGCGGAAGTGCTCCTCGGCGGCGACCAGGCGGGCGCCCCGGTACAAGGCGCCGTTCTCGCGGCCGAGGTCGTCCCAGCCGCGAGCGGCCTCCGTCAGACGGCGGTGGGCGCGCAGGCGTTCGCGGTCCTCCTCGATCCAGGCGCCGAGCCGGGGCCAGGCGGTGATCAGTGCCTCGTGGGCCAGGCTGACCGTGTCGTCGTCGAGCGTGACCAGCCGGGCGCCGGCCAGCCGGTCCAGTACATGGGCGACGTCCTCGGGTGCAGCGATGTCGAGCTCGGCGCGGGGTGCGGGACGGCGGGTGTCCTGGGAGCCCTCGCCCGGTGCGATCAGCCGCAGCATCAGCAGCCTGGCGAGGTCGGCCTGCGCGGGCGAGAGGCGGGAGTGGACGTCCTCGGCGCTCTGGGCGATGGCGCCTTCCAGCCCTCCCGCGGCGTGGTACGCCTCCTCCGTGAGCGCCCGGCCGCGGCGCCGCCGCCAGGTCTCGCGCAGGACGTGCGACAGCAGCGGCAGGCCGCCGGGGCGGCCCTCGACCTCCCGCACGAGCCGGGCGGTGAGGGAGCGTTCGACGATCAGCCCGGCCGCCTGGGCCGGCCTGACGACGACCTCACGGAGCTCCGCCTGGCTCATGGGGCCCACGAGCACGCTCGTCTCGCGCAGCGCCCCGGCCAGGTCGCGGTGCTCGGCGCAGCGGGCGTAGAAGTCCGCCCGTACCGCGATGACGACCCGCAGGCGGCTGTCCGGACGGCGGGCGGCCAGCAGCAGGTCGATGAACGCGGCACGTTCGGCCTGGTCGCGGCAGAGCGTGTACACCTCCTCGAACTGGTCCACGACGACGAGCGTGTCCCCGGCCGCGTCGTCGCCGTCGCGGGGGCGCAGCGCCGCGGCATGCGTGGTCATGGGGTGCTCGCCGGGAGTCAGGACGCGGATGGCCGCGAGGCGGACCGGCACAGCGGCGGCACTGGCGGTGACGGTGGCGGTGACGGTTGTGGTGACGGTGGCGGTGGCGGTGGCGGTGCCTGCGTGGCCGTCGCGCCGCAGCGCGGGGATGAGCCCCGCCCGCAGCAGGGAGGACTTGCCGCTGCCGGAGGGGCCGAACACGGCGGTGAAGCGGTGCTCGGCGACCGACTGCCGTAGCACGGCGGTCAGTTCGACCCGCCCGAAGAACCGGTCGTGGTCGGCAGGTTCGAACCGGGCGAGCCCCTGGTACGGGGCGGCCTCGGCGACGTCGTCCTCCCGGGCGCTCGCGGCCAGTGCCTCCGCCTCCGTCTCGCGCCAGCGCCGCTCCCATTCGTCCGGATCGCCCCCGCAGGCCGTGACGTAGGCGCGGGTGACCGCCAGCGAGGGCAGGTGCTCGCCGGCCGCCGCCTGCGAGAGGGAGGTGACGGAGTAGTGGGCGCGCCGGGCCATCTCGCGGTAGGTGAGGCCGCCGGCCTCCTGACGCAGCTTGCGCAGCTCGTACGCGAACCGCTGGACCGGTCCCGCGTTCGGATCGACCGGTGTCTCGCGACGCCCCATGGTGTGTCTCCCCCCGTCCCCCTGTGCGCGGGTGCGTCTGCGCACGACGGGCCAGGCTAGGGAGCCCACCAGGGGTGCGGCAAGCGCCGATCCGGTCGCCGACCGGCGGTTTCGTGTTTGTTCGGTCCGGCGGAGGGGGCCTGCTGAACAACCGTCGGCGCTGGTGAACTCGGTGTTGCCGGCCCGGTCGGGGCCGGAGGCAGCCCCGGTCACGGGGCACTGACGGGGAGGAACCCTTCATGATCACGACACGTTCGGCCAAGCCCGCGCACCGGTCCCTGAAGGCCCTGGCGACCGCGGGAGCGGCAGCCGTGGTGGTGGGGCTGGTCCCGGCGGCGGCGGGGGCGCAGGCATCGGCCCCGGTGTCGGCGTCGGCGACGGCTTCGACGGCTTCGACGGTGGCGGCTCCGCAGTCGGCCGAGGTGACGACGGCCAAGGCGTCCGCGGCCGCGAGGAGCTACACCTACCTCCAGTTCAAGAAGAACAAGAAGGACCCTTCGAACTCCCGCCTGTCGCTGATCCACGTCCGGCAGATCAGCCCCGACAAGACGCGCTCGTACGTGCTCGACAGCTGGCGCGCGGGGTCGGGCCTGGGCGACGCGAAGAACGCCAAGAGGAAGGTCGGGCAGAACCCCTGCCAGAGCAACGTGGGCTGGCTGCCCAGCGGCGACTACAAGATCGAGTATTTCAAGAACAACTTCGCCGGCACCATCAACGGCATCGTCTGGAAGCTCCAGGACAAGCGGTGCAAGGCGAACGGGAAGAAGGGCACCAAGCGCGACGCGCTGTTCATCCACAGCGAGATGAAGTCCAACGGCAAGCAGGGCAGGACCGAGCCGACGCGCTGGGACGGCAACGGCGACTACAAGTCGGCCGGCTGCATCAAGCTCAAGCCGTCCGACATCCGTGAGCTGAAGGGCTACCGGAGCAACTTCCCGAAGCCCACGCGCCTCTACGTCTCCTGACGTCTCACCTTGGATCGGTCCGGCCCTGCCCTCCATCTCGGGGGCGGGGCCGGGCCCTTGCCGGGCCGCACCACACTGGGCGGGCGACTGATGCTGCGGACGCTTCGGGGCCCGGGTGGACCGGGCCGGGCTGCCGGGGCTGCCGGGGCTGCCGGGGCTGCCGGGGTCGGGTATGCCCGGCATGCGCCACGCGACAGTGTTCCGCGCCGGGATACGGCCGGATCCGACGAGATCGGTTCGAGCGACCGTCTCCCGGCGCACGGTGGAGGGGACGCGGCGCAGCTCCATGCCGCCGACGATGGGGCAAGGTGCCGGCCGCTGTTCCGGCGACGACGCTCCTGGGCCCCCGGCTAGTCAGTGAACGAGGGCACGTGGGGCGGTGTCACCGGTAGTCAGAGGTCTTCCGCACCTCGCCGAAGCGGGGGAAGACACGCTCCACGGCGAAGTCGTGTTCGTCCGCGGCCAGTCCGGACATCGCGTCGACCACGAACTCCAGCTGGTAACCGTAGTCGGACGCGGCCCGCGCAGTGGACTCGACGCCCATCGTGGTCACCAGTCCGGCGATCACCAGCGTGTCCACGTCCAGGGCGCGCAGGCGCTCATCCAGGCCGGTTCCGTAGAAGGCACCGACCGTTTGCTTGACCACCACGATGTCGCCGTCGTGCACCAGGCCGTCGGCGAAGTCGCTGCCGGGCGGCTGTTCCGCGACGCCCGGACGTTCCACCCGTACCATCACCACGGGTCGCTTCCGTGCCCGGAACGACTCGGCCAGCTCGCGGCCGCGCTCCAGCACTTCCACTCCCGTGTGGGGAGCGAGAGGAAGAGCGATGATGCGCGGCATCAGGTCGATCAGGACCAGGGCGGAGTGCATGCCGGTGATCATAAGACCGCCCCGCCCGGAAGAACAGATCTTCGAACCGAGCCCGCTCTTCCCGCCGTCCCAGGGTGAGATGCCGATGATGGACGGTGGCGATCCCGATGCCGAACCCGGCCGCGAGCTGGGCGTAGGCGTCACCGCAGGAGGGCCAGGGCAAGCAGGGCCTGGCGTGCCACGGGAGGTCACCGCCACCGCGTCCCGATGTCCCGGCGGCTGGCCGTCAGTTCTCCGACCAAGAACCGCAAGGTGCGGTTGGAGGACAAGTCGATGGAGGACGGACGGATAGTCAAGCACGCGAAGCTCCTTGCGGACACGGGTGATCTTGGTCGAGAAACCCGTTTACCAGGAGCTTCATAGCTGGGCAGGACAGTCCAACGCGTTCAGCGCTGGCGGCTCTGAAGTGGCCCGCTGACAGGGGGCTTGTGGCGGAAGCAGCCTGCTAGGAGTTGTCTTCAATGTCACGCCCACATCAGGAGCGAGGCGAGGGTGACGGCTGCTTGGTAGGACTCGGCGGTCTTGTCGTAGCGGGTCGCGATGCCGCGCCACTGCTTGAGGCGGTTGAAACACCGCTCCACCACGTTGCGGCGCTTGTAGAGCTGCTTGTCGAAGGCTGGCGGGCGTCCGCCGCGGCTGCCGCGCCGGAGCCGGTTGCGGACCTGGTCGGATCGCTCGGGGATGGTGTGGCTGATACCGCGCCGTCGCAGCCAGGTGCGGATGGCTTTGGAGCTGTAGCCCTTATCGCCCAGGACGTGGGCGGGCCTGATGCGGGGCCGTCCGGGGCCGATGCGGGGCACTCGTATCGCGTCCATCACGGCGGTGAACTGCGTGCAGTCGTTGGTGTTCCCGCCCGTGACCACGAAGGCGAGCGGGCGGCCGAAGGCGTCACAGGCAAGGTGGATTTTGCTGGTCAGGCCGCCCCGGGAGCGTCCGAGTGCCGGTGGGCAGAGCCCCCTTTTCGGGCCCCGGCGGCATGCTGGTGGGCTCGCACGACGGTGGAGTCGACCGACACCAGCCAGTCGATGTCCCCGGCCGCGTCCGCCTTTGCCTGCGCGGCCCGCAGCATCCGCTCGAAGGTCCCGTCCAGGGCCCACCGGCGGAAGCGGGTGTGCAGCGTTTGCCACGGCCCGTACCTCTCGGGCACATCCCGCCAGGCGGTGCCGGTGCGGAACTTCCACACGATCCCGTTGAGGACTCTTCGGTCGTCCAACCGCTTCCGGCCCCGCAAGGGCGCAGGCAGCAGCGGCCGGACGAACTCCCACTCGGCATCGGACAGTTCATGGCGACGTATCACCCGACCATGATCCACCACTCAAGATCAATTGAAGACACGACCTAGCCAGGCGTTTCGTCGCGCTTGCCTCTTCGGGCGAGGCTTCGGGCCTGCCCTTCGTGGATGTTGGTTGCCCACTCCCAGCCGGGCTTGGGCGATACGACCCGTGGGTCCCTGGACACCCGGGCGTCACGTAGGTCCTCCACGTACGCTCGATCCAGTTTGATCCTTGCACGTACCTCCTCATCTCTGGCGAGGGACCCATGTCCGGGGATGAGGACGTCGACGTCGTCCGCTACGCCCTCGAGTAGCCCCAGCCCGACCAGGTAGTCATCGATCGGGTTGCCGGTGTCGTTGAGCATGGGAACGAAGACGTCGGAGAGCATGTCGCCTGCGATGAGAAGTCGACGTTCTTCGATCAACAGAGCCGCATGGCCCGGGGCATGCGCCGGATGCTCAATGATCCGCGCCTTGGGGCCGTCCCAGGGAAGCTGCGTGGTTTCAGCAGGCAGGCCAGTGATCAGGCCGTACAGGTCGAGCGGTGTGTCCTCAGCGATTTCCGGGGGCAGCCCTTCGGTGACGCCGGCTTTCCAGTCCGCGTTCGACAACACCTCCTGCATGACGGCTGCGCAGCGGGCTGTGCCGTAACGGGGCGCTTCTCCGAGTTCAGCGTGCCAGAGCACGTGATCCCAATCGGGATGCGTCGAGAACCCTGCCACCACGGGCCAGCGCAGCTCTCGAAGGTCGTTCGCCAGGCAGGTCATCTCGGCACCGGTAATCCCGGCGTCTACGAGTAGCACGCCGTCCCTGCCCTGCACGACAACGGTGTTGTTCCCAAGCAACTCACTCTGGTGGATCAGCACGCCCTCCGCGACTTGCTTCAGCATGGGTCCCTCCCTGTTTGGTCTCCGCACCCTGCCAGGGGGGCTGGCGCACATCCACACAACCGGACGTGGCGAGTGAGGGTGATCCTGCGGCGAGACCGTCCACGGACAGCTTCCTCAAGGGCCAACCCGCGGCAACTGAGGACCCGAGGAATGCACTTCAGGATGGAAGAGGCTCCCTGTCGGCGGCACCATCCGCCTCAACAACACCCATAACTTCTCCGACGCCAGCCGCTCGACGAGATCCGTCATGCAGGGACCAACGAATGATCACGCCACAAGAAGCGACGTTCTGCTCCTGCGGGGCGGGGTCGGGGTCGGGGCCAACGGGGCCGGCGCCGAGGTGCCGTCGACAGGTGCGCAGCGCGAGCGCCAGGCAGTCGAGGCGGCAGTCCACTCGTGGGCGGCGGGGTTGCGGGCGCCGGTGCGGGGCTCACTGGTCAGGCGGGAGCCGGTCGGGGGTGCCGGCGCCGAGCGGACGGCATTGCGGTGCGGTGCTCACCCGCGCCCATCTCCGCACGAACTCGCACAACCGGCGACGATGACTTCGCAGTCAGCCATGACCCCATCAGCCAGGAGTCGCGCCTTCACAGCAGGGGAAGAGGCTCGGTCACGCTATCGACCTTGAGCCATTTCCAACCTGCCGGCGGGGCCGCGTGTTGTGACTGAGCGCTGCGTTGCCGACTGCGTCCGGACGAAGTCAGCCACGTTGGAATCAACTGGGCGATCGATCCCGATCATGACAGGATGACGGTTCAGGACAGGGGAGGCGGGACGGTATGGGGCTGGACTACAGCTATAAGATCTTCATGCCCCCTCGCAACGTTGCGAGAGCGCTGACCCGGCTGGCCGTGCTCGCCCCCCAAGGCCGCGAGACGCCGCCGCTTCCGGTGACCCTGCCGGGCGGAGAGCAGGTGATCGTGCCGTTCACCTCGAAGTTCAAGAGCGAACCGGTCGACTGTTCGGCAGGCGGCTCGCTCGAACTGGACACCTCGATCGTCGTCGGCGTCGACGACGCGGTGCGCGAGGTCTTCCTCCGCGATTCCGACAGGGTCGACGAGCAGGGACGGGTGTCGGTCGGGTACATCTACCTGACGGTCAGGTTCTCCCCCGCATGGCACCCGAACTTTGCGTCACTGCAGTTCACCGCCGCTACCTCGAGCATGAGCCGGATGTTCGTGCAGTCCGCAAGCGTCAGGAATGTCTTCACCGACCTCACCGCCACCACCGGTGGTGTGTGCTGCCTCCTCGACACCGAGACCGACATCTTCGACATCTGCTGGCTCAACGGCGAGACGATCAGTGGTGAGACTGTTCCTGGCACCCGTTTCTCGGGCTTCCAGGATCTCGTCGCCGCCTGGCGCGAGCCGGTGGAGTAGAACGGGGACGGCGCCCGCACGGGGATACGGCGCACCTGCCCGGTCAACGCTCAACCGGCCAACTGAAGCGCTCAGTCACACGTGTTGGACGGAACTGCGGAACGACGAAGCTCCTGGTAGACGGGTTTCTCGACCAAGATCACCCGTGTCCGCCAGGAGCTTCGCGTGCTTGCCTACCCGTCCTCGATCGACCTGTCCAGTCGCACCCTGCGGTTCCTGACCGGGCGTCTGACAGCCAGGCGGCAAGAGATCGGGACCCGGTGGCGGCGTCTGACCACCGGTCGTCAGGCTCTGCTCGTTCTGGCCCATCTGCGATGCGGCGACACCTACGCCCGGCTCGCCGCCGGGTTCGGTATCGGCATCGCGACCGCATACCGCTACATACGCGAGGCCGTCGACGTCCTGGCCGCGCTCGCGCCCACCCTGGCCGAGGCGATGCGCATCGCGCGGACCAAGGCGTTCGTGATCTTGGACGGCACTCTGCTGCCGATCGACCAGATCGCCGCCGACACCCCGTACTACTCGGGGAAACATAAACGCCACGGCATGAACGTCCAGGTCCTCACCGACCCGTTCGGCCGCCTGTTGTGGGCCTCGCCCGCGTCGCCCGGCTCCACCCACGACCTGACCGCCGCCCGCACTCACGGGATCGTCGAAGCTCTCACCGAAGCCGACCTCAAGTGCTGGGCCGACAAGGCATACCAGGGCGCCGGCGGCTCCATCCGGGTGCCCTTCCGCGGCCGTCGACTCAAGCGGTGGCAGCGCCGCCACAACAGCACGCACGCCAAGATCCGCTGCCTCGGCGAACAGGCCATGGCCACCCTGAAGGGCTGGCGTCTCCTACGGAAGCTCCGCTGCAGCACCAACCGCATCACAGCGGTCGTCCAGGCCGTCCTCGTCCTTCACCACGCGTCAGCGTGAGGTTGGAAAAGGCTCAGTAGCTTCTTCACTCGGTACCCCCCTCTTGGCTGGTGAGGAGGCTAGCACTCTGTGTGTAACTTGCATCCGAGATGGCGTCAGCTCGTCACTTGAGCGTTGCTCCGCAACTCGGTGCGGGGATGAGCAGATCGCCACCGTGGGATCACCTTGTCCGGTTCTGGCCCGGCTCACGATCGCAACGGATACCTGGCTGACCAGGCCGAACCGGGCGCAGGCATGCAGCCTTCAGAGTCGCGAGAATGCCCTTGATTCACAGCCTGCGGGAAGGCGGAGTCCCATGAGGGAAACAACGGGCATACCAACACCCTGAAGAAGGGTTCTCGCGCACCCAGGGATCAGGTGGACGCCTTCTGGCGGCAGCTGCTTCCCTTGGCCGGGCCTGGCCTCCCCCACCATGCCGAGGCGTCGGGTCGGAGCAGTCACGGCTCGTGGCCCTCTTCGCCGCCATCGAGGCGCCCGACGTCCTGGCCGCGTCTGGGCGATTCCTTGCTGAGGGGTGCGGGCGCCGGCGGGCAAATCACGGGCGTCGACGGTGCGGTCGGCGTCGGTGCGGATCAGACCGCCGGTGCGCGGTTTCCTCCAGGGCCTGGCGAAGTGCAGTGTGCGGTGGGCGCCGTGGGCCGTGCCGAGGAGGCGACTGCACGGAGACCACGGGCCGTCGTCGGCCCGCTCAGTAGTCGGGAACGCAGTCGCCATCAGCAGGATGTCCGGGGGCTTTCCACGGCGCGTGGGGAATCGTTGAGGGGCTCGGCGCGGGGACACAGGCTCGTCCGGGTCCAGTACGAGATCGTCGTCGACCCGGGGGCCACGGGCGCTGATGCCCCGGTCGGGAGTGAGGAGGGCGGGGTCGGTGGGCCACGCCGGCTATGGGCGGAGGCCGCGACGGCTGTCGTGCCGTTGCCGACCGCGAGAGGCGCGTCCCGTTCTCGGTTCGACGCTACTTCTGTGCTCAGTCGTCTTCAGGCGGAGTACTTGCTTGTGGACTCCGCGGTGTCGTGGACAAGCTCAGCGAGCTGCAGCACAATCCCGTACGTATCCATCCGGCCGTGGATGCGGAGGAAGTAGGAGCGGCTGGAGCACTTGAAGATCTCTCGCCGCATCACCGTCCAGAGCCTGTGCTCGTACGTGTTCGCCGCCTCCAGCAAGGCCGATTCGGCTTCCACCGCACTGCCGTCGAACTCCGCGAGCGTTCGTGCGTCTCGATCCGTCTCGCCGACACCGTCGACGGGTATGGCAAGCACGATCCACCGGGACAAACTGCGATCCGTTCTCCCCTGCACCGCCTCCTGCGACGCGCACCGCGCCAGTGTGGCACGCGCGCCCTCGTAGTCGCCTGACACCGCACAAGTCGAGCAAGAACCCGAGTCTCGACAGCGGTGTCGTGTGTCACCGGTCCTGCTGGACCGTGAGCCCGAGGTGATCGGGACGGCCTCGCGATCGGATGGCACCGCCGACCGCGTCAACCCCGGGGTGTAAACCCGTGGGCCGATGCCCCGACGAGTTGTCGGCCCGTGGGCCGATGCTGCGCGGGGGTGGCACTTGACAGTGTTCCCCCGTGCCCACGGACTGCCCGGCGCGGCACGGTCGACGTTCCGTCCCCACAGGAGGTCCCATGACCATCACGCCGTTCGACAGCCGGAAGGGCATGACGCGCCGCAGTGTGCTGCGAGCTGCTCTGGGCAGCGGGGCCGCCATGCCGCTCGTCGCCCTTTCCGGTCCCGCGTGGGCCGGCCCGGCCGCGGCCGATCCCGCCGCGACGCGGCTCAGGCTGCCCAAGCCGACCGGACCGCACCCGGTGGGCACGGTCCAGCTGCACCTCGTCGATCGGTCGCGTCCGGACGCCATCGCGGGCTCCGGCCACTTCCGCGAGCTGACGGCCACCGTCTGGTACCCCGCCCGGGACGTCCACCGGTACCCGGTGGCGCCCTGGATGCCGCCCGGCGCATTCCGGGCCTTCGTTGCCGACGCCGGCTTCAGCGACCTCGCCTCCGTGGGGCCGCTCTCCGCAGGCCACGTGGGCGCTCCGGTGAGGCGATCGGGCCGACGGCTGCCCGTGGTGGTGTTCTCGCACGGCGCGCACAGCCACCAGGGCGACCACACCGTCATCGTCCAGGAGCTCGCCAGTCACGGGTTCGCGGTCCTGACGGTGGCTCACCAGTACGACACCTACACCGAGTTCCCCGACGGCCGGATCGCCGTCCCGCTCCGCGACAGGCAGGCGCCGACGCGACCCGGAGATTTCGCCGCCGACCTGCGCTTCATTCTCGACTGCGTGGAGGACCTCGCCGAGGGGCGCAATCCCGACGTCGACCAGAGGAAGCTGCCGGCCGGCCTGCTCGGCTCCCTCGACCCACGGCGCATGGGCGCGTTCGGCTGGTCGAAGGGCGGGACCGCCACCGCCTGCGCCATGCTCGCGGACGAGCGTATCCGGGCCGGACTGAGCATCGACGCACCGATGGAGATGAACCCGCCACTGGCCGGAGACCTGGACCGGCCCTTCATGATGATGTCCGCCGAGTTCGGCCGGGCCACGAATCCCGCAGCCGCGGCGTTCTGGTCACACCTGCGGGGCTGGCGGCTGGACATCCAGGCCCAGGGCGCCGTCCACATCTCCTACGGCGACAACGAGGCGCTGTTCCCCCAGGTGGCGAAGGTGTTCGGATGGAACGAGCAGCAGCTCCAGGCCGTGATCGGCACCCTCGATCCCGACCAGGCGGTCAAGATCCAGCAGGCGTACCCGCTCGCGTTCTTCGACGAGCACCTGCGCCACCGTCGAGCGCACCTGCTCGACGGGCCGACCCGAGCCTTCCCGGCAGTGACGTATCTCCTCTGAACCGCCGGGACCGCAGCACCACGGTCTGTTCCAGTGGTAGGACGCTCCCTGGATCGGGTTGCCATCCCGGACGTCTCCCGCTCCCCAGAACCGCACGAAAGAGCGGCAGACCCGGGACTCCCCATAGCGCGCCAGGACGACATCGCTCCTCGGGTTCTGGCGAGACCTCCCGTGGACCTCCACTCCACCACTGCGGCCAACGCCGCCGGGTGCGGCGCCGGCGGCGTGCGCCGCTCAGGCGTTCCCCAGGGCCCCGCAAGACCCGGCCTTACGAAGACGCCCCCCGCCTCCTATCGCCTGGCGACGAACGCGTGGTCAGGGTCGCTGGGCCTCTCGAAGCCGTTCGACCTTTGCTGTCGGCTGCTGAGCTCGGTGGGGAGCGTCCCCCTCGCCTGTCCCGGCGCTCTGCTCAGCGGCTACCAGATGCCGTCGATCACCTCTTCGAAGACGAGGTGCCACTGTGACTCCTGGTCGGCGAACGGGAGGGGATCGAATGCCGTGATCCGAGCACGCAGAGCGTCCACGCGCTCCTCGCGGTCCACGTCGTTCTCTTCCAGGGTCTGGCGCAGGCTCTCGAAGTAGGTGAGGGCGTAGACGAGGGATTCGACGTCCCGGTGGAGGGGGCTGTAGGACATGAGAGTCGGGCCGTCGCTGAGGGCGTAGACGGTTCCGGAGTCTGGGTCGAGGCCGAGGGTGGTGTCCACGAGCGTGCCCAGCACGAGCCAGTCGCGGCACTCGTCGGGAGCGATCCCCCACTTGCTGTACCACCGAGGGATGTCGATGTGATCATCCGCTCGCTGACTGGCCTTCGACATGAACCATTCCGTGTCGGGCAGCCCGACCGTGCTCAGCAGGTGCGCGGTGCGGGCGTCGAGTCGATGGTGGGGTGTCGTGTAGCGGGGGCAGTAGACGACGCCCGTGGGTCCGAAAGCGGCGCGCACCTCGTCCGCGGTGACGGCGAAGTCCATGCAGGGACCCTACGCCCGGACCGAGGTCACGCCTTGCTCGGACACATGAATGTCCAAACACGTGCGACTACGTCTCGGTGCTCGACGAAGACGTCATCGACCACCACCAAGAGCACCCGGAGAGCCGGCCCCAGATCCGTCCCACCGACGCGTACCGGACACCACGTCAGGCGAATGGACCGAGTTCGAGGAGCCATTCGACCGCCCGCCGCCGTCACCGAGGCGGAGCGCCAAGGCGCTGGGGCGCCGTGCCCGGGTGCCCGTGTTCGGGCTCGGTCTGGGACGAGTCGTTGGCGCTTCAGACGACTCGTCCCTCCTTGCATCGCACTCACGGTGCCGTGGTGATGTCGGAGCAGGGGGGCTCCACGAACTTCTTGCCGATCTCCGTCTTCCAGTGCTCGGCGACCGACTCGACTGTCTTGTCCGCCGGTACCGGCCGGGTGAAGCGGGCGATCCACGTTCCGGCCTCCGGTCCCAGGACGGACACCTCGTAGCGGAGGCCGGGCTGCAGCGCAGCGGTGTTCTTGGGGAGGCCGATCTCCGCATCGTCAGGCAGCGTGCCCTTGTAGACGGCGAGGGTGCGGACCTTGAACGTCTGCACGCCGGCGTCGGCGCCCTTGGGTACGTACGCACCCTGCTCGACAACGTCGACCAGCGCGAGGTTCTGGGCGCGGGCGGCCTCGGCCGCGTCGGTCTGCGTCGGCGTGCACAGCGACTCCACGTGTACTGCTTCGTCCTGCTGGAGGAAGGCGTATGCGGTCAGGCCTCCCGCGGCCACCAGCGCGAGGCCGAGGGCTCCGGTCGCGAGCTTGTTCATGATCATCAGCCCCACAGCTTCTTGTAGTTGGCCTTGTCGACGTCCGGGATCCAGGTGATCTCGTACCCGGGCGTCGGCGCGTTCTTCCACATCAGGGAGACGACGGTGTCGGCCTTGTGGCACAAGCCGAGCGCGTGCCCCAGCTCATGCAGGGCGACGTACCGCAGCCGGTCCTTGGACGCGCCCCGCAGCTTCTGCTTGTTGAAGATGATGTAGTCGGTTGCGCCGATGTTGCCGTGCCTCTCGTACCGGCCGAGCGGGGCGGAGTCTCCCGTACCGAGGTTGGCGTCCTTGAACTCCAGGTCGTTGGAGGTGAAGGCGGAGTCCTCCACGATCTTGATCTTCGAGCCCCTGTACTGCCACTCCGAGATCGCGTACTTGCGGGCGTCGTCATAGGCGGTGTTGTCGGTCCAGCGGATCTCGCCGTCGTCGACTGCCGAGAACCCCTTGGTCTCGGTGGCGCCGCCGATGCAAGGCGCCGGCCGTGCGGCGGCGTGGGCGGTGAGTGGCGGGCCCGTGAGGGTGAGGCAGGCCGAAGCGGCGAGCACGAGCGGTAACGATCGCTTGTTCACGCTTTGCAGCGTAGCGGTTACTCAGTGCATCGATGCGAGAGTCGGGGCTGCCGAGGCAGAGACGTCCCGCCGCCCGCCCGCCGGCAGGAATCGCCCTGCCCCGTGATCGGCGGTGCATAGGGCGGCTCGGACACAGCCCCGAGGCCCGGCCGCTCGAGAGTCCCTCACGAAGTGAGCGCGCGCGACGGCCCGTTGGGTGTCGATGGTCGCTGCTGTCGCCGAACAGCGCCAGGGCAACGGTGCGCGCTTGGGCGTGCAGCCAGCGATGGCGTGCTCCACATGCTCGCCGGGCCAGTGGTACCTCACGCGCCCCTCGGCTGGGCGGTGGCGGTATACACGGCCCCCGCCACGGGTCGTGGCCGCACCGGTACAGCGGTGGTCGCGGCATCGACGGAGCGTCAACTCCCGCTTGCCCGGCGGCGGCTAGTCATGCTTGTGTCCGAGTGGTTCGTCCTGCTCGTCGGGCCCGGGACGGTGCTGGTGACTGGCGGCACAGGCGTCATGGGTCTCGGTCATCGGGATGTCGGGGCCCACCTGGACCGCCCGGCTCTGGTACGCGCCGGCAGGGGCGCACGGCCGCCGTGGTGAGGAGCGTCCGGCGCCAGGAGAGTCGAGTTGATCCGCGGGCCGGTGTCGAGGGCGGGGACCGGTTCGGGCCGGTCAGTATCGGAGAGTCGGTACCGAGAATTCGGCGGCCGCGGGTGCGCTCGTCTTCTGTGGGGCGGAGCTGGGCCGGCGTTCCTGAGGGCTCGTCGGCACGATGGCGGCTGTTCTGGCTGGGCGTGTGGTGAGGCTGTGTGTTGCGGCTTGGCGCGGCGGTGGTCAGGTCACGGAGTAGAAGCGGATGGCGACTTCGGAGTCGTCGCCGCGGGCGAGGCCGACGAAGACGGTGCGGGCGAGCCAGAGGTGGGCGGGGGCATCGGTGCGGAAGACGGGGGAGGTTCGGTAGTACACGCCTGCCTCGGACACCTGCAGGGCGCCGTCGTACTGGGCGGGGGCGGCGGGATCGTCCTCGTGGTAATAGCCGCGGTTGGTGATGTCGATGACCGCGCCGTCATCGGCTTGCAGGAGGTAACGGGCATCGAGCTGGTAGACACCGCTGCGTCTGTCGCACCAGTCGCCGCCGCCGGCCAGGACCTTGCCGCGCAGGCCCGGGCCGTCGACGGTGCCGCCGGTGATGGGGACGTACTCGGTGACTTCTCCGGCACCGTGCCCGATATGGAGCGAGGGAGCGAGGAACGCACGGACCTCGAAGGCGAAGCGGAGGGCAGGGGTGAAACCCGGTCCGGCGACGGGATGCGAGTCTGGGGCAATCACGGCACTCCGTAAGAGGTGCGGGGCTGGCGGGCGTGGCGGTTCGGCTGATCCTGGCAAGGCCTTCCCTCAATGGTCAACGCTGTTGACGTAGTGCGGTTGCGCCGTCGCCTCGCCAAGGGCCTGTCCTTGTCTCGCCGACCCGGACCGGCTACTGGTCAGCCACCATCTGGACGACGGCCGCGCGCTTCCGGGCAGCAGACTGCGCGTCGTCCACGGGCTCGACTTCCCGTGGCCGGCCGCCGCCTCCGGCTCTTCGAGGATCCCGGCAACCTCGACGTCCGATCGGCACCACGGGGCGCTCGCACTGGCGCGGAGCGTTCAGGCGCCGTATGAGGAGATGCGCGCGCTCGCCGGCATCGGTAGCTGTCTCTTCGGCGGCGGCCGGCAGAGAGCACTTCTGTGGTTGTTCGCTGCGGCAGGTTTTCCCGGGGGGTCTGATCCACGCAGCGGCCTGCCCTGGACCGTCCCGGCCTCTGCTTCTTTGACAGCGGTGTGCGGGCGGCCTCGGTCATTCTCCGTTCGCGCACCTCTCCGCCTCCGCCAGGAAGCGCGCCACCGGACCCAGGGTCAGCAACCCGCTCGCAGCGCCCGCGTGTTCGTCGCGGGCGGCGTGCAAGGCTGTTGCCGCGCGGGCGGCGAGGGGGCGCTCGTCGAGGCGGGCGGCGGTGTGGGCGGTCAGGCACCAGAGTGCCTCCTGCATGTGGTCGGGCGGCGGTTCGGGCGTCATGGACAAGGCGGTACGGGCCTCTTCGACGCGGTCGCGGGCGAGGAGCACCAGGGGGCGCGTCCAGGGGTGGTACGGCCCCCAGTCGAGAGCCGGATCGGTGGGCGCCGGGCGGCCGTGCAGGAGACGTACTCCGAGGAGGGCGAGGGCGAACAGGCCCCGGTGCAGCCCGGGCATGCCCGCCGTCTCGGCGAGGGCGTTCTCGGCGGCGCGGTACTGGGCCGCGGCCGTGGCGGCGGTCGGGCCGCCTGGTTCGGTGCTGTGGGCGGCTGTGGCCCGGGCCCGGAACCAGCCGGTGAGCACGGGGACGAGGGAGGCCTCGGTGCTGACGGCGAGCTGCTCGGCGGCCTCGGCGTGTGCGGCCGCGGAGGCGAGGTCGCCGAGGGCCGAGGCGGATTGCAGGCGGATGAGCCGGCCGAGCACGGCGAAGTCGGGCAGCTCGTGTCGTGTGGCCAGGTCGAGGATCTCGCTGCCGATCACGTCCCGTACGGGCGCGAGGCCGGGCCGGGTGAAGGACTGGAGGAACACGCCGTTGAGGGCGAAGGCCAGCAGGGCCGGATCGCCCAGTTCGCGGGCCAGCGCCTCGGCCTCGCGCGCCGCCTCGCCGGCGCGGGCCTGCTCGGCTGCGGACAGATCGGCGCTGCGGCTCTCGACCGCGACGGTGGCCAGCAGGCGGGCGCGTAGTGCGGCAGGGCCGTCGGTGCCGAGTGCGGTGAGCGCACGCTCGGCCGCCGCGACGACGGCGCGGGACTGCTCGGGGTCGTCGGCCCGGCTCCACAGGGCGGGCACGTCGTAGGCGCCGATGATGCGGGCGGTCAGCGCGGTGTCTCCGGTGCGTTCCGCCGCCTGAACGGCGGCGAGGCGGTCGCGCCGCGAGTGGACGAGGGCGTCGCCGCCCGCCAGGGCAAGGGTACGTGCCAGCTCGACGGTGGTGCGGGGGCCGAGTCGTACGCCTGCGGTCCACACGGACGGCGGCGGCTGGAGGGTCGCGCCGCCCCGGAGAATCTCCGTCTCCAGGTGCCGGAGGTCGGCTCCGGGGTCGAGCCCGAGTTGGTCCGCGAGCATCGAACGGGCGCGGCGAAGGGTGGCCAGTGCGTCCGCTTGGCGGCCTGCCCGGTGCAGGGCGCGGGCCAGCAGCCCCCAGGCCGGTTCGCGCCAGGGGTGTTCGGTGACGTGGGTGCCCAGTTCGGCGACCAGCTCGGCTCCTGCGCCGGAATCGAGGAGCAGGCGGGCGCGCAGCTCCACGCCCTCCAGCCTCAGCTCCTCCAGTCGCGTCCGTTCGCGCTGGGCCCACAGGGAGCCGGTCACGTCGGCGTAGGCCGGGCCGCGCCACGCCGCGAGGGCCTCGTCCAGGTCCGTCAGGGCGTCGGGGGTGCGCCGGGCGCGGTCCAGGGCGTCCTCGAATCGGTGGACGTCCACGGTGTCGCGCGGCAGGTGCAGAGCGTAGCCGGGTCCTTCGGTGACGAGGATGCGCGGCGGGGTGCGGGGAGGCCGGCCGGGTTCGAGGGCGCGGCGCAGTGCGGCGACGAACGTACGCAACGCGCCGACGGCACGGACCGGCGGCTCGGCCCACAGGTCCGCCACCAGGGTGTCGGTGGTGACCATCCGTCCGCCGGCGGCGACGAGCCGGGCGAGTACCTCGCGGTGGCGGGGTCCGCCCAGGTCGACCGGCGTGCCGTCGTCGTCGAGGGCACGTACGGCACCGAGTACGTCGATTCGCATGCCCTCCATCTTCCGCGTCTCGGGTCGGCGGCGTCGAAGCGTACTGATCGGCTGCTGATCGCTGTCGCCGACGCTGACTGCGTCACTCCCCGGACCGCGGCTTTCGCCGGTCCCCCGAAGCCAGAAGCGGATCTTCCATGACTCCCACTCCCACTCCCACCCCCACCATTCCCGGTTTCGAGCTCGTCCGTCTGCCCGGTGCCGACGGAATCGAGCTGGCCGCAGCCGTCGGCGGCCACGGCAGCCCGGTCGTGCTGCTGCACGGCTTCCCCCAGACCCACCTGATGTGGCGGCACGTCGCCGAGCGGCTCGCCGGCGAGCACACAGTGATCTGCCCTGACCTGCGCGGATACGGCGCCAGTGACAAGCCGGCGGCCGCCGGCCCTGAGGTGTACTCCAAGCGCACCATGGCCGCCGATGTCGTCGCCCTGGCGGCAGCGCTCGGTCATGAACGCTTCGCCCTGGTCGGCCACGACCGGGGCGCCCTGGTCGCCTTCCGGGCAGGACTGGACCACCCCGAGGCCCTCACGCATCTGGGCATCCTCGACGTCGTCCCCACCCTGGACATGTGGGACGTCCTGCACGGCGTCCCCGCGGCGGTCGGCTACCACCTGTTTCTCATGGCGCAGCCGCCGGGCCTGCCCGAGACGCTGATCGCCAACAGCGCCGACGTCTTCTTCGGCTCCTTCCTCGACGCCTGGGCCCGCACCCCGGCCGCCATGCCGGAACCGGTCCGGTCCGCGTACCTGCGGGCCAGCGCCGCGGCCGTGCCGTCGATCGTCGCGGACTACCGGGCCTCGGCGGGCATCGACGTCGCACACGACCAGGCGGACCGGGACGCGGGTTCCCAGCTGGCCATGCCCGTGACGGTCGTCCAGCAGGACTGGGGCGCGCGGCTGGGCTACGACGCCTCATCGGTCTGGCGCGCGTGGGCGCCGGACCTGGACCACCGGCTGACCGGCGCGGGGCACTTCATGGCGGAGGAAGCGCCTGAGGAGATCACCGAGGCGATCCGCGACCTGCTGCTGCGCTGATCGCTCCGTCGGCGGGAGCGTGGAGCCGGCCGGCCCTGCCCTACGTGGTCATGCCATTTCTACGTAGCGGTGGACCAGGTCGAAGCGCCGGGCCGCCGCATCCTGCCGGCGGACCACCCAGTGAGCCACGCCGGAGTCCAGTTCGGTGACGTCCTCGCCGCATCTCCAGCTGGCCAGGAGAGCCCAGTCGTCGGGGCTCTTTCCGTGGTCCGTGCCTGCTCGGGCGGAAGGACCGGCGTCCACGGGACCACGGGCGTAGTGGACGGGGTCGTTCTGGGGCGAGACCGGGTGGCCGCCGATCTGCAGGGACCAGGCAGGGCGGTGGCCGCCCACTTGCGCCCAGGCGTCGCCGAGTTCGTCGGCGAGTTCGAACTGCTCGTCCTCGGGGAAGCCGCCCCACCTGTCGAGGGCGAAGCTCTCCGGCATCTGCGCGCTCGGCTGGTGCCAGAGCGTGCGGAGTTCACGCGGTCGGTACGGCTCGCGCCGGCCGTGTTCGAGGGGGCTGCGGGTTGTCGGGGTGCCGGCGGGGACGTACAGCACCGCGTCGGAGACCTGTCCTCCGATGCCGTACATGTCGGTGCCGGCGAACAGGAGCAGATGGCCGTCGGCGGGGAGCGGGAGGTCGGTGGCGCCGGGCGGCAGAGCCGCGAGGTCGATGCCGGCCACGAAGGGATCCGACGGCCTCGGCACGCCGTGCGGCAGCAGGGGGTCGCCGCCGATCCGGGCCACCAGGGGACCGTCACCGCCCTCCGCCAGGTACGCCGCCGGACGGGCCACCCGTATCCATTCCTCCACCTCCTCCGATGGCAGCCCTTGGGATGCCGCCTCGGCTCGGAAACGGTTCATTCTGTCCATGATCGCATCGGTCATCGGGCCACCCTAACGGGCTCATGGGCAGCGACGGTGAGTGGCGAACTCACTTGAAAGCACAGCTCTTTGGCGGTGATGACCTGCGATACCGGCGAAGCCGGCGAGGCAGGTGGGGGCTGCCTGCGCGGTCGGGATCAGGACGGTCGAGGCCGCTGGAGTCCCTGGAGGAGGAGAGCGATCAGGCGTCGGGGGTCGTAGCGGGGGTCATCGTCGCGCCCGATGCAGAGGTTGCCGACGCCGCGCATCAGCTCGTACGGCTGCGTACCCGGCGCGATGTCGCCGGATTCGACGGCGGCGTCGAGCAGTTGGGCGCAGACGGGCAGCAGGCGGTCGAGGAAGGAGGCGTGCAGGGCGGCGAAGCGTTCGTTGTCGGACTGCAGGGCGTCGGCGAGACCGTGTTTGGTGACCAGGAAGTCGACGAAGAGGTCGATCCACTGGCGCAGGGCTTCGAGCGGGGACCCGGCACTGGCCAGCAGGGTCGGGCCGGCCTCGGCACACGCCTCGATCTGGTGGTGGTAGACGGCCGTGACGAGATCCGCCCGGGTCGGGAAGTGGCGGTAGATCGTGGCCATCCCGACGTCCGCCCGTGCCGCGATCTGGCGGATCGGCGCGTCGATGCCGGAGAGGACGAACACCTCGGCGGCGGCGGTGAGCACCGCCTGCCGGTTGCGCCGGGCGTCGGCCCGCTTGCCTCTGGACGGCGAATCCCCTGCCGGGCTCTCGGTGGCCATCACGCGTTCCTTCCACACCGATTGACAAAGCGGAGCAGCGCTTCGAATACTAAATGGAGCGTCGTTCCGTTTCAGGTTAGCCGAAACGGGCCGCTCCTGACCGCCATGCCCGACACCGGTCGCAGGCGACCGGCGGGAGCATGTGCCACCGAAAGGAAACCGCATCGTGAGCACATCCACCGCCCCCACCGACGCGCTGGGCGCGACCGTCCCGGTCCTGTCCTTCAGCCCCGTGGTCCTCTCCGTGCCCGGGCGTCCCGTGGACCTCCAGGTGCGCGTCACCGCGCCCGCGAGCGGCACCGGCCTCCCCGTCATCCTCCTGTCCCACGGTCACGGCCCCTCGAACAACCTGTCCTCGCTCAACGGCTACGCGCCGCTCGCCGACTTCTGGGCCGCTCGCGGATTCGCCGTCGTCCAGCCCACCCACCTCACCTCCCGGACACTGAGCCACCTGGTCGCCGACGCACCCGGCGCACCCGACTTCTGGCGTTCCCGCGCCGAGGACATGACCCACATCCTCGACCGGCTCGACGAGATGGAGCGCACCGTGCCGCAGCTCGCGGGGCGGATCGACCCCACCAAGGTCGCCGTCGCCGGGCACTCGCTCGGCGGCTTCACCGCCGCCCTCCTGCTGGGCGCCGGGCTCACCGACCCCGACACCGGCAGCGTGGTGCACCTCGGCGACCCCCGCATCAAGGCAGGCGTCCTGCTCGCCGCGCCCGGCAGAGGCGGCGAAGTCCTCAACGGGCCCATGGCCGAGCAGTGGCCGATCATCGGGGCCGTCGACTTCTCCACCATGACCGCACCCGCGCTGGTCGTCGCCGGCGACAAGGACGATTCCCGGCACTTCACCGACATGGGGCCGGACTGGCACGCCGACCCCTACACCCTCGCCCCCGGCCCCAAGACCCTGCTCACCCTGTTCGACGCGGAGCACGGGCTCGGGGGCATCGCCGGATACGACGCCGCCGAGACCACGGACGAGAACCCCCGGCGTGTCGCCGCCCTCGGCCGGCTCACCGCGGCCTACCTCAGCGATCAGTTCCACCCCGGCACGCCTACGTGGCCGAACGCGTGCGAGGAACTGACGACCGGCCCGCGGGCGGTGGGACGGGTCGAATCCAAGTAGCCCCGCACACGCGCGGCCGGCCCGCCGGGCGAGGTGGGGACGGCACAGCGGGGGCGGGCTCGTACTCGAGGACGGTGGCAGGCTGGCCGGTCGGCACGGTCCGAAGCGCCTCGGCGCCCGGCGCCGTCGGCCGCGGTCGACCGCGGTCGGCCGCCTTGATTCGCAGCCGCCGCGCACCGCACAGACCGGTGAACGACTGCTGCCCGTACTCGTACTCGTCACCGATCCGGTCGCGCACTGCTGCTCCGGGGGCGCCTGCCTCAGCCCTGGAGGGTGGCGAGCCAGTCGATCAGCAGACGGTTGACCTCCTCCGGGCGCTCCTGCTGGATCCAGTGCCCGCAGCCGTCCAGGAGGTGGGAGGCCGACAGACCGGGCAGGGTGGTGGGGTACGCGTCGATGGCGTCGGACATCCAGGTGGTCGAGGCGTCCAGAGCGCCGCCGACGAACAGGGACGGCTGCTTGATCGGAGCTCCGCGGTGGGGGGTGAGGTCCTCCCAGTCGCGGTCCATGTTGCGGTAGCGGTTGAGTGCGCCGGTCAGCCCCGTACGCTCGAACTCCCCCGCGTACACGTCGAGATCGTCCTCGCTCAGCCAGGCCGGGAGCACCCCGGCGGGGAAGCGGTCGCGCAGTCGGCCGCCGCCTCGGGTGACGAAGTGCGGGTCGGGCCGGCCGTCGGCGGGCATGGTGTCGGCGGACAAGGCCGCGTAGAAGCCCGCGAGCCAGCCCCTGACGTCGGGCTCGATCTCCGCCTCGGCTCGGCCGGGCTCCTGGAAGTAGGAGACGTAGAACTCCTGCTCGGGGCCGCCGACCTGACCGAAGATGTCGGTGGGGCGGGGACCGCCGGGCGGCGCGTAGGGGACGCTGAGCAGACCGACGGCGCGGAAGACGTCGGGATGGAGCAGGGCGGAGGTGGCGGCGATGGTGGAGCCCCAGTCGTGGCCGACGACCACCGCGCTCTCCTCGCCGAGGGCGCGCACGACCGCGACGTTGTCCTCCACCAGGTCGAGCATCCGGTAGGCCCCGGTCGCCGCGGGCTTGGAGGAGCGGCCGTAGCCGCGTACGTCGATCGCCACCGCCCGGTGGCCGGCCGCGGCGAGGGCCGGGAGTTGGCGGCGCCAGGAGTACCAGGACTCGGGGAAGCCGTGCACGAGCAGGACCATCGGGCCGGTGCCCTGCTCGACCAGGTGGAGGCGTCCGGCCGGGGCCTCGACGGTGCGATGGCGGAGCGCGGTGGTCGGCTGGGGCTGCACGGGCTTCTCCTCGGCTCGGGGCGACGCGGCTGCCCCCCGATCATGCGGCGCGGCACCTTTCCAGAGCGATCGGTCTTGCTGTTTCGGCAACCTTTCGTGGCGGCGGAGGCGGCCGACGGTGGCGACGCTCACCCGGCAGCCATCTTGATGACCACGCCGTCGGCGCAGCATCCGCGAGGTTGCCTGCCTCGTACGGAGTCACCCGATCGGGCGAGACGCCGAACCTGCTGTCCGGGGGCGGTACAGCTGGTACGCATGGCCCGCTGACCTGCATGAATGCCAAGCGGTTCGAGACTGCTGATGGGTGCCGACGTCACGCAGCCCGCGTTGCGCGGCGGTCCCGCTCGCCGCCGAAACAGAATCCTTCTGGGTATGAGTGTCTACGAAGGTCAGCATGTGTACGGAATGCACGGGATGCACGTGGTCCACGACGGTCCACGGGACGCGCCGCCGCTCGTGCTCATCCACGGGTCGGGGGCCTCGGGCAGCTCCTGGGGCCCGGTGGTGCCGGCGCTGGCCAGCCGGTATCACGTCATCCGGATCGACCTCCCGGGCCACGGCCAGTCCCCGCCAGCGCAGTCGTACGACGTCCCGGAGCAGGCGGCCAGCCTCGCCGCGGCGCTCGATGAGCTCGGCCTTCGTCCGGTCACCGTGGTCGGGCACTCCAGCGGGGGGTACATCGCCACCGCCCTCGCCGAACGGCGCCCGGACCTGGTGGGGTCGCTCGCACTGATCAGCAGCGGCCCGAGTCCCGACGCGCTCCTTCCGCAGCCCGCCTTCCTCCGGGCCCTGATGAACCCGCCGCTCGGCCCGCTGCTCTGGAAGGTACGCTCCGACGCGATGCTCCGCCGGGGGGTGACCGCGGTCTGCAACCGCCCGGTGGACGTCCCGGACGCCCTGGTCGCCGAGGTGCGGGGCATCGGCTACCGCACCTTCAGGACGGTGCTGCGCCAGAACACCGCGTACATCGCCGAGAGGAACGTACCCGCGCGCCTGACCGCACTCGACGTGCCGGTTCTGGTGATCTTCGGCGCGGCCGACCCCCGCTGGGATCCGACTTCGGCGCACCACTACGACACCGTGCCGCACGCGCGAGTCGAGCAACTGCCCGGCGTCGGTCACTTCCCCATGCTCGAAGCGCCGGAGGCGACCAGCGAGTTGCTGCTGCGCTTCGCGGCAACGGACCGCTGACACCCATCGCCCAGAGGAGTCGTCCCGTAGCGGGTTCCGCGGTCGGAGGCCGTCGGAGGCAGGCCGGCGGGACGTGCTTCTCCAAGGAGAGCCCAGGACGCCCGCCGGCCGGCGGGCGTCCTGGATGTGCTGCTGGAGGGGCCGGCCGCCGCCTTCTCGTTCCCGACCGTTGGTGATGGCCTCCAGTCGGGCCACGATCGGCGTGCGCGTCAGGCGAGATGTCGTCCCCGCCGGCGTCTGGATGATCGCGGAGTGACTCCACGGCGGTGGGCACCTGACTCCCCGGGCGCTCGGAGAGGCCGCCGCGATCGAGGTCGGCCTCGCTGCCCGAGAGCAGAGGCACACCGCGATGCAGGGGGCCTCGCGGCCCCTCACCCGTCGTGCAGGGCGACCAGCAGAACCCGAAGCCGGCTCAGCCGCGGGGACCTCGGATCTGCCGCGAAGAAGGCTTCGTCATCCCAGCGGGCAGCCGGCGGACCGCGCTCGGGCACCCGGAGGACGCCGCCGGCCGCCGGCCCGGGCCTCGACCGGGCCTGTCCCTGCGGTGCAGCGGTCGCGACGCTCGCGGCCGACTGCTTGGGACCCTGCGGGAGCGTGACGCAGAGCAGGCTCGGTGCGGATTCGGCAGTACGTCGGGTCCTCGGGCTGTCGCCGTCATCGAGGCAGAGTCTGGGTGACGCGCCACAGGCGGCGGGGCAGGTCACCCTCCTCGAAGGCGTGGACCTGGTTGAGGGTCCAGCCGTCGGCGAGGGCGTCGACCAAGGCGCGGTCGAAGAAGTGGACGGCGAAGCCGCCGTGCTCGAAGATGTCGTCGCCGTGTGGGGTGCCAGCGCCGTAGTGGGCGTCTCCGGTGTGCCGGACGGTGTAGACGAGGACACCGCCGGGCCGCAGGACGCGGCGGATCTCGCCCACCGCCGCGTGGATCTCCTCGGTGGACAGGGCCATGCACAGCAGCATGTGCGCGAAGACCGCGTCCACGGAGGCGTCCGGCAGCGGCAGCGGGTCGCGCACGTCGTGCGCCGCGGTGCTGATCTGCCCGGCCACGCCCTGCGCCTCGGCCGCGACGCGCAACTGCTCCAGTCCGGTGGGGCTGAAGTCGGTGGCCTGAACGGTGTAGCCCTCGCGGGCGAAGGAGAGGGCGTCGCGGCCGTGCCCGGCGCCGAGCTCCAGCACGTCGTGGGCTCCGACCGTACGGAAGACGCCGGCCGCGTAGACCGCGGGCGCGGACGGCTCCTCGCCGTACATCCCCGGATGGGCGCTGTAGGTGTCCTGCCAGTGCCGCCGCTGGATCTCGGCCAGCTCCTGCTCGTCCGCCACGTCTTCGACCTTCCCGTTCGTGTCCCGGGGCGCAGCTTAGACGTGCCGTACCTCCGACCGGTCGGTGACGGCCGGAGGGGCGTACATGATGACCGCCATGCCGGCGAGGCACGCCGGGGCTCCGATGGCGTCGCGGCGCTCAGGGCGGTAACCGGCGAAGGCCACGCCTCCGGCGCTCGACCCGGCCCACGAAGGTCCCGTCGTACAAGTCCTGGATGCGGCCTCGTCCGGTCGCGATGCTCGAAGAGCGGGGGGTGAGATGGAACTCCTGGTTCGGGCCGCATCGGAGCGGGGGATCGGTTCTGCGCCGAGGCGGTGGCGCGCTCGCTGTCCCAGGCGGGCGAAGTCGAGCGGGCCCTGGACGTCCTGGAGCCGTACATCGTGGCGGCGGAGCGCGAGATCAGGAGGCGTCAAGCGCCGCAGGTCGGGCTGAGAAAGCTGCCACACAGGCCGTCGCCGCGGCACAGCGGGCGATCGACGCTGCGAGCGCCGCCAAAGGACTCCGCACGGTCGCCGCCGGCGCTACGGCCTGCGGTGGCGCAGGGTTGCGGCGTCGGCCCCGGGTTCGGCGAGCCGGGCCACCGGCCGGACCTGCGACGAAACCCCCGCCGCCGGGGGGTACCGGACAGGGCGGAGGTTTCGTCATGTCCGCCAGGTGTCAGTGGAAGAGCAGGGAGGCGTCGCCGGCGGCGGTGGTGACCGATCCGGGGCAGAAGAAGCTGCCGGAGGTCTTCGTCGCGGTGAACGCCTGGTTCACGTACCTACGGGTGGTGCCGTCGCGGTTCAGCAGGACGTTGGTCGCCTTGTAGCGGCAGGAGATGCCGTACTGCGTTCCCGTGATGTCGATGACGTCGGCCTTCGCCTGGCCGGCCGCGTCGTCGAAGGTGACGTTGGGGTTGTTGTTGAGGGCGGCGGTGATGCCTCCGGTACAGCTGAGGTTGCCGCCGGGCGTGTTGATGCTGGTGCGGTCGATGGACAGCCCGGTGGGCGGGTTCGCGCTGGTCCGGGCATTGGTCCAGGTGCAGGTGCTGCCCGAGACCACGATCACGCCGTCGACCTGCTGCGTTGCGGTGGATTCGAAGGCGTTCGCCGCCGTGGCCGCTCCGGCGGTGGCTGCGATGATCAGGGCGGTGACACACGTGAGTGTCGAGAACTGCCTCATGTCGCTCCTTCTGGCCGCGTCCTTGTGGGATGTGCGCGCTACGGAAGGTCCCATGGTGACCTTGAATTGTCAGGAGCACGACAATCGATTGGCCGGATAACGCTTCCTGAGTAAGAGCTTTGGCGGGGGCGTTGCGGCACGCACGGGAGCGGGGACGCTGTCTGGCCGCGTGTGGGCAGAACGTGGGGAGCCGGCCGTCCCGACCGCCATCCGCGTCACGGCGGAGAGCGCGAGGATCGCGGCAGCGAACCGGCGGCGTCAGCTGTTGGTCCGCGTGGAGGCGCTCGGCACTCCCCCGCTGACCGGCACAGGGTGCCGGCCTTCAAGGACGGCGCGCCGAAGCCCCCCCCCTCGCCTCGGGCTTCTTGCGCTCCGCCCCGCCGGCCGACGGGCGGTTCGTCGCACCGCGGCCGACCGAGGAGTCGGCTTCCACGGCTCGGTCGAAGCCCTGCCACAGGTGGAACCGGTCGGCGACCTGTAGAGCCAGCGCGGACCCGCGCCGGGCGCCCGCGGCATGAGCGCCGGCCCCGCCCCAGCAGATGATCTCCACGCCAGGTGGCGGATCAGCCGGGCGGCCGGCGGCCCGGCTCACGCATCGGGAGCACATCGACCACGCGGCGGTCTTCGACGCTTCCCGCCGCGGCACATCCCGCCGGTCTCCGACGGACTCCTCCGTTCACTCGACGAAGCTCAAGGACCAGCCCTGGCGTGCGACGACCGGCTCACACAGACGACCGACCAGGTCCGAGGTCCGGGTCCGGTTCCGGTCGCGCCGCCGGCGGGAGGGCCAGCAGGAGCGGGGAGCTCAGCCGGGCGTCCGGGTGCATCCGTAGCAGCTGGTGGACCACCCCGGACAGCCCCGGGAGCAGCCCCGGTGCGAACGCCTCCTTGGCGAGGCCGCCGACCGGGCCTCGCTGTTCGATGCCGGTGAGCAGCTCCGCGTCGGCCTCCGTGGCGGACGGGCCCTCGTACCCCTTCAGGCCGCGCAGGCGGTGGAGGATCTCCCAGAGTCCGAGGTCGCCGTGGCAGAGGGTGTGGCTCCAGCCGAAGCCCTCGCGCAGGCCGGCCGGACCCGCACGGAGTGCGGTGTCCAGGTGGCGGGGGGCGCCGGTTCGCTCGTGGAGGTCGACGGCGGCCAGGCCGATGCCCGTGCTGCCGTGGCACCACGCGGTGGGATGGTCGATGTCTCCTCCGACGCGGGCGTCGGCCCAGGCCCGCTCCCTGGGCGAGTACAGGGACTCCTCGAAGTCATGGGCCAGGGAGCCGAGTTCGTGCCAGCGGCGCCGGTCCGCCGTGCTTCCGGCTGGGGAGAGGGCGAGCCTGGTGAGTGCCCAGCCGACGCCGGTGGTGCCGTGGGCGAAGCCGCCGATGCCCTCCGGGAACATCACGGTGGACCACCGTGCTCCGCGGTCGTCGACGACCGCGGTTCGTTCCAATCGCCGTCCGGCTCCGGCGGCGACGTCCAGCCACTGTTCCTGGCCGGTGAGTTCGGCGAGGTCGAGCAGGGGGACGACCACGCCGGCCACACCGCCGAGCACGTCGAGTGCCCGGTCCTCGGCGATGAGCTCCGGGGTCAGCAGCGCGGCCCTGGCGCGGGCGCGGTCGAGGAGTCCGGGGGTACCGAGGAGGCGGTGCAGGGACGCCCAGGTCCACACCTGCGAGGCGAGTCCGGTGAACCCGCCGAGCTGGCGGGTGGGCGTGGTGTCCTCGGTGGCGGCCAGCACCTCCAGGGTGCCGGCCAGCAGGGACTCGACGCCGGCCACCGGGTCGGCCCGCCCGGCCCGTTGCTCCCGCAGGTACTCCGCGAGAGCGAGGGCGACGCCGCCCTGGCCGGTGTAGAGGTCCGCGCCGAGCGGGCGGACCGCCCAGCCGTAGTCCGTGAGCACCGGACTGATCCAGGTCGCGGTGGCGTCGGTGCCGCGTACGGCCGCCGCGCGGATGGTCTCCACGGCTGCGGCGGCCAGCGTGCGCCGCCGTCGGTCGAGGTCGTCGGCGCTCGGCGAGAGGGCGGGCGTCCGTACCCGGTCGGGGAGCTGCCGTTCGTTCAGATAGGCCCCGACGAGCGCGCTGCGGATGGTGTCCCGCTCGCGGGCGAGATCCGCCTGCCGCCACCCGGCCAGGAAGGCGGCCGAACGCTGCTTGTCCACCCGCTCGCCGAACACGGGGACGTCGCCGACCAGCAGGTCCGCGATCTCCCCGTCGATCACGGCCGGTTCGCGGGGCGCACCCGGGGCGGCGAGGGCGTTGCGGTGGAGGATGTCCCGGGCGCGTTCCAGGGCGGCGTCGGGGTCGTGCAGCGAGGCCGGGTGCCAGAGCATGCGGCCGATGTCCGTGTACGTCTGCGTGGGCCGTCGGATCCTGCGGACCTGGCAGCCGTCGAACATCCCCACCAGGGTGGAGAGTTCGCCGTCGGTGTCGAGTTTCGCCAGCGCCTCGGTGACTCCGTCGAATCCGGTCAGTACCTGCCCCCAGTGGCGGATCAGCACCGGCTCGGGGCTGGGGTGGTTGCCGGCCGGCGGCAGGTCCACCACACCGACCTCCATGCGGGCGGTGTCCAGTCCTCCGTCCGCGATGACCGGGATACGGATCTGCGGCTGCTGACCCGGCAGACCGCCCGCGGCCGAGAGGTCCACGCCGGCGAGGGCGTAGCCGTCGGTGCGGAGCGGCAGGATGCCGGTGCGCAGCACGGTGTTGCGGATCGTCCGGGCCGCCTGGTCGACGGCGTCGCCGCGCCCGCTCGGCGGAACTTCGACATCGGGCGTGAACAGGGCCTCGGCGTCGACCACGGCGGCCACCGGGCCGTGGGCGACCAGGTTCTCGGCGTGCAGGTCGGTCCCGCCGAGGAGTCGCATCACCGCCAGCCAGCCGCCCAGGGCCCGGTAGAAGCGGGCGAGTTCCGCCTCGTCCCGGCAGTAGCGGTGGCCGAGGTGTTCGGCCCAGCCGTAGCCGTCCCGGACCACCGCTCTCGGCACGCCCAGGTCCTCGGCGCCGGGGACGGCGGCGACGAAGGAGCGCAGCGCGGCGTCCACCTCCACCGGGCGCGGTTTGTACATGACGCTGCCCGTCTCGAAGAGGAGCCGGGCGACCGCCCGCCCTCCGTGGTGCGTGTCGCCGCGGGCGAGCTCCAGCGCGCGCAGTGGTCCCGGATCGTCGCCGAGCAGGACGGCGATGGCCTCCCGGTCCGCGGCGAGCCGTGTGCCCAGTTCCAGCGCGCCCTCGATGAGGAGGCGCCCGCACGCGAAGGCCCGTTCGCGCAGCGCCGGGTACCGCCGGTGGAGGGTCTCGGCGAACGCGGGGGCGGAGGCGCGCCGGAGGAAGGCGTCCCAGCGGGCGGCCGAGTCCGCGCCGGGCAGTTCGCCGGCCAGGCCGGCGGCCCGCAGCTCCAGCAGGAGTACCCGGTTGAGCCGGAGTTGGAGGGTGCGGCTGAGGGCTTCGCGCGTCGCCTCGCGCAGTACCGACCGCTCGTCGGCACCCAGCCGGGTGAGTTCCGGGATCCGGTCGTCCAGCGTCGCGTACAGGGGGCGCGCGAAGGTGTCCACCGGTGCCGCGAACCATCCCTCGGGCGGCGGTCCGTCGGCCGAGCGGTCCGCTGCCACCGGTTCCACCATGCTGAGTCCTCTCCTGACGGCTGGTACGCGCGATCTGACCTGAGGTGGTGCCGCACGGGCCGGGGAACCCGTGAGGACTCCCCGGGTGTTGCGTGCGGTGCGTACGGCGGTTCGTCAGCAGCAGTAGCTGTGCCACGAACCGGTGCAGCTGCTGCACCCGGTGAGCAGCGCGTCGGCGGCGTCGGTCAGCGCGGCCTCGCCGGCCGCCCCGCCCACGTAGAGCGGACCGGCCGGGTTGGCGGCGCCGAAGGCCGTTTCGGCGCCCTGGAGCCAGGCGGTGACGATCTCGTCGGTACGGGTGGTGGACATGACGGGCATGCGGTTCCTCCTATGAATCGCCGGGAATGCACGGGGCTACAGAATCCACCGGATGATGTCCGTCCGGATCTCCCAGAACCGGCCAATCGTCAAACGGGCGTTCGCGCGCGCCCCGTCCGGCCTGGAAACCGCCGCCGCGCCGGCGGCCCTGGGGGTCGCCGATCGGTGCGCCGGGACGCGAGACGAGGTGGCGGACGGTGCCGCCCCGCGCGCGGCCCGGCCCGGCGAGCCGGCCCGGACGGAGCCGCGGCGGACGGTGACCGCGCCCGTCAAGTGGCGCGGGCCGCACGCATTCGGCCATTCACCGTCCGCACTGCGGACGCTTCGCACCGCTCCACGAGACCGTGCCGGGGCGTCGGCGACGGGCCGATGAGCACCCGGGAGCGGTCCGTGATCTCGTCCGGGTTTCCCAGTCGCCGGCAGCGGTCAGAGTGGAGCGGTGGGTGTGCGGATGGCCTCGTCCACGGTGGCCTTGCGGGCTGCGGATCCTCGTCTTCCACCGCAACCCCCCGCAGCGGCGCCGCGGGCGAGGTCCGCAGACGCGCACGGGAGCGGTGCCGAGCGAGGACACCGTGGGGCGGGGTCGGGTCGGGCCCGGCGGCAGCTTGCTCCGGAGGTACGTGGGCGTGCCCAGGGCCATGCTCGGAGCCCAGGCGTGCGAGTTCATCGGCATCGTCGAGGACACCGGCTCGGCGGTGACCACCCTCAAGCGCGGCGACCTGCTCGTCGCTCCCTTCGCGGTCTCCGGCCAGACCTGCGCTTCTGCCGCGAGGGCCTCCACACCTCCTGCGCCCATCCGCAGGCGGGTTCTGGGACGGCGCGGCGGACGAGGGCGGTCAGGCTGAAGCGGTCCGCGTCCCGATCGACGACGGCACGCTCGTCAAGCCAGTCGTCGTGGCGGGCTCCGCTCTCATTCCGTCCCTGCTGACCCTGTCGGACGTCGTCGGCACCGGCTACCGCGCCGCCGTCGCCGGCGGTGTCAGCGAACGCACCCGCGTCACGGTGATCGGCGCCGGCGCCGTCGGACTGCCGGCGGTCCTCTCGGCCAAGCGGCGCGGCGCACAGCAGGTCATCCTCATGGGCCGCCACCAGGCACGCACCGACCTCGACCGCGGGTTCGGCGCCATCGAAGTCGGTCGCGAGCTCGGCGCCATCGGCGTCGGCCGCGGGTTCGGTGCCGTCGGCGTCGTCTCCGCCCGCGGCGAGGAAGGCATCCCAGCCGTCCGCGAGCACGCAGGCACGTGGTGCTGGAAGCGGTCGGCCACAGGCCCGCCTGCGAACGGGCCCTCGGAGTGGTCCGTCCCGGCGGCGTGATCAGCCGCGTCGGCGTCCCCCACTGCGAGGACGCGCCGATCGGCTTCGGCAGCCTCTTCCGCCCGACATCCGCCTCACCACGGAGCTGATGCCCGAGGGCGGAGCGGACACCTCGGCTGGTGTCCGAGGCGTCCACGCCGCATGGCGGTGCGTGGCGGAGGAGACGAAAATGGGAGGGGCCGGGGCAGGAGCCGTCCGGTCAGCGGACACGGCCGTCGGTTCAGGTGCGAAAACAGGTGATCGATCATGTGTCGGTGGCTCGCTTACTCGGGAACTCCCCAGCTCCTCGACACCATCCTCTACAAGCCGGCCCACTCGCTGATCGACCAGAGCCTGCACTCCAAGTTGGGTGTCGAGACGACGAACGGTGACGGGTTCGGGGTCGGGTGGTACCCGGAAGGCAGCGAGGGCACCCCCGCGCTCATGCGGGATGTCGGTCCGGCCTGGAACAACCGTAATCTTCGGGAGCTCGCTGACCACGTCCGCTCCCCGTTGTTCTTCGCCCACATCCGGGCGTCGACAGGTACGGCCGTACAACAGACGAACTGTCACCCCTTCCGGCACGGCCGCTGGATGTGGATGCACAACGGTTCCGTCGCCGGCTTCCACGCCATGCGGCGCGACCTCGCTCTGCTCGTGGCGCCCGCGCTGTACTCCGAGATCGAAGGGACGACGGACTCGGAGACCATGTTCTACCTCGCGCTCACCTTCGGTCTGGAGGAGGACCCGCCGGGCGCGGTCGCCCGGATGGTGGGAGTCGTGGAACGCGTCGGCCGCGAACACGGCGTGGAGTACCCGATGCAGATGACGGTCGCCGTCAGTGACGGGGCTTCTGTGTGGGCCTTCCGCTACTCCAGCCAGGGCCGCTCACGATCGCTCTTCTACAGCAGCCGGGTGGACTCACTGCGCAAGCTGCACCCCGAAGTCACCTTCCTTCAGGAAGTGTCCGACGAGACCCGCCTGGTGGTGTCCGAACCCCTCGGCGATCTGCCCGGCGCCTGGAACGAGGTACCCGAGAGCAGCTACGGCGTCGTCCAGGCCGGCGCCGACGAGTTGCGGCCCTTCACCCCGGAACCGGTCTGACGGAGCGGGGCAGCACATCCTCACGGCCCGTTCGACGTCGTGGCCACGTCTGGAGCCGGCTCCGCTCATCAGGAGGGGTACTTCCAGTCCCCCGGGACGAGAGTGCCTCAGCCGGCGGTCAGGACAGGCGTCGGCCGCGACGGCGGTCGGCCGCGCTCGGTGGCGGTGGTTCCGGGGCGGGTACCCGCCGCGGCCGGGGCTCGCCCTCCGTGACGCCGAACCGGGGCGGCCCCTCGGGCGAGGCGGCAGCGGAGAGGTGCCCCCTCCCCGAGCGGGTCACGGCGCCCTGCCGAGTGCCAACCGGCCGGGACCGGACGGGGGTTCGCTTCGAGTGCGAGCGGCGGAGCGGCGGCGACGCCGTGCGCTGCGTCCCCGCTGGGGGCACGCCGCCGCCGCCCTGCGTCAGGGGCTCAGAGACCGGACTGCCCCGTCTCGTCGCGCTCGTAGTTCGCAAGGGCGAGACCGAGAGCGAAGAACGTGGGCGCCCATTCCCCCACGAAGATCCCCCAGCGGTCGGCCCGTTCCAGGTTCTCGCGCCTGCTGGAGGTCAGCCACGTGGCGAGCGACAGTCCGATCGAACCGACCGCGGCCAGATACGCGTGCTCACTGCGGACTCCGGTGTCGTGAAGCTTCTTGATGATCATTGAGTGACCTTCCGGTGAGAGCGGGGGGGCGGGGGCGAGACCTCGCCCCTGCCGGGACGGGCGGCGCGACCGTTGCGAGGCCGGTCGACGTCACAACGGGGATTTCGTTCGCGCGCTCGCGACCGGATGCGAAAAGGAAGGACTTGAGTTGTATGGGCGTATGTGTCACGGCAAGGCGAAATGCTCCGGCCCCTCGCAAAACCGCGGCACGGGTGCGGACGGACAACCCACCAAGACACGGTCGAGGCTTTTCCGACCACGAGACAAGGCACCTGCCATCACCTCTCGTACCACCGGTGCGGCTGTCGCTCTGTGCACCGCCGCCGCGCTGACGCCACCGGCCGCGGTCTCGGAGGGCTCGCCGCCCTCGCCGACGTACGGGAAGGAGACCGCCTGGTCGTGGGGAGGCGTGACGGAACCACGGTCACCTATCCCCGGGACGAGGGCGGGTACCAGAACAAGCTGGTCGTGCCGTCACCGCGGTGACGGCACGGCGCGGCACCCCGGAGGCGCCTGGGCGCCCGCCGGCAGCTGCCGGTCGTGTGGGGTGCGGCGGGTCCGTGCATCCGGGGGCCGCGGTGACGGCGTAGTAGGGAGTGATGGTCCGCCCCTCCCCGGAGGTCACCATGCACATCCTCATCGGACTGATCGTCGTCGCCGTGCTCCTGGCCGGGTTCGTCCTCGGCTTCCGTATGCAGCGGGAAACCACGGCCCCGCCCCTGCCGCACGAACAGCCCCGTCGCCCCGCGACCGACCGTCTGCCGGGAGAGATCTCTGAGTTCCGGCGCGCCGTGGCCGTTCCCCGTCTCGACCGCACGCAGCGGCTCAGCCCCTACCAGCTGTGGGGGCGCACGGAGCCCGTCGCCGCCGCCGAGGACTGAGGCGGGGCTCCCGTCGCGTCGGGCCGTCGCGCGAGCGGCGGCCCGACGGCTGTCGGGGACCGGCCCCCTGCCGAGGGGTCCTCGAAGATGTCGGGTCACAGGGCTCCGAACCGAACGTCCTGCCGGATGCACGCTGTGGCACGGGGACATCCGCGGACGACCACCTGACCCGTTCGGGGCGAAGCGCATCCGGAACGGGCCGGAGACGGAAGTACGGGACTGATCCGTCCGCCCCACCACGAGGATGCGCCCCATGTCCGATCGGCACGATCCCGCCCCGTACGACGCCCTGCTGCTGCTCTCCTTCGGCGGCCCCGAGGGCCCGGACGACGTGGTCCCGTTCCTGGAGAACGTGACGCGCGGCCGCGGCATCCCCAAGGAGCGGCTCAAGGAGGTGGGGCAGCACTACTTCCTCTTCGGCGGCGTCAGCCCGATCAACGGCCAGAACCGCGCCCTGCTCGACGCGCTGCGGACCGACTTCGCCGAGGCCGGCCTCGGCCTGCCGGTCTACTGGGGCAACCGGAACTGGGCCCCCTACCTCACCGACACCCTCCGCGAGATGGTCCACGACGGACGCCGCCACATCGCCGTCCTCACCACCAGCGCGTACGCCTCCTACTCCGGCTGCCACCAGTACCGCGAGAACCTCGCCGACGCGCTCGCCGCGCTGGAGGCGGAGGGCCTGCCCCTGCCCCGGGTCGACAAACTCCGCCACTACTTCAACCACCCCGGCTTCGTGGAACCCATGGTGGAAGGCGTCCTCGCCTCCCTCGCCGACCTCGACGAGCCCGTCCGGTCCGGCGCCCACCTCGCCTTCACCACCCACTCCATCCCGGACTCCGCCGCCGACACCTCCGGCCCCGTCCCCGACCACGGCCCCGGCGGCGCCTACGTCGCACAGCACCTCGACGTCGCCCGGGTCATCGCCGACGCGGTGCGCGAGCGGACCGGCGCCGACCACCCCTGGAAGCTCGTCTACCAGTCCCGCAGCGGCGCCCCCCACATCCCCTGGCTCGAACCGGACATCTGCGACCACCTGGAGGAGCTGAGCGCGGCCGGCGCCCCCGCCGCCGTCATGGTGCCGATCGGCTTCGTCTCCGACCACATGGAGGTCCTCTACGACCTCGACACCGAGGCCACCGCCAAGGCCGCCGAGCTCGGCCTGCCCGTCCGCCGGTCCGCCACCGTCGGCGCCGACCCGCGGTTCGCCGCCGCCATCCGCGACCTGGTCCTGGAACGGGCCGCCGCCGAGCGCGGCACGCACGCGCAGCGGTGCTTCCTGGGCGCCCTCGGCCCCTCCCACGACCTCTGCCCGATCGGCTGCTGCCCGGCCCGCGCCGAGCGCCCCGCCGCCGCCGGAGCCGACAGCCCCTGGGCGAGCGCCCGCTGACCGACCGTGCCTCCGCCGGGAGCGTTCACCGCTCCCGGCCCGCGGCGCCGGCGAGGGGAGCGACCAGGAGGCGCTCGACGGTCGCCACCGGGTCGGCGCCGGGAGGCAACGCGGGCGGGCTCCCGGTCACGGCGCGGGCGGCGAACCCGCCCTCCAGATGAGGCATCCGTACGTCGAGGACACGGACGCCCCTGGCGCGCTGCTCCCGGCCCACCACCCCCAGCCAGACGGCGAGCGCCGCCTTGGCGGCCGCGTAGTCGGCCATGCCCCGCGGCGGCGCGTCGACCACCGCTCCGGTCACGACCGCGACCGCCCCGCCCGCTTCGAGGAGGGGAAGGGCGCCGCGGACGACGGCCATGGGTGCGAGGGCGTTCACGGTCATCAGGTGCTCGGCGGCGGCCTCCCCGACGTGTTCGGCGCTCCCGAAGCCCGCCACGCCGACGGCCACGACGACACGGTCCAGCCCTCCGAGGGAACGGACGGCCCACGCCGCCAGTCCCTCGCAGCCGTCGAGGTCGTAGGCGTCGAAGACGCGGTGGGGGCACGCGCCCGAGCGCCGCGACCGCTCGGCGAGTCGCCGCGCGTCCCGGCCGGCGAGGGCCACCGCCGCTCCCCGCCGGTGGAGCGACCGCGCCGCGAGGCCCCCGATCTCCCCCGTCGCCCCCACGACGAGCACCCGCGCTCCGGTGATCCCCACGCCGTCGTCGGGGAGTCGGGGCTCCTTTCGCCGAGCGTCGCTCACCGCGGCGGATCTTCCGGAACCGCCGGCGAGGACGTGCCGGGGAGCGCCGGCGGCGTCGCCTGCCCGCCGCGCGTCAGGACGCCGGCGGCCCGGCGCCGTGCGAGCGACTCCGCGGCGGCCTCGCGCGGGTGACGCCGACGCCAGTACGGGTTGTCGTGGGGCAGCTTGCTGGAGACCCGTCCGTACATCCCGAACGTGAGAACCAGCAGCCCCATGACGAAACTGAACATCACGTTGGTCATGCCGAAGTCGAGGAAGTTGGCCGGCCGGTCCAGCACGAAAAGGTGGTAGAACCCGCTGATCAGGAACAGGCTCCCGACCGTCAGGTTCAGGGTCGAGGCGGCGTTCCCTCCCACGGCGGCGCCCGCCAGCAGGACGAGCCCCACGACGACCGAGATCGCGCTCAGGGCGGTGTTGGTGGTCATCCCCGCGATCCGGTCGCCGGAGGTGTCGAAGGGGCTGAGCGCGTCGGCGAAGCCGAGGCACCCGAACACGAGCAGGATGCACCCGCAGAGGGCCGCACCCCAGCGGTACACCGTGGCCAGATGGTGGTCCACGGGCAGTTCGTCCTTGAGTCGCACAGCGTTCCCCTTGCTTCTGGTCCCCCGCTGCTTCCGGTGTCCCCCCGGTTCCCGCCGGGGGGGGGCGGATCGCGGGCGGACCGACGCCTTCTGGGGCACCTTTCGTGGTGCTTCAGCACGTTTTTCTCGACCCGCCCCGGTCCGGATGCGCCGCCGGTGCCCTCTCCCCCGCCTGGCGGACCCGCGCGGAACGGCGCCGTCCGCACCGCCGGCCGCCGCATCCGACGGGTGTCCGCGGGGCGAACAGGTGCGGAGGTGTACGGACGGTGCCGCGGAGCACCGCGCACGGGAACGGATGCGGCATGACGGACACGCACTGGCTCTTCGGCGATCAGCTCGGGCCCGCCTTCCTCAGGGCGGGAGACGGCGGTCCCGCCCGCGACGCACGTGTCGTGATGATCGAATCGCGGGCCGTCTTCCGCCGCCGCCGCTTCCACCGGGCCAAGGCCCACCTGATCCTCTCGGCGATGCGGCACCGCGCCGCCGAGCTCGGTGACCGGGTCACGTACGTGCGGGCGGACACCTACCGGGAAGGGCTCCGGCGCGCCGTCGGCCGCGGGCGGGTGACGGTCCATCACCCGACCTCACGGGCGGCTCTGCGCCTCGTACGTTCCCTCGACAACGTCACCGTGCTGCCGCCGCGCGGGTTCCTGGTCGGCCCGGAGTCCTTCGCCGACTGGGCCGGCGGACAGCGCACGCTCCGCTTGGAGGCCTTCTACCGGCATGTCCGCCGCGACCACGACCTCCTCATGGACGGCGGCGATCCGGCGGGCGGCACCTGGAACCTCGACCACGAGAACCGCAGGCCGCCGCCGCGGGGGGTGTCGTCGCTCGGTGCGCCCGCGCCGTACCGCCCGCGGGAGGACTCCGTCGACGACGAGGTGAGGCGCGACCTGGACCGCTGGGAGAGGGACGGGGACGTCTCCTTCGTCGGCCGCGACGGTCCGCGGGCGTTCCCGGCCGACCGCCGGGAGGCCCTGGCCGCGCTGCGGCGATTCCTGAGCCACCGGCTGGCGGGGTTCGGCGCGCACGAGGACGCCATGCTCGCCGCGGACGGCACCATGAGCCACAGCCTGCTGTCCTCGTCCCTGAACCTCGGGCTGCTCGATCCGGCCGAGTGCGTGGAAGAGGCAGAGGCCGTCTGGCGGGAGGGCGGGGCGCCGCTCCACTCGGTCGAGGGGTTCGTCCGCCAGATCGCCGGCTGGCGCGAATACGTCTGGCACCTCTACTGGTACTTCGGCGAGGAGTACAGGAGGTCGAACGTGCTCGGCCACACCGGCGCCCTGCCCCGCTGGTGGGACGAGCTCGACGCGGACGCCGTGTCGGCCCGATGCGTGGCGACGGCGCTGCGCCAGGTCCGGGACACGGGGTGGACCCACCACATCCCGCGCCTCATGGTCCTCGGCGGTCACGCCCTCCAGCGCGGCTGGGATCCCGCGGCCGTCACGGACTGGTTCCACCGCTGCTTCGTCGACGGGTACGACTGGGTGATGCTGCCCAACGTGGTCGGCATGTCCCAGTACGCCGACGGCGGCAGGATGACGACGAAGCCGTACACCTCCGGCGGTTCGTACATCGACCGCATGAGCGATCTGTGCGGTCCCTGCCGCTACCGTCCGGACAGGCGGGTCGGCGAGGACGCCTGTCCGTTCACCGCCGGGTACTGGGCCTTCCTCCACCGGCACCGGGACCGCCTCGGCCGCAACGCCCGCATGACCCGGGCGGTGCGGGGTCTGGACCGGCTGCGGGACCTGCCCGAACTCCTGGAGCAGGAGCGGGAACGGGAGCGCCTCCGGGGTGACGCGCCGCCGTGACACGAAGGGTTGACCGGCGTCGCGCCGCCGGCCGCGGGAGCACCCCGGCCCGGGTCGGCGTCCTCCCGCGCCGGGCCCCTCACTGCCGAAGAGCCGTCAGGCTCGTGTCCTCCCGCCGGTGCGGGTCCTGTCCTCCGGAGCGACCGGTCGGCGGAAGGGTCCTCCACGTGGCGGCGCGGCGGCTTTCCGGCCCGTAGCGGTGCGGGGCGCCACGGCCGTGTAGTGGCGGGCCAGGGCCCGCGCCATGGCGTTCGAGGAGTAGGTGGAGCGGACGAGACCCTGCGCGCTGCGCGCCATCGCGGCCGCAGCGCCTTCGTCGACCCGGAGGAGCCGGAGCAGCCCCTCGCCGAGCGTCCGGGCACAGGAGGTGTCGATCAGCAGGCCGTTGCGGCCGTCGACCAGGTAGTGCGGGACGCCGCCGCGTACGGGAGCGGCGACGAGGAGTCCGGCCTCCATGGCTTCGAGCACGGCCAGCCCGAACTCCTCCTTGGCGCTCGGGCACACGTACCGGGCGTGGAACCCGTTCGCGGGGTCGGCGAGTCGACGCTCCAGGGTGCGTACCTCGGCGTTGGCGAGAGCCGGCAGGAGCAGCAGGCGTTCCGCCGCCTCGGGGAAGGCGGCGACGGCCTGTTCGACGCGTGCGCGCATCGCGTTTTCGACAGGATCGGCGTCCGAGGGACTGCCGCCCACGCAGACGAGGACCGATTCCCGGAAGGCCCCCGACTCGGCCCAGGCGCGGACCAGGACGTCCTGCTGTTTGACGGGGTGCAGGCGCCCGACGGTGAGCAGCACCGTGGGCGTGCGCGACCGGCCCGGTCCGGCCGCGGCGCCGAGGCCGGCGCCGACGGCCGCGAGCAGGGAGTCGATCCGCCGACCGGCGTCCGCCGGAAGGCGGTACGGCGGGATTCCCTCCGGCGGGGCGTCGGGGGCTCCTCCGGCCCTGCCGGCCAGCTGCGGGAAGTGGTGGAGCAGCTCGTCCGCTCCTCTTCCGGGGCCCGCGATGCCCACGACGCGGTCGGCACGGTCGACCAGCCGGTCCGCGACGAACACCCGGTGCAGGTCGTGCCGGAGGGCGTTCGCGTCGCTGCCGGGCGCGGCATGCCGCTCCGTCATCTGGCGGTGCGGGTCGGGCGCGGCGGTGAAGACCACGGCAGCGCCCGACCGGCGGGCCGCTTCGGCGAGGGCGAGCGAGCCGTCGTCGGCGTAGCGGACGTGGAGCACGTCGACGGGCCTGCCGAGTGAGCCGAGGAGTCGGGTCGCCCACCAGGCCAGCGCCTCGCGGTGTCGCCCCAGTTCCTCGGGCCGGACCTGCCGCGGGCTGTCGACGGGGAGCCTGAGCACCCAGTGCCGCGGGCCCCGCCGGCGCAGGAGGACCGGGTCGGCCTCCAGTTCGGGAACGCAGGCCGTGACCAGGGTGAGGACGCCCGCGACGCCGTCGGTCCGTGCGAGCGCGTCGCCGAGGGCTCCCAGCAGGACGCCGAGGCCGCCGCTGAGCCCCTCACCGGGCCGGTCCAGGTGCCCCAGGAGCATGGACTGGGCGATGAGCGTCCCGGGCCGGAGCTCCGCGCTCTCCGGGGCGGCGGGGGGAGCCGGGGCCCGCAGGGCCTCGCGGAGCAGGCGCTCATAGGCGTCCGCGGGGCGGGTTCCGGGCGTGACGGCGGCGCGGGGCGGCAGGAGAGAGCCGTCGTGCGCGGCGAGAAGACGCCAGGCCGCGTGGCGTACCGTCCGTTCGGGCGCGCGGGCCAGCCGGAGCAGCTCGGGCCGCGCGAGCGGGACGAGGGACTCCGCCGCGGCGAGATCGAGCAGGGTCGCGACGAGATGGGGGCGGCGGGCGCCCTGGAGGCCGCGCCGCACGGCGGCCGCGGCGCGCTCCGTCCCGTGGCGCCGGACGGCCTCCGGCCACGCGTCGAAGACGGCCGCGCGGGTGTGGTCGCCGTCGGCGAGGAGCCGTACGCACGTCTCGGGAGGCGGTGTCCGGCCCGCCCGTACGCGGCGGCGCAGCCCGGCCAGGGCGAGGTCCCCGGAGGTCGCGGCGGCGGGCCGGTCTGCCGGTGCGCCGTCGGGTCGGTACTCGGCCCGGACGAGTTCGGCGAAGAGGTTCGGCGCGGCGGAACGGCGCCCAGGGGAGGGACGGTGCGCGCGCCTCCAGTAGGCGGCCCTGGCCGCCGCGAACGGATCGGGCCTTCCGGAAGGGCGGCCCCAGGGGGCGGGGTCGACGGACACGGCGGAATCGGGGCGTTGCATCGGAACTCCTCGACGACAGGCGGCGAGGAGTTGTTCGCCGGGGGCCGGGGGCGTGGATGCACGGGCCTTCGACGGCCGGGGGGGGCAGGCATCGGGCAGCGGCCTCGCGGGCGGCAGGCGGTCCCGTCGGCCTCCTCGCGCGCGGCAGGCGGTCCCCGCGACCGCCCCGCCCGCGGCGGACGGACCCCGCACCTCGCGCGCCCGGCGGACGGTCCCCCGGCCACCTCGCGCCCGTGCAAGCGGTCCCGGTGCCGTGCACGCGCGCATCCGTCGGACGGCGGGCGGGGGAAACCCCGGGCATGAAGCGCTCGCGTCCCGGTGTCACCGGAACCCGCCGGCCACGCGTCGTGGTGGTCGCTCCTCCCTTCCTCTCCCACGCCCAGCCGCTGTCCGTGCTGGCGGGGGCGCTCGCCCGGGCGGGCTGCGAGGTGCACCTGGCGACGGCGCCGTCCTTCGCCCCGCTCGCGGAGGCAGCGGGGGTGCGGTTCGTGCCGCTGACCGTCACGCGGAACGCGAACACCGGTGTCGCCCGGAGCACCCGCCAGGGGGCCCGGGAGGCGGAGCGGCTGGAGGAGTTCCTCGCCTCCACCCGGAGCGGAGCCGTCGCGGCGCTGCTCACCCAGGCGCTGCACCGTGGCGAGGACCTGCTCGGGGACCCGTCGGCCGTTCTGTCGCGGCTGCGGGAGCTGCACGCCCGTCTGTCGCCCGACTGGTACGTGGTCGACCAGCTGAGCTACCCGGTGACGCTGGCGCTGCACTGTCTCGGCCTTCCGTACGCCACGTACTGCCCCGGACACCCGACCTATGTGCCGCACGCGCCCGAGGCCTTGTTCGGCGTACCCCACGCGTGGCCCCGTGCGGTCCGTCCCGGCGAGCAGGATCTGGCCGCGCTGCGGCGCGCGGCGGAGGCGGCCGAGGAGGCGTTCACCGCGCGGTTCGGCGAGGTCGCGCGTGCTCACGCGCCGGCCGCTCCGGCGCCCGGGCGCGCCTTCGCGCTGGCGTCGCCGCACGCGGTGGTGTTCGGCTACCCGCCTTTCCCGTGGCTGCCGGAACGTCCTCGGGGGACAGCGGAGTTCTTCTACGGAGGGCACTGCTCGCCGCCCGCGGAGCCGAGCCCCGGTGGGGCGTGGGAGGAAGTGGTGCGCCGGCTCCGGACGGTCCGCCGCCGGTTGGTGCTCGTCGCCCTGGGCACCTTCCTCTCGGCCCGCGACGACGTGCTGGCCGTCGTCGTGCGCGGGATCCGCTCCCACGTCCCCGACGCCGCGGTGGTGGTCGCCGCGGGCGACCGGGCGGGCGCCCTGTCTCCGCTGGCGGGGCCGGACGTGCACATCGCGGACGTCGTGCCGCAGCGCTGGCTGCTGGCGCAGGCCGACGCGATGGTCCACCACGGCGGGAACAACTCCTTCACGGAGTGCGTCGTCTCCGGGACGCCGGCTCTGGTCCTGCCGTTCTCCAGCGACCAGTTCTGCATCGCTCACGACGCGGAGAGGGCGGGCCTCGCGCTCTGCCTCGACCCGTCCCGGCTGACTCCGCGCGCGGCCGGAGAGGCGCTGCGGGAGCTGCTGGCGGAGGCGCCGCCCGGTCTGCCCGTATGGACGCCCGAGGTGCGGCGCCGGGGCCCGGACTGGATGGCGCGGCGGTTGGCCCGGACCATGGCCTCGGTGGGCCCGGTTCGGGTGTGACCGGCTCCGCGTCCGCCGGGACGCGTCCCGGCGGACGGATCAGAGGCCGAGGACCCGGAAGAGGAAGAGGAGCCCGACGAGGAGGGCGCCGACGAGGATGACGGAGACCCAGATCATCGGGTGCTCCCAGATGCCGCCGTCAGCGCGTTCGGGGTGCGCCGAGGAGGTGGAGCCCTCGGCGGGCGGGGTTTCCTCAGGAGGTACGAACGGCACGCTCATGATCGCTCCCTGGAGGTGCGGCGGCGGGACGCCGCCGGGTTCTCCACCGTCCCCCGCCGTCGCCTCGACCGCCAGACGCGTCGATGGTGCATCGATACCGGGCGCTTCATCGTGCCCGCACGGCACCGTTCGTCATCGTGCCCGTACCGCCCGTCCACCGGTTGCCTGCGCTTCGCCCGGATCGCGCGGCCATGCCCGCGCTGCCCCGTGCGGACGTCCGCGGCCGCTCCCCGCTCGCCGCGCGGGTCGCGTACCGCCTTGCCCGTCCACTGCCCCTGCCCCGGCGGGCCGTCTCCACCGCCGGGGCCCCGGCCGGTCGGTGAGGGGTGGCCGCTCCGCACGCCGTCGGCGCATCCGATCGGGCCCGGCGGTCGGAATCCCTGACGACCGGGGCCGTCACGTGCCCCGGCGGGGACGGGAGGAGGGCCGTTGCGGTGGTGAGCGTGGAGCGGGTGATGGTGGTGCGGCGTCCTTTGGCCGAGGTCGTGGCCTATCTGGAGGACTTCGCCCGGACCGAGGAATGGGACCCCGGCACCCTCAGCTGCGTACGGCTCGACGACGGGCCGGTGCGGCCGGGCGCGCGGTGGCGGAACACGTCGCGTTTTCGGGGCCGTACGACCGAGCTGCGGTACGAGCTTGTCGTACGGGAGCCCGCGCGGCTCGTTTTCGTCGGGGAGAACCGGACGGTGACCGCGCGGGACGACCTCCGGTTCGCCGAAGAGGGGACGTCGACGCGGCTGACCTACTCGGCGTCGCTGGCCTTCAAGGGCTTCGCCCGGCTGGCCGCGCCCTTCTTGCGCGGGGAATTCGAGGGACTGGCCGACGGCGTGGTCGCCCGCCTGCCGGCGGCCGCCGCCGCGTGGCGTCCGTGACCGCGCCGCCGGGCTCCCCTCGCTTCCGCTTCGTGGGGTGGTGACCATGCACGACACCGTCCGCGGCATCACCACGGGCGCTGTCGCCCGCCGTCTGGGCGTCTCCCCCACCACCGTGCGGTCCTGGGAACGGCGGTACGGAATCGGCCCCGCCGTGCGCGGGGACGGACAGCACCGGCGCTGGAGCCCCGCGGACGTCGCGATGCTGGAGGAGATGTGCCGTCTGACGGCCTCGGGCGTCCCGCCCGCCGAGGCGGCGCGGGCCGCCCGTGAGGTGCGGGCATCGATGGAGGGCGGCGGGGCGGGCGCACCCGTCGTGCCCGCCGTACCCGTTGTGCCCGCCGTACCTCTCGCGGAGGCGGCGGAGCCGGAGACGCCGCGGCGCCCGGCGGGCGGGGGCGGCCTGCCGCTGGGCCACGTGCGCCGGGAGTGCCGTGGCCTCGCCCGTGCCGCCGTACGCCTCGACGGGCCGGCCATGGAGACGCTGCTGCGGGCGGCGCTCGCGGAGCACGGGCTCGTGACCGCCTGGGAGGAGATCATGGCCCCGACCCTGCACGCCGTGGGCCGCAAGTGGGAATCGTCCGGCGACCGCTACGTCGAGGTCGAGCACCTGCTCTCCTGGCACATCTCCACCGCACTGCGGCAGGCCGCCGTCACCGGGACAGCGCCGGCGTCCCCGACCCCGCCGGTTCTGCTGGCGTGCGTCCCCTCGGAGCAGCACACACTGCCGCTGGAGGCGCTCGCCGCCGGGCTGGCCGAACGGTCCCTGCCGACCCGGATGTTCGGTGCGGCGGTTCCCGCCGAGGCTCTGGACGCGGCGGTACGGCGCTCCGGCCCGGCCGCCGTCGTCCTGTGGTCCCAGGCCCGCTCCACCGCGAACCACGCGCTGGCCCGGCACGTCGCCGGGACGGCGTTCGGGGTGCAGGGCGCACGCACCGCTGCCCTGGTCCTCCTCGCGGGCCCCGGCTGGCTCGGCCGGACGCCCGACCCGGGGATGGTGCGCCCCGCCGGCCTGCGCGAGGCGCTCGGCGTCGTCTCCCGGCTGTACGGGGAACGGGCCGGGGAGGCGGAGGCGCCGGAGGGCGGCGGAGACTGAGCACCACTGCGTCCCCCGGGCGCGCGTCGTGCGGTGCCGTGGGCCGCCCGCCCGTGCCGCGCCCGGCCGGCGGGCTTCTGGAGTCCCTCGGCCGTCCCGAGCGGCGGGGTCGGCGCTCGCCGCCGCCGGGCCGTGGCCGCCGGCCCCTCGCCCTCAGCGGCCGGCGCCCGCGAGTTCGAGGCTGTGGCGCATGCGCAGGAGGCCGCGGCGGGCGTGGCTCTTGACCGTGCCCAGCGGCATACCGGTGCGGTCGGCGATCTGCGTCTGGGTCAGATCGGCGAAGTACGCGAGTTCCAGGATGTCGCGCTGCACGCGGGGGAGCCGGGACAGCTCCTCGGTGACGACCAACCGGTCGAGGATCCGCTCGGGCCCGTCGTCGGCCCGGTTCTCGTGCTCCAGGGAGCCGCCCAGGGCCGCCGCGAGCTCGGTGCGGCGGGTGCGGGCCGCGAGGGCGTCGGCGATCTTGCGCCGGGTGATTCCGGTGAGCCACGCGGGCAGCGTGCCGCGATCGGGGCGGAAGTTCGCCCGGCCGCGCCAGGCGGCGACGAAGACCTGCTGGGTGACGTCCTCCGCCTCCCGGGCGTCGCCGAGGGCGCGGGCCGCCAGAGTGTGGACCAGGCGGCCCCAGCGCTGGTAGGCCATGGCCAGGCAGTGCTCGTCGCCGCCGACCAGACCGCGGGCGATCCCCTCGTCGGTGACCGTGGCGGCGTCGGGGGCGAGAACGGCGACGGGTGTCGCGTCGGCCGCGGCGGGGGCGGGGGCTCCGGTCGTCGGGTGCGGGGTCATGGCGCTTCCTCCTCCGGATGGTGGCGCAGGTGCCCACTGGGTGTGCGTGTCGCGTGGGCGCCGGCGCCGGGGCCTCAGCGGCCCCGTGCTCCCTCACGGTCCGCCCGGCGCGCCCGCTGCGACAACTTGCATCGTTTCCGCATCGAAGTGACCTGAAGGTGGAAGCGCGGCGTCGCCACCCACGCGCCGGCTCGTCGTCCGGTGCACCGGTACCTGCGCGACGGGCTCGCGGTCGGGGCGCGGGCCGTGCCGCCGCCGAGCGGACGACGACGTCCGCATCCGCCGGGCGTCCCACGGCAGAAGAACCCGGTGGACGGAGCCCAGCCATGCGCCGCCCGGGCGACGGACACCCGAGCGCAACCCGCTGACGACGCACCCACGAGAACGAGGACGGCATGGAGAGGACGAAGGACGGATCGCGGTACGACGCGGTGGTCGTCGGAGCGGGGGCCGCGGGCCTCGCCTGCGCGGGCGACCTGTGCGGAGTGGGACTGCGGGTGCTGCTCCTGGAGGCGGGCGACACGGTCGGCGGCAGGATGCGCACCGACCAGGTGGCCGGCTTCACCGCGGATCGCGGCTTCCAGGTGTTCAACACGTCGTATCCGCAGGTGAAGCGGCGCGTGGACCTGAAGGCGCTGCGGCTGCGGCCGTTCACGCCGGGGGTGGTCGTGCACACCGACCGGGGACCGCGCCGGTTCACTGACCCGACGCGGCGGCCGCGGGACAGCCGGGATCTGCTGCCGGGGCGGCTCGCGTCGGCACGTGATCTGGCGGCGCTCGCCGCGCTGTCGGCACGGGACGCGCTGGCGCCGGCGTCCGTACTGCGGCATGGCGCCGACGGCACGACGCTCGACGCCCTGGCGGCGGCGGGCGTGTCACCGCGGCTGGTGGAGACGTTCTTCCGGCCGTTCCTCTCCGGTGTGTTCCTGGAGGACAGCCTGGAGACCTCGGCGCGCTTCTTCCACCTCGTGTGGCGGAGCATGCTGCGCGGCACGTTGTGCCTGCCGGCGGACGGGATCGGCGCGGTGCCCGCGCAGCTCGCCGCCCGGCTGCCGCGGAACGTGCTGCGGACCGGGAGCGCCGTCTCGGCGCTGACGCCCGGTGGCGTCGCCCTCACGGACGGGCGAGAGGTGCGCTCCCGGACCGTCGTCGTCGCCACCGGGCAGCGGATCGCCGGTGAGCTGCTGCCGGGGCTGCGCGTGCCCGACGGACGGACCGTCACCACCCTGTACCACGCCGCCGTCCGTGCTCCGCTGGACGAGCCGGTGCTGGTCGTCGACGCTCGGCGCAGGTTCCTCAACACCTGTGTCCTCACCGCCGTACAGCCCCGGTACTCCGCCGACGGCCGGGCGCTGGTGTCGACGTCCGTGCTCGGCCGCCCCGGCCCGGTGGAGACGGAAGCCGTGGTCAGAGCCCTGGGTGAGGTGTACGGCACGGAGACGGGTGACTGGGAGCCCGTCCATCGGGTCACCGTCACCGACGCCCTGCCGGCCCTGCCGGGCCCTGCGCCGCTGGTCCGGGACGTACGGTGGGCCCCCGGCCGGTACGTGTGCGGGGACCACCGGGCGACGGGGTCCCTCCAGGGCGCGCTGGCGTCGGGTGCGCGGGCAGCCCGCGCGGTCCTGGACGATCTGCGGGCGGGCGCGGTCTGAGGACCGGCCTCCCGTACGTCGGACGGCCCCGCGCCCTTCACGGGGGTGCGGGGCAGACCGGAGTCCAGGCCGCGCGCCCGTACCACCGGGGCATGAGCACGGTGCCGACGAGCGATCCGCGCTCGCGCAGAGGCGTGACGTATCGGGTCGCCGTCACTCCGGCAGGCATCCGCCCAGGCCGTCGCCGCGCCGGCGGTGTTCGGCCCCTGCGGCGGCGCCTGCTCCACGCCGCAGCGAAAAGAAACGATGTCTTGAAGAGCGGTGATGCTGCGTGCCGCAAGCCCGTACTACGAAGGGTGCCGTGATCAGGATTTCGGAAGCGGGAGGTTCGCAGCTGTGCACTCCATCGCTCTGTCGAACCACCCGGCCGGGGCTCCGCGATGGGGTCGAACGCACCGAGAACCACGTGGCCTGAGGAGAATGTCACGATGACCGTCACCGACACCTACGGCACGCACGCCCACACGGCCCAACACTTGGCCGACCTCCTCGCCGAGCTACTGCCAGTGACCTTCGCCGAGCGCGACAGCGACTACTTCGGCGTCTATTTCCTCGCCACACTCGCCGACACGACCCGCATCAGGGTCCAGTCCAACACCGTTCCCGGAGACGACGGCGAAGACGACCTTCTTGAGGACGACCATCCCGACGTGTCCGTCCTCCTCATCGTCACTGCACCGGCCGAGGCTCAGCTCCTGAGGACGGAGCTTGCAGCCGTCGACGGACTCACACGACTCCGATCCTCCCGAGGTTGATAGGCCACCGATCCATAGGTATTGACGAATGCTCACATCGAAGCGAGCGGCCGTGCTCGGTGCTGGTCCGGCTCGTGAGGGTCGGGCTATGCGTCCCAGTCGTCTTCTGGTTCGGATTCCCGTACGAACCAGAGGTCGAGCGTGTACTGCTCAGTCGTGGGGCACTGTCTCCAGGCTGCTCCGAGTTGTCCTGCGTCCCCTTGCTGCTCGGCAGCGTGCTTGATGCGGGTGTTGTAGGAGGCGGCCGCTTCTCGCCCCTTCCATGCCGCGTGTCCGTCGTAGACGCCGGGTCTGGGCAGGTCCATCTCGCCCGCCGGCCCGAAGGTGAGCTGCATGATGACGAGTTGGCCGGTCTCCGATTCCAGAGAGACGGGAACAGTGCCTTCGGCGTCTTCCGGGGGCTGCTGGGGAGTGTCCCAGACCTGGGTCCTCGACCGTTCCCACGCCTCGTCGCTGCCGAGGTAGGCGTCCGAGTCGTGGACCTCCACGAGCCTGCGGTCCGGTCGGACGTTCGTGCTGAATGTGGTGATCAGAGGCACGGGGGCGAGGGCTCCGGCAGGGATCGGGGAATGGTGTAGGGGGAGGACGTGTCTCGGCCGTCCTGGTGTTGCAGCCCAGAGCCGTCGTCGGCGTGTTGCAGAGGGCGAGCCTACGCGTTCCGGCGGAGCCGTTCCTCGGCTTCGGCGGGGGTGTCGCAGTAGCCGGGGCGGGCCACGAGGACCGTGGTGAAGTAGTAGCCCTGTTCGTCGTCCGGGTCGTCATCGGCTTCGAACGCGCGCCAGAAGCTCAGCAGCAGGTCGGGGGCGACGAAGGAAGCGGGGTCGTCCTGGTGGGCCTCGATCGTGGTGTGTTCGCGTACGCGGGCGACCACCTCGCGGGCCGTCAGGGCGAAGACGTCCACGTCGTGGAAGAACACCCGGTCCGTCGTGTCCATCGGGCGTGCGAGCTCGACCGCCTGGAGGACGCCCCGCATGCAGTGGATGCTGACCATCAGTCCACTCGGACGGAAGATGTGCTGTCCTGGCCGGTCCGATTCCGAGACCGCGGAGAGGTCTCGGAGCGAGTCCAGCGCGGCGTTGGCGTCCTGCCTGGTCATACCGATGTGGAGCGGACCGACGCCGGTCGGTGGGGCGAGGTGGAGATCCATGCGGGCATGATGGCAAAGGGCACTGACAGCGTCGCGTGGGCTTCGCGAACTGGGGGGCTGCACCGTCACAGGCCGGTGAGCTCTTCCGGACCGGGCTGGACTGGGCTGAGATCCCCGGGCGGCGTGAGGGCGCAGCCGGCTTCAGCGGGTTCTTCGGCGCGTCCTCGGGTGCTGGTGAGAGGGTGCCTCCGGGCTCGGGGTGGCCCGACGGGCGTACGCGTGCGCGCCGGCACCCTTCAGACCGCGATCCAGGACAAGGAACCGCACAGCGCCGAGACCCCGCCTGCAGGCTCGCCTCGTTCGGTCCCGTGCCTCAGCCGCCCAGGACGCGCCGTCGGCTCAGCGAAGGCGACGACGTGTCCCTGTGGACGGTGGCGCACGAGCCGGGTTCACCTGGGCGGGCGGCCTCCTGCGCAGCCACGCCCTCGCACTCGTCACCGGTGATGCCGCGCGAACCTTCACCGCTGCCGCACCGCGCTCGACGGACACCCGCCCAGGCGCCGAGTCGACAACGCTGCGGGTCAGCGCACCTGACGCGCCGCCTCCACCAGCCCCCGCATCACCCGCAGGTCCTCGCCCATCTCCGGGTGCCACTGGACACCGAGCACCCACCCCGGGCCGTCCGTCTCGACCGCCTCCACCGTGCCGTCCTCCGCGTGGGCCGAGGCCATGAGGCCCCTGCCCAGGCGGTCCACGGCCTGGTGGTGGTAGGTCGGGACCTCGGCGAGCTCCGGTACGAGAGAGGCGTACCGCGTGCCCGGAACCGGCTTCACCGCGTGCCGGCCGATCACCCCGACCGCCTCCACGTGCCCGTCCAGGTGCTGGACGAGCGTGCCGCCGAGCGCCACGTTCAGGAGCTGCATGCCGCGGCAGATGCCGAGCACCGGAGTGCCGGAGGCCAGGGCCGCGTCGACCAGGGCCAGCTCCCAGGCGTCCCGGGCCCGGGCGGGCGGGCCGGTGCGGGGGTCGGGCTCGGCCCCGTACCGTACGGGCTCCACGTCCGCCCCGCCCGCGACGACCAGGCCGTCGAGCCGGGCCACGACCGCCGCCGCGTCCTCGGGTCCACCCGGCGGGAGCATGACCGGGAGCCCGCCGCTCTCCCGTACGAGACGCGGGTACTGCGCCGGGAGCAGCGCGGCTGTCATGTCCCATACGCCCCAGCGCGCTTGGTCCAGGTAGGTGGTCACGCCGATCAGCGGCTTGGTCACGGTACGGCCTCCAAGGGTGCGGAGTGGCGGGTGGGTCAGTCGCGTTCCAGCTCGGCCTCGGCCGCGGCGAGCGCCGCGAACTCCTCCTCCGGAGCGCCGGCCACCAGATGGTGCCGACTGTAGAACGCGAAGTAGGCGAGCGCGATCACGTACACCCCGAGCGCCATGAACGCCGCCGTCCGGTCCACCAGGAAGGTCGCGACCAGCGCCGAGAGGGCCAGGACGAAGGCCACCGACGAGGTCACGATCCCGCCGGGCGTGCGGTACGGCCGGTGCAGGCCCGGCTCCCGGCGGCGCAGCACGATGTGGGACAGCGCCATCAGGGCGTACGAGATGGTGGCGCCGAACACCGCGATGTTCAGCATCCGCGCCCCGTTGCCGGTCCCGGCCGCGAGGGCGAAGCCGATGGCGCCCGGGATGAGGAGTCCCAGGTAGGGCGACTTGCGGCGGCTGGTGAGGGAGAGGAAGCGGGGCAGGTAGCCGGCCCGGGAGAGCGCGAACAGCTGGCGCGAGCCCGCGTAGATGAGCGAGAAGAAGGACGCGACCAGGCCCGCGAGGCCCGCGTAGTTCACGAAGCGGCTCAGGGCGGTCGGCTCCCCGTCCCCCTGGAGCGCCACGACCAGCGGGTTTCCGGCCTCCTGCACGGCGGCCGCACCGCGGGCCCCGGTGGCGGCGAAGAAGGTCATGACGGCGAGCAGCACCAGGATCCCCATGGAGATCGCGAGCGCCCTCGGCATCGACCGCACCGGGTCCTTCGCCTCCTCGGCGGCCAGCGGCACGCCCTCGACGCCGAGGAAGAACCACATGCCGAAGGGGAACGCGGCCCAGATCCCGAGGAGTCCGAAGGGCAGCCAGGAGTTCGAGCCGAAGGCCTCGCCGTCGACCGGGATGTCGTTCAGGCCGTCCACGTGGAAGTCGGTGAACGCGCCGAGCGCGAAGACGACCAGGGCCGCGACCGCGATCCCCGTCACGATCAGGCTGAAACGCAGCGCCTCACCCACGCCCCACAGGTGGATGCCGATGAAGAGCGCGAAACAGACCAGATAGACCGGCCAGCCGGACTCCAGGCCGAACAGCCCGAGGGACTCCACGTAGTCGCCGATGAAGATGGAGATCGCGGCCGGGGCCAGGATGTACTCGATGAGGATGGCGGTGCCGGTGAGGAAGCCGCCCCATGTTCCGAGCGCCCGGCGAGCGAAGCCGTAACCGCCGCCCGCGGTGGGCAGGATGGCGGAGAGCTCGGCGAGCGCGAAGACCAGACAGGCGTACATCGCGCCCATCAGGACGGTGGCGACGGCGAGCCCGCCGAAGCCGCCTTTCGACAGACCGATGTTCCAGCCGGAGAAGTCCCCGGACACGACGTACGCCACGCCGAGGCCGGTCAGCAGCAGCCAGCCGGCGCTGCCGCGGCGCAGGGCCCGGCGTTCCAGGTAGTCGTCCTTCGGCGGCGTGGTGTCTTCCAGCGTCATGGCAGCGTCAGCTCCCCGCAACGAGCCCAATGGAGTGGTGCCATACCTTTGCGGTGGTGAGGGGGGCAGCGCAACCCCCGTGCGTTACTTTGGGGTTACGCCGCCGAACGCCTGAGGTCACGCCAGAACCTCGCATGCCGCATCCCCATACCCGCGGTGCGCTCCCGCATCACCTCGCACGCCGCGCTGCCGCCGCCCTGTCCGACGCCGAGACAGGGGGGCGTACTGGTACTGGGAGTGCTCCGGATTGCGCAAGAGGAGCGGGCCGCGGTCCAGGAAGGTCGTCACGACCGGCTGCCGTCGGCCCGACGGAACCCGCTCGGCGGGCAGTCGCTCCCCCTCCGGGCCACCGGTCGAGCCCGTACCACCTGAAGGAGGTGTTCCGCCTCCCTTCAAGCCCTTGCGCGGCCGCAGAGCACGGCGGCCAGACGGTCGACCCACTCACTCGCATCGGACACGATCGCGATTATCCCTCCAACCCTTCCCAAGCAATGGTGCTTCCCCATACCTTATGACTCCCGGCAGGCCCGAACGAGGGGAATCGCCCCGTGGCAGACCGCACAGCCCCGCTCGCCGCCGAGGACCTGCGTTCCCTGGTGGCGGGCGGTGAGATCGACACCGTCGTTTTGGCGTTCCCGGACATGCAGGGCCGCCTTCAGGGCAAGCGGTTCGCGGCCAAGTTCTTCCTGGACGAGGTTCTCGCCCATGGCACGGAGGGCTACGACTACCTTCTCGCTGTCGACACCGAGATGAACACCGTCTAGACCCTCGCCGCCGCCACCCCACCCCCCGCTCCCCCACCCGACAGCCGGGCGTCGCAAGGCGCCCGGCTGTCGCGCGTACCCGACACACCGACGTACCGAGTTCCCGATGTACCGACACACCGACGTACCGAGTTCCCGATGTACCGACGCACCGACGTCTCGACAGGAGAGCGCCCATGAAGCTCCGCCCGACCGCCGCCTCGGCGGCCGCCCTCGCCCTCGCCACCACCTGTCTCCTCCCCGCGACCGGCGCCGAAGCCAAGCCCGCCGCATGCCCCACCCTGAACAGCTCCGCGGGCTGGTACGGCGACAACAAGGCCCGCATCGACGCGCTGATAGCCGACCACTGTCACGACAAGGGCGGCCGGAAGCCGGTCGCCGTCTTCGACTGGGACAACACCGTCATCAAGAACGACGTCGGCGACGCCACCTTCTACTGGCTGCTCCGCAACGACCGCGTCCGGCCCCCGCGGGACGGCGACTGGTCCACCACCAGCCGCTACCTCACCCCCGAGGCCGCGACCGCCCTCGGCGAGGCCTGCCCCGCCGACGTCCGCACCCTCCCCACGTCCACCGACACGGCCTGCGCCGACGAACTGCTCTCGGTGTACGGATGGGGCGCGACCACCGGCGGGAAGACGGCCTTCACCGGCTACGACCACCGCCGCATGGAGCCCCAGTACGCCTGGCTCGCCCAGCTCCTGCATGGCTGGACCACCCGCGAGGCCGCCGCCTTCGCCGCCGCCGCGCGCGTCGAGAACCTCGCCGCGCCTCAAGGCGCCACCCAGCAGGTCGGTACGGGGCAGGTCACCGGCTGGGTCCGCCACTACGACCAGCAGCGGGATCTGATCCGTACCCTCCAGGACGGCGGCTTCGACGTCTGGATCGTCTCCGCCTCCCCCGAACCCGTCGTCGACGTCTGGGCGAAGGGCGTCGGCGTCGACCCGTCGCACGCCGTCGGCATCCGCAACACGACCTCCCACGGCCGGCTCACCAGCCACCTCAAGGGCTGCGGCGGCATCCGGGACGGCGAGGACGCCATGATCACGTACATCGACGGCAAGCGCTGCTGGATCAACCAGGAGGTCTTCGGCGTGCGCGGCCCCGCCGCCGAGCGCGTCCAGCCCGCCGCCCGCCGCCAGGTCTTCGCCGCGGGCGACTCCGACACGGACATCTCGTTCCTGCGGGACGCCACCGGGCTGCGCCTCGTCCTCAACCGCAACAAGAACGAACTCATGTGCCGGGCGTACGAGAACGGCGACGGCCGCTGGCTGGTGAACCCGATGTTCATCGAGCCGAAGCAGCGCAAGACGAGCCCGTACCCCTGCGCGACCACCGGCTACACGGCGAGCGACGGCTCGGCACAGCCGGTCCGGCGCGCGGACGGCAGCATCGTCCCGGACCAGCTGGACACGGTGTTCCAGGTTCTGTCGTCACCTCTCGGGCCCAGCTGAGGAGTGCCGCGCGGGGGACGTCCGCCTCTGGTCCGTCAGTGGTCGAAGAAGTCTTTGCCCTTCTCCTTTGCCGCTCGCGCCTTGCCGCGAGCCTCCAACGCGGTGCCCTTGGCCTCCGTGGTCCTGTTTCCCAGCACGTGCGCCGCCTTCTTCACGGTCTTGCCCACGACCTGCTCGGCTCGGGCCTTGATCTTCTCGCTGGCACTCATGTCCGACCCTCCTCTTTCCGCCTCTACCCACGTGAGCGGGGGGAACCGTCCGGCTGAGGGGAATCCCAGGTATCAGTGCCCGGACGGCGGGAGGAGAGGGCCGAGGGGGCCGAGATCGAGGTTGAGGTCGTCCAGGGTGAAGCCGTGCTGGTCGCACAGGTCGGTCATGCGGTCGTGGAGGGCGAGGAGCGTGGCGCCGAGTTCTTCTTCCTGGGCGTCGTCGAGGTCGCCGGCTTCGACGCGTCGCAGGGCCTGGCGCTCGATGAGTTGCCGCAGGAGTTCGACGACGGTCAGGACGAGTTTGACGAGGTCCTCCTGAGCCGTTTCGGGGCCGGTGCGGATCCGTTGGGCGGGTGAGTGCCGTGACGCCGTGGCCGAGTGGGGGGTGGCGGGCAGGAGGCGTACGGCGTCGTTCATCGCCTGGCCGACCGGCCGCAGGTCGGGGCCGGCACGGTGGGGCGGGCCGGGCGGTTCAGGGCGCATGGGGCTGCTCGCCTTCCCGGGTCGGTGGGCGGGTCGGTGGGCGGTCGTCGGTGGTGGTGACGGAGCTGACCAGGGCGCGCAGGGAGATCCTGACGAGGTCGATGTCGGCGATGGACAGGATGATGTCGCCGGTGATGACGACGCCTCCGGCCAGCAGCCGGTCGAGGAGGTCGACGAGGGCGACCTGGCGTCCGGGCAGCGCCGGGTCTCGGTCCTGGGCGGAGGTCATGGCGCGGGCGCGGTCGGCGGCAGGGGCGGCTCGGCTGCCGGCGGCGGGGTGGCGAAGGAGTAGGGCGCCCACGGGCCGGTCACTTCGAGGCGGATGCCCGGGAGGTCGGCGGCGGCGTCGCGGACGGCTGCTCGGAAGCTGTCCGCCTGGACGTCCGGGACCAGGAAGGCGTCGTTGAGGACGTTCTCGCCGTCGGCCGGCGCGACGAGGGGGCCGCTCTGCGGCGGGTGGGTCACGCGGGGCGCCTGATGGCGGGCGGCGACGGCGGTGAGGCGGTCGGCTGCCAGCCGGGCCTGCTGGAAGTGCTCCTCGCGTGAGTCGCGCTGGACCCGGCGGGCCTGCAGGTAGGCCTTGCCGGGGCTGGTGGCGGCGGGGGGCGCGGCGGGCTCAGGTGCCTCGGCAGGGAGTACGTAGATCTTGACTCCGTACTCGGTGTGGGCACTGAGCTGCGCCAGTTGGGTGGCGAAGAGCTGGCTCTGTTCCCCCAGCGCGCGCAGGGCGCGGGTGTGGTCCTCGTAGAGGGTGGCCATCCGCAGGGGCAGGACGGTGGTGTGGCCGGCGAGGGTTTCGATGACGTGGTGGTGGGCCCGCGCGGTCTCCTCCAGCCACCGCAGGTCCTCGAAGTGCTCCTGCAGGGCGGCCTCGGCGAAGTCGGCCCGGGGGACGTCGCTGATGACGAAGGCGACCGGAGCGGGCGCGGTGTCGTCCGGCACGGGCGGAAGGAGCGTGACGGGGCGGCCGGCCACTCCCGCGAGGGTGGGCAGGACGTCGTCGAGCAGGGGGGCCGGGGGCGTGGCGGCGTAGACGTAGGTGAGCGTCGGGGTGGGGGAAGCGTTCACGGCTCGGTCCTCCGCTTCGCCGTGCGGCGTACGGGACGCTCCTCTTCCTCCTCCGGCGCACGTTCCTCGCTCGTGCGGGTGAGGTCGTCGGGGAGGCCGGACGAGGCGGTGAGCCGGTCGCGGCGCAGCTGCTCGATCTCGGCGCGCAGCCGCTGGTTCTCGGCGGCGAGCGAGCTCTCGTGGTGGCGGGAGGAGAGCGAGGCGTCGTGCTCCCACCAGTCGATGCCCATCTCCTTGGCCTTGTCCACGGAGGCGATCAGGATGCGCAGCTTGATGGTGAGGAGCTCGATGTCGAGCAGGTTGATACGGATGTCGCCGGCGATGACGATGCCCTTGTCCAGGACGCGCTCCAGGATGTCGGCGAGGCTCGCCGAGGACCCGGCCGGGTAGCCGGACATCGGAGGGCCGCTGCGGAAGCCGCGGGCCATGGGGTCGGTCACGAGGGTTCACCTCCCGCTCTCTGCCGAACGCTGTCTCTGGGCTTCTGGGGGCTGTCGTGTCACCAGCGCCTCCGGTAGGGGCGCCGCGTGGTCGCGCCGCGTCTCCCCGTGCGGGGTGTGGCGGTCACCTCCCGCGCCCCGTTTTCCCGTGCGGAGCGTGTCGGTCACCGGTCGCCGGTGCCGGTGCGGTACCTCTCGATCTCCATCAGCCGGTCGATCAGCCGGTCCTCCTCCCGGTCGAAGGTCTCCTCGTCGATCTCGCCGGCCTCGAGCCGGCGCTCGAGGTCGGCGAGCTCCGCGCGGATCGGCGCCGGGTCGTAGTACTCGGCCTCGGCCTGGTCGGCAACCCGTTGGGCCGCCCAGAGCGCCGTCTTGACCGGAAGCAACGGCAAGGTGATCAGTTGCGCCAGCAGGCCCATGGCGTGGTGCTCCTTCCTCGCGCCGGCCCGGGTCGTCCTAGGGCACGAAGCTGTACGGGGGAAGGGGGCCGGTCAGGCGGATCTCCGTGCCGTCCCGACGCTCGCGGACGAGCTCCTCGTGCGCTTTGAGCAGGGCCGGCGCCTCGTCCCGGGACACCAGCAGGGACAGGTTGAGGAAGTCGTCGCCGGCCTCGGGGTGGAGCGCGTGTTCCCGTCCCAGGGGGACCAGGACTCCGGCGAGGTCCGCTGCCGCGTCCGCACGGCGCTGCTGGATCTCGTCCGCGACCAGTCTGCCCAGTTCCATGGGCAGCCGCGGGTCTTCGGAGCCGGCCCGGATCTCCTCGTTGAGCCATCGTGCGCGGGAGTTCGCGTCGAGGATCTCGCGCAGGAAGCGGTCCTGCTCGCGTGCGGCTTTGACGTTGTACTCGGCGCAGTCCCGCACGCGTGCGAGCGCCGTCCGGTAGGCGTCGACCTGCTCGTCGAGAACCTGACGTACCGCGTCGTCGTCGGGGGCGGTGTACCCGAACTGCAGCGGCAGAGGCGTCCCGTCGTCCATGAGGCGGTCCTGGACGGCCTGGTGGGCGGTGACGTCCCGCTTCTTGGGTCGGATCTCCTCGGCGATGTCGCTGACCACCGCGCGCAGCTCCTCCGTGGCGACGACGCGTACGGTGGCGCCGTGGGCGCCCACTCCCGTCATCCCGTCGATCCGGCAGGGGTGGTCGCGCGAGGTGACGGCATAGACGTAGACGGCCATCACTCACTCCCTCTCCCGCCGCGCCGACCGCCGGGCCGGCCGTCGGCGCCGAGGAGTCTCCTCCTCCTCCTCGAGCTCCTCCTCGGGCTCTTCCTCCGGCTCTTCCTCGTCCTCGTCCTCGTCCTCGTCCCGGCCGGTGAGGGACTGGGTGACGGCGTCGATCGCGCCGCCGAGCGCGCCCTTGGCCTTGCCGCGGCTCCCGCCCTCGACCATCTTGTCCATCATCTCCGGCAGCTGAGCGGGCGTGCCGTGGCCCGCCTCCAGGTCGAGCCGGTTGCACGCTTCCGCGAAGCGCAGGTAGGTGTCCACACTGGCCACCACGATCCGCGCGTCGATCTTGATGAGTTCGATCCCGACGACGGAGATGCGCACGAAGGCGTCGATGACCAACCCTCGATCGAGAATGAGCTCCAGGACGTCATAGAGGCTGGCCGTACTGCCTCCGCCCGTGCGGCTGAGGCCTCCGCCGGCCCCCTGCGGCATCACCGTCATGATGCTTCCCTTCCCGGCCCCGCGGCCTCAGCCGCCCGGCCGGTCGATCGTGCCCCGGCTGTACCTGCGGGTCCGCTCGTAGGAGACCAGGTCACCGGACGCGTCCAGCTCGACCCGGTAGCTGCCCATGATGCTGGTGGTCTCCGGAACGCGTTCGAGTTCGACCACCTCCACCACCGCCACCCAGCCGTCGTCCGCCGGTTTCAGCGACGACACCGACTCCGGACTCCGTCCGAGCAGCTGCTCCAGCTGCTCAGCCGCCGCCCGCATCGCGGTCGCGGCACCGGGGGCACCGCGCTTGCGGGAGGCCGGAGCCTTCCGTGCCGACCGGGAGGCGGGCTGCTCGCCGTCGTCGCCCTGGGGCGGGCGGCGCCGGCGGCGAGCCGGTTCTGACGTGGTCATCGGCTGTCCTCGTGAACCGGGATCTCCATGGACTAGGGCGACTTTCCCGAAGCGTCCGCTGCATACCTCTTCAAGCGATTCTCTTCACAAATATCCGCATATTCGTGGCCTGGGCGAGCAGCCCCAGGTAAGGACCCGAGCGTCAGAGGCGCAGGCCCTGACCTCACCCGCCGACCACCTGGGAAGGACCAGGCTGATGGAGGACACGACCAGAGTCGCCCTGGCAGCCGCCGTTGCGGGCGGTTACCTCCTGGGACGGGCCAAGAAGGGCCGCATGGCCCTGTCCCTCGCGACCTACATTGCCGGCCGCAGGTTCGGACTCCAGCCCGGCCAGCTCATGACGCAGGGGCTGCGGAAGCTGAGCGAGATGCCCCAGGCCGCCGAACTCGGCGAGCAGCTGCGCGGCGAAGCCCTCGACGCGGGCCGCAAGGCCCTCACCGCGGCCGCCAACCGCCAGCTGGCGGGGCTCGCGGACTCCGTGCACCAGCGCACTCTCGAACTGACCCGCGGGCGTGAGGAGGAAGACGAGGAGTACGAGGACGAGGAAGACGACGAGCGGCGCGCCCGGGACGAACGCGACCAGGACGAGGAAGGGTACGACGAGGGAGGCAGGGAGGAAGAGGCCTTCGAGGACGAGGCCTGGGACGAGGAGGGGTACGAGGACGAGGACGAAGAAGAGCCCGAGGAGGAAGAGGAGGAGGGAGGAGAGGAAGAGGGCGAGGACGAGGAAGAGGAGGAGCCGGAGGAAGAGCAGCCCCGCAGGCGGCGCCGCGGCTCCGCGGAGGCTTCCTCGCCGCGCGGCCGGTCCGCCCGCCCCTCGGCGACGCGTAAGAGCGCCGCCCCGTCGAAGAGCTCCGCGTCCCGGCGCTCGCCGGCGAAGAAGTCGGACACCGCGGCCGAGAAGTCGGACTCCACGGACAAGAAGACCGCTCCTGCGCGGAAGGCGGCGGCGAAGAAGCCCTCGGCGGCCAAGGCCACCACACCCGCGAAGAAGGCCGCCCCGGCCCGGAAGCGGGCCACCACGGCCGGCAAGACCGCCTCCTCCGGAGGCGGCACCGCGACGAAGAAGGCCACCGCCGGGAAGAAGTCCGCCTCCGGAAGCCGGGCGACCGGCAAGAAGGCCACGTCCTCCCGGCCGCCTGCCAAGAAGACGGCGGCCAAGCGGGCTCCGGCGAAGAAGGCCGCGGCGGGCAAGACGGCCGCCGGCACCCCCAAGAAGTCGACCGCCTCGGCGAAGAAGTCGACGGCGCGCAAGTCCACGGCGCGGAGGTAGCACCATGGCCACCACCGACCGTGCACGGAAGACCAAGGGCTCCTCGTCCCCCATGGACGGGCTGCTCGACGAGCTCGCCGAGTACCTCCTGGCACAGGCGGACCACCTGGCCGACAAGGCCGTCGGCAAACTCGAGGACCTCACCGACGACCTCAACGACGTGGCCGAGAACGGCGGCTCGCTCGCCGGGATCGGAGGACGCCTCCTCAAGGGCGACTCGCCCTTGAAGGCCGCCGTCGGCAGCACCGTCGACGGCCTGAAGGACAAGGTCAAGGACATCGGCGGCAGCCTGACCGGCAAGGGGAAGTCCCGCAAGGGCGGCTCCAAGCCCGTCCACATCTGCGAAGCCATCGACATCGGCGTCCCGCTGCGCACGGCGTACGACCAGTGGACGCAGTACGAGAACTTCAGCACCTTCGCCAAGGGTGTGCGCAGCGTCTCCCGCGGCGACGACACCACCACCGACTGGAAGGTCAAGGTGGGCCCCTCCACCCGCAGCTGGAAGGCCACCAGTCAGGAACAGGTCCCCGACGAACGCATCGTCTGGAGCTCCGAGGGGCCCAAGGGCACCACGCGCGGATGCGTCAGCTTCCACCGACTCGCCGAGTCTTTGACCCGCGTGCTCGTGGTCGTCGAGTACTACCCGTCCGGTCTGTTCGAGAAGACCGGAAACCTGTGGCGTGCGCAGGGCCGGCGGCTGCGCCTGGACCTCAAGCACTTCGCCCGGTACGTGACCCTCTCGGACGAGGAGCCCGAGGGGTGGCGCGGCGAGATACGCGACGGCGAGGTCGTGCGCAGCCACGAGGACGCCGTCCAGGAAGAGGAGGAGACGGCGCAGGAGGAACCGCGAGGGGAACCGGACGAGGAGCTGGAAGAGGAACCGGAAGAGGAACCGGAAGAAGCCGAGGACGAAGAGTACGACGAGGGCGAGGAAGACGAGGAGTACCCCGCCGACGAGTACGAGGAGGAGGACGAGGACGGCACGGGCACCGAGGCGGAAGCGGACGAAGGATGGGAGGAGGAGGAAGAAGAACGGCCTCACCGGCGCCGACGTGCCCGCTGACGTTCCCCGTGGTGTGGCCGCGCGGACGCGGCCACACCCTTGTGCGCCACGACAGGCGACGCGGACGCAGGCGGCGGGGCCCGAACCGCCGACGGGCCGCCGTCCCAGAGGGACGGCGGCCCGTGAACCGGAAGGTCGCGGCGATCAGGAGACGGTCAGTGCTTCATCGTGTCCTTGGCCTTCTGTCCGGCCTGCTTGGCGTCCGCGGCTGCCTGCTCGGCCTCGCCCTTCATCTCGAGGCTTTCGTTGCCGACAGCCTTTCCGGTGGTTTCCTTGACCTTGCCCTTCACATTCTTTCCGACGTTCTTGGCCTTCTTCGAGACGGCCATGCCGGTCACCTCCTCGACTCTTCCTGGCCGCTTCCCTCAACCGTGCGTCCCATTCCTCCCGGGGGGCACGACCGCGTCCCCTCGGCCTCATGTCCAGCGAAGTCGTCCGGGCGTCACGTCACGCACCGTCGTACGCACCGCACGCCGGAACGCCCGCCATGCGGACCACACCGCCAGGCGTGCGCCCCATACGGCCATCCGTACGCTGACGTGCCGGATGAGGGTCCAGGGCGCCCAGCGGACGAACAGCCTGAGGCCGCGCCCGCCCCACCTGGCTCCGTGCCGGGTCAGAGCGGATTTCACGAGTGTCTCCGGCCTGCCACCAGCCGGTACAGGCCCAGGAGGATGAGCGAGCCGACGATCGCGGCGATCCATGTCGAGAGTTCGAAGAACCCGTCGACGGAATCGACGTCGAAAAGTACCTTCCCGAGCCATCCGCCCAGGAGACCGCCGGCAATGCCGATCAATATCGTGATGATGATGCCGCCGGGGTCCCGGCCGGGCATCAGGAGCTTCGCGATGATTCCGGCAAGCAAGCCCAGTATGATCCACGCAATGATTCCCATGGCTCCTCTTTATCCGCGCGTTATCTCCTTGTAAGCCGTTTGCGCGGTCTCACCGTTTCTAAACGTCAAAATTCCGCGCACTTCTCTCGTCGCCAAGGGGCCCGGACACGGGCGCGGGAACACGTACGGCTCTCGTCATCGCCGACGTGCGGGGACCAGGCGCACGAGGGCTGCAGGGCGGCGTCGATGCCGTCCTGTGCCGGCTCGTCGGCGACGCCGGTGAGCAGGCGCGCCATGACCCGGAGCAGCGGGGGGCGAGGCCATGACCTGGGGCCGAGCCGGCGGGCCCGCCCCCACCACGATGACCTGCGCCTCTTCCTCGGCGGCGCCGTCCGCCCCCGAGGACCCGCGAGCGACCTCGTCACCTCGTGTGTTCACTCCCCCACTGTCGTCCGCCGGATCTTCGCGCGCCGGGCAGCAGGGCCGGGACGCCGTCGCACCCGTCCGTCGGCGACGCGGTCGGCCTGGCCGGGCCGGGGGCGTCGGCCGGCCGCTGTCGGGGGCGCTCGGCCCGGTGTCAGGTCGGGGGGACCAGGCGGTGGTCGTGGGCGAAGACCACGGCCTGGATCCGGTCGCGGAGCCCCAGCTTGAGCAGGATCCGTCCCAGGTGGGATTTCACGGTCGCTTCCGCGAGATGCAGGGCGTCCGCGATCTCGGCGTTGGACAGTCCACGGCCGATCTCGGCGAGCACCTCGCGCTCCCGGGCGCTGAGCCGGTCCAGTCGCTCGTCGCGGACGCCGGTCCGGCTGTCGGCCAGGTGGGGGCGGAAGTCGTCCAGCAGGCGCCGGGTGATCCGCGGGGAGAGCACCGCGTCGCCCGCGGCGACGGCGCGGATCGCGGTGAGCAGCTCCTCGGGCCGGGTGTTCTTCAGCAGGAAGCCCGAGGCTCCGGCGCCGAGGGCGGCGAAGGCGTATGCGTCCAGGTCGAAGGTGGTCAGGATGAGCACCCTGGTGTCCGGGGAGACCGCCGCGACCTGCCGGGTCGCCTCGATCCCGTCCGTCCCGGGCATCCGGACGTCCATGAGGACGACGTCGGGCCGCAGCTCCCGGGAGAGGCGGACGGCCTGGGCGCCGTCCGCGGCCTCGCCGACCGGCTCCATGTCGGGCTGGGCGTCCAGGACCATGCGGAAGGCCATCCGGAGCAGCGCCTCGTCGTCGGCGATCACGACGCGGATCGTCATACGGCGCCCGCCCCGGCGCTGTCGAGCAGGAGGCGGGTCCGCACCCGCCAGCCGCCGTCCGGAAGCGGTCCGGCCCGCAGCGTCCCTCCGTAGGCGGCCGCGCGCTCGCGCATGCCGGGGAGGCCGTGTCCGGACGCTGCGGCAGTGGGACGAGGCGCACGGGGGCCGTTGTCGGTCACCTCCACGCCGACGCTCCCGGCCGAGCACTCGACCAGGACCGTCGCGCGGGTGCCGGCGGGGGTGTGCTTGAGGGTGTTGGTCAAGGCTTCCTGAACCAGGCGGTAGACGGTGAGCTGTGCGGTGGCCGGCACCTGGGCGTGGCCGCCGCGGACCTCCAGGCGGGTCGGCAGCCCGGCGGCCGCCATCTGGTCGGCGAGCGACTCCAGCTGGGCTATGCCGGGCAGCGGGTGGCGCTCGGCGTCCGGCTCGTCGGCCCGCAGGACGCCCAGCGAGCGCCGCATGTCGGTGAGGGCCTGCCGGCCCGTTTCGGAGATCTGCCGCATCGCGGCGGTGGCCCGGTCCGGGGACCTGTGCTGCGCGGCGACGGCGGCGTCGGTGAGCGCGACCATGACGGACAGGTTGTGGGTGACGATGTCGTGCATCTCTCGGGTGATCCGGGCCCGTTCCTCGGCGACGGCCAGCCGGGCCTGCTGCTCCTGGTGCAGCGCCAGCCGCTCGGCCCGCTCCTGCACGGCGGCGAGGTAGGCCCGGCCGGTCCGCACGTTCACCCCGAGGACGGTGGCGGCGACCACCATCGCGGAGAGCGCGACGAACGGGGTCGGGAACGCGCCGTTCGGTGCCCAGCTCACGCAGGCCAGCACGACCCCGCCCTCCACCACGGCGGCGGCGAGCAGCGTGCCGCGCCGGCCCGTGTGGGCCGCGGCCGTGTAGAGGGCCACGAGCAGGGCGGTGTCCGCGAGCAGTTGGACGTCCGCCAGCCACTGGACGAAGGCCGCGGCCACCACGGCGGCGAACACCGCGAGCGGGGCCCGGCGCCGCCACACCAAGGGCAGCGCCAGGGCGGCGGTGAGCGCGACCGCCACCGGCAGCTCCGCGGCCGGGAACGTGGTCACGACGTGGAGCAGGAGCAGTGCCGGCAGCACCGAGTCCCCCACCAGGGGCGGAACCAGGTCCCGGTGGCGCACCGTCACACCTCTTCGCCGATCGGTCGTCGTGCGGTCCGGCCGGGCCGCCACCGCGTACAGCCGCAGCCTAGGCCCGGGGGCCGGGCCGCACATGAGCCTGGCGTCGGAGCGCACGGGGCGGGGGTACGACCGCAGGAGGAGGCCCGCTACCGACTGCGGTCGCAAGCCTGTCCCTGGCCCGGGGTGCGTGGTTGCCCCTCGGGTCGCAAGGCGGCCCGGCCCGGCTGCCACCCCGGTCGCCGTGGGCGGCGACCCGGGGCCGATGCGGCGGCGGGGGCCCGGTGCCGAGCATGGCCGGGTGAGCGAAACCATCCCCGGGCCGTCCCTGCGACTGTCCCCGCCCCTGCCCCTGTCCCTTCCAGAAGTTCTCGTCCTCCTGGGTGCCGTCGCGCTGCTGGTGGCGCGCTGGCTTCCCGCGCGCGCCCGCCGGCCCGGCACCATCGCGGCCGGGGCGGTCCTCGTACCGTCGGCGACGGTGCTGGGCGTCGTGGGGATCCGCTGGCAGATGCTGCCGGTCCTGGCCGGCGCCGCCGTCGCGTCGGCGTTCGCCCTTCCGCCGCTGGTGCGGGGGCGTGCCGGCCGACCGGCCCGGCGGGCCCGCTGGTGGCCGGCCCTGCCGGGATCGCTGGCCTGCGCCGGGCTGATCGCCGCCGGCCCGGTGGCCGCCTGGGCGTTCCCCGTGCCCGTCTTCCCCGAGCCGACGGGTGACTTCGCGGTCGGCACGCGGGTGGTGCAGTGGACCGACCCGCTGCGTCCCGAGAGCTTCACCTCCGACCCGGACGACCGGCGCACGGTCGTGGTCCAGCTCTGGTACCCGGCGCGACAGAGCCCCGCGAGTGTCCCTCGGGCCCCGTACCTGGGCCGTACGGCGGACGAGGCGCGGACCGTCTCCGCGGCGCTGGCCGACGGGGTCGGCCTGCCCGGTTTCCTGGTCGACGGTGTCCCGAGGGCTCGCAGCCGCGCGGTCGTCGACGCCCCGGTGGCGGGCGGGAACGAGCGGTTCCCGGTCGTCCTGTTCTCGCCCGGCTCCGGCGGGGTGCGGGCCCAGAACACCGCCTGGGCGGAGGAGCTGGCCAGCCACGGCTACCTGGTCGCCGCGCTCGACCACCCGTACGACTCCAGTGTCGTCGTCCTCGCCGACGGCCGTACGATCCGCGCCGCCACCGCCTCCTCCGGGGACCGCGACGGGGACGAGGAGCCGGCCGCCGGCTGGACCGCCGTCCGGGCCGCCGACCTCGGTTTCGTCCTCACCCGGCTGGAGCGGCTGGACCGCGGTGAGTCCGCCGACCCGCTGACCGGGCGCCTGGACACCGGCCGCGCCGCGGCGGCCGGCCATTCCCTGGGCGGAGCCGCCGCCCTGCAGGCGGGCCGGCACGACCGCCGGTTCGATGCCGTCCTCGACCTCGACGGCTACCCCCACGGCCCGACCACGCCCGCGCTCCGTCAGCCGACGCTCGCGCTCACCCAGGAGATCACCGCCGGCACCGACCCGCGGTACCTGCCGCGGCTCACCGAGGCCCTGGAACGGAACACCGCGACGAGCTACCGGCTCACCATCCCCGGGGCCGGGCACCTCACGTTCATGGACGGCCCGCTCTACCTGCCGCCGGTGCCCTCGATCGTCGGCACCCTGGGCCGTACCGAGGGGCCGCGCGTCGTCGCCGCGGCCACCCTTGCCTTCCTCGACGCCACCTTGCGAGGCCGCCCCGGCGACCTGACCACCGTGCTCGGGGCCTACGGGACGGTCGCCTCATCGGGCGCTCAGGGGGCTCGGGAGGCTCGGGGGACGGCGACGCCGATTCCGTGACCGGTCTCCCCTCGATGCGGCGCGGACGGGCGGTCAGGCAACCGGACCAGCTCCGCGCGCGCCGGCGGCGAAGGCCTGGTGAGCTGTACGGGGAGATCTCCGGCCCCTTCGGTTCCGGACTCCCGGAGCGTATGGAGGAGGATTCCGTGCCGGACCGGACGACGTCGTACGCCGACCTGCGCGCGCTGGTGATCAACTGCACGCTGAAACGTTCCCCGGAGCGCAGCCACACACAGGGGCTGATCGACATCAGCACCCGGATCATGGAGCGGCAAGGCGTGCGGGTCGAGGTGCTGAGGGCGGTGGACATCGACATCGCCACCGGTGTCTGGCCGGACATGACCGAGCACGGGTGGGAGACGGACGAGTGGCCGGTGATCTACTCGCAGGTGATGGCCGCCGACATCCTGACCCTGGCCGGGCCCGTGTGGCTGGGAGACAACTCCTCGGTCATGAAGAAGGTGATCGAGCGTCTGTACGCCTGCTCGTCGATCCTCAACGAGCGTGGCCAGTACGCCTATTACGGTCGCGTGGGCGGATGTCTGATCACCGGCAACGAGGACGGCGCCAAGCACTGCGCGATGAACGTCCTCTACAGCCTCCAGCACCTCGGGTACGTCGTTCCCCCGCAGGCCGACGCGGGCTGGGTCGGCCCGGCCGGCCCGGGCCCGTCGTACCTCGACCCCGGCTCCGGCGGGCCGGACAACGACTTCACCAACCGCAACACGACGTTCATGACCTGGAACCAGCTCCATCTGGCGAGGATGCTCAAGGACGCCGGCGGCATCCCCGCCCACGGAAACCAGCGCTCCGAGTGGGACGCCGGCTGCCGGTTCGACTTCGAGAACCCCGAGCACCGTTGAGGGCTGCCCGGCGCCGGGTTCGACCGGTCCCGTGAGGCACGTGCACATCCGGCGTCCCAGGAGTGTCCCGTCGTGTCACGGCGCGGGCGATGAGTTTGTGACTCCCGGCCGGTCCAAGCTCGTGACACTCCAGGAAGGACACCACCATGTCGGAGCTTCTCGTCGACTTCATCACCTCCCTCGACGGCTGCGCGTCGGGGCAGGGCTGGCCCGGGTTCTGGGGCCTCGAAGGCCCCGAGTATCTCGCGTGGCTCGGGGAGCAGCCCCCGGCCACGTATCTGATGGGAGCGAACACCTACCGCCTGATGTCGGGCTTCGCCGCGGGCGACGTCCCCGAGGGGCTGGACGAGTTCAGGCCCGAGGAGGAGGCGTCCGTCGACGAGCTCACGCGGGCCTCCAAGGTGGTGTTCTCCTCGTCGCTCGACGCTCCGCTCTCGTGGGCCAACTGCACGCTCGTCCGCGACGACGCCGTCGAGGCGGTCCGCGCCATGAAGGCGAGTGGCTCGGGGCTCCTCAGCACGATCGGGAGCCTGAGCCTGTCGCGGTCGCTGCTGCGCGCCGGACTCGTCGACCGCTTCCGGGTCGTGATGTTCCCGGTGATCACCGGGGCCACCGGTGAGGAACGCATCTACGACGGCTACCCGGACGTCGCCCTCGACATGACCGATCACCGCACCTTCGACGGCCGCATCCAGCTGGTCGAGTACAGGCCCCGCGTGCTCGACCACCCGCCGCTCGCCGTCCCCGCGTGACCCGGGCGCGCACGGCCGGGCCTGCTCAGGTGCGGCCGCTCCGGGGCAGCCGTTCCCGTCGGTACGTCCCCGGCGGGGTGCCGTGCGCGCGCTTGAAGGCGTGGGCGAAGGCGAACTCGGACGCGTAGCCGACGTGGGCGGCGACCGCTCGCAGCGGTGCGTCCGAGATCCGTAGCAGGCGTGCGGCCGTGGTCATGCGCCACCAGGTCAGGTACGCCAGGGGCGGCTGGCCGACCAGCCGGGCGAAGCGCTTGGCGAAGGGCGCCCTGGAGAGGCCGGCTTCCGCGGCGAGCCCGGCGACGGTCCACGGGGCCGCGGGGTCGCGGTGGAGGGCGTGGAGGGCTGCGGTGACCGGCGGGTCGTTCAGGGCGGCGGCCCATCCCGTGGTGTGGTCGCCGTGGAGGGGCTGTTCGTCGAACCAGACGCGCAGGATGTAGAGCAGCAGGGTGTCCAGGAGCGCGGGGACGGCCGCGTCCGTGCCCAGGCGCGGGGTCTCCAGTTCGGCGGCGAGCAGCTGCACCGCCGCATCCAACTCGGCACGGCGGCCCGGATGCGCGGGCAGGTGGATCAGCTCCGGGAGGGACAGCAGGAGGGGGTGGGCGCGGGCCGGATCGAGCTGGTAGGCGCCGCAGAGCAGGGCGGTGACCGGTCCGCCGTCGCCGCTCCTGTCGACTGTGTCCGTGGCGTAGGCGGCGTACGGTTCCGGGCCGTCCGGGTCGCAGGGAGGGGCCGCCACGGGGGTCTCGGGGCTGTCGGCGAGGAGGTGCCCCTTGCCGTGCGGCAGGAACACCACGTCTCCCGTGCCCAGCCGGACGGGTTCCGCGTCCTCGGGCAGGAGCCAGCAGGAGCCCCGCAGGATCACCTGGAAGCCCGCCGAGCCGGGGACGGCGGCGAACTCCTGTCCCCACGGGGCGTGCCATCGCACGTGCGCCGCCCGGGGTCGACCGGTCCGGGTCACCGCGACCACGTCGCTCAGTACGTCCATGCGCCGAGCGTAGAGCGGCGAGACGATCGCGTATGAAGGGGGGCGCTTTCACGCATGGATCGTCCTCGTCCCCGGTCGTAGATTCGCGGCATGACGACGATGAAGACCGCGCGCATCCATGAGTTCGGCGATGCCTCCGTGATCCGCTACGACGAGGTTCCGCGCCCACGCCCGGGCGGCGGCGAGGTACTGATCCGTGTCGCCGCCGGCTCGTTCAATCCCACCGAGGCGGCGTTGCGTGCCGGGCTGCTGCAGGCGTTCCTCCCCGTGGACTTGCCCTACGTGCCGGGCTGGGACGTCGCCGGCACGGTGGTGGAGATCGGCGCGGGGGTGGAGGAGTACGCGTTCGCCGTGGGCGACCGTGTCATCGGACGGCTCGACGGCGGCGGCGCGGCGGCCGCCTACGTCCGGGCGCCCGCCGCCGTGCTGACCGCGGCGCCCGAGTCCCTCCCGCTGGCTCATGCCGCGGCGCTTCCCGTCGCCGGCCTGACGGCCTGGCAGGCGGTGTTCGAGCACGGGCGGGTGTCCCCGGGCCGGCGGGTGCTGGTCAACGGTGCGGGGGGCGGCGTCGGAGGCTTCGTCACACCGCTCGCCAAGCACGCGGGGGCCGAGGTGATCGCCACGGCCGCCCCTCGGAGTACCGAAGCGGTCCTGCGGCAGGGGGCGGACCACGTCATCGACTACACCGCCCGGCCGGTGAGCGCCGCACTCGACGCTCCGGTGGACGTCCTGCTGAACCTGGTGCCGTTGAGCGGGCCGGACGCCGCGGCCCTGGTGCCCCTGGTGCGGCGCGGCGGGCGGATCGTGTCGATCGCGACCCCGGTCGTGCCGCCTCTCGACGCGGGGGTGAGCGCGACGCACATGGTCGCCCGGAACGACGTGGCGGACCTGAGGGCGCTGGTGGATCTCGTCGACGCGGGTGTGCTGCGCGTCGACATCAGCGCGTCGCGTCCGCTGGCGGAGCTCGCCGACGTCCACCGCCAGAGCCAGGCCGGCCGGATCCGGGGCAAGGTCCTCATCGTCCCGTGAGCCGGGCCGGCGGCCGTCCCGTGTGCAGCCCACGCGGGACCGGCGGCACCCCTGCCTCCGGTCCCGCGTGAGAGGAGCGTCAGTTCTGGATGGCCGGGGCGGGTTCGCTCTTGTAGCTCGACAGGCTGAAGTGCTTGCGCACGAGCTTCCGCCAGGTGCCGTCGGACACCATCTCCCCCAGGGCCTTGTTGATCTCGCCCTTGAGCGCGGTGTCGCCCTTCTTGAGGCCGATGCCGTAGTTCTCGTCGCTGAGGGAGAGCCCCACGAGCTTGAACTTGCCCCAGTGCTGCTGCTGCGAGGCGTAACCGGCCAGGATGGCGGCGTCCGTGGTGAGGGCGTCGACCTTCTTGTCCTCCAGGCCCGCCAGGCACTCGGAGTAGCCGCCGAGCTCCTGAAGGCCGGCCTTCGGGGCCAGCTTCTCCTTGACGTTCCGCGCGGAGGTAGAACCGGTGACCGAGCACAGCTTCTTGGAGTTGAGGTCCTCGACCTTGGTGATCGAGACCTCGTCGCCGCGGACCAGCAGGTCCTGGTGGGTCAGGAAGTACGGGCCGGCGAAGTCGACCTCCTTCAGGCGCTTCTCGTTGATCGAGTAGGTCGCCACGACGAACTTGACGTCGCCGTTCTTGATGAGGTTCTCGCGCTCGGCGGACGGGGCCTCCTTCCAGACGATGTCGTCCTCGGAGTAGCCCAGTTTCTTGGCGACGTACGTGGCGACGTCGACGTCGAAGCCCGTGTACGAGCCGTCCGCGGTCTTCAGGCCGAGGCCGGGCTGGTCGAACTTGATGCCGATGGCGATCTTCTCGCCCTTGCCGCCGAGGTCGGCCCCGAGACCGCACCCGGTCGCCGTGAGGGCGAGGACGAAGGCGCCGCCGACGGCGCCGACCGAGCGCATGCCGCGGAGCTTCACGAGCGCGACCACGACGTCGCCGCGGCGGATCGCGTGGCCGATGTCCTCCAGCACACCCCGTGCGGCGGAACGTTTCTTCATCCCGGGCACGCCCTTCACGTCCTCCTGGGCCCGGGACGAACCCCTCCGCTCCTCGGACACTGCCACTGCGCTCATCAGCCTCTTGCTCCGTCTTCCTCGATAGGAGAGGACACTAGAGACACGTTCGAAGAATCGTCATCACATCTGAGCGGAAATTGAGGTAGCCGCCCCACCCCTCGGCCACACCTCCGCCACAGGTCACCCGCCGCGCTCCCGGTCGGGAGGAGCCGGTGGAAACGGCGAGGGCGCCCCGCGCCGGAACTCCGGTGCGGGGCGCCCGTCGGGCTTCTAGTACAGGTTGGTGTACGTCTGGTAGCCGTAACCGATCTTCACCCGCGAGCTGATCGCCGAGTTGGTGCCGGTGCCCAGGTAGCGGTACAGGTCGCCCGCCGCGGTCACCGCGAGAAGGTCGGCCCGGCCGTCGCCGCTGATGTCGCCCGGGGCCACCAGCTTGCCGTACGCGCCCCAGCCGCCGCCGATCCTCAGCCGGCCCGCGAACGGGGCCGTCGCGGAGCCCGTACCCCGGTACAGGAACAGGTCGCCGCGGCCGTCGCGGGCGAGGACGTCCGCACGGCCGTCGCCGGTGTAGTCGCCCGCGCCGACGATCTGGTTGTACGCGCCCCACCCGGAACCGACCCGGATGCGGGAGGCGAAGCCCGTACCGGCGCCGTTGCCCCGGTACAGGTACAGGACACCGGACGCGTCGCGGGCGAGCAGGTCCGACTTGCCGTCACCGGACAGGTCGCCGGGGCCGACGAGCCGGTTGTAGATCTGCCAACCGCCGCCGAAGTCCTGCTTGTTGGAGGTGTTCCACAGGTGGCCCTGGTGGACCAGCAGGAGGTCGGGGAGCGTGTTGCCGTCCAGCGCGTAGGCGAGCGAGAGGTTCGCGCCCGCCCAGCCGCCGGTGTCGCTGATCTGCTCGCGCGCGGCGAGCTTGCCGTTGTTCAGACCCCGCTGCCAGAAGAGCGTGCCGGCTTTGTCGCGGGCGATGAAGAGCGTCTTGCCGACGGAGGGGACGGTGCCCGACCCGCCGAACTGCTCCACCTTGTTCCAGGCGGTCCCGGTCTGCGCCCGCGCCGTGAACGTCCCGTCGCCCCGGCCGTAGTAGGCCCACAGGGTGCCGTTCAGGTCACGCGCGAACACGTCGGCGCGACCGTCGAGGTTGCGGTCGTCGACGGCGACGATCTGGTTGTAGACCTGCCAGCCGGTGGCGAGCGCCTTCCGCGGCTTGAACGGCGCCAGCTTGTCGCCGGTGCTGCCGTAGAAGTACACCTGGCCGGCCGGGGTACGCGCGAGCAGGTCGCCCCTGCCGTCGCCGTCGTTGTCGCCGAGGCCGACGAGCTGGTCGTACGCGCCCCAGCCCGGGCCCACCTTCACGCGGCCGGCGAAGGGCGCCGTCAGCGTCCCGGTCGAACGGTAGAAGTACAGGTCGCCGTTGTACTGGCGGGCCATGAGGTCGGCGCGGCCGTCGCCGTCGACGTCGCCGGGCGAGAACACCTTGTTGTAGATGTTCCAGCCGTGGCCCGTCCACCTGAGCGTGCCCGAGGTGGTGGAGGCGTCCGCGTACAGCCGGAGCGCGCCGGTCGTGGAGACCGACAGCACCTCGGGCGCACCCGTGGCGTTCTGGTCGCCGAGCGGGACGAGGTCGAGGTCGGTGGACGTGCCCTCGGTGGCGAACTCGACGTGCGCCCCGCCGGAGGACGGCGCGACGAAGGTGAAGCCGTTCCGCGTACGGTGGATGAGGTCGGTCTTGCCGTCGCCGGTGACGTCGAAGCGGGGCTTCGAGACGGCGGTCGCCGCGGCGGTACGAGCCGCACCGGCGGCACCGTCCGGCTCCGGCCCGTCGAGCGTCGGCACCGCCGAGGTCTCGGTCAGCGGCCGCTCCAGAACGGTCCAGGGCGCCGGCTCGGCGACGGCGGGCGACGCCAGCATCATGCCGGCGGAGAGGGCGAGCGCGGTGCAGGTGGTGACGCGGCGAGCACGCCCGGAAAAAGCGGAACCCAAAAGATCCCCCCCTGGGGATTGTGAACGAGAACCGGAACGAGGGATCGGCGACACCTCCGTACGGCCACGGAGACGGGCTCGTACGAAGGGCGAACACCCCCCCCGGATGTGTAGGCGGAGTGTACTCGCGCACATGATCGGCAGAGCAAGCGATTTCCGGAGTGTGTCAGTTCCGTTCCGGTGCCCCGCCCTGTCCCATGCGGGGGGGGGCGTGGCGTGGGGTCCGGGTGCGCCTCATGACGGAGGCGCCGTGTCAGTGGTCCGGGGCTGCCGTCCGCGCGGAGCAGTCGTGTCCGTCGCCGGGCAGGCCCATGACGTTCAGGACGGGTTCCTCGCCCCCGGGGATCTCGAAGGTGAAGGTCGCTCCCGACGGGATCGCCACGAGCGCGCTCTGGTCGCCGAAGGTCAGCCGTGGACTGGGTTCCCACGCACAACCGGCCTTGTCCAAGGCGGACACGACGTCCGCGTGCGTGAGCCCTGCCGGGAAGGTGCCCGTGCCTCCGGCGAGCGAAGGCGGCAGCTCGACGACGTCACGCCAGGTCTGGACGCAGATGAGCGAGACCTTGCGGCAGGGGCAGACGTTCAGCTCGAGGTCTCCGTAGGCGAAGAGCCGCGGCCAGGTCCTGTTCCGGCTCATCGCATCGACGTCCCACGGCTCGCCCAGTGCCGCGGTCACCCCGCTCCAGTCGGCTCCGCTGAGGACCAGGCCCAGACGGCCCGTCTTCGCCATCGTGGCCAGCACGTCGAGTATCTCCACGGAGCGCAGCCTTGCACGTGCGGTGACCAGCAATCCAGCAGTTTCGGGCGGGACGTGGCGTCTGACGCGTTCGCCCCGTTTGATCGCCCGCCGCATCGCCCGGCGCCACCAGGTGGCCGACCGCCCGCCCACCCGCACGAGCGGGTCGGCCTACGCCGTCGGCGCCGCCACGCGGTGCGACTGATCTTCTGGATCTTCAGCGCCCCGGCATCTGTCCGCCCCGTCCGGACGTGTCCGCGCCATCGCCGAGGACTTCGCCACGGACCACCCCGCGCGCACGCCGCCCTGCGACGCGGGCGGACAGCGCGTCACGGTCGGAGCCCCGTCGCGCACCGCCGCCGCGGTCGGGCGCGACGGCGGCGGAGGGTGTTGGCTGGAAGGTGGACCAGGACTCGGCGGCGGGCCGCCCCCGGTCCGCCGGCACCCGACGAAGGAGGCCATGATGACCAGCACCGTCGAGGACATGCTCGCCACCTACCCCGCCGACCTCGGCCAGGTCGACCGTGAGAAGCTCACCCACTGCATCGAGGAGTGCATCGCCTGTGCGCAGGCGTGTACGGCGTGCGCGGACGCCTGCCTGTCCGAGGGCATGGTCGGCGACCTGACCAAGTGCATCCGTACCGACATGGACTGCGCCGACATCTGCAACGCCACCGCGTCCGTCCTCTCGCGCCACACCGGCTACGACGCCAACATCACCCGCGCGATCCTCACGGCGTGCGCCGTGGCCTGCAAGGCGTGCGGCGACGAATGCGCCTCCCACGCGGACATGCACGAGCACTGTCGTGTCTGCGCCGAGGCCTGCCGTTCTTGCGAGCGGGCATGCGACGAGCTCCTCGGCGCCCTCGGCTGACGGAGTCGTCGGGGGCTCGGCGCGCGGCCGGCTCCTCCGCCTGGGGCCGAGGGGGACGGGCTCGTCCTCTCGGCCCCGGGTGGAGGAGGGAGCCGTCGGCCCCGGGCGTATGGGGTGGTCCGGCTCACACGGGGGTGCCGTCCGGTTCGGTCTCCATGGTCATGCGGGCCACGTGGAGCGCCAGGTAGGAGACCTCGTCCTCGCTCAGGCGCGTGCCCAGGCGCAGCTCGACGATCGTCGCCAGCTGCTGGGCGGTGCGGGTCGCCTCCGGGTAGTGGCGGCGGATGCCCCGGCCGATCGTGGACTCGTGTCCCTTCAGCTGCCGGTGCTGCTGGATCCGCACGAAGAGGTAGCGCACGTGGGTGATGAACCGCGCCGCGCTCATGGACTCCTGGGAGACGGACAGCCCGTGCCGTTCCCGGACGACGGCGAGCATCTGCTGGATGACGCCGGTCATCGTGTACGTGAAGGACAGGTCGCCCTTGGCGAAGCCCGCGTTCACCAGGTGCAGGGCGAGCGCGATCGCCTCGGGGGGTTCCAGTCGCGGGTCGACGCGCTCGTTGATGGCCGCGAGGAGGCGCTGGGCCTGGGCGTACTCGGTGGCGTACAGGGCCTGGACCTCGGCGCGCAGCGGGTACTCGACGACGATGCCCCGGGCGGCCCGGTCCAGCGCGCCGGCGACGTGGTCGGCGACGGCGATGGCGAGGGTGGGCCGGGTGGACTCGCGCCCTTCGATGCCGGTCTCGTCGAGTGCGATCACGACGGCGCGGAGGACCTCCTCGTCGATGAGGGCGAGGGCCTCGCTCAGATGGTCGGGGTCGCGGCCGTCGGCGGGGACGAAGACGCGCACGATCAGCGCCGGGTCGACCGGCTTGCCCTGGCGGGAGCTGAAGCCGATGCCGCGCCCGGTGAGGATGACCTCCTGGCCCTTGTCGTCGCGCGCGAGGACCACATTGTTGTTGAGGACACGCAGCGCCTTCAACGCCTGCTCTCCTTCTCGTCCGCGGTCCGTTTCTCCCCCAATGATCCCGCATGGTCCGCCGTTCCCGAGCCGGGCCCCCGCGGGCCGGTCCGACGCGGGTACGCGCTCCGCGGGGTGCCGCGTACCCGTGTTGGACCGGTGGCCGTCCGTCACCGCCGGACGGTCACCACGGGTGCGCCGACGGCGACGTCCTGTCCGGTGCGGGGCTCGACCGAGGCGAGCTCCGCGGTGTTGGTGACGGTCATGAGGGTCACGGTCGGGTGCTGCGCGGCGCGGACGGCGTCGAGGTCGACCTCGACGAGGAGGTCGCCGGCGCGGACCTGGCTGCCGGCCTCGACGCGGACGTGGAAGCCCTCTCCCTGCATCTGCACGGTGTCGATGCCGACGTGGATGAGCACCTCGACGCCGTCGGCGGTACGGATGCCGAAGGCGTGACCGGTGTCGGCGACGACCATCAGCTCTCCGTCGACGGGGGCGACGACGCGGCCGTCGGCCGGTTCGATGCCCACGCCCTCGCCGAGCGCCCGGGAGGCGAAGACGGGGTCCCCGACCTCGTCCAGATCGACCACTCGGCCGGCGACCGGCGCGGCGAGCTCGACGCCCTTCGCGACGGTGGCGGTGGCCGTGGCTGTGGCGGTGGCGACAGCGGCGGTGGCGACAGCGGCGGGGACGGTCGCGGGCTCTCCGGCCGAGACGGTCGCGGTGGCCGTGGCGTGCGCGGGGGCGCCGACGGTGGCCGGCTCGCGGTCCTCGGCCGGCTCGGCCTCCCCGGAGGCCGCCTCGGCGGCGTCGCGCTCGGCGTTGGCGCGGGCCCGGTCCTGCGGGGTGCGGAAGTCGGAGAAGTACACGAGGGCCATGGCGGTGAAGAAGGACGCCGCGATCGCGATGACGTAGACCAGCATCGGGTCGAAGACCGGGATGGTCAGCAGCGAGGTGAAGGCGAAGGCGTTCGTGTCGACGCCGCCCAGGACGCCCACGATGACGCCGCCGACGAGGCAGCCGACCAGCATGCGCGGGTAGATCCGCTTGAAGCGCAGGTGGATGCCGTAGAGCGAGGGCTCCGAGATGCCGCCGAAGAGACCTGCGGCGAGGGCGCCGGTCGCGGTCTGGCGCATCTCCTTCTCGCGGTGGCGCACCGAGAGCAGCAGCACGCCGGCGGTGGCGCCGAAGCAGGCGAAGTTCCACGCGCCCATGGGGCCCTGGATGAAGTCGTAGCCGAGGGTGTTGATGTTCTGCAGCATGAGCGCGTTCAGCGGCCAGTGCAGGCCCAGCGGCACCAGGAAGGGGTACAGCAGCGGAATCATGATCGCGAAGACGATCGGGGCGTTGTTGTTCAGCCAGGACAGGCCCTCACCGAGGCCGTTGCCGGCCCAGATGCCCAGCGGGCCGATGAGGAACGCGGTCACCGGGATCATGATCAGCATGCTGAAGAACGGCACGAAGACCATGTGCACGCTCTCGGGGAAGATGCGCTGCAGGCCCTTGTAGACCAGGGCGAGCAGGGCGACCATCAGCAGCGGTACGAAGACCTGGCCGCCGTAGTCGTTGAGCTGCATCGGCAGGCCGAAGACGTGGGCGACGGACTCCGTGGTGCCCAGCGTCTCGTTGGTGGTGGTGGTGACACCGGGGATCTTGGAGTTGATCAGGCCGGTGAAGTTCGGGGTCATCACCGCGGCCATCACGGCGGCGCCCACCCAGGGGTCGACCTTGAGCTTCTTGGCCGCGTTGTAGGCGACGAAGATGGGCAGGAAGTAGAGCACCGAGCGCCACATGGCGTCGACGAACACCCAGGTCGCGGACTTGTCCGCGGCCCGGAAGTCCACCACGCCGAGGGCGTCGAGGACGGAGGCGATCGCGATGATCAGCGAGGAGCCGAGCAGGACGCCCATGAGCGGGCGGAAGGAGTCCGAGAGGTACTCGAAGAAGTTGTCGAGCCAGGCGAAGCGGCCGCGGCTCTTGGCCCGCATCTCGGCCTTGACGTCGGCGTCGGACTTCCGCGGGGCGGTGCCGCCGCTGGTCATCGTCGGCAGGTTCATGATCTCGGAGTAAACCCGTGCGACGGCGCCGCCGATCACGATCTGGAGGCGGTCGCCGGACTGCGGCACGGTGGCCATGACGCCGTCGAGGGCGTCGAGCGCGGCCGCGTCGGCCTTCGCCCCGTCGTGGAGCTGGAAGCGGAGCCTCGTCGCGCAGTGCGTGAGGCTCTCGACGTTCTCGGCTCCGCCGACGCCGCGGAGGATCCGCTCCGCGAGCGTGCCGTGACCGGTTGCGGGTGTGTTCATGATGCGTCCTTGCATCCTCGGGCTCGCGCCGTCCTGCTTCTGTCGGCGATCTCTCCCACCCGGATCAGGGCAACAAAAAAGGCCCGGGTCGCGCGCACGGCGCTACCCAGGCCTTGCCTTCCCTCAAGCGGCGCACCGCCTCGGCGTCGCGTGGGCGACGAAGGCTGTGTCCTCGGGAAGTAACAATCCTGCGATCGAGATCGATTCGAAAACACTGTAACACCGGGATCCGTGTGCTCAGGTCGGTCTCCCGCCGGGCAGGGGTCCGTGCACGTGACCCCCTCGGGGGGTCCCTCGGGACGGGTCGTCGAGGCTCCTCACGCGGCACGCGGCACGCGGCGGGACCGGTCCGGGGGGCAGGGGAAGGAAGGGGCCGGCGCACGTAGCGCCGGCCCCGCGTCGCGTGCCAGGCTGTCGGCCGACCAGGGTGGGAAAGGGGAGCTGGAGAGTGACGAGTACGCGCAGGCTGTTCCTGGGGGCGTTCACCGCGGGGGCCGTGACGGTCGCCGCCGGAGCGGGGACCGCTTCGGCGGCCGGGCAGACCGAGCAGGCCGAGGGGGCCGATCAGTCCGGCCAAGCCGGGCAGGCCGACGGGGACGTGACGTACCCGGGTGAGGTGTACGCCCGTAACTTCCGCACCGACGGCGGTACCACGTCGTCGTTCAGGACCGTGTCGACGGGAACCACGACGAAGCTCCACGCCCTGACCGTCCACCAAGCGGGCACGGCAGGCAACGGTGTCGCGCTGAACGTCGTCTCCGACAACCCCGAGGACTCGGCGATGTACCTCTCCGGGACGGAGAGGAGCCGGGGCACGCTCAAGATCCTGCACCGGGGCCACGCGGACGCCTCGGACGCGGGGGCCGCCGCGATCTCGGTCTACCTGGACACGGACGGCGTCACCGACGCTTCGGGCGGCACCGCCGCCCAGGGCATCTTCGTCACCCACTCCACCGGCCCCACCAAGGGCAACCTCATCACGCTGCGGAACAACGGCGTGGACGACTTCGTGGTGAAGGGCTCCGGCGCGGTGGGCATCGGCGTCCCGATCGGGGCGACGCCGCGCGGCCGGGTGGAGATCGCCCAGCGGAGCTCGCTGATCGGTCTGCTGATGCAGGCCAACGAGGACGCCAACAGCCGCCTCATCGAGATCCGGGACCGCACGGGCACCGCCAGGCTGCGGGTCCTCAACAGCGGTGCGCTCGCCGCCCACAACGCCATGTTCGGCGTCACGAGCGGAGAGTCGTACGGTGGCGGTGACGGCGTCATCGGCATCCGCAACGCCACGACCGTCCCGACCACCGACCCGGCCAACGGCGGTGTCCTCTACGCCGAGGGCGGCGCCCTGAAGTGGCGCGGCCCGTCGGGCACCGTGACCGAGATCGGATCGGCCTGACCATGGAACTCACCCCTGAGCAGCTGGTGTCGGAGTTCCAGGACGCCGTCATGGAGCTGTACTTCGCCCGCAAGCGGATCGCCCTCCTGGAGGCCGAGAACGCGGCGCTGCGGGAGCACCTGGCCCTCACCGAGCAGGCCTCCCGCACGGAGTCGTGACGGAGGGACGAGCCCCGCGGGCCGGGGCTCGTCGACCTCGCGGCCCGGGTGGCCCGGGCTGCGCCTGGACGTACCGCTTGCGCTCGCCCGCGAACGCGGGCGCCTGACGGCGGCCATGTCTTCGCGGGCCTGCCGCACCGGCGTACGCCCCTGATCGACGCGCTCCCGGCCTGCTGTCAACTGCATCTGGTTCTCCGGCTCGTGCCCCGGCTCGTGCCCCGTTCGACGGCCGTCAGCAGCTCGTCCAGGGCCGGCGTGCGTGCCTGGTCGCGGGGGCGGACCAGTCCCACCCGGCTGGGTGGGATCCCCCGGACCGGTCGGAACACGACGCCCGGGTGGGCGTAGAAGCGCGCCGCTGACGCCGGGGCCAGTGCCACGCAGCCGCCCGCCACCGCTCCGAGCCACTCGTCGGGACGGCTGGTGACGGCTCCGATCCTGACGGGGTGTCCGTCTCGCTCCTCGACGGCCAGCCAGTGATCCCTCCAGGCTCCGGTCTCCGCGTCGGCGGCGACGAACGGCTCGTCCACCAACTCCTTGAACAGCACCGTCCGACGGGCCGCCAGCGGATGCGCGGCCGGCAGCAGCACCCCGCGTTCCTCGGTGAACAGCTCGCGCACGGCCCATCTCTTCTGGCCCGGGAACGGCAGGCGCACCACGGCCGCGTCCACCTCCTGCCGGGCCAGGCCGCCACTCGGGTCGGACCAGTCGCACTGGCGCAGTTCCACCCGCCACTCCGGCCGGGATCGGCGGAATGCGGCGATGGCCTCGGGGACGGCACCCACCGCGCCCGCGTCCAGGAAGCCCAGGCGCAACACCCGCGCCGCCCGGCCGGTGGCCCGCGCCGCCTGGTCCCAGGCGTCCAGCAGGGCGGGCGCCCGCAAGGCGAGCGCGCGCCCGGCCTCGGTCAGCGCCATCCCCGACCGCGAACGCGCGAAGAGCCGTACGCCGAGATCCTCCTCCAGACCCCGGATCCGCTTGGTCAGCGCAGGCTGTGAGACGAACAGCCTCGCCGCCGCCCCGGTCAGGCTTCCTTCCTCCGCCACGGCGACGAAGTACCGGAGCGTGCGCGTGTCCACATCCATTCCACCAGGTTATAGAAGCAGGTATTGGACTGCAGGCGGGCGCCCGCGGACCCTGAGGGCATGACTGCCACCGCGCTCCCGCTGCTCGTCGTCACCCTGTTCACCGCCGCCATCAACGTCGGCATCGCCTCCGCCGATCTCGTCGCGGCCCGCTTCGTGCTGGCCAACTCGGCGGCGGTGGGTGTCCCCCGCTCCTGGCTTCCCCGGCTGGCCGCCCTGAAGCTGGCCGGCGCGGCGGGCCTCCTCCTCGGCCTCCACGACGCCGCGCTGCGCCCGCTCGGCGCCGCCGCGGCCTGCGGCCTCACGCTGCTCTATCTGGGCGCCCTCGGCTTCCACGTGCACGCCCGCGTGCTCCACAACCTCGCCTTCCCCGCCTTCTTCTTCGCCACCGCAGCCGCCACGCTGGCCTTGACCGCGCTCTCCTGACGGTGGCATGGTGCCGGCGCCTCTCGCGCGTCCGCCGTCACCGCCGGGAGCACCCGGCTCGGCACCGGGCACGAACACGCTCGGCGGCCGCGCGTGGGGCAGGATGACGGCATGGCACAGCAGATCTCGTCCCCCTCGGCATCCTGGAGCCGGATCGACGCCTGGCTGGCGACGCACGCGGGGCGTGAGGTCGCCTTGCTCCGTCCGCCTGCGGCACAGGACGACATCGAGCAGGCGGAGCGGCTTCTCGGCCCGCTGCCCGGTGACCTCGTCGAGTCCCTGCGCTGCCATGACGGGGTGAGCGCGTGGGCTGCCTTCCTGCCGGAACAGTCACCGCTCTCGGTGAGCGGCATCGTGGACCGTTGGCAGATCTGCATGGACGTCGCGGCGGAGAACGACGGGCTGGCTCGTCGTCCTTGGGACGACGAGCCGTGGTGGCACCCTCTCTGGATTCCCTGGGCCGAGAGCGCCGATGGCGGGGTGCAGGTGATCGACGGACGTCCCGGCCCCGACACGGGCCGCCTCGGTTGGGCGGGCCACAGTGGTGGGGGCGACTTCACCGACTCCTGGCCCGATCTCGCGTCCCTGCTGCACGCGGTCGCCCGGGCGCTTCACGACGGCGGTGGCGTTCGGGGACTTCATCCGTATCTCACCGCCGACGGTGGGCTCTGGTGGGATGACGTCGGCTGTGAGGAACTCGACGGTCGACCGCTGAGGGCGGCACCCGTCGGACTTCTTTGACGTCCGTCGGCCGTGCCTCCCTCGCCCTTCGAACCAGGGCCGGTCCTTCCGTGCCGCGGGCCCCGAGAGAGCTCGCCGATGTCGTCCTGGGGCATCCCGTGACGGGGATTCCGCCGGTACTCGCCGGTCAGCTTCCTGCGCGTGTCCACCACCCGGCGCTGCTGGCCGCGGCTGCCGAGAACCCCTCGTCCGGCAGGTCCTGACGCCGGCTTCGTGTGCCGAGGAGCACCACGCGGGCGCGTCCGACTCCCCCGGTCTCCGGCTGAGTACGCGTACTCAGGTGGCGACGGCCGTGCTCCTCCATGCTGGGGCGCGACCGCCGAACCGTCTCAGGGAGACACACGCATGGACCACGCCCTGCAGCTGCGCACTGCCACGCCTCGGGATCTCGACTGGATCCACGAACTGCGTCACCGGGTGTACGCGGAGGAGCTCGGCCAGCATCCGGTGGAGCCGTCGGGACGGCTGAGGGACGGGCTCGACGGCGACAACGTGTATCTCGTGGCGGCGCGCGGCGGGACGCGGATCGGTTTCGTCAGCCTCACCCCGCCGTGGGTCGGCCGCTACTCGCTCGACAAGTACCTGACGCGCGAGGAGCTGCCGGTCCTGGGCGAGGAGGCTCCGTTCGAGATCCGCGTGCTGACCGTCGAGGAGAAGTGGCGGTCCACCGTGGCGGCGCCGCTCCTCATGTACGCGGCGCTGCGCTGGACGGCGGCGCGGGGCGGTCGCCGGGTGGTGGCGATGGGACGGACGGAGCTGCTCGACATGTACCTCGCCGCCGGGCTGCGGCCGGTGGGGCGCACGATCCGCTCGGGCGCGGTGTCGTTCGAGGTCCTCAGCGGCACCGTCGCCGAGCTGACGGCGGCCGTCGCGGAGCGCCACGGCAGGACCCTGGAACGGCTGCGGAGGGGCCTCGACTGGCGGCTCGACGTGCCCTTCGCTCCGCGTGCGGACGGCTGCGAGCACGGCGGGGCGTTCTTCTCGGCGATCGGCACCGATTTCCGGACGCTGAGCCGACGTCACGAGGTGGTGGCGGCGGATGTGCTGGACGCCTGGTTCCCGCCGTCCCCCGAGGTGCGCGCGGTCCTCTCGGAGGATCCGGGGTGGGCCGCCCGTACCTCGCCGCCGACGGGCGCGGAGGGGCTGCTCGCGGAGATCGCCCGGGTCCGCGGGCTGCCGGTGGAGTCGCTGGCCGTCGGGGCGGGGTCGTCCGATCTGATCTTCCGGGCGTTCGGCCGGTGGCTGACGCCGGGGAGCCGGGTGCTCCTGCTCGACCCGGGCTATGGAGAGTACGCCCATGTCACCGAGCGGGTGATCGGCTGCCGTGTCGACCGGCTCCAGCTGCGCCGGGAGGACGGCTGGCTCCTCGACCCGGCCCGGCTCGCCGCCGCGACCGGCGACGGACGGTACGACCTCGTGGTGGTGGTCAACCCGAACAACCCGACCGGCCGGCACGCCCCGGCCGACGCCCTGCGCGCCGTGATCGCTGCCTCGCCCGTGCGGACGCGGTGGTGGATCGACGAGGCGTACCTGGGGTACGTCGATCCGGCGGACTCGCTCGCCGGGTTCGCCTCGGCCGATGAGCGGGTCGTGGTCTGCACCTCGCTGTCGAAGATGTACGCGCTGTCGGGGATGCGGGCCGCGTACCTGGTGACCGGCCCCGAGACGGCGACGGAGCTGCGGCGTTGGACGCCGCCGTGGCCCGTGAGCCTGCCGGCCCAGCTGGCCGCCGTCACGGCGCTGCGCGATCCGGCGTACTACGCCGCGTGCTGGTCCCGCACGCACGTGCTGCGCGGAGAACTGGCCGACGGTCTGCGGGCCCTGGACGGTTTCTCCTCGGTCGACGAGGGGGCGGCGAACTTCCTGACGGTGACGCTGCCGCCGTCCGGGCCGAGCGCGGCGGAGCTGGTACGCGCGTGCCGCCGGCACGACGTGTTCCTGCGGGACCTCTCGCCGATGTCGCCTGCGTACGAGGGGCGGACGGTCCGGATCGCCGTCCGCGACACGACGGAGAACGCGCGGATCGTGGCCGCGTGCGCGAGCGCCCTGGACGCCCTGGGCCTTCCTGCCGCACCGTTGTCCGGCGTTCCGGGGCGGGCCTCCGCCGGAGCGCACCGGTGACGACGGTCGCCGCGGTCGTGCCGTACCTCGGCGGGGCGCTGGCGGTCGGTGGCGTCGCGGTGGCGGCGAGTCGGCGCCGTGAGCTGATGGTCCGCTGGTGCGTGTGGGCGCTCGGAGTGCCCCTGGTCACGGCCGCGTTCTGGCTCGGGCCGCCGGGGATCGCGGTCCTCGCGACCGTGGTGGGCGTGGTCGCGGTGGCGGAGTTCGGGGGGCTGCTCCGGTTGGGCCCGGTGGACCGGGTGGTGCTGGGCGCGGCGGTCGTCGGGCTCGTCCTGACCGCGTGGCTGGCTCCCGGGGAGCTGCTCCGGGTGGGGGCGGCCGGGGCGCTGGCGATCGCCGCGGTGCCGCTGCTCTCGGGCGACGCGGAGCACGGGCTGCACCGCTTGGCGGCGGGTCTGCTGGGGCTCGTGTGGCTGGGCGTCCTCGCCGGTCTCGTCTTGTCCGGGGCGCTGGGCCTCGTGCTGTTCGTGGCCGTGTCGATCGCCGACATCGTCGCGTACGCGGCGGGCCGCCGCCTCGGCGGCCCGCGGCTCTCGCCGCTGTCGCCCGCCAAGCGGTGGAGCGGCACGCTGGTCGGGGCGGCGGGCGGGCTCCTCACGCTGGCCGTTCTGTCCTCGCTGACCTGGCAGACGGCGGTGGCCGTGGCGGTCGGCGGTCCGCTCGGCGACCTGCTGGAGTCGATGGTCAAGCGCGGCGCCCACGCCAAGGACGCCGGCCGCTGGCTCCCCGGCTCCGGCGGCCTCCTCGACCGGATCGACTCCCTCCTCGTCGCGCTGGCGGTGGTGTGGGTGCTGGGGTGAGCACGCGGCGGTGCGCGCGTCAGAAGGCTCCGTGGTGGCGCTCGGGGCTCCGCGCGTCGGCCCGTGGAACATTTGTCCAAGACGGGGCGGCCCAGGTGCCGTCAGGGTGGAGGCATGCACAGCGACGACGTGGATGCGGAGACCGGAGCCGTGGCCGTGGCGGGGGCCGTGGACCATGGTTCCGACGGCGGCCAGGCAGCCGACGGCGGGTGGGAGGAAGTGCGGCCCGGCGGCGCGCCTGCCGTCCCCGGTGTCCGGATGGCCGGCTTCCGGGATCGCGTCGGCCAGGCACTGGACCTGCGGGTGCTGCCCCAGCCTGCCGTGGTCGTCGTCATCGGCCTGGGGAACGAGCCGTTCACGGTCGAAGGCGGCACCGCGCAAGGACCCTCGACGAGTTCGCACCGTCATCCCGGCCTCGTCGCCTCGTTGTCGCCCGGTCCCACACGGATCCACGGGCGGGACGTCGAGTGCATCGAGATGTGCCTGTCGCCCGGTACCGCTTACGCGCTGCTGGGGGTGTCGCCGCACGAACTGCACGGGGCGGTCGTCGGGCTGGAAGACCTGTGGGGGCGGGGGGAACGGCAGCTCCGGGAACAGGTGGCCGCCGCCACCGCGTGGCACGAACGTTTCAGGCTGGTGAGCGAGTTCCTCGTCCGCCGGGCCGCCCGGGGCCGGTCGATGGCCCCCGAGGTCGCCGGTGTGTGGGACACCATCGTGGCGCGCGGGGGCCGGGTTCGGGTCGACGACCTCGCCGCGTCCTGCGGGTGGAGCCGTAAGCGGCTGTGGTCCCGGTTCCATGCCCAGATCGGCCTCACACCCAAGCGCGCCGCCATGCTCGTCCGCTTCGACCGGGCCGCCCAGGCCCTGCGCGCCGGGGGGAACGCCGCGGACGTCGCCCTGGCGCACGGCTACGCCGACCAGTCCCACCTGCACCGCGACGTCCTCGCCTTCGCCGGGTGCACGCCAACGGCCCTGGCCGGCCTCTGACCCACCGCACACCCCGAGCATCACCGCCACCCATTCCGATGAGGAAGGAAGTCATCCGTGAGTCCCATGGACACAGCTGCTCCCCAAGAGCCCTTGGCCGACCGAGGTCTGATCGTCCAGCTCGCCTTCGGCAGCATGGCCTCGCAGACCGTGCGCGCGGCCCTGCGCCTCGGCGTCTTCGACCTGATCGGCGACGGCCGGCGGCCGGCCCGCGAGGTCGCCGCCGACGCGGGAGCCGAGCACCAGCCCATGACGAGGCTGTTGCGCGCCCTCGCCGGCCTGGGCCTGATGGAGGAGCACGAACCCGACACGTTCTCCGCGACCACCGCCGGCGCCCTTCTCGACTCCGGCCGCCCCGACTCGCTCGTCTCGTTCGTCCGGATGTTCACCGACCCGGCGATCGTGCGGGCCTGGGACGGCCTGGAGACCAGCGTCCGCACCGGCGGCATCGCGTTCGACGCCGTCTTCGGCACCGACTTCTTCAGCCATCTCGGCCGACACCCGGAGCTGTCCGCCGACTTCAACGCGGCGATGAGCCAGGCCTCCGAGGAGACGGCCGCCGTGCTGCCGCACGCCTACGACTTCGGCCGCTTCACTTCGGTCACCGACGTCGGCGGCGGCGACGGAAGCGTCCTGGCCGGCATCCTCGCCGCGCACCCGGAGCTCACCGGCGTCCTCCACGACACCGAGGACGGTCTGGGCCAGGCGCCGAAGACGCTCGACCGGCACGGAGTGGCGGACCGCTGCTCCCTGGCCGCAGGGGACTTCTTCCGCTCCGTGCCCGGCGGCTCGGACCTGTACCTGATCAAGAGCGTCCTGCACGACTGGTCGGACGATCAGGCGGTCACGATCCTCGGGCACTGCCGCGAGGCACTGCCGCCCGGCGGCCGCGTCCTGATCGTGGAGCCGGTGCTGCCCGAAGTCGTGGGTACGGGCGCCGATGCGCACGCCGCAGACGGCGGGATCACCTACCTCAGCGACCTCAACATGCTGGTGAACCTGGGCGGGAGGGAACGTACCCGCAAGGAGTTCGAAGCGGTGTGCCACCGCGCGGGACTGTCCGTCGTGTCGGCGACGCCGCTGCAGGGGGCGGCCCCGTTCTCCCTGATCGAGACGGTGGCCTGCTGACCCCGGGCGCACACCGCGCGGTGCCATCGCTCAGTCGAAGAGGGCGACGAGTCCGTAGACCCAGACCGCGAGGAACGCGAGGGCGGCCACCAGGCAGCCGCCGGCCGCCAGCACACTGCCGACCGTCCAGGGCTCGGCCGCCGGCTCCTCGTACGCGTCCTCCAGGCCGTCCTCGTAGGAGCTGGGGTTGTCCCAGTCGACGGCGTGCCCCAGCTCCTCGGCGCAGGCGGTGCGCACCGCTGCCAGCTGCTGCTCGGCGAAGGCGCTGCCCGCCTTCGCCTCGGGGCCGCGCCAGGCGAGGGCCTTCATCCGCCACGCCGGGGACCCGTACCGCGCCTCGAAGGCGACGGTCTCGTCGGCGTCGCGGTCCTCTTCGAGGTACATCCAGCGTCCGGCCTCGGCGGCGTCGCCGTACAGCCGGTACACCTCGGCCAGCCGCCTGCGGAGCGTCAGGTCGTCCGGGAAGGAGGACACGAGCCCGCGCAGGCGCTGGCGCGCGACGGGAACCCGGCCGGCGTGCAGGTCGGCATCGACTCGGGCGAGGGTCTCACTCAGGGGCATGAACACATGATCGGGTATCGCCTCGATCGCCGTCGACCAGGTTGTCTGCCGGCACCGGCCTTCCGGCGGAGGTCGCTGAGCAGGATCGACATGCGCGAGGTTTCGTACAACCATTCGGCGCGGTCGTGAGTCTCGTCCGGGCGTGGCACGCCTGTGCCCGCTCTTCCTCGTGGGGGTTCCACCTTGCAGCACCGCACCACCGGTCGGCGTCTCGGCCTGGCCGTCACGGCCGTCCTCTCCGTCACGGCGCTGGGCGCCGGTTCCCTGGCCACCGCTCCGACCGCGCTCGCGGCCTCCGTCCCTGTCACGATCGACCTGGTCAACGTCCCCGCCGTGGCGGAGATCGACAAGACCAACGGCAGAGTGACCATGGAGTGGACTCTGTCGCGCGGCGACGCCAACCTGGACGTCACGCTCACGCACGTCGCCACCGGCAAGAAGGTCACCCAGCGCCTGACCGCCCCGACGTACAGCACCGTCTTCTCCTTCACCTGGGTGCCGAAGTTCGAGGTGCAGGAGCCCGAAACGCTGTCGGTGGTGGACGCGCCGAACGGCGCGTACACGGTCGCCGTGAAGGCGACGCCGGACGACGGTGTCGGCACGCCCGCCACCAAGAGCTCCACGATGAGCATCGTCCGCGCGTTCAACCCGCACGACTTCAACGACAACGGGTCCACCGACGTCCTCGCCCGGGACTCCGACGGCGTGCTGTGGCGCAGCGACCTGCAGGACCGCCCGTACTACAACGAGATCCGGCTCGCCCAGACCGCCCGGATCGGCTCCGGCTGGAATGTGTACAAGCAGATCGAGGCCGTCGGCAACATCGCCGGCAGCAAGCACGGCGACGTGATCGCCCTCGACAACTCGGGCGTGCTCTGGCACTACCAGGGCAAGGGTGACGGCGGCTTCACCACCCGTGTGCGGGTCGGGTCCGGCTGGGGCGGCTACAACAAGCTCGCGGGCGGCTCGGACCTCAACGGCGACGGGCGCCCCGACCTCCTCGCCACCGACGGCGCCGGCACGCTCTGGTTCTACAAGGGCACGGGCAGCAGCGCCGCGCCGTTCGCGACCCGTGTGAAGGTCGGCGGTGGCTGGGGCGTCTACAACCACCTGACGGCCGTCGGGAACATCGCCGGTACGGCCGCCGGTGACCTCGTCGCCCGCGACACCACCGGCGTCCTGTGGCTCTACCAGGGCGACGGCAGCGGGAAGTTCATCACCCGGGTGAAGGTCGGCGGCGGATGGGGCGGCTTCCGGCAGCTCGTCGGCGCCGGTGACCTCGACAACGACGGGCGTCCTGACCTGATCGCGTACGGGTCGAGCAACACCGACGGCGCGTACGTCTACCGCTCCACGGGCGTGGCCACCACGCCGTTCACGCGCAGGAACACGGACCTGTACAACTACCAGGGGAACAGCTACAGCAGCGTCGCCTGAGGCGTGCCGACGCAGGCCTGGCCCCTTCGACGGCTGCCGGTCTCTCGGCGGCCGTGAGCAGGTGGTGTGCGGGCATCTCGCTCCCGGGCCGTGCCCGCATGCCCCTTGGTGGTCGGTCGGTGTGGTTCGCTGCTGGGGTGACTCAGGACTTGGAGATCGTCGCATTCGCATCCGCCGAGGCGTTCGAGGCGTGGCTCGGTGAGAACCATGCCGTCTCGCGCGGCATCTGGCTCAAGTTGCGCAAGAAGGGTCCCGGCATCGTCGCGCTGGACTACGCCCAGGCGCTCGACGTGGCTCTCTGTTACGGGTGGATCGACGGCCAGAAGCGCTCGTTCGACGACCGGTGGTGGCTGCAGCGGTTCACCCCGCGTACGGCGCGCAGCCGGTGGTCCAAGGTCAACCGGGACAAGGTGGCCGTGCTGATCGAGCAGGGCCGGATGCGTCCGCCGGGGCAGGCCGAGGTCGACCGTGCGAAGGCGGACGGGCGCTGGGAGGCGGCGTACGACGGGTCGAGGACCGTCACGGTGCCGGACGACCTCGCGGCGGCCCTGACCGCCGTTCCCGGCGCGGCGGAGTTCTTCGAGAGGCTGGACCGGCGGAACCGCTTCGCGATCCTGTACCAGATCCAGGACGCCAAGAGGGCGGAGACCCGGGCGCGCCGGATCGAGAAGTTCGTCGCGATGCTGGCGAAGGGCGAGAAGCCGTATCCGTAGCTACGCGGAGGGGCGGAGTGAGACCCCCGTGGCGGCGGGGCCCGCGCGTCGTTGAGTGTCGCTCAACGGTCCTGTTGCGATCGTGCCTTGATGGTCTGCGCGGCCGGGCGGTTCAGTGGTCGGGACGCCGTCCCGACCACTGACAGGGGAACAAGGAACCATGAGGATGCGGGCGATCGGCCAGGAGGGCTTCGGCGGTCCCGAGGTCTTGAGGATCGTCGAGGTGGAGCGGCCCGAGGCCGGGCCCGCCGAGGTGCTCGTGCGGATCGCGGCCGCCGGGGTCAACCCGACCGACGCGTGGCACCGTTCCAGCGGCGGGCTGTCCGGTGGTGACCGTCCCGTCCGGTTGGGCTGGGACGTGTCGGGCGTGGTGGAGGCCGTCGGGCCGGGCGTCACGACCCTCGCGCCCGGTGACGAGGTGTTCGGCATGCCGCGCCATCCGCGGCCCGCCGGGTGCTACGCCGAGTACGTCACCTCACCGGCGCGGCATCTGGCGCGGAAGCCGTCCGGGCTCACCCATGTCCAGGCGGCCGCCTTGCCCCTGGCCGGCCTCACCGCGTGGCAGGCGCTGGTCGACACGGCCGACGTCCGGCCCGGGCAGCGGGTGCTGATCCACGCGGCGGCGGGCGGAGTCGGGCACCTGGCCGTGCAGATCGCCAAGGCGCGGGGCGCCCATGTCATCGGCACCGCCCGATCGGCCAACCACGCCTTCGTCCGCGGCCTGGGCGCCGACGAGGTCATCGACTACACCGAGACCGACTTCACCGACGCGGCCCGCGAGATCGACGTCGTCGTCGACACGGTCGGCGGGGCGTACGGGCCGCGCTCGCTGAAGACCCTGCGCCCCGGAGGCATCGTCGTGTCGCTCGCGTCCCCCGCCGAAGCGTCGCTCGCCGACGCGGCGCGGCCCCTCGGGCTGCGCAGCCAGTTCATGATCGTCGAAGCCCACGGGGAAGGACTGCGGCAGCTCGCCTCGCTGGTCGAGGCCGGCTCGCTGCGCCCCGAGGTCTCGGCCTCCCTGCCGCTGGAACAGGCCGCCGAGGCCCACGACTTGATTCAGCGCGGCGGCACCCGTGGCAAGGTCGTCCTGACCGTGGAACACGGCTGATGGCCACCTTCGTCCTGGTCCCCGGCGCCTGGCACGGCGCCTGGACCTTCCAGCCGCTGGCCCGAGGACTTCGCGCGCACGGCCACGCGGCGCACGCTCTCACCCTGACCGGCGTCGGCGAGCGCAAGCACCTGCTCACCGGCACCGTCAATCTGGACACCCACCTGCAGGACGTGCTGAGCCTGCTGGAGGACGCTCAGATCACCGACGCCGTCCTGGACACAGCTACGGGGGCATGGTCATCACCGGAGTCGCCGACCGGGTCCCCGAACGGGTGAGCGGTCTGGTGTACGTCGACGCCGTCGTGCCCCAGGACGGCGACTCGTGCTGGTCCCTGGTCACGGAGCGGGAGCGCGCGTGGTACCTCGACGGCGCGGGCCGGACCGGCTACTCCAGTGCTCCCCTGCCCTTCTTCGACGGGCGGGCCACGCCCCACCCTCTGGCGTCCCTGCTCCAGGCCGTCCGCCTGCGGGGCGACCTGTCGGCGATCGACCGCAAGGACTACGTGTACGCGACCGGGTGGCCCACGCCCTCCCCGTTCGAGCCCGTGTACCGGCGCCTGCTGGCCGACTCCTCCTGGCGGGTCCACGCGGTGCACTCGGGGCACAACGTCATGCGTGACGCTCCCGAGGAGCTCCTCACCATCCTCGTCGGGAGCACGGGTTGACTCAGGGGGTGCGGTCGTCCGCATGGGCGTCGGTGGCGGCCTGGACGAACGCGCGCAGCCGCGTGCTGGTGTTGCTCTCCAGCCACACCGGGCCCCACTGGACAGGGGCGGCGTCGTTCAACGCCACGTAGGCGACGTCGGGGCGCGGGTAGAACCGTCGGGCGTGCTCGCCGACGGGGAAGACGCCCTCGCCCGCGGCGACCAGGGCCAGGACCTCGGGAAAGGTGGCGGCCGTCGGACCGGGTGGCACGGGCCTGCCCGCGGGGGTGCGGGGCGGCGTGCGTTCGTGGCGCAGCTCTCGGGGCAGGTCGGGCGGCAGCTGGATCACGGGCTGCTCGGCGAGGACCTCGATCGACACCGACGCGTGCGCCGCCCACGCCGATCCGGCCGGCACGGCCAGGACCCGGGCCTCGGACAGCAGGACCGGCCCGGTGATCGCCCGGGGGACGGGGAAGGCCGTGATGAGGACGTCCAGCTCACCGCCGTGCAGCCGCGTCATCGCGTCCTGGATCTGGCACTCGTGGAGGGTCACCCGGCAGTCGGGGTGGCGCTTGCCGAACAGTTCGAGCGCCTTGAGGAGGAGCTGGCCGGCCGCCGCGCCCAGGAATCCGGCCCGCAGCAGGCCGGTGGTGCCGCGTGCGCGGTCGGCCGCCCTGCGGACCGCCTCGTCCATGCCCTGGGCCAGCGGGGCGAGGTCCGTCGCCAGGTCGCGGCCGAGCGGGGTGAGCACGACCTGGCGGCTGGTGCGTTCGAACAGCGGGGCGCCGATGCGCCGTTCCAGCTTCTTGATCGTCTGGCTGATCCGGCCGGTCGTCAGGCCGAGCCTCTCGGCGACCCGTCCGAAGTGCAGGTCCTCGGCCAGAGCCAGGAAGGCCTCCACCTCCGCGCGTTCCCACAGCACTTCCGCTCCCCCGGCCGTCGCGTGCCGCTGAACCTCCCTGCTCCGAGCGCGCCGTGACGACCGGCGCCGCAGGGTGGTCGCGTGGGCGCCACGCTATCCCGACCCGCTGAGACAGCGGAACCGTGCCCCCCCCACCCTCCCCAGAGGGGGTGAAGGTGGGCGCCGAGCCTCGGGGCCGGGAAGCACGGCGCGCGGTCGGCCATCCTTGCCCGAGCCGCGGGATCTCCTCCTCCCACGGCCCGGGTGGTTGCCCCCCCCTACCCGAGCTGCGGGATCTCCTCCTTCCACGGCCTGAGCTTCTCCGGGTTGAGTACGGCCCAGATCCGCCGGATCCGGCCGTCCACGATGTCGAAGGCGTACACCGACACCACGGCGCCGTCCAGGTGGGCGGCGAGCCCGGGCTGCCCGTTGACCGTGCACTCTTGGACGGCGAGGCGGCCCGGGAGGGTCCGGTCGGCGAAGAAGCGGGCGATCCGCTCAGCGCCCTCGATCGGATGGAGCAGCGCCGTGACGAGTCCGCCGCCGTCTCCGACGGCGGTGGCGTCGGGGTCGAGCAGGCCGATGAGGGCGCCGATATCCTGGGCCTGCCACGCCAGCTTGAACTCACGTACGACTTCGGCCTGTTGGGCCTTCGATGACACGGGAGTCCGCGAGGCGTCGATACGACGCCGGGCCGAGGAGGCGAGCTGGCGGCAGGCCGCCGGGGTGCGGCCGACGATGTCGGCCACTTCGCCGAAGGGGTACCGGAAGACGTCGTGGAGGACGAACGCCACGCGTTCCGCCGGCGTCATCGATTCGAGCACGACGAGGAAGGCCATGCCGACCGACTCGTCGAGCGTCACGCGGTCGGCCGGGTCGGCCGTGCCGTCGTCCGCCGCCCCGGCCGGCCACTCGGCGTGCGCCGGCAGCGGCTCGGGCACCCACTCCCCCACGTACTGCTCCCGCCGCGTCCGGGCCGAGCGCAGCACGTCGAGGCAGATGCGGCCGGCGACCTTGGTCAGCCATCCCCCGGGGGACGTCACCGCGTCCCGTTGCCGCGGGGGCATCGCGTACCAGCGGGCGTACGTCTCCTGCACGACGTCCTCGGCCTCGGCCAGGGAGCCCAGCATCCGGTACGCGAGGTTGATCAGGCGGCGGCGCTCGGCGGCGAGGCCGCTCACCGCCGCGTCCGGTCGGCTGTCCTGCGGCGCGGTCGAACGGTGCGTCATGGTCCTGGGGCTCCTCGGTCGGATCGTCCTTCGCGGGTATGACGCGGCAGCTTCCCGGAATGTGACGCGGCGGCCCACCTCACATTCCGCCGGGCCGTCTCGTCGTACCCGGTGAAGGAACACGACGGAAGCAGACGGAGGGAGAACGGCATGCGGCCCGTGAACGTCGCAGTCATCTACTACAGCACCAGCGGCAACGTGCACGCCCTGGCGGAGGCCGCCGTCGAGGGCGCGCGGAAGGCCGGGGCGCAGGTCCGGCTCCGCAAGGTGGCCGAGACCGCCCCGCCCGAGGTCATCGACGCCCATCCGGCCTGGGCGCGTCACCAGCGGGAGACCGCCGAGGTCACCGAGGCCGGACACGGCGACCTGGAGTGGGCGGACGCGGTGCTCTTCGGCACCCCGACCCGATTCGGCAACCCGGCCGCCCAGTTGCGGCAGTTCATCGACAGCACCGGGCCCCTGTGGTTCGCGGGCAAGCTCGCGGACAAGGTGTACTCGTCGTTCACCGCCTCCAACAGCGCCCACGGAGGGCAGGAATCGACCCTCCTGGCCCTCGGCAACACCTTCTACCACTGGGGCGGCGTCATCGTGCCGCCCGGCTACACCGACCCGATCCAGTTCATGTCGGGGAATCCCTACGGCACTTCGGCCGTGGTCGGAGACGCGAGGCCGGGCGAGGTGAGCCTGGAGGCGGCTCGCCACCAGGCCCGCCGGGTCGTCGAGGTCGCCGCCGCGCTCAAGGCCGGCCGCGCCGCCTGATTCCCCGCCCCCCCCGAACCCAAGCCCAAGCCCAAGCCCAAGCCCAGCCCACCTCCGCACCTTCACCGAGGGAGTACGCGATGACCACCACCCACGAGTCCGAGATCCGGGCGCTGCTCGCGAGCCGCGCCGACGCCCAGCAGGCCAAGGACATCGACCGCCTCATGTCGTTCTACGCCGCCGACGCCGTCTACTACGACGTCGTCCCGCCCCTGCGGTTCACCGGTACCGACGAGATCCGGCGGAACTTCCTGCGCTGGTTCGACGGTTACGTCGGCCGGATCAGCCTGGAGACGCACGACCTCACGCTCGTGACCGGCGAGGACACCGCGTTCGCGCACATGCTGCACCGCGACTCGGGCGAGCGGAGGGGTGGGCTCCAGGCCTCGATCTGGGTCCGGGAGAGCGTCTGCCTGCACCGGTCGAACGGAACCTGGTCGATCACCCACGAGCACATCTCGATCCCCGTCGACCCGGCCACCATGACGGTCTGGCTCCCGTCCGACAAGGACCAGCTCGCCTGACTTCTTTCCCAATCAGCCATCTTTCACCTGAGGAGCACGGATGACGACCACCAAGAGGAAGAGGTTCACCGCGGCGGCGCTCGCCGCGGTCGCGGTCGGCCTGTGGGGGGTCGAGGGCGCGGGGGCCGAGACCCCCAAGAAGCCCGAGATCATCGAGGTCGCGGTCCGCAACGACCAGTACACCGCCGTCGACCTCGGCCCCGCGGGGCCGAGCCTGGGCGACATGGACGTGTACTCCGGGACCGCCGTCGAGGACGGCCGGAGCATCGGACGCGGCGGCGGACAGTGCCAGGTGATTCACCTTGACGGCGAGAAGACGACCTCGCAGTGCCTGATCACCATGGAGGTCGAACAGGGTTCCCTGACGCTGCAGTCGGTGTGGACGAAGGGAACGGCGTCCCTCGACATGGCCATCACCGGCGGTACGGGCGTCTACCGCAACGCGCGGGGCATCGCCCGTTTCTGGGACATCGCGACACCGGACGAGCGGGTCCGGCTCGAGATCCTGCGCTGAGAACGGTCGGCGAGGCCGTGCGAGCGGCTCTCGCCGGATCGTGACTCACCGCGCCCCGCGGGAGGGCGAGTGGCCCTCCCGCGGGGCCGGCTCACGGAGCGGTCAGCGTGGCGAGGACCTGCTCCGCGACGCCCGCGTCGCCGAGCAGGTCGTTGTGGCCCATGTCGGCCACCTGCACGTTGCGCGCTCCCGACAGGGCGGTACTGCTGGTGGGGAGGATCTGGCCGTCGCCGGCGGACCAGAACGTGGTGTAGCGGACGTCGCCCGGCGTCTCGTCGCCCTCGTTCAGGCGGGACACCACGTACGAGCCGGGCGTCATGTCCCGGCAGCCCTGGTCCCACAGGGCGCAGGCCCACGCGAGGCTGGTGCCGTGGTTGGGGCCGGCGAGCGAGACCCAGTTGCGGACCTTGGCCGCGCCGCCGTACTTCACGTACCAGCGCGTCGGCAGCGAGCCCAGGCTGTGCGCCACGAGGTCCACCTGGTCGGCCCCCGTGCGCCGCAGCACGTCGTCGACGTAGGCGGCGAGCCGGCCGGCCAGCACCTCGTTGGTCGACTGCGACGAGTCGTAGCTCCACGCGAAGATCCGGTCGGCAGGCGTCCCGGCGGCGGTCAGGCGCTGCGTCAGCGACCCCCAGACGCCGGGGCCGGCGTTGCGGCCGTGGACGAACACGACCGGCCGGGGCACGCCCGCCGAGGCGTCACGGGACGCGGCCTGCGCGGTGGCGGGGAGGGCGCCCGTACCGGCGAGAAGCACTCCGGCGAGGAGCAGGGTGACACTGCGGCGCATGGATGGACCTCCAATGAGGGGGGTGGGACGGGGCGCGGGTCTCCCCCTTATCTGACGCACCGACAGTTCACTCAAACCCCTTCCCCGCCCACCACCTGCGGCACTCCGTGCGCCGCTCGCAGATGATCCCGGAGGAGGAGACCGGCGGCACCGCCGTGAAGGCGGCGACGCCGGAGGGTCTCCTCGCCGTGCTCCGCGGCCCGACGGCGTCCGGCACCTGGCTGACCGCGGCCAACGGCCGCTGTCCGGCCGTGGTCGTCGGCCACGTCGCCGCCGAACACCTCGGCATCGACCGGCTGGGCCGGCAGGTCTGGATCGACGACCGGTACATCACCGTCGTCGGCATCCTCGACCCGCTCCCGCTCGCCCCTGAGATCGAGCGCTCGGCCCTCGTCGGCTGGGAGAGCGCCCAGCGGCTCCTCGGCTTCGACGGCCACCCCACGGCGGTGTACGAGCGGTCCACGGACACCTCCGTCCCCGCCAGGTCCAGCGGCTTCTCGCCCCGACGATCGCCCCGCGGAACCCGCAGAACGTCGCGGTGAGCGACCCGTCCGAGGCGCTGAAGGCGAAGACGGCGACCGAGGGGGCCTTCTCCACGCCGCTCCTGGGGCTCGGCGGGATCGCCCTGCTCGTGGGCGGTGTCGGCGTCGCCAACACAGTGATCATCTCGGTCCTCGAACGCCGCCACGAGATCGGCCTCCGCCGCTCGCTCGGGGCGACGCGCGGCCAGATCCGGATCCAGTTCGTCACGGAGTCCCTGATGCTGTCCGGCCTCGGAGGTGTCGCCGGAGTGGCACTGGGCGCGGCGGCGACGGGTGCGTACGCGGCCATCGGTGGGTTGCCCTGGGTGGTCCCGCCGTGGGCGGCGGGTGCGGGCTTGGCCGCGACCCTGGCGATGGGTACGGTCGCCGGCCTCTATCCGGCGGTCCGGGCCTCCCGCCCGTCGCCGACCTCGGCCCTGGCGGCGGGCTGGCCGACATCGTGCCGTGGGTCCGCCACCTGCTGCTCGACGGCCGGCGGGCCAACGGCCGGACGCTCTTTCTCAACGGCGGCCGCACCACCCGCTGATCGCCGCGGCACCCACCTCCTGCGTCACCGTCCGGCCGTCGCCGCACCCTCTCCTCACGAGGCGCACGCCGGCCGTACCCCCTTTCCCTTCGGCGTGTGCGAGCGGCCCAAACTGCCCGCGGGCCGGGGAGGACTCACGGTGTCTCGGACGCGTCCCGGATCCAGGTGCGCCAGACGTGCCGGGTGTTCGGCACCTCGGGTTGATCGAGAAGCCGGAGGACGTAGCCGGCGTGCAGTCGGGCCCATGGGTTGTCGGAGGCCGCGGCCCCGTCGAGCCTGCGGCGGAGGTCCTCGCCGTCGACCGCTCGCGCGACGCGCACGTACTCGCGGTCCTTGCAGCGGTGGGCCCGATGGACGACGACCTCGACAAGGTCGACGAGTTTCGCCCGCGTCGGCGGATCGTGGTCGACTGCGGCGACGTGACGGATGAGCGACTGCTTCGTGCCCCATTCCTTCGCATGCCGTGTCCACTCGCGGGGAAACCGAGCCTCCCATTCCAGAAAGAGCAGCGCATAGGGAAGCCTCGGCCCGAGGGCGTCCCCGCCGACCCACAGCGCTTCGGGCAGGGAACGGTCGCACATGTCCCTGTACACCTCGCGCGCCCGCCCGAAGGCCGGCTCCCTGTACTGCTCTTCCGGCCCGAGGGGGCTGGTGAGGTGCCACAGTTCGTTCATGCGGTCACAAGCCGCCCGCACGTTCTTCCTGGCCCCGTCCAGATGCGCCAGGGCAGCCGTTCGCTCCCCGGGGTCGTCGGATACGAGGCCGAAGGCCCAGCCCAACCGGGCGCGCCAGCCCGCGGCACCGTCGTCCCGCGCCGCCGGCCCCACTCCCGCCTCCATGCCCTCAGCCATGCCGGAGATCATCTCCCAGACCCCCCCAACACACCCGAGGATTCCGAGAAGACGGCGATGACCCGCGGCGACGCCCTGCAGCGGCTGGTCTGGACGCCCTGATCGCCGGCGTCGACAGCCCCTCCCTGGCCTTGCTGGCCGGGCTCCTGCGCAGCGAGGAACCCGAGGCCCCGCACCTCTTCGACCAGGTGCTCGACGAATTGGGGCTGCTCCTCCACCCGCCCTCGGACCCGCGCGCCGTGAAATGGGCGTTGGCCTACTGGATCGCCGGTCAGATCTCCGACGGGTCACTGGATGCCGCCGTCGGCGCTCACCGCATCCACGCCGACATCGCCGATGACCTCGGCCACCCCAGGGAACTCGAACCCCTCGTCCGGTGCGCGCGGGACCTCGCCTCGTGGGAGGAGAGCTGGGGAGTCTCCGTCGAGGAACTCAAGAGGGCAGCGGTCGAGGCCGCACAGCGGTTCCTCAGTACTCGGCCTCGTTGATGTCGAAAATCCGCCAGAGGCCGGTGCCCTTTCCTGCTGGACTGGAAGTCACCTTCCCCCCTGTGATGCCCCGTTCAGGACAGGACTCATGTCTGCAGCCACCACTTCCTCCCTTTCCTCCACCTCCGTACCGCCGGACCGCTCTCCCCTGCTTTCCTGGCTGGCTGTCCTTTCGGTGACGGCGGGGATCTTCTCCATCGTCACCACGGAAATTCTCCCCATCGGGCTGCTCACGTCGATCGGATCGAGTTTCACCGTCTCCGACGGAATGGCCGGCCTCATGATGACCATGCCCGGATTCCTGGCCGCGATCTCCGCCCCTCTGGTCACCGTGGCCACAGGGCGTGTCGACCGACGGATCATGCTGGGCGCGTTCCTCCTCCTGCTGGCGCTGGCCAACTTCCTGGCCGCCGTCGCGTCGGGCTATGGGACCGTCCTGATCTCCCGCGTCATGGTGGGGGTCACCATCGGCGGGTTCTGGTCCATCGGAGCCGGACTCGCCGGCCAGTTGGTGCCTGCCGCGTCTGTGGGCCGCGCGACCGCGGTGATCTTCTCCGCGGTCCCGCTCGGCTCCGTCCTCGGGGTACCGCTGGGCACGTTCATCGGGGACATCGCGGGCTGGCGGACGGCTTTCCTCGCCGTGGGCGGCTTCACGCTGGCCGTCCTCGCCCTGCTGCTCGCGGTCGTCCCGCCGCTCCCCTCCCACCGGTCGACACGGCTCGACCTCCTCGGCGGCATGCTCCGGAACGTCCACACCCGCTTCGCCCTGGTGACCACCTTCCTCATCGTGCTCGCTCACTTCGGCACGTACACGTACGTCGCTCCCTTCCTGGAGCAGGTGACCCACGTGGGTTCGGGCCTCCTCACGGTCTCTCTGCTCATCTACGGGGCGGCCGGCATCGCCGGCAACTTCGTCGGAGGATCCTGGGTGGGACGCCATCCGCGGGCCACCTTCGCCGCGGTCGGCGCGTCGATCGCCGGTGCGACCCTGCTCCTGCCCGTTCTCGGCGGTTCGAAGGTGGGGGCGCTGGCGCTGCTGATCGTCTGGGGTGCTGCCTACGGGGCCGTCCCGGTCTGCTCGCAGACGTGGTTCGCCAAGGCCGCGCCCGGCGCCCCCGAGGCGTCCTCCGTCCTCTTCACCGCCTCGTTCCAGGCGACCATCTCCATCGGAGCCCTGGCCGGAGGGACCGTCCTCGATCGCTCCTCGCCGTCGACGGTCATGACGCTGGGCGGCCTTGCGGCCGTCCTGATGGTGCTCGCGACCGGGGCCCACCGGGCACGGAGGCTCGCGTGGCCCGAGGCTTCATAGCCACAACCCCATGAGGCGCAGCCGATCCCCGCGGCGCGTGGCGCACGGCCGCCGTCCTAGTCTTCCCTCATGGGGATCTACTTTCAGACCGTCGTCGACCTCGACGCGACGCAGGCGGACGCCCGGACCCTGGCAGACATCGGACGCGACTGGCTGGTCAGGGAGGGGATCGTGCGGGCCGAGCTCACCGACTGTGTGCTCGGGGCACCGTCCGGGCATGCGCCTGGTCCCTCCTGGGCCAAGGCGGTCGGCCAGGAGGACTGGGAGCCCAGCGACGGACTCGCGATCGAGACCGGCCGCAGCGTCTTCAGCTGCGGTCAGGGCGAGCCCATGTTCGCGGTGTGTCCCCACTGTGCCGGGCGGGCGGACTTCTACACCGACCGGCTGGAGGAGATCGAAGGCGCGTGGGAGCCGTTCGGTGAGGCCATCGACGCCTGGAGCGACACAGGCAGCGCGGCCGTCGCCTGCGCGCACTGCCGGCGCTCTGCCGACCTGGCCGCGTGGACCTGGTCGGATGACTACTTCGCCTTCGGGTATCTCGGTTTCGTGTTCTGGGACTGGCCCGACGTCAGTCCCGCGTTCCTCGAAGGTCTCTCCCGCGCGCTCGGGGGGCATCGCACGGTTCTCGTGCAAGGCAAACTCTGAGCAACCGTCTACTGTCGCCTCGCCGTCCTCGCCGTCCTCGCCGCGCTCCCCGCTCACCGGGCCTCACGTGGACGACGCCCCGCGTGAGCCCCGGTGCACCGGACGCGGCGGCGAAGTGACTCAGAGGCGCTGTGTGAAGGCCGTGGCGTGGTCGACGGCCCACCGGCGGAACGTTCGTGGCGGTGTGCCGAGGATGTCGGACACCGCGGTGGTCAGGTACGCGGGCCGGCCGACGGCCGCGCTCCAGGCGGCGAGCAGCATGTCGATCGCCGCGCCGGGGGCCGTGCCCTGCCACAGGCTTCGAAACGCGTCCGGTGTGATCTCCTCGAAGGCGATCCGGCGTCCCAGGGCGTCGCCGATGACGTCCAACTGCGCCGCCTGGGTCAGGGATTCGGGGCCCGTGAGGACGTAGTCGCCTCCGGCGTAGGTGTCGTCGCCGAGCGTGCGTGCCGCTACGGCCGCGATGTCGCGGTCGTCGATCGGGGCCGACTCGGCGGCGCCATGGGGCCACCGCACGACGTCGCCGGCCTGGATGGCGGGTGCCCACCAGGCCAGGGCGTTCGACGCGAACATGCCCGGCCGGAGGAGCGTCGTCCTGAGATCGGCGGCCGCCAGGAGGCGCTCGATGTCGGCGTGCAGCGCCTTGAGGGGATTGGGCTGCTGGAAGAAGGGGTGGGGCGTCTGGTGCGGGGAGGAGAGGAAGACGACCTGCCGCACGTGGGCCGCGAGTCGTTCGACGACCGCCTCGGTGGTCCGAGGCGGGGCGGTCCAGACGAGGAAGACCGCACGTGCGCCCTTCAGCGCCGGGTCGAGCGTCTCGGGCGCGGTGAGGTCGCCGGTGACGACCTCGACCTTCGGCGGGAACAGCGCCGCGGCCTCGGGACGGCGGACGAGGGCGCGGACGGGTACGCCGGCGTCGAGGAGTCGGTCGACGACGAGGCGGCCGACCCGGCCCGTCGCGCCGGTGACCAGCGCGGGAGAGGTGTCTGTCTGCTGCATGCCGGCCATGAAAACGTTACTCGGTTAAAAATGCAACCCGGTAAAAAATGTTACGGTGGGCAGATGAGCGAGCCGACGCGACTGCGGGACCGGAAGAAGGAGCGGACGCGTGACGCCATCGGCGACGCGGCCGTCGCGCTGTTCCTGGAGCGAGGCTTCGACGGGGTCTCGGTCAACGAGATCGCCGCGGCCGCCGAGGTCTCGAAACCGACCCTCTTCCGGTACTTCCCCAGCAAGGAAGACCTCGTGCTGCACCGGTTCGCGGACCACCAGGGCGAGGCCGCGCGGGTCGTACGGGACCGTGCGCCCGACGCCGGGCCGGTGACGGCGCTGCACCGGCACTTCCGGGCCGGGCTCGACCGCTTCGATCCCGTCACCGGTCTCAACGACCATCCCGAGGTGGTGGCGTTCCACCGGCTGGTGTTCGCCACGCCGAGCCTGGCCGCACGGCTCACGCAGTACCAGCTCGAGGACGAGGAGGCTCTGGCGGATGCCCTCGGCGACGGCATCCAGGCGCGCCTGCGAGCCGCGCAGGTGCTCGCCGTCCAGCGGGTGCTCGCCCGGACCAACTGGCAGAAGATCGCCGACGGCCGGACCGCCGTCGACGTCCACCCCGAGGCCGTCGCCGATGCCGATGTGGCGTTCGAGCAGTTGGGGTGAGAGCGGAGAGCCCGGGGCGTTTCAGCCGATGCGTTCCGCCAGGGCGAGGATGATGCCCGAGGGGCCGCGGAGATAGCAGAGACGGTAGACGTCCTCGTAGCGGGCCACTTGGCCGAGCAGTTCGGCGCCGTGGGAACGCAGGCGGGTGAGGGTGTCGTCGATGTCGTCGACGGCGAACATGACCCGGTGCAGGCCCAGGGTGTTCGGCGGGTGGTGCGCTCCCCCGCCGATCGCCGCGGGAGCGTGGTACTGCGCGAGCTCCAGCTTGCCGTGGCCGTCCGGCGTCCGCATCATCGCGATCTCGCTCCGGACGCCGTCGAGTCCGACCGCCTGATCCGCGAAGAGTCCTTCGATCCGCATCCTCCCTTCGACTTCCATCCCCAGCTCGGAGAAGAAGGCGATGGCGGCGTCCAGGTCCTCGACGACGATGCCGACGTTGTCCATGCGCTGAAGCGTCATGACGGTTCTCCCTCTGGCGAGCGCGGTCTTCGAGAGCACTGGTATACCGAGGACGCGGCCGCCTGCTCGCGCTCGACACTCCAGGCGACCCCCGCGCCGACCCCCACGCCGACCCCCTCAGGAGGCCCCTCGATGCCCCGCTCCTCCGGCCCCTCCGCAGCCCCCTCCCCTTCCACCCGCCCGGTCCGGCCGGCCGTCCCGGCCGATGCCGGCGAGATCGCCAGGCTGCGTTCCGCGTACGTCCTGTCCCAGCCTCTGGGGGAGGCATGGCTCGACGTCTGCCGTGAGCACCTGGCCGGGAGGCTCGGGCCGGCCGGGGATGCCCGCGCCTTCGTCGTCGACGCGCCTGGCGGCGGGCTCGCCGCCTGCGCTCTCGCACTGACCCATCGGGTCCTGCCGGGTCCCGGCTATCCCCGCGGGCTGGCCGCCCGCGTCCACGCCGTCGCCACCGAACCCGCCTACCGGCGCCGCGGGTACGCTCGGGCGGTCGTGTCCGCGCTGGTGGAGCACCTGTGGCAGGACGGCGTCACGCTGTTCGAACTCCACGCCAGCGAGGAAGCGGCGCCGTTGTACGAGGAGTTCGGCTTCGCGAGCGATGCGGGTCTCATGCGGATGATCCGGCAGGCCCCTGACGTGTCGTACGAGTAGGGCCCACGGGACCGGTCCCGGGCTCAGCCGCGTCCGTGCGCGTGCGCGCCGGCCGCCGCGCCGGACCTGGAGTCGGCGCTCAGGGCCCTCGCCCGTGGCACCCGGTCGGGGAACGAGAGCGAGTCCCACGTGCACGAGGCGATCCACAAGGCGCTGCCGTCGCACGAGGACGGCGAGCCCCTGTGGGAGCGTGCGACCGCCGACTACCGCGCCGCCCTCCGCACCGCCGCGCACCACCTGCACGCCCTCGCACCTGCGGACCGCCCGGAGGAGGAGACGGCGGACCTCCTGTGGTTCTGGTTCGGCCCCGGCGGCTGGCGCACCCTGGTCGTTGAGAACGGCTGGCCCTGGGACCGCGCCGAATCCTTCCTCCTCCACACCGCACTGGCCACCCTGGGCACGCCGTGGCGCGCCCCCGAAACGGCGCCCGGGCCCCGTCATGCGGGCGGCATCAGATCGCTCTCACTGACGGTGTACGAGAGCGGCGGGTAGGTGAAGTCCGTCTCGTCGTTCTCGCGTCGCCGCAGGCGATAGAACGCGCGCGCCTGCTCGTCGTCCGCCAGTGTCAGGCGCACGCCCTGCGGGAGGGAGACGTGTCCGTCCACGAACCGGACCGTGGTCTTCGACGTGCGGAAGGTGACGCCCAGCCAGGGGTTGTCGGGCTCCCGCGCGGCGGCGGGCGGGTCCCACACGATTCGGTGCCGGAACCGCCGGTTCGCTTCGACGGAGAAGGCGACGACGCTGTGGTGGGTCAGTGAGATCTCGTACCGCTCGTCGGCGGAGCCCTTCGGCTCGAAGATCAGCTTCCGCTGCGGGCTCGCTTCGGGATGCCGGTAGCAGGAGTACACGGCGATGAACGAGTCCTCGGCCAGGTCCAGGGCCTGGTCGGAGTGGCCTCCCATCCTCTTGTAGGCGTTCGTGTAGCACTCCATCAGGGCGTTGTTGAAGGAGACAGGGATCGCCGCCCGCTCCTGGACGCGTGCCGCCAGTCGCTCGTGCAGCGGCTGGAAGCGCTGTGCCGGTCCGGCGTAGCGCGTGGTGGTACGGACGAGGGGCACACCGCCGGATGCGTCGATCCTGCTCAGCACGGCGCCCGTCCGGCCCTTGCCCAGGTCTTCCAGGTGCGCCGACGCCATCAGTTCGGTGAAGGGGTCCCCCTCCCCGTCGGCCGGCAGCGTGCACGCGATGATCTCGTCCGGGACCTCAGACGCGGGGGGCACGGTAGTCTCCCGTGTTCATGCTGAAGAGGAAGGCGTCGCCGTAGTCGATGAAGGACGAGGTCCTGTTCTCCTCCGCGTAGAGCCTGCGGAGCTCGTCCATGCCGGCCGGTGTGGGCGGTTCCAGCTTCACCAGGTCTCCGGCCAGCTTGAGGAAGGTCTGGCCGTCCTTGTGCACGGCTTCGGTGCGCGAACAGCGCACGACGTATCCCAGCCGGGTGGGGATCGACTCGGCGTCCAACGCCGAGGGGCGGATCTCGTGGGTGTACAGGCGGTTGGTGGACAGCGGCATGAAGAAGACGGAGCCGGGGTGGAGCGTCACGGTGAACTGCTCGGGGAGCCGGGTCCCGTCGAGTGCTCCGGTGCGGTCCTTGCGGCGGAAGTGGAGTCTGGTCAGTCCGCTGACGCCCCTCACGCCGTAGTCGAAGGGGTCGTCCGCCAGCGGCTGTAGCTTGTCGAGGCCGTCGTAGAACGTGCAGAAGGCCATGATGCCGTTGGCCGGCATGTCCTTCGTCTTGTCGGCGTGAGCCGAGATCCTGGCCTTGGACTGCTTCCGCTCCGGCGTGGCGAGGGTGTTGTGGTAGATCTGGGCGAGGACGTGGTTGAGCGGCGCCTGGTCGCGGAAGACGGCGGCGGCCTCGCGGTTGAGCTCCTCGACGATGCGCGTGTCCGTCGGGCCGAAGCCTTCGGTCGGGCCCGAGAGGTTCGTGGAGCACCGCAGCAGGCGGAAGTGCAGCTCGTCGCCGTCCTCTTCGACGGGGGTCAGGTAGATGCCGCTGCGGTGGGCCGTCCCCGGCTTGGTGGACTCGGTCAGGGACTGGAACGTGTGCTCCGCGCTGATCCGTCCGAAGTGATCGGTGCCGCTCCCGAAGAAGCGGGGGTAGTACACGCCGACGCCGTGGACGCGGACCGGGACTCGGCCGAGCCCGACGACGGGCCAAGGGGCGCCCTCGTCCCCGCGACGACCGTGCGCGCGTTCATCGACCACGAACACCCTTGCGGCGGAGTCCAGTCGACGTCCCTCGTAGTCGGCGATGTCGCCGCACAGGTAGACCGTCTTCCGCGCGAGGTCGAGCGTGCCGGAGGCCAGTTCCTCCGGCGTGATCACCGTCCCGAAGAAGTCCCTCACCGCGGCGGTCCCGTGCAGCGCCGCAGGGGCGACCAGGATGCTGTCCGCGTCCTCGATGCGGGCTTCCGTCGATTCCGCTCCGTGCCTCACGCGCTGCCCGCCCCTTGCGGTCGTGGTGGATGGCCAGTAGTGCCGACAGGCCAACGGCCCGCCCCCAGAGGGGACGGACCGGTTGACCTCGATGTTCTCACGCGGCGCGACGACCGGGCAACGAATTCCGCGGCCGCACGGCCACACCCGGCTGCCCCGCCCCGCGGACCGACCGGCCGACGGTCAGACGCGCTGTCGCTCGTGTGGAGCAGGAGGGGGAACGCCCGCGCGTCAGGCCCGGATCGCGGTGTACGCCGCGAGCCAGCCCGCCGCGATCCGGTCGCCGCGGCTGAAGACGGCCGCGCCGCGGCGGCCGGCCGACGGGTCGGCCGGGGCGGCGGCCGGCAGCGGGAGCGTGGTCTCCTCGCCGTCGGAGGTGTACGGGGTGGTGGTGGCGCCGTTCCACAGGTGGATCACGGCTCCGGCCGGTGCCCAGGCCCGGACCGCGTCCGTCTGGACGTCGAGCCGGGTGCCGGTGGCGCGCTCGGCCAGCAGGGACCGGTAGCGGTCCGGGGACAGGGCGCAGTCCCCGGGCGGTGTGGTGCCGGGCCAGTCGGGCGCGTCGATGCCGCGCGCCCGCGCCGCCTGCCACAGGCGGGGGACGAGCTGGGGCGCGAGCGGCGCCGTGGCCATCCGCTCGCACATCCAGAGCAGCCGCCCGGCCCCGCGCCCCGGCCCCAGGGCGCGCCAGCGGACGCGCAGCGCCAGGTCGCCGGCGACGACGGCGATCCAGGGGTGGACGGTGCCGAGCGGGCCCTGGGCGCCGAGCCAGGCCAGGTAGCGCTGGGCCTCCTCCAGGATGCCGGCCATGGAGTCGACGGGGATGCCGAGGACGTAGGCGGGCCGGCCGCGGAAGAGGGCCGGGCGGGTCGCGGCGAGCAGCAGGACGGCCCGGGCCAGGTCGCCGGCCTGCGGCTGCTCCTCGTCGTCGTCCGGCGCCGGCTCCTTCACCGGCCCGATCCCCCAGGGGTCGTCCGGCTCGTCGCCCGTCCGCTCGGCCTCGCGCAGGACGCGGCGCAGGGCCGCCTTCGCCCGCTCTGTGAACGGAGCCTGCGCGAGGGCGGGCAGGCAGGTGCTGAGCAGGGCCGCGAGCACCTGCTCGGCGGCGAGCGGGTCCTCGGGGACGGGGGCGTGCCGCAGCGCCGTCGCGAGGTCGTCGGCGAGCGTGGCGTCGACCATGAAGCGGCTGGTGAGCCGGCCGAGCGGACTGGGTTCGAGCCGGTCCGCGCCCGCGCCGTTGCGGAGGCATCCCACGTCCGCGAGGAACCGGGCGGCTTCGTGCAGCGGCTCGACGCTGTCGTGGCCCTGGTGCGCGGCGAAGGTGCCGGCCCACCACCGCTCCGCCTCGTCGAGGTTCGCGAGCCGTTCCTGCACGGCCTCCGCGAGGAGGTGGTCGGGCAGGGACTCGTCGAGGCGCGACCGCACGGTGTACCCGGCGGCCAGCCGGGCCTGCCAGTGCGCCCGTTCCGACGGGTCGGTGAGCAGGAACGCCCAGCCCTCGCGCTCGCCGGCGCCGATGCGCCCGGCGCGCCCGAACATCTGCTGGACCATCGACACCTCGACGCGGTCCAGGCCGAGGGTGGTGTCGCGGACGATCACCGCGCGGGCGGGGAGGTTGACGCCGGCCGCGACCGTGGAGGTGGCGACCAGGATCTCCGCCTCCCGGGCGCGGAACGCCTGCTCGGCCTCCCGCTTGTACGGCCAGTCCCGGTAGTGGAGCCGTACGCCGGCCTTGGTGCAGAGCCGTTCCACCTGTTCGGCGTCGTCGGCGTCGACGCCGGTGGTGGGCACGCCGCGGTCGGCGGCCAGCGCGAGCGCCGTGGCGCGGACCCCGCGCTTGCTGCCGCAGAAGACCAGGACGCTGCCGCCGTCCTCGGTGACCTGCCGGGCGATGCGGACGGCGGCCTCGGTGCGGACGGCGACCCGGGCCGCCCAGTCCGTCTCGTCGACCGGGGGCAGGTGGGGCAGTTGCCAGGTGAGCCGGGTGGGCCGCCAGGTGGTGCGGACGAGCCGGGCGCCCAGCCAGTCCGCGACCTCGTCGGCGTTGGCGACCGTCGCGGACAGGCCGACGATACGGGTGGCCGTGGCGTCCTCCCGTACGCGGGCGAGCAGCGCCTCCAGGACGGCGCCGCGCCCCGGGTCGCCGAGCAGGTGGATCTCGTCGACCACGAGGCAGCCGACCTCGGCGAGCGCGTCCCGCAGCGAGCCGGCGCGGCAGATCGCCTCGAACTTCTCGGTGGTGGCCACCCAGACGTCTGCCGTCCGGATCAGCTCGGTGTCCACGGCGGCCTCACCGGACAGGCGCACCACGCGGAGTCCGTGGCGCCGCCACAGCCGGAGTTCGCGGTCGAGTTCGTCGGTGAGCGAGCGCTGCGGCACCAGCCAGGCCGCCTTGCGTCCGCGGGCGTGCGCCGCGAGCGCCGCGACCATGCCGATGGGGGTCTTCCCCGCGCCCGTCGGCGCGACGACGACCAGGTGCCCGGTCTCCTCCAGCACCGCGGGCACGGCGGCGGCCTGCACCGGGTTGAACGTCGGGTGCGGGAGCAGCCCCGCCCACGCGGCCGGCACCAGTTCGCCGACGGGCACGTACGCGTTCCCGTCGGCGTCCGCGTCGGGGAGGTCCTCCAGCGCGTCCCACTGGGCGGCGAAGGCGTCCCGGGCCGCGACGGCCCACGGTCCGGCGGCGGGCGCCGCGCCGTCCGGACCGGACGCGACCAGTTCCGTACGGCCGCCGGTGTCGCCGACCGTGCCGACCTGTCCGGCCTCCTCCCAGTAGCGGCTCACCCGGTACGGGACGCCCCGCTCCTCCAGCCACGCGCGCAACGCCTCGTACCCCGGTGCGTCGGGGAGGATCACCCGCGCGTCGTCGGCGGCGGCGAGCGCGGCCTCGGCCGGGCGCCACGCGGGGTCGGCGGTCGTGCACCAGAGCAGGGCGCGCCGCTCGGTCCCGTCGGGTACGACCAGGTCCTCGGGCCACGCCGGTCCCCGCTCGGCGCGCTGCCCCGGGAGCCGGACGCGCGCGGTCACGGTCGCGGCGGGCCGCCGCCGGTCCGGCCGGGGCTCGCGCGGTGCGGGCGCGGGCGCCGGGGCGCTCCCGCGCGAGGCGGCGCCGGTCAACTCGTCGTACCGCCGCGCCCCGAGGTCCGCGAGGGTGAAGGCGGTGGCGCAGGCGGGACAGACGAGCGCCGTGTACCGGTAGGTCCGACCCTGCGACTCGTACGGCCTGCGCAGGGCGTGCAGGGTGCCGTCGCAGCCGGGACACCGGCGCTTGACCGTCTCCCCGTAGCTCCACCCCGGCTCGGCGAATCGCGCGGGCAGCTCTCCGCCCAGCGTGATCTCCCACCGGTCCCGGGCCAGGTCGGCGACGGTTCCCTGCTCGACGGTCTCGTCACTGCGCATGGCACGACTGTCTCAGACCATGATCATGATGCGCTCGCGAATCCCGCGTCTGCCCCGGGACAGGGTGTGGCGGCGACGACCGCGACGAACCGAAGCCCGTTCAGGAGGTCGCGGGTGGGGCGGGACCCCTGTCGATCCGCGTTCCGGTCGGGGAAGGCGTCTCAGGAGGTGGCGGAGAGCAGGTCCACCACGAAGACGAGCGTCGAGTGCGCGGGGATCGACGACGACGGAGACTGCTTGCCGTAGCCGAGCCGCGGCGGCACCACGATCTCGCGCCGGCCGCCCACCTTCATCCCCCGGATCCCCCGGTCGAAGCCCTTGACGGCCCGGCCCCCGCCGAGGGCGAACTTGAACGGCTCGTCCCGGTCCCAGGAGGCGTCGAACTCCTTCCCGGACGCGAAGGTGACCCCGACGTAGTGGACCCGGACGACCATGCCGGGCTTCGCCTCGACGCCGTCCCCGACGACCAGGTCCCGGACGGTCAGCTCGGTCGGAGCCTCCCCCGCCGGTACGTCGACCTCGGGCTTCGTCGGTTCGCTCATCGTGCCTCGTCACTCTCCGCGGGACGCCCGCACGCGGACCGCCCGGGCCCATGGACGCTCCATGCGGCGGACTCCCACGCTACCGAGCGCCCGGCTCCCGCGGCACATCGGAGTCCTCGCGCGGGGCCGGCAGGACGGGGCCGGTGAGCCCCGCCGCCGCGACGCCGGGACGCTCCTCCGCGGCGGGCGGACGGCGGACGGTGATCCCGGCGTCGGTGAGGATGCCGAGATCCAGCTCCCACACGAGCCGCGAGCGGCGCCGCCACGTCGCGAACGCGGCGTCGACGTGGCCGCGCGCCGTCGGCCCGTCCATCCCCGTGACCCGGGACAGGTGGGCGAAGGCCTGCGCCTCCAGGCCGCGCACCTGCGCGTACCCGAAGTGGGTGACGGTGTGGCAGTCCGTGCAGAGGCAGATCAGCCGCCGCAGCCGCTGGACACGGGCCGGCTCGTCGTACACCCACCGCTCGTGTGCCTCCAGCCACCTCCGGGCCTGCCGGTCCTCGCCGGCGCCGCACGCCTCGCAGCGCCTTCCGGCCCGCCGGGTGATCATCCGGCGGAGCCGTTCCCAGTCGCCGGGGGACACGCAGGACCGGACGTTGGTGAACCAGCAGCTGGACGGCACCAGATCGACGAACAGGCCGTCGCCGAGCGTGCGGTCCTCGCCGGGCAGCAGCTCCGGTACGTCCGGGGCCGCGGCCCACGGCTCCAGCGCGGCGATGCCCGCGCGGGGTGCGTACCAGCGCTTGGCGGCCGGATCCCAGCGCGCCCCCGCCGCCTTCGCGCGGTCCTTCTCCGCGTACGAGACGTCCAGCCAGATCCGCTCGGCCACCGCCGCTCCCCTCCCCGTCCTGCGCGGCGCCACGGGGCCACCCCGCGGCACGGGGCGACGCTACAGGCCGCTCCGCTTCTCCGTCCCCGTCCCTGATCAGCGAGGGCCCGGGCGCTGCCCCCGCTCCGCACGTCGGCGCTCGCGGAGCCCGCAACCACACCTACCACAGGGGCAGTTGAGGCCCGCGACGAGACCGTCCCCTCGCCCCCTCCCAGGTCTGGTAGGAAACCTGACCATCGGCTAGCATCCCCGCAGCGGCTCGGCGCGGCGGACTCCTGTGGAGGACGTGACGCGCTCAGCGAGAGCTCTGACCCGGCCGCCGTGCACCACCCCGATCGTCCGCGCGTGACGCGGCCGGTCCGTGGCGTGGTGCTCCGCGCCGGTGTCCAGCTCTCGCCCGTCTCAGGCCAGGGAGCCCAGGTATGCGTCCCTTCGCATCCGTCCCACCCCGCCGCACCACCTCCGCCTCCCCCTCCCCCACGACCACCACCTCGCTCTCCCTCCTCCTCGCCGTCGTCCTGCTCCTCGTCGGCGGGCTCGCCCTCGGTCTCCCCGACCGGGCGGGCGCCGGTGTCCTCGCCGACTCGCTGATCTCACAGGGCCGTCCGGCCACCTCGTCGTCCGTCGAGGACAGCACCTTCGGGCCGGAGAAGGCCTTCGACGGCCTCGCCACCACCCGCTGGGCCAGTACCGAAGGCGTCGACCCGCAGTGGATCCGGGTCGACCTCGGCCCGTCGGCGACCGTCTCCCGCGTCAAGCTCGTCTGGGAGGTCGCCTACGCGAAGGCGTACCGGGTCGAGATCTCGTCCGACGGCACGACCTGGACCCGCCTCGCCACCGAGACCGCGGGCAACGGCGGCACGGACGACTGGACCGGGCTGACCGGCACCGGCCGCTACCTGCGCGTGTACGGGACCGCCCGGGGCACCCCCTACGGCTACTCGCTCTGGACGGTGGAGGTCTACGGCACCACCTCGACCACGCCCCCGCCCGGCGGCGCGTTCACGGTCGTCGCGGCCGGAGACATCGCCGCCCAGTGCACGGCCTCCAGCAGCTCCTGCGCCCACCCCAAGACCGCCGCGCTCGCGCAGCGCATCGCACCGTCCTTCTACCTGACCATGGGTGACAACCAGTACGACGACGCCCTGCTCTCCGACTTCCGCGCCTACTACGACAAGACGTGGGGCGTCTTCAAGGCGAAGACCCGGCCGGTGCCCGGCAACCACGAGACGTACGACCCGGCGGGTCCGCTCGCCGGCTACCAGGCGTACTTCGGCGCGATCGCCTATCCGCAGGGCAAGCCGTACTACAGCTACGACCAGGGCAACTGGCACTTCGTCGCCCTGGACTCCAACTCCTTCGACGACCCCGCGCAGATCCAGTGGCTCAAGGACGACCTCGCCCGGAACACCAAGGGGTGCGTCGCCGCCTACTTCCACCACCCGCTGTACTCCTCCGGCGGCCACGGCAACGACCCGGTCTCCCGCCCCGTCTGGCGGATCCTGTACGCCGCCAAGGCCGACCTCGTCCTCAACGGCCACGACCACCACTACGAGCGCTTCGCCCCGCAGGACCCGGACGGGCGGGCCACCGCCGACGGCATGGTCGAGATCGTCGGCGGCATGGGCGGCGCGGAACCGTACGACATCGAAACCGTGCAGCCCAACAGCCAGAAGCGGATCAGCGGCACGTACGGCGTCCTGAAGCTCGACCTCACCGACACCACCTACACCTGGCAGTACGTCGGCACCGACGACCAGGTCAAGGACTCCGCCCCGACCTACACCTGCCACTGATGTACGTCGCGACCACCGGTCGCCCCGACGCGCCGCCCGCCCCCTCGGGGGTCCGGCGGCGCGTCCCCGGCACCGTCCTCGCGCTCGGCACGGTCAGCCTCGTCGCCGACGTCTCCTCCGAGATGGTGACCGCCGTCCTGCCGCTCTACCTGGTCCTCGGACTCGGCCTCTCGCCCCTCCAGTTCGGGCTGCTCGACGGCCTGTCGACCGGCGCCACCGCGCTCGTGCGGCTCCTGGGCGGCGCCACCGCCGACCGCGGCGGGCGGCACAAGGCGGTCGGCGGACTCGGCTACGCGCTCTCCGCCCTCTCCCGGCTCGGTCTGCTGCTCGCGGGCGGCGCGACCGGCTGGATCGCGGGGGCCATCGGCGCCGACCGGCTCGGCAAGGGCGTGCGCACCGCCCCGCGCGACGCGCTCATCACGCTGCACAGCCCGCCCGAGGACCTGGGCCGCGCCTTCGGCACGCACCGCGCCATGGACACCACCGGGGCCCTGCTCGGCCCGCTGGCGGCCTTCGCGCTGCTGTGGGCTACGGCCGACGCGTACGACGCCGTCTTCGCGGTCAGCTTCTGCGTGGGGGCGTTCGGGGTGGTGCTGTGGGTGCTGTGCGTGCCCGGCCGAGGGCGCACGCCCTCCGCCGGCGGGCCGGAAGGTCGCACCGCGCGGCGCGCGCGGGGCGGGCTGCTCGCCGGGCTGCGCTCGCCCGGCTACCGGCGGATCGTCGGGTGCGCGGCGCTCCTCGGCGCGGCCACGATCGGCGACTCCTTCCTGTACCTGCTGCTCCAGCGCCGGCTCTCCTTCGACGCCACCTGGTTCCCGTTCCTGCCGTTGGGCGCCGCCGCCGTCTTCCTGCTCCTCGCCGTGCCGGCCGGCCGGCTCGCCGACCGCCTCGGACGGCGACGGCCCCTCCTGTACGGGCACGGGGCCCTGGCCCTGGCGTACGGGCTGCTGCTGACGCCGCTGCCGGACATGGTCGTCCTGCTCGGCGTCCTGGCCCTGCTCGGCCTGTTCTACGCCGCGACCGACGGCGTCCTCATGGCCCTCACCGGCCCGTATCTGACCGAGGGGCGGCAGGCGGGCGGGCTCGCGCTCGTCCAGACCGCGCAGGCGCTCGCCCGGCTCGGCTCGGCGGTCGCGTTCGGCGCCCTGTGGACGGCGACCGGCCCGGAGACCGCGCTCGTCGCCGCCCTCGTCACCCTCGCCGCCGCCGTCTGCTGCTCCGCGCGCCTGCTCCCCCGGGGCGTCGCGGCTCCCGCCGGGCCGAACGCCCCCGAGCCCTCCGAGAGGACCGACTGACCCATGCCCGCCCTGACCGGTGCCTCCACCCGTACCCGCGTCTGGATCATCGTGCTGGCGCTGCTGCTGCTCGGCGGCGGCGCCACCGCCTACACCCTGCGGGCGGCCTCGGGCCGCGACGCCGCGGCCGCCGGCACCGCCGACCCCCGCTTCGCCCTCGCCGCGGGCGGCGGCGCGCTGTACGCGCGGGACACCGCGACGGGGCGCGTCGCGCGCGTGGATCCCGCCGCGCCCGGCGGACGCGTGGCCGGCGGCCCCGTCTGCGACCGCTTCCACGCGGCCGGCGACACCGCGCTCTGCCTGCGGCGCCGCCCCGGCGTCCCGGCCCGCTCGTACGTCATCGTGCTCGACCGCGAGCTGCGCGAGGTGCGCCGCATGAGCCTGCCGGGCATCCCCAGCCGGGCCCGCGTCTCCGCCTCGGGGAACATGCTCGCCTGGACGATGTTCGCGACCGGCGACTCGTACGCCCGCTCCTCCTTCTCCACCCGCACGTCCGTCCTCGACCTGCGCACCGGCTATCTGGTGAAGAACATCGAGCAGATCCCGCTGACCCTCGACGGGCGCCGCTACCACGCGCCCGACGTCAACTACTGGGGCGTCAGCTTCGCGGCGGACGACAACCGCTTCTACGCCACGGTCTCCACGAACGGCCGCACCCACCTCGTCGAGGGCGACATGGCCACCTGGTCCGCCCGGACCCTGCGCGCGAACGTGGAGTGCCCGTCCCTCTCCCCCGACGGCACCCGGATCGCCTTCAAGAAGCGCGTCTCCGACGGCCCGCGCGAGCCGTGGCGGCTGTACGTGTACGACCTGACGACCGGCCGCGAGCACCCCGTCGCGGAACGACGCGGCATCGACGACCAGGCGCTGTGGACGGACGGCGAGACCCTGGCGTACGGATACGGCGGCGGCATCTGGTCGGTTCCCGCCGACGGCACGGGCGCGCCCCGACAGCTCGCCCGGGGCGCCTCCTCCCCGACCCTCGCGGACTGAATCCTCCGGCGCGTGAGGCGGCCTGCGGCGGCGCGGGACCGATGAGTCCGCCGTCCTCGGACGGTCTACCCGGCGAAGCGATCCGTTCCCGTGCGAGGAGTGCCCATGTCGACCCTTCAGCCCGTGATCCTCACCGCCGACCTGGACGCCCTGCGCGGCTTCTACACGCGGTTGTTCGGAGCCGAGGAGATCTTTCGGGTCCCGGAGGAGGGCCCGGTCTTCTACCTCGGCCTGCGCATCGGCGACACCGACCTCGGGTTGGTGTCCAAGGAGGACGCGCAGGTCGGCGCGGCGGCGCCGCGGATCCTGCTCAGCGTCGCCGTCGACGACGTCGACGACGCACTCGGGCGGGTCGAGGCGTTGGGCGGCGCGGTCAGCGGTGGCCCCGACGACATGCCGTGGGGGCAGCGGGTCGCTCACGTCCGGGACCCGGACGGCAACCCGCTGAACCTCACCCAGCCGGTCCCTACCCGGTGACGCCGTCCCGTGCCACCGCCGCCGACGCCGTGCCGGCCCGAGCGTCGACGAACGGTTCGGTCAGGTGCGGCGTGGCGAGGTGGAGGGTGTCCGCGGACCGGCCGCGGCGCAGCAGCCGTTCCCTGGAGGTCCTCGCCCGGGCCGGGTCCGTCTCGTGCGCGTAGGCGAGTTCGGGATGGAGGAGTTGGATCGCGTGCACGAGCAGGTCTCCCGTCACCGCGACGAGTTCGCGTCCGGCCTCGACGAGCACGCTCTGGTGTCCGGGCGTGTGTCCGGGCGTGGCGAGCACCCGCTCGCCGCCGCGCAGTGCGGCTTCGCCGTTGAGCAGCCGGAGCCGATCGCTCGCCCGGAGCGGGTCGATCAGGCTCGACCGCAGCTGCGGGTTGAGCGCCTCGATCGCGTCCGACTCGGCTCGCTGCAACAGGTACTCGGCGTTCGGGAAGTAGGGGCGTGCCTGCTCGCCGCCGACGACCGCCCAGCCCACGTGATCGGTGTGGAGGTGGGTGAGGACGACGGTGTCCACGTCGGAGGGTGCGATGCCCGCTGCGGCCAGCGAGGCGGGGAGCACCCCGGGCACGGGCGCCCAGGAGGCCGCCGGGCCGTCGGCCGGGCCGATCCCCGCGTCGACGAGCGTCACGCCCCGGTCGCTGCGGATGGCGAAGGCCCGGAACTGGAGCCACCAGCGCCCCTCGGCGTCGAGCGCACCGGGATCGAACCGGTCGGCCGCCGCCCATTGTTCGCTCGTGGCGTCGGGGAACGCCTCGGACCGGGCGGAGAAGAAGGGCCCTTCGCCGTCGGCGAGCGCGATGACGGTGTACGGGCCGACCTGGAGGGTGGGGAGCATGCCGCCGATACTGCCACCGCCGGGCGCGCCTCGACCACCGCGTCAGGGATGCCGGCGGTACGCCGGCCTCCCCCCGTCGGCCGTGAGTTCCATGCTCAGCTGGGAGCCCAGTTCCGCGAAGCCCAGCGAGGCGGCGACGCGCCGGGACGCCGGAGGCCGCGCCCGCCACTGGGGCAGGAGCCCGGCGGCGAGGGCGTGTGCGACCGCCGCCGAGCCCGCCACCCGTGCCAGCCCTCGCCCGCGCTCGGCGGGCGCCGTCAGGACGCTGTGGTGGGCGGTCCGGCTCGGCCACGCCCGGTATCCGGCGGCGGCGACGACCCGCCCCTGCCGGCGGACGACGAAGGCGGGGGAGGTGATCTCGTCCAGCGCCGCCTCCACGGCGTCCTCGTCGCCGGCCGACTCCTCCAGCCGGCCCAGCTCGGCGTGCCCGGCCGGCAGTCGTTCCACCGCAGGCGCGCCGGCGTCCGCCGGCCGGAACCGTCCCGGGGACACGTACGCCAGCGCCGCGGGCCCGAGCGTCGCCGCGACGGGCAGCACCGCGCGCACCGAAACGCCGTCCACGAGCGCCTCCACGGACAGGTGCGCCAGCGCGTCCCGTACGACCGTGGCGGTGTGCGCGTCCGGTACGGTCACGAGCGCCGCGTCGCCGAGGGCGACCGCCCCGACCCACCCGGCCGGGCAGAGTTCCGACGTCGGCGAGACCACCACCTCCACCCCGCCGGCCGGCGGAAACGCCGCCGGCACCCGGGCCAGCCGCCCCCACAGCGGGGTGGGGCGGGTCATGGCTCGTTCACCTCGTCGTGTGCGGTGGTCGGCGGTTCGCGGTCACCGACCGTAGCCGAGACGGACCCCGGCCCGCCCCCGACTCACCTGAACGGATGACAACAGCGGCACCGAAGCCGGCTACGACCGGGTGGCGGTGCCGCAGCCGTCGCGTCCCTCGCCCAAGGGGGCCGTGCGGTCGTACGGATCGACCGTGTGGCTGCCGTCCGGGCCGGACTCCGCCGGTGATCCTCCGCCGAACTGCGGGCGGAAGAAGCCGGTGGGGGCGCCGCAGCCGCCGTTGGTCATGTCGAGCTTGTAGGACAGGAGGGTGAAGGTGCCCGCCTCGGTGGCGACCTTCGACGGGTCGTCCCAGCTCACCACGGTCTCCCTGCGCACGATCACCCGTACGACCTCGTCGCCGCCGCCGGCCGGGGCGACCGGGTACACGAAGGTGACGTCGGCGGTCACCTCGACGGCTCCCCGCTCCCCCTCCCGGTAGGTCAGGCGGCCCCTCGTCCTGACCTCGTCGCCGGCCGGACGGGCCTGGGCCGGGTCGAAGCGGCTGAAGAGCATCAGCGGGTCGTGGTCCTCGCCCGGCGTGCTGAGCGACGTGGTGACGAAGGTGGTGACGTCCTTCTGGTGCGGGTTCATCAGGGCGATCGCCTTGTCCGGGCGTCCGCCGCGCAGCACGGCGGGGTCCAGGCTGGACGCGGCGAGGAAGTCGCGGGTGCGCGCGAGCGCCCGCTCGACCTCCGGCTTCGTCATCCAGCCCGTCGCCTTGGCGGCGGGCACGGTGATGCCGGCGGTGCCGCTCGCCCAACGCGCCGCCGGAGAGCCGCGGAACGGCTCGGCGAGCGTGGCCCGCCCGTCGGCGTCGGCCGGCGGCGCCTGCTCCGGCCGCGCCGTCTCCTGCGCGAGCGGAGCACCCGTGCCCCCGTCGTCGGACCAGCCGACGACGCCACCCGGGTCCACCGCCACGAGCAGCAGGGCCACCGCGGCCGCGAAGCCCGCCACGTACCAGCCCTTCCGGCGCCGGGGCCGTACGGACGCGGACGTGGGACCGCGCCACGGCGTCGGCTCCACCGGTTCCGTGCGCAGTCCGGCCGCCGCCTCGCGGGCGCGCGCGGAGGGTTCCTTCGGCGCGGTGACGCCGCTCTCGGCCGACGTGCGCAGGAACGCCTCCCACACCTCGTCCGGCACCGAGGCCCCGTCCTGCTCGCCCTTCACCGCTGTCCCCCTCGTGTGCGCGCCTCCGGCCCTCGCCGAGGCCCTGGCATGATCGCACAGGAGAGCGATCCGCCCCGCCTCCGGACGTCAGGTGCCGGTGACGGTGGCGCGGGGGGTCTCGTCGACGTGGAGGGTGAAGACGTCGGGGCGGGCGTAGTGCCCGGTGGTGTCGAGGTCGAAGCGCGCGCGGGCGAGGTCGTCGAGGTCGAGGTCGGCGGTCAGGATCCCCTCGCCGTCGCGCAGCGGACCGGCGAGGACGTCGCCGAGCGGCGAGACGATGACGGAGCCGCCGCCGATGAGGACGGTGTCGGGCTCGTCGCCCTGGACGGGGTGGAGGTCGGCCGGCAGACCGTCGCGGCGGAGGAACTGGCAGGCGCTGAGGACGAAGCAGCGGCCCTCCAGGGCGATGTGCCGCATCGTGGCCTGCCAGGCGTCGCGGTCGTCGACGGTCGGCGCACACCACAGGTCGACGCCCTTCGCGTACATCGCGGTCCGCAGCAACGGCATGTAGTTCTCCCAGCAGATCGCCGAGCCGAGGCGGGCCGTGCCGGTGTCGACGACGGGGAGGGTGGAGCCGTCGCCCTGCCCCCAGAGGTAGCGTTCGGCGGCGGTGGGCATGAGCTTCCGGTGCAGGCCGAGGTAGCCGTCCGGACCGAAGAAGAGCGCGACGCAGTACAGGGTGCCGCCCTGCCGTTCGACGGCGCCGACCACCGCGTGGACGCCGAGCTCGCGCGTGACGGCGGCCAGGGTCTCGGTCTCCGGGCCCGGGACCTCGACGGCGGCGGCGTGATACCGGCGGAAGAGGTCGCGTCCGGCGGGCGTGCGGCTGCCGACCGTGATGCCGAAGTCCAGCCCCTTGGGGTAGCCGCCGATGAACGCCTCGGGCAGCACGACGACTTCGGCGCCGCGGCCGGCGGCTTCGCGGAGGAACTCCTCGGCCCGGGCCACCGCACCGGGGGTGTCGAAGAGCGGGGCGGCCGCCTGGACGACGGCGACGGTCACGGTGCGGCGGGGGTCGGGGGAGGCCGTGCTGGGGGTGGAGGTCATGCCCCGACGCTAGACGAGTCGCTCCGGATCTCGCCCCCGCCGCGTGATCCGCGCACCGGGCCCGGCGAGCCGGGCCGGCGGGAGGTGCATCGGCCGTCAGCCCGCCGCCGACAGGTCCGGGGCCTCCCCCGCGGATTCCGCGTCTGTTCGCGGCGGGTCGAGGGCCGGGCCGCGGGTGCCGACCGGGCCGCCGGGCAGCAACCGGTCCAGCCACTTCGGCAGCCACCAGTTGGTCCGGCCCAGGAGGGTCATGGTCGCCGGGACCAGCACCATGCGGACCACCGTGGCGTCGATGAGGATCGCGGTGGCCAGGCCGAGCCCGAACATCTTGGTGGAGGGGTCCTCGGCGACGGCGAAGGACAGGAAGACCGCCACCATGATGAGCGCGGCCGAGGTGATGATCCGGGCGGTGCCCGAGACGCCCTCGACGATCGCCGTGACGTTGTCGCCGGTCCGCAGGTACTCCTCGCGGACGCGGGAGAGCAGGAACACCTCGTAGTCCATCGACAGGCCGAACAGGATGGCGAAGAGGAACATCGGGATGAACGACACGATCGGAACCGTCGCTTCCACCCCGATGAGTGCGCCTCCCCAGCCCCACTGGAAGACGGCGACCATGACGCCGTAGGCCGCGCCGATGCTCAGCAGGTTCAGCAGGACCGCCTTCAGCGGGACGAGGACCGAGCGGAAGACCAGCATCAGCAGCAGGTACGACATCGCCAGCACGGCGGCGACGAGCAGCGGCAGGCGCCGGCTGGTGCGCTGCCCCACGTCGGACAGGCTCGCGGCGGCGCCGCCGATGTGGGCCCTCGCCGGGCCGTCCCCGATCGCCGTGGGCAGCACGTCGGTGCGCAGCCGGGCGATGGTGTCGGCCGTGGCCTTCTCCTGGGGGCCGGTGGTCGGGAACACCACGAGGGTGGCGATGCCGGTGGCCCGGTCGACGTGGGTCGGCGCGACGGACGCGATGCCCGGATCCGCCTCGACCGTCGCGACGAGCCGGTCCAGCACTCCCGGAACGCCGGCGGGGTCCGCGGCGATGACCAGGGGGCCGTTGGTGCCCGGGCCGAACCCCTCGGCGACGAGGTCGTACGCGCGGCGCTCGGTCCGGCTCGGAGGCAGTGAGCCGTCGTCGGGCAGGCCGACGCGCAGGCCGAGCACGGGCAGCGTCGCGGTCAGCAGCAGCCCCGCCGCGCCGACCGCGTACGGCACGGGGTGCCGGCTGACGTGCCCGATCCAGCGCCGCCACCCGGCGGTGGTGACGGCGTCCTCCTCCGTGCCCCGCCGTCGCCCGGGCCGCCCGGCCCCCAGCGCCCGGCTGATCCGGCCGATCCAGCCGGTCCGGCCGATCCGGCCGATCCGGTTGGGCGTGGCCAGGCGCGGGCCGGCCGCGCCGAGGAAGGCCGGCAGCAGCGTCACCGATGCGAGCACCATGATCAGGACGACGATCGAGACGGCGAGCCCGCCGACCGTCATGAACGGCACGTTCGCGACGGCCAGGCCGAGGATCGACACGACGACGGTGCCGCCGGCGAGGACCACCGGCCGCCCCGCCGTGGCGACCGCCCGTCCGGCCGCCGCCTGCGGGTCGAGCCCGCGCGCCAGGTGCTCCCGGTGCCTGGCGAGCACGAACAGCGCGTAGTCGATGCCCACTCCGAGCCCGACCATGCTCCCGAGGACCGGGGCGAAGGTGGGGACGTCCGTCACCCCCGCCAGGACCGTCATCGCGGCGACCCCGACGGTCAGTCCGAAGACCGCCATGCCGATCGGCAGCGCGGCGGCGACGAGCGAACCGAAGGCCAGGAAGAGGATCGCGGCCGCGGCGAGGAGGCCGATCAGTTCGCTCACGCCGCCGTCGGGGTCGGAGAAGGCGTAGAAGAGGTGCCCGCCCATCTCGACGCGCAGGGGCAGTTCGGCGCGCAGCCGGTCGCCGAGCGCGACGAGGGCGTCGAGGTCGTCGGCCGACAGCAGGCTCTGGTCGGGGTACTGCACCCGGACGACGGCGACCCGCCCGTCGGCCGAGACGAGGCCGCCGCGCACGGCGGTGTCGCCGCCCGCGTCGAGCGCCCCCGCCGGGTCGCTGGTGCCGATCACGTGCGGCAGCCGCCGCACCTCGGCCCGCAACCGCGTGAGAGCGGTGCGCGCGCCGTCGTCGTCGATGAACGTCGCCGCGCCGTCGAGGGGGGTGACGACCACCTGGGCCGTCATCCCCTCCTCGCCGGTGCCGGCCCGCTCGATCAGTTCCGCGGCCCGCTGGGAGTCCAGTCCCGGAGCGGTCATCGCGTCCGCGTTCCGCCCGCCGAAGGCGACGGCGGCGAGGACGGCGAGCGTGGCGGCGACCAGCCATGCCGCGATCACCCGCCAGGGGTGGCGGGCGGCGCCTGCGCCCAGGCACGACAGGGCTTTCGTGAGCATCGGGTCCTCCAACCACCTCGTCGACCGACCTTGTACGGCCGCCGCTACCGAGGCTCGTCGCCACCGCGCTCGGCGGCATCGGCCCGCGGGCCGCGGATCCGTCGGCCCCAAGAGGGAGGGAGATCCCGTCCTTTCGGCCGATGCGCGGCACGGCGCGGTCCCTACGCTGAGAACCGTGCTCCGAGACGACCTGCGCACCCTGTGGACCGAACCCCGGCCGCCCGACGCGCCCGCCCGGGTGCGTCGGGACTGGGCGCTGCTCGCCGCGGGCCTCGCCGGGGTGGCGCTGGAGGCCACCCTGCGCGAGGACGTCGTGTGGCGGCCGGTGGCGGTGGTGTTGGCGGTATGGCTGTGGCTGCTCCTGCTGTGGCGCCGTACCCGCCCGCTGGCGACGGTGACGCTGGCGTTCGGCGCGGTGCTCCTGCTTCCGGTGGCCTCACTCGTCGCCGCACCCGGCGAGTCCGTCGGCCTGCACACCGGTGCGGCCGTGCTCGTGCTGGTGTACGCGCTGCCCCGGTGGGGATCGGGACGCGAGATCGTGCTGGGCGGCGCGGTCGTCGTCGCGGTCGGCGCGCTGTGTGTCGTCACGGACGGAACGCCGGTCGTCGAGAAGGTCGTGGGCTTCGTCTTCCTGCTCCTGCCCGGCGTGGTCGGGGCTGCCGTGCGGTTCCGGATGACCGCGCGCGAGCGGCAGTTGGAGCAGCTGCGCTCCCGCGAGCGCGAGCAGCTCGCCCGGGAACTGCACGACACGGTGGCCCACCACGTCTCGGCCATGGTGATCATCGCCCAGGCGGGCCGGGTGCTCGCGGGCACCGATCCGTCCGCCGCCGTCGAGGCGCTGGAGGGCGTCGAGGAGGAAGGGGCGCGCACGCTGGAGGAGATGCGCGCCATGGTCGCCGCGCTGCGCGACCGCGGAATCGGCGCCGACCTGGCGCCCCCTGCCGGCGTCGCGGATCTGGAGCGCCTGGCACGCACCCCCGGTGGTCGCCTCCGGGTCGACCTGGGGCTCGACGGCGAACTGGACGCGCTGCCCCCGGCCGTGGACGCGGCCGTCTTCCGGATCGTGCAGGAGTCGGTGACCAACGCGCTGCGGCACGCGGTCGACGCGACCGAGCTCGTCGTCCGGGTCGCCGCGGAACGGCACACGGTACGGGTGAGCGTGCGCGACGACGGCCGGCGCACCGGCCGGGGTCGCGACGGATACGGCCTGACCGGCCTGCGCGAGCGCGCGACCCTGCTCGGCGGCACGCTCCGAGCGGGCCCGGGTGCCGACCGGGGCTGGCACGTCGACGCCGAACTGCCGAGAGTGAGGAGCGAGCGCGGTGTCCATTCGCGTCCTCGTCGCTGACGACCAGACGATCATCCGCACCGGGTTGCGGATCATGCTGAACGCGCAGCCGGACATCGAGGTGGTCGGCGAGGCCGCCGACGGGCGGGAAGCGGTCCGTCTGGCCCGCGAACTACGCCCCGACGTCTGCCTGTTCGACATCCGCATGCCCCTCCTCGACGGGCTCGAAGCCACCCGCCTGGTCGCCGGCCCGGGCGTCGCCGACCCGCTGGCCGTCGTCGTCATCACCACGTTCGACCTCGACGAGTACGTCTACGGCTCACTGCGGGCCGGCGCCCGGGGCTTCCTCCTCAAGGACACGGGCCCGGACCTTCTGGCGCAGGCCGTACGGTCGGCTTCCGACGGCGAGGCGCTCATCGCGCCCAGCGTCACGGTCCGTCTGCTCCAGGCCTTCGCGGACCTGCCCGCCGGCCGGCCCGTGGCCCAACCGGTCTCCCCCGTCACCGCCCGCGAGGAGCAGGTGCTCCTCGCCGTCGCCCGCGGCCTGACGAACACCGAGATCGCCGACGTGCTGCACATCAGCCTCAGCACGGTGAAGACGCACCTGGCCAGCCTGATGGCCAAACTCGGCGCCCGCAACCGGGTCGAGATCGCGATGTGGGCCTACGAGACGCGCCGGATCCTCCCCGGAACCTGAACCGGGACGATCCGATGCTCACGACTCGACTCGACCCCCGCGCTCCAGGGGCATGCCCCCATGAGGGCTGTTGACCACCAGGGACAGTGACCCGTCGGCGAGGTAGGCGTGCCCGGGGAAGTAGTCGATGTGGAGGTGCCCACCGTCCTCGGCGGTGGCCATGGCCAGCAGCTGCTCCGCGAGGGCCGCCCTGCCGACGGAGTCACCGCCGATGACGAGGATCTGCCGGTCGGCGTCCCACTGGACGAGGACGCCCGGCCCGGAGGTCGCCCTCACCGCGACCCCGCCCAAGACCTCGCCTCCCGGCACCGGGGTCGCGTCGAGCAGCCCGTTCCCCTGGGCCACGGCATGCGCCAGGCATGTCAGTTCTTCCGCCGATCCGGACAGATCCACCTCACCGAACCCTGGGTCGGACACCAGCTTCACACGCCTCACTCCTTCTCCGGGACAGGGCCTGAAGAGTAAGCAGTGGCCAGCAAGGTTGTGCGCCCGGGGACGGTCGCGAAGGTGAAGGCCCGTGCGGGGCGCGCTGCCGCTTCAGGTGCCGAGCCAGACGATGTTGAGGACGGTCAGGTGGCGCAGGGGCCGGTTCACCCAGTAGGTGAGGGACAGCCGGCCCACGGAGGCGAAGCGGACGTCGTGCCCTTCGGGGTCGTCCGCGTTCCACTGGCGGAAGCCCCACGGATCGGACGCCGCCGCGTCGAGGACGTCCCAGACGGTGTCCTCCACCCGGTCGGGCAGGGTGTCGAGCACCTTGGCCGCCGTCGAGGAGAGACGGACCGCGTACGGGGCGCCGGTCACCGGCGCCTGCCTCGCAGTTCCGCCATGTCGATGGCGTCGCTGTCGTCGTAGCCGGAGGTGATGAACGCGTCGACCGCCGAGGCATGGGCGACCCGTCCCTGCCAGTCCTGGACGACCTCGTACAGCCCGGCGAGGGAGAACGTCCGCCGGGACTCCTCCAGCGCGGCCGTCCACTCCCGCTCGAACGCCACCACCCACCGCTCGGCACGGGCACTGGACCGCAGCCGGGCGAGCAGTTCGGCCGGCGCGCCGGGGGCGGGCGCGTGGGGCGTGAAGGACGTGTGGTCGGACTCCGCACTCATCGGCACCTCCGTCAGGGACCCGGTCTCGCCACTGTACGGGCGGGCGCGGGGTGGCGGGGACGGACAGCGGGGGAAACCCTTCGTTCGGGGGCAGTTGTGGCGGGTGGGTCGATCGAGGCGGACTGGCTGACGTCCGTCTCGTCGGGGAGGGCGTTGCGGCGCCGCCCGCGGCCCGGTGGCGCGGATCTCGGTGACCGGCAGGTCATGCAGGCAGTGAGGCGAAATCCCGTCCGGTGACGTTCTCGGGGATGCGGGCTCCAAAGCAAGCGAGCGCTCGGTGCAACGGGAACGACAGCACGTAGAAGACGTGCTGGACGTTCACCAGGCACGCCGGGGCCGCGACCGAGGCGGGGGCGCCCGTCGCTCGCCGCATAGAGTGCTGCCTGGCTGATCCACGTCGTTCGTCCCCCATCGATCTGGTACGCCCGCGTTCTCGTCTCCGCAGGCACCGCCCCTTGGACCGCACCACCAGGAGGAACCCGTGTCATCACCGCAACCGCTCACCCCCGAGGAGAGGCTCGTCGAGGCGAAGAAGCAGCTGAACCTCCCGCGTATCGTCGTGATCTGCGGCTCCACCCGCTTCATGTCCGAGATGACCGAGGCCGATGTGCGGGAGACCAGCGCGGGAAAGATCGTCGTCAAGCCGGGCTGTGACATGAAGTCACCCCACGCACTCTGGTCCGATCCGGTCGAGGCCGAAGCGCTGAAGGTCCGACTCGACGACCTGCACCGGGCGAAGATCCGGCTCGCCGACGAGGTACTCGTGGTCGGCGACTACATCGGGGACAGCACCCGCGCCGAAATCGCCTACGCCCGCTCACTGGGCAAACCACTGCGGTTCACCCATCCCGAAGTCGACCCCGACGCCTGACCACCTGGCCCGGCCCTTGCTGGAGCGGCGATCAAGAGGGGAAGGCGCTCGTGCCTGGCGTTCACGCAGCTGTCGCCGCACCCAGGTCGGGGGCGAAGTGCTGGGCCACCTCCGCCGCCACCGCCGTCGCGTTGCGCGTGCCGTCGGCTTCGATGCCCCTCTTGATGGCCTGCATATCGGGCGGGACCAGCGCGACGGTCGTCTCCGACAGGGTGGGGACGCGGCTTCGCGAGGGGGCGGGGACGCCGGGTGCCTCCGACCGGGGGGGGGACAGCGGCAGCAGCTCCGACGTGGACTCGGGCGGCGTCGACGGCGACTGGGCGGCGACCCTGCGCATGATCCGGATCCCCCGCGCGCCCGCTCATGCGGGATCGATCGCCTCCATCCCTAGACCAGGGTCAGGAGGTGATCCGTGGGCAGGTAGTCGATCTTCCAGTCGGCGTAGACACCGCAGAAGCCGTCCTCGACGCATCGCAGACCGACGGTCACCCAGCGTACGGACCCGTCGCCGCCCAGCGAGAACGCGACCGCGGCTTCGAACTCCTCGCTCCCGCAGGAGGGGCAGCCTGCCGGGCCGGGCTCGTCGTCCTCCCAGGACTCCTCGTCCCAGTACTCCCCGCTGTCCGCGACGAAGGCGCGACTCCCGCAGCCGGCGCACGCTCGTTCCGCGCCGGATCCGTTGACGAGCACGAGGAAAACCCGGCCGCCGCATCCCCCGCAGACGCACGCGGCGATCCGCACCGGGCGGCCGTCGACCGCCTCCAGCAGGAAGTCCGCCAGCTCCGCAGGAACCCCCGCGCCCACCTGAGTGCCGTCACCCGTCTGAGCGCCACCACCGGCTCGATCGTCATCGTGCACCGCCCCATCGTTGCAGACCCTCCTCCCCCCCCGTCGGACGGCGGCACTCCCCCGCCCCCCGCCGGCGCGCATGACCCCTTTCGTGATGGGCAGGGGCGCGAAGAGAGCGAGTCGGTGGTGGCAGGGCCGGGGCCGCCGGCGCGGCGGTGTGTCCACCGGCCCCGGGAGGCGATCATGGGATTTCCGCTGCCCGACACGGTCGAGGACCTCAAGGCCCTCCTCGGTGAGGAGGTGGCCAGTCTGCGGTCGGCGGTCCGCCGGACCGCCGACCGGACGACCGTTCCCGTCCCGGGGGAGGAGGTCACCGCCTCCGTGCAGACGCTCTCGCCGGCTCCCAGCCTGCCCGTCCGGGGCGATTCCGGGGACGACTGCATCTGCAGTACGCACGACCCCGGCGCGACCGGTACGTGCTCCGTCCTCGACGCGATCCCCGCCTCCGCCGTGCTGCTCGAAGCGGTGCGCGACCAGGGCGGGGCGGTACGGGACTTCCGTATCGTCGCGGGCAACAGGATCCGGTCCGCCGAATGGCTGGAGGCGCCGCACCGGCAGGTCGGGCAGCGGTTCCTGGAGGCCCGGCCGGGGGCGGCGACGAGCGGGCTGCTCGCGGGGCTCGCGGACGTGGTCGCGGGCGGCGGGCCGCTGGAGGGCCGGGTCGTCGACTACACCGAGCAGCGCCTGGGGCGGCTGCACCGCGCCCCGCTCCTGTACTCGGCGGCGCGCTGCGGCGAGCAGGTGCTGGCGACCTGGCGGCCGGTGCAGAGCCAGACCGAGCTCCTGACGATCGACGCCCAGTTCCTCGCCTCCCTGGGCTGGGGCAACTGGGACCTGCTGTCCGGGAAGGTGACCTGGTCGGAGGGGCTGAGCCGGATCTTCCACGCCGAGATCCGGATGCCCTGGTCGCTGGACCAGCTCTGCGACGCCCTGCTCCCGGACGACCTCACCGCCTTCGCGGAGTTCCTCACGTCCGTCCTCGCCGGCGAGGAACCGGCCTGGACGCGCATCCGCTTCCTCGTCCTCGGAGAGGTCCGCACCCTCGACCTGCTCGGCCGGCCGGTCGCCGGGACCGACGGCCGGCCCTGGGCGCTGAACCTGGTGGCCCGTGACCTCACCCCGCAGATCCGCAGCCGTCGCAGGCTCGCCGAGACGGAGCGCGAGTCCGACCGGCTCCGGCGTCAGGCGCGCGCCGAGCGGCGGGTGGCGGACGCCCTGCGCGAGGCGCTGCTGCCGACGCACTCCGAGGCCCTGGCGGCGGTCGGGCTGACGGTGGCGGCCTCGTACGGGCCCTCCGAACCGGACGCGGCCGTCGGCGGAGACTGGTACAAGTGCCGGCTCCTGCCCGACGGGCGGGTCCTGATCGCGATCGGCGACGCCGCCGGCCACGGCCTGGACGCCGTCGCCCGCATGTCGCAGCAGCGCCACGCCCTGGCCGGTCTCGCCCAGACCGGGGCCTCGGCCGGGGAGATCACCACCTGGCTCAACGAACTCGTCTGCAGCGACCCGACGGAGCAGACCGCCACCATGGTGACCGGCCACATCGACGACGCCCGCGACCTCCACTGGGCCGACGCCGGCCACCCCGCGCCGATCCTCCTCCGCGACGGCCGGGCCCGGCCCCTCCAGACGAGCGAACGCGGCCCTCTGCTCGGCGCGTTGCCGGGGTACGCGTACCAGACCACCACGACGCACCTGCTCCCCGGCGACGTGCTGCTGCTCTACACCGACGGCATGGTGGAGCGGAGGGGCGAGGACGTCACCAAGGGGATCGAGCGTCTCGCCGACCTCGTCGCCGGCGTCCCGGACGCGACGCCCCAGGCGCTGATCGACGCGATCCTCGCGGACCCGGAGCAGCAGTCCGGTCACGAGGACGACGCCTGCATGCTGGCCATCCGCGTCGACTGAACCACCCAGCCGCCGGGGGGTCTTCCACCGAGGGGGCATGAAGGTGGCGAATCGGCCCCGCGCCGCCCGCACCACTCGCTAGCGTGGCAGTCTCGGCGGAAAGGGGACAGAAGTGACGCTGACGGTGGGCTTCCGGCTGGGCAACGACATCCTCACCCGGCAGGTGACGGTCCTGGTGACCGAGAGCGGCGTCCTGCACCGGGCCCAGGGCCTCTACGGCAAGCTGCCGCGCGTCTCCCCGCCCGTGCCGTCGGTCGCGCTGACGACCTCCCTGCCGGACTTCCGGGGGGAGAACCCCCTGGCCCGCCCCATCGCCGACCTGCGCCAGCAGCACGCCTCGTACACGCGGAAGGGGTACCAGCGGATCCTCATCCCGCCGTCGGTCGTGCGGGTGGACGTGCGGGAGTACCCGCCCCGGCCGGTGGTACGCCACCGTGAGCTGATCCACGCGTTCGTCGCCGCGGCGACCGCGACTCCCGTGACTCCCGGGCCTTCCACGCCGTCCCCGTCGCTCGAGGCGGCCATCACGGCGTTCCGGAGCGCCCTCGGGCTGCCCTCCCGGCCGGAGCGCGTCGCCGGCGCGACCGTGCCCCGCCCCCGGGGGATTCCGCCGCGCGTCGCGGCGATGCTGCGCACGCTGGCGCACGGCTCCCCGCTCACGCCGTCCCGCCGCCTTCCCGTCGGCTGGACGGTGACCGGTCAGGGCGTACGCCTGCGGGTCGGCGCGATGGGCGAGGTCCTCGACCGGGCGGACGTGATCGAGCTGCACGCCGCCCTGAACGCCTGGCTGCTCTTCACGAGGGACGGCGGGCCGCCCGTCCTGGAGGGCGGGGAACGGTCGGGCCGTTCCCGGCAGGGGCCGTCACGATCGGGTTCGGCCTGAGGGGTGCGTCCCTGCCGGGGTGGGGGGCCCGGCGTCGAGGTGGGCCGCGATGCGTGCGACGGTCCGGGCGTTGTCCTCGAACAGGTGCGCCTGCATGCCGAACGCCCGTGCCGCCTCGACGTTCGGCGCGGCGTCGTCGATGAACAGGCATGCCTCGGGCCGTACGTCCAGGGCGGCGCACGCGGCACCGAAGGCGCGGGGGTCGGGCTTCTCGACGCCGATCTCGTGCGAGTAGACGATCTGTTCCACGAGCTCGTCGAAGTGGTAGAGCGTCGTCTCCCGCTCCCGGGCACCGACGAAACTGTTGCTCAGGATGCCGAGCCGGCAGCGTCCCCGCAGTCCTCGGACGTGGTCGATCAGCTCCTCGTTCGGTGTCCCCAGGTACTCCGCCCAGAGGTCGGCCATGAAGGCCTCGACCTGGAGGGCGTCGAGTGCCAGACGGGACGCCACCTGCTCGCGCACGTCCCGCTCGCCGACGCTGCCGACGCTGCCGGCCCGCCATATGTCGTGCATGCGCGCGTGGACGGTGCCGGGCGCCAACCGGAGCCGTTCTTCCCACCGTTGCACCCAGCCCGTGTCCGGCGTGAACTCCAGCACGCCGCCGATGTCGAGAAGGACGCAGGTCTCGGTCATGGGCACATCTCCTGTCGTCGGCGGAAGGTCGGCCCGCCTGTGCGGCCAGGAACCCTTGGTGGACGGACGGGGCCGACCGGATTCGAACCGGCGTCCTCGCGGCTTTGGAGACCGCGCGCGTCGACCTCTGCGCTACGGCCCCGCCCGCCGGCCATCCTACGAGCCCCGGTACGGCAACGTCCGGACGGCCGACGGGGACGACGCCCGAGCGGTCGGCGGGGGCCCAGGACAGGTGTGCGCCGCACCGACTAACGTACTTGCGAGTAGGGCGGGGGCGACCGTGTCGCACGGAACGAGGGAGCGGGCCATGGAGCGGCAGTGGAGCCTGGAGGAGAGCGTGAAGGTGGACGCGCCGCCCTCCGTCGTCTACGGGTGGGTGTCGGACCTGCGGAACATGGGGCGGTGGAGCCCGGAGTGCCGGTCCGTGTGGGTGCTGCGGCCGCCGGCGCGTGCCGGTTCGCGCTTCGTCGGGTTCAACCGGCGCGGGCTGTTCGTCTGGCCGACGTTCGGGCGGGTGACCCGGGCCCGCGCGGACAGCGAGTTCGTCTTCGACATCAGCGCCTTGGGGCTGCCGATCGCGCGCTGGGGGTACCGGTTCGAGCCGGAGGGCTCGGGCACGCGGGTCACCGAATTCTGGGAGGACCTGCGGACCGAGGGGTACCGCGGCCGGATCGCCGTGTTCCTCGGCGTGCTGTTCGCCGGAACCGATGCCGCCCGCCGGGCGGAGGTCAACCGGGCCGGCATGCGCACCACGCTCGAGCGCATCGCGCGGACGGCGACCGCCGGCAGCTGAGGGACGAGGCCCTCACCGGCTGGCGTCGGCGACCGGGGCGGCGGTACGCGGACCGGCCGTCGCCCGGTACAACACGCAGCGGCGCAGCGGGCCTTCGGGGACGCTCGGGTCCTCGAAGTCGTCGGCCGGATCGTGGGTCATGCCGATCCTGCGCATCACGGACTGGGACCGGACGTTGCCGACGGTGGTCGACGCCAGTACCTCCGGCAGTCCGAGGACGTCGAAGCCGTAGGTCAGACAGGCCCGGGCGGCCTCGGTGGCGTACCCGTGCCCCCAAGCCGAGCGGGTCAGGCGCCAGCCGATGTCCACCCCGGCGAAGGGCATGTCGTCGCCGACCACGTCCAGGCCGACGCGGCCGATGAACGCGCCGGTCGCGCGCTCTTCCACGGCCCACCAGCCGAAGCCCCGCCGGTCGAGGTCCGCCCGCATGCGCGCCGCGACGGCGTCGCTCTCCGGGCGGGTGAGCGGGGCGCCGAGGTGTTCCCGGACAGCGGGATCGGCGTTCATGGCCGCCCACGGGTCGAGGTCGGACGCGCGCCACCCGCGGAGCAGCAGTCGTTCCGTGCGCAGCTCTGTCATGCCGTGCAGCCAACGGCACGACAGGGCCGGGTGTCGACCGGTTTTACGGCGCCGCCGCGGTCCCGCAGGTCGGGTCGTCGAGCGCGGTGACGGTGTACGGGGGCCGGCCCGGCGGCTCGTCGAGCTGGCTGTTGACCACGTAGAGGCGGCAGCCGTGTCGTGCCAGCGTGGTGGGCAGGTCGAAGGGGTGGTCCGTCAGGCGGTGGGTGACCGTGCCGGTGCGCAGTTCCTCGTCGAGCCGGGCGATGTAGACGCCGTGCGGGGCGCCGTAGTTGAGGACGGCGTACAGGGTGCGGTCGCGCAGCACCATGCCGTCGGCGCCGAAGGACTGGTCCCCGAGGTCGAGTCGGCTGACGGCCTTGTCGGTGGTGGAGATCCGCCAGACGGCCTCGGTGCCGTTGGACGCCACGAGGAGGGCGGTGCCGGTCCCGTCGGCCACGATGCCGTTCAACAGCCAGTACTGGGCCGGGAACTGAGGGAAGGCGGATCGGATGTCGAGCCAGGGTTCGAGCGGGCCGATCGCGTCGCCCCGGATTTCCGCCCGGTGGACGACGGGGTTGGCCCAGTCGGTGACGTACACGGCGTCCTTCGTCACGGTCAGGTCGTTCAGGTGGGGCGCGCCGAGCGGTCCGTCCTGGGCCGTCCGGGTGGCGAGGAGGCGCCCGTGGCGGTCGTGGACGGTCAGGGTCGCGCCTCCCACGGAGAGGATCCGGCCGCGGCGGTCGGTGTGCACGCCGAGGGTGCTGGGCCGGTCCGCGAGACCGCGTGCCGGGAACTGCTCGAGTTCGGGGTCGCCGACGCGGCCCCGGTAGAGGGTGCCGAGGCCGTCGGAGGAGACGTACACGGTGCCGTCCGGGGTGACCGTGATCCCTTCGGGCAGGACGCCCGGCTCGTGAGAGACGACGTACGTGTCGGGCAGTTCGCGCGCGCCGACGGGGGCGGGTGCGCCGGAGGCGAGGGTCGTGAGGAGGAGCGTGGCGGCGAGGCAGGCTGTGCGGGCGGGAATACGGCGCATCGGGGCGGCCTCCGGCGGGTGGTCGGCGCAGGACGAGGGGTGGTCGACAGGAGAGTGCCGCCCGTTCGCGCGGAACGCACTGCCTTTCATCCCTGGGTGAAAGGGTCCGCCGGGCGGATAATCGGTCGGCATGATCCGTCTTCACTTCACGGCCGCCGACCTGTGCCGGATCACGCTCGCTCCGACGGCCAACGCGTTGTCGGAGACCGTCCTGAGCGTGCGGGCCGCGCTGCGGCCGGGGCCGCGTCCGCAGGGGCGGCCGGAGGTGCGGCCGGGGGCGCGCGACGGCGTGGGCCGAGGCGCCGGGCCGCTGTACCGTCCGCGGTCCGCCGTACGGGAGTGGCACCGTTCCCTGCCGGGTGGTGCGGTGGCCCGGGCGGGTGTGCTCGCCGAGTTGGTCGCCGAGGACGGCTTCGTACCGGACTTCCTGCTGCAGCCGGCGACGCCCGACTTCGCCGGCGGTCTGGCGGCGGCCGCGGCGACGCCGGCGGAACGGCTGGCGCTGGATCTCGGCATCCCGGAGGTGTCCGGCTGGAACGGCGGTCTGGCCCGGCCGGGCCGGTGGGCCCACGAACTCGCGCAGGGGTCGCCGGTCGCGGCCCGCGCCCTGCTGGACGACACCCGCCGCTACTTCGAGTCGTCCGTACGACCGCTCTGGCCCCGGATCCGCCGGGACGCGCTCACCGATCGCGCGCTGCGGTCGGAGATGCTGCTGCGCGGTGGTGTCGACGCCCTGCTGACGACGCTCGGGACGACCTGGCGGTGGCAGGCGCCGACGCTGCACCTGCCGTCGGCGTCGACGTACGACATCCCGCTGTGCGGGCGCGGACTGCTGCTCGTCCCCTCGTGGTTCGCGACGGGACCGATGGTGATGTACCGCCCCGAGGCCACGACGGTCCTCGTCTACCCGCTGTACGACTCCGGCGACGCGGCCTCGTCCGGCGAACGCCCGGAAGCCCTGGCGGCGCTGCTCGGGGGCACCCGGTCCCGGATCCTCGCCCTGCTGCGCTCGCCGGCCACCACGACGGCCCTCGCCGAACGCGCCTCCGTCTCCCTCGCGGCGGCCAGCCAGCACGCCTCGGTCCTGCGGGGCGCGGGTCTGATCGACACGGTCCGCACGGGGACGGCGGTGCTGCACAGCCTCACGCCCCTCGGGGAGGCCCTGCTGGCGGGGGCGGCGGACTGAGCGGGACGATCGGCGTCACCACGCGCGGCGGGGCCCGGCATCCCGGGCAGGCCCCGCCGGGCGGGGCGTCAGGAGCCGGCGGTCGGGAGGCTCAGGAAGAGGTCGAGGTAGGTGCCGACCGACAGGAGCAGCCCGAGACCGCCCAGGACGGCGCCCGCGACGGCGATCGCGCGGACCCAGTGGGGGCGCCGCGGCAGGGCCAGTACGACAGCGGCGACGATCACGGCGAGGAGGGCGAAGACGCCGTTGACCAGCGCGGTGCTGTGCCAGGCGTCGCCGTAGATCTCGCTGATCTGCTGGGCGGGGGTGCCGCCGCCGGAGGTCTTGATCTGCCCGATGAGCGTCTCGCGCTCGGCGACGACCCTGCCCGTCCAGGTGCCGGTGAGCGCGACGACGGAGAGGGCGGCGGAGACGACGGCAGCGGCGGCGGAACCGACACCGCCGGCCTCCGGCCCGGCGGCCGCCTCCTCGGCGTCGTCCCCCTCGTCCCTGGCGTCGCCCTCGTCGTCGTGCGGCCCGTCGGGCAGCTCGGCACCGTCGTCGACGGCGGCGTCCTCGGCGAGGTCGCCGTCCGGTCGCGCTGCCGTCTCTTCGGTCTTCTCGGTCGTCTTCGTGTCCATGCGGCGCACGCTAGGCGGCCCACATGAGAGCCGCCTTAACCGATCGCCCGATCCGCGCCCGCTCGGTCAGTGGACGTGGACGAATCCCGCGGCCTGGAGCAGGACGGCGACTCCGACGACGGTCAGGGCCGTCGCCAGGAGGTAGCCCACCGGCGCCTGGGCCCGGGTGCCGGGCGGTGCGGCGAGGGCGCCGGCCGTTCGGGTCTGCCACCAGGCGTAGACCGCGAGCAGGAGGACGGCGGTCGGGAGGAGGACGATCTGGCCGGTGAAGTGCGGTACGGCCCCGCTGACGCCGGCGACCGCGGCGGCGCCGAACAGGACGCCTGGCCCGTCGAAGCGGAGGCCGAGACGGCCCGGACGGTCGTGCGCCGAAGCCGCCGCCGCGATCGCGGCGCCCACGGCGAAGGGAACCACGGCGAACAGGCACGCACGCCAGTTCAGGGTCATGGGGAGCCACCAGGTCGCCGTCAGGCCGAGCACCGGACCGCCGCCGGCCGCGATCGCGAGGTAGATCCCGAACGCCTTGCGGCGCTCCTGGAGGCCGGTGAAGGAAGTGGACACCAGGGCGGGCGCGGACGACGAGACGAGCGCGGCGAAGGCGCCCTGGAGGGCGCGGGCCGTGATCCAGACGCCGGACGAGGGCGCCATGCCGCCGAGCGCGGCCGCCGCCGCGAAACCCGCCAGGCCGATCACCAGCATCCGCTTGCGGCCGAGGAGGTCCGTGATCCTGGCGCCGCACAGCAGCACCCCGACGAAGGCCAGCAGGTACGTGAGGGGCACCACGTCCAGGTAGACGGTGGACGACACGCGCCAGCCGTCGCCGGAGATCCCGAGGTCCTCCTGGGCGCCCGCCACCATCGTCGCCGTGTGGGAGAACACCGCGTCGAAGAGCACGACCCCCTGGGCGAGCCCGAGCGCCACCAGACCCCACCACCGCCGGGGCGACGGGGCCTCCGGCTCCGGCAGGCCCGCCGGGGATGTGGCGGCGGCCCACGCTCCGGGCGACGGGAGCGGGGGCGCGCCGAAGCCGGGGGCGACGCCGGCGTGCGCCGGGGCGGTCGGGACGTACGCGGGCGACGCGGGCAGGGGCGAGCGGGCGGATGGCACGCGGGGGTCCGCCGGTACGGCCACCCCGGCGCCGGCAGCCACCCCGGGGGCCGTGGGGGCGGCGGGCGCGTAGTCCAGCAGGTGCGCGGCGCGGCGGCCGAGCTGGGCGAGCACCGCTCCGGGCAGCCACTCCCCCGCCTGGTCGGTCGCCGTGCGCGCGGCCACCTCCTGCGGGGTCGGCCGCTGCGCCGGGTCCTTGTGCAGGCATGCGCGGACGAGGTCGAGGAGCGTGTCCGGGACGCCCGTCAGGTCCGGCTCCTCCTCGGCGATCCGGAAGAGGTGGGCGTTGAGGCCGGTGTCCGTGGCACCGAAGAGCAGCCGTCCGGTGGCGGCGTAGACGAGGAGGGCGCCCAGGCAGAACACGTCGGACGCGGGGGTGAGGTCGAGGCCGCGTACCTGTTCGGGCGACATGAAGCCGGGCGAGCCGATCAGCATCCCGGTGCGGGTGTGCAGACTGTCCCCGGTGAGCCCGTCCATCGCCCGGGCGATGCCGAAGTCGATGACGCGGGGGCCGTCCACGGTGACCAGGACGTTGGACGGCTTGAGGTCACGGTGGATCAGGCCGGCGTCGTGGACGGCCTGGAGGGCGAGGGCGAGGCGGTTGGCGAGGGTGCGGACCGAGTGCTCGGGCAACGGCCCGAAGTCCCGGGCCACGACGGAGGTGAGGTCGGGCCCGGGGATGTACTGGGTCGCGACCCACGGCACGGCGGCGTCGGTGTCGGCGTCGAGGACGTCGGCGGTCCAGGCGCCGCCCACCCTCCGGGCGGCGGCCACCTCGCGGGCGAACCGTCTGCGGAACTCCGCGTGCTGGGCGTGTTCGGCCTGGACGACCTTGACGGCGACGGTCCGCCCGAGGTCGGAGCGCCCGAGGTAGACGAGGCCCATGCCGCCCGCGCCGAGGCGGGCGATCAGGCGGTACGGGCCGATGTGTGCGGGGTCCTCCCCCGTCAGCTGTTCCACGGTGGAGGTCAGCCCTTTCGGTGCCGGTCGTCCGGCCCGCCGGGTGCGGTGAGCGGGGCGGAGGCGTGCGGTTGCGCTGAGCGGAGTGCGTCACGGCCCATGTGTGGTGGTTCCCCTGGATGGATGCGGCGATCACAATCTAGAACAGAATTCCAGAACGTGTCGCGCGGCGCCAACCTCGGGTCGCCCCAGAGCCGTTGACAGCGACGCCGGCCGGCGCGCCCGCGGCCGGCGGCTCCTCACGTCGGAGCGGGCCGCGGCCGTCGTCACCACTGACCCGGAGCTCACCTCACGGACGCGCTCCACCCGTCCCCGGCGGCGACGTACAAGGCCCCCTGGTGCAGATCGAGACCCCGGCCCGCGGTCGGCGTGCCCTCGTGGACGAGCGGGCCCGCGCCCTCGAACGCGACAGCCCGGAGGCGGAAGGCTTCGGGCTCGTCGCAGCCGACCGTGCGCAGCCGCCAGCGCCCCGGAGCGTACGCGTCGGGGCGTGGCGGCAGGGCGAGTTGGAGCTGCGCGGCAGCCGGGCGTTCCACCTGGTCATCGGTGTGCGCCGCCGTCCAGGAGGCCATGACGAGCGCGGCTTTCGACGGCGTACGGACCACGGGTGAGCCGGCCGCGAGGGAGGGCGGCGTTCGGTCGCCGACGCGCGGCGGCTCGATGAGGTCCGAGCGACCCACCCTCTCCCTGAGGACACGGGCGAACCAGTGGGCGAGGTGCGGGCCGCCCTGGGCGGCCCACCCCCGGATCAGGTCGCGGAAGGCCGCTTCCTGACCGTGCGCGTCGGCGTGCGCCCCTGCGGCGAGGATCGCTCCTCCCGTCCCGGACAGGGCGCGGCACAGCGGCAACACCGGGACGCGGTCGGCATGTTCGGGGTACCGCACGGAACGCAGCTCCCACATCACGTGCCGCAGGAGCGTGGCCGCCGCGTGCGCGTCCGGCGCCAGGTCTCCGCCCGGCGGCTGACGCAGGCGCTCGGACCTGCCGGGCCGGGGAGGCGTGACCGCGTCCACGCGCCGCCCGGCGGCCGACAGATGCCATGAGCGGTCGTCGAGGTGACACTCACCTCCGGCCCCGCGCAGCAGACCGTCGCCGCCCAGGAGCACCGCGGTCTCACCCGTCCCGGCGTCCAGGACCACCCCACCCGTGCCGGGGGAGACGAAGTCGACGTCCGTCACTCCGTCCAGCCACACGTTCAACAAGGCGGGTGGGGCGGGCTCTTCGGCGGCGAACCCGCGGCCGACGACGAACTGGAGGAAGGCGGTGAGCCGGCTGCCGGCACGCTCCACCCGCAGGCGCCGTACGGTCGCCGTCGCCAGGTCGTAGTCGGCGCCCAGCTCCTCCACGTACTCCCGGGTGAGCCGCCGTTGCGGCGCCATGACGTGTCCGAGGTAGTTCCGGCCCGGCCTGTGCGCCTCGGCCGGTGGCAGCAGCGCCTCGACGTCCTGCCCGGCGAGGGCGGCCTGTTCGACCATCCACGCGCGCCGCCGCTCGCCGAGACCGGCCATCCACTCCAGGACGCTCGCCGCCCGGGCTTCGCGCGCACCGGCGTTCGACGCGCTCGCGGCCCAGAAGAGCGGGAACAGGTTGTTGTCCCACACGTCCGCCGCCTCGCGTATCGCTTCCCGGTCGAAGAGGCGGACGTCCGCCGCGGCCTCCGCCATCCGCTCCACCGAGCGGTCCAGGAGCGCCGCCAGTACGGACAGGGGCGAGGCGGATCGCACGGCCGAGCGCGGCACGTCGGGCATCGCGGAATCAGAAGGGGTCATCCCGCGATGCTCGCAGACGGCGCCGTCCGCCCACCTCGCGCCCCGCGCCGCGCATCCGCCGCCCGCCCGCGCCCCGCACCGGGCTATGGGCCGACCCCGCACCCCCGCGCCGCGCATGCGACCTGAGGGCGGGGTGGCCCGCGCTAGAGCCCCCGCGCGGCGGCCTCGGTCGCGGCGTACGAGGAGGCGAAGGTGAAGGCGCGCGGGGACGGCCCGTTCGCGCGCAGGTCGGCCAGCCGGTCCAACGCCTCGCCGACGGTGGGGACGTGACCGGCGGGGATCCACCAGAGCACCAGGTGCGCCGCGACGTGCCGCTCGAACCAGTCGCGGCGACGGCGCATCACCTCCAGGTGCCCGCTGCGGTAGGTGAAGTCCCAGAGCGCCTCCTGGGACTCCCAGACGGTGAGGTTGACGATGACGTTCTCGCCCGCGGGGCGCAGCCCGGTGGCGTCGTCCGTCCCGTCCTCCACGAGCCGCCACACGAAGCCGGGCGCGCTGTCGGCGGCGGCGTTGACCGGGTCGAGCATCTCGACGAAGGGCGCGATGCGCGGGTGGTCGATCGGGTGGCGGAGGGTGGCCACGTTGAGCTGGGCGAGGTGGAGGGTGGGAGCGGCGGGCTGGGATGCGGTCATGGCCTCATCCCAGCACGGCGCGCTTTTCTATGTCAATCGCCATTGTTTTTAGAAGCCTCGACCACCACACAGCACTCCCCCGGCCGGGCGTCCATGCGGGCGCGGACGGGGCCGCCGACACCGATCAGCCCCTCGAGGAGCGCGAGGTTCATGCCGCAGACCAGCGGCGGGAAGCGTTCGGCGACGGCATGGAACGGGCAGTTGCGCATGCGGACGACCGACGCGCCCTCCCCGGCTCCCTCCCCCTCCGGAGCGGCGGCTTCGAGGTGCGGTTCGTAACCGCGTGCGGCCAGCACCGCCATGGCCTCTTCCAGCCCCGCGCAGGGCGCGTCCGTGCCGCGCAGGGCCTCGCCCCGGCGGCGCGCGGCGGCGTTGAGCCCGGCGTCGAGGCCGGCCCGCTCGGCTGCCTCGGCGAGCAGTTCGGCCGCCGTGCGGTAGTCGCGGCCGGGCAGCGACACCGATCGCTCGCCCGGCGCCCGCGCGTACACCTTGGCGGGACGCCCCGCGCCCGGTCCCGAGCGCCCAGAGAGGCGGCGGCTGCCGCTCTCCAGCAGACCGGCCTCGGCCAGCCGGTCCAGGTGGTGCGCGGCGAGCGTCCGCGCCACCCCGACCCCCTCGGCCGCCTCGTTACGCCCCACCTCGCGGCCCTGCGCGACCACGTACTCGTAGAGGCGGCGGCGCACCGGGTCCTGCAGCACCGCGATCGCATCGATGTCCTTCATCCGGACATTCTAGTGACAACCTCGATTGACATAGAAGGCCGTGCGGCCGGAGTAGGCTGCTGCCGGGTTCTCTCAGACCTCCGTGACCAGCGGAGCGACCCACAGCCGGGGGGCATCGCGTGCGTGTGCGCAGAATGATCGTTACCGTCCTCGCCGTCACCACGGTGGCGATGGCGACGGGATGTTCGTCGTCCGAGGACGGGCAGGACGGGGACGACAGGCAGCGGTTGGCCCAGACGCGGACGCCGTACTGCGAGGCACTGGGCAAGTGGCAGGACACGATGCGCGCCGAGGGCGCGAAGACGCCGGGCAGTCCGGCGTACGAGAAGATCGGCCCGGCCGCCGAGCGCGTCTACACCGCGGCGCGCCCCCACGGCGACGAGCACGTCAGCGGAGGCCGCACGCTGGCCGAGGAGACCTCGCTGGCGGTCAGGTACGGCGATGCCGAGGCGGAGATCCGCGTCACGGCGTACTGCGACGAGGCCGGTCTCGAAACGCTGGTCGGCTGACCGTTCCCGACGCCCGGCTCCCGGGCTCGGGGGGTCCGTCCCCGGCGCCCGGCTCGCGGGCGCGGGGGGGGCGTCACCGAGGCCCGGCTCCCGGGCTCGGGGTGCGGTTCCGGCCCCGGAGGCGCCGGCGTGCCGGGCGGGATCGGGTTCGTCGGGGGCGCGGGGCGGGGCTTCGACGGCTCCAGCGGGTCCCCGGGGCCCGTCGGATCGTCCGGTTTCGGCGGGGTCGGGCGGGTCGGAGGTCCGGTCCGTGCGGCGCGTTCCATGCTCACACCAGCTCACGAGGTCAGCTTCTCCAGCCGTCCGCGGGCCGCCTTCAGGGAGCGGCCGCGGGGCAGCTCTCGCTTCCAGGGATCCTCGCCGTCCAGGCGTTCGTCGACCGTGGTCAGTGTCCAGCGCCGCGGGGTGAGGTCGGGGTCGTCGAGTTCGGTCCAGCGCAGCGGAGTGGCCACCGGTGCGCCGGGCCGGGCGCGGACGGCGTACGGGGTGACGGCGGTCTGGCCGTAGCCGTTGCGCTGCACGTCGAGGTAGAGCCGACCCTTGCGGGCCTGCTTCCGGGCCGCGGTGGTGAGCTCCTCCGGGTGCCGCGCCGCGAGCAGTTCGGCCACGTCGCCGGCGAACGCCCGTACCTCGTCGAAGGCGGTACGGCGATCGAGCGGAACCACGACGTGCAGTCCGCTCGAACCGGTGGTCATCAGGGCCGCCGGCAGGTCGAGCTCGTCGAGCAGCTCGCGCAGCAGCGCCGCGGTCCGCCGGACCGGTGCGAAGTCGTCGCCGGAAGGGTCGAGGTCGAAGACCAGGCGGTCGGGGTGGTCGGGACGGTCGGCCTTGGACAGCCAGCGGTGCGGGGTGATGCACGCCTGGTCGACCAGGTAGAGCAGGGACGCCAGGTCGTCACAGACCGGGTACGTGACGGTGCCGCCGGCCTTGGGCAGCTCCGCGCGGTGGATCCAGTCCGGGAAGTAGTCGGGGGTGTCCTTCTGCATGAAGCGGCCGTCTCCGATGCCGTCGGGGTAGCGCTCCAGCATCAGCGGACGTCCGCGCAGATGCGGCAGGATGCGCGGGCCGACCCGGCGGTAGTAGTCGGCGAGGTCGGCCTTGGTGATGCCGTCGTCGGGGAAGAGCTCCTTCCCCGCTCGTTTGATCTCGACGGTCCGGCCGCTCACGCGGATGTCGGTGGTGGTCATGGCGTTCCTCGCTCGCGGATGACGTCGGTGGGCCGCTTGTCGTCGCGCAGGCCCTTGAAGCGGGGGTGGCGGAGCCGCCCGGCGCCGGTCCACTCGGTGAAGTCGATCTGGACGACCAGTTCGGGGCTGACCCAGTGCACGGCCCGCTCCCGGACCTCGTCGGCGAACGGCGAACGGTCCCGCTCCAGCCGGCCCAGGCGTCCCCGCAGGCGGCGCAGAGTGGCCGTGTCGTAGCCGGTGCCGACCTTGCCCGCGTACCGGAGCCGCCCGTCCTGGTAGTGGCCGACGAGCAGCGCGCCGAACCCGAGCCGGCTGCCGGCCGGTTCGGTGAAGCCGCCGACCACCAGCTCCTGGCCGGCGGCGCACTTGAGCTTGAGCCAGTCAGTGGAGCGCCGGTGCAGGTACGGTCCGTCCGCGCGTTTCGCGATGAGCCCCTCCCAGCCGCGTCCGCAGGCGTCGGCCAGCAGCTCCCGGCCGTCGCGGCCGACGCGGTGGGGCGTGTACCGCAGCGGGAGGCGGAAGTCGAACGCGACGCGGAGCAGCGACATGCGGGTGCGCACCGGCAGGGCGGTGACGCTCCGGCCGTCCAGCCGCAGCAGGTCGAAGAGGTAGGAGCGGACGGAGACCCGGCCGGCCCGGACGTCCTCCGGGCGTGTGAGCTGCATGCGCCGCTGGAGGAGGGCGAAGTCGCTGCGCCCTCCCTTGACGGCGGTGATCTCGCCGTCCACGCAGAAGTCGGGACGGCCCTGCGTGGCGAGGGCGTCGACGACCTCCGGGTACGTGCGGTTCAGTTCCCTCCCGGTGCGGGAGAGCAGCCGCGGCCGCCCGCCGTCGCGGCGGGTCGCGACGACGCGTACGCCGTCCAGCTTGCGCTCGAACAGCATCGCGTCGGGGAAGGTCCGGCGGTCGCTGAGCACGGCGAGCATCGGCTGCTGCTCGCGGACGCCGCTCTCCGCGAGGCGCAGCCGGCCGCGGTCGGCCTCGGACAGCCGGTCCAACAGGCTCATGCGGTCTCAGCCCCTCCCTCCTCGTCGTCCCTCTTCCCTTCCGGTTCGCCTCGCCTCCTCCGTCTCGCCTCCTAGTCCGTCCTCGCCCCTGCGGCGGCCTCTGCGGCAACCGCCTCGGCGCCCTCCTCGGCGACCTTCCTGAGCGTCCGCCCGCTGCGCGCCGAACGCGCCCGCCGGGGATCGGGCGTACCGCCGCGTGCGGTGTGGCCGTGCCTGACCAGCAGCCACGCCTCCCGCTCCCCGTCCGTCCCCTTGCGGAACCGGGTGAGGGCCCAGTCGCCGTGCAGTTTGCGCCCCGCGAGCCGGAAGGAGGCGTGGCCGGCGTCGAGCGCCTCGGCGAAGGGGATCTCGTGGCCGCGCTTGTCGGTGCTGCGGTTCTCGTACCGGCCCTCGTCCCAGATGATCACCGTGCCGGCGCCGTACTCGCCGAGGGCGATCGTCCCCTCGAAGTCGCGGTACTCCAGAGGATGGTCCTCGGTCGGCATCGCCAGCCGTTTGTCGTGCGGATCGCCCGAGGGGCCCTTGGGCACCGACCAGGACTTGAGCACCCCATCCACCTCCAGGCGGAAGTCGAAGTGCATGGTGGTGGCGTCGTGGATCTGCACCACGAACACGGGCTCGCGCCCGTTCCCGCCGCCGCCCTTCCCCTCGGGCTCGCGGGTCTTGCGGAAGTCGCGTTTCCGCCGGTACTCCGTCAGCGTCCTGTCCGATCCGGCCATCGCCGTCCTTCCTCTCCTCTCCGTCCCGCGACTACCCGCGAGTCCGGGGACGACACGCCCCGTGTGCCGGCCCGCCCGGTGTGCCGACCGCCCGGTGTGACGGCCGCGATGCGGGGCAGCCGCCCTGAGGGGAAGCCCAGAAGGGTGATGCCGAAGCAGAAACTGCCCTCCGTACGAAGGCGAGGTGCGTGGGCGATGACCGCCGACACGATGATCTCCCGGCTGTTGTCCGAGTACGGCCGGACCTACGCACAGCAGGCGGGCATCACCCTGCGCGACAAGCCCTCCCCGCTGTACCGGCTCCTGGTGCTCACGGTGCTCTGCTCGATCCGGATCAGCGCGGACACGGCGGTCGCGGCCGCGCGCGAACTGTCCCGGGCCGGGTTCCGGACGCCCGGGGCGATGGCCCGCTCCGGCTGGCAGGACCGGGTGGACGCCCTCGGCCGGGCCCACTACGTGCGGTACGACGAGAGCACCGCCACGGCCCTCGGCGACGGGGCGCACCTCGTGCTCGAACGCTGGGACGGCGACCTCCGCCGGATGCGGGACGAGGCCGACGGCGACGCGGGCGCCCTGCGCGAACTGCTCCAGGAGGTTCCGCGGATCGGTCCCGTCGGCGCGGACATCTTCTGCCGGGAGGCGCAGGCGGTCTGGCCGTGGCTGCGCCCGTACTTCGACGACCGCGCGTGCGAGGTGGCGAAGGACCTCGGCCTGCCGCACACGCCTGCCGGTCTGGGGCGCCGCGTTCCTCCGGAGGACCACGCGAGGTTCGCCGCAGCTCTGGTCCGCGTCGGCCTCTCGAAGGACGCGGCACGGGAGCTGCAGGCCGCGTGACCCACAAGGCGGAGAAGCCCCCTTACGCCTCCGGTTCCGTCGGCGTGTGACGTCAGGCAGGGCCGGCGAGGGCGGCACCACGCGGCACGCGGCACGCGACACGCGACACGCGACACGCGACACGCGACACGCGGCACGCGGCACGCGGCACGCGGCACGCGGCACGCGGCACGCGGCACGCGGCACGCGGCACGCGGCACGCGGCACGCGGCACGCGGCACGCGGCACGCGGCACGCGGCACGCGGCACGCGGCAGGCGGCACGCGGCAGGCCGAACGCGGTACCGGCCTCACACGCCCCCGGGGCCGCCAGATCGTCCCCGCCCGCCGTCACCATCGAGCGACGAGCGGCTCCTCCGGTTCGTGCCGCCGCCAGGCTTCCGTCAGCCGGGCGAGGCGGGCGGGCGCCGCGATCCCTCGCACGGTCGCGATCCTGCCGTGGGCCAGGTCGAACGTCACCGAGCCGACGACCCGGTCGTCGACCACGAACAGGACGGCGGGACCGCCGTTGACGACCGCGTAGTGGACGGACGGCGTCCCGCCGGCCAGCCGCCGCTTCGCGGGGCTCGGCGTGAAGCCGGCGCGCGCGACGGTGGCGATCCGCTCCGCCGTGTCGAACCGCAGCAGCTTCGCGGCCAGACCGGCGCCGTCGGAGATCGCGGTCGCGTCGTCGGTGAGCAGGGCCACCAGCCGGTCGGTGCGCCCCGAGGAGGCGGCGGCGAGGAACTCCTCGACGACCTTCCGGGCCGACGCCGGGTCGACCTCGTCGGCGCCGCGCCGGCGTTCGGCGGTGACCCGCCGCCGGGCGCGGTGGAGGTGCTGCTGGCTGGCCGACTCGCTGATGTCGAGGATCCCGGCGATCTCGGCGTGGCTGTACGAGAACGCCTCGCGCAGGACGTAGACGGCGCGTTCGAGGGGCGAGAGCCGTTCCATCAGCGTCAGCACGGCGAGGGAGACCGACTCGCGCTGGACGAAGGTGTCGGCCGGGCCGAGCATGGGGTCGCCGTCGAGGAGCGGCTCGGGCAGCCAGGCGCCGGCGGTGCGCTCGCGTCGCGCCTGGGCCGAACGAAGCCGGTCCAGGCACAGGTTGGTGACGACCTTCGTCAGCCATGCCTCCGGCACCTTGATGCGGTGCCGGTCGGCGGCCTGCCAGTGCAGGAAGGCGTCCTGGACGGCGTCCTCGGCGTCGGTGGCGGAGCCGAGGAGACGGTACGCCAGCGAGGCCAGCCGGTTCCGGCTGGCCTCGAACCGGCTGGTGTCGAAGCCGTCGGCGGGGATGCGTTCCACGTCGATCACCTTAGATTCCCCAGGCCCCTCAGGCTCTCCGAGTTCCCCAGGCCGTTACGCAACGACCTTCTCCCCCGCTACCGCCGAGGCCGCCGATGCGGGGGACGCGGTGGACGCGGTGGACGCGGTCGCGACCCGACGGCTGCGGCGCGGCATGCCGAACGTCGGGTGGGAGGTGGCCCACAGCGACATCCAGACGATGAGGGCCTTGACCCGCGCGGCCCTCCGCCCGCCCACGTACCCGTTCTTGGCAAGGCCCTCGCCGTCGACCATCTGCAGGATCCCGTCCTGCCGCCCGAGGCTGATGTGGTTGGCCACGTAGGCCAGCTTGGCGTGGGCGACCTTGCCGCCGCTCAGACCTCCCACGATCGTCTTGACGGCCTGCATGCCGGTCGCGCCGGCGGTGGCGCAGGACATCGGCAGCGGCAGGCCGTTGTCGCCGAGGGCGTACGCGCTGTCGCCGACGGCGTAGACGTCCGGGTGCGAGACCGACCGCATGGTGCGGTCGACGACGATCCGGCCGTGCTCGGTGACGTCGAGCCCGGCGGCGGCCGCGAGCGGCCCGACCGCGAAGCCGGCCGTCCACACCGTCGCGTCGGCCGCCAGGACGGTGCCGTCCGCGCAGCGCACCCGCGCCGCCTCGACGGCCTCGACCTCGGTGTGTTCCAGGACGGTGATACGGAGCCGGTGGCAGGCCCGCCGCAGGTGGCCGCGCGCTCCGGCGGAGAGCCTGGCACCCAGTTCCCCGCGGGCGATCAGCGTCACGGACAGGCCGGGCCGGGACTCGGCGATCTCGGTGGCGGTCTCGATCCCGGTCAGCCCGTCACCGACGACGACCACGTTCCCTCCCCGGCCCGCCGTGTCGAGGGCGGCCAGCCGCTCGCGCAGCCGCAGCGCGGACGGTCGTCCACTGACGTCGAAGGCGTGCTCGGCGACACCCGGCACTCCGTTGACGGCGAAGTGGCTGCCGAGCGCGTACACCAGCGTGTCGTAGCCGAGTTCGCCGCCGCCGTCGGCATCGGCCACGGCGACGGCCCGCCGCTCGGGGTCGACGCCGGTGACGCGGCCGAGGCGAAGCCGCACCCCGGTGCCCGCGAAGACGTCGGCGAGCAGCGGGGCCTCGATCTCCTGCCCTGCCGCCAGCTGGTGCAGCCGCAGCCGCTGGACGAAGTCGGGCTCGGCGTTGACCACGGTGATCTCGGCGTCGCGCGGGGACAGCCGGCGGGCCAGGGTTCCGGCGACGTGGGAACCGGCGTAGCCGGCGCCGAGGACGACGATGCGGTGCTTCATGAGAGTCACTCCTGTCGGTTCGTTCGCTAGGTTCGTTCGCTGCCGACGGTTTGAGCGGGACAGCACCCCGATTCCTGACAGGCAATCGATGTGATACAGGTCACATGCGGCGAACGTCGATCCACGCCCCCGTGAGCCCGGAACTGCAAGAATGATCATTCCCCTGCGAGGTTCGAGCCGCCGACGGGAACCAGGATGAGCGCACAGCCCCCACGCCCCACCCCACCGAGCACGGCGTTCCTGGCCTCCCGCGCCCTGATCCGCGAACAACAGCTCACCCGCGCCGAACGAGCCGCGCGCGACAGCGTCACACCGCCCAGGAACCGCGGTGAGGCCCCCGGCGAACGGATCGCCCCGTTCGGTCCCGTACTGGCGGAGGCGGGCTGGAAGGTCGAGACGACCGTGCATCCGCTCCGCGCCCGCCTGGAGGCTTCCACTCCTCCGGAGCCGTCGTCATGATCACGTCGGACGTCCGGAGCTCCAAGCGCGGCGGGGTCCGCGCGTACTTCCTCCGCCGGCCGGGGGTCGGCTGGTGGCGACGCCTCCGCACCGCCGACCTCCCCTACTTCGCCGAACACGCGGACCTGCCCCCGAGCGCCCCGGAACAACCCCTGGTCGGCACCAGCAAATGCCGCTGCGGCAAGGTGCAGCACCCGACGGCCGCACGCGCGGCAGCAGCCCTGGAGGACGTCACCACCGTCCGCGCCGCCCAGCCGGACTCCCGCCCCCCGGAAACCCGCTCCTACCGCTGCGAAGCCGACGACCGTGTCTGGCACCTCACCAGCAAACCCACCGGCTACACCCACCCCACCCCCCTCGCCGACGCCTTCCCCCACTCACGCCACGACCGCCCCGAGGACCCCACCCCGGACGGCGGACCGGGCCAGGGCGCATCCGGCCGATCGTGAAGCCGGGGAGCTGACCGCTCGCGCACCCCTCACGGCACGGGCTCCCCCCGGCTCTCCACTCCCCCGCTCTCCACGGAACTCCTGTTGGCTGCGAAGACCACCACCACGCCCGCCTCGTTCCGCATCGACCGGATCCTCGGCGACCGACCCTTCGCCGAAGTCGGCGAGCCCGCCCTCACCGTCAGGGACGAGAACCGTGGCCTACTGGCCGTGGCAGGCACGCGCACGGCGGTGGCCGGGATGCCGGACTTCGGCTTCATCACCCCGGTCGGCGTCTACCGGGTGGAAGACCTGACCTGCACGACTCTTCCCCATGCGCACCACCCCGTGCACGCCATGGCGTTCCACCCCACCCTCCCCGTCCTCGCCGTCGGCTCCGGCGCCTACGACGGCGCTACTTCTCGGAGGGAGAGTTGCTTCTCCTGGGCCTGGAGGCGGGGAGCACCACGTCGCTGATCGAGCACCCGCTCGGCCGCCAGGTCCTGGGCCTCGATTGGCTCGGCGAGCACGAACTGCGCCTGCTGACGGACCGCCGGACGAGTGGCAGGACGACGCCGCGTGGCACGAGGGCCACATCGCGGTGATACGTCGGTCGGACTGGCGGGCCGTACCACCCCGATCGCTCGACGGAGGCGACCTGGCCGGCCACGGGTCGCGGCCCCGCGCGGCGACCATCATGAAGAGGCCCCAGTGCCGACGGGGCAGCTCGACCACCTCGTCCCCGCCGCCTCGGCGTCCCTGGTACGCAGTGCCGACGGCCTGCCCGCCCTCGCGCCGGCCGGGGCGAACGGGGAGCGAAGCAGGCTCCGCATCCGGCGCGGCAGCCGGATCTGCAATCCGGACGACCGTCGCACACAAGCCCGGCCGACATGACGAACGTGGCGAAGGCTGGCTCGCGGCGGCGGACCTGGGGGCCGTACCGAAGGCCGGACGTCCGCGTGAGACGAGCGAGCGAGACGTCCGCGTCGTGTGCCCCTACTCCTGGGAGCCAGGTGAGACGCACTTCGCCGGGCCTGGCGTGGAGACCGCCGACGGCGACCTGATCCACGCCGGGACCGTCCACGACGGCCGCGGTTTGCAGCCGGGCGGTTCGTTCGTCGTCCGGCGCGAAGTGAGCGGCGAACGGCCTGTCTGGGTCTTCAGGACCGACCGGACGGCCACGGACCTCGACCTCGACTCGACCTCGACCTGGGCCAGGGCGGGGTCTATGTGACGTACGACGATGGCGAGGTCGTGGCGCTCGACCAGCGGGACGGCAGCGTCCACTGGCGTCGACACCTGACCATCGCCGGAGTGCCCGCCGTGGCGAGCGCCCTGACGGTCGCCGAACCCGGCCGGCTGCTCCTCGGCACCACCGACGGCCGCCTCCTGGTCTGTTCCAACGGCGGAACCATCAGACTCCCCCCTCTTTCAAACTGATGATCGAAAAACGGCCCCGCTGTGACTATGATCCTCCGCAGCAAGGCCGTAGCGCAGAGGTCGTCGCGCCCACGCATCGAGCTGGAGGACGTCGGTTCGAATCCGACCGGTCTTGCGCCTCCTTGATGTCGACGCGGACGCCGGCCCCCGGCGGAGGACCGGTGGAGTGGGGATGAACCAGCCGACAACGCCCGTACGCTGCCCCGCGATCGAGCACCCCGACTTGCCGCTCGCCGACCCCGCGCTGCTCGCCCCCCTCGTGACCCGGCTCGCCGACACGCGCCCCGTCGCCGACGACGAGGCGTTCCCGCTCGGCACCCTGCGCCCCGACGGCCGGGTGGACCTGTGCAAGCAGGGCCTCGGCCCGGACGGCGCGGCGCATCTGCTGCCCGCGGCCGCCGGCTCCCCGCACGCCGCGCATCTCCTGCTCGGCACCAACTCCCTCGGGGACGAGGGCGCCCGCTCCATCGCCGACGCCCTGACCGCCGCACACGACACCGCACACGCCCACCCGCACACCCGCACCGATCCCGACGCCCTGACCGCCGCACACCACACCGACACCGCCCACGCCCACCCCCACACCCACACCCACACCCACACCCACACCCACGGCATCCAGACCCTCTACCTCGGCTGCAACCGCATCGGCCCCGACGGCGTGACCGCGCTCGCCGACGCGCTCGCCGAGGACACCACCGTGCGCGCCCTGTGGCTCAAGCGGAACCCGGTCACGGCGACCGGCGCCCGTGCCCTCGCCGGGCTGCTCCGCCGCAACAGCACGCTGCGCACCCTCGACCTCGTCAACTCCGGGATCGGCCCGGAGGGCGTACGCCGCCTCCTCGACGCCCTCCTGGACCGCGCGGCTCCGCTCGAACGGCTCTTCCTGGGAGGCAACGGGCTGACCGCCGCCGACGCCCCGCTGCTCGCCGCCCTCCTGCGCGACGCCGGCGTCCGCGAGCTCTACCTGCCGGCCAACCACCTCGGCGACGACGGCACCGCCGTCCTGGCCGCCGCCACCGACCCGACCCGGCCCGTACGCCTCGGCCTGGGCGGCAACGGCATCGGCCCCGACGGCGCCCGCGCCCTCGCCGACGCCCTGGACGGCATCGAGGTCCTCGACCTCGGCCGGGCCATGTCCGAACGCAGCCTCGGCTCCTCCGGCAACACCACCGGCGACGACGGCGCCCAGGCGCTGGCCACCGCCCTGCCCGGAAGCCCGCTGCGCCGCCTCGAACTGCGCCACACCGGCATCACCGGCCGCGGCGCCAAGTGCCTCCTCTCCGCACTCCCCGACGGGCACCGCCTCGAGTACGTCGGCCTCGGCCCGGGCACGCCCCGCCGCGTCAAGCGCGCCTTCGCCGAACGGCTGCGGCCGGCCCGGCCGACCCACCCCGACCTGCGGGCGATCGGGAGCGTGTACCGATGACCACGCGTCCGGCCCTCCCCGGCGGCCTCTCCCCCGAGGACCTCTCCTCCTGGGCCCGAATCCGCCGCTACGCAGTGCCCCGCTGGATGATCGAACGCGCCACGGAGGCCCGCGTGTCCGGCGACTGGCGCGCGGCCTGCGCCACGGCCGCCGTCGACGTGCCCCAGGACCTCGATCCCGAGCGGATCGCGGACCGTTACGGCGCCGACGTCGCCGCCCAGGTCGCCGACGATCTGCGGCATCTGGCGCCCGACCTGCTGCGCTGGCACCTTCCGCGCACCCTCGGCGGCCACACCACCCTCGCCCCGTGCACCCGCGTCGTCCTCGCCGCGTACGGCGGTTCCGGCCCCGTCCTGTCCCTGACGAACACCCCGATGCTGGCCGGACCCCAGCGCCTCCGCCTGCACTTCGGCCCCGCCGTCCCACCCGAGGGCGAAAAGCTCCACGGACTGCGGTACGTCACACAGGACTGGACCGCCGCCCGCCGCTTCTGGGACGCCCGCCGCACCGGCGAACTGCGCTGGAGCGCGGGCGCTCCGGACACCTTCGACGCCGGCGACCCGCTCGGCGCTCGGGAGGTCACCGCCGGCTCAGGCGGCTCCGACCGCGCACCCGCCGCCGCTCCCCACGCCCGCCTTCCCTTCCTGCACCCCGACGGTACGCCCCTCACCCCCGAGGAGCTGCCGGACGAGCCGCCGGGCAGCGGCTCCGACCCGGCCGCCCTCGCCGAATGGATCGCGGTCCTCCAGTTCCGCGGCGACCACACCGAGGCGTACGCCGCCGCCGGCCTCGGCCTCGACCTCACGCCCCCACCGCAGGAACCGCGTTCCTACCAGCAGCTCGACGTCGCCCGGCTCACTTCCTTCATCGCCCCGGACCTCACCCGCCTGGCGCACGAGACCCGGCTCCTCGCCCGCGCGGGACGCGGGTCGCGCTTCCGCCTCGACCTGGACTGGCGCGGTCATCTGCGGGTCGAACTGGACCCCGACGCCCCCGAGGGCGTCCCGCCGCGCGTCTCCGGCCACGACCGCGGCCAGCAGGCGGGCGTCCCGCGCCTCCCCTCGTACGTCTGGCAGCGACTGCCCGACATCGGTCTGCTGCGGGCCGGCCGTATCCGGCCCGACGAACTCCACCCGCTGGTCACCGCGGCCCTGTTCCCGAACGTCCCCGGGCCCGTGACCGGCCCGCCCGCCCCGCGGGCGCCCGAACCCGTCAGGGTCCGCTGCGGCGGGATCTGGCACGAGGTCGTCCAGCGCGACGGCGTCCTGGCGGGCCCGCACACCGAACAGGAACGGCAGCGCGAGCTGGCGCTCCGCGCGTTCGGCGGCACCATCAGCGGCTGCTTCGCCGCGCAGGCCGCGTGGACCAGCGGCCGGGGACGGCTGCCGCGAGCCCTGCGGGAGCAACGGAACGCGCTCTTCCTGCACGCCCAGCACGGTGACACGCCCGCCGTCGTGGCGCTGCTCGACGCCGGCACGGACCCGTACGTCCGCGATCTCAAGGGCCGCGGTCTGCTGCACGTCCTCCACCTGCTCGACCACCGGGAGCTGCTGCCGCGGCTGCTGGCCATCGGGCTGGACCTGGAGGCGAAGGACAAGGCGGGCCGCACCCCGCTCCAGACCGCCGTCCACGAGGGCGGTTCCGTCGAGCTGGTCAGGGAGCTGCTGGCCGCCGGAGCCAGGATCGACGTCACCGACGAGATGGAGCTGTCGCTCGCGCAGGCGATCCGCCGCTACGAGCGGACCGATCTGATGTTCCTCCGCCGCCGCGTACTCCGGGAGCATCCGGGCCTCGGCTCCGGCTGGTTCGACGCTTACATGGACGAGCGGAACTCCTCCGACATCGACTGGAGCATGGAGGCGGAGGAGGAGCCGGCGGACGACAAGGAGATCCACCGATGACCTCACCCTCACCCGCATCGGGATCCGCATCCGGATCCACATCCGGATCCGCAGCCACGTCCACATCCACCCCGATGGCCGCCTCCACACCTGTTCCCACACCCATACCCGCGTTCGTCTCCGCGCCCGTTCCCGCAACCCTGGCCGCCGCCGACGCCCTCAACGCCCGCCTGAGCGTCACGCGAACCGAGCCGGCGGCAAACCCCCAACTAGAAGCTCTGGCACTGGCGGTGATCGCCAATCAGCCGGTCCTCCTCTGGGGCGAGCCAGGCATCGGCAAGTCGGCCGGCATGGAGCAGCTCGCCACCGCGCTCGGCGTGCACCTGGAGACCGTCGTCGCCAGCGTCCACGAGCCGTCCGACTTCGCCGGCCTCCCGATCGTCGGAGACGACCCGGCCACGTCGGGGGTACCGATGGCGCCACCGGACTGGGCCGTCCGGCTCGCCCGCACCGGCCACGGCCTGCTGTTCTTCGACGAACTGTCCTCGGCACCGCCGGCCGTGCAGGCCGCGCTGCTGCGCGTGGTGCTGGAACGCCGGGTCGGCAGCCTCTCGCTCCCCGCGTCGGTACGGATCGTGGCCGCCGCCAACCCTCCCTCCAGCGCCGCCGACGGCTGGCATCTGAGCCCCCCGCTCGCCAACCGCTTCGTCCACCTCGACTGGACGCACGACCCCCGCACCGTGGCGCGCGGCATGGCAGGCACCTGGCCCGAGACGGCCCTGCCGACGGTGGAACCGGGCCGGGTGTCCGGCGCGGTCGCTCGCGCCCGAGGCGTCATCAGCGGCTTCCTGACCGCCCGCCCAGGCCTCGCGCACCACCTGCCGAAGGAGGCCGAGGGCCGCGGCCGCGCCTGGCCCTCACCCCGCACGTGGGAGATGGCGCTGCGGCTTCTGGCGACCTCGTACGCGTCGGGCGCCGGGCGCGAGGCACGGGCCGCGGCCCTGATGGGCGCCGTCGGCGAGGCGGCCGGCATCGAACTGCTGGCGTACCTGGAGAACCTCGACCTGCCCGACCCGGACCGGGTGCTGGCCGACCCGTCGGCCTTCGCGCTGCCCGAACGCGGCGACCGGCAGCTGGCGTTCCTCATCGCCGTGGTCGCCGCCGTGCAGAGCGAGCCGACCCGTCCGCGCTGGGAAGCGGGCTGGGAGGTCCTCGCCAAGGCCGTGGACGCCGGGGTGCCCGACGTGGCGGCGCGGGCGGCCCGCGACCTCGCCGCGATGCGGGAACCCGAGTGGCCCATCCCGCCCGGCATCGACGCCTTCCTCGAACTGCTCCAACTCGCCGGCGCGCTGCCGGGCGCGCGCTGACAGGCCGCCGCGCATGCCCCCGCACCCCGCTGCAGCGACCGGCTCCGCCCGCCTCGACCGCGCCAAACTGCTGGCCGCGCGCTACAAGGCGGCGGAGGCACGCCCGTACCTCGCCTCCGCCCTGTACGCGCTGACCGTCGTCCCGTCGGAGCAGGTACGCACGATGGCGGTGGACCGGTACTGGCGCTGCTACGTCGCGCCCGCCTTCGTCGACGCGACCGGCGTCGAGGAGCTGGCGGGCGTGTGGATCCACGAGGCGGCCCACCTCCTGCGCGACCACCACGGCCGCGCCGACCGCCTGCCGGCCGCGGACCAGCGCGACCGGCTCCGGGTCAACATCGCCCAGGACTGCGAGATCAACGACGACCTCGTCGCCGACGGACTGCGGCTGCCTCCGGGTCTCATGGAGCCACGCCTCTTCGACCTGCCGCCGGGCCGCCTCTTCGAGGAGTACGTGCGCGACATCCCGGCCTCCTGCGCCCACACCCTGGACTGCGGCTCGGGGGCGCACGGCGTCCCCGCACCCTGGGACCTGGGCGAGCACGGCACCGGCGCCACCGCGGGTCTGGGCCCGGTGGAAGCCGAGGCCCTGCGCCGCCAGACGGCCCAGGCCATCCGCGCCCACGCGCGCCTGCGCGGAACGATCGCGGCAGGCTGGCAGCGCTGGGCTGAGGAGGTCCTGGAACCCACCGTCGACTGGCGCAAGGCGCTCACAGGTGCGGTCCGCGAGGCCGCGGCCTGGGCGGGCGGCGCGGTCGACTACACGTACCGCCGCCCCTCGCGCCGCACCCCGGCCCTCGGCGGCCGGGTCGTCCTGCCCAGCCTCCGCCGCCCGCTGCCCCGCGTGGCCGTCGTCGTCGACACGTCCGGCTCGATGACCGAGGAGGACCTGGCAGCCGCGCTCGCCGAGGTCTCGGGGGTACTCCGCGAGGTGGGCGTCGGCGGCAACCGCGTCACCGTCCTCGCGTGCGACGCCGACGTACACGCCGTCGCGCGCGTGACGACCGTGGACCAGGTCGAACTGGCGGGCGGCGGGGGAACGGACATGACAGTCGGCATCCGCACGGCCCTGTCCTCCCCCGACCCCCCGAACATCATCGTGGTCCTCACCGACGGCCACACGCCCTGGCCCCCGGAACCCGTCAAGGCCCGCGTGATAGCCGCCCTCATAGGCCCGGACGCCCCCCAGCCCCCGCCCTGGACGGAGACGATCAGAATCCCCCCACGCCCCTGACCGTCCCGACGGCGTCGAACACCGCCTCTACGAAGGCCCCCGGCGGCACGTACCCATGCGCCTCGACATAGTGAGCGATCAACTCGGGCGCCGCATAAGCAACACCCTCCCCACCCCTCACCCATATCTCGGCACTCCCCTCCGGCCCCCCTTTCCGACGCCCGAAGACCAGCGAAGCGCAGAACGGACAGGGGTGCCGACCGCGGCTCTGCTGAGCCCGATGCGTGACGGCCATACGACGCAACGCCACAGCCAACCCCGCCGGAGCGACCCCCCGCCGATACCGCCGCCCCCGCGCGAGCCACCCCACATTCACCAACGACACACCAGGCCACCGCCTGGCAACCTCCACCACCGAGCAGTCCCCGCCATACGTATACGGCGTCAAATCCGCGAAGTACGTCACGCCGCCTGTCTACCAGCACGGAGCAGCAACATCGGCGGTGCAAGAAGCACCCCTACCAGCGACGCAGCGCCCCAGCCCCACAACGAGTGGCCCAGCCACCCGCCGCCGACAGCCGCTCCCCGCCACCCGACACGACGACCAACTCCCGGTCACCGACCGCCACCCGATCGCCGGCAGCCAGAAAAACGGGCCTCGCCAACTCGAAGGCATACCCGTCATCAGTCAGGAGCTCGCCGACCAGCACCAACCGCGAGACCGGCGTGACTCCATCAGCCACCAGACGCATGCCCAGATGCTCCCACACGGCCCGGGGCCGTTCCCCGACCACCGGCTCAGACGAAGCCTCGCGAAGTAACCACCTTCGAGGCACCCATACGGCTCAGCGGCTCCGTCCGGCACGGCAGCGGTCGGCGAGCGTGGCGAATCTGGTCGCGATCGCGTGGAACTGCTTGAGGCATGCTCAGTCTCGTCCGACCACGTTGCGCTCGTGGGAGATCTCCTCGTCGAAGGCGGGCGGCCGGCAACCGAGGTGCGCCCTCAGCGCCGGCCGTTGGCTGCTTGATCGCTTGATCGCGACGCTCGGGGATCGTCACGGCGATGTCGCAGCGCCGCAGCACGCGCCGGATCGCTGGGCTGGAGGAGGCCTTGTCGCCGAGGAATCGTGGCGATGCCCTGCGCGGGCGGCCGATGCCCACTCGGAACGCGGATCCTGTCGAGGACCCGACCGAAGGCGGTGGCGTCGTTGACGTTGCCGGGCGTGAGCACGACGAACAGGGGCAGCCCCGGCCATGGAGGGCGAGGTGGACCTTGCTGGTCAGCCCGCCCCGGGACCGGCCGAGGGCCCGGCGCGTGTGCGAGCGAGCCCGGACTCCCCGTTCGTCCACACCTGCGGCCCCGATTGCGGCCGCTGGCGCATGGTGATGAGCACGGTCGACCGCGCAGTCGACGGCAACGGTGACAGACCACTCCACCCGGCCCCGGTCCGTACCGCGCGGGCAGATCGCGCCACGGAACCCGCGTCCGCAGCCGCCACAGCACCCGTTGACCACCTGGCCGATGGATCACGCCACGCCAGGGACGACCACGGCCACCCACCCACCCACCCACGACGACAGGGGTTCCGTTCGCTGCCCCACCTCATCCGTCAACTGACCTCGACCAGCCACAAGATCAATGATCAGAGTGCTCGTGCCCGTGTCCGCGCGCGGGGTCCCGCACGAAACGGCTCAGCCGGTAGGTGGTCGGCACCGCCAAGCGTCCACACAGCGTGTCGATCCGGATCATCGCCCCCTCGACTCCTTCTTCCCGAAGACGGCGCAACCTCATACGCATCTCCGCCTGGTCCGAAGTCTCAACGACCACTTCCCACTGTCCCGCGTCCGGCGGGGTGCGAGCAGCAAGCCGCTGCCACGCGCCCTCTTGCCGCCGCCTTCTTTTCCCCTTTTCTGGCACCTGCCCAGAATCACGTGCTGGTGTCAGGACGGCAAGGCAATCGGATCGAGCACGCACCCTCTCGGTGATCATTCGCCACAGGCCCCAGACCGCGGAGAAGGCACCCCCGTTCACGGTGTACGACATCGCGGATTCCGGCCGCATCGAGAGAGCGTCGATCGTCACAGAAGGCCCGCTCGTAGCGCCCTCGGCGCGACGGTACTGGCAGTGGGCGAAGCGGCCCCACCGTACAGCGGCCGGCTCCCACTGGACGTCACCATCGAATCCAGCCGCATCCACCGACCTCCCCGTGTCCCGGATCATCCGAGCGATCTCCACACCGACACCCCTTGACCTCAACCTCACTTGAGGTCGCAACATCATCTGCATGACCACCGAAACCGCAGACATCAAGGCCATCGAAGACATCGTGGCCACCGTGGAGCGCACTCAGCGTGCCAAGGACGCCGAGGGCTTCCTCTCGCTCTTCCACCCCGACGCCCTCTGGACGACCGCCCACGGCAAGGTCCTCATAGGCTTCGACGCCATCGCCGAGTTCACCCGCGCCGTCCTGCCCCAGGCAACCTGGGACGGCGAGGTCACGTACGAGGCAGTGCACATCCAGTTCCTCCGGCCGGACGTGGCAGCCGTGAAGGTCCGCCAGGTCTACCACTCGCCAGAGGGCGACACGGAGGGCGCTCCTCTCTACGTCATGACCAAGCAGCAGGACGGCAACTGGCTGCTGCACGCCTGTCAGAACACCGAAGTGCGGTCCGCCTGAGAGGCACCAGGGCTCCTCACCCTCGCCCCTGACCTCGCATGCGTGACGTCAGTCATCCCCTCTGCCCTCAAGCCGGCGCGGTCCATGAACCGGCTCGGCGCTCGCCGGCCTCGGCGAGCACCGCAGCTCTGGCTCCCTCTCCGGCATCGAACGCCGCCGGAGAGAACCGAGCACTGACCCTGACGTGCCGCTCCCAGTCATCCCGCCAGAAGTCCACCGTCCAGCCCGGCCACAACTCCGGTACGTGGTAGGCCTGGGGCGAGGAGTAGAGGGACCACCAGCCCAGATGGCGACGCTCCGGATCGAGATGGATGCCGGAGTTGACGTGCAGCCGGCAGTTTCCATGCCCCGGGGCGTGCGCAAGACGGTCAAGAAGGGCGACACCTTCGCGGACAGGATGATCGAAAGCGTCAGAGGCGACGTGGCAGCGCCCGGCGCCGACCGTGATCACCACACCACCCGGGTCGGGCCCGGCCAGATCCTCGTCGTCGGCGGCAAGGAACGGGGCCAAAGAAGGCTCCACATCACGGCAGCGAACGTACTCCGGGTCCAACCCGACGTACTCCCGCACCTCGGCCGGCCCGTCATACAACCAGCGAACCTCCCACCCAGGCCATGCCTCTCGGATCAGCTCGAACATGACCGCGCGTCGGCGAAGCTCCGTACTAGGCCCCTCCCAGGCGAAGAACAACAGCACCTTCCGCCCGAGATCGAGCAGTATCCCGCCCTGGGCCATGGAATCGTCCAACCACCAGTCGTCTCGACGAAGCCCGGGCAGCATCGCAAGAACCGCCGCCGGCCCTCCCAGCAAGTCGAGGTCGATCCCGACCGCCCACCCAGTCCGGTACAGCTCATGTGCACCGTGCTCGCGGACAACAACGACGTTGGCTCTAGCTCCCATCGGGTGAGAATGCCCGAGCAGAGAGCTCCCGGGCCATCCGTTTCCAGAGAGCACATGGTGCCGCCATGATCGGGGCAGTGTCGGCGTACGCGTGCATGTCCTCACTCCGGTACGGATGAACGGGCACAATGTCAGCTGCGCTGCGCCTCGGTCCCAGGATGTCCTGGCGGCGATGGCTCGGGACGTCTCGAAGCCGGCAGGCCCCTCTTACCTGTGGTCGAGACTCCGGGCGATTCGCCGCGCAAGTCCGGTCATGCAGTCCGGCCACTCCGCTGCGGTGATCGCGGAGTCACGGACGAGGCCATCCTCGCCAGGGGCCCACGACCGTGACCAGTTCCGCAGCACGCCTTCGAAACGAGCGCCTACCCTTCGTTCGCCGCCCGGCGACGGGCCCTGCCACTGCCTGGGGCGGTCCGGTGACCCGGCCCCCGGACCGCCCTCCAGTACCCCCGCCCTTCGACCTAACCCCCCGAATCAGTCGCGGCGTTGTTGACCGCGAAGACCTGATGGCCCGCCGCGCAGGGGTGGTCGGCGTACTTGCCGGACGTACCGCCGCCCAGAGTGACCTTCTCGCCTTCCTTGGCGAAGACCTCGCCGTCCGGCTCGTACACGACGGCCTTGCCGTTCTCGATCCGGGCGGTCCAGCCGTACCCCCAGCTGAGGGGGACGACACGTCCGTCCAGAGACGACTTCGCCGCCACGCAGTTCGTGTCGGTGACCACAAGGGCTCCCGGCAGGGCCGCCAGGAGCGCGGCCGTGGGGTCGTCCTTGGCCCGCAGGATCATCCGGGGGGGCGTCGCGGGGGCGGGCGTGGCGGTGGAGGTCGCCCGCGAGGCCGGGGTGGTCGGAAGGGTCTCGGTGGGGGAACCGCAGCCCGCGACTCCCGTCAGCAGGAGCACTCCCGCAGCAGCGGTCGCCGCTCGGCGTGGTGTCGTGCGCGTTCTGGTGCCGACCTGGTGCGTCATCGCATCCCGTCCGTTCGCCGGGCGCACGCCTGGGGTGCGCTCCAGAGTGGGACGGCGGTCCAGCCGCACGGGTTCCGTGCAGCGGCACCGCCGCGTGTCAGCCGACTTCCAGGGAGACGCCCCCGGGGGTTCAGAACGGCGCTGACGGGCACGCAGTTGACCCAGCGCGAGCAGCCGACGTTGTAGGCGTCGGGGTGCACGGAGCCGCACACGGTGGTCATGGGGCCGGCGTTGATGTCCGCACTGATGGGGACGCCCCGGGCCTGTACTCCGCCGGTCACCGTCTTGAACAATCGGACCGCCGCTGTCGCCGCAGCCGCCCATGATCTGGCCGGCCGGGTCCGCCACCTGGATGACGCCGATGCGCACGTCGTGTTCGTTCACGTAGCCGTCGCAATCGTCGTAGACGGTGCCACAGAGGCCGCACCTCGCCGATGGCCCGGGTGATGGAGGAGCGGTCCACGCCGAACCAGCAGGCCAACACGTCACGGGTGACCCCGTGACGGAGATGGACGAGCGTGGCCAGGAGCCGGTCGACGAACACCAGCCGGTGCTTCGCGCCGGCTCCCACACGCCGCTGCCGCGGCCGGAGGCCAGCTTCGCCTCTTGACGCTCATGCCATAACCGGCCCAGCTCCGTGACGAGTTCAGCGATCACACCGGCCGACAGACCCGTGATCCGACGGCTGCTAACGATCCCTGCACGATTCACAGCCCCCACCACCCCACCATGAACGACTATCCGTGGACCGACGTCTCACCGCTTACCGTGCACGAGCTCGTTAGGCCGTCGTCCACCTACACAACTCACCCTCACCGCATGGTCAAACCAGCCCTAAGCTGCCTACAGTGAGCTCTTTCCAACTTCACACTGAGCTGGTCAGATGTAGGGCGAGGACGGCTTGGACGAGTGCGGTGATGCGGACCGGACGGCGGCGTGCACGAGCGCCGATTTGGTCACGGGTGAACGCCCGCCTGCGCAGCCAGATACTCGACGCCGCGGTGGCCGGACTCCTTGGACACGTGGACGTGGACCGCGTGCCGGCCGGACGGCAGTGCGGGGTCGGAGTGGTCGCCGCAGAAGACGACCTGTACCGCGTCGTGGCGCGAGCCGTGCAGGCCGTGCTCGGGTCTGTCCGGCCAGCGGCCTGACCATACGAGGAAGACCGCGTTGCCGTTGTCGCCCAGTGCCGCGATGACCTGGTCCTCGGCCGTCCCCGGTGCGAACCGTCCCGACACTTCGAGCGGCAAGTGTGCCTCCAGTTCACGGTCGTCCATGACCGGCACGTCCGGTTCACAGCCACCGGCGCCGCAGGAGGGTCGGGCGCCAGGGTAAGGGCGGTGCACAAAAAGGGAGTTCGGCAGCACTGCCGCCATTCGGCGGACCTCGTCGACGTTCTCCAGCTGCGTCAGCAGTTCCGCCTCGTCGCCGCAGTGTTCCATCAGCGCGCACAGTCGCATGGCCTGGCGGTTTGCGTCGACGGCGTCAGCGGTGACGTGGACACAGCGTGTGTAGCCGGCCAGGCAGTCTTCGCACATGGCCGCATGGTGCCACCTGCTGGTTCGGCCTGTCACCCGGAATGATCGGCGGACTCCGAGGGCGAGGGGCTGCCGTCGGCATGGCTCCCGCGATGCCTTGACGAGCAGGGCGCACAGGCGGTGCAGGCCGATGGAGTCGAGGTGGAGAAAGGCCGTCGCGAGCAGGCCGCCGACCTGGGTCTTGAAGAACTGAATCGGTTCCCCATCGGCAACTGTGTAGCCCAGTTGGACTGACAGACGGTCGAAGCCCCTGCTAGACGGGGCTTCGACCGAGGAACCCGTCTTCTATAGAGGCGTCGCGCGCTTGTGTACCTGTCCGGGGTCGACGCGTCCAGCTCTGCCCTGCGCTTCCTGTCCGCCAAGCTCCGCCAACACCGCTGGGAGCTCGGTACCCGGTGGCGACGCCTGAGCCCAGGCCGGCAGGCCCTGCTCACACGCGCCCACCTCCGCAACGGCACCCCTACGCCCAGCTCGCGGCCGGGTTCGGCGTCGGCACCACCACCGCCTATCGATACGTCGCCGAGGCTGTGGACCTCTTGGCCGCACTCGCCCCGACCCTCGAGGAGGCTGCCCGTACGGCATCGAGGAAGGCGTTCGTACTGCTGGACGGCACCCTGTCGCCTATCGACCGCATCGCCGCAGACCGTCCCTTCTACCTCGGCAAGCACAAGAAGCACGGGATGAACGTGCAGATCCTGGCCGACCCCTCCGGGCGGCTGCTGTGGGCCTCACCTGCCCTGACCGGAGCCGTCCACGACGTCCGGGCCGCCCGCGAACACGGCATCGTCCGCATGCTCACGGACGCCGGCATCACGTGCTGGGCCGATAAGGGATACCGAGGTGCCGGAGGCATGGTCCGCATCCCGTCCTGGGAACGCTGGGAGACACTCTCCCAAGGCCAGAAGGCCGTCAACCGGTCCCACGCCAGGCCGTCGCCACCCTCAAGTCCTGGCGACTCCTCCTCCAACTGCGGTGCTCGACCGTCCGCATCACAAGCTTGGTCCAAGCCGTCCTGACCCTGCATGTGGCCAGCTCAGACCGATGATGGAAAGAACTCAGTGAGCTGTTTCCAACCTCAGCTTGAGCAGGTCAGATACAGGGTGAGGATTGCACCCGCAGCAACCGCTTCAAGCGCTGAACACTTCGCGAAGCGCTGCAGGCGGTCGCGAGCTGGCAGGTCGGCAACGACGACGAAAGGCGGATCAGCGCGCCGGTTCCGACGTGCCTCGCGCCTGGTCGCGGCCGGCGACCACCAGGTATCCATCGCTCTCGGAGTCGAAGGTGGTGGACTGCACCGTGAGCCCGACACTCCGCAACTGCGCCACGAGGTCCTCGTACCGGTAAGGCCAGATGGACAACCGCTCCGAGCAGGCTCGCACTGCCCCATCCGGCTCGATCTGGGCGACCACGATCTCGAGGAAGTGTTCCTGCTCCCAGCGCTGCTCGATCTGCCAGTAGTAGCTGACGACCGCATTGCGGTCGTTGCGGCGGATGAGTCGATCGCGGACGTCTACCCGCGAGCCGGCGGAGCGCACGAGCGCCCAGTTGCGTGAGTGGAGCACAAGGCGTCCGCCCGGATTCAGCAGCCGCGACATCGCTTCCAGTGCGGTCAGACGCCCGGCTGCGCCCTCAGCGTGCCCGAGCGAATTGCCGACGCAGAACACCAGATCGAACGTGGAGTCCTCCAGGTGGTCGGGCAGCTCGTCCCAACTCGCGCGGAGAGCTCGAAGCGAGACACCCTGCTCGTCGGCCACCTTCTCGGTCCGGCGAACCATCCCATCACTGGCGTCTGCGGCGACCACGTCAAGGCCAAGACTCGCGAGACCGACGGCGAGCTGGCCGGTTCCACACGCGCAGTCGAGGACGCGCGCGTTGGGCGGCAGAGAGCCCACGACATCGCTGTAGTAAACCGCGGCTGCCTTGGCGGGGGTCAACCTGTCGTCCCCGATCAGCCACTCGTACACGTCGGCAAGAGCCCCATAACCAGCCACCGCGATAACCTCCATCACTCGACGACGCGCGGGCTAGACCGCGCCTGCGATTCGGACCTTGCGCCTCGCACTGTGCCGGGCCGTGTCAGCGAAGCATTGAGCAGGACCCAACCACTTCCGGCCGCTGAGACTCCACCAGATTTCATGGGAAACCGCGGCACGCCGCACCGACGCAGGTCCCCACTCCACCAGCGCCCCATCGGCCACGATGGGGACAATGAGCCCTTTGCAAGCCGCGTTGTCCGACCGCGAGTTGGACTGTCCTGCGCAACGACGAAGCTCCTGGTAGACGGGTTCTCGACCAAGATCACCCTGATCCGCCAGGAGCTTCGCGTGCTTGTCTACCCGTCCTCGATTGATCTGTCCAGCCGCACCCTGCGGTTCCTGACCGGACGACTGACAGCCCGGCGGCAGGAGATCGGAACGCGGTGGCGGCGCCTTCCCGCCGCACGTGAGGCACTGCTCGCCCTGGCCCATCTACGGTGCGGTGACACCTATGCCCAGCTCGCTGCCGGGTTCGACATCGGGATCGCGACCGTCTACCGCTACATACGTGAAGCCATCGAGGCCCTGGCCGCCCTCGCCCCGTCCCTGGCCGAGGCGATGAAGACGATCCGGACGAAGGCGTCCGTGATCCTCGACGGCACCCTGCTGCCGATCGATCGCATCGCCGCCGACACCCCGTACTACTCCGGGAAACACAAACGCCACGGCATGAACGTCCAGATCCTCACCGATCCGTTCGGACGGCTGCTCTGGGCCTCGCCGGCTCTGCCCGGCTCGACTCACGACCTGACCGCCGCGCGGCAGCACGGCATCATCGAAGCCCTCGCCGATGCGGAACTCAAATGCTGGGCGGACAAGGCATATCAAGGCGCAGGCGGGCCCGTCCGTGTACCGTTTCGGGGCCGCCGCCTCAAGCGATGGAAGCGTCGCCACAACACCACCCACGTCAAGATCCGCTGCCTCGGCGAGCGGGCCATGGCTACCACCAAGGGCTGGCGCCTCCTGCGGAAGCTCCGCTGCAGCACCAACCGAATCACCGACGTCGTGAAGGCCGTCCTCGTCCTTCACCACGCATCAGTGTGAGGTTGGAAAAGGCTCAGTCTCTGGAACGCAGAAAAGCCCCGCACCAGAAGGTGCGGGGCTTTCCCACAATGATTGTTCGGCGGCGTCCTACTCTCCCACAGGGTCCCCCCTGCAGTACCATCGGCGCTGAAAGGCTTAGCTTCCGGGTTCGGAATGTAACCGGGCGTTTCCCTAACGCTATGACCACCGAAACACTATGAAGTTGAACTCAACCGGAACATGGGAGTTCGTTACTTCAGAACTAACACAGTGGACGCGAGCAACTGAGGACAAGCCCTCGGCCTATTAGTACCGGTCAGCTCCACCCATTACTGGGCTTCCACATCCGGCCTATCAACCCAGTCGTCTACTGGGAGCCTTACCCTCTCAAGGAGGTGGGAATACTCATCTCGAAGCAGGCTTCCCGCTTAGATGCTTTCAGCGGTTATCCCTCCCGAACGTAGCCAACCAGCCATGCCCTTGGCAGGACAACTGGCACACCAGAGGTTCGTCCGTCCCGGTCCTCTCGTACTAGGGACAGCCCTTCTCAATATTCCTACGCGCACAGCGGATAGGGACCGAACTGTCTCACGACGTTCTAAACCCAGCTCGCGTACCGCTTTAATGGGCGAACAGCCCAACCCTTGGGACCGACTCCAGCCCCAGGATGCGACGAGCCGACATCGAGGTGCCAAACCATCCCGTCGATATGGACTCTTGGGGAAGATCAGCCTGTTATCCCCGGGGTACCTTTTATCCGTTGAGCGACGGCGCTTCCACAAGCCACCGCCGGATCACTAGTCCCGACTTTCGTCCCTGCTCGACCCGTCGGTCTCACAGTCAAGCTCCCTTGTGCACTTACACTCAACACCTGATTGCCAACCAGGCTGAGGGAACCTTTGGGCGCCTCCGTTACCCTTTGGGAGGCAACCGCCCCAGTTAAACTACCCATCAGACACTGTCCCTGATCCGGATCACGGACCCAGGTTAGACATCCAGCACGACCAGAGTGGTATTTCAACGGCGACTCCACAACCACTGGCGTGGCTGCTTCAAAGTCTCCCACCTATCCTACACAAGCCGAACCGAACACCAATATCAAACTGTAGTAAAGGTCCCGGGGTCTTTCCGTCCTGCTGCGCGAAACGAGCATCTTTACTCGTAGTGCAATTTCACCGGGCCTATGGTTGAGACAGTCGAGAAGTCGTTACGCCATTCGTGCAGGTCGGAACTTACCCGACAAGGAATTTCGCTACCTTAGGATGGTTATAGTTACCACCGCCGTTTACTGGCGCTTAAGTTCTCAGCTTCGCAACCCCGAAAGGTCACTAACCGGTCCCCTTAACGTTCCAGCACCGGGCAGGCGTCAGTCCGTATACATCGCCTTACGGCTTCGCACGGACCTGTGTTTTTAGTAAACAGTCGCTTCTCGCTGGTCTCTGCGGCCACCCCCAGCTCAGAGTGCAAGACTCATCACCAGGCGTGGCCCCCCTTCTCCCGAAGTTACGGGGGCATTTTGCCGAGTTCCTTAACCATAGTTCACCCGAACGCCTCGGTATTCTCTACCTGACCACCTGAGTCGGTTTAGGGTACGGGCCGCCATGAAACTCGCTAGAGGCTTTTCTCGACAGCATAGGATCATCCACTTCACCACAATCGGCTCGGCATCAGGTCTCAGGCTACGTGTTGTGCGGATTTGCCTACACAACGCCCTACACCCTTACCCCGGGACAACCACCGCCCGGGCTGGACTACCTTCCTGCGTCACCCCATCGCTTACCTACTACCACCTTGGTTCGCCGGCTCCACCACTTTCCTTTCCCCGAAGGGTCCGGAACGGCTTCACGGGCTTAGCATTAATGGGCTCGATATTGGGCGTTTCAAAGCGGGTACCGGAATATCAACCGGTTGTCCATCGACTACGCCTGTCGGCCTCGCCTTAGGTCCCGACTTACCCTGGGCAGATCAGCTTGACCCAGGAACCCTTAGTCAATCGGCGCACACGTTTCTCACGTGTGTATCGCTACTCATGCCTGCATTCTCACTCGTGAACCGTCCACAACTCGCTTCCGCGGCTGCTTCACCCGGCACACGACGCTCCCCTACCCATCACAGCGGGCGTTGGCCCTCATGCTGCAATGACACGACTTCGGCGGTACGCTTGAGCCCCGCTACATTGTCGGCGCGGAATCACTTGACCAGTGAGCTATTACGCACTCTTTCAAGGGTGGCTGCTTCTAAGCCAACCTCCTGGTTGTCTCTGCGACTCCACATCCTTTCCCACTTAGCGTACGCTTAGGGGCCTTAGTCGATGCTCTGGGCTGTTTCCCTCTCGACCATGGAGCTTATCCCCCACAGTCTCACTGCCGTGCTCTCACTTACCGGCATTCGGAGTTTGGCTAAGGTCAGTAACCCGGTAGGGCCCATCGCCTATCCAGTGCTCTACCTCCGGCAAGAAACACACGACGCTGCACCTAAATGCATTTCGGGGAGAACCAGCTATCACGGAGTTTGATTGGCCTTTCACCCCTAACCACAGGTCATCCCCCAGGTTTTCAACCCTGGTGGGTTCGGTCCTCCACGAAGTCTTACCTCCGCTTCAACCTGCCCATGGCTAGATCACTCCGCTTCGGGTCTTGAGCGTGCTACTGAAACGCCCTATTCGGACTCGCTTTCGCTACGGCTTCCCCACACGGGTTAACCTCGCAACACACCGCAAACTCGCAGGCTCATTCTTCAAAAGGCACGCAGTCACGAGACACAAGCAAGCTTGCGTCCGACGCTCCCACGGCTTGTAGGCACACGGTTTCAGGTACTATTTCACTCCGCTCCCGCGGTACTTTTCACCATTCCCTCACGGTACTATCCGCTATCGGTCACCAGGGAATATTTAGGCTTAGCGGGTGGTCCCGCCAGATTCACACGGGATTTCTCGGGCCCCGTGCTACTTGGGTGTCTCTCAAACGAGCCGCTGACGTTTCGTCTACGGGGGTCTTACCCTCTACGCCGGACCTTTCGCATGTCCTTCGACTACATCAACGGTTTCTGACTCGTCCTGTCGCCGGCAGACGACAGAAGAGAGATCCCACAACCCCGCATGCGCAACCCCTGCCGGGTATCACACGCATACGGTTTGGCCTCATCCGGTTTCGCTCGCCACTACTCCCGGAATCACGGTTGTTTTCTCTTCCTGAGGGTACTGAGATGTTTCACTTCCCCTCGTTCCCTCCACACTGCCTATGTGTTCAGCAGTGGGTGACAGCCCATGACGACTGCCGGGTTTCCCCATTCGGAAACCCCCGGATCAAAGCCTGGTTGACGACTCCCCGGGGACTATCGCGGCCTCCCACGTCCTTCATCGGTTCCTGGTGCCAAGGCATCCACCGTGCGCCCTTAAAAACTTGGCCACAGATGCTCGCGTCCACTGTGTAGTTCTCAAGCAACGACCAGCCACCCATCACCCTGACCACTAAGGACCAGGTTCACTGGGGCCGGCATCGCGAAGATACAACCTTGCGGCCGTACCCTCAGATACCCAACAACGTGCCAGATGCGAGCGCCGTCCGTGTCATCCGTTCCACGCCGAAGCAGTACTTGGAGACCTTCAGGTCACTCGCATCCAATAATCAACGTTCCACCCATGAGCTGACCGTGCAGAACGTTTGCCTGCAATCGGTACTGTGCTCCTTAGAAAGGAGGTGATCCAGCCGCACCTTCCGGTACGGCTACCTTGTTACGACTTCGTCCCAATCGCTGGTCCCACCTTCGACAGCTCCCTCCCACAAGGGGTTGGGCCACCGGCTTCGGGTGTTACCGACTTTCGTGACGTGACGGGCGGTGTGTACAAGGCCCGGGAACGTATTCACCGCAGCAATGCTGATCTGCGATTACTAGCAACTCCGACTTCATGGGGTCGAGTTGCAGACCCCAATCCGAACTGAGACCGGCTTTTTGAGATTCGCTCCGCCTCACGGCATCGCAGCTCTTTGTACCGGCCATTGTAGCACGTGTGCAGCCCAAGACATAAGGGGCATGATGACTTGACGTCGTCCCCACCTTCCTCCGAGTTGACCCCGGCGGTCTCCTGTGAGTCCCCATCACCCCGAAGGGCATGCTGGCAACACAGGACAAGGGTTGCGCTCGTTGCGGGACTTAACCCAACATCTCACGACACGAGCTGACGACAGCCATGCACCACCTGTATACCGACCACAAGGGGGCACCCATCTCTGGATGTTTCCGGTATATGTCAAGCCTTGGTAAGGTTCTTCGCGTTGCGTCGAATTAAGCCACATGCTCCGCTGCTTGTGCGGGCCCCCGTCAATTCCTTTGAGTTTTAGCCTTGCGGCCGTACTCCCCAGGCGGGGAACTTAATGCGTTAGCTGCGGCACCGACGACGTGGAATGTCGCCAACACCTAGTTCCCAACGTTTACGGCGTGGACTACCAGGGTATCTAATCCTGTTCGCTCCCCACGCTTTCGCTCCTCAGCGTCAGTAATGGCCCAGAGATCCGCCTTCGCCACCGGTGTTCCTCCTGATATCTGCGCATTTCACCGCTACACCAGGAATTCCGATCTCCCCTACCACACTCTAGCCTGCCCGTATCGGATGCAGACCCGGGGTTAAGCCCCGGGCTTTCACACCCGACGTGACAAGCCGCCTACGAGCTCTTTACGCCCAATAATTCCGGACAACGCTTGCGCCCTACGTATTACCGCGGCTGCTGGCACGTAGTTAGCCGGCGCTTCTTCTGCAGGTACCGTCACTTTCGCTTCTTCCCTGCTGAAAGAGGTTTACAACCCGAAGGCCGTCATCCCTCACGCGGCGTCGCTGCATCAGGCTTTCGCCCATTGTGCAATATTCCCCACTGCTGCCTCCCGTAGGAGTCTGGGCCGTGTCTCAGTCCCAGTGTGGCCGGTCGCCCTCTCAGGCCGGCTACCCGTCGTCGCCTTGGTAGGCCATTACCCCACCAACAAGCTGATAGGCCGCGGGCTCATCCTTCACCGCCGGAGCTTTCCAGACGAGGAGATGCCTCCCCGTCTCGTATCCGGTATTAGACCCCGTTTCCAGGGCTTGTCCCAGAGTGAAGGGCAGATTGCCCACGTGTTACTCACCCGTTCGCCACTAATCCACCCCGAAGGGCTTCATCGTTCGACTTGCATGTGTTAAGCACGCCGCCAGCGTTCGTCCTGAGCCAGGATCAAACTCTCCGTGAATGTGTACCCGTGATCGGGTTCAACACTCGCGTTGAGCGGGACGGTCAGGTCGGAATAAGACCGACCGTCCACAGCGTCCTCGCTGTGTTTTGTTTCAAAGGAACCTCGACCAACCGAAACCGGCTGGACGGGGTATCAACTAATCTGGCGTTGATTTTTGGCACGCTGTTGAGTTCTCAAGGTGCGGACGCTTCCTTCGTTCCTGTTTCCAGGCCCTCCGGGCGCTTCCTTCGTTTCCGACTCTATCAGATCTTTCCGATCCGATTTCCTCGGTGCTTTCCAGTCCCTTTCGCTTTCGCTCCGGGCCCTTCCGGCGTTTCCGACTCTATCAGATCCTTTCGGCGTCTGATTCCCAGTCAGCGGGGTTTGCCTTCCGGGCTGTTGGGCCGTTCCGACGAGTGAGACTTTAGCGGATTCCCGGGCTCCGAAGCGAATCGGGGCCGGCGTCCAGACTTCGAACGTGGATTCCTCATTTCGCAAAAACGCACGGAAAGCAGAACGGCACGACGAATCGCGGCCGTCAGGCTCAGTGGTTCTTGCGGAATGGCTGTCCGGGGCCGACCGGGGCCGGTGCTCACGTCGGACAACTCGGAGGAGAGTACGCATCCGGTAAACCCGTGTCAACTTCGGCCTCGACCGAGCCCGCGGTTGTCTACCCGGCTGCGCCGGCGGGGGGCCTGCCATGAGCGTGGCCGCGGAGGTGCCGTTGTCCTGCATTGACGGCCGAAGGCTTCGTAGCGGCCTGCGAGCGAACCGGTGGTTCGGGGGCGGCGAGGCTGGGGGCCTCAGTGGCGAGGGCGACCTTGCGCATGTCTAGACCCCGAAGTGACGGTCCGGGATGCGTTGGGCACGACGACGTCCGTCGGGCCAGCAGCCCTCTCGCAGGTCACGCGGATGCGGTGCGCGTCCAGGGGGATGGGGGTGATCATGTCGCCGGCTCTCGGCGGAGTCCTTGCTCGCTTCCTCGACGACGGCGTCGTACAGCGCGGGACGGCAGACATGCGGAGGTTGCCCATGGCTGTCGGGAGCCGCTCAGACGGACGGCTCGCGGGCGCGATCGTCCGAGGGGAGACGCCCCGTGACCGGGTAAGCGTTGACCTGATGGTGTTGACCTGATGGTCGACGCAGGCGCTGCCGCAGAGGCCGTGCTGGCGGGCGCCTTCAGGCGACCATGCGAAAGCTCGGCCACTGGTCGCACGTGGCCTGGGCTCCGACGTAGGGGTGCGGGGGTGTGGCGTGGAGGAGTACGGCCGGAGGTGGTTATCGAGCACGGTCGGTCCTCGGCCGGGCACTCTCCGAACTCCCAGGGGCGATGTTGGTGGCCGGGGGCCTGCGAGGGGCACTCACGCGGCTTCTCCACCGCACCAGCAGATGCACCCTGCGCTGCCAGGCCGCGTCGCTCCAGGCAGCGGACGGCGCCCGCACCGACCCCACCGCCGGCCTTCGCCGGCTCAAGAAAGCGGGGGACTACGCACTGGGCCACCAGGACAAAGCTCCCTGGCAGTGCCTTGTCGACCGGCTGATGGAGGTGGTTCGAGACGCGAGGGCCTGGGCCGTTCACGCGGCGGCTTCACCAGCAAGATCCACCTGAGCGCGGACGGATTGTGCCGCCCGCTGTCCCTGATCGTCACGCTGGGGCAGCCAGCCGACTGCACCCAGTTCACTGCGGTGCTGGAGAAGATCCGGGTCCCCCGGCCCGGGGCAGGCAGGCCCCGCAAGAAGCCCGGCAGCGTGGCGGCCGACAAGGCATACGGCAACGGCCTTTGCCGTCAGTACCTGCGGCGCCGCGGCATCCGGAACGCGATCCAACACCGTCGATCGGGCCATCAACAAGCTGCAGAACTCCCCCGCCGTCGCGACCCGTTACGACGACGACCGCGAACACGTCTTCCTCGGCACCGTCACCGCGGCCGCACTCGTCACCTGGCTCCGCACCTGGTTTCGTAACGCGGCCTCAGTCCGCCGAGGCACCCGAAGCCAGTTCCAGGCCCGCCGTCGCGAGGAGGTCTTCATGGGTGATGTCATCGCCGCCGGTGCCGTCGTCCCATTCAGCAAAGAGCCCCGAGCGGCCATCGTCCCGGGACTCCGGCGTGTCGTCCTCGACATCCGGGCCGGGATGCCACTCGACGCTGCCCACGCCATACCTGTACCGGAGGTACCGGAGGTGCAGGTACTCAGCGTGTTCGGTCCGGATGGTCGCGCGTCTGCGGATGCCCCACACCACGCGATCGACGTCGAGGCCACCTGGAAGGTGGTCTCGAGGAACAACCTGCAGCACGCTGCGCGTGATCGGCTCCTAGAACATGGTGTTGTCGTTCCTGGAGGTGGGCGGGATGAGTTGGAGGACGTCCCAGTGTTCGACGATCTTGCCCTCGTCGTCGAAGCGGAAGATGTCGATGCCCGCGTACTCCTCGTCGGGCCAGATCTGGTGGCAGTGCAGGATGACGTGGTCGCCTTCGGCGAAGGCGCGCTTGAAGGTGACGCGCTTGCCCGGGTACTCGGCGGCCATGCGTTCGAAGTAGTCGATGAAGGCCTGCTTGCCGTCGGCGACGTGGGGGTTGTGCTGGGTGTAGGTGTCGCCGACGAAGCGGTCGATGGCTTCGGCCGGGCGGCACTCGTTGAACATGAGGTCGTAGAACGCCTTGGCCGCGGTCTTGTTCTTCTCCGGGTCGCGCATGGTGTCACCGTAGGGTCGGGTTTCGGGTCCGGCATGACGCGTGCGGCAAGCAGGTGCCTGAGGTGTCAGAACAGGCCGTTGGGGTGCGGGAGCTCGGTGGGTGCCGGAGTGATGACGTCCCAGTGCTCGACGATCTTGCCGCCCTGGACGCGGAAGAGGTCGTAGTACGCGACGGGCGCGCCGAACTCGCCTTCGGACTGGAGCAGGACGAGGTCGCCCTGGGCGATCACCCTATGGACGGTCTTGTAGACGAGGTTCTTGCCCTGCTCGGCCCACTTCGCGGCGGCGGCGCCGAAGCCGTCGAGGCCGTCGGCCGCCTCGGGGTTGTGCTGGTGGTACGTCTCGGTCGAGATGTAGTCCGTCAGGACTGTGTAGTCGGCGCCCCTGAGGACCTTCTCCGCGAACTCCAGCACCAGGGCCCGGTTCGCCTCGGTCAGGTGCAGGTCGGACGGCTCGGTGGGGCCGTCGGTCTGGGAACGGCCGGAGACGGTGTCCTTGATCAGCGGGGTCAGGGCGTCCCAGTGCTCGGCGAGCTTTCCTTCGGCGTCGACACGGAAGATGTCGAAGGCGACGAGCGGGTCGGGGCCGAAGCCGTGGTAGGTGCCGTGGAGGGCGACCAGGTCGCCGTCGGCGATCACCCGGGCGCCTTCGTACCGGAAGCCCTCAGGCAGTCCGGCGACCAGGGTGCGCAGGGCGTCCGGGCCGTCGCCGGCGAGCGCGCTGTGCTGGCGGTAGTCGGCGGCGACCCAGCGGTCCACCGCGCCCGGGTCCTTCCTTCCGAACAGCTCGCCGGCGGCGGTCAGGACGGTGTGCACGGTGCTCGCGGTGTGCACGGTGTCCAGGGAGTTCTTGGCGTTGCTCATGGCGGTCTCCTCGCGGATCGGTGCGTGGGGGGGGGCTGGCGGAGGGTCGCCTCGCGCCCAGGTGTCGCTTGCTTCTTTCCGACATCTCCTTGCGCCGGCGGGCTCACTTCTTCCAGCTTGGCGCGTCCGGGCGGCCCGGATCCGGTACGCTGGCGACTCACGATGGCCAAAAAGCGACACGGTGTTGAATCCGAGATCCCCGAGGTCTCCTTCCTCGCCCCCGTCGGTACCCCCGCCGGCGTCGAGGTGCTGGCCCTCACCGACCTCCGCCGCCGGGTGCCCGTCGAGCGGCTCGCGGTGCCCCGGCGGCCGGACTTCCATCACCTGGTCACCCTGACGGGCGGGACCCTGCGGCACACCGTCGATTTCACCGCCCACCTCCTCGAACCGGGCGCCTGGCTCTGGGTGCGCCCCGGGCAGGTTCAGCAGTGGGGCGACCTCGCCCACGCCGAGGGAACTCTGATCCTCTTCCGCCAGGACTTCCTGGACCCCGCGACCTCCGCCGGTGCCCGCGTCGAGGATCCGCACGCTGCCGTGCTGCTACGCCCCCTGTCCGGTGACGCCGCGGCCCTTCGGCTGGCCGCCGATCACCTCGCCGCCGAGTTCCGCGCCCTCGGTCAGCTACCGCTGGAGGTCCACACCGCGGCGCTGCGCCATCTGCTCGCCGTGCTGGTCCTGCGCCTCGCCCACCTCACCGCACCCGTCGGCGCGGCGGTGCCCGAGGCTGACACGACCTATGTGCGTTTCCGCGACGCCGTGGAAAGGGACTTCGCCCGGACTCGCCGGGTGGAGGACTACGCCGGGGCGCTGGGCTACTCGGCGCGTACGCTTTCGCGGGCCACCCTGGCGTTCGCCGGGGTGGGCGCCAAGGAGTTCGTCGACCGCCGGGTCGTGCTGGAGGCCAAGCGCCTGCTGGGGCACAGTGACCAGACGGCCGCGCGTATCGCCGACCACCTCGGGTTCTCCAGCGCGACACACTTCAGCAAGTACTTCCATCAGCGCACCGGGCAGACGCCGATCGCCTTCCGCGAGACGGTGCGCGGGCACTCGACCCTCTGAAGCGCTCAAGCTCCGGTTCGTGCAGCTGCGTGGTGAGAGTGTTCGCGGCCATGTCGCCGGTTCTGGTGCGGCCAGACCAGCCGGGCGACGCTGCCGCTCTCGGCGCCGTAGGCGACCAGGTCCTCCGGCTGGTGGGACCCATCGTGCGCCCTCTCGCAGCGGTGGGGCAGCCCTTGTGTCTCGCGGGACGGGGTGCGTCCGCGTGGGGAGCTGGAGGGGGTGGAACCCGCGCGACGACCCGGCAGCCTCCAGGCCTGACAATCCGTTTCTCCTCCCTTCTCCTGTCGGCTGCTTCGCAGACGTTGCCGACCGCCAGGTCCTGTGACCGCTGGGGACGCGCAGGAGTCCCTTCCTCGATCCTCGTCACGACGAGAGGCGTCGTCGACTCGTGCACCGTGCTCTTGCGGGCGCCGGGTGCGGCGGCGTCCAGGTACCCGGCGGCTGGGGCCTGGGGGCCCCTGACGCACGTCATGGGCTCTCTTCCTCCCCCGTCCTCGTCTGCCGCTTGGACGCACTCGTGCTCAGCACGTACCGAGTGGCTCTGACAGGATGCCGAGATGCCTCTGCCCCGACCTGTTGATCTACCTCGCTGGTCCTGCGGACCGACTTCGGCGACGAGGGGGCCTGGGACGCGGTTCGGGCCGCGTTTGACGCCGCCGGCGGTGCTCACCGCCACGCCACGTACGTGAGCGAGCTTTGCTTTGCCGGTGTGGAGGTCCATGCCCTGACCGCCGAGGGTTCCCGCTCGGTGGTTTCCTGCCATCTCGGCCAACCTGACCATCGCCAACATGGACTGCGCGGAGTTGCCGAGACTGTTGACGAGTCGGGGACGTTTCGCGGCTTCGACGAGAGCTGACGTGATGGCGTCGTAGCTCGTGTGGCGGGATGAGGGTGGGGCCCAGGCGCGGGGGCGCCGCACCGTGCTTGCCGCCTCCTGCTAGGAGCTGTCCGGTCGATCTTGGCGTATGCGGGTCAGATGCCGGTGTTGGTGGCGATCCAGGTCCGGTAGGCGCCGGTGTTGGTGTAGACGGAGGGGTAGTTGCCGCTGCAGTTGGACACGCCCCAGCTGACGACGCCGATGATGAGGCCGTTCTGGATGAGCGGGCTGCCGCTGTCGCCGCCGCAGGCGGCGATGCCGCTGCCCTTGTCGTAGGTGCACAGGTGGGTGAGGTTGATGTTCTGGCCGGGCCAGCGCAGTTGGCACTCGCCCAGGGTCAGGACGGTGACGGTGGCCTGCTGGAGGGTGTTCGGCGCGGTGTCGTTCGCATCGGTGTAGCCCCAGCCGGTGAGGGTGGCGGTGCCGCCGAGCAGGTCGGGCAGGGCGGGCAGGGCGGCCGACTGGACCTGCGGGGTGTAGGTGATCGGGGTGGCGAGTTTCAGCGCGGCGATGTCGTTGGGGATGCCGGCGCCGTTGGCGTTGTAGTTCTCGTGCAGGCGGTACTCCTGCGCCGGGTAGAGGGTGCCCGCGGGGTTAAGGGTGGTGGAGCCGGCCGCGACCCGCAGTCGGCTGGCGGTCTTCCCTTGGAGGCAGTGGGCCGCGGTCAGCACCCATCGCTGGCCGATGATCGACCCGCCGCAGAGGTGGGACCAGACGCCGGAGGTCTGCTGCTGGATCGACACCATGTAGGGGTAGGCGCCCGCTGGGGCGCTGGTTCCGCCGACCACCGCGGCGGCCCTGTCTGCTGTGCCGCCGACCAGCCCCGCCGCTGTCAGTGCCGCCCCGAGCAGCACCGCCAGCAGATGCCGCAGCGCGCCTCGCCGTCGTGCCATCTTCCCGTCCCCCTTTCCGCGCGCCGCCTCCCGGTAGGTGCGGCCCCGGTGGAGCTTTCCGGTCGCGGGGCCGCTCCCGCAAGCGGTGAACCGGTCGTTCCCGATCAACGGGAACGGCCGGACGGCCACCGGGGGCGCGGGGTCAGGCGCCGGTGCCTACGGTGAGGTGGAAGATGTCGGCGAAGGCGGTGCCGAAGGTCAGCAGGGCCGTGGAGCCGATCAGGGCGAGGGCGCGCGCGCAGAGCGCGCGGGCCGTCGTGTCGGCGCGGCGGGTGGTGTTCACGGGCGGGTCCTTGTCTCGGGGCGGGGCGGCCGGGGTTACAGGGGGGTGATGACGGGGCCGAGGATGTTGATCAGGTCGATGATCGTCTGGGTCAGGGTCACGGGGTCTCCTTCAGTGTGCGGATGCGGGTAGGGGTTGGGCCGGGTCCGCGCAGCGGCAGGCCGGTTGTGCGGTGTGTTGTGCTTCGAGGTGGCGCAGGCGACGGGAGAGTTCCTGGACGGCGGCGATCAGGACGCCCTGGGCGTCGACGGTGTCGATGACGGTCTCGCGCCGGCCGTAGCCGAAGGCGGCCCGCCAGTCCTGGGCCATGGGGCCGATGTGCAGGGCATCGGGGTCCCAGTCGTAGCGCCACTCGCTGATCGGAAGGTCGTCCAGGAGGGCGAGGATCTGGGCCCGGGTCAGGGGCTGGTCCCGCTCGGTCCGGGGCGGCCGGGGCCGCAGGAACGTCGAGGCCATCCCCCGGACCAGGGCAGTCAGGTTCACGGCTTGCCCGGTCTGTCGCGGCGGGGTCAGGAGATCGGCTTGATGTCGTGCTTCACGTCACGGTTGCTGGTGATCAGCGGCACGATGATCGGGTCGACGAGGACCTTGAGGACGGCGTCCAGCCAGTTCACGTAGGACTCCACGGGTGAGCGGGGGTGTCGGTCGGCGGACATTTCATCAGCCCGGCCCGCCCGCGTGCAGGGGAAGATCGAAAATGACCGCCGCCCACCGGATTCGATCATGGTGGCGGGCGGGGCTGACCGGGGCGGGCTGCCTCCTCCAGCCCTTGTCCGTTTCGACTCCTTCAGATGTCTTTGATCACCACTTTGGACTTGTGGGATTATTTGTCCGCCACCCGTTCGGGTTCGGCTGTACCCGTCCCGAGGAGTTGCCCTGTGTCCGCATCACCGTCCCCCGCACCGGCCGGCCGCCGGCTGACCTGGCCCTGGTTCCTGGTCGTGGTCGTCGCCTACCTGGCGATCCTCCAGGGCCTGGGCGCGCTGATCGGCGTCGACCGGGGCAGCGGCGACAGCCAGTTCCCCACCACCGAGTCCGTGGTGCGCAACGGCGTGATCCCGATCGGCCTCTCCGTCCTGTTCGGCGCGGCGGTGGTGACCTGGCTCGGCTGGTGGCGCAGCGTCCTGACCTACCGGGCGCCGGTGCGCCGCTGGGTGCGCTTCGTGCCGATCTCCATGCTGGTGGTCGCCGTCATGGCGGTGAACTACCCCAACCTCGCCGACCAGCCGGCCTCGCTGGTGCTCGCGCTGGTGGCGATGACCGCGCTCGTCGGCATCGGCGAGGAGTTGATGTTCCGCGGCATCGGCGTGCAGGTCTTCAAGCGCGCTGGCCTCAGCGAGGGCCAGGTCGCCCTATGGTCCTCGGTGGTCTTCGGTGTCGTCCATGTCAGTAACGCCTTCGGCGAGGGCGCCCAGGCCGTCCTGCAGGCCGTGATCGTCTCCACCTCCGGCTACTTCTTCTACCTGTGCCTGCGCGTCGGCGGCGTCCTGCTGCTGCCCATGCTGGTCCACGGCATGTGGGACTTCAGCCTGGTCTCCAACACGGTCGGCGCCGACCCGAAGACATCCCCCGGGATGGTGCTGCCGATCCTGCTCCAGGTCGTCCTGATCGTCCTGGTGATCGTCAAGCGCCGCACCGTCGAACCGGCCGCCCATCCCGAGGACCCCGCCGTGGCCCCCGCCCACCGCTGACACCCTGCTGCCGTCCGCACCGCCCCGCCACCATGGCGGGGCGGTTTCCTTTGCGGTGCCGGCGGCCCCCGGTCGTGTGACCCCCGGCACTCGCCGCGCGTCGGTACGGGCATGGGGCGGGGAGATCTCACGGACGCCGAATGGGAGCGGCTGCGACCGCACCTGCCGGCCGGCAACCGGCGATGCGGTCGCTGGCGGGACCACCGGCAGGTGATCGACGGGATCCTGCACCGGGTGCGGACCGGAGTGCAGTGGCGCGATCTGCCCGAGCGGTTCGGGCCGTGGAAGACGGTCTACGAACGCCATCGGCTCTGGTCGGCCGACGGGACCTGGGAGCGACTGCTCCAGCGGGTCCAAGCAGAAGCCGACGCGGACGGCGACATCGACTGGGACATCTCCGTGGACTCCACCATCGTGCGCAGCCACCAGCACGCGGCAGGAGCACGCAACGACCCGCCGCCAACCCTTGCGTCAAAGAGGGAACGGGCCGAGAAGACACCAGGACGGGACACCCCGGAAGAGTCGCGCCGCCCACCGGGCGGAGGCGGCGCGGAAGGCGAGGGCCTCGGCCGCTCGCGCGGCGGCTTCACGACCAAGATCCACCTGAGTGCGGACGGCCGCTGCCGACCTCTGTCTCTGATCATCACACCAGGACAACGGGCCGACTGCACGCAGTTCGAACCGGTCCTGGAGAAGCTCCGTGTCCCTCGGATCGGCCCGGGCCGGCCCCGCACGAAACCGGACAGTCTGGCCGCCGACAAGGCATACAGCAACGGGCCGTGCCGTGACTACCTGCGCAAACGCGGAATCCGGCACACGATCCCCGAGAAGACCGACACCCGGGCCGCCCGCCTGCGCAGGGGCGCGCGCGGCGGGCGGCCACCGGGCTTCGACGAGGAGCGGTACAAGAAACGCAACACCGTCGAACGGGCCATCAACAAGCTTAAGCACGCCAGAGCCGTCGCCACCCGATACGACAAACGCGGCTACATCTACCTCGGCACCGTCACCGCAGCATCACTCGCCATCTGGCTTCGCACATGATCGACCGGACAGCTCCTAGCCGGGCCGCCTGCACGGCGCTGGACGCTCAGGTCGCCGCGTACGCCGCCTTCGGTCATCCTGGCCTGCGTAGCGTCGACTGTGAGAGCGGCTCCGCCGCTGTCCGCTCCACCCTGTACGCCCGGGCCCTGCCCGCCCGGGACAGGGGAACGACCCTGGGAATGCTGCGTGCGGTCGTCGGCGGCGGCATCGCCTTGGTGCCGCCAGAGCGCCGGCGCGGGCGCCCTCGTGCTGGCCTGGCACGCTCGCCCCGCCCCGGATCGCAGCCCTGTTCACCATCGCCGGCTGACTTATCGCCGCCGTGCACGTCCTGCTCCTGCGTATCCGCGCCCCCGTTCCGCCGCGCCACCCTGGCGACGAATGCGGTCGTGGTGCTGCTGGCCCTGCGCGAGGTCACATCCCGAGTCGGCAGCTGGACCCTCGCCCTACTGCACACGGCACGTGCCGGGGCACTACGGGCGGGGTCTCCTTCGCCAGCCCGTCGGCCCCATCCTGCTGACCGCCTCTCGTCGTCCCGCGTCCTCGCCGCCGTCATTTCCGGCGCCTCCTCCTCCACGCCGCCCGTCGCCCGGTGGGGCGTGCAGCACCACGCGAAGGCCTACGGGCTGTCCCGTAGACGTTCCCCATGAGCGAGGCTCGGTTCAGGCAGGCAGCTTCGTCGGAGGTTGTGCTCGTGGTGCTCAGGCCTGGGCGGGGAAGTCCGGATGGTCGACGTAGGGCGAGGCGAGGTCGCGCAGGTCGTGGCAGGGCCATGGGTCGCGGGCGTGGCGGGCCAGGATGCGCCGCTTGGCCTCGATCTCGCGCAGGACGCGGGCCGGGTCGTGGAGAGCTACGTGCTGAGCGATCGTGGGGTGGAAGCCGGAGAGGTCGACCTGGCAGAAGTCGACGGTGTGTCCATGGGCAGACCACTCACCGCAGCCGTCACCGTCGCAGCGCCGAGCCAAGTCGGCCTCCTCGTCCAAGCGCGCCTCAAGGAACCTCACCAGCTCGTCAGTCATAGAGGCATTCTCGCGTTGTGCTGGGCCCCGTGAAAAGATCTTGGTGTGGCCGGTGTGATCACGTCGTCGGAGCCTTCCTGTACAGCCCCCATTCACCGGGCTCAGCCCACGGCGGTCCGGCAAGCTGGTGACAGTGCCGCGACGCGCAGGAGCGGACGCGGTCCGCGAGGCCGGCCGTGGAGTGTTCCGCTGGAGGACCGGGCACTGCTGGTTGCGGCCTACTGGCACACGAACCTGCCTGTGCGGCAGCTCGCCCCGCTGTGCGGGGTGTCGAGGTCGGCGGCCGACCGGATCTTCGACCACCTCCCGCCGATGCTCGCCCTCCAGGCCCGCAAGCGGTTCGCGCAGGACAACGTGCTCATCGTGGCTGGCACCCTGGTGCCCACCCGGGGCTCAGGGTGTGCGAGGAGTCCGGCGCGAAAGCCTCCGTCGGCAACCCACTGACGACCGCCGACGGTGGCTAACTTGATCTTTAACGTGCGTCGTCGAACGGTGCGTCGTACTTGATCACTCGGTTCGGTATCCGCCGTACATGGAAGCGGCCTTCGTTTGAACATGTGCTCCGACCAAGGAACACACACGTTCAGCACGAAGGCCGTGAGGATGAGTCTGCAGCATCACGATGCCCGGCGAGAGTCGTTGGCGGAACTGTCACGCTTCCGGGGCGAGTTCTACTCCTGCCTGACTGCTCGTTCGGATGCCCTGTTCGAGCTGGCCGACGCGGTCTTGTGCGGGAACGAGCCGGTGAGATCGCTGGCCGAGCTGTCGCTGGTGGGCGAACACCGCCGCGGGCATGGCGGGCTCTACGCCGCCCTCGCCGAGGGCCGGGTCGACGCCGAGCGGATGCGGCAGGCTCTGACATCGGTGCCGCTGCCTCGGGCGGTCGACGGCCGGCTGGTCCTGGCCGTCGACGTCACCTGCTGGCTGCGGCCGGACGCCCACACCTCACCTCAGCGGATCCTGTGTCACACCTACGGCCGGGGCAAGGACCAGCACATCCCGGTCCCCGGCTGGCCCTACTCGATCGTCTGCGCGCTGGAACCGGGCCGCAGCTCGTGGACCGCGCCCCTGGATGCCCGGCGTCTGGCGCCCGGGGACGACACCGCCACCGTCACCGCACGGCAGCTGCGCGACCTGGTCGAGCGGCTTATCACCGCAGGTCAGTGGCAGACCGGCGACCCGGACATCCTCATCATTGCGGATGCCGGATACGACGCACCCCGCCTCGCCCACCTCCTGCGGGACCTGCCGGTGCAGGTGCTGGTCCGGATGCGGTCGGACCGTGTCCTGCGCAGGCCGGCACCGCCGCGGGAGCCTCACACCAGGGTCCGGCCGCCCCGGCACGGCGGCGAGTTCGTCTTCGGACAGCCCGACACCTGGGGCACCCCGGACACCGAAACCGTCACCGACACCCGCCTCTACGGCACCGCGCTGGCCCGGTCCTGAGACCGCCTCCACCCCAAGCTCACCCACCGCTCGTCCTGGGCCGCGGCCGACGGCACCCTCCCGATCGTCGAAGGCACCGTGATCCGCCTGGACATCGACCATCTGCCCAGCGGAGCCACCCCGAAGCCGGTCTGGCTGTGGTGGTCGGGCACCGACGCCACCGCAGCGGACACTGACCGGCTCTGGCAGGCATATCTGCGTCGCTTCGACATCGAGCACACTTTCCGCCTGTTCAAGCAGACTCTCGGCTGGACCTGCCCGAAGATCCGCACTCCCGAGGCGGCCGACCGATGGACCTGGCTGATCCTGGCCGCCTACACCCAACTGCGACTGGCCCGACCGCTGGCGGCCGATCGGCGCCGCCCCTGGAAGAGGCCCGTTCCCGCCGACAGGCTCACGCCCGCACGTGTCCGCCGCGACTTTCGGCACATCCGCCCGAAGGCCGCCTGTCCCGCCCAAGCACCGAAATACGTCCGCCCTCGACCCGGCAGGCCACCGGGTCGAAAGAACAGCCGGCCCACCCCACGCCACGACGTCCACACAATCCACAAGACGGGCACCACCACGTCTCGGAAGAAGAAATCGACTACCCCACGGCCCCGCCGCACAGGTTAAAGATCAAGTTAGCCTTCGCGCTCATCGGGGCCAGGCCGACGACGCCCCCGCCTTCACCGCCCAGCACCCATCTGCGGCCGTCGTCGCTACGGATCGCGCGGATGTTCACCTGAGAGACGATCCGGTTGCCGCGTTGTTCAACGGCTTCCGCTGAGGGTGGGCGACTGGATCGCCGTCCGGATGCCCAGCCGGAGATGGGATGGTGGCGCCCGTCAACTCCTATGCCACAACACATATTCGATCATGTAAGGTCTGAGCGGCCGGACCACTCCCGGCATCTGCACCGAGCATTGAGCTTGGTGCTCCGTTCGGGACATCACGGGGGTATCCCGAACTCCTTCTTCACCCCGCTCCAGGAGACTTCCATGAAGCGACGCCTGACCGCTCTGGGCGTGACGGTCGCATCGGTTGCCGCTCTGATCGGCTTTGCTCCCGCCGCCAGTGCGGCGGCCGGTCCGTGCACCATTTCCAAGAAGGTTTGGATCAGCGGCCATGAGGCGTGGGTCCCGGCGACGTCCGGCGGCTCGGTCGACTGCATTCTGCGCCAGGGCGACCCGTACCCTAGCGCCATCGGCTCTCTCCAAACCGCTCTCCACTTCTGCAACGGCCACAACAGCCTTTCCAGGGACGGCATCTACGGTCCTCTCACCGCCTCCGCCGTGCGGATCACACAGGAGTTCAACCGGATCCGTGTGGATGGCGTCTACGGACCTCAGACCCGTGCTGCGATGTTCTGGGTGGTCAACGGGGCGGATCACACCACCTGCGTCAAGTACTGATCTCTCGGCCGGAGCGATCGGTCGTCTTCCATGGACGGCGGGCCACGTCGCAACATGTAGGCCGACTCAGCGCGAAGGCTGGCCGCGCATAGCCGTAATCGGCCCTGCCCCTGGACGGCTCCGGGGCAGGGCCGACTGTTTCAGTGGGCAGCGCTGTCGGCGTACTCGCCGATGTGGCTCTGACAAGAATGTCGTGGCTGGAGCCTACCTGCGGCCCTACACCTCGAACGACGAGCGGACAGCCGCCCTGGCAGACTTCCTGCACACCTACAACCACCACCGCTGCCACACCGCACTCGACGGACACCCACCCATCAACCGCGTCAACAACACTGCAGGTCAATACACCTAGCACGGTACCGGGCTCTTCGTCCCGCACCGCCGCAAGCGTGGACAGAACGACGCTCGCGGTGAACCACCCTCAGCCCATGACGGATCCGACCGAGAGGAGACCTTGTCGGCGCAGTCCGGCGGGTCACGCTGTGGTCGATGCCAGCGTCGTTCCACTGACCCCTTTCCAACTTCACGTCGAGCTTCAAGGCGGTCACTCATCCCGGGGGTGGCACTGTCGAGGCTGTAACGGGTTCCGCAGGGATAGTTGACCTGGGAGGATCCCCTCATGGAGGACAATGCGTTGGGGAAGGCCGGAGCGAACGCAGACCTTGAGTGCCAGATCTACGTCGCCGCTCCCAGTCGTGATCGGTTGATGGAGCGGGTGGCAGCGGCCCTGAACGTGTCGCTTGGACCAGACTGCGCGATCTCGTACGGATGTGTCGAGGTGGAGTGGGAGCATAACGGGTACGAAGGCACTGGCGCTCACGTGGAGTTCCTGGACTGGCACTCGCTCCTTGTGTGCCAACCTCGTCCCGACGCCTCACCAACTGCTGTCGTGTCGGACACGGCGACGGTTCTGGAAGCGGTCCGGGAGGTCGGCTACCGGGCCGTCCCCGTTTGCGGCTACGAAGATCTTCTACACAAGCCGGGCACTCAGCCTTATCCAGCCTGACGGTGCTGGCCGTGTGTCGGACAGTTCGGTGAGACAACAAAGCGCCTGGTAGACGGGTTCTCGTCCAAGATCTGCCGAAGCCACCGGGAGCTTCGCGTGCTTGTCTACCCGTCGTCGATGGACCTGTCCAGCCGCACCTTGCGGTGCCTGACGGGACGACTCGCTGCCCGGCGAGGAGAGATCGGGACCCGATGGCGTCGGCTGACCGCCAACCGTCAGGCTCTCCTCGCCCTGGCCCCTCTGCGATGTGGTGACACCTACGCCCAGCTCGCCGCGGGGTTCGGTATCGGCGTCGCAACCGTGTACCGCTACATACGCGAGGCCGTCGATGTGCTGGCCGCCCTCGCACCCACCCTGGCCGAGGCAATGGACATCGCTCGGACCAAGGCGTGCGTGATCCTGGACGGCACCCTGCTGCCGATCGACCGGATCGCCGCCGACACCCCGTACTACTCGGGCAAACACGAACGTCACGGCATGAACGTCCAGGTCCTCACCGATCCCTTCGGGCGGTTGCGTGGGTCTCACCGGCCTGCCCGGCGCCGTCCACGACGTCCGCGCGGCCCGCGAACACGGCATTGTCGATGCCCTCGCCGAGGCCGACATCCCGTGCTGGGCCGACAAGGGCTACCGAGGTGCCGGCGGCACGGTCCGCCCCCGGTGCTGGGGGCGGTGGGAGACCCTGTCCACGGGCCAGCAGGCGGTGAACCGGTCCCATGCGGAAGATCCGCGCCCTCGTCGAGCAGGCCATGGCCACCCTCAAGTCCTGGCGGCGCCTCCGCGAACTCCGCTGTTCAACGACCCGGATCACGAACGTCGTCCAGGCAGTCCTCACCCTCCAACTGGCCAGCTCGGCTGAGGCAGTCACCGAACTCGTATGATCTCGCGGTGAGGACCTGGACGGAGCACCCCGCCAAGGCGGACGTCGAAGCTGTCGTTCGCCGCTACTTCAGCCTGCTCCGAGCCGGAAGGATCCCTGAGGCCGAACAGCTCATCGACCACAGCGCGGTCCGTCATGTGCTCAAGTCGCTGTGGACTGGGTCCGTCGAAGCAAGCACCGATGGGGACGAGGCGAGCAGAAGCCCTGCTGCCGACGAGTGGGAGCAGGATCTGTCCTGGCTTGGCGAACTCAATCTCGCAGACTTCCACTGGGGCGACACTGGCAGCCATTTCTACGTTGAGATCACCTACCGCGCACAGATCATCGAGGTGGCATTGAGCTTCTGGGTCAAGCCTGTCGACGCCAGTTGGGTCATCGCGGGACCGGGCACCCTCTGGTAGGACGCACGAAAGAGCAGCACGATCCAGGGGTCAGTGCAATCCACCTGTCGGCGGCCATCACATGCTGTCGATCAAGGTCCCGGCCGGCCCGAGCACCCCACCCCGACCTACGCCAGCCCCGTGACCTGCAACATCAGGCTGGAGAAGGCTCACTGACCTCATTAGAATCGCGGTGTGTTCGAGTACCACGGCTGGATCACCGTCAGGGAAAGCGCAGTTGATGACGACGATGACTTCCGATTGCGGCAGGTCGTCGATGAGCTTCGAGTTCGCATCGCTTCTATGGCCAGTCCCTATCTCCTCGATCTCCGGTGGATGAACGGCGAGCCGTTCATCCACGTGGGAGGCAATTCCAATCACCATTCGTCGCCCGACGTCGTCGGGCTCTTCGAGCACGTCGCGAAGATCGCTCCCGGCTCCTATGGCCTCCTGCACGTGCTCGACGACGAGGACCCCGGCCACGAGAACGAGGTACGCGTCCTCCGACTCGCTCGGGGTACGGTCACGCAACACACGGAGGCGCTGCTGTCGCCGTGCGTTCCGACGCTGGAAGACCCTTTCGGCGTTTAGGCGTTCCAGCTCGCTGATCACGGCCGAAGCCACGCTCGACTCGGATTCATGGGGCTGGCCGTCGAGTACGACCCGCGGGGACGGATCTGCGACCGTGCCGCCGATGGCAGCGCAACGGCTTCTGGCGCCAGGGCTTCAGTCGGCCCCAGTCCTTGGCCGATCCGTGGGGTGGATCGTGGGGGCTCTGCCAAGATGTGCCTGGCCGTCGAGGAGGGTCAGAAGTACATGTCGATCGTGGCCAAGGCCGGGCAGGGCAGCGACGTCCCGCAGTTCACGAGGCGCCTGTGCTGTTGAGAGAAGTACCCGACGACTCAATTCTTCGACGCAAGTGTCTCGTTGGCTGCCACGCCTGGCGCGCTCGGCCTGCCGCATGCTCGGTCGAATGGGTACCACGCTCGTCGTCACCGGTGAGGGTGGCCGACTCTACAAGTTGCCGCTCCACCAGCGCGCTCTTGTCGGCTTCGGCTGCCTTCGCCGGAGCGAGACGTTCGCGCAGACCGCCGCCGGCTTGGGCCTGTCCGTCGGGGACCGCTCCCTCCCTACGGCAAGGCCGTCGGTGTGCCCGGGCCGCCCTCGAACGTCGGGGCGGCCCCGTGCTCGCCGACCGGGGCCGGGCCTCTGGGTGACCACGCCCATCAGACGACTTCCCGGCCGGCACCTCACCACGACCGACTGACGATCGACCGAGCTCTGCCAGCGGGGGCCGCTTCGCAACGGCCGTCATGCAGTGGAGAGTCGGCTCACGACCAGACAAGTCGGCCTTCGGTGAACCGACAGACCGGAGAGCTTCCCTCGGCGATCCTCGTCAGCGTCTCCGCCACGGATTCGAAGTACCGGGCCATCGACTCGTACTCGCCCGTGACCGTGGGGTCACCCACGAACCAGCTGCCGACGCGGCCGTCCCGCACATCGACGAACTTTCCGCTCCAGCCGTCCTGGTCCGACAGGAACGGGATCCACTCGTTACGCCAGAACGGGTGGTCCGGCTGGTCCGGAGGGTCGAATCCGCAGGACGTGGAGCGGTTCGCGTAAAGCCTCTCCATCGCCCGGACACCCAGAAAGAAGCTTCCCTCGTCGGGGAAGCCGTCGAAGCCGCAGCACATCACGTCGTCGTCGACGTCTTCCTCCGGCAGATCCAGGTTGTTCTGCAGCAGCCACGTCCGCAGGTCCGCATGCAGGGCGATCCCCATCCGCTCTTCGGCTGCCGTGAGCATCTGCTCCGTAGCGGGCCCCGGCAGATCCGCGTGATCGGCCGGCGCGTGCTGTCGAAGAAGGCTCATCACCCGCGACCAACTCTCAGCCACACTCATCGCCTTCGGGCCTCTGTCCTCTCCGCAGGGATGTCTCCGTCCGGCTACACCACTGTGGAGATGGAGAAGTGCCGGCCGGGAGAACCTTGCAGGGATGGTACTTCGAGGGTGTGATCCCTCCCCGCGAAGCGCAGGGCCGGCCCGGAATGGCGGTGAGCAGCACGGATCACGCGCGTCCTCGACAAGCCCGCCGGCATGGACGTGCTGTCACTCCAGGGCAGCGTTGAGGAGAACCTGCGCCAGCTCGCGCGGCTGGGAGAACATCGGCCAATGCCCGGTGTCCATCCTGACCAGCCGCCAGCGCTCGCTGTTCACCAGCGCGGCCACATCTTCGTCGGGCTCGGCGTCGTGCGGCTCGGCCTCCGGCATCACGCACAGGACGTATGTCGCCGGCAGATCACCGAGCGGCCCCGCCAGCACGGCGGGTTCGGTCAGCGTGGCACCCGGGTGGGGCGTCGAGCCACGCACGAGCCGTGCGATCTGCTCGTGGGTGAGACCTTCGCCGTCGTAATGAGCGGCCGGCGCGAGCGGCCAGAACCCTCCGTTCTCGGCGATCGATGCCTCGACCGCCGCGCCGCCGTCCGGCCGAGCGGAGACGAACGACTCGCCGTCAGTCGGAACGCTCGAGTCGACGAAGACCACGCGGGCCAGTCGGTCACCGATCCGCTCCGCGGCCTGGCCGACCGGGATGCCCGAGTAGCTGTGACCCACCAGGACTACGTCACGCAGGGCTCGGCGTTCCACCTCGTCAACGATGTCCTGGACGTGCGTCGCTTGCCCCGCCGGCACGCCCCGCTTGTCAGCGAGGCCGGACAGCGTCAACGGATGGACGCCGTGGCCGGCGGCACGCAGATACGGCACCACGTCGTCCCACGCCCACGCACCGAGCCGTGCACCTGCGACCAACACGAAGTTCACCATGCTCGCACCGTAGACGGGCAGCCTGACGATCTTCTGGAGAAGACTGTCGATACGTGCCAGGTGGGCGGGCCTTGTGGAGGGGGCGACCGTCTGGACCACCCGTGGATGTCTCCGCCCACGACGACTCAAGTCGCGCGTCCGTCGCGTCTGGCCGGGCATCAGCCGAGCGTGGGTGAACTCGGCCGTGGGTGGGCGGAGCTGAGGGGGCGGCGGCAGCGGCGGGGCTGGGCAGCCTGGAGTACGTCGCGTCCGACCGTGGTCGTACGGTTCTGGTGGGTGTCGCGACCGTGGGAGGACGCGGGGCGGGGAGGGGGAACGTAGCGTCCTCGGCATGAACAAGATGATGCGGGCGGCCGCCGCCGCCCTCCTTGCCTGCGCCGTCGCGTTACCGGCCGCCGCCACCGCCTCTGCCGCTTCGGGGCCGGCCGTTCCCTCCGATCTGGCCGGTCTTTCGCGGACCGTGACCGTCGCTCCGGACCGGGGCGACGAGCGGCTGCGGATGCCGGCGCCCACCGGGGCGTACGGGGTGGGGAGTTCCGTGTTGCACCTGGTGGACCGTTCCCGGACCGATCCTTGGGTGCCGACGGCCGACGGCCGTGAGCTCATGGTCACGCTGCACTACCCCGCGGCCCGTCCGGGTCGGCCCGCGCGGTACGCCACGGAGGACGAGGCGCGGCTGCTGCTCGAGGCGGTGAAGGTCGACGACCCCGCGCTGGAGCGGGAGGTGGCGCGGGCCCGTACGTACAGTGCGGTGGACGTGCGTCCCGCGCCGGGGCGCCACCCGCTGGTGGTGCTGTCGCCGGGCTTCGGGATGGCGCGGTACACGCTCACCAGCCTCGCCGAGGACCTCGCCTCCCGGGGTTACGTCGTCGCCTCGCTCGACCACGCCTACGAGACGTCCGGCACGTCCTTCCCTGGTGGTCGCACCCTGACCTGCGTCGCCTGCACCGTGATGAGTGACAGCGGCTGGTCCAAGGGCTCCCTGGTGACGGGGACCCGGGCCGACGACGCCCGGTTCGTGCTGGACCGGCTGACCGGTGCGCGGCCCCCCTGGAAGTACGCGTCCTCCATCGACGCGAGCCGGATCGGCATGGCCGGCCACTCGGTCGGCGGCGCGAGCGCGGTGCCCGCCATGGCCGCCGACCGGCGCATCGACGCCGGGGTGAACATGGACGGTACCTTCTGGGACACCCTGCCCGCCGACGGGCTCGGCGGTCGTCCCTTCCTGCTGCTGGGTGCGGACGAGTACCACCGGCCCAGCGGTGAGGACACGACGTGGAACACCACGTGGAGGGGGCTGAGCGGGAACAAGTACTGGCTGACCGTCGACCGCGCCGACCACCTCGGCTTCACCGACGCGCCCGTGCTCCTGCGCCACCTCGGTCTGCCCTACGGCGACCTCGCGGCCGAGCGTGCGGTCGCGGTCACCCGCGCGTACGTCGCCGCCTTCTTCGACGAGCATCTGCGGGGCCGGGAGCAGCCGCTGCTCGACGGGCCGGACTCCGCGCACCCGGAGGTCGTCTTCCACCGTCCCTGAGGCCGGTTGCGGATGGGCGGCGGACGGGGCGGGTCCGGACCACCGGGCCCGCCCTGGGGGTCGACTGCGCGGTTGGTGCGGTCGGCGGCATGGCGGCCGCGCGTCCGGCGCGTGCGCCGAGTCGCGGTTCGCGCGTCGGCGGGTGGCTCGGGCCCCCGTCGGCGGGTGGTCGGGCGTGCGTCAGGCGGTGTCGGTCAGGGTGGCGTCGAGGCGGTGGAGGACGTGGGGCCAGCCCTTGCCCATGCCCTCGTAAGCCTGGCGGCCCATCGGGGAGTCGAGGTCGAAGCCCGCGTGGGTGAGGACGAGGAGGGTGCCTTCGCCCTGCGGGTGGAGCGTCCAGGTGATGGTGGTGTCGAGGGTGCCCTCGGCGAAGCGGTACGCGAGGAGGCGCTCGTCCTCGACGGCGGTCACCTCGCAGGGCTGGCTGCCGAAGGTGCCCATGTCGAGGGTGAAGCGGTGGCCGACGACGGGCTTGATGTCGCCGGCGGCCCACCAGCGGGCGTGCAGTGCGGGGTCGGTCAGGGCCTTCCACACCGCCGCCGGGGGGTGGGGCAGGGACTTCTCGCAGGTGAGGGTGCCGGGCGTGTCGGGTGTCTCGTGCTGGGTCATTCCGTGCGTCCTTGTTCTTCGTCGAGGAGGTCGGACAGCGCGTCGATGCGCTGCTTCCAGTAGTGCTCGAACGGGTGCAGCCACTCGCTCACCTCGGCCAGTCGGGCCGGTTCGAGGTGGTAGAAGCGGTGTCGGCCGCGTGGTTCCTCGCGTACCAGTCCGGCGGTCCTGAGGACCGCCAGGTGCTCGGAGACCGCCGGCCTCCCGAGTGCGAACAGGCCGGCCAGCTCGCCTGTGGAGCGGGGGCCTTCGCGAAGGCTCTCCAGCAGTCTGCGGCGTACCGGATTGGCGAGCACGCCGAACACGTCGGTGGGAGGCATGGGACGAGTATGCGTCGGAGAATTCCGACGCGTCAAGAATTTCCGACGCGTGTGGAGGGTGCGGCCTTCCTGCCCACCGTCGGCGCGGGACCGGATTCGGGTGCGGGTGCGGTGGGTTCGGGCAGGGTGCGGAAGAGGAGCCAGCTCAGGGCGGGCACGACGATCAGGGGGGTGAGGGCGGTGCGGAGGGAGGTGGAGTCGGCCAGGTGTCCCAGGAGCGGGCTGACGAGGCCGCCGACGCTGACGGTGAGGCCGAGGGTGACACCGCCCGCGGTGCCGATGCGGGAGGGGAGGTAGTCCTGGCCGAGCGTGACCTGGAGGGAGAAGGGGACGTACAGGCCGGCGGAGGTGAGGGCCACGCAGACGAGCATGGCCGGGCCCGGCGCGTGGATCACTCCCGCGACGGCGGCGATCGACAGCAGGTAGGACCAGCGGCAGACCCGGACCCGGTCGTAGCGGTCGGCGAGCGCCCCGCCGAGGACCGAGCCGACCGCGCCGCCCAGGAAGAGCAGGAACAGGGCGACGGTTCCGGCGTTGGCGCTGCCCTCGGTGCGCTGCGTCGCGTACAGGGCGATGAAGGTGCTGAGGCCGGTGAAGACGATCGAGCGGAAGACGACCGCGAGGGACAGTTTCACGAACGAGGTCATGTCGTCGGCGCCCCTGCTCGGGGGCGTCCCGCCGGTACCGCCGCGGGGCCGGGCGTACAACTGGAGCACGGGCACGGTCAGGGCTGCGCCGACGAGCGCGGGCAGGGCCAGGACCGGCGTCCAGCGCAGGGAGCCGTGGCCGATCGCGGCGGCCACCAGGAGCGGGGCGAGCGCGAAGCCGATGTTGCCGCCGAGGGAGAACCAGCTCATCGCGCGGTGGCTGCCCCGGCTCGCCAGGCGCGCCACCCGGGCGGACTCCGGGTGGTAGGCGGCCACGCCGATGCCGGAGATCGCGACGAAGACCAGGGTCAGGGCGTACGAGTCGCCCAGGCCGCTCAGCGCGATGCCCACGCCGCTGAGGAGGGTGCTCACGGGCAGCAGCCAGGGCATCGGCCATCGGTCGGTGAGCGCGCCGAAGACGGGCTGGGCCACCGACGACAGGAGGGACGCGGCGAGCACGATGCCGGAGGCGATCGCGTAGGTGTAGTGCCGTTCGGCCACGAAGTACGGGATCAGCGCCGCGACGGCGCCCTGGTAGACGTCGACGCAGGCGTGGCCCACGGCCAGCAGGGGGATCGAGGTGGTGTTGCGCACCCGCCCCATCCTTGGGGAGGCGGCCGGTGTCGCGCTTTCGATAGATTGCCAGTCGATGCAGAAAATCCGCCACACTCCCGTCGCGCCGACCCGGACCCAACGTCTCGCGTCCGGTGGCGAGATCGACGCGCACCGCCATGACGATCACCAGATCGCCTACGCGAGCCAGGGCACCATCGCGGTGACGACCGACGCCGGCTCCTGGGTGGCCCCCGCCACGCGCGCGCTCTGGATCCCGGCGGGCACCGTCCACCGGCACCAGGCGCACGGGGAGCTCGACCTCCACCTCGTCGGCCTGCCGGTCACGGACAATCCGCTCGGTCTCGACAGGCCGGCCGTCCTCGCCGTCGGGCCCCTCCTACGGGAGCTCATCGTCGCCTACACCCGTACTCCGGGGGACGACAGCGCGCCGCGTCACCGGCTGCGCGCCGTCATGCTCGACCAGTTGAGGGTCTCCCCCGAGCAGCCGCTGCACCTGCCGACGCCCACCGGTCCCCTGCTCCGGGAACTCCACGACATCCTGCGCGCCGACCCTGCGGACAACCGCTCGCTCGACGAACTGGGCCGGCAGATCGGTGCCAGCGCCCGCACGCTCTCGCGCCGCCTCCGCGCCGAACTCGGCCTCTCGTACCCGCGGTGGCGCACCCAGATCAGGCTGCACCACGCCCTGATCCTGCTCGCCGAGGACACGCCCGTCACCACCGTCGCGCACCGGTGCGGCTGGTCCTCCGCCAGCACCTTCATCGACGTCTTCCGCCGCACCTTCGGGCACACACCGGGGTCCCGGACGGCGGACGGTTGAGCCGCCCGGGCAGAGGGTCGTCAGGGTTGCTCGCGCTGCGCGGCGGCCTCCTCAAGGTCGGCGATCGAGCCGGACATGATCGTGCGTACGTGTGCGGTGATGTGCCGCACGGGCCAGTCCCACCATGCGACCGCGAGGAGCCGGGCGATGTCGTCGGCGTCGTAGCGGGTACGGATGAGGCGGGCGGGGTTGCCGCCGACGATGCCGTAGTCGGGTACGTCGCCGGTGACCACGGCGCCGGCGGCGACGATCGCGCCGTGCCCGATGCGTACGCCGGGCATGACGGTCGCGCCGTGGCCGAACCAGACGTCGTTGCCCACGACCGTGTCGCCCCGGCCGGGGAGGCCGGTGATCAGGTCGAAGTGCTGCGCCCAGGAGCCCCCCATGGTCGGGAAGGGGAAGGTGGAGGGGCCGTCCATGCGGTGGTTGGCGCCGTTCATGAGGAACCGGGCCCCCGTCCCCAGCGCGCAGAACTTGCCGATGATCAGGCGCTCGGGGCCGTAGTGGTAGAGGACGTTGCGGGTCTCGAACGCGGTCGGGTCGTCCGGATCGTCGTAGTAGGTGAAGTCGCCGACGTCGATCAGCGGAGACTTCAGCAGCGGCTTGAGCAGTACCACGCGCGGGTGGTCGGGCATGGGGTGCAGCACGGTGGGGTCGGCGGGAACGGGCGGCATCGGGGGTTCCTCTCGGGCGGGGCACGCACCTGGGCGGCGGAAGCGGGTTGCCGGGTGGTGTCGGTCTAGTCCGGGATCTTCGCGGATTTCTCGTCCGGAACGGCGGCGGCGTTCGGATCAGTGGCCGCCTTCGGATCGGTGGAGTGTCGCGGTGCCGCCGGGACGTCCGCGGGTCGGGACCTCGTCAGCCGCAGCCCGGTGAGGACGGCGGTGGCCACGGTGACGGCGCCCGCGAGGAGGAAGGCGGTGTCGAGGCCGGCCTCGAGGGTGGCGCCGTCGGATTGCCGGGTACGGACGACGGCTCCGAGCACCGCCACGCCGAGCACCGCGCCGATCTGGCGGGTGGTGCTGCTGACGCCGGACGCCAGGCCGCCCTCCTGCGGGCTGACGGCCTGGACGGCGGCTCCGGTCAGGGGCGACAGGGTCAGCGCGAACCCGATGCCGACGGCCGTCAGCCGCCACCACACGTTCCCGTAGCCGGTGTCGGCGTGCACCGTGCCGAGCGCGAGCAACCCGAGGCCGGCCAGCGCCAGACCGGTGGTCACGACGGTGCGGAAGCCGTACCGGGCGGCGAGCCGGCCCGCGTAGGGGCTGACGATCACCATGGCGAGGGACAGCGGCAGGGTCTGCAGGCCGGCGCGCAGGATCGAGCTGCCCTGCACGTACACGAAGAACTGGGAGAAGAAGAACGACGAGCCCATGAGCGCGAACCCCACCACCACCATGGCGGTGTTGGACACGGTGAACAGGCGCTGCCGGAACAGGCGTAGCGGCAGCATCGGCGCGGAGCGGCGCGCTTCGACGGCGACGAAGGAGGCGCCGAGGATCACCGCGGCGGTGAAGCCGCCCAGGATGACCGGTGAGGTCCAGCCGCGGGCACCGCCCTCGATCAGCCCGTAGGTCGCCGCCCCCACCGCCAGAGCGGAGAGTGCGGTACCCGGCACGTCGATCGCGGCGGCGTTCGGGTTGCGGGACTCCTCCAGGCGGAGCAGGCCGACCAGCAGCAGGACCAGGCCGACGGGCAGATTGACCAGGAAGGCGGCGGGCCAGCCGAAGGCCTCGGTCAGCACGCCGCCGGCCACGGGGCCGGCGGCCAGTCCGATGCCGCTCAGTCCGGCCCACAGTCCGATCGCCTTCACCCGTTCCTCCGGCACGGGGTGGGCGGCGACGAGCAGGGCCAGCGAGGCGGGGGCCAGCGCCGCGGCGCCGATGCCCTGCAGCACCCGGCCGACGACCAGCCAGCCGAGGGAGGGCGCGAGGGCGCAGACCGCCGACGCGGCGGTGAACACCGCCACGCCGCTCAGGTACACCCGCTTGCGGCCGAACCGGTCGGCGAAGACGCCGCCGGACAGCAGCAGCATGGCGACCAGCAGGACGTACGCGTCGACGATCCATTGCAGACCGGTCAGTGGTGTGTGCAGGCGCTGCTGCATGTCGGGCAGCGCCGCGCCGACGATCGTGTTGTCGAGCAGGACCATGAACTGGCCCAGGCAGGTCACCGTGAGCAACACGGCCCGGCTCGTTCGGCCGCCCGCGGCCGCCGCGTGCGATGCCACGCGGACTCCTCTCCCTCGTCGGTCGCGCCTCTGCACCGGCCGACACTGTCGACCCTCGACGCCTTAAAGCAGCTATGGACTGCTTTAGCCGAAGGTAGGGGAAGCGCTCCCTAAACGCAACCGGCCCCTGCGTTAAGGTGGGGGCATGGACGAGGGACAGCGATCACGGCGGCCCGGGGGGCGCAGCGCCCGCGTCGGCGCTCAGGTGCACCAGGCCGTCACCGACCTGATCGGCGAGCGCGGTTACGGCAACTTCACCGTCGGCGAGGTCGCGGCCCGCGCGGGCGTGGCCGACAGCAGCGTCTACCGCCGGTGGGGCAATCTGGAGAACCTGCTCACCGACGTGGCGCTCACCCGCCTCAACACCCGGTCGCCGATGCCCGACACGGGCAGCCTGGCCGGCGACCTGCACGCCTACGCGGCCGCCGTGGCCCGCGAGATCACCGGGCCCGACGGGCTGTTGGTGGTGCGCCTGGCCGTCGCCCTGTCCAGCAGCGGCCCGCAGGGCCTGCGGGCACGTGACGGCATCCGCGACGAACGCACCCGGCAGCTGCGGGCGATGCTCGACCGAGCCGGCGAACGCGGCGAGGACGCACCCGACGCGCTCGACGTGCTGGACCACATCATGGCGCCGCTGTACATCCGCGTCCTGTTCGGCCTGGAGCTGACTCCGGACTACGTCGACGGGCTGGTCGACCGGCTGCTGCGCCCCCGCCCCTGAGACGGGGCTCGATGACGGGGCAGCCGCGATGTGCGCCGTCGGCCCGTCTACGGCCGCGGATCGAACGGCGTGCTGACTTGCCGACTCAAACGGCGTGCCGTCCTGCCGGTGCGTCGGGCATCATCGCGGGATGATCGGCAAGCGCATCACCCATCGCATGGCGGACGGCGTCCGGGTCCCCGGCACGTGGCGTCACGCGTTCATATGCAACGGCGGCACCTACTTCCTCACCGACCTCTTCATCTACGCCGACGGGATCGTCGACTGCTGGGACCTGGTCACGCTCGACGAGTTCGAGAAGAAGCTCCGCAGCGGGTGGGTGGCCACCGGCCTTCCCGACGGCGGTTCGGCGTCCGCACACCACCTGGGGCGGTGGACGTTCGGCGAGCCGGACACCTGGCTGACTCCGGAGCTGCTGCTCGCCGAGGTCCGCGACACCATCGACGAGCTGAACGGACGTCCCGACTCGACCGGCCGTTGCCTGGCGGCGGTGGAGGTGTTCCTCGCCGAGCCGACGGAGGAGAACCGGTCCGCCGCCAGGGCGGCCTACCTGGCCATCCCCGAGACCGTGCGGCACTACGCTCTCGGCGACATGGACCGCAAGGACCGCCCCTTGCAGGTCCTGGTCGCGGGGCCCGGCGGTCGCCTCCCCGACTGGCCGGACGGGAGGCGGGTCTCCCAGGAGGCGTACGACGAGGCCGTCGCGTACTTCGGGGAACGGGAGCACTGGCGGGCCGAGGCACGGAAGCGGGTGCCGGCGGACGGGGCGGCGCACTCCTTCGCCCCGGCGGTGAAGCTGCCCCACTCGTATCCGCAGCGCGCGCTCGAACGCCCGGACAAGCGGTGCCTGCGCAATGACTATCCCGCACCCCTCACCGTGGACGGCGTCACCTATCCGTCGGTGGCGCACGCCTACTGGGCCCGGTCCGTCGCCGACCCGGAGGCGCGCGGCGCGGTCGTCGCCGCGGAGACGGGGGCGGAGGCCCGGACACTCGCGGCCGGAGCCGCCCGGCGCGAGGGCTGGGAGCGGACCCGTACGGCCGTCATGGCCCGGCTGCTGCGCGCCAAGTACGCGCAGCACCCCGACCTCGCCGCGATCCTGCTGGCCACGGGCGACGCGACCCTGGTCTACGACGACGCCGACTCGGGCTTCTGGGGCGACAACGGCGGCCGGGGCCGCAACTGGATGGGCCGCCTCCTGGAGCTCGTGCGCTCCGAGCTGCCGGCCGACGAGGCCCGCGCGGGTTGAGAACCGGTCCGGCCGATCGCGTGACGGGCGCCGGATCGCCCTCCGTCATCGGCCGGACCGCTCCTCGCGCGGTGGAGCCGCTTCTGCTTGGCTGTCCGCGCACGGGCGGAGGAAGCGGGAGGTGGGAGCGGTGGCATACGCGGGCCGGATGGGGCTCCAGGCGGGGCAGACCGTACGGGAGATCGGCTGGGACGACGACACCGATCCGGAACTCCGGGACGACGTGCGGCAGGCCACGGGCAGCGCACTGCTGGACGAGGACGAGGACGACGGCGTCGCGGTGGACGTCGTCCTGTACTGGTGGCGGTCGGGGGACGGCGATCTGGCGAGTGCGCTGGAGTACGACCTCGGGCCGTGGTCCGAGGGCGGGACGGTCTGGGTGCTGACGCCGAGGACCGGCAAGCCCGGACACGAGAGCGTCGACGACATCGCCGAGGCGGCTGCCGGGGCGGGTCTGCGGCATACGGGGAGCGTCGCCCTGGGTGGCTGGGTCGGGCATCGGATCGGGCGGACGCCCGCTGCCTCGTAGCGCTTCCCCTAGGGGAGTCAGCCGGCCAGTCCGCCGTTGCTCATGAGGAGTTGGCCGTTGATCCACTGGCCTTCCGGCGTGCAGAGGAAGTCCACGAGGTGCGCCGCGTCCTGCGGGGTGCCGAGGCGGCCGAGCGGAGTCCGGCTCAGGACCTGCTCCCGGACGGCGTCGGACATCCAACCGGTGTCCACCGGGCCGGGGTTGACGACGTTGGCCGTGATCCCGAGGTGGGCGAGTTCGTGGGCGGCGGCCAGGGTGATGCGGTCCAGGGCTCCCTTGCTCGCTCCGTACGGCAGGTTGCCGACGGTGTGGTCGCTGGTGAGGGCGATGATCCGTCCCGATCCGGGCGTGCCGGTGAAGCGGCGGCCGTACTCGCGGATCAGCAGCCAGGTGGCGCGCGCGTTCACGGCGAAGTGCCGGTCGAAGCTCTCCAGGGTCGTGTCGAGGAGTCCGGAGTCGACGGACTCGCAGTGGCACATCACCAGGGCGGTGACGCCGCCCAGGCGCTGCTCGACCTCGTCGAAGACGTGCTCCGGGGCGCCCGGGTCGGCGAGGTCCGCCTCCACCGCCGCCGTGTCGGCGCCGCGCTCCGCGAGGGCGCGGGCGATGCTGTCCGCCGCGTCGGCCTCGACGCCCCACGCCATACGGGCGTCGTAGGGCGTCCAGTACGTGAAGGCCACGTTCCATCCGGCCTGGGCCAGCCGCAGCGCCACGCCCGCGCCGATGCCGACGGTGCGGCCGACGCCGGTCACCAGCGCGACCGGCCGTGCGGTGTCGGACCTGGGCTGCTCGTCAGGATGCGTCACCGCGCCATGGTCGGTCCGTGACGCGCGCGGGGCAAGCGGATTTCCGTGGCACTGACGGAGGTCGAGGTCCTTCGACGCTTCTCAGCCGGCGAGCAGCGCCTCCACCGTCGAGACCGGATCCCATGCGGGGTCGAGGCCGGTGAGCCGCTGGGCGACGCGGCGCCAGGCCGTCGGGTCCGTGCCGGGTCCGGAGCGTACGAGCTCCGCGAGCAGGGCACGGGCCCCGGCCGCCTGGGGCGGGGCGTCCGTACGGCGGGCGGCCTCGGCCAGGTAGGCGAGCAGCCGCGCGGCCGGGGCCGCGAGGTGGAGGAGGTCCGTGGCGTCGAGGAGCCCGGCCGTGAGCAGGCCGTCCAGTTGGGTGGTCGGCGCGCACGGGAAGTGGTCGCCGAGGCCGTGCCGGGCGCGTTCCCGGGTGAGCCGGGCACTGCCGGGCAGGCCGTCGGGGCCCGGCTCGGGCAGGAGGGCCGCGTGCCGGAGCCGTACGTCCTCGGGGGTGCCGTCCAGGCGGACGAGGTCCCGCCAGTACGGGAGCGGCTCCTCGGCGTGGACGGCTTCGAGGGCCGCCCAGTCCACGGGCTCGCCGGGCGGAAGGGACTCGACGAGGTCGCGGGCGTGGGGGGCGTGGCGGGCCTTCCGCAGCTTCCGGACGAGTTTCTCGGGCGCCAGTTCGCGGTCGAGCCGGGAGCGGAGGACGGCGGCGGGGTCGGCGGACGCCAGCGCCTTCGCGCAGACGGTGGTGGCGGAGCGGCCCAGCGCGTCGCGGCCCGCGAGCCGGGCCAGCCGGTCGGCGCCGCCGTGCTCGTACAGCCTGAGGCAGCCGAGGAGTTGATGGCCGAGGCCGAGCATCGTCCCTTCTCTGTCGAGCAGTTCCTCGACGAGGTCGGGTTCGGCGGAGCACAGCCACATCAGGCCGCCGGGCGGCCGGGCGGAGCCCTCGGCGCGCCACTCGGCCAGCACTCGGGCGCCGAGGGACGGTGCTCCCGCGGTGGGCCGGGAGCGGGCGACGATCCGGTGGGCGTGGGGGCGCGGCGTCCACTGCCGCAGCAGGGCGAGGTCGACCTCGGGGTCGTCGAGGTCGACCAGGCGCCCGATCGCGCCGCTCCGCCCCAGCCAGCGGGACTGGGCGGCGAGGACGCGCAGCGCCGCGCGGTCGCGGTCCGCGAGCAGCCGGTCGAGGACGGTGCGGGGGGTGCGGTCGTGGCGAAGGAGGTACGCGGCGAGCAGCCACGGGCCGTCGGGGCCGAGGCGGGGCAGGACGGCGTCGACCACGTCGGGGTCGGCGAGGCACAGCAGGGTGCCTTCCGGCCAGGCCCACAGGTGGTCGCCGCGCTCCAGCAGCCTGATGGCCTCGTCGGGGGTGCCCGGCTTGGCCCTGCCGATGACCGCTGCCGCGGGAGCCGCCGGCTCTGCGCCGGACCGGACGCGCTGCAGCAGATCCGCCCAGGTCAGTGCCTCCGAGGCGGCTTCGGACGCCGTGACGGTCGCGGCGAGCCGGAGCCAGGCGTCGGGGTCGGTGCCGAGTTCGGCGCGCAGGGTGCGGGCGAGAGCGGTGCGCCACGCGGCGGCGAAGGCGAGCCGCCGCCAGTCGTGGGGCAGGAGGAGCAGGCGCCGGGCGGGAAGCAGGGTGAGGAGTTCCTCGGCGGACACCACGCCCTGGACGTAGGCGCGTTCGGTGTGCTGGGCGCTGGATCCGTAGGTCTCCGGTGGTTGGGCGCGCAACTCGGCGAGGCCGGGTGCGACGGCGGGCTCGTACGCGCTCAGGGCGCGCAGGACGTCGGGGTCGTCCGGCCGTGGGGCGCCCTCCGGGGCGAGGGAGTACAGGAGGTCGAGGGCGGCCACGGCGTGTTCGTGGTCGCGTCGGTGGAGGGTGTGTGGGGGGCGGTGCGACTCGGCCGGCGGTGCGGGCTCGTCCGCGCCTGCGGCGAGGGGTGGGGCGGCCGCCGCCGGGGGTTCGGTCCTGCCTGCCTCGGCGATCACGTCGGCGAGAGTGGTGGGGTGCTGGGGCAGCAGGGTGTCGAGCGCCGCCCAGGTCTCGTCCCGCTCCCCCAGGTGTGTCGTCGTGCGTGCGCGCAGTTCGGCGGTGGCCGCGGTGCCGAGCAGGTCCCGGTCGGCGAGGCGGGCGAGGGCGCTCAGGGCGTGGGCGGCGGGGCGCGCGGTGACGATCAGGTCGACCGGGTCGAGGAGTCCGGCCACCGCCATGCCCTCCGCCCAGTCGGCGGCGCTCTCGTCGAGTTCCTCCTCGGCGAGGCGCCGCGCGGGCGGGGTGGTGTTGCCGGCGCGGCGGCCTCCGGCGCGCCAGGGCTCGTTGAGGGCGCTGAGGCGGAACGCGTGGCGCTGTGCGTCGGTCGCCGCCTCGTGGCGGGCCAGTTCCTCGCACGCCTTCGGCATGAACGGGGTCTCGGCATGGGCCTCGGCGAGGGCGTCGAGGTCATGGGCGTAGGGCTCGGACAGCAGGTCGCGCAGGGTGCTGGTGCCCCGGGCGGTGGCGAGCAGCGCGGGCAGGCGGGCGGGGTCCTCGTACGGTTCCCCCTGTTCGCGCAGGCGGCGCGGCCCGTCGCCGTCCGGGGCGGCCAGGGCGGCGGTGACGGTGTCCACGGCGGCGCGGCTCAGCCCGGTTTCGGCGGTGGGGGCGGCGAGCAGGGCGCGTACGGCCTCCGGGCCGGTGCGCTCCCAGATCCTCAGCAGGGCGTACTCCTGGGCGACCTGGCGGACCCCCCAGCGCAGGGCCGGCACCACGAGCCGCGGGTCGCCGGTGCCGAGCAGCGGGGTGAGCCAGGTGCGCGGGACGGCGCCGCCCGGCGCGGTCAGTTCGGCGCGGAGGGTGGCGTCGAGCGGGACGGCGTCGAACCGCTCGGCGATGGTGCGGCGCAGGGACTGGGTGGTGCGCGGGTTGCGGTAGACGGTGGCGGTGACGTGGGGGTCGCCGGTCTCGGCCAGCCGGGCCAGGACGCGGGTGTCGAGGCGGGGGTGGCGGGCCAGGGCGGCCCGGGTGCGGGTGTCGCCGTGGGCGACGACGGCGTCGACGAGGGCGGGCGGCGGGAGGGTGCCGCCGGCCAGGAGTTCCGTCGTGACCCGCTCGGGCAGGGCAGCGAACGCGGTGGCGGCGTGCTGCGGCTCGGCGTGTGCGAGGAGCAGGCCGAGGGTGCGGTGGACGCTGCGGGGTGCGGGCGGACGGAGCGCGCCGTCGGTTTCCGGCCGCGCGGACGGCACCGGAGGTACGAGGGCGGCCAGGAGTGCGGGGAGTCCGCCCCGGTGTCCGATCAGCGCGTCGTACAGGGCACACCAGCGTGCCGCGTCCCCGCCGAGGTGACGTGCCGTCAACTCGCTCAGCCGTCGCGCGGTTTCCTCGTCGGCGCCGCCCGCCTCGGCGACCTTGGCCGCGACGGAGCGCGCGGGCCGCGTCTCTTCGACCGCTCGCAGCGCGTCACCGCTCCGCGGGCCCGCGCCGTCCGCGGGCCGATCGTCCGCGACCATCGCGCGCAGCAGCCGTTCCGCCGCCCCCACCTGCGTCCTCGTCATGGCCGACATGCTAGTTCGGCGGATCAGGCGCCGGTCCTGGCGGCCGCCCGGGGTCCGCCCGAGGTACGCCCGGGGCGCCCTCCACGCCCCTCCGGTCCCGGGACCCCGCACACGCCCCTCTCCCCTTCCTCCCCTCGAATGCGTGCGTACATGCGTGAATCCGCGCCATTGTTGCGCGCGAATGCTTCGAAGGGGATGGTAATGAGCATCTATTGACATGCCCTCGGCCGCGCCGTCAGAGTCGTTGCCGCACCCGCTGCCCGCACGGACCGAGGAGCGATGACGAACATGCCAGAAATCCGCGCCGTCTCACGCCGCCTGCTTCTGGGGGGTGCGCTGGCGACCACCGGGGCGCTCGCCGCCGGGGCGGGGGCCTCGTCCGTCGCCGCCGCGGCGCCCTCGGCGGCCCCCGTTCCGCCCCGGCGGCCGGGGCAGAGGTCGATGATCGACGTGCCGTACAGCGCGCACAGGACGGTGCGGGTCGGCGTGATCGGCCTGGGCAACCGGGGCTCCGGCATGACCACCGGATGGTCCGTCGTCCCGGGCTGCGTCGTCACCGCCGTCTGCGACATCCGGGCCGACCGGGCCAGGCGCACCGCCGACGGGCTCGCCGCCGCCGGCAAGCCCCGCCCCGCCGAGTACGGCGGGTCCGCCGACGCGTACGCACGGATGCTGGAGCGCGACGACATCGACCTCGTCTACATCGCCACGCCCTGGGAGTTCCACTACGAGCAGGGCAAGGCCGCGCTGCTGGCCGGCAAGCACGTGATCGTCGAGCTGCCCATCGCCACCGAGCTCGACGAGCTGTGGGACCTCGTCGACACCTCCGAGCGCACCCGCCGGCACCTCATGCTCTCGGAGAACTGCAGCTACGGCCGGAACGAGCTGGCCATGCTGAAGATGGCGCACGAGGGCCTGTTCGGCGACATCACCAACGGACACGGCGGCTACCAGCACGACCTGCGGGCGCTGCTGTTCTCCGACACGTACTACACCGACGCGTGGCGCCGGCTGTGGCACACCCGCAGCACCGCCTCCTTCTACGCCATGCACGGCCTCGCGCCGATCGCCGCGGCCATGGACATCAACCGGGGCGACCGGATGACCACGCTGACGGCCACGGCGACGGAGCCGAAGGGCCTGGCCGACTACCGGGCGCGGTTCGTGCCCGCCCACCACCCGTCGTGGAAGGAGACGTACGTCAACGGCGATCTGGTCACCTGTCTGATCGAGACCGCCAAGGGCCGGATCATCCGCGCCGAGCACGACGTGAGCTCGCCGCGCCCGTACAGCCGGATCAACACGCTCGCCGGCAGCCGGGGGATCTTCGAGGACTACGCGGGCGTGGTGTCGGCCGGCGGCGGGCGCATCTACGTGGAGCCCGACCACAGCGGGCACTCCTGGCGGGACTTCGGCTCGTACCGCAAGGAGTTCGACCACTGGCTGTGGAAGAAGATCGGCGACGACGCCGCGAACAACGGCGGCCACGGCGGCATGGACTACGTGCTCCAGTGGCGGACCGTCCAGCTCATGCGGGCCGGCCTGGTGCCCGACATCGACGTCTACGACTCCGCCGCCTGGTGCGCCCCCGTGCCCCTGAGTGTCATGTCCCTGGCAGCCAAGGGCCGTCCGGTGGAGATCCCCGACTTCACCCGTGGCGCCTGGGTCAACCTCCGCATGGGCCTCGACTCGCGCACGACCGAGATGCCTCCCGTCGCCTGACCGGGCCTCCTCCCCTCCCCCGAAGGAGCAGCACGTGAGACCAACAGGACTGATCGGCTCGCTCGGAGCGATGGCCGTGGCGGGCGCGCTCAGCCTCGCCCCGGCCTCGACGGCCACGGCCACGGCCCCTGTACAGACCGCGGCCACAGCCGTCTCGTCGGAAACCCGCCCGGCCGCCGCCGGGACCGAGGTGGCCATCTCGCCCGTCGATCTGGACGGCCCGGCCATCTCGACGGTGAAGGTGACCGTCACCAACGCCGGGCCGCAGCGCATGCGTGCGCTGAAGGTGACCTTCGGCGGGCCTGTCGGCTGGGCCGTGCAGCCGTCCGCCGTCCAGGTGGACGGGGCCCTGGCCGCAGGTGCCTCCGCCGTGGCCACCTTCCGGATCCAAGTCCCGGAGAAGCGGGCCGGGTTCACCATCCGCACCTTCACGGCGACCGCCACGTACCAGGGCGGCGACGGCGCCGGCTCCGCCACCGCCACGCGCACGGAGCGCAGCGGTACTCCCCTGCCGGGGCTGGCCGCCGCGTACAACAACGTGGGCGTGACCGACGAGAGCGACACCAGGCCCGGCAACTACGACGGCGAGGGCAACAGCTTCTCCGCGCAGAAGCTCGCCGCCGTCGGCCTGCGCCCGGGCGAGCCCGTCTCCGCCCTCGGCGCCACCCTCCGCTGGCCGGACGTCCCGAGCGGCACCAGGAACAACGTCTCCTCGGCGGGACAGGCCATCACCCTGGCCGGGAGCGGCAGCCGGCTGGTCCTGCTGGGCTCGGGCGTCACCAGCGGGGCGTCCGGCACCGTGACCGTCTCCTACACGGACGGGACGAGCGACACCGGCACGATCGGCTTCCCGAACTGGTCGTTCGACCCGGCGAACGCCCACGGCGCGACGCTCGTCGCGTCGAGCGACGGGCGCAACCGGCCGAGCGGCTACGGAAACGCGGGCATCGCGTACCGCGTCTTCGCCCACTCCGTCCCGCTCGACCCCGCCAAGCAGGTGGAGTTCGTGGTGCTGCCGGCCAACGGCAACGTCCACGTCTTCGATCTGGCGATCGCACCCTGATCCCCCGCACGTGATCCCGCCGCCCCGGACGTCCCCCCATGGCGCCCGGGGCGGTTCCGGCTGTCGGGGACCCTCAGACCCTGAGCACCTTGATGCCGACGTCCTCCAGTCGGGCGACCGCGTCCGCGGGGGCCTCCGCGTCGGTGACGACGACGTCGACGGCGTCGAGTCCGCAGATCCGGGCGAAGGCACGCTTGCCCATCTTCGACGAGTCGGCGACCACGACGACCCGCTGGGCGCGCTCCGCGAACAGCCTGCTGATGCTCGCCTCGTCCTCCTGGCGGGTCATCACGCCGAGCCGCGGGTCGATCCCGTCGACGCCCAGGACGGCGACGTCGAGGACGACCTCGTCGAGCACCCCCGCGGTCAGCGGACCGACCAGCTCGTACGTCTGGGGCCGGGCCACGCCGCCGGTGACGACGAGCTTGATCTGGGGGCGCACGGCGAGTTCGCCGGCGATGTTGAGGGCGTTGGTCACGACGGTGAAGACGGGGGCGGTGACGTCCGTGGCGTCCGACGCCTCGCGCCGGCCCCCGCCGGCCCGGAGGGCCAGGGCGCGGGCCACCTCGGTCGTGGTCGTCCCCCCGTTGAGTCCCACCACGTCCCCCTCGCCGACGAGCTCGACGGCGGCGGCGGCGATGCGCTGCTTCTCGGAGGCGTGGCGGGAGGACTTGTAGCGGAGCGGCAGCTCGTAGGAGACGCCGTGCGCGAGGGCGCCACCGCGTGTGCGGACCAGCATCTGCTGCTCGGCGAGCTCGTCGAGGTCCCGGCGGATCGTGGCGGCCGAGACGTCCAGCGCCACGGCGGTCTCCTCGACCTCCAGCCTGCCCTCGGTGGCCAGCAGCTCCAGGAGCGCGTTCCACCTCTCCCGCTTGGACATGCCCCGGAACTCCTTAGACCTCTGACCGCGATGGTGTCGGCCCACCCTACTCCGGCCACCCGCCTGTTCGGACATGACGGAAAAGCGCCCTGCGCACGAGCTTCCGCGCATCGACGCGCTTCGGCTCCGGCTCCGGCTCCGGCGTCGGCAGCGCTCCGGGTGCAAGATCGTAAAGTCGCACCATGAGCGACACGCGTCCGCACGCCGCCGAAGGCGACCCGGCGATCTCACCCGCCGCCCACGTCCGCATCGCCCGGCCGTCCCGCGATCTCGCCGCCGCCGAACGCTTCTAGGTCGGCGGGCTCGGGCGCGCGGTGCAGTGGCGTTCCACCGCGGACGAGCCGGGGACGCACGATCTGCTGATGGTCGGCCCGCGGGGCGGCGGCCGGCACTTCGAGCTGACCCGCGACCCGGCGGCCCCGCTCGATCCCCCGCCCACCGTCGACGACCCGTTCGTGGTCTACCTGGGCGAACCGCCCGACGAGGCCCTGAGCGGCTGGTCGCGGCCGGCGGCACCCGGGTCGTCTCGCACCACCCGTACTGGGACGCGTACGGGGTGACGGTGGAGGACCCGGACGGCCACCGCCTGGTGCTGTGCTCCCGCACCTGGGCGTGACCGCGCGCGGCCGCCCCGGGCGGATCTCTCACGGACGTCCGTGAGGTCCGGCCGGGGCGGCACGGAGAGCGGGGGTCAGCGGCCGGCGTACGGCAGCAGGGCCATCTCGCGGGCGTTCTTGACGGCGGTGGCCAGGGCGCGCTGCTGCTGGGCGGTCACCCGCGTGACGCGGCGGCTGCGGATCTTGCCGCGGTCGGAGATGAACTTCCGCAGCAGGTCGGTGTCCTTGTAGTCGATGTACGTGATCCCGGCCGCGTCGAGCGGGTTGGGTCGGCGCGCGGCGGGCTTGCGGGGTTCGTGGCGTCGGGCCATCGGGGCGTCTCCTTGGGGCGGGGTCCCGGGCCCGCCGATGCGGGCGGGGCACGGGGTCGTACGGACGGGTGGGGGTCAGGCGGCGTCGAGGAGGGTGTCGAAGGCGGCGGGAAGCTCCTTCCACGCCTCGCGCCCGGAGGCGTACTCCGCGTCCGTCAGGAGGCAGGAGTCGAGGAGGCGTTCCAGGCCGTCGCGGTCGAGTCCGGGCGACGTGAAGACGAGGTGCTGGCAGCAGTCGCCGTGCTCGGGGTGCCAGTCGAGCGCGGCCGCGGCTCGCCGCATGGGCGGGACCAGCTCCCAGGCCGCGTCGGGCAGTGACGCCAGCCAGGGGCCGGCGTTCTCCACGCAGAGCGCTCCGCCGGCCGCGTCCCAGGCGAGCAGGGTGTCGGGGCGGTCGGCGAGCCAGAACCGGCCGCGGCTGCGGGCGGCGGCGCAGCACAGGTCCTCCAGCGCCTGGTAGAGGCGTTCGGGATGGAACGGGCGCCTGCGGTGCCAGACGAAGGTGGCGACACCCGAGGCGTCGGCCTCCTGCGGCAGCAGCGCGCAGGCCGGGTGCTGGGCGGCGGCGGCCGCCTCCACGTCGAAGCCGGCGAGGGCGATCCGGGCGAGTTCGGGGGAGCCGGCCGGTACGCGGCGGGCGGTGGGGTGCAGTTGCGCGAGGAGGGCGTGGTCCTCGTCGTCGGCCGCGTCGCTGTCGACGACGGCGAGGACGGGCGCGTACTCCAGCTGCCGTGCCCAGGTGTCGCCGACGGTCCGCTGGTCGGTGGCGGCCGCGGCGAGGCCCGCCTCCGCGAGGTCGTCGCCGTTGGCGAGGCAGGGCAGGACGAGGGCGGGGTCGACGGCGGTGATGACGTTCGTGAGGACGATCTTGTCCCCGCCGTGGCCGGCGATCACCTCGGCCATGGCCCTGGGTTCGACCGAGTCCCACAGTTCGACGACGGCGAGGCGGGTGAGGCCGCCGTCGGCGAGCCGCTCGAGTTCGGGGACGAGGTCCTCGCGCAGGGCGCAGCAGGCGCAGTCGTTGACCAGCGGGGTGTCGCCGCGCGAGAGGGTGCCGGTGGCGTCGCGGATCGTGCGGGCGACGGCGCCGGCGGGCGCCTCCGCCAGGTCGTGGTGGAGCGCGACGCTGCCGGGGACGGACCGCAGGAGGTGGTCGACGACCTCGGTCCTCGCCTCGGCGTGCAGGCCGGCGACGATCACGACGGGGAGCTGGTGGGTGTACGGCCGACGCATCAGCGGGCACCGTAGCGGCGCTGGAACTTCTCGACGCGGCCGGCGGTGTCGAGCACCCGCGCCGTGCCCGTGTAGAAGGGGTGGCTGGCGGAGGAGATCTCCACGTCGACGACGGGGTAGGTGGTGCCGTCCTCCCATTCGATCGTCTTGTCGCTGGTCATGGTGGACCGGGTGAGGAACGCGTTGCCGGAGGCGGTGTCGCGGAAGACGACGGGCTCGTAGGCGGGGTGGATTCCGGGCTTCATGGCAGGCCTTTCGGGGGCGGTGGGGTCGAGGGGTGGTGCGGGCCGCGCGGCTCAGCGCTCTTCGCGGAAGTCCACGTGGCGCCGGGCGACGGGGTCGTACTTGCGGAGCACCATCCGGTCGGGGTCGTTGCGGCGGTTCTTGCGCGTCACGTAGGTGAAGCCGGTGCCTGCCGTGGAGCGGAGCTTGATGATCGGGCGGATCTCGTTGCGTGCCATGCCGCTAGTATATGACAATGATTTCCATTTCCAACACCACCTCCGACCGAGAAGGGCCGACCCACCCATGTCCGCACACTGCCAACTGACCGGCGCCAAGCCGGGATTCGGCAACACCATCTCCCACTCCCACCGGCGCACCTCGCGCCGCTTCGACCCCAACATCCAGCGCAAGCGCTACTGGCTGCCCAGCGAGGGACGCCATGTGCGCCTGACGCTGAGCGCCCGGGCGATCAAGACGGTGGACGCCATCGGCATCGAGGCCGCGGTGGCCCGGATCCGCGCGCGCGGAGGGAAGGTCTGATGGCGAAGAAGAGCAAGATCGCGCGGAACGAGCAGCGCAAGCGGGTCGTCGAGCGGTACGCCGCCCGGCGGGCGGAGCTGAAGGAGATCATCCGCCGCCCGTCCTCCACGCCTGCCGACCGCGAGGCCGCCCGGGCGGAGCTGCGCCGGCAGCCGCGCGACGCCAGCGCCACCCGCGTCCGCAACCGCGACAGCGTGGACGGCCGCCCCCGCGGCTACCTCCGGACCTTCGGGCTCTCGCGGGTGCGGCTGCGCGAGCAGGCCCATGCCGGCTTCCTGCCGGGAGTGACCAAGTCCTCCTGGTAGCGGTGGCCGAACGGACGGGCCGCGCGCGTGCGGCCGGGGCCATGCCCCGGCGCATGCCGCGCGGCCCGTCCGCGGCTTCGCGCGCCGGAGCCCAATTGCTCATGACATTCGTTTTCATATAGGCTCGCCGAGTCACCCCCCCCCCGGACCGAGGAGGAGTCCCCCATGGCCGTCCCCAAGCGGAAGATGTCCCGCAGCAACACCCGTCACCGCCGCGCCCAGTGGAAGGCGAGCACGCCCCAGCTGGTCCCGGTCACCGTCGACGGCGTCGTCCACCAGGTCCCGCAGCGGCTGGTGAAGGCGTACGAGCGCGGCCTGATCCGCCCGGAGGGTTGAGAGTCCCCGTGAACGCGCACGACCGCCTTCCCGTGACCGTCCTCTCCGGCTTCCTGGGCGCGGGCAAGACCACTCTGCTCAACCATGTCCTGGCCAACCGCGAGGGATTGCGCGTCGCGGTCATCGTCAACGACATGAGCGAGGTCAACATCGACGCCGCACTCGTGCGCGGCGGAGAGGCCTCGCTGTCCCGTACGGAGGAGCGCCTGGTCGAGCTGACCAACGGGTGCATCTGCTGCACCCTGCGGGACGACCTCCTGGAGGAGGTCGACCGGCTCGCCCGCGAGGGCCGCTTCGACTATCTGCTCGTCGAGTCCAGCGGGATCTCCGAACCCATGCCGGTCGCCGCGACGTTCTCCTTCCCCCGCGACGACGGGGCCACCCTCGGCGACCTCGCCCGCCTGGACACGATGGTGACCGTGGTGGACGCGGCGGGGTTCCTGCCCGAGCTCGACGGCGGCGACGAACTCGCCGCGCGCGGTCTCGCCCCGTACGAGGGCGACGAGCGGACCGTCAGCGATCTCCTCATGGACCAGGTCGAGTTCGCGGACGTCATCGTGCTCAACAAGCTCGACCTGGTGGGTCCGGAGGAGACGCGCCGGCTCCGCGCCGCGCTGACCCGGCTCAACCCGCAGGCGAGGATCGTCCCGGCCGTGCACGGCCGGGTCCCCCTCGAACTGGTCCTGGGAACCGGTCTGTTCGACGTGGAGACGGCGCAGCAGGCCCCCGGCTGGGTGAAGGAGCTCAACGGCGACCACGTGCCGGAGACCGAGGAGTACGACATCTCCTCGCTCGTGTACCGCTCCGCCCGCCCCTTCCACCCCGGGCGGCTGTGGACCTTCGTCACCGAGGGCCTCGACAGCGGTGCGTACGGCCGGATCCTGCGCTCCAAGGGCTTCTTCTGGCTCGCCAGCCGCCCCCGGGTGACCGGCCTCTGGTCCCAGGCCGGCGCCGTGGCCCGGTTCGAACCGTCCGGCGCCCGCGACGCCGGGACCACCCAGGGCCAGGAACTGGTCTTCATCGGCACCGGTCTGCGCGCCGACGCCCTCCGGACGGCCCTGGACGCCTGCCTGCTGGCGCCGGACGAACCGGCCCCCGCCGACGACGAGTTCCCCGCCTGGGAGACGTTCGGCATCGAGGACGCCTGCGCCCATGAGCACGCGGCCTGAACAACACCCCTGAAGCCCCCGACCCCACCCTCGACCAACACCCCTGAAGCCCCCGACAAAACCCCCGGACAACACCCCGCCCCACACTCTCCGGGCCGGACGGTGGTCGCAGCCACGGCACCGTCCGGCCCGGCCCGTTCTCCGCGGGTCAGACGGTCTCGTCCCCGTAGCCGCCGTCGCTTCCGTGGCCGCCGTCGCCGTCCTTGAGGAGGGCGCAGACGAAACGTTCCTCGGCCGCGCGGAGGCGGGCGAGCAGCGCGGGGTCGAGGGGGACCTGGCTGGTGACGGAGACGGTGACCGTCCGGCGGCCGTCACCGGTGGCGGCGGCGAACTGGGTGTAGCCCGGGGTGTTCCCGGTGTGCCCCAGCACCGTGCCGCAGCGGGTGGTGTAGCGGAAGAGGCCCAGGCCGGCCGCGTTCGTTCCCGGGCCGGCCGGCTGGGAGTCGCCGGGGACGAAGCGCGTCTGGGCGTGCCGCGTCTTCGGGGAGAGCAGGGCGGGTCCCGCGTAGCCGCCGAAGAACGCGCCCAGGTCGGCCGGGGTGGAGACGATGCCGCCCGACGCCCACGCGCCGGAGGCGCTGACCGCCTCGCTGACGTCCTCGGGCGCCTCGCCGGGGGCCGTGGCATAGCCGTGGAGGAAGGGGCGGGGCAGCCGGAAGCCGGAGGGGAGGCTGGTGTCGCGCAGGTCGAGCGGGCGGTACACGAGTTCCTTGAGGAGGTCCTCGTACCGGCGTCCGGTGGCCTGCTCGGCCATCAGGGCGACGGCGATGTTGTCGGAGTTGGAGTAGGCGTAGCGGGTGCCGGGCGTGAAGGCGAGGCCCTGGCCGGCGGCGAACTCCAGCAGGCGCCGGGAGTCGAAGCGGTGCCGGGGGTCGGCGCGGACGATCGTCTGGAAGCCCTCGGTCTTGCTGTAGTCGGGCAGTCCGCTGGTGTGCTGCAGGAGTTGACGCAGCGTCACCGCGTGCCAGGCCTTGGGCAGGTGCGGGAGGCGCTGCCCCAGGGTGTCACCCAGGCGGAGCGCCCCGCGGTCCACGAGGCTCAGGGCGACGGCCCCGCTGAACGCCTTGGCGACGCTCGCGATCCGCATGTGGTCGTGCGGGCGGGGCGGTCTCGCCGTGCCGACCTCGGCGGTGCCGGCCCGGTAGACCTGCCGGACGCCGTCCCTTGTGAGGACGGCGATCGCGCCGGGCGGTCCGCCGGGGGCGGCGACGAGGTCGGCGAGGGCGCGCCGCAGCTCCTGGTCCGAGGTGTCGGTGGCGCCGGCCCGCGGTGACGGCCGGTCGCCCGCACTGGCGTACGGAAGGGTGGGGGCGGTCAGCGCGGCGGCGAGGAGCAGCGCGGTGACGGTGGCCCGGCGCGGCCGGTAGGGGTGCGGGGCCGGGGCGGATCGGGGCATGCGGGACCTCCTGGACGGACCGGCGGCCGAACGCGCCGGCCCGTCCAGCTTCGGCGCACGACCGCCGCGCCGCCGGTCCGGGCGAGCCGCCCTGCGCCACCCGGCGGTGTGGAACCCCCCGGCAGAAGGCTTCGGGGCGTCGGCCGTTGGGCCGATCGGGGCCGTCCCGTTCCGCGAGCCCTCCGCTTATCGGTAATGATTTTCATTCTGATAAAGTCCGGATCTCACTCCCCCACACCACCCCGAGGACTGCTGTGTCTCCCCTGCCCACCCGCACCCCCGCCCTCCGCCGCCGCATACTCGCCCTCACCGCTGCCGCCACCGTCTCGGCCCTCCTCGGCGGTTGCTTCGCCGGCGGCGCGAACGAAGCCGACGGAGGCGGCGAGGGCGACGACCGGCGCATCCGGGTCGCGATGATGCAGCCCCCTCGGTCGGGGCTCTCCCCGCTCTCCGACGACGCGTTCAAGCTGTCGCGCTGGTCGACCGCGGAGACGCTGGTCCGGCTGGACCGCGACGGCGACGCCCTGCCCTCCCTCGCCACCGGCTGGCGGCAGCAGGGCCGGACCTGGACCTTCACCCTGCGCCAGGGCGTCACCTTCCACGACGGCACCCCACTCACCGCCGCCGACGTCGTCCGCTCGCTCTCCACCGCCGCCACGGCCTCCCCCAAGCCGCGGATCCTCGACGGCGTCGACCTCACCGTCCGGGCCACCGGACCCCGCTCGGTCGGCGTCACCACCGCGGCGCCCGACCCCCTCGTCCCGCACCGGCTCAGCTCCCCGCAGCTCTCGATCCTGGCCGCCAAGGCGTACCGGGGCAGGACCGTCGACCCGGTCGGCGCCGGAACCGGACCCTTCGTCCTCGTGCGCGCCCAGGGCACCGCGTCCGCCACCCTCGACCGGTACGACCGCTACTGGGGAGCCAAGGCCAAGGCCGCCGGCATCGACGTGCGCTACGTGCCCGACGGAACCGCCCGGGCCGCGGCGCTGCGCAGCGGCGAGGCCGACATCGTCGAGGCCGTCCCCGTCTCCCAGGCCGGACTGCTGGACCCGAAGCTCGTCACCGAGGTCCCCATGCCCCGGACCAACACCCTGTACCTGAACACCGGACGCGGCACCTTCCGCGACCCGGCGCTGCGGGCCGCCGCCCGGGAGGCCGTCGACACCCGGAGCCTCGTCTCGGGCGTGTACGAGGGCCGGGCGGACCGCGCCGGCGGGCTGCTCGGGCCGGCGCTGCCCTGGGCGGCGAAGCTCCGCACTCCCGTCCGGCACACCGCGGCGACCGCCCCGAAGGGCGCCAGGATCACCATCGGCACCTTCACGGACCGCGCCGAACTGCCCGAGGTCGCCCAGCTCCTCCAGCAGCAGCTGCGCAAGGCCGGGTTCGAGGTCGAGCTTGACGTGCGCGAGTACGCGCACATCGAAGCCGACGCCCTGGCCGGGAAGTTCGACGCCTTCGTCCTCTCCCGGGCCACCGTCCTCGACTCCGGGGACCCCGCCGCCTACCTGTACAGCGACTTCGCGGGCGACGGCTCCTTCAACCTCTCCCAGCTCTCCGATCCCGCCGTCGACGCCGCGCTCACCACCGCCGCGGCGACGGCCACCGGCGAGGCCCGCCGGAAGGCCGTCGTCGCCGCGGAGGCCGCCGTGCTCGCCACCGACGCCGCCGTGCCCCTGCTGCACGAGCGGGTCATCCAGGGCGACGGCGCGAACGTCGTGGGCGCCGCACACGACCCGCGCGAGCGCGAACTCGTCACCGCCGACACCCACGTACGGTGACGGCTCCCGTCCCCGGCGGACGCGGCGACCGCGCCGCAGCCGTCGCACCGGCGAAGGCCCGGCGAGGCGGCCGCAGGGAGGCGGTTCGGCTTCCGGAGACCCGGCCCGCAGGGCGGCGCCCGTCGGCCGCCGCCCTGGGGGCCGGGGCCGTACGGCTCGTCACCCTGGCCGGCGTGGTGACCACCGTCGGACTGCTGCCGTGGCTCTCCGGCAGGGACCCGGCGCTCAGCCTGCTGCGCGCCCGGTCCGCCGAACAGGCCCCGACACCCGAGGCGCTCTCCGCCATCCGCGCCGACCTCGGCCTGGACGCCGGCCCGGGGGGCCTGCTGGGCGGGTGGCTGAACCGGCTGCTCCACGGCGACCTGGGCGTCTCCTGGGTGTCGGGCGCCGAGGTGCTGCCGGCCGTCGGCGCCGGACTCGGCGTCTCCCTGACCCTGATGGGCGCGGCGCTGGTCGTCGCCCTCGCCGTCGGGACGCTGCTCGCCGCCCCCGCGCTCCTGCGCGGCCGGGCCACCGGCGGGACGGTGGCGGCGGTGCTCGCGGCCGTCCCCGAGTTCCTGTTCGCCCTGGTGCTGCTGCTCACCGCCGGCGTCTGGCTGGGATGGCTGCCCACCTCGGGCTGGGCGGGCCCGGCGCATCTGGTGCTGCCGGCGGTGGCCCTCGGCGTCCCCGCCGGCGCCCTCCTCGGCCGGCTGGTCGCCGACGCGCTGCCGCCCGTCCTCGGCGAGCGGTGGGTCGAACTGTGGCGGGGCGCGGGCACCGGCCGGTGGCGGATCGCCGGCGCGGCGGTCCGCCGGGGGATGCCCGCGCTCGCCGGGCAGTTCGGCATGGTGGCCGTCGGTCTGACCGGCGGCGCGGTCGCCGTCGAGACGGTCTTCGCCGTGCCCGGGATCGGCCGTACCGCGCTGGGCGCCGCCACCTCCCAGGACCTGCCGCTGCTCCAGGGCTGCGTCCTCGCCCTGCTGGGGCTCGGTCTGCTGGCCGGGACCGCCGCCGCGCTGGTACGCCGCCGGCTGCTCGGGCCCGCGTCCCGCGAGGCCGGGCTCGGGCTGCCCGCACCGGCACCGCGGCGGATCCCGCTCGCCGTACCGGCGGGGCTCGCGGCGCTGCTGGCCGGCGTGATCGGCTGGGGGCTGCTGCGCGATCCGTACGCCGTGGACGTGGCGGCCCGGCTCGCCGCGCCGTCACCGGAGCATCCGCTCGGCGCGGACGCGCTCGGCCGAGACGTGCTCGCCCGCCTCGGGCACGGCGCGGCGACCACGGTGGGCACGGCCGCGGCCGTCACCTGCGTGAGCTGGCTCGTCGCGGTGGCGCTCGGCTTCGTCCCCGGCGTGGCGGCCGGCTTCGCGGACGTCGCCAACGCGCTGCCGCCGGTCCTCACCGGCCTGCTGGTCGCGGCCGTGACCGGTCCCGGAAGCGGGGCGGCGGCGCTCGCCGTGACCCTGGTGTCCTGGCCGCCGCTCGCCGCGCACGCGGCGGCACTGGTCCAGGAGATCCGGGCCTCCCGCTTCCTCCTGGCACAACGCGCCCTCGGCGCGGGGCCGTGGTGGGTGTGGACGCGGCACATCCTGCCGTCGGTGGCCGGGCCGGTCGCCCGGCACGCCGTGCTCCGGCTCCCCGGCATCGCGCTCGCGCTGGCGTCGCTCGGCTTCCTGGGCCTGGGCGCGCGGCCCCCGTCGCCCGAATGGGGGCTGCTGCTCGACGAGTCGGCCGACTACGTGGAGCGGGCGCCGGTCCCCGCCCTCGCCCCGGCGGTGGCGCTGGCCCTGCTCGCGGCGCTCGCGGTCTGCCTGTCGACGTCCGCCGGCGGGCGAGGCGCCGCCCCCGCGCCCCGTGTCCTCCGTCTCCCTCTCCAGCTCCGACTCCTTCTCCACCTACGGCTCCCTCTCCGCCTCCGCCTCCGTCCGTCTTCCGTTGTCGCTTCGAGGAAAGTCCGGCCTCTTGTCCCGCCCCACGCAGCTCCCCCTGTCCGAACCCCTCGTCCCCCTGTTGCGGGTGGACGGTCTTCGGGTCGGCTTCCCTGACGGCGAGGCCGTGCGCGGAGTCTCCTTCGATATGGCCGCGGGTGAGGTGTTCGCGCTGGTCGGCGAGTCCGGAGCAGGCAAGTCGCTCACCGCGCGGGCGCTGCTGGGGATGGTCCCGCGTGCGGCCCGCCTCCACGGCCGGGTCCTGCTGGACGGCGGCCCGGTCACGCCGGCCGATCTCGGCCGCCGCCTCGCCTGGATCCCGCAGGACGCGATGTCGGCCCTGTCGCCCGTCCACCGCGTCGAGGACCAGCTCGCCTTCGCCGTGCGGTCCGTGTCGGGCGCGCGGCGGCGCGAGGCGCTGGCCGTGGCGCGCCGGGCTCTCGGCGAGGTCGGGCTGGGGCCCGAGGCGGCCGGCGCGGTGCCGCACGCCCTGTCGGGCGGCATGCGGCAGCGTGCGGTGATCGCGATGGCCCTGGTCAACGGCCCCGCGCTGGTCGTCGCCGACGAGCCGACCACCGCGCTCGACCCGGCGCGCCAGGAGCAGGTGCTCACCCTGCTGCGGGAGCGCTGCGCGGCCACCGGGGCCGCCCTGCTGCTCGTCAGCCACGACCTCGCGGCGGTACGCCGACACGCCGACCGGGTCGCCGTGACGTACGCCGGCCGGATCGTCGAACTCGGCGCGGCGGACGCGGTGTTGGACCGGCCGGTCGCCCCGTACACGCGCGGACTGCTCGCCTCGCTCCCCCACGCCGGGATCCCCCGGCGTACCCGTCTCCCCGTCCTCGCCGGCGCCCCGCCCGCGCCGGGCGCTTCCGGCGCGGGGTGCTCCTTCGCGCCGCGCTGCCCGCACGCCGCCGAGCTGTGCCGGCGGGAGGAACCGGCGCTGCGAGTGGTGGACGGCCGGGCGGTGGCCTGTCATCACCCCGCCGGGGAGGTCGCGTGAACGCCCTCCTGGAGGTCCGGGACCTCGACGTCCGGTACGGAGCACGGCGGGTCGTCGACGGCGTGTCGTTCACCGTCGGCGCCGGGGAGGCGGTCGGGCTCGTCGGCCCGTCGGGCTGCGGCAAGTCGACGACGGCACTGGCCGTCCTGGGGCTGCTGCGGCCGCACTCCGGCTCGGTGCGCTTCTCGGGCGTCGAGCTGACCGGCCTCCGCGCACGCGAACTACGGGCGCTGCGCCCCCGGTTCCAGCCCGTGTTCCAGGATGCCTACGGCGCGTTGAGCCAGCGCCGCGAGGTACGCCACCAGATCGCGGAGCCCCTCCGGGTCCACGGACGGTGGCGGGCCGCGGACGGCCCGGCCCGGGTGGACGAGCTCCTGGAACGCGTCGGCCTCTCCCCCGCGCACGGGCGACGGCTGCCGCACGAGCTGTCCGGCGGCCAGTGCCAGCGCGTCTCCATCGCCCGCGCCCTCGCGACCCGGCCGGAACTGCTCGTCCTCGACGAACCGACCTCGGCACTCGACCCCTCGCTCCGCGCGGGGATCCTCAACCTGCTCATGGATCTCCAGGACAGCCTGGGAGTCGGCTTCCTGCTCATCTCCCACGATCACGCGGCGGTCCACCACGTCGGCGACCGCATCCTGACGATGAGGGACGGGAGGCTCGTGGCGTGACCCTGGGTGCTCGCCTCCTGGTCGACTGTCGCCAGTCCCTCGCAGCCGAACCTCCCACACGCCCCTGACAGTGCGGTGCTCTCGACGACCGGAGGTGACGCACCCGAAATCCGATGGAGCGCCGGGGGTTCGGCGAGGCACAATCCCCCGGAACCGGGGCGAAGGGGAGCTTGTTTGGACGTGTTCGTGTGTGCCGGGTGCGGTACGGAGTTGACGGCGCCCGTGGCGCGGGTCGCGCTGCCCGTGCACGCGCACCACGGCGGGTGGGAGGAGTTGCATCCGCCGCTGATGGAGCCCGCGACGTACGCCGTCGAGCCGCAGCCGACCGGACCGCCCTGGCGGCCTTGGGAGGAGGTCGGCGCGGAGGAGGCGGCTCGGCGGGGGGTGTTCGTGCCGGTTCCCTTCGTCTCCTTCGGGGCGCGGGACCGGATCGTCATCGCGCCGGGTGACTCCCGGTCCATGACGCTGATCCTCGACAGGTGCGACGGTCACTGCCGCGGCGTGGACGGTCGCGGTGGTCCCAACCTGGCGTGCGAGGGGTGCGGGCGTGCCGTCGCGACCCGTGTGGACGACTGCGGCGACTGGCAGGCGGTCTGGCTGGAGCCGGACGCGGTCGTACGCCGCGCCTCCCGGCTTCCGGCGGGCCCGCCGCCCGGCTGGGACGACCTCGCGCGTCCCGAGCACCGCGTCCCGCCCGTCGAGCCCGACGGTGCGTGGAGTCTGCGCTGGCACGCGGCGCTCGGTGTCGCGCTCGCCCACCTCGTCGCCGTCTCCGGGGACCGCCCGGTTGCCCTCCCCGCCGGTCGCGTCACCGAGTTGCTCGGGCACGCGGTGCGGCAGTACCTCTCCTCCGGCCCGGACGCCCTGTCCACGGCACTGGCCGGTCCGGGGCTTCCGCTGCCCCGTCCCCGCCCGGACCTGCTCCTCGTCCCCCGTCATCCGCTCACCGGTGCGCCGTGGACTCCGCCCCATGACGAGGGGCCCGTGGTGCCGCTGGACAGCGGGGTCTGGGCGTACCTGGCCCATCCGGGCGAGACGTCGCCGATTCCCGCGACGGGCGTGCTCCCGGAGGGCGTACTGCGTGATGACTACCCGCTTCCGCCGAGCCCCGGCTGTTTCCTGACGGCGCATCATGGTGCCTTCGAGGCCACCCTGGCCAGGCTGCCCGCCGCACGCACCCTCCGGCAGCGCGGTGCCCGGTGGCCCGCCCGGTGAGTCGAAGTGCCGGAGCGGACGTCCACCTCCGCCGACGGGGGGTCAGCCGGTGCGCTTCGCGGCGACCGCCAGGGTGGCGTAGTGCATCGTGAAGCTGCCTCCTGCCGCGTCGATGGCGGCGCCGACGCCCGCGAGGACCTCCTCCAGCTCGGGTTTCGGGAGGCGGGTGAAGGCGCCCTGGGTGGGGAGCTGGTCCAGCCATTCGTCCCGCGTGTAGGGGCGTTCCCAGTCGAACCGCCAGTGTTCCGGGTCGGCGAATCCGTTCGCCTTGCCGATGCCTTCCGCCGCCTTGGCGCACAGCGCCGTGTAGCCGTCCACCGCGGACGTCGCGCTCTGGCGTGCGGCGAGCGTGTCGGGCGTCACCCGACGGTAGACCTCGGCGAAGGCGTCCGCCACGGCGGGGGCGGGCCGTCCCGCGTTCCAGAAGAGGGCCAGCAGGCCGCCGGGGCGCAGCACCTGTGCCTCCCTGGCGGCGCCGGCGACCGGGTCCACCCAGTGCCAGGTCTGGCCGGACACGACGGCGTCGAACGCGCGGCCGGCCGGTTCCCAGGCCTCGAACGCCGCCACCTCGACGTCGAGTCCGCGGCGGCGGGCGAGGTCGGCCATCCGGGCGTCGACGTCGACACCCAGGACCCGGCAGCCGGCGGCCGCGAACTGCCGGGCCACGATGCCGGTGCCGCAGCCGACGTCCAGGACCTGGCGGCCGGGGACGACGCTGACGATCCGGTCGATCAGGGCTGCGGGGTAGCGGGGCCGAGCCCGGTCGTAGCGTGCGGCGTCCGCGCCGAAGGACTCGGCCACCTGACGGTTCTCATGGGAGCCACGGGCGCGGTGAGGGCCTCGCTCCGGCGGTAAAGTGGGCATGCGCCCACTATGAGTGGGCGCATGCCCACTCGTCAATCGGGACGGGTCGGCCGAGGAGAGGACGGGGGCCGCACGATGCCCACAGGGGTAGCCATCCGCGACGTGCGCGGCCAGTTGTTCGACGCCGCCGAGCGCGTCCTGCTCCGGGACGGGCCGAGCGCGCTCACCAGCCGGGCCGTCACCGTGGAGGCGGGCTGCGCCAAAGGGGTCCTGCACCGGCACTTCGCCGATTTCGACGCCTTCCTCGCGGAGCTCGTGCTGCACCGCGTCGACCGCGTCGAGGAGCGGGCCGCCGCCCTGCGCGCGTCCGCCGGGACCGGCAGCATCGCCGACAACCTGACGCGGGCACTGCTGGAGCTTTTCGAGTCGGTCGCGGTGGCCGTCGTCAGTCTCGTCACCTCGCGGGACGGCCTGCGCGCCCGCCTGCGCGACGCAAGGCCCGCCGGCGTCCCGCTCCTGACCGACGCCGCGGCGGCGATCGCCGCCTACCTCGCCGCCGAACGGGACCTCGGTCGCGTCAGGGCGGACGCCGACCTCGACACGCTCGCCCCGACGCTCATCGGTGCCGCGCACATGCTGTTCGCGGACCGGCAGGCCGTCCCACCGGCGGCGGACGACGTCCGGAAGGTCGTCACCGCGGTCGTCGCGGGCGCGGAGCAGGAACCGCCCGGCGCCCGCGGCGCGAGGTGACGCACCGGAGGGCTCGGCGGATCAGTCCAGCCGGGGCGGGACCCAGGCGTGATGCCGCAGGATCATGCTGATCGCGGTGCGGGAGGGCGTCAGCCGCATCGCCGTGTTGCGCAGGGCGACGGCCAGGGGATGGGAGAGCTGCTGCCCCATCCGCCCCGCCTGGCGGGCGGCCGCCGCGACCGCCTGGCTGCGCGGACGGCGCTCGGCGTCGTAACGGGCCAGCGCCGCCTCGACGGTGGGCTCGGCGGCGAGCGCCGCGGCCAGGGAGACCGCGTCCTCCAGCGCCTGGCAGGCGCCCTGCCCGAGGTGCGGGGTCATCGCGTGGGCCGCGTCGCCCAGCAGCGCGATCCGGCCGACGGCGTACGACGGCAGCGGTGTGCGCAGTTCGTTGACGTCGTGGTGCAGCACGGCGTCGGGGCGGGTCGCGTCCAGCAGGGCGGGGATCGGCTCGTGCCAGCCTCGGAAGCGCCGGCGCAGTTCGGCCAGCGGGTCGGGGAACCGTACCCCGGCGGGGAGATCGAGGACGGCGTGCCACTCGGCCCGCCCGTCCGTGAAGGCGATGTGCCCGAACTCGGCGCCCCGCCCCCAGGTCAGCTCGAAGTCGGTCCGCAGGCCGACCGGCCCCTCGGTGAGGGCGCGCAGCACGGTCGAGCCGCTGTAGACGGGGCCGGGGTGGGCGGGGAAGAGGAGGCCGCGCAGCTTGCTGCCGATGCCGTCGGCGGCCACGACCAGGTCGGCGTCCAGGATCCTGTCCCCACAGTGGACGCGAAGGGGGGCGGGTCCGGGGCCGGGGCCGGGGCCGAGTCCGGGGCGGGGGCCGGGGCCGGGGCCGGGGCCGCCACGGTGGACCGGAGCGGTGTTCGGGTCGGCTGCCGGGGCGATGGTGGGGGCGGCCGTCGGGTTCGGTGTCGGGTCGGATGCCGGGGCGTCTGTCGGGGCGGAGGCCGGAGCGCCTGTCGGGGCGGAAGCCGGAGCGCCTGTCGGGGCGGTGCCCGGGTCGACTGTCGGGACGGAGACCGGGGCGGCCGTCGCGGCGGAGGCGGCGGCGATCTCCGGGCCCGTCACCGACTCGACCTCCGCGCCGATCAGGAGCGCCTCGGCGGGCAGGGCCGCGCGCAGCAGCCGGTGCAGGGTGGACCGGGGGATGCCCATGATCGGCGTACCCACCGCCCGTTCCAGGGCCGCGCCGTCCATACGGGCCAGCCAACTGCCGCGCGGGGTGCGGGTGCCCCCGCTGTACTGCCCCCGCGAGGCTTCCCGCACCGCCGCGCCGACCCCGAGCGCGTCCAGTGCGCGGAGGCCGTTGGCCGCCAACGAGATGCCCGCGCCGGCGTCGTCGAGCACGGGCGCGCGCTCCACGACCGTCACGTCCCACCCGATGCGGCGCAGCCCGATCGCGGCGGCCAGCCCGCCGATGCCCCCGCCGACGACCACTGCCCTGTTCCCCATACCGAACCCTCGACTTTCTACATCTGTAGAAGCAGGAGGCTAACCGAACCTCTACAGGTGTAGAAAGGGGGGTATGGCTTCCGACCGACGCACGCTCCTCGCCGACGCGGCCCTCGACGTACTCGCCGACGAAGGCATCCGCGGCCTCACCCACCGGGCGGTCGACCGGCGGGCGGGCCTGCCGTCCGGCACCACGTCGGCCTACTACCGCACGCGGGCGGCACTGCTCACCGGCCTCGTCACCCGCCTCGTCCAGCGCGACCAGGCCGAACTCCACACCATGGCCGAGGAACTGCCACCGCTGCGCACGGTCGACGAGCTGGTGGACGGCATGGCGCGGCTCGCGCACGCCCGGCTCACGGGCGAGGGGCGCCGCCGCTCACTGGCGCGTTACGCCTGCACCGTCGAGAGCGTGCGCGACCCGGAGCTGCGCGAACTCCTCGTCCCCCGCGAGAACGCCGGCCGCGAGGCCGTCCGGCTGTTTCTCTCCACGCACGGCGCGCCGGACGTGGAGACGCGTACACACACCTTGCTGACCTGCGTCGACGGCCTGGTCTTCGACCGACTTGTCAGCGGCGGCGACGTATCGCGCGAGGCGCTGGAGGGCTTGGTCACGGCGGCGTTGCGCCCGTGACCCGCCGCCGGGACCGAGCGGACGGGATCAGCCGAGACCGCGGTGGGCCGCCCACATCGCCCCGGCGCGACCGGCCGCCTCGGAGACCAGAGCCGCCAGTTCGGGCTTCTCCGGGACCGGGAACGAGACGTACGCGCCCCGGCCGCCGGCCACCGGCCGGCCGTAGGCCTTCACGGCGAGGTGCCCGTCCGGGAGGAGCCGGATGTTGAGGGTGGTGAGGGTGAACTCCTCACCACGCCGGCTGTCCGTCCAACGGAGCACCTCGGGGATCGTGACGTTGATCGCCAGAGCGCTCACTTCGAGGTCGCTGCTCATGCAGGGATGCTCTCACGCGAGCGGGCGGGGACGTGCCCCCGCGGTACCGCTCGTCGCGCGGGGCGCGCGGGCGCGGGGCGCACGGGCGCGCGGGCCCGCGCCGGGCGCGGGGCGCGCGGCTAGGACGGACGCCCGCCGAACTCCCAGTTGTGGACCTCGATGTCGGCGTACCGCCCCGCGGTGAGGACGGCGCGCGCCGCCGCCGGGTCCGGTGCGCGGACCAGCGCCGCCGTGCCCAGCCAGGCGGCACCGTCGTCGGAGAACAGGGAACCGAAGGCGATCAACTCGTCCCGCTCGCGCGGCGGTGTGACGTCGGCCGGCTCTCCAGAGCCCAGGCCGATCACCAGGTACCGGTCGCCGCCGTCCCGGCCGCCCTGGAACTCCCCCATGGTGCGACCGAGCAGGTTGCGCCATCGCCGCAGCAGCACGTCCCGGTAGGCGCCGGCCTGGTAGCCCGGCTCGTCGAACGCGAACGCGCGGGCGGCGGCCGGATCGGGAACCTCGAGGATGTGGACACTGCCGGTCAGCGTCTCGCCGTCGTCGGCGAAGGTCGGACCGCGGGCGATCAGCGCTTCCGCGTACCGGTCCATGTACGTCCAGTGCTCTTCGCGCAGTGCGTAGCGCAGGGGCAGCGATCCCACCCGGTCGCGGTGGTAACAGAAGAACTCCATGACCTCACGATCTCCCGCTCGGGCGCGGTGCGTCGAGCGGCTTTCGCGGGGGGGCGCGTCGTCATGTCCGACGAGAAGCCCCATCCCTCCCGCGACCGGAACCCCAGCCGAATCCACTGCGCCTCTCTCCGGACCGAGGGCCGCCGACAGAGCGTTCACCCTCATTCCATTGCAACGTTCCGACATATGCCGTTGCATCAATCCAGCATCCATTGCAACGATTTTCCCGCCTTCACCTGCAAGTACCCCGGGACAACGCCACACTGACGTTGCCTCAGACCGGAAAGCAACGTAGCTTTTCCCATGTCGGAAACGCCGACCACGACTCCACGGGAGAAGCCACACCATGCAGACCTTCGCCACCACCGCCCCGATCACCACCGTCGTCGACATCCCCGCCGGCCACCTCCGCTTCATCGCCGCCGACCGCGCCGACACCACCGTGGACATCCGCCCCGCGAACGCCGCCAAGAGCCGTGACGTGAAGGCCGCCGAGGACACGACCGCCGCCTTCGCGGACGGCGTCCTGCGGATCACCGCACCCGCAGCCAAGAACCAGCTCTTCGGACAGACCGGTTTCGTCGACGTCACCGTCCAGCTCCCGGCGGGCTCCAGCGTTCAGGCCACGGCCGCGACGGCCGATCTGCGCGGGGCCGGACGCCTCGGGGACGTCACCTTCGAGGCCGCCCAGGGTCCGGCCACCCTGGAGGAGGCCGGAACCGTCCGCGTGTCCCTCCAGGACGGCGACATCACCGTCGGCCGCCTCAACGGCTCCGCCGACCTGACGACCACCCGCGGCGACCTGACCGTCGATCAGGCCGGCACCGGCGTCGTCACCCTCACCACCCAGGCCGGCTCCATCGCCGTCGGCGCGGCCCCCGGCGTCTCCGCCACCCTCGACGCCCACACCACCCTCGGCCGCATCCAGAACTCCCTCCAGAACAGCCAGGGCGCGGACGCCTCCCTCACCATCCGCGCCACGACCGCCCTCGGCGACATCACCGCCCACAGCAAGTGACCCGCACGGCGCCGCCCCTGCCCTGCCCATGCGGGCACGGGAGGGCGGGACGACCAGCGGGTCCGCTATCTTGAACGCGTTCACATTGAACGCGTTCAAGATAGTGGGGGGATGGGGCATGGAGGGTCAACGGGTTCGCAGCGGTCAGACGGCCCTGCTTCTGGGGGCGGCCGTGGCACTGCTGCCGGCGCTGGCCATCGGCCTGCCGAGCGGGTTCGGCGGCCTCTACTTCCTGGCCATACTCCCCGTCGCCCTTCCCTTCTTCCTCCGCCGCACTCCGCACCCCTTCGCCTGGGCGTGTCTCGTCGCCGGAACGACCGTGTCCGTCTGGGCGGTGGTCGGCTTCGTCGTGGGGATGTTCCTGTGCGTTCCGGCCGCCGTGCTGCTGCTGATCGCCGCGTTCCTGGACCCCTCCACGCGGCCGGGCACGTGGGGAGCGCTCGCCGTGCCGGTCGTGCCGGCCGTGTCCGGCCTGCTGCTCTACGGGGTTCCCGGCTTCTGACAGCCGCGGGGCACCGCGACACCGGCGCAAGGGACCCCGCACGGTCTGACGATCGCCGCCGCGACCGAGCGCATTGCGGTGACGTTTCGATCATCCACCCGAATAGACATGAAATGTCCTAGAAGGTGATCGTTTCTGCATGATGCCCTCTCCTTCGTGAACACACGTACCAGACTCGCTCTCGCGAGTGCCGCCATGTCCGCCCTGGCCCTCACCGCACCGACCGCGACGGCGTTCGGCTCCGTCGCGGCCGGGCCGGAGCCCGTGCCCGCGCCGCTCGTCACCGCCGCCAACGCGGTGCCCGGCAAGTACATCGTCACCCTCGACCGCACGGTCGACGCGGCCAAGGCCGCCGAGCGGCTGAACCTCAAGCCGACGTTCGTCTACGAGAAGGCCATCAACGGATTCGCCGTGCCGCTGACGGCCACGCAGCTGGACATCGTCCGCAAGACGCCCGGGGTGACGTCCGTCGAGGAGGACGCGGTGACGGCCGCGCCGCCGCGCCCGACCGCCCCGGCCGGCGCCCGCAGCCCGGCCGCCTCGTGGGGCCTGGACCGGATCAACCAGGAGAACCTGCCGCTCGACGACGACTTCACCGCCGAGGGCAGCGGCGCCGGCGTCACGGCGTACATCCTCGACACCGGCATCGACTACGCCCACGCCGAGTTCGGCGGCCGCGCCACCTTCGGCTTCGACGCGATGGGCGACGGCGGTGCCGGGCAGGACTGCAACGGGCACGGCACCCACGTGGCCGGCACGGTCGCCGGAAGCACGTACGGCGTCGCCCGGAAGGCCAACCTGGTGAGCGTCCGGGTCCTGGGCTGCGACGGCCGGGGCTCGTACTCGGGGATGATCGCCGGTTTCGACTGGGTCGCCCGGAACGCCCGCCAGCCCGCCGTCCTCAACGGCTCCCTCGGCGGCGACAGGTCCACGGCCCTGAACAACGCCGCCACGGCCCTCCGCACGGCCGGCGTGCTCCCCGTCATCGCGGCCGGCAACAGCGCGAAGGACGCCTGCACCGTCTCGCCCGCCTCGGCGGACGGCACGGTCACCGTCGCGGCCTCCAACGCCTGGGACGAGGAGACGTCCTTCTCCAACTGGGGCCGGTGCGTGGAGATCTACGCCCCCGGCCAGGACATCGTGTCGGCGAAGCTGGGCGGCGGCTCCGTCGCCCTGAACGGTACGTCGATGGCCGCGCCGCACGTCGCCGGTGTCGCCGCGCTCTACAAGTCCGCGCACCCGACGGCCTCCCCGGCCGAGGTCGCCGCGTGGCTCGACGAGCAGTCGTCCAAGGACCTCCTGACGAACATCAGCCCGGGCTCCCCCAACAAGCTGCTCTACACCGGCGGCCTGTAGCCCACGGCGTCACCCCAGGGCCCAGGCCGACGGCGGCCTGGGCCCGCACCGTCATGTCCGCGGACGCCGTACGGGGCCTGCGCCCTGCGGAACACGCGCCGGACGAAGGGCGCGGCTACCCGCCCAGCTCCTCGACCAGCGCGTCCGCCTCGTTCCGGGTGAAGTCGCCGGAGATCTGGATCTCGTTTCCGGGGATGTCGGACGGTTTCACGTCCCGGTGGACGAGCCCGGCGGCGTGGATGCCGACGAGCGCCTCGGCCGTGCCGGCGGCGATCCACGGCGGCGCCTCCGCGGGGAGGGGGCCCTGGGAGACGACGAGGTCCCTGAGGGAGGGGGCGGGGATGTACTCGGTCGCGATCCAGGGCACCCGGGCCTCGGCATCGGCCGCCACGATGCCGGCGGTGAAGGGCCCCTGGACCCGCTGGGCGAGCGCCGCCTCGCGGGCGAAGCGGCGCCGGTCCTCGGGGGCGACGATCCCGTCGTCGGAGGTGAGCAGCGTCTTCACCGCGACCGTCCGGCCGCCGCGCGAGCGGGCCAGGCAGACCCGGCCCATGCCCCCGCCGGCCGGCTCGGCGAGCACCGTGTACGGCCCGATCTGCTCCCCCGGCCGCACGCTCCCCGTCCACCCCTCCTGCATGACCACTCCCCTATGACCGACCCGATCACTCCCGCGATCCCCGGGAGCAGGCTAGGTGTCGCGGCGACAACTGGTCCAGGGAGTAACCGAGTTGACGGGGAAGAGCTGGTGCCCTGTGCCGCCCGTGGGCACCGGGCGGTCAGGAGACTCCCGGGCCCGCGCCCGGGTGACGGCGCCCCCAGGGCGCGGCAAATGCGTTGCCGTACCGCCGCGTTGCTCGCATGCTTCCCGCGTGAGCACTCACCACGACACCGCCGAGACCGCCGTCACCCTGCCCGTCCACGTACGCGATCTCCTGCCGGCAGACCTGCCGGCGTGCGCCTGGTCGGGCTCGTCCACCCACGTGCGGCACGTCGGGCACGAGTTGACGCGCGCCGCCGCCGGCGAGGTGGACTACCTCGCCGTCTGCACGCCGGCGGACCTGCCCGTGGCGATCGGCGGCGTCGACTACCGGGCCTCGGAGGGGGCCGGCACACTGTGGCAGCTCGCCGTGATGCCGGCGCTGCAGTCCTGCGGGCTGGGGACCCTGCTCGTGCGCGCCGCCGAGCAGCGGATCCGGGACCGCGGGCTGCGGCGTGCCGAGCTGGCGGTGGAGGAGGACAATCCCAGGGCGCGGGCCTTGTACGAGCGCCTGGGCTACCGCGCCTACGGCCGCGCGCCGGACGCCTGGGACGAGGAGGCGGCCGACGGGTCGATCCGGCGCCACGAGACGATGTGCGTTCTGCTGCGCAAGAGCCTCTGAGCCGCGGTGGCCACGGTTCGCCCCTCCGTCATCATGCGGGCGCACGCCGCTTCACGGCGTCCCGCCCTCGCGTGCGGTCCATCTCGCGCCATTCCGGCCGGAGTCCCGCCAGATTGGTGGCGAGGAAGTACGCGGTGCCGCACGCGAGCAAGATCGGAACGAGTCCCGCGGCGGCCACCGCCGCCCCCGCGACCAGCCCGCCGAGGGGGATGCCGGCCCAGGACAGCGAGTCGCCGAGGGCGTTGACCCGACCCAGCATCCGGCGCGGCACCCGCTCGACGAGGACGGCGCCGAGCACGGGGTTGACGAAGCCGGCGCCGAATCCGCCGACCGCGAAGACGGCCAGTACCGCACCGAGCGGGGCGTCGGCGGCGAGGATCAGGAAGCGGGGCGCTCCCACCAGCAGGAATCCGGCGAGGACGACCAGCCGCCGTCGCAGCCGGTGCGCGACCGCGGCGGCGATGAGGCTCCCGCCGACCGCCGCGGCCCCCATGACGCTGCCCGCCAGGCCGATGGCGGTCGGCCCGTGGCCGGACTCCCTGGCCCAGACGGGCACGAGCACCGAGGCGAACGCGGCGTCGAGGAAGTTGGTGACGCCGAGCATGACGATGACGGTGAGCAACAGCGGATCGCCCCGCAGGAAGGCGAGGCCCTCGCCGAACCGACGCCAGTAGCCGGACCTCTCGGCCGGTGCCGCCGCCGGGTCCTCCGCGGCCCGACCCGTGCCTCGGGGCAGCGCGAGTCCGACGAGCACCGAACCGAGGGCGAAGCAGCCGGCGTTGACGGCGAGCCCGGTGAGGGGGCCGAGCAGCGTCACCAGGGCTCCACCGGCGGCCAGGCCGACGGTGGAGGCGAGCCGCTCGACCACGCCGGAGAGACCGGTGGCCCGCTCCAGCGGCACCCGCCCGTGCTCGGCCGCCTCCGGGACCATCACCTCCTTGGCCAGGTCCCCCGGTCCTCGGGCCGCGCCGATGACGGCGACCAGGACCAGGAGGAGGGGAAAGGTGAGGAGGTCGAGGACGTGCAGGAGCGGGACCGCCGCGGCGGCGGTCGCGCTTGCCAGGTCGGTGGTCCAGGAGACGGCTCGTGGGCCGATCCGGTCCACCAGCGGCCCGGTGAACGCCTTGACCACCACATAGGGCGCCATCTCGCAGAAGGCGACCAGTCCGGTCCGGGTGGCGCTGCCGGTCGTGACGAGGACGAACCAGGGCAGTGCCACGACGGAGATCCGCGTGCCGGTCAGCGAGACTGCCATGGCGGCCAGTACGCCGACCAGCGGCCGTAAGGACCTCTTCGCGAGCGGGTCGCCGGTCACGACGTCGGGGGCACGTCGAGTTCAGGCAGGATGTGGGTCATCACAGCGACCCGTTCGGCTCCCTCGGGGGCGCTCGCCGCCGTTTCCGGTGCGTCGCGCCGGTAGCGGCCGATGACCTCCGCCAACTCCCGGTACAGCGCGCCGGTTTCCTCGGGCGTGAGACGCAGCGCCCAGTCGCTCAGATCGAAGGCGTGACGCCAGGCGCGGGGCATGGTCTGGAGTCCGTTCAGCGCCTGCTGCGTCCGCAGGGTGTAGAGGGCGGCGACGGACTGCTGGTAGGCCAGCGCCGCTTCGGGCTCCTGCTCGGCCGCCTCCGGATCGCTGAACCAGATCGTTCGGTGCACCGAACGCCACCACCGCTCCCGCGCGTTGCCACGCTCGGTGTCCTCCTCGACGAAGCCGGCCGCGCCGAGCTGCCGCAGATGGTAGCTGGCCGTACCGGAGTTCACGCCCAAGCGCTCCGCGAGTCGGGTGGCCGTCGAAGGGCCGTGCTTCCGCAGCAGCCCGACGAGCTGCACGCGTACCGGGTGCGCCAGGGCGCGCAGCCCCTTGGCGTCCAGGACGACCGCGTCCGGGTCGGCCGCGTCCGGGTCGACGACGTTCGGGTCGGCGACGGTCGAGCCGATCGATGTGCTCTCTTCATCTCCCATACAGACCAAGGTAGTTGGCGGAGACTTCTTCGCAAAGACTTCTTCGCGAAGAAGTCTTTGCGGTTGCTTCGGGGCTATCTCCCGACCTCCGCGCGCGTCGCGGCCGTGCCTCGGAAGGTGCGTCGGTACGCGAGGGGTGAGACGCCGATCGCGGCGTGCAGGTGCTCGCGGAGGGAGGTGCCGGTGGCGAAGCCGACCTGGCCGGCGATGTCGTCCACGGGGAGGTCCGTCGTCTCCAGGAGGTGCCGGGCGCGGTAGACGCGTTGCTGGATCAGCCAGCGGCCGGGGCTGGTCCCGACCTCCTCGTTGAACCGGCGGGCGAAGGTGCGCAGGCTCATCCGGGCGTGTCCGGCGAGTTCCGTCAGCGTCAGGGGTTCGTGCAGGTTCTCCAGCGCCCACTGGCGGGTGGCCGAGGTGTCGTGCGCGGCGACCGGGGGCACCGGGTGCTCGATGTACTGGGCCTGGCCGCCGTCCCGCCACGGCGGTACGACGCAGGCCCGGGCCACGTGGTTGGCGACGGCGGCGCCGTGGTCCCGGCGTACGAGGTGGAGGCAGACGTCGACGCCGGAGGCGGCGCCCGCCGAGGTGAGCACGTCCCCGTCGTCCACGAAGAGCACGTCCGGGTCCAGGGCCACCTCCGGGTACCAGGAGCGGAAGACGTCGGCGACGGCCCAGTGGGTGGTGGCGGGCCGGCCGTCGAGGAGTCCGGCGGCCGCCAGGACGAACGCGCCCGTGCATATCGACACGATCCGCGTCCCGGGCCGTACCGCCGCGAGCGCCTCACCCACCTGCGGCGGCAGCTCGCGCGAGAGCCGGGAGATGTCGAAGGGCGGCAGCAGCACCGTGTCCGCCGCCGCGAGCGCCTCGGGCCCGTGACCCACGGTGACCGAGAAGTCCGCGTTCGTCGCGACGGGGCCGCCGTCGACGGAGCAGGTCAGGACTTCGTACCGGTCCTGGAGGGCGCCGAAGACCCGGCTCGGGATGCCGAGTTCGAAGGGGTACACCCCGTCCAGGGCGAGCACGACGACACGATGAGGAGGACGCATGGCACGATCCCGTCGGAAGATGGCATTCATGCCATGGTACGGCCCCCAGGTCCACGGCGAGGCTGGTGCCCATGACGAACACCATGCCGAACACCGCGGCGAGCACCGCACCGGACGCCCCCACCATGCGCGCCATCAGCCAGGACACCCACGGCACTCCCGACGTACTCAAGGAGGTCACCCTCCCCCGCCCCGCGCCGGGCCCGAGCGAGATCCTCGTCGCCGTCCGCGCCGCCGGGGTGAACCCGACCGACTGGAAGCACCGCGCCGGCGGCGTCTTCCTCGACCGGATGCCGCTGGTCCTCGGCTGGGACGTGTCCGGTGTCGTCGAGGCCGTCGGCTTCGGCGTCACCCTGTTCAAGCCGGGCGACGAGGTCTTCGGGATGCTGCCCTACCCGCACGGCGTCGGCTCCCACGCCGAGTACGTGACGGGCCCCGCCCGCTCCTTCGCCCGCAAGCCCGCCGACGTCGACCACGTCCAGGCGGGGGCGCTGCCGCTCGCCGCGCTCACCGCGTACCAGGCGATCGTCGACACGGCGGGGGTCGGCCCCGGCCGGCGCGTGCTGATCCACGCGGCGGCGGGCGGGGTCGGCCACCTCGCCGTGCAGATCGCGAAGGCGCGGGGCGCACACGTCATCGGCACCGCCAGCGCCGCCAAGCACGACTTCGTGCGCTCCCTCGGCGCGGACGAGGTCGTCGACTACCGCACCACCGACTTCCGCGACGTCGTCCGGGACGTCGACATGGTGCTCGATCCCCTGTCGGGCGACACCCGGTCCCGTTCGCTCGACGTCCTGCGGCCGGGCGGGCTCCTCGTGTCGCTCCTGCCGGGCACGGACCCGGAGGAGGCAGCGAAGGCCGCCGCGCGCGGGGTCCGCGTCGAGACGCTTCTGGTGGAGGCGGACCACGCGGGCATGAACGCCGTCGCCGACCTGGTCGCCTCGGGCGCCCTCCGCGCTCACGTGGAGGCCGTCTTCCCGCTGGCGGACGCGGCCAAGGCGCACGCGCTCGGCGAGACGGGCCGGACGACCGGCAAGCTCGTGCTCACCGTTCCGTAGTCGGTCGCCGTGCGGGGGGGGGGCGGCCGATCGTCGCCCCGAGGCCGATCTTCCGTTCCGGTGGCGGGGCCGTGCGTGTCCCGCCACCGTGCGGACCGCCCCTGCCGGCGTTCGGACCCCGCCGCCGGCAGGGATCAGGCCCCGTCGGCGGTGTGCGGGGAGAGCGGCCGTTCGAAGAAGGTCTCCAGGACCACCGTGGCCTGTGTGCCGCTGACCCCCTCGATCGCATAGATCCGGCGCAGCACGTCCTGCAGCTGCTCGGTGGTCGCGGTCCTGACCTTGACCAGCACCGAGGCACTGCCGGCGATGACGTGCGCCTCCACGATCTCGGGGAGCGCGGCGAAGTCCTGCGCCGAATCGCCCATCCAGGACGTCGAGTCGACCATCACGTAGGCCAGGACGGCGCTGCCGACGGCGGCCGGGTCCACCTCGACCGTGGTGCGCCGGATGACGCCGCGCTCGCGCAGCTTCCGCACCCGCTCGTGGGCGGCCCCGGCCGACAGACCGACGGCCTGGCCCAGTGCGGCGTAGGACTGGGTGGCGTCCTGCTGGAGCCGGGCCAGCAGCGCCCGGTCGATGTGATCCACGACTCTCCTTCGGCACCTTCTTGTCGGGACCATATCTCATCCTGCAGTCTGCCTCCCAGGCCGATTTTCCTTCGGCACATGACGGATTCCCAGAGGAGTGGATCCTGTGAGCGGCGAGCGCCCCGGGCTGTACGAGATGCTGGACGACCGGTTCCGGACCGGGCGGTGCATGAACGGCGACGAGGGGCTGGAGGTCCTGTACACCGGCTGCCGCTGGGCCGAGGGGCCGGTCTACGTGCCGGCCTGGCGTCAGGTGGTGTGGAGCGACATCCCCAACGACCGGATGCTGCGGTGGGACGAGGAGACCGGCGCGGTCTCCGTCTTCCGCCGCTCCGCCGGGCACACCAACGGCAACACCCTCGACCGCGAGGGCCGACTGATCACCTGCGAGCAGGGCAACCGCCGGGTGACCCGGACCGAGCACGACGGCACCGTCACCGTGCTGGCCGACCGCTGGGAGGGCAAGCGCCTCAACAGCCCGAACGACGCGACCGTGAGGTCCGACGGCTCCATATGGTTCTCCGACCCGGACTTCGGCATCACCAGCGACTACGAGGGGTACCGCGCGGAGAGCGAGATCGGCTCCAACAACGTGTACCGGATCGATCCGGCCACCGGGGAGGTGCGGCTGGTCGCGGACTGCTTCGAGGCGCCGAACGGGCTGGTCTTCTCGCCCGACGAGCGGCAGTTGTACGTCTCCGACACCCGCGCGGGCCGCATCCGGGTCTTCGACGTACGGGACGACGGCACCCTGTCGGACGGCGAGGTCTTCGCCGAGGCCGGGGCCCGCGAGCAGGCCCGCTTCGACAACCTCCGCTTCGACGAGGACGGCCGGCTCTGGGTCGCCGCGATGCGCGACGGCGTGCACTGCTACGACCCCGACGGCACCCTGATCGGGCGGCTCGACATTCCCGAGGCAGTCGCCAACATCTCCTGGGGCGGCGCCAAGCGCAACCGTCTGTTCATCGCGGCGGAGACGAGCCTGTACTCGGTCGTCATGGCGGTCACGGGCACGCACCCGACGGGACCGGGTCGGCGGCCCTGGCTGTAGGGCCTCGGGATCGGGGAGCTGCGAGCCAGGGCGGAGGGCGAGCCGCGAGCCCGGGTGGGGCCCGGGCGCTCAGCCCGCCAGACGTTCCGCCAGCAGCAGGGCGCCGATGGCGATCATCATGGCTCCGCTGACGCGGGTGACGGCCCGGGCGGCCGAGGGGCGGGAGCTGAGGACCGTGCGCGCCAGGACGGCGACGGCGAGGTAGACGACGGCGCAGGCGGTCAGGTGCACGGTGCTGAGCAGCCCGGTCTGCGCGGCCACCGGCCAGCCGGTCACGGGGTCGATGAACTGCGGGAACAGCGAGAAGTACAGCAGCAGCGCCTTGGGGTTGAGGCCGCTGGTCCCCGCCCCCTTGAGCAGGACGCGCAGCGGCGAGGCGCCCGCCCCCTCCCCGGTCGCCGCGGGCGCCGCGGCCGGCTGCCGCAGGAGGCCCCAGCCGAGCCACAGCAGGTATCCGGCGCCCGCGACGGTCAGGGCGGTGAGGGCGGCCGGGGAGCTTGCCACGATCACGGCGAGGCCGGCGACGGCCACCAGCGCGTACGCCGCGTGGCCGGTGAGGAGACCGGCGACCGCCGGGACGACCGAGCGGTCACGCAGGCCGGCGGAGATCGCGTACGCCCAGTCCGCGCCCGGAGTGACCACCAGGAGCAGGTCCACCGCCAGGAAGGCCGCCAGCGTCGTCGTGTCCATCGTTCGTTTGTTCCCTCTCGCACTTCTTGTTCCCGGAGGGAAGGGTAGGCGCGATTCGCCCGAAGATGTTTGCGTCTTTACCCCTTGATCGCGGCGTTCGAGGGAGAATCTTCTCCATGGACGCCCTTGACCGGAAGATTCTGACCGAACTGCAGCTCGACGGCCGACTGACCATCACCGAACTGGCGGCTCGCGTGCAGCTCAGCGTCTCGCCCTGCCACCGCCGACTGCGCGACCTCGAACGCGAGGGAGCGATCCGCGGCTACCGCGCCGTGGTCGACCCCGCCGCCGTCGGCCTGAACTTCGAGGCCCTGGTCTTCGTCACCCTGCGCTGGGAGACGCCCGACACCGTCACGGCCTTCGAGGAGGCCGTGGCGGCCGTCCCGCACGTCCTGCAGGCGCAGCGCCTCTTCGGCGAACCCGACTACCTGCTCCGGGTCGCCACCACCGACCTGACCGCGTTCCAGCAGCTCTACGACGAGCGCCTCGCGCGCCTGCCCGGCGTCCAGCGCCTGACGTCCACGCTGGTCATGAAGAACGTCATCGCCGACCGCCCGCTGCCCGAGAGCTGACCGCCGCTCGGAGGCCGGGCGAAGGTCACGGCGCGAAGGGTTCCGGAAAAGGATCGAGAAAGACCGGGCGGCGATGTCGAGAATCCGGTTGCTGCTCCGTCCCCGGTGCGAACGCGGCCAGAATGGGCCGCACGAGCACCGAGGAGAACCACGATGGCCAAGTACCTGCTGCTGAAGCACTACCGAGGCGCCCCGGCCCCCGTCAACGACGTGCCGATGGACCAGTGGAGCCCGGAGGAGATCTCGGCCCACATGCAGTACATGCATGACTTCGCCGCCCGGCTGGAGAAGACCGGCGAGTTCGTCGACGGTCAGGCCCTCGCCCCCGAGGGGGCCTGGGTCCGCTACGACGGCGAGGGACGCCCGCCGGTCACCGACGGGCCGTTCGCGGAGACCAAGGACCTCATCGCCGGCTGGATGATCATCGACGTGGACGACTACGAGCGCGCCGTCGAACTGGCCGGGGAGCTGTCGGCCGCCCCGGGCGCGGGCGGCAAGCCGATCCACGAGTGGCTGGAGGTGCGCCCCTTCCTGGCCGCGCCCACCACCATCACGGAGTGACGTCACCCATGGACGAGGCGCTGCTCCGGAGCCTCATCCCGAGCGTCCTCACCGTCCTCGTCCGCCGCGGAGCCGACTTCGCGGCGGCCGAGGACGCCGTGCAGGACGCCCTGGTCGAGGCGCTCAGGGCCGGTGCGGCCGGCTCCTCCCCGAGCCTCCTCGACGGGGCGGGCGAAGCCTCGTCCGCCCCGACCGGAAACCCGGGCGGGGCGGACCCGCTGCGGGACCCGAAGGGCTGGCTGATCACGGTCGCCTGGCGCAAGTTCCTCGACGCGACACGCGCCGACGCCGCCCGCCGGCGTCGTGAGGACCGCGTCGAGGAGGAGCCGGCGCCGGGGTCGGTGCCCGACGTCGACGACACGCTCCAGCTGTACTTCCTGTGCGCCCATCCGTCGCTGACACCGGCGTCGGCGGTGGCGCTCACTCTGCGCGCCGTGGGTGGGCTGACCACTCGCCAGATCGCCCAGGCCTACCTGGTCCCTGAGGCGACGATGGCGCAGCGGATCAGCCGGGCCAAGCGCACCGTCTCCGGGGTGCGCCTGGACCGGCCGGGCGACGTGGCCACCGTGCTGCGCGTCCTCTATCTGGTCTTCAACGAAGGCTACTCGGGGGACATCGACCTCTCCGCGGAGGCCATCCGGCTCACCCGACAGCTCGCGGTCCGCATCGACCACCCCGAGGTGGCCGGCCTGCTCGCCCTCATGCTGCTCCACCACGCCCGGCGCGCCGCCCGCACCGCGCCGGACGGCAGCCTGGTGCCGCTCGCCGCGCAGGACCGCGGCCGCTGGGACACGGCGCTCATCGCCGAGGGCGTCGGGATCCTGCAGGCGGCGCTCGCCCAGGACCGGCTGGGCGAGTTCCAGGCCCAGGCCGCCATCGCGGCGCTGCACGCCGACGCGCCCACGGCCGAGGAGACCGACTGGGTGCAGATCGTCGAGTGGTACGACGAGCTCGCCCTCCTCACGGACAACCCGGTCGTCCGGCTCAACCGCGCGGTCGCCGTGGGCGAGGCCGACGGACCGCGCGCCGGCCTGGCGGCGCTCGCGGCGCTGGACCCGTCACTGCCCCGCCACGCCGCGGTGGCCGCGTACCTCCACGAACGCGACGGCGACCTGACGACGGCGGCGCGCCTGTACGCCGAGGCCGCGCACCGGGCCCCGAACCTCGCGGAACGCGACCACCTGACCCGTCAGGCGGCCCGGCTCAACGCCCGCCGAGAGCCCTGAGGGGGGCGCCGGAGACGTCCGGCGCCCCGAAGGGCCTCCGCGCCAACGCCCTTACAGCCTCGGGCTGTTGATGCGGTCTATACGCGTAGACGGATCGTGCCCCATCATGGTCGCGCTCTGCCCGGCACCACCGCGCACCGGCCGCACATCCGCGGCCGGTGTCTCCGGCATGCCCTGACACCCCGGGGTCTGCCGTCCGACTTCTCTGGAGGATGTCTTGTCCGTCAGAAAGCAGCTCCGCACGGCCCTCTGCGGCCTCGCGCTCACCGGGCTCGTGGTCACCGCCGCGCCCGCCATCGCCGTCGCGACGCCCGCCGCGACCGGTGCGGCGAAGGTGTCCCCCGTAGCCGCCGCCGAGGACGCGGCGGCCCGTGCGCTGGCCCGCTCGTTCGCCGACTCCGCCTGGCGCGCCGAGGCGGGCAGCGCCGTCGCGGGCGGCGCGGAGACGGGCCTCGGGGCGCTGGCCGAAACCTCCCGTACCAGGGCGGCGGCGTCGCTCGCCACCGTCGTCGCCGCCGCGGACCGCGCCGTCGTCGCGGCGAAGGGCCTGCCCGCCGGCACGGGCGGGCTGCTCACCGTGACCCTGGCCGGGGCGCGGGGCTCCGGGCGGGCCCCGCTGGTGGCCGTCGAACCGTCCGACGACGAGATCACCGCGGTCACCGCCTACGACACCCGGGGCCGGGCGCACACGCTGGACGCCTCCCGGATGCCCGACGTCCCGGTGTACGTCGTCGGCGTGGACGGGGAGAAGGCGGTTGAGGCAGGTACGCGGGTCCTGGAGCGGGAGCTGGCCGCCGCCGGCGTCACGACGGCCGCGGCGAACGCGACGGCCGCGACAGCCCCTGCGGCGTCTACGGCCCCGACGGCGCCGACGACCTCGACGGCCTCGACGACCTCGACGACCTCGACGGCGAGCAGCACCGGCTTCTGGACCTCCCGCATCACCTCCGTGCGCCTCGCCGACGACAAGGAGACGTGGATCAAGGGCGATGCCGAGATCTTCAGCATCGTCAGCGGCTTCGGACTCGACGGGAAGGTCCGCGTCGACACGGTGACCCACCCGTACCTCGACGACGCGGGGACCACGTACCACCCGAACCAGATCCTGGTGAACTGGTCGCTCTACAAGTACAACCTGGCCGACGCCGTGATGATGGAGGACGACGGCGACACCGACTACTCGGCACTGGCCAAGGCCATCGCCGCCGCCCTGCTGACGATCGCGGACCTCGGGGCCTACATCCCGCTGGTCGACCCGGTCGTGGACGCGCTCCCGTCCTCCTTCTGGACCGACGACGCCGACTTCGTGGACGCCTGGTACACGCTCGCCCGCGAGATGACGGGCACCCGCGACGGCGCCGGCGCCAACGGCCGGTTCACGTTCGACCGGTACTGGGTCTCCGCCCTCTGACGACCGCCGGGCGCAGGAGGGCACTGGCGACCGGACCGACTGTCAGTCCCTCCTGACACCCTGTACGCATGACCGCGACCGGCGACCCGCTCGCCTCCCGCCCTCGCGCCCGCCTCCTCGACCTCATCGGCGCCATCGAACCCTGGGACGACCTGGAGCGCGCCCACCTGGCGACCGCCACGGAGTGGATCGCCAGGGGGGCGCCGCTCTACCGGGTGCGCCCGCCGGACGTGCCCCCGACGCATCTGGTCTGCTACTTCGTGGTCCACGACGTCGTTCGCGGAGAGCTGCTGCTCACCGCGCACCGCAAGGCGGGCCTGTGGCTGCCCGCCGGCGGGCACGTCGAGCCGGACGAGGACCCGTGGGACACGGTGGTCCGCGAATGCCGGGAGGAACTGTCCCTCCAGGCCACGGCCTCGTCGCTCACCGGCGCGCACCCGCTCTTCCTCACCGTCGCCCCCACCCGGGAGCGTCACCCCCACACGGACGTCTCGCTCTGGTACGTCCTCGACGCGGACGCCGACGCCGTCACCACGTACGACCGGGGCGAGTTCGAGGCGATCAGATGGCTGACGAAGGAGCAGGTGCTCCAGGAACCCATCGACAGGCTCGACCCGCACATGCACCGCTTCGCCCGCAAACTCCAGCACGCCGAGGCCGGATGAACTGGACACGGGAACGTACACGGAACCGAACACGCAGCAGGCAGCCGCCCGAACTTCGCCTCTCAGGCGATCACGACGGCGGGGCCGCCGTGGGCGGGTGGGGTGCGCCGGCGGGGTCGGGGAGGGGCCGGCGCCAGTCGCCTGTCGTTCTGTGGAGGATCCGGCGGGCCAGGGTGCGTACCTCGGTCCACGTCCGGTCGGTGACCAGGGACTCGGCCCAGAGACCGGCGCGGCGGTCGGGGGTGAGGGCGGCCAGGTGGCGGCCGAGTTCCTGGAGGTCGCGGGTGTCCTCGGAGGCGAGGACTGCGCGCTCCGCGAGGCCCGCGGAGATCCGGCAGACCAGTTCCACTTCCTCGACGACGGACGCGGTGTCCAGGTCCCGGTCGCCCAGCCAGGCGCGCTGGTCCTGGGAGTCGGCGGCGAGAAGGGCCATCCAGCGCAGCGTCCACGTGCGCAGGCGTTCGTCGTTGAGGCGGTTCATGCCTGCACGATCTCATCGGGCGGGAACGGGCCCCGTGTCGCCCCTCAGCAACGGATGTCGGTGGCCGGCCGTTCTCCCGTCACCAGGAAGCGGGTGACGGTGCGGTCGCCGCACGCGTTGCCCGCTCCGCCGGCGCTCACCAGGTAGACGCCGTGGCCGCCCCGGTCGACCGAGACCATCCGGGCACGGTCTCCGAGCGCCTTTCGCATCCTCAGGCCGGAGGAGTGCGGGGTGGACGGGTCCCGCAGGTTCTGGATCATGAGGATGTTCGACGGGCCCTCGTCGGTGAGCCGGACCGGCTTCTCCACCGCGCCGCCCTTCCAGAAGGCGCAGGGCGTGATGTTGACGGGCATGCCGCCGGTCAGCGGGTGCCGGACCCGGTCGGCCGCGACCGCGCGGGAGTACGCCGGTACGGAACGGGGCCAGTCGACGTCGTTGCAGATCACGCCGACGGTGACCGCCGCGGCCTCGTCCGGCATCGCGCCGGACAGCTCCGGGGGCAGCACGGGCACGCCCCGCGGGTCCAGGGCCTGGGCGGCGAGCCGCGCGAAGCCGCGGAAGGCGCCGTCGGAGTAGAGCGCGACCTGGAGCGCCTGCCGGAACGCCGCTCCGGTGAGCGGCGCGCCGGGTACGGCGGTGGCGCGGGGCGCCCGGTCGAGCCGCGCCGCGAGATCGAGGACCAGAGCCCGTACGGCCTCCGGGGTGTCGGCGAGCCGCAGGCCCTCCGCCGCGCGGTCCGGGTGGGAGGCCCAGGCGGCGAAGTCCGGGAAGCGGTCCTCGGCGCCCTTCGCCATGTCCGCGAGCCAGCCGTACGCGACCCGGCGCGGGTCCGGGTCGGCGCTGCTGTCCAGGACCCACCGGTCGGTCCGGCCGGAGTGCTCCTGCGCGTACCGGGCGGCGACATAGGTCCCGTACGAGGTGGCCCACGCCGACAGCTTCTCCTCGCCGAGCGCCAGCCGCAGCAGCTCCATGTCCCGCACCTGGTTGGCGGTGGTGAGGCCGCGCAGCATCGGTCCGCCGTCGCGGGCGCAGGCGTCGGCGATCCGTCGCGCCCGCTCGACGTTGGCGCCGATCGACCCATCGTCGCCCGGCCAGGACCGCAGGGTCACCATCCACCGGTCCTGCTCCGCGAGCCCGCACCGCGCCTTCGTCGAACCACCGACCCCGCGCGGGTCGAAGGCGACCAGGTCGTACGCCCCTCCGGTCTCCTTCGCGAGCGCGGCCCCCTTCTGCGCGAGCCGCTGCACCCCGGAGCTCCCGGGCCCGCCCGGAATCACGAGCAGGGTGCCGCGCCGGGCCTCCGGGCGGGTGCTCGCGAGGCGGGAGACGGCGAGTTCGATGCGGGGGCCGTTGGGGTCGGCGTGGTCGAGCGGCACGGAGAGGCCGGCGCACCGCTGCCCCTCGACCGGCTTCACCGCGGCGGGACACTCGCCCCACTGGAGCCGGCCGCCGGTGGCGTTCCCGGTCGCGGCGGCGGGGCCGGCGGAGGCGACGAGGGCGGCGGAGGCGAGGGCGGCGAGGGAGAGGGAGAAGGCGAACACGGAGGGGGTGGCGGAGGGGGCAAGGGGGTTACGGACGCGGCGTGTTGTCATGGCCTCCACCCTGCCGCCCCGTGCCCCCCACGCCCCATCAGGCCACCGGGCCTCTCGGGGTGGGGCCAACCCCCGCTCCGGACCGTCCTGTTGACCCCCCGGCCGCGGGGCCTCCTGACCGCACACCGCCGGACGCGGGGTGTCAGGGAAAGTACAGGGCCGCCTTCTCCAGCACATGGCCCGTGAACATCCCGCCCCAGACGACCCTGCCCCGGTACATCGAGGTCCGGACCGCGTCCGGGCCCGTCTGGACCGTGACGGGGCGGCTGACGACGGTCGTGTCGATGGTCCGCGCGTCCTCCGCGGCCCAGTGGGCCGCAGCGGGGTCGACGGACGCGCTCACGAGCGCCGGCAGCACCAGCGTCACGTTGCGGGCGCCCGGTATGCCGCCGCGCAGGCCCTTCGCCCTGCTCATGGCCCAGACGGTGAACTCCTCCAGGGTGGCGACGTCGACCCGTGGGACGGCCGCGGCGAGGACGAACAGCTCGGACCTGGTCCCGAACCACCGCGCCTTGCGGTCCGCGCGCTGCGCGGCCACCACCGGGCGGCCGTTCCACTCCGGCGACGTCACCGCGCAGCCGTCGGCCGTCAGACGCCCGGCGAGCCCCGCCAGGTACGTACCCGCCGCATCGGCGGTCGCGTCAGATGCATGCTGAGTCATGACAGCAGATCCTCCAACACCCCACGGAGCGCGGGGAAGAGCGGCGCCACACGAACGGCCGCCCCTCGGCAGACGTCATCCGCCGCTCGCCCTCCGTTCAGAGGGCTTCCCCCACCGGTCCGCGTCCGCGAGCCGTCCGGCGCGGGTGGCCGGCCCCGAGAAGCGGAGGTGGCCGTCGGCGATCGCGGCGTGCTGGAGCAGTCTGCGGTCGCCGCGATAGCTCGTCGACGCCACCCATGGCGCGGCCGGCCCCTGCTTGGGCAGCCGGTCGAGGGCCTGCCGCACATAGCCGGCACCGAAGTCGAGCATGGGGCGGGTGGCCAGGCCGGGTTCGCTCACGGGCCGGGCGGTGTCGTGACCGTACCGGTCCATGTGGGCGAGCAGCCGGCAGACGTACTCGCACACCAGCCCGATCTTGAGGGTCCAGGAGGCGTTGGTGTAGCCGATGGCGACGTTGAGGTTCGGGATGCCGGACAGCATGGTGCCCCGGTAGAGGAGCGAGTCGGCGGGTGAGACGTCCGTCCCGTCCACGGTGAGGCGCATGCCGCCGAGGAGCTGGAGGGTGAGTCCGGTGGCGGTGACGATGATGTCCGCGGGGAGTTCCCGGCCGGACCGGAGCAGGATCCCGTCCTCGGTGAAGGTGCTGATCCGGTCGGTCACGACGGAGGCCGTACCGGCGCTGATGGCCTTGAAGAGGTCGCCGTCGGGAACGGCGCACAGGCGCTGGTCCCAGGGGTCGTACGGCGGGTTGAAGTGCTCGTCGACCGGGAAGCCGGCGGGCAGCAGCCGGGCGTTCGCCGCGCGGATCAGCTTCCGGGTGGCGGCCGGGAAGCGCCGTGCGAAGCGCCAGACCAGCTGTTGCCTGGCGAGGTTCTTGCGGCGCGCCACGGCGTGTCCGCGCCGGTCCCCCAGGACGCGGCGGAGGAACCGGGCGGCCTTGTCCTCCTTCGAGACGGGCACGACGTACGTGGGCGTCCGCTGCAGCATCGTGATGTGCGCCGCCGCGCCGGCCATCGCGGGGACGAGGGTGACGGCGGTGGCCCCGCTGCCGATGACGACCACGCGCTTGCCGCGGTGGTCGAGGTCCTCGGGCCAGTGCTGCGGATGGACGATCTGCCCGTGGAAACGGTCGCGCCCCTCGAAGGGCGGGGTATGGCCCTCGTCGTACCGGTAGTAGCCCGTGGCGCAGAAGATCCACCCGGCGGTGAGCTCGATCCGCTCGCTCGCGCCGGTCGCCGGATCGGTGCGCTCGACCCGTACCGTCCAGCGCGCCGCCTCGGAGGACCAGTCGGCGGCGACGACCCGGTGGTGATAGCGGATGTGCGGGTCGAGGCCGTTCTCGGTGGCGGTCTCGCGTACGTAGGACAGGACGCGGCAGGCGGTGGCGATGGACTCCCGGTCACGCCACGGCCTGAACTCGTACCCGAAGGTGTAGAGGTCGGAGTCCGATCGGACGCCGGGGTACCGGAACAGATCCCAGGTCCCGCCGGAGGCACCGCGCCCCTCCAGGATCGCGAACGACCTTCCCGGATGCGAGACCTTCAGATACCGCCCCGCGCCGATCCCGGAGATCCCGGCACCGACGATCAGGACGTCCAGATGCTCCACGTGCGGCGGCGGGTACGAGGTCATAGGGAAGAGGATGCGGCACGCCGGATTCCGCCTCGACGGCGGAGTGCCGCTCACGCGGGCGCGGGGTGCGTCGGGTCCGGGGTTGCCGAGGCACGGGCTACCGCTGGCTACGGCTCCGGCCGACGTCGTTCGTATCTCCGGCCGGCCATTGAGCACTGCTTCGCCCGCCCGAAGACCTGAGAGATCCTGCGCGGCTGCCGGCCGAGGGGGGACGGCGTGCATCAGGCCATGCGCGGCGACGCCCGCCTGCGCGACCTCGCGTGGGGCTATCGGTGAGCATCCCCCCTGCCGGCCTCGGATGCCGAAGGTGGAACGTCGGCGATGGTGACCGGCAGGCCATGCTCCTGCGGCCACCCCGGCCGCCATCTGATGAGCCACTCGGCGAAGTCCTCGCGCACGAAAATGGGGTCCACGGGCTTCAGCCGAATCTGGGGTCGCTCATCAGCCCACCACACCTCGAACTCCGACGTGGTGCCCTCCGTGGGCCAGCGCTCGGCTTCGCTGGGTAGCAGCACCACGTCTACGAAGCCGCCTACGGGCAGCCCGATGTCCACGAAGATGCCGATCGCGCCTGGACGTGGCACCCGGACCACCGTTCCAAGGAAGCGTTGCCCGAAATGCAGTCGGCGACGTGTCGCCTCCCAGTCCTGTGCACTCACCACCCGGTCATCTTGTCAGAGCCGAGCTTCCTGCCGACGCCTCGGCCACCGAGAGCGCGCGTCGACCGGGACGAGCCCGCGGAGAAGCCTGACAGCCGGCTCCACCCATAGCCTGCCGCAGAGACGCCGTCACCGAAACCGGCGCGTGGCAACCCGTGTGGGAAACGATGAAAGAACTCGCAGAACTCCACGGTGACGACAACGTACGTCTCGTCGTGTGGTTCAACGACTGAGCGGACCACTGTCACAGCCAGGCCGCGCCGCTCCTCATGGTGCGGCGTTCGACGCTGTCGCGCTGCTTCTCGGTGCATACCGCGGGTGGCCGCAGTGGCGTTTGCGGTTCGTGACCTGGTCGGAGGGCTGCGAGATCACCGTCCTGATCCCGCGCCGACGAGGACATGACCGTGCGTCGCCGGCGGCCGCGCGTGAGTTCTCAGGTGCCGAACTCGGGCAGGTCCTTCCATGGCGTCCCGGTGCGGTAGCGGCCTATGCCTCGGCTGCCGTGGCCGACCTGGCGGTCCGCTCGAGTTTCGCGCAGTGGGCTGCTCGGGCTTCCGCGTCGACGGGCTTCTCGTGTTCGGGGCGCAGGCCGGTTCGGCCGTCGAGGGTCTCGCGGAGGATGTCGGCGTGGCCGGCGTGCCGGATGGATTCGCCGAGGACGTGGACCAGGACGGCGAACAGGTTCGTGTGCGCGTGGGGTTCCGGCCACCACGGGACGTGGCCGGGGGCGTCGAGGGGGAGTTCGTCGATCGTGGCGTCGGAGTGTTCTCACGTGCGCCGGTAGAAGGCGACGATCTGATCGCGGGTCTCGTCCTCGGCCGCCCACTGGTCGCTGCCGTCGGCGTCCTGCCACGGGGGCAGCGGTTCCGGGGAAGGGCGGCCGAAGACCTCGCCGAAGTACCGGGCCTCGACGGTGGCGACGTGTTTCACCAGGCCGAGGAGGTTGGTCCCGGTCGCCGTCAGGGGTCGGCGGGCGTCGTACTCGGACAGGCCGTCGAGTTTCCAGAGCAGCGCCTCGCGGTCTCGCCGCAGTCTCCCGTGGAGGTTTTCCTTCGCGAATGCTTCGATCATGCGGCATGAGCCTGCCATGCGCCGCTCGTGGTCTCAAGAATCCGCAGGTGCTCGAGAGCGGCTTGCGCGTACCTTGGGCGCGTGAACGAGATCGACGGCGACACCGAGACCCTCGGGTGGGAGCTCATCGGCTGGGAGGGCGACGACATAGCCGCACACGTCACCCCTCTCGACCGGGCCGAGATCCTGCGGATCAGGGACCTCTTCCCCGACCGGGACGACGACTTCCTGGAGACCGCGGCCTACGAGGTGCCGTCTGCGCTGTATCCGGCGATGCGCGGGGCCGTCCCGCGCCTGGAGTTCCGTGAGGGGCTGGAGTACCAGATCGGTGGGTTTCGCCTCTCGGACTGACCTACAACGTCGTGGGACAGGAAGAACCGGGAGTCGGAGGGGGCGCGGGTCGGTGAAGCGGAGGTCGCCGCAGGAGAAGAAGCGGCTGAGTTACCTCAAGGATCGCCGGAACAGCTACGGCGAGAACGACAAGAGTTCGCGCAAGAACATCCGCCGGAACAAGCGGTTTCAGCACACTGCCAACCGACGGCACGCGCAGACCGCGCTGACCACGCTCCTGGGGTCACTCGATGACGCCCGTGCCGATGCTGTCGAAGAGCGTATGAGCGGTCGGCGGCCGAAGCGGTGGCGGAAGTTTCCCGACGCGCCTCTGGGGGCCGTCGTCGACGGTACGCTCCAGCGCCGTGTCGCGGCGGATCCCGAGGGCGGCGTACGTGGCGTCGACCGGCTGCGTCGGGTCCGTCGTCGGCTCGCGCGCAGAGCCGGCTCGTCGCTCGTCGACGACGAGCGGTGATGGCGGCGGCGTAGGGGCGGGGGCGGGCGGGTACGGCCGGGGCGGGGTGCCCGTAGGCCGGCCACTCCCCCGCAGCCGCCGCAGCGCCGAGCCGGTGCGGCCTCGTCGTGCCGCGCTCGATGAACTGCGCCGGTTCCCGTCATGAGAAGTGTGCTCGGCGCCTCGACCCGGTCCGGTGGTGGAGGTGGCGCTCGCCGACGAGGAGGACGGCACAGGCCGTGGTGGTGAGGAGACCGCCCGCGAGGAAGGTCTCTCGGGGGCCGGCGAAGGACAGGACGAGTCCTCCCAGCGCGGCGCCCCCCGCGATGCCGGCGTTGTAGGCGCCGGAGTTCGCCGCCAGGGCGATGTCCGTGCGGGCGGGAGCGCAGTGCAGCATCGCGTTCTGGGTGGTCATGAAGACGGGACCCAGCGCGGCGCCCCTCACGATCAGGAACGCCGGCGCCGCCACCGGATCGGTGCCGGCCGCGTACAGGCCGATCATCCCCGCGGCCTGGGTGGCCACCGCTGTGGTGAGTGCGGCGTGCGGGTGGCGGTCCAGCAGGGTGCCGGTGACGGTCACTCCCGCCAGGCAGGCGATGCCGACGAGCATGAGCAGGGCGCTGACCGTCTGCGGCGCGAAGCCGGTCACCTCGTCGAGGAACTTCACGATGTAGGTGAATCCCGCGAACGCTCCCGCCGCGGAGAGTGCGCCCGCCGCCAGGACGATGCCGAACCTGCGGGTGTCCGGATCGGGGGCGTAGGCGGCGGGTTCCTCTTCCGGGCGTGAGGTCGGCAGCAGGAGGGCGATCGTCACCAGGGAGACCCCGCCCAGCAGCGCGATCAGCGCCACCGGCACCTGCCAGTCGGTATGCCGCCCCAGCCACGTTCCCGCGGGTACGCCGAGGACCAGGGCGAGCGAGCCCGCGACGGAGAGCGCCCCGACCACGCGCCCGCGGACCGCCGGTGCGAACAGTCCCACCGCCACCGGCCCCATCACGGCCCAGAAGAGCGCCTGGGCCAGCGCGGTCAGCAGCCGTGCCGCGAGGAGCACGCCGTAGGAGGGGGCCGTCGCGGCGGCGAGGCTGGCGACCACCAGTGCGGCGAGGAGTGCCGCCAGGACGTGACGCCGCGGCACCGTCCTCACCGCGTGGGCGAGCGGGACGGACGCGACGGCCACGGTCACTCCGTAACCGGTGACCAGGAGGCCGACCGCCGACACGGAGACCCGCAGGCCTTCGGAGATGCCGTCGAGGAGCCCGATGGGCAGGTTCTCCGCGGTGTTGAAGGTGAACGCGGCCAGCATCAGGGCGGCGAGCACCGCCACGGCGCGCCAGGGCTCCGGTCGTCGTACGGCCGGATGCTCGTCTTCCGCTCACGTCTCCCGTGCCGGTCCCGTCGCACCGTCCATGGGGTCAGCTCACCGAGGGCGGGGCCTCGTCGCAACGGCATATCCTCCCGCGCCGAGACGGCGGCCGCCTCGGGGCGGGTGTCGTCACCGCGCCACCCGGTAGCGGACGTACAGCACCTTTCCTTCGTAGGTGCGGGTGTCGACGAGTTCGAGGTTCACCCTGCGCTCGTCTCTCGGGAAGAAGGGGGTGCCGCCGCCCACGAGCAGGGGGTGGACGCGTGCGCGGTACTCGTCGATCAGGCCCAGGGCGGCCGCCTCGGCGGCGAGGGCGGCGCCGCCGATCGCGATGTCGCCGTCCCCCGGCTCGGCCCGTAGGCGTGCGATCTCCTCCGCCAGGCTGCCGGTGGCCAGGCGGGCGTTGCCCTGGACCGCCGACAGCGTGCGGGAGAAGACGACCTTGGGGAGGGGGTTCCAGAGCGCGGCCCATTCGCGCTCGGCGTCGTCGAGGGTCGAGAGGTCGACGGTCTCCCAGTAGAGCATCGTCTCGTAGAGCCGTCGGCCCATGAGGTGGACGTCGACCTCGCGGATCTCGTCGATGAAGGACCGGAAGACCTCGTCGCCGGGGTCCGTCCAGGCGAAGTCGCCGTCGGGTCCCACGATGTAGCCGTCCAGTGAGACGCCCATGGAATAGGTCACGTTACGCATCAGGAGAAGACCACCTCGGGTATCGGCTCGCCGGTGCGCCCCTGGGGCACGTCACTCCACGAAACCACACCTTCGGGAGATCCCGGGCCCCCTCGCCCGCCGTGTTCCTCCGTGGTCAGTACCGGTAGTCGGGCCAGTGGGGGTCGTCCCAGCGGGCCGGGCCGGTGACGCCGAGGAGGCGTACGCGGTGGAGGAGGTCCTCCGGTGCGCCGTGGGCGCGGAGGCGGGCGGGGGCGTGGCGGACCAGCCAGGCGGTCAGTTCGGCGCGCGTCTCCTCCTCGGCCGCCCAGGCGCTCCACGGCAGTTGGTCGGCGAGCAGGTCGTACGCCCAGTGCTCGACCGCCTCGGCCAGGTGCCGGTCCGCCTCGGGAGTGGGCGTCGCCTCCCAGGTGGCCAGCCAGGGGGTCAGGGTGCCCGTGGCCTCCGCCGTCAGGAGCAGGACGTGGTGGGCGGGGACGGCGGGAGTCGGGTCGGCGAGCGTGTGCGCCCACCACGCATGCAGGAACTCCTCGACCGCGGCGGTCTGCTCGGCGGGCCACGCCCGCCAGCCCGACATGGCGAAGGCGCGGCCCGCGCTCTCCAGGTCGGAGGCGGTGTCGACGCTGCCGTCGGCGAGGGCCGTGGCGAACTGGGGCAGGATGCGGCGCAGGACGGAACCTCGGTGCGTCCAGTCGGTGGCGTGCCAGGTACGCCGCAGAAGGTCGGCGTCCAGCCGCACGTCGGGGGTCTTGAGGAGGGCGAGCTCTTGCGCGCTGCCCCAGTGGCAGGCGCAGTTGTGCTCGTCGGGGTGGGCGGCCATGCCGCGGAAGGTGTCGGTCAGGCCGGTCAGGGCTTCGTCCAGCCGACGGGCCGTCGGGGGCGTGGGGCGGTCGGCGGTCGGGCGGGGCTGGTGGGGCATGGCGGTCGCCTTCGGGGACTCCGGGGGCCTTCGCCTGCCGAAGGTCACCAATCTAGCGTCGGGGCACGGCGAAGGGCCGCCCCCTTTTCGGGGCGGCCCTTGTGCGTGCCGGCTACTGGGCGGCGACGGGTGCGTCGAAGCGGACCGAGCGGAGTTCCAGGGTGTCCTTGGCGGGCTTGCCGTGGGCCTTGAGGCGCCACTCGGGGCCCTCGCAGTTCGCGCCCACGTAGACGGTCACGGCGGTGTCGGTGTCGTTGTGCGGGCCGTAGCCGGGGAGTTCGTCGTCCTCGCCGACGGCGTCGAGGTTGATGCACTTGCCGCTGTGCGGGTCGTGCAGGGTGACGGTGTTCTCCTGGCCGAAGCCGTCGACGTACTTGTAGTGGAACTCGCCCTGGGCGGCCTGGGCCGAGCCGGCCGTCGACAGGACGAGGGCGAGGGCGCCGAGTGACGCGCCGAGGGTGCTGCGCAGCTTCATGGCGGGGTGGTCCCTTCCCGAGATGATCGAAGAAGCAGGGGTCACGCTAGGCAGCCGGGGAGGAGGCGAATCGATCCACCGGAGCGGGTGGGGTGGCGTGTTGGCGCAGTGTCACCTGTTCGGCCCCGTCGGGGTGGCGTACGGTGCCGGCCCCGGGTCGGGCGTGGTCGCCGTGTCCTCGGGGCGGCCGTTCCGCGCCCCTCGGCCGTCCATATGAGCGGCGGGGTGGTGTTTTCCGCGTGTCGCCGCGAGCAAGATCCGTTGGCGAAACGTATCTCTCATTCCATGACCCATGACATGGAACACTCGCTGTACGGACACCTGCGCGAACGCTTCGGCGACGAGGCTGGGTGGCCGGAGGCGACCACCCTGATCGTGCCGTATCTGCGGATCGTCGTGGACGCGCTGGGGCCGGAGGACGCCGTGACGTTCCTGACGGCGGTGCGCGGGGCGCTGGACGAGGAGACCGCCCGGGCAGGAACGATTCACCTGGGGTTCGGCGCGCACCTCTGGTCCCGGCTCGACGCCCTCGCCTGGGACGGGTCGCCGGCCAGGGCCTCGGCGTGGGAGGCGGCGCTCGCCATGCACCGGCTGGCGACGCTCATCCCGTCGGCCGGGCTGGCGGAACTCGTCGACGTCGGTCTGCGGTCCTGCCGGGCGTCGTTGCGCGTGCCTGCGGGCCGGTAGTTGGTTCGCCCGCCGTCGGAGGCGCCAGGCCGGTGGTCCGCACGCCCCCGTCGGAGGCGGCAGCCCGCTGGTCCGTACGCCCGCAGCCGGAGGCGGCAGCCCGCTGGTCCGTACGCCCGCAGCCGGAGGATGCAGGCCGGTATTGCGTACGCCGGCTGCCGGGGCGTGGTGCCGATGGCTCCGGCGGCGGGGACGGGCGCGCGGGCTCCGGCGGTCAGCAGGGGACGCGGACGGGCGCGTGGCCGGAGTCCGGTGCGGGGACGGCGGTCGGGTGTTCGGCAGGACGGGGCGGCCGCAGGAGACGACGACGTCGTCATGGCGGCTCCGGTAGCGGGTCCGGTACGCGCGCGTGGAGCGGGCCGGCATGGTGACGACCTCCTCCGCCGGCAGCAACTGATGCGCCCGTCCGCTCGCTCCCATGACGGGGAACGCTGCGCAGGGCGCGGGTTTCTGCCCGTACCGCCCCGCCCTCGCACCGGGCGGGCCGCCCCGCCGCGCGCCGTGACCGGCGGAGCAGCGGGGCGGTGAGGGGCCTCACGCGACCGCCGTGCCCTCCAGTTCGACCAGCTGGCCGGGGATCGCCAGGCGCGTCACGCCGAGCATCGTGGTGGTCGGCGCCACCCGCGCGGCGCCCAGCCGGGCCGCCAGCACGCCGTAGTGCCGGAACAGCAGGTCGACGTCGGTCGTGTAGACGTTGAGGCGGACGAGGTTGGCGAGGGTCATGCCGGCTCCGGCGAGGACGGCCTCGACGTTCTCGACGCTCAGCGCCAACTGGGCCGCCATGTCGCCGTCGTGGAGGGGCTCGCCCTTCTCGCTCGTCGCGGTCTGGCCGGAGAGGTACAGGGTGCGCGTCTGGCCGGAGACCAGCTCGCCCTGGTTGAAGCCCTTCTCGACCGACCACGCCATCGGGTTGACCGCGGTGCGCTCCATCGCCATGTCGGCTCCGTTCTTCTCGTGTCGACGCTTCCGCTGTCGACGTGTCGCTGCGGGTGGGTGCGGGGACGTCCGACGGCTCGGCCTCGCCGGCCTCGACGTCCTGTGTGCGGGAGCCTGCCAACGAATCACGACATCCTTCGTCATGTATTCCGCTACGGTCGCCGCATGCGCGCCGACCGGCTGGTCTCCCTGGTCCTCCTGCTGCGCCGGCACGGCCGGCTGACCGCCGACACCCTGGCGCGCGAGCTGGAGGTGTCCACGCGTACGGTGCTGCGCGACATCGAGGCGCTGTCGGCGGCCGGGGTCCCCGTCTACGCCGAGCGCGGACGGCACGGCGGCTTCTCCCTGGTGCCGGGGTTCCGGACCGAGCTCACCGGCCTGAACCACGACGAGGCCCTGGCCCTGCTGACGGCCGGACCGGGGCGCGGGGAGCAGGCGTTCGGGCTCGGTCCAGCCCTCGCCTCGGCGATGCGGAAGGTGGTCGACGCGCTTCCCGAGACCCATCAGGCCACCGCGAGCGACGCGGTCCGGCGGTTCCTGGTCGAGCCGGAGACCGACCTCCTCGCCCGTCGGCAGATCACCGACGAGGTCCCGGGCACGACGATGGGCGAGGTCAGGCGCGCGGTGCTCGCCGGGCGCAAGCTGCGCATCCACTACGCGGCCACGGGCCAGGCCCCGCGGTGGCGCACGGTGGACCCGATCGGCCTCGTCACCGTGCGCGACCGGGCCTATCTGCTCGCCACGCGCTCCGGTGAGGACCGGACGTACCGGCTGTCGCGGATCCTGGCCGCCGAGGAGTTGCCCGAGGCGGCGGTGCGGCCGGGGCAGGTCGATCTGGACCGGATCTGGCGGGAACGGTCGGCGCGGTTCCTTTCCGGCGGCGACCACGTCACCGTGCTGGTGCGGATGGATCCGGCGCGGCGGGAGGAGCTGCTGGACACCGTGCTCGCGGTCCGCGCGGAGGAGCCTGAGGCGGACGGGTGGCTGCGGCTGGAGGTCGTCTTCCAGGACGCGCGGCACGCCGAGTGGGCGCTGTGGCAGCTCGGCACGGAGGCGGAGGCGCTGTCGCCGCCGTCGCTGCGTGCCGCGCTGCGCGAGCGGGCCGTCAGGGTGGCCGCCGTCTACGCGCCCCCGTGAGCCGTCGTCCTCACGGCGTGGGGAGCCATTCCAGCGACTGACCGTGGGGGCCGGTGCGGGCGAGCGGCCGCTCGTTCAGGGCCAGGGTGAAGAGGAGGCCGTCGGCCTCCGGGAGGGGCGGGAGGCGGCGGTCGACGGCGGGGAGGACGCCCGGGGCCTCGTTCGAGATCCAGGGGCAGGCCAGGTCCCGCATGGTGGCGGCGAAGGACGCGCGCTTCTCCGGCGGGAGGTAGGCGAGGACCGCGCTGTGCAGGACGACCGGTGTGGCGCCCGCGGGGGCAGCCGCCACCAGGTCGCGGATCGTCGCGTCGAGGTCGCCGCGGACGAGCGTGGGGGGTTCGGTGCGGGCGACGCCGACGGCGTTCCGGAGGCGCGCCAGACGTTCGTGCTGCTCGGGCCAGACGAGGCACTCCAGCCAGTGCACGTCCTGCGGTTCGGACACGTCCAGCGGATTCAGGTCGACGCCGGCCCGCCAGACGACCTCCGGCAGCCGCTCGGGCAGCGGCACGGGACCGGTCGTCACGCAGTCCAGGACGACCGGGCTGTCCGCTTCCCCGAACACGGCTCCGCCGTCGTAGCGGTACGCGTAACGGTCCGGGTAGAGGCAGAGGCCGGCCGACGCGCCGACCTCGATGAGCGCCAGCGGCTGCGGCAGCCGAGCCAGGACCGGCAGCAGGACGGCACAGCGGCCCGGCTCGTTGGTCTGGGTCCGCCGCTCCAGCATCGTGTTCCGGACGCGGGTCCAGTGCGTGACGGTCCACGCGCGGAAGGCGGCGTAGTCGTCGCCGACCGGGCCGTTCAGGAAGCGCACGGCGGCCAGCAACAGATTGGGCTGCCGCCGCTCGCCGGGGAGTTGGTCGACGAGGGAGAGGAGGCCGGGATCGTCGGCCACTCCCCCGGCGAGCCGCTCGTACGACGGGGAGTGCCCCCGCGCCTCCGTCGCGGCGAACCGCAGGTACCGTGCCGACGTCTCGCTCGCCATCCGTCTCACCGCGCCCTTCGTCACGCCGCCGTCCGCTGTCGGTCCGACGATCCGGTGATCATGCCAGAGGGCCGGGGATGATGGCGGCACGTGTGGGGCGTGGGGGAGGTCGGTGCGGGGTGGAGGTCAGGGAGGGGCGGGCGGACGAGGCGGAGACGCTGAGCGCGCTGGTGCTGCGGTCCAAGGCGTCCTGGGGGTACGACGCCGCCTTTCTCGCGGCGTGCGCTCCTGAGCTGCGGATTCGGGCCGAGGAGGTCGCGGTCCGGCGGATCGTGGTCGCGCAGGACGCGCGGGGTGGGGTGCTGGGCGTCGCCTCGCTGGAGGGGGAGCCTCCGACGGCGGCGCTGGGGTTGCTGTTCGTGGAGCCGGCGGCCATGGGGCGCGGGGTGGGGCGGCTGTTGTACCGGGAGGTGGTGCGGCGGGCTGCGGAGCTGGGCGTCGGCCGGCTGGTGATCGACGCCGATCCGCACGCGGCCGGGTTCTACCGGGCGATGGGGGCCGCGGTCGGTGATGACGCCTGTGGAGTAAAGGAGTTGGTGCGGTTCGAGGTGGCGCCCGTCCCGCTGCCGGAGTGGGCGCGGGCGTGGACGGGCGGCGCGCCGGCCGTGCACGTGGGCAACGTCGCCGATTTCCACGCGCAGTTCGGGGACGGTGAGGGGGATCGGGAGAGGCGGGCCGCGGCGGATCACTACGCCTGTCTCGCCGCCTTCTCCAGTCCGGAGCCGGCGGCGCTGGTGCTGCCGCGTGTCGTGCCGCGCGGCTGGATCGAGCGGGTGGGCCGCGAGTTGGGCTGGTCGGCGGTGGAGGTGTACGACGGCCTCGTCGGTCCGGGGGGCGGCGGGCTGGTCGACGCGCTGCGGGGGCGGCCCGCTCTCCTGGGGCGGCTGGCGGAGACCGGGCTGCCGTGGGTGGCGTGGGGGTGGACCCGGGCGCTGGGCGAGGTGACCGGGCGGGCCCTCGGGGAGGGAGAGCTGCGGTACGAGTCGAAGTCCGCGGCGCACGAGCTGTTCGCGGGGATCCTCGCGCGCGGCGGGCATCCGCGGATCGTGCTGCCCGGTCAGTGGCGGGCCCGGACCCGTCGGGAGGCGGTCCGGCTGCTGGGTGCCCGGGTGCGCGCCGGGGAGGCCACCGTGGTGAAGACCGAGCATGGCGTGGGCGGTTCCGGGACCTTCATCGTCACGCCCCGGCGGGTGCGTGAGGCGGGCGGGGTGCGGGCCGTGTTGCGCCGGCTGCCGCGGGGGCCGTTGCTGGTGGAGGAGTACGTCCCGGGGCCGGAGCGGGACGCGGCGGGCGGCCCGCGCGATCTGACCTGCGACGGGTTCGTCGACGCCGACGGCCGGGTGTGGGTGGTCGGTGGTGCGGTGATGGAGGTCCGGGACGGCTGTTACGCGGGGGCCACCGTGGGGCCCTCGGTGGTGCCCGCGTGGGCGGAGCGGCCCCTCGTCGCGTTCGGGCGGGCGGTGGGGCGCGAGCTGGCGGACTCGGGGTACCGGGGCTGGTTCGACGTGGACTTCGTGGCCGACGGGTCGGGGCGGCTGGCGCCGACGGAGACGAACCTGCGGCTGACCGGTCCGTCGGTCGCCTTCATGGTGGCGGCCCGGCTCGACGCGCTGCGGGGCGCCGGGCACCTCGTCCGGATCGTCGACCGTGTCGGACTCGGGGCGCGCCTGCCCGAGGCCCCGTTCGACGACCTCTGCCGGGAACTCGCGCGGGAGTGCGCCGGGTTGGGGGCGGTGTTCGTCCCGGCGATCCCGACCGGCGCCTTCGAGCCCTCGCCCTGGCTGGGGTTCCTCGTGGCGGCGCGCGACCCGGAGGTGCTGGACGCGGCCGAGGCGCTGGTCAGGGCCGGGGCCCGGCGCGTCGGGGCGGACTTCGCCGGGCTGGAGGAGGACGGCGCCGGGTCACGCCGGTGACCGCCGTCAGATCGTGGTGTCCTCCTCCGCGCCCTGGGGGTTCTTCGGCTTGCTCAGGGCGTACAGGGCGACGACTCCGGCCGCGAGCATCAGCGGGATGTTGAAGGCGTAGACGAGGGCGGCCTGTCGGGGCCAGTCGTTCTTGGCCGCCAGGCGGTAGAAGTTGTCCTGCGGCCACCAGGCCATCAGGAGGTACGCCACCGCCAGGTGCGCGAGCGTGGTGAGGGGCCGTCCGCGCCCGCGGCGCCGCATCGTCGGACGCCCGAAGAACAGGAACACCGCACCGGCGCCGAACGACAGCCACTCGAAGACGTACAACAGGCCGAACAGTGCCGACCAGGGGGACGGCACCCCGGCGAGGTCGGTGGAGCCGGGCCACAGGACGTCCGTGAGGAGGACGGCGACGAACCCGAACGCCACCGTCCCCCAGACGACGCCGCACGACGCCGGGGCTTCGCCCGGCGCGGCGGCTCCGGCCTTCGCCGTCCTCGCCCCTCCTCCGGGCCGCGCGGGGAGGGGCAGGGCCGAGCGGTCCTCCTGGCCCGCCCGGTTGCGCGGCAGGCTGCGGACGCGGACGACGGCCTGCGGCATGTCCTCCTCGGGCACCTTGCCGGCGAGGTGGGCCCGCAGCTCCGCTACGTCGGGCCGCACGGCGGTCCCCGACGACGGGGCGGGTGGTGTCACGTAGGCGACCAGGCGGCGCGTGCCGCGTGCGCCGCGGCCGTCCGGCGTGCCGTCGACGCCGGTGACGACGACCGCGCCGACGCCCTCGTGGCCGCGGATCGCGGTCTCGACCGCGTACGGGTCGAGGGGGCGGCGGCCCGGCAGGGTGATGCGGTCGCGGATCCGGCCCGCGAACTCCAGCAGACCGTCCTCGCGGACCCGGCCGAGGTCGCCGGTGGGTATCGGTCGGCCACCGCCCGGTGGGGTGAGGTGGATCTCGCCCGCGACCACCTCGGCGGCGCACCCGGGGAAGGGGGTGCCGAGCAGCGTGGGGCCTTCCGGGAGGTCGACGGGGTCGCGCAGGCACGGCAGCTCCAGCCAGGTGCCGGTGCCGGCCGTCTCGGCGAGGCCGTAGACGTTGAGCACGCGGGCCCCGGGGCGGAGCAGAGTGTGCAGGGCGGCCTGTTCGTCGAGGTGGAGGCGGTCCCCCGTCACGGCGAGCAGCCGCAGCGGCCGGAGGGCGGGGTACGGGTCGCGCCGGTCCGTGGGGGCGCGGGCGAGGAGGTCGGCGGCGCCGTCGGGCCCCGCGTACAGGACGGTGACGCCCTCGCTCGCGACGAGGGCCGGGAGGTCGTCGCCGGCCCCCGCTCTGCGGGGTGCGGCGGCGGGCAGGACCAGGGTTCCGCCGGAGCACAGGGCGCGGGTCCAGCCCGCGGCGAACGCGCTGACGTCCGCGCCGGTGGCGATGAGGTGGCGGTCCGCCGGGGTCACCCGCGTCACCTCGGCCCAGGCCTCGTAGGCGGCGAGCAGCACGTCGTGGGTGAGGGGTACGGAGCGCGGCTCGGCGGCGGCGGTGAACAGGCGGGCCGCGAGGGCGCCGGGCGCCGGGGCGAGCTCCTGGGCGGCCTCTACGTCGCCTGCCGCGTCGGTTTCCGCGACGGCTTGCGCGACGGCTTGCGCGTCGGCTTGCGCGTCGGCTTGCGCGTCAGTGTCGGTAACGGTGTCGGGGTCGGTGTCCAGGAGGACGACCGGCGGGCCGTGGCCGGTGTCGAGGGCCGCTCGGTCGGCGGGCCGGGTGAGCAGGGCGAAGGGCTCGACGGCGGCGAGTTGTCGCCGCCCGATGTGCGGGTGCTCCGCGTCGAGGACGGCGTACGCGCCGCCGGCCTTGAGGACGGCGAGGATCGCGACGACCAGCGAGGTCCGGTCGGAGACGCCGACGGCGACGAGGCCGCCGGACGGCAGGCCGGAGGCGCGCAGGTCGCGGGCGAGCAGGGCGGCGCGCGCGTCGAGCCGCGCGTAGGTCAGGCGGCGCGGGCCCGCGGCGACGGCGACGGCCCCGGGGGTGGTCCGGGCCCAGTGTGCGAAGCGATGCAGGACGGTGTCGGCGGTGGTCCCGGTGGGGCGACCGGAGTCGGATCGCTGCGTCATGGATCGATGATGACACCGACGTCCCCACGGCTCACGGTTCTCAACGCCCTTTCTCCATAGGGCCCTTCGCGGTTCGGCAGGCGCTCGGGCGGCGGCCGGTGTGGCGGACGAAGAGGGCGGTGAAGGTTCCGGGGTCGCGGTAGCCGACGTCGGCGGCGATGGCGGCGACGGTCCTGTCCGTGGTCTCCAGGAGGTGGCGGGCGCGGCGGACGCGCGCGGCCTGCAGGTAGGCGAGCGGGGTCCGGCCGGTCTCCGCGCCGAAGCGGCGGAGCAGGGTGCGGGTGCTGACGCCGAACTCCCGCGCCAGGGCCGGGAGGTCGTAGCGGGCGGCGAGGTTCTGGTCGAGCCGGCGCATGACGCCGGCCGCGAACGCGTGGCCCGTGGCGGGGAGGAGGTCCGTGTCGACGTAGGGGGTCTGGGTGGCGCGGGCGTCGTCGAGGAGGGCGACGCGTGCGGTGCCGCGGGCGACCCGGGGGCCGTCGTGGTCGCGGACGAGGCGCAGGGCGAAGTCGTACATGGCGCTGAAGGCGGCGGTGGTCGTCACCCCGCGGTCGGTGACGACCAGGTGCTCCGGGCGGATCCGGACGTCGGGGTAGCGGCGGGCGAACCGGTCGGCGTACAGCCAGCTGGTGGTGGCCTCGCGGCCGTGGAGCAGGCCGGCCTCGGCGAGGAGGTAGGCGCCGACGCAGATCGACACGACGGCGGTGCCCGCCTCCGCCTGGGCCTTGATGGTGGCGGTCTCCGGTGCGAGGTGGGCGAGCGTCGCGTCCAGGTCGAGGGCGGGTGACAGTGCGAAGCCGGGCACGACGAGGACGTCGGCGGGGCGCACGGCCGAGACGTCGACGCGGGAGCCGCCGGAGGCGAGGACGCGCCGGCGCGGCGAGACCACGGTCGTCTCGTACGCCGCCTCCGCCCGCCCCTGGGCGGCGGCGACGTGCCCGGCCATGGTGAGGAGGTCGGGTACGCCGAAGACCTCGGACGCGAAGCAGCCGGGATAGGCGAGCACGCTCACGCGCAGGGGACTCATGCGGGACCTCCGGCGGACGAGGGACGGTGGCGGGGTGGCGGTATCGCCCGGAGACTCGGCGATATCGCCGGTTCTCCGGGGAACCGGCGCCCCCTCATCCTGCCCGTATGGGAAGCGCACACGGGCAGAGCAGCCGGAGCACCCGGAACACCCACGACAAGCACGACAGACAGGACAGACAGGACAGGCAGGGCAGGCAGGGCGACGATCGGCTGGACGACTTCGAGCGCCGGGAGGTCGAGGTGGGGGGCGTCGCCAAGCGGGTGTACGTGTCCGGGGCCGGGCCGGCGGTGGTGATCATGCCGGAGATGCCGGGGATCAGCCCGGACGTCGCCCGGTTCGCGCGGTGGGTCCGGGAGGCGGGGTTCTCGGTGTACCTGCCGTCGCTGTTCGGCGTCGACGGGGCCTATCCGCGGGCCGAGGCGGCGGAGACCGTGGTGCGGCGGGCGTGCGTCGCGGCCGAGTTCCGGGCGTTCGCGGGCGGTGGGACCAGTCCGGTGGTGGGGTGGCTGCGGGGCCTGGCCCGGGCGGCGCACGCCGAGCGGGGCGGGCCGGGGGTCGGGGCCGTCGGGCTCTGCTTCACCGGGAACTTCGCGCTGTCGATGACGCTGGAGCCGGCGGTGGTGGCGCCGGTCGTCAACCATCCGTCGCTGCCGCTCGACGATCCCGCGGGGCTCGAACTGGGCGAGGACGATGCCGCGGCGGTGGCCGAGCGGGTGCGGCGGGACGGGCTGAAGGTCCTCGCGTACCGGTTCGAGAACGACCGCTGGTGCACGGGCCGAAGGTTCGCCGCGTACCGGGCGCTCCTCGGTGACGCGTTCGACGGGCGGGTGCTGCCGGACGAGGCGGCGCACCCCGATCCGCCGCCGTTCTTCCGCGAGGTGGTCGGCTGCCCGCACAGCGTCGTCACGGCTCATCTGGTCGATGCCGCGGGTCACCCCACCGTGCGTGCCCGGGACGAGATCATCGCCTTCCTCGCGGACCGGCTCGCCTTGCCCCCGAGGTCTTCCATTGCAACGTGACGTTGCGTTCGAAGGCGGCCCATTGCACCAATTTCCTTCGCCTACCTGGGCGTTCCTCATATTGAGATTGACGAACCCCTGAACGCAACGTAGCTTTCGGGAATCGTCAACCACGTCATTGCGCGAGAAGAGGAACGGCCATGAGCGAATCCCTCCACACCGTCGCGGCCATGCCGACGGAGCGTCGGCCCGGGTGCCCGTTCGACCCGCCGGCCGAGCTGGTCGAGGCCCGCGGGCACGGGCCCATCGTCCGGCTCACCCACCCGGGCGGCATGCCCGGCTGGCTGATCACCGGTTACGACCTGGTGAGGTCGGTGCTGGCGGACCCGCGCTTCAGCTCGCGCAAGGACCTGCTGAACGTGGTCGACTTCGAGATCCCGCCGGCGCCGCCGGGCGAGTTCCTGCTCATGGACGATCCGGAGCACAGCCGCTACCGGAAGCCGCTGGTCGGCAAGTTCACCGTGCGGCGGATGCGGCTGCTCACCGAGCGGATCGAGCAGGTCACCGCCGAGTGTCTGGACGCCATGGCGGCGGCCGGCTCGTCGGCGGACCTGGTGACCGCGTTCGCGAAACCGATCCCGACCATCGTGATCTGCGAGATCCTCGGGGTGCCCTACGAGGACCGCGCCTCCTTCCAGCAGCAGATCGACGCCTTCATGGGCGGGGAGGTCGGCGACGAGGAGCTGATCGCGGCGTACACCGCCACGCAGGAGTACCTGGCGCGGCTCGTCGCCGCCAAGCGCGCGCACCCGACCGACGACGTGCTCAGCGAGCTCACGGACAGCGATCTGACCGACGAGGAGCTGAAGGGGATCAGCCTGATCCTGCTCGCCGCCGGGTTCGACACCACCGCGAACATGCTGGCGCTCGGTACGTACGCGCTGCTGCGGCACCCGGAGCAGCTGGCGGCCCTGCGCGAGGACCCCTCGCTCATCGACGGGGCGGTGGAGGAGCTGCTGCGGTACCTGAGCGTCGCCAAGACGTTCATGCGGACGGCGCTGGAGGACGTCGAGGTCGGCGGGCAGCTCGTCGAGGCGGGGACGACGGTGGTCCTCTCGTACAACACGGCCAACCGTGATCCGGAGCGGTTCACCGACCCCGACGTGCTGGACGTCCGGCGGCCGTTCGACGGGCACCTGGCGTTCAGTCACGGCATCCACCAGTGTCTCGGCCAGCAGCTGGCGCGGATCGAGATGCGGGTGGCGTTCCGCGCGCTGCTCGACCGCTTCCCCTCGCTGCGGCTCGACGTGCCGGCGGAGGAGGTCCCGCTGCGCCCGGAGACGGCGGACATCTACGGGGTGAAGAGCCTCCCGGTCGCCTGGGACGAGAAGTGACGGGGGCGGCGGGGATGGGGCTGAGCGTGGACCGGGAGCGCTGCATCGGTGCGGGGATGTGCGCGATGACCGCGCCCGCCGTCTTCGACCAGGACCCGGACGACGGGCTCGTGGTCCTGCTGGACGCCGAGCCCGCCGCCGCGGACCGTGCGGCGGCGCGGATGGCGGCCGGCGTGTGCCCGTCCGGCGCGATCGTCCTCCGGGACGCTCCGGGGTCCGGCGGCGCGTAGGCGGAGGGGCGCCCCCGGTCCGCGCGGTGCGGGCCGGGGGCGCCTCGACGACGGGGTCCGGGTCAGGCCAGGACCCGGAGCGCGCCGGGGCGGACCCGGAGGGTGACCGGGAGGGTGGCGTCGACCTCGCCGTCAGCGCCGTACGGCAGCGGGCGGTCGGCCTCGACGCGTATCTCCTTGCCGCGCAGGATCTCGACCTGGGGGCGGTTCAGGTGGGCGCCGGTCTTCAGCTCGTTCATCATGGCGAAGAAGAGCCGCTTGGGGGCCTCGCGGATGACCACGACGTCGAGCAGGCCGTCGTCGAGGCGGGCGCCGGGCGCGATGTTCCTGCCGAAGCCGTAGAAGCCGGAGTTGGCCGCGACCACCGTGTAGCCGGTGCGCTCGTGGCGGACGCCGTCGACGGTGATGCGGTAGTGGGCGGGCTTCCAGGCGAGGACCGCCCGCAGCCCGCCGGCGTAGTACGAGGCCGCGCCCCGCAGGATCCGCGAGGCGTTGGCGTGGCGGTTGGCGACCGCGTCGACGCCCGCGTACACGCTGCCCAGGACGCAGGTCCTGGCGTGGGTCGCGGACTCGACCTCGATGGTGTCGACCGCGCGCGGCTCGCCGCCGAGCAGGACGGCGGCGAGCCCCGGCGCGTCGGTGGGCAGTCCCAGGGCGCGGGCGAAGTCGTTGCCGCGGCCCGCGGGCACGAGGCCGAGCACGGTGTCGGTGCCGCTGAGCGCGCCGCCGATCCCGCCGGCCATGCCGTCGCCGCCGACGGCGAGGACGACGTGGCCCCGCTCCCCGGCCCGCAGGGCGAGTTCGCGGGCGTGCTCCAGGCTGCGGCTGTAGACGGTGTCGAGTCCGGCGCCCGCCTCCCGGAGCAGCCGGGCCAGCGGGAGCAGGCCGGCCGTGCCGCTGGAACCCCCTGCGGTGGGGTTGACGACGGCGGTGAAGTGGCGCATGGATCAGGCCTCCGGGCGGCGGGAGAGGTGGTCAGCGGACGGGGACGAGGACTCCGGGGTTGAGCACGCCGGACGGGTCGATCTCGGCCTTGACTGCCTGCAGCATGCGGATGCCGAGGGGGCCGATCTCCCGGACGTACCAGTCGCGGTGGTCGGTGCCGACGCCATGATGGTGGCTGATGGTGCCGCCGGCCGCCAGGATGGCGTCGTTGGCCGCCCGCTTGGCCGGCTCCCAGTGGGCGACCGGGTCCTCGCCCTGCGCGGAGACGACGGTGAAGTAGAGGGAGGCGCCGTTCTCGTAGGTGTGCGAGATGTGGCACATGACGAGGGGCGGGGTGCCGGCCTCGGTGAGCGTGGTCGTGAGGGCGTCGCGGACGGCCGTGTAGAGGCCGGGGATCGCGGACCAGAAGGCGGCGGTCTCCAGCGTCTCGGCGAAGGCTCCGGCGTCGAGGAGGGAGTCGCGGAGGTAGGGGGCGTTGTAGCGGCCGTGCTCCCAGCGGTCGCCGGGTTCCTCGCCGAGGTACGCGCCGTCGCAGGCGAGCAGCACCTCGCGGGCGGCGGCGCGGCGGACGGCGGTCTCCTCCTCGGTGCCCTCGTAGCCGACGATCGCCATGCAGCCGGGGTTCGGGGGGAGTTCGGCGCTGCCGATGGCGTCCGGCTGCGCGAGGCCGACGAAGGTCTCCGACTCGTCGGAGAGCCGCAGCACCGTGGGGCGGGGGCCGTCCTGGGCGAGGCGGCGCAGCGCCGCCGTGCCCGCCTCGAAGGAGGCGAAGCGCCAGCCCTCGTAGACGCGGCGGGCCGGGAGGGGGCGGATGCGGACGGTGATCGCGGTGATGACGCCGAGGGCACCCTCGGAGCCGAGAACGAGCTGGCGGAGGTCGGGTCCGGCGGCCGAGCGGGGGGCCCGGCCGGTCTCCAGGGTGCCTTCGGGGGTGGCGACGGTGAGGCCGAGGACCATCTCGTCGAAGCGGCCGTAGCCGGCGGAGGCCTGGCCGCTGGAGCGGGCCGCGGCGAAGCCGCCGACGGAGGCCCATTCGAAGGACTGGGGGAAGTGGCCGAGCGTCCAGCCCTGGGCGTTGAGCAGTTCCTCGCAGCGGGGGCCGCGCAGGCCGGGCTGGAGGGTCGCGGTGCGGGAGACCTCGTCGAGCGCGAGCAGCTGGTCCATGCGGCGCAGGTCGAGGGCGACGAAGGGGCGCTCGGTGGTGGGCGCGAGGCCGCCGACGACGGAGGTGCCGCCGCCGAAGGGCACGGCGGCGAGGCCGTGTTCGGCGCAGGCGGCGAGCACGGCGAGGACCTCGTCGTGGCCGGCCGGGAGGACGACGGCGGCGGGTACGTCCTCGACCTCGCCCGAGCGGATGCGGAGGAGGTCCGGCGTGGACTTGCCGCGGGTGTGGCGGATCCGGCTCTCGGCGTCCTCCCGGACGCCGTCCGGGGCGGCGACGGCCTTGCGCAGCGCGGCGCGGGCCTCGTCGGTGAGCGCGGGGGCGGGCGGTTCGATCGCGTCGAGGGCGGCGGGGCCGCCCTCGCGGGGGGTGACGCCGAGCAGGTCGCGCAGAAGGCCGGTGACCGCGTCGGGCAGGGGTGCCGCCTTGGCCGGGTCGCCCCAGCCGCTCCACAACATGTCCACTTCGAGAGGTTCCTCACGGTCTGTTTCACGGACGGCTCTGCCGCTCGGCCCGCACTGGCATTACACTGTGACAGATGACGCCCATTCGTCACAACCATGCAGACGGAGATCCCGTGCTCGACGCCGCACGCGACTGCGTGCTCGCCGTCGGCGTACGACGCACCACCCTCACCGACGTCGCCCGGCGCGCGGGGGTGTCCCGGATGACGCTCTACCGGCGCTGGCCCGACGTGCGCAGCCTGGTCGGCGACCTGATGACCCGTGAGTGGATCGGCGTCGCCGCCGGGGCGATGCCCCCGTCCGACGACGACCGGCCCGAGCGGGAGCGGATCGTCGAGGGGCTCGTCGCGGGCGCCGCCGCCTTCCGGGCGCACCCGCTCTTCCACAAGATCCTCGACGTCGACCCGGAGCTGCTGCTGCCGTACATCCTCGACCGGCGGGGCGCCAGCCAGGAGGCCCTTCTGGGCCTGCTCCACGGCGCGCTGGAGGACGGCCACGAGGACGGGTCCGTGCGACGGGCCCGGGTGGACCTCCAGGCCCGCTCCCTGCTGCTGGTCGTCCAGTCCTTCACGCTCTCGCTGCGCACCATGACCGACGAGAGCGACCCCGAACTGAGCGAAGCCGCCTTCCTCGACGAGCTGCGCACCCTGCTGGAGAGGACCCTCACCCCGTGAACCCCACGAGCGGCACCGCCCTGCCCGGATCCTCGCTGAACGCCGAGCGCCGCCGGCGCGAGCTCGACCAGCTCGCGAACGGCCCCGCCGGCACCGTCGACGTGCTCGTCGTCGGGCTCGGCGCAACCGGGGCCGGAGCCGCGCTCGACGCGGCGACCCGGGGGCTCGGCGTCGTCGCGATCGACGCCCACGACCTCGCGTTCGGCACCTCCCGCTGGAGCTCCAAGCTGATCCACGGCGGGCTGCGCTACCTCGCCTCGGGCCAGCTCGACGTCGCCCACGAGAGCGCCGTCGAGCGCGGCGTCCTCATGGAGCGCACCGCCCCCCACCTGGTCCGCGCCCAGCCCTTCGTGCTGCCCCTCACCCCGCTGGTGGGACGCGCCCAGGCGGCCCTCGCGCAGGCCGGGTTCCTCGCGGGCGACCTGCTGCGGGTCGGGGCCCGCACCTCGCGCGGCACGCTCCCCCGGCCGCGCACCCTCTCCGCCGTCGAGACCCGCCACCTCGCCCCCGCCCTGCGGCCCACCGGACTGCGCGGCGGACTGCTCTCCTGGGACGGCCGGCTCTCCGACGACGCCCGCCTCGTGACCGCGATCGCGCGCACCGCCGCGGCCCACGGCGCCCGGATCCTCACCCGCGTCCGCGCCCTCGAACTGCACGGCGACGGGGCGGTGGTACGCGACGAGACCACCGGCGAGACGCTGCGCATCCGCGCGCGCACCGTCGTCAACGCGACCGGCGTGTGGGCGGGCGGACTCGTCGACGACGTCCGGCTGCGGCCCTCGCGCGGCACCCATCTGGTGCTGCGCGCCGAGGACCTGGGCCGGCTCTCCGCCGGCCTGCACATCCCGATCCCCGGCGAGACCAACCGCTTCGTGCTGGTCCTCCCCCAGGGCGACGGACGGGTGTACGTGGGGCTCACCGACGAGCCGCTCGACGGCGCCGTCCCCGACGTGCCGGAGGTCCCCGAGACCGACATCGGCTTCCTCCTCGACGTACTCGGCTCCGCGCTGGACGTCACCGTCCGGCGGTCCGACGTCGTCGGCGCGTTCGCGGGCCTGCGGCCGCTGCTCGACACCCGGGACGCGTCGGGCCGCACCGCCGACATCTCGCGCCGGCACGCGGTCCTCACCTCCCCCGACGGCGTCGTGACCGTCGTCGGCGGCAAGCTGACCACGTACCGGCGGATGGCGCAGGACGCCGTCGACGCCGCCGTGGCCGCCCGCGCCCTGGAGGCCGGGCCCTGCCGCACCGCGTCCGTCCCGCTGGTCGGCGCCGCCGCCCCGCGGGTCCTCGCCGGGCTCGACGTCCCGGCGCGACTCGTGCACCGGTACGGCTCCGAGGCCCCGGCCGTCCACGCCCTCGGCCTCCGGGACCCGGCGCTCGCCGAACCCGTGGTGCCCGGCCACCCCGTCACCGGCGCCGAACTGGTGTGGGCCGTCCGTCACGAGGGGGCCCTCGACGCGGCCGACGTCCTCGACCGCCGTACCCGCATCGGCCTGGTCCCGCAGGACCGCGCCGTGGCCGAGAAAGCGGCCGGCGCCGCCCTCGCCGACGCGTCCCGGGTGGGCTGAACGGCCCGGGACGGGCGGCGGGGGCGGCGCCGGCCGCGGGGTGTCAGGAGATGCGGTGGAGCCAGCCCTTCGGGTCGGGGGCGGTGCCGTGGTGGAGGTTCACCAGGGCCTCGCGCATCGCGAGCGTGACCGGGCCGGGCTCGCCGTCGCCGATCGTCCAGTCGCCGTCCCGGTCCTTGACGTGGCCGACGGGGGTGACGACGGCGGCGGTGCCGGACGCGAACACCTCGGTGATGCGGCCCTGCGCGCACTCCCGCCGCCACTGCTCCAGCGAGATCCTCTCCTCCCGGGGGACGTAGCCCATGCTCTCGGCGATGGCGAGGAGCGTGTCGCGGGTGACGCCCGGCAGCAGCGAACCGCTGAGGGCGGGGGTGACGATCTCGGCCCCGGGACCCGAGCCGCGCACGAAGAACATGTTCATGCCGCCCATCTCCTCGATCCAGGTGCGCTCCAGCGGGTCCAGCCAGACGACCTGCTGGCAGCCGGCCTCCTGGGCCTGGAGCTGGGCGACGAACGAACCCGAGTAGTTCCCGGCGCACTTGACGTTGCCGGTGCCGCCCGGGATGGCGCGGCTGTGCTCGTGGCTGATCCACACGGACACGGTCTCCATGGCCTTGCCGAAGAAGCCGCCCGCGACGAACGCCATCATCAGGTACTCGTACGTGTGGGAGGGGCGGAGCATCAGGTTGGCGTCCGCGCCGAACATCATCGGCCGCAGGTAGATGCTGTGGCTCGGGTCGTCGGAGAGCAGGCCCTGGTCGGCCCGCAGCACCTGCTCGATGGAGTCGACGAAGACGTCCTCGGGCAGTTCCGGCATGGCCAGCCGGCGGGCGGAGCGCTGGAAGCGGCGGGCGTGGTCCCACGGCCGGAAGACGGCGACGCCGCCGTCGGCCTGGCGGTGGGCCTTCAGCCCCTCGAAGATGACCTGGGCGTAGTGCAGGCCGATCGTCCCCGGGTGCAGGGTGAGCGGCTGGAGCCGGCCCAGCTCGGGCTTGTGCCAGCCGTCGGTGGCGTTCCAGGAGAGCGTGTACATGTGGTCGGTGAAGGCGTCGCCGTGACCGGGGGCGCGGACGGGCCGGGGCGCGGACGCGGCGGCGGAGTCGTGGTCGAAGGTGAGCGTCATGGCGGGTTCCTTACGGGTCGACGGGGGGTGGCGGGGTTCCGGCTCGGGCCGGTCAGACGAGCGGTGCGAAGAAGAAGGTGTCGCGGCGGCCGAAGCGGCCGTCGTCGGCGACCCGGAAGAAGTCGGCGAAGCGCAGTCCGACCGTGGTGCCGTCGTGGAGCTCGCCGTGGAACTCGCCGTGGACGGCGATGTCGGAGCCGTCGGCGACGATCGTGGTGAGGGTGTGGCGGCCGGTGCGGATGACCCGGGTGCCGCCGTAGAAGCGGGTGAGGCCCTCGTGGCCGTCGAACGGCGGGTAGCCGGGGCGGTGGTAGACGGCGTCCGGGGTGAACAGGCCGACGAGGCCGGGGACGTCGCCGGCGTCGACGAGGTCGTAGTAGTGGCGCACCCGGTCCTCGGTGGAGGCGGGGGTGGTCGTCGGGGCGGCGGGCGGGGTGGTGTCGGTCCGCATGGAGGTCTCCTGGGTGGGGAGGAACGGGAGGGACGGGTGGTCGGTGGATCAGTGCGCCGGCGGGGTGAGCCGGTCGGCGAGCGCGCCGGCGATGCGGGCGAGCGGGTCGGGCCGGGTCATGGCGCCGTGGGTGCAGGGCACGTCGTGGACGTCGATCCGGCCGGCGACGTACGGCTGCCAGTCCCGCGGGTCCGGCCGGTGTCCGGTGCGGCCTTCGGTGGCGGCGAAGAACAGCAGGTCGCCGTCGAAGCGTTCGGGGACGAAGTCGTGGCGCAGCCGGACGTTGGTGGAGAACACCTCGGCGAGCGCCGCGAGTTCGTCGCCGGTGAAGTGGACGAGCGGTCCGCCGTCCTGGCGGACGGCCCGCTCGAACCGGGCGAAGGTCAGGGGCTCGTCGGGGACCGGGAGGCCGAGGGAGGCCAGCAGGGCCGCGAGCGTCGTCGGGCAGTCGGCGGGCGGCGGGCCGCCGGCCCGCCAGGACGGCGGCGCGGGCGTGGCGCCGCCGGGTTCGGCGGCCGCCCCGGCGCGGTCGCCGGTCGCGGTGGCGTCGGCGGGGCGGTGCGGGTAGCCGTCCATGACGGCCAGGAGGGCGACCTCCTGGCCCTCGGCGCGCAGCCGGGTCGCCAGCGCGTGGGCGACGAGTCCGCCGAAGGACCAGCCGAGCAGGTGGTACGGGCCTTCGGGCTGCACCGCGCGGAGCTGGGCGAGGTAGTCCTTGACCATCGCGTCGAGCCCGGCCGCCGGCAGGTCCGGCGGGGTGAGGCCGCGGGCCTGGAGGCCGTACACCGGCCGCTCGGGTCCGAGGTGGCGGAGCAGACCGGCGTACACCCAGCTGATCCCGGCCGCGGGGTGGACGCAGAAGAGGGGGGCGGCCCGGGTGCTGGCGCCGCGCGGGCGCAGCGCCAGCGGGGAGGCGAGCGAGGTGCCGGTCCGTGCCGCCGGGGCGGGGCCGGTGCGGTCGAGGCGGGGGGCGAGGCCGGCGACGGTGGGGGCCTCGAAGAGGGCCTGGATGCCGAGGTCGACGCCGAAGGCGCGGCGGATGCCGGTGATGAGGCGGGTGGCGAGCAGGGAGTGGCCGCCGAGGTCGAAGAAGCCGTCGTCGATGCCGACGGTCTCCACGCCGAGCACCTCGGCGAACAGCCCGCACAGCGTCTCCTCGCGGCTGTCCCGCGGCCGTCGTGCGCCGGTGGTGTCGGCGAGGGCGGGCCGGGGCAGCCGGCGGCGGTCGAGCTTGCCGCTGGGGCTGAGGGGCAGCGCGTCGAGCCGGACGAACAGGCTCGGGACCATGTGGGCGGGCAGGGCCCGGGCGAGGTGGTCGCGCAGTGCGCCGGTACCGTCCCCGCCGACCGTCGCGGCCCTCCCGCCGGCGCTGTGCCCGTCCGCCGTCGCCGTCGTCCCGCTGCCGCCGTCCCCGTCGTCCGCCGCCGTCGTGCCGTTCCCGGCGCCGACGACGTACGCGACGAGGCGCCGGTCGCCGGGCCGGTCCTCGCGGACCACGACGGCGGCCTGACGGACGTCGGGGTGGCGGGTCAACGCGGCGGTGATCTCGCCGAGTTCGATGCGGAAGCCGCGGAGCTTCACCTGGTCGTCGGCGCGGCCGAGGAATTCGACGGCGCCGTCGGCGCGCCATCGGGCGAGGTCGCCGGTGCGGTACATCCGGGCGCCGGGCGGTCCGAAGGGGGCGGCGGTGAAGCGTTCGGCGGTGAGGCCGGGGCGGCCGAGGTAGCCGCGGGCGAGCTGGACGCCGGAGAGGTACAGCTCGCCGGTCACGCCGGGCGGCACGGGGCGGAGCGCGGCGTCCAGGACGTGGACGCCGGTGTTCCAGACGGGGCGCCCGATGGGGACGCCGGCGGAGGCGGCCGGTGAGCCGGTGGCCGCGTCGGCGGGGTCGAAGCGGTGGCTGGTGACGTCGACGGCGGCCTCGGTCGGCCCGTAGAGGTTGTGCAGCTCCGCCGTGCTCGCGGCGGCGAACCGTTCGGCGAGGGCGGTGGGCAGGGCCTCGCCGCTGCAGATGACGCGGCGCAGGGAGCGGCAGGCGGTGACGTCGGTGGCGGCGAGGAAGGCCTCCAGCATCGAGGGCACGAAGTGGACGGTGGTGACGGAGTGCCGCCGGATGAGGCCGGCGAGGTGGTCGGGGTCCTTGTGGCCCTCGGGCCGGACGACGACCAGGGTGGCGCCGGTGATCAGCGGCCAGAAGAACTCCCAGACGGAGACGTCGAAGCTGGACGGGGTCTTCTGGAGCACCCGCTCGCCGGGTTCGAGGCCGTAGGCGTGCTGCATCCAGGCCAGCCGGTTCACGATGGCGGCGTGGGTGACGACGACGCCCTTGGGGCGGCCGGTGGAGCCGGAGGTGTAGATGACGTAGGCGGGGTGGTCGGGCCGGGCCTCGGGGAGCGCGTGGACGGCGGCGGGCGCGGGGGCGGCTTCGAGCCGGGCGGTGAGGTCGGGGGTGAGGACGAAGGCGGGGGCCGCGTCGTCGAGCATGTGGGCGACGCGGTCGCGGGGGTAGTCGGGGTCGATGGGCAGATAGGCGGCGCCGGCCTTGTGCACGGCGTACAGGGCGACGAGGAGTTCGACCGAGCGGGGCAGGGCGACGGCGACGACGCGTTCGGGGCCGGCGCCGTGGGCGACGAGGTGCCGGGCGAGGTGGTCGGCGCGGGCGTCGAGTGCGGCGTACGTGATCCGCTCGTCCTCGAAGAGGACGGCGGTGGCGTCGGGGGTGCGGCGGGCCTGGTCGGCGAAGAGCCGGGGCAGGGTGGTGGGGGTGACGGGGGTGGTGGTGGCGTTCCAGTCGTGCCTGATCCGGTCGTGCTCCGCGCCGGTGAGGAGGTCGACGGAGCCGAGGGTCCGGTCGGGGTCTCCCGCGAGGGCGGCGAGGAGGACGGACAGGCGCCGGGCCAGCAGCTCCACGGTGGCGTGGTCGAAGAGGTCGGAGGCGTAGCCGAGCGTCCAGTCGAGCCCGGCGGGCCGGCCCTCGGGGTCGTACCGCTCCTCGATGCCGACGGTCAGGTCGAACTTGGCGACCCAGGTGCCGACGGGGACGACCTCGGTGGTGAGGCCGCGCATGGCCTCGGCCCGGCCGGAGGCGGTGGGGTCCTTCTTCACCAGGAGGACCTGGAAGAGGGGGTGGCGGGCGAGGGACCGGGCCGGGTTCAGCTCCTCCACGAGTCGCTCGAACGGCAGGTCCTGGTGCGCGAACGCCGCCAGGTCCGTGGCGCGGACGCGGCGCACCAGGGCGCGGAAGGTCGGGTCGCCGGAGGTGTCCGTGCGCAGCACGAGCGTGTTGACGAAGAAGCCGACGAGCTCGTCCAGGGCCTCGTCGGTGCGGCCGGCCACGGGGGTGCCCAGCGGGATGTCGGTCCCCGCGCCGAGCCGGGTGAACAGGCCGGCGAGCGCGGCCTGGCACACCATGAACACGGTCGCCCCGCACGACCGGGCCAGCTCGACCACCCGGCCGTGGACCTCGGCGTCCAGCGCCAGCGGCACCGCGTCGCCGCGGTGGCTCGGTACGGCGGGACGGGAGCGGTCGGCGGGCAGGGCCAGCTCCTCGGGGAGGTCCGCGAGGGTGTCCTTCCAGTGCGCGAGCTGGCGGGCGGCGAGGCTGTCCGGGTCGTCGGCGCGGCCGAGGACGTCCTGCTGCCACAGCGTGTAGTCCGCGTACTGCACGGGCAGTTCGGGGCGTACGGCGTCCCGGCCGGCGGCGCGGGCCGTGTACCCGTCGGCGACCTCGCGGGCGAGGGCGCCCATGGACCAGCCGTCGCAGACGATGTGGTGGAGGACGAGCAGGAGGACGTGGTCGTCGTCGCCGAGCGTGAACAGGGCGGCGCGCAGCGGCAGTCCGGTGGTCAGGTCGAAGGGCCGGCGGGCGAAGGCGCTGAGGTCGTCGGTCAGCCGGTCCGCGTCGGTGGGGGCGAACTCCCAGGGCACCTCGGCCGCCTCGTGCGGCAGCACGTCCTGCCAGGGGCCGGAGTCGGACTCGGGGAAGCGGGTGCGGAGCGCTTCGTGGCGGCGCACGGCGTCGGCGAGCGCGTCGTGGAGCGCGCGGCGGTCCAGGGGGCCGCGCAGCCGGAGGGCGAAGGGCACGTTGTAGAGGGGGCTCCGCTCCACCCGGCTGAAGAACCAGAGGCGTTGCTGCGCGAAGGAGAGCGGCGGCGCCTCGGGGCGGGGTGCAGGGCGCAGGGGGCGCCGGGCCAGGGCGGCGGAGTCGAGGCGGACGGCGAGACCGGCGGGGGTCGGCGCCTGGAACAGGTCGCGGACGGTCATCTCGACGCCGAGGGCGGCCCGCACGCGGGTGATCAGCCGGGCGGCGAGGAGGGAGTGGCCGCCGCGGGCGAAGAAGTCGTCGTCGATGCCGGTCTCGGGGAGGCCGAGGAGGTCGGCGAAGAGTCCGCAGAGGATCTCCTCGCGCGGGGTGCGGGGGGCGCGGTGGGCGGCGCCGGCGGTGACGTCGGGGGCGGGCAGGGCGCGTCGGTCCAGCTTGCCGTTGGGGGTGAGGGGCAGGGCGTCCAGGGCGACGAACGCGGACGGCACCAGGTGGTCGGGAACGCGGCCGGCGGTGTGGGCGCGCAGCCCGGCCGGGGTGGTGCCGGGGCGGACGGGGACGACGTACGCGACGAGGCGCCGGTCGCCGGGGCGGTCCTCCCGGACCACGACGGCGGCCTGGCGGACGTCGGGGTGGGCGGTGAGGTGGGTCTCGATCTCGGCGGGCTCGACGCGGAAGCCGCGGATCTTGACCTGGTCGTCGGCGCGGCCGAGGTATTCGAGGACGCCGTCGGAGCGGCGGCGCACGAGGTCGCCGGTGCGGTAGGCGCGCTCGCCCGGGGCGCCGTGAGGGTGGGCGACGAACCGTTCGGCGGTGGCCGAGGGGTGGTGGAGGTAGCCGAGGGCGAGTCCGGTGCCGGAGAGGTACAGCTCCCCCGGCACGCCGGGCGGCACCGGCCGGAGCCGGTCGTCGAGGACGAGGGCGTGCTTGCCGTGGACGGGGGTGCCGATGGGGATGGGCGCGCCCGTCAGGTCGGCGGCGGTGATGGTGTGGGTGGTGGTGAAGCCCATGCTCTCGGCGGGCCCGTACCCGTTGGTGACGCGGACGTGGGGGAAGCGGTCGAGGACCTGGGCGGCGTGGGCGGCGGAGGCGGCCTCGCCGCCGGTCATGGCGGCGTGGAGGCCGGCGAACGCCTCGGGGTGTTCGTCGAGGAGGTGGTTGAAGAGGCTCGCCGACGCCTTGAGGACGGTGACGCCGTGCCGGGCGACGAGGGCGGCCATGGCGTCCGGTTCGGGGCGCTGCCCCGGCTGGAGGACGACGCGGCCGCCGTTGAGGAGGGGGCCGAGGAGTTCGGTGGCGAAGGCGTCCCAGGACATGGGCGCGGCCTGGAGCCAGGTCTCGCCGGCGCCGAAGGGGGCGTACTCCTGGCCGGTGAGGGTGCCGGTGAGCGCCCGGTGCGGGGCCACCACGCCCTTGGGGACGCCGGTGGAGCCGGAGGTGAACATGACGCAGGCGGGTGCCTCGGCGCTGTCGGGGCGGGCGAGGGGGCCGGCGGCGTGCGGGGCGGGCCCGGCGGTGGACGGGGCCTCCGGGTGGATCGGCGGGATCCCGGTGGCGGCGAGCCACTCCGGTACGTCCCCGGCCGTGACGACGGCGGCGGCCCGGGTCCGGGCGAGGACGGCGGTGAGCCGTTCGGCGGGGAAGTCCGGGTCGAGCAGGGTGTAGGCGGCGCCGGCCTTGAGCACGGCGAGCAGGGCGCGGACGAGGTCGGGGCCGCGTTCCAGGTGAACGGCGACGATGTCCCCGGCGCGCACCCCGTGGGCGTGGAGGCGGTGGGCGAGCCGGGTGGCCTGGGCGTCGAGTGCGGCGTACGTGATCCGCTCGTCCTCGAAGAGGACGGCGGTCGCCTCGGGGGTGCGGGCGGCCTGGGCCTCGAAGAGCCGGTCGACGCGTCCGGGTGACGGCGCCGGGCGGCGGTCCTCCGGGGCGGGGAGCAGCCGGCGCCGTTCCTCGTCGGTGAGGAGGTCGACGGAGCCGAGGGTCCGGTCGGGGTCTCCGGCGAGGGCGGTGAGGAGGACGGACAGGCGCCGGGCCAGCAGCTCCACGGTGGCGTGGTCGAAGAGGTCGGAGGCGTAGCCGAGGGTCCAGTCGAGCCCGGCGGGGCGGCCCTCGGGGTCGTACCGCTCCTCGATGCCCACGGTCAGGTCGAACTTGGCCGTTCCTGTGCCGACGGGGAGGGTGTCGACGTCGAGCCCCGGCCAGTGTGCCGGGGAGCCGCCGGGGCCGCTCGCGTCCTTCTGGACGAGCATCACCTGGAAGAGGGGGTGCCGGGCGAGCGACCGGGCCGGGTTCAGCTCCTCCACGAGCCGCTCGAACGGCAGGTCCTGGTGCGCGAACGCCTCCAGGTCCGTGGCGCGGACGCGGCGCACCAGGGCACGGAAGGTCGGGTCGCCGGAGGTGTCCGTGCGCAGCACGAGCGTGTTGAGGAAGAAGCCGACGAGTTCGTCGAGGGCTTCGTCGGTGCGGCCGGCGACGGGGGTGCCCAGCGGGATGTCGGTCCCCGCGCCGAGCCGGGTGAACAGGCCGGCCAGGGCCGCCTGGCACACCATGAACACGGTCGCCCCGCACGACCGGGCCAGCTCGACGACCTGCCGGTGCGCGTCGGCGCCCAGGGCCAGCGGCACCGCGTCGCCGCGGTGGCTGGGGACGGCGGGGCGGGGCCGGTCGGCGGGCAGGAGCAGTTCCTCGGGGAGGTCCGCGAGGGCCTGGCGCCAGTGGCCGAGCTGGCGGGAGGCGACGCTCTCCGGGTCGTCCTCGCGGCCGAGGACGTCCTGCTGCCACAGCGTGTAGTCCGCGTACTGCACCGGGAGTTCGGGCCAGACGGGTTCCCGGCCGGCGGCGCGGGCCGTGTAGGCGGCGGCCAGGTCCCGGACGAGCGGGCCGAGGGACCAGCCGTCGGCGGCGATGTGGTGGCAGACGAGGAGGAGCACGTGGTGGTCGGGGGCGACGGTGAACAGGGTGGCGCGGAGCGGGAGTTCGGTGGTGAGGTCGAAGACGTGCCGGGCGGCGCCGGCCAGCGCGGCGTCGACGCCCTCCGGTCCGGTGGTGACCGACTCCCAGGCGATCGGGGCCTGTTCGGCGGGCAGGATCTCCTGCCGGGGTGTGCCGTCCCCGGACTCGGGGAAGCGGGTGCGCAGCGCCTCGTGCCGGCCGAGCACGTCGTCCAGCGCGCGGCGCAGGGCGCCGGGGTGGAGGGTGCCGCGCAGGCGGAGCGCGAGGGGGATGTTGTAGCTGGGGTTCGGCTGGGTGCGGCTGAGGAACCACAGCCGCTGCTGGGCGTACGACAACGGGATCATGGATTCTCCTCAGGAGCGGGACCGGCGCCGCAGGGCGGGCCTGGCCTTCTCGGCGCCGTCCAGACGCTCGGCCAGGGCGGCCGGCGTGGGCGCTTCGAACACGGTCTTGATGGACAGTTCGGTGTCGCACACCGCGCGGACGCGGCTGATCAGGCGGGTGACGAGGAGCGAGTGGCCGCCGAGGTGGAAGAAGTCGGCGTCCGCGCTCACGTGCTCGGCGCCGAGGACCTCGGCGAAGAGGTCGCAGAGGAGCTTCTCCTGCGCGGTGCGCGGGGCCCGTCCGCCGGCGGGGGCGGTGGTGGCGGGGGCGGGCAGGGCCTGGCGGTCGAGCTTGCCGTTCGGGGTGAGCGGGAGCGCGTCCAGGACGGTGTAGCTGCTGGGCCGGAGGTGCTCGGGGAGCCGGCCGGCCGCGTGGGAGCGGACGTCGTCAGGGTCGAGTACGGTGCCGGGCTCGGCGACCAGGTAGGCGGCGAGGCGCTTGTCGCCGGGCCGGTCCTCGCGGACGACGACGGCGGCCTGGCGGACGGTCCCGTGGGCCATCAACACCGCCTGGACCTCGCCGGGTTCGACCCGGAACCCGCGGATCTTCACCTGCCCGTCGGCACGCCCCAGGAACTCCAGCACACCGTCCGCGCGCCACCGCACCAGGTCGCCGGTCCGGTAGACCCGCTCCCCCGGAGTGCCGTGCGGGTGGGCGACGAACCGTTCCGCCGTCAGGCCCGGCTGGCCCACGTAGCCGCGGGCGAGGCCGACGCCGGCCATGTACAGCTCCCCGGTCACACCGACCGGGACCGGCCGCAGCCGCTCGTCCAGCACGTACACCCGCTTGCCGGCGATCGGCCGGCCCACCGGGATCGACGGAGCCGTCGTGTCCCGGCCCTCCACCGTGTGGCAGCACGTGAAGATCATCGACTCGACCGGCGAATAGCCGTTCACCAGCCGCAGCCCCGGATACTCCGCCCGCGCCTTCGCGACGTGCGCCACGGACAACGGCTCACCACCCGTCATCACCTGCCGCACCCCCGCGAAGCACCCCGGGTACTCGTCGAGCAGGAAGTTCAGCAGGCTCGCCGAGACGTGGACGGTCGTCACGCCGTGGGTCGCGACGAGCCGGGCGATGACCGACGGTTCGGGCTTGAGTCCCGGCTGGAGGACGCAGGTGCCGCCGTGCAGCAGCGGGCCGAAGACCTCCAGGGCGAAGGCGTCCCAGGACACCGGTGCGCACTGCAGCCACACCTCGTCCGGGCCGAAGGCCACGTACTCCTGGCCCGTCAGGGTGCCGGTGAGGGCCCGGTGCGGGGCCACCACGCCCTTCGGCACGCCCGTCGAGCCCGAGGTGAACATCACGCAGGCGGCGTCCTCGGGTCCCGCGATCGGTCCGGGGGCGGTGTCCGGGCGGGCGGCGATCGCCTCGGCTTCGGCGTCGAGCCGGAGCGGTACGAGCCCGCCGCCGAGGTCGTCGGCGAGCGTGCCGGCCGTGACGAGCGTCGTGACGCCGGCCCGGGCCGTCGTCTCCCGCAGGCGTTCCGCCGGGAATCCGGGGTCGAGGAGCGTGTACGCGGCCCCGGCCTTCAGCACCGCGAGCACCGCCGTGACCAGGCCCGGCTCGCGCTCCAGGAGGACGCCGACCGTGTCGCCGCGCCGTACGCCCCGGGCGAGGAGGTGGTGGGCCAGCCGGTTGGCGTCCCGGTCGAGTCGCCCGTACGACACCCGTGCGTCGCCGGAGGCCAGGGCCGTCGCCTCGGGGGTTCGGGCGGCCCGCCGCGCGAACAGCTCGTGCACGGGGGCGTCGGTGTACGGGTGGGGGCGGGCGGTGGCGTTGTGCTTCTCCAGGAGCAGCCGCCGCTCCCCCGCGTCCAGCAGCTCCAGGTCCCCGATGCGGGCGTCCGGGTCGGCCGCGGCCGCCGCCAGGAGCCGGAGCAGCCGCGCCGCCAGGGCCTCGGCGCTGTCCCGGTCGAAGAGGTCGACGGCGTATTCGAGGGCTCCGGTGATGCCGGACGGGGTGCCGTCGTCGGCGTGGTTCTCGGTGAAGGCGGCGGTGAGGTCGAACTTGGCGGTGCCGTTGAGCACGGAGGCGAGCCGGGGGCTGCCGCCGAGGGCTCGGGGCGCGGCCTCGGCGTTGTTCTGGAGGACGAGCATCACCTGGAAGAGCGGGTGCCGGGCGAGCGACCTGGCCGGGTTCAGCTCCTCGACCAGGTGCTCGAAGGGGACGTCCTGGTGGGCGTGGGCGGCGAGGTCGGTCTCCCGCACCCGGGCGATCAGCTCCCGGAACGTCGGGTCGCCGGAGGTGTCGGTGCGCAGCACCAGCGTGTTGACGAAGAAGCCGACCAGGTCGTCCAGGGCCTCGTCCGACCGTCCGGCGACCGGGGTGCCCAGCGGGATGTCGGTGCCGGCGCCGAGCCGGGTCAGGAGGGTCGCCAGGCCCGCCTGGAGGACCATGAAGAGGGTGCCGCCGGAGGTGCGGGCGAGCGTCAGCAGGTGCCGGTGGAGGTCGGCGTCGAGGTGGACGGGGACGGTGTCGCCGCGGTGGGTGGCGGCGGGCGGCCGGGGCCGGTCCGTGGGCAGGGCGAGGGTGTCGGGGAGGCCGGCGAGGGCCGCCTTCCAGTGCGCGGTCTGCCGGGCGAGGAGGCTGCCGGGGTCGGTGGCGTCGCCGAGCAGGTCGCGCTGCCAGAGGGTGTAGTCGGCGTACTGGACGGGCAGCGGCGCCCACTCCGGTGCGCGGCCCTCGGTGCGGGCCGCGTGCGCCTCGGTCAGGTCCCGGACGAGCGGCGCCATCGACCAGCCGTCGCAGGCGATGTGGTGCACGACGAGGAGCAGGACGGACTCCTCCGCCGAGGTCGTGAACAGGTGGGCGCGGAGGGGTGGTTCGGTCGCGAGGTCGAAGGGGCGGGCGGCGTGGGCGGAGAGGACGGCGGGCAGGTCGGCCGGTCGGGTGGGGGTGACGGGGAGGTCGGGGCGTGCCCGGTCGGGGGGCAGGATCCGCTGGTGGACTTCGCCGCGTTCCTCGTGGAAGACGGTGCGGAGGGCCTCGTGCCGCCGGGTGACGTCGGCGAGCGCGGCGGCGAGGGCCGTGGGGTCGGGCGGGCCGTCGAGGTGCAGGGCATGGGCGACGTTGTAGGCGGCGGCGCCGTTCTCGGCCCGGTCGAGGAACCAGAGGCGGCGCTGGGCCGGGGAGAGCGGCAGGGCGGCGGGCCGGGTGGCGGGGAGCAGGGCGGGCCGGGCGGGGGCGGCGGCGTCGAGGCGTTCGGCGAGGGCGGCCACGGTCGGGGCCTCGAAGAGGTCGCGGAGGGTGAGTTCCGCGCCGAGGGCGGCGCGGATGCGGACGGCGAGGCGGGCGGCGAGGAGGGAGTGGCCGCCGCGGGCGAAGAAGTCGTCGTCGATGCCGGTCTCGGGGAGGCCGAGGAGGTCGGCGAAGAGTCCGCAGAGGATCTCCTCGCGCGGGGTGCGGGGGGCGCGGTGGGCGGCGCCGGCGGTGAAGTCGGGGGCGGGCAGGGCGCGTCGGTCGAGCTTGCCGTTGGGGGTGAGGGGCAGGGCGTCCAGGGGGACGATGGCGGACGGCACCATGTGGGGGGGCAGGGTGCGGGCGAGGTGGTCGCGGAGGGCGGCGGGGTCGGCGTCGCCGACGACGTAGGCGACGATGTGCCGGTCGCCGGGGCGGTCCTCGCGGACGACGACGGCGGTGTGGGTGACGCCGGGGTGGCGGCCGGCGACGGCCTCGATCTCGCCCGGTTCGATCCGGAAGCCGCGCACCTTGACCTGGCCGTCGGCGCGGCCGGCGATCTCCAGGGTGCCGTCGGCGCGCCAGCGGGCGAGGTCGCCGGTGCGGTACGCGCGGGCGCCGCGCGGTCCGTGGGGGTGGGCGACGAACCGTTCGGCGGTGAGGGCCGGGCGGTGGCGGTAGCCGTGGGCGAGGCCGTCGCCGGAGACGTACAGCTCGCCGGTGACTCCGGCGGGGACGGGCTGGAGGCGGGCGTCGAGGACGTACACCTGGGTGTGGGCGAGGGGGCGGCCGACGGGGACGGTGGCGCCCGCGGTGTCGGCGGCGGTGACCTGGTGGCAGTTGGTGAAGACCATCGACTCGACGGGGCCGTAGCCGTGGACGATCCGCAGGTGCGGGAAGTCCCGGCGGACGCGCTGGAGATGGGCGAGGGAGGGCGCTTCGCCGCCGGTCATGACCTGGCGCAGGGTGCGGAAGACCTCGGGGCGGGTGTCGGCGATGACGGCGAAGAGGCCGGCGGAGAGCCAGACGGTGGTGATGTCGTGCGCGGCGACGAGGTCGGCGATCACGCCGGGGTCGGGGCTCTGGCCGGGGGCGAGGACGCAGGTGCCGCCGTGCAGGAGGGCGGGCCAGAGCTCCAGGGTGAGGCCGTCCCAGGAGACGGGGGCGCACTGGAGCCACACCTCGTCCGGGCCGAAGGCCGCGTACTCCTGGCCGAAGAAGGTGCGGACGGTGGCGCGGTGCGGGGAGGCGACGCCCTTGGGGCGGCCGGTGGAGCCGGAGGTGAAGAGGACGCAGGCGAGGTCGTCGGCGAGGACCCGCACGGCGGGGGCGGTGGCGGGGCGGGCGTCGATCAGGGCGCGGTCGGCGGGCGCGTCGGCGCGGACCAGGGTGAGGTCCGGCGGCAGCAGGGCGGCGAGCGCGCCGTGGGTGACGGCGGTGCGGACGCCGGCCTCCTCGACGATGGAGCGGAGCCGGTCCTCGGGGTGGTCCGGGTCCAGGGGGACGTACGCGGCGCCGCACTTGAGGGCGGCGAGGATGCCGGTGACGAGGTCGGGGCCGCGGGTGACGAGGACGCCGACGACGTCGCCGTGGCCGACGCCGAGGGCGATGAGGTGGTGGGCGAGGCGGTTGGCGCGGGCGTCGAGTTCGCCGTAGCCGATCCGCTCGTCCCCGGAGATCAGGGCGGTGGCGTGGGGGGCGCGGGCGACCTGGTCGGCGAAGAGTTCGTGCAGGGGGCGGTCGTGCGGGTAGGGGGCGGCGGTGTCGTTCCAGGTGGTGAGGGTGGTGTGGCGTTCGTCGGCGGAGAGGAGGTCGAGGGTGCCGAGGGGGCGGTCGGGGTCGGTGACGGCGGCGTGCAGCAGGCGTTCGAGGCGGGTGAGGAGGGTGCGCGCGGTGGCGGGGTCGAAGAGGTCGGTGGCGTATTCGAGGCCGCCGTCGAGTCCGGCGGGGGCGCCGGCCTCGTCGTGGGTCTCGGCGAGGGCGAGGGAGAGGTCGAACTTGGCGGAGGTGTTGGTGACCGGTTCGGGGCGGGCGGTGGCGTCGCCGAGGCGTACGTCGGTCTCCTCGGTGTTCTGGAGGACGAGCATCACCTGGAAGAGCGGGTGCCGGGTGAGCGAGCGGACCGGGTTCAGCTCCTCGACCAGCCGCTCGAAGGGCACGTCCTGGTGGGCGTAGGCGGCGAGGTCGGTCTCCCGGACGCGGGCGACGAGCTCGCGGAAGGTGGGGTCGCCGGAGGTGTCGGTCCGCAGGACGAGCGTGTTGACGAAGAAGCCGACCAGGTCGTCCAGGGCCTCGTCGGTACGGCCCGCGACGGCCGTACCGAGCGGGATGTCACTGCCGGCGCCGAGCCGGGTCAGCAGGGCGGCGAGGCCGGCCTGCACGACCATGAAGAGGGTGGAGTGGGTCTCCCGGGCGAGGTCGCGCAGCCCCTGGTGGAGCGCGGGCCCGAACCGCACGGGCAGGACGGCGCCGTCGCCTCGGGTGTCGCCGGCGCGGGGCCGGTCGGTGGGCATGGGCAGGGCGTCGGGCAGGCCGGCGAGGGCGCCGCGCCAGTGGTCGAGCTGGCGGGCGAGGAGGCTGTCCGGGTCGGTGTCGTCGCCGAGGAGGTCGCGCTGCCAGAGGGTGTAGTCGGCGTACTGGACCGGCAGCGGCGCCCAGGAGGGTTCGTCCCCGGCGGCGCGGGCGGCGTAGGCGGCGGCCAGGTCGCGCAGGAGCGGGGTCATGGACCAGCCGTCGGCGGCGATGTGGTGCATCACCAGGAGCAGCACGTGGTCGCCGGTGTCGGCGGTGAGGAGGTGGGCCCGGAGCGGGAGTTCGCCGGCCAGGTCGAAGCGGTGGGCGGCGGCGGCCCGGAGGGCGGCGGTCAGCTCGTCGGGGGTGTGCGGGTGGTCGGTGACGGTCAGGTCGGGGCGGGCGTCGGCGGCCGGGACGACGGACTGGTGGGGCAGGCCGTCGACGGCCGGGAAGCGGGTGCGGAGGGGCTCGTGGCGGCCGGCGAGGTCGGCGAGCGCGGCCCGCAGGACGTCGGGGTCGACGGTGCCGTCGAGACGGGCGGCGAAGGTGAGGTTGTAGGCGGTGCCGCCGGTGGCGCCCTGCGCGGTGTCGAGGAACCAGAGGCGCTGCTGGGCGTAGGAGAGCGGCAGTTCCGCGGGGCGGGCGGCGGGGCGCAGGGCCGGCCGGGCGGACGCGGCGCCGTCGAGGCGGCGGGCGAGCGCGGCGACGGTGGGCGCCTGGAAGAGGTCGCGGACGCCGGCCTCGACGCCGAGGGCGGTGCGGATGCGGCCGGTGAGGCGGGCGGCGAGCAGGGAGTGGCCGCCGAGGTGGAAGAAGTCGTCGTCCACGCCGACGTCCGCGACGCCGAGGACCTGGGCGAAGAGGCCGCAGAGGACCTCCTCGCGCGGGGTGCGCGGGGCGCGGCCGCCGGCGGGTGCGGTGGTGTCGGGGGCGGGCAGGGCCTGGCGGTCGAGCTTTCCGTTCGGGGTGAGCGGGAGGGCGTCCAGGACGACGACGGCGGAGGGCACGAGGTGCTCGGGCAGCCGCTCGGCCGCGTGGTCGCGCAGCTCCTCGGGGGTGGCGGCGCCGGGCGCGTCGAGGACGGCGTACGCGACGAGGCGCTTGTCGCCGGGCCGGTCCTCGCGGACGACGACGGCGGCCTGGCGAACGGTCCCGTGGGCCATCAACACCGCCTGGACCTCGCCGGGTTCGACCCGGAACCCGCGGATCTTCACCTGCCCGTCGGCACGCCCCAGGAACTCCAGCACACCGTCCGCGCGCCACCGCACCAGGTCGCCGGTCCGGTAGACCCGCTCCCCCGGAGTGCCGTGCGGGTGGGCGACGAACCGCTCCGCCGTCAGGCCCGGCTGGCCCACGTAGCCGCGGGCGAGGCCGACGCCGGCCATGTACAGCTCCCCCGTCACACCGACCGGGACCGGCCGCAGCCGCTCGTCCAGCACGTACACCCGCTTGCCGGCGATCGGCCGGCCCACCGGGATCGACGGAGCCGTCGTGTCCCGGCCCTCCACCGTGTGGCAGCAGGTGAAGATCATCGACTCGACCGGCGAATAGCCGTTCACCAGCCGCAGCCCCGGATACTCCGCCCGCGCCTTCGCGACGTGCGCCACGGACAACGGCTCACCACCCGTCATCACCTGCCGCACCCCCGCGAAGCACCCCGGGTACTCGTCGAGCAGGAAATTCAGCAGGCTCGCCGAGACGTGGACGGTCGTCACGCCGTGGGTCGCGACGAGCCGGGCGATGACCGACGGTTCGGGCTTGAGTCCCGGCTGGAGGACGCAGGTGCCGCCGTGCAGCAGCGCGCCGAACAGCTCCAGCGCGAACGCGTCCCAGGACACCGGCGCGCACTGCAGCCACACCTCGTCCGGGCCGAAGGCCACGAAGTCCTGGCCCGTCAGCGTCCCCGCCATCGCCCGGTGCGGCGCCACGACCCCCTTCGGCGCCCCGGTGGAGCCCGACGTGAACATCACGCAGGCCACGTCCTCGGGCCCGGCGATCCGTCCCAGGTCGGTGGCGTCCAGGGCGGCGATCGCGTCCGCCTCGGTGTCCAGGCGTACGAAGTCGGCGGCGGCGTGGCGCCAGCCGTCGGCGGGTTCGCCGGCGGTGACGACGATCCGGGCCCCGGCGGTGTCGGCGACGGTCCGCAGCCGCTCGACGGGGAATCCGGCGTCGAGGAGGGTGTATCCGGCGCCCGCCTTGAGGACGGCGAGGACGGCGACGACGAGGTCGAGGTCCCGGTCGAGGAGGACGGCGACGGTGTCGCCGCGGCGCGTGCCCCGGGCGCGGAGGTGGCGGGCGAGCCGGTTCGCGGAGGCGTTGAGCTCCGCGTAGCCGATCGTGCGGTCCGGGAGGACGAGGGCGGTGGCGTCGGGGGTGCGGGCGGCCTGCCGCTCGAAGAGCTCGTGGACGCCCGCGGGCTGCGGGAGGGCGTGGGCGGGGGCGGTGGCGTTCCAGGTGTCGAGGAGCGTGGTGCGCTCGTCGGCGGAGAGGACGTCGAGGTCGCCGATCCGGCGGTCCGGCTCGGCCGCGGCCGCCGTGAGGAGGCGGACCAGGCGGGCGGCGAGCGCCTCGGCCGTCGTCCGGTCGAAGAGGTCGGTGGCGTACTCCAGGAACCCGGTCAGGCCGGCGGGGGCGCCGTCCTCGGTGTGGTGCTGTTCGGCGACGAAGGTGAGGTCGAACTTGGCGCTGTGGCGGTCCGGGTGCGCGACCCGCACCGCGCAGCCCGGCAGGGCCGGGACCGGGGTGGCGTCCTGGAGGGCCAGCATCACCTGGAAGAGCGGGTGCCGGGCGAGCGAGCGGACCGGGTTCAGCTCCTCCACGATCCGGTCGAAGGGCACGTCCTGGTGGGCGTACGCGGCGAGGTCGGACTCCCGGACGCGGGCCAGGAGTTCGCGGAAAGTGGGGTCGCCCGAGGTGTCGGTCCGCAGGACCAGGGTGTTGACGAAGAAGCCGACGAGGTCGTCCAGGGCCTCGTCCGACCGTCCGGCGACCGGAGTGCCCAGCGGGATGTCGTCGCCCGCGCCGAGGCGGGTGAGCAGGGCGGCGAGGCCGGCCTGCACCACCATGAAGAGGGTGGAGTCGCCGCTCCGGGCGAGGTCGAGGAGGCGTCCGTGCAGGCCGGCGTCGAGGCTGAGGGGGACGCTGTCGCCGCGGTGGCTCGCGACGGGCGGCCGGGGCCGGTCGGTGGGGAGGGCCGTCGCGTCGGGGGCGCCGGCGAGGGCCTCGCGCCAGTGGTCGAGCTGGCGGCGGGCGAGGCTGTCCGGATCGGTCTCGTCGCCGAGGAGCGCGCGCTGCCAGAGGGTGTGGTCGGCGTACTGGACGGGCAGCGGCGCCCACTCCGGCGTCCGGCCCGCGCGGCGGGCGGCGTAGGCGGTGGTGAGGTCCCGGGTGAGCGGGGCGAGGGACCAGCCGTCGGCGGCGATGTGGTGCATCACCAGGAGCAGGACGTGGTCGTCGTCGGCGACGGTGAGCAGGGTGGCGCGCAGCGGCGGCTCGGCGGCGAGGTCGAAGCGGTGGGCGGAGCCGTCGCGGAGGGCCTGGGGCAGCTCCTGCTCGGAGCGGGCGGCCGTGTGCCACACGGCGGCGGCGAGGGTGGTGTCGTCGCTGTCGAGGACGTGCTGCCGGGGCTCTCCGTCCGTGGTGGGGAAGACGGTGCGCAGGGCCTCGTGGCGGGCCGTCACGTCCAGGACGGCTTGGCGCAGCGCGTCGGTGTCGAGGGGGCCGCGGATCCGGAGGGCGAGGGGGACGTGGTAGGAGGCGCTGGGTTCCTCGGCCTGGTCGAGGAACCAGAGGCGCTGCTGGGCGGAGGAGAGCGGGACGCGGTCGGGGCGCGGGGCCGGCAGCAGGGGCGGGCGGGCGGCGTGGCCGGCTTCGGTGCCGTGGGCGTCGAGGTGGGCGGCGAGGGCGGCGACGGTGGGGGCGTGGAAGAGTTCGCCGATGCCGACGTGGGCGGCGAGCGTGGTGCGGACGCGGCTGATCAGGCGGGCGGCGAGGAGCGAGTGGCCGCCCAGGTCGAAGAAGCTGTCGTGCACGCCGACGCGTTCGACGCCGAGGACGCCGGCGAAGAGCTCGGCGAGGGCGGCCTCGCGGGGCGTCCGCGGCTCCGCGCCGGCGTCGGCGGAGGCGGTGGGCGCGGGGGCGGGCAGGGCCCGGCGGTCGAGCTTGCCGTTCGGGGTGAGCGGGAGGGCGTCCAGCAGGGTGTAGCTGCCGGGCCTGAGGTGTTCGGGCAGGTGGGCGGTGGTGTGGGCGCGGGCGTCGTCAGGGTCGAGTACGGTGCCGGGCTCGGCGACCAGGTAGGCGGCGAGGCGCTTGTCGCCGGGCCGGTCCTCGCGGACGACGACGGCGGCCTGGCGGACGTGCGGGTGCCGCATCAGGACGGCCTGGATCTCGCCGGGTTCGACGCGGAAGCCGCGGATCTTGACCTGGCCGTCGGCGCGTCCGACGTACTCCAGGACGCCGTCGGCGCGTCGGCGGACGAGGTCGCCGGTGCGGTAGACCCGCTCCCCCGGGGCGCCGTGGGGGTGGGCGACGAAACGTTCCGCCGTCAGGCCGGGCTGGCCCAGGTAACCGTGGGCGAGCCCCGCGCCGGTGAGGTAGAGGTCGCCGACGACGCCGGTCGGGACCGGGCGGAGCCGGTCGTCCAGGACGTACATCCGCTCGTGGGCGATCGGCCGGCCGATCGGGATCGCCGGGTGGCGGGTGTCCTCCGGGGTGACGGTGTGGGTCGACACGAAGATCATCGCCTCGACCGGCCCGTAGCCGTTGACCAGCCGCAGGCCCGGGTACTCCGCGAGCGCCTTGGCCGCGTGGGCGGGCGAGGCGGCCTCGCCGCCGCCGATGACCTGGCGCATCCCGGCGAAGCAGCCCGGGTACTCGTCGAGCAGGAAGTTCAGCAGGCTCGCCGACAGGTAGGCCGAGGTGACGTGGTGGCGGGCGATCAGCTCGGCGATCACGGCGGGTTCCGGCTTGCCGCCGGGCTGGAGGACGCAGGTGCCGCCGTGCAGCAGCGGGCCGAAGACCTCCAGGGCGAAGGCGTCCCAGGACATCGGCGCGGACTGCAGCCACACCTGGTCCGGGCCGAAGGCCACGTACTCCTGGCCCGTCAGGGTGCCGGTGAGGGCCCGGTGCGGGGCCACCACGCCCTTCGGCACGCCCGTCGAGCCCGAGGTGAACATCACGCAGGCCGCGTCCTCGGGTCCCACCGGCCGCCCGGGCGCGGTGCCGGCCTCGGCGGCGATGCGTGCCGCGTCCGGGGCCGCGTCCAGCCGGACCAGGTGGACCTCCGGGCCGAGCACGTCGCCGAGCTCCCCCGCCGTGACCACGCGGGCGAGTCCCGCGCGTCCGACGACGTCCCGCAGCCGCTCGCCGGGGAAGCCGGGGTCGAGCAGGGTGTAGGCGGCGCCCGCCTTCAGCACCGCCAGCAGGGCCACGACGAGCCGCGGTTCGCGCTCCAGGAGCACGCCGACCGTGTCGCCGCGGCGCACGCCGAGCCCGACGAGGTGCCGGGCCAGCCGGTTCGCGGCGCGCTCCAGCTCGCCGTACGTCATCCGCTCGTCGCCGGACACCAGGGCCGTCGCCCCGGACCTGGCCAGAGCCTGCCGCTCGAACAGCTCGTGCGCGGGCACCCCGTACGCCGCCGGGGCCGTCCCCTCCCCGAGGAGCTGCCGCCGCTCCCCGTCCGTGAGCACGTCCAGGTCCCCGATCGGTACGTCGGGCCGGGCGGCGGCCGCCTCCAGGAGGCGTACCAGGCGCGCCACCAGCGCCTCGGCGCTGTCCCGGTCGAACAGGTCGACGGCGTACTGGACCGTGCCTCGGATGCCGGTGGGGCGGCCGACGGCGTCGTAGCCCTCGGTGACGTCGAAGGTGAGGTCGAACTTGGCGACGTCGAGGGTGAGCACGCGCTGCTCGACGAGGTCGACGCCGGGCAGCCGCGGGGTGGCGACGGCGTTGTTCTGGAGGACCAGCATCACCTGGAAGAGCGGGTGCCGGGCGGGCGAGCGGACCGGGTTCAGCTCCTCCACGATCCGGTCGAAGGGCACGTCCTGGTGGGCGTACGCGGCGAGGTCGGACTCCCGTACCCGGGCGAGGAGTTCGCGGAACGTGGGATCGCCGGAGGTGTCGGTCCGCAGCACGAGGGTGTTCGCGAAGAAGCCGACCAGGTCGTCCAGGGCCTCGTCCGACCGTCCGGCGACCGGGGTGCCGAGGGCGATGTCGTCGCCCGCGCCGAGCCGGGTCAGCAGGGCGGCGAGGCCGGCCTGCACCACCATGAAGAGGGTGCAGTCGCCGCCGCGCGCGAGGTCGAGGAGGCGTGCGTGCAGGCCGGCCGGGAGGTCGACGGGGACGACGCCGCCCCGGTGCGAGGGGTGGAGCGGGCGGGGACGGTCGGTGGGGAGGGCGGTCTCGTCGCCGAGTCCGGCGAGGGCCTGCCGCCAGTGCGCGAGCTGCCGGGCGAGGACGCTGTCCGGGTCGGCCGGGTCGCCGAGGAGGTCGCGCTGCCAGAGGGTGTAGTCGGCGTACTGGACGGGCAGCGGCGCCCACTCCGGCGCGCCGCCCGCCGCGCGGGCCGTGTAGGCCGTCGCCAGGTCGGCGACCAGCGGGGCCAGCGACCAGCCGTCGCAGGCGATGTGGTGCACGACGAGGAGCAGGACGTGCTCCCCCGGCACGACGTCGAACAGGTGGGCCCGGAGCGGCGGCTGCGTGGCGAGGTCGAAGCCCTGGCGGGCGGCGGCGGTGAGGGCGTCGGGGAGGCCGGCCGGGCCGGGGGCCGTGTGGGTCCAGGGCACGCGGGCGTCCCCGGCGGCGGGCACCTCCTGGCGGGGCCGGCCGTCGGTCGCGGGGTGGCGGGTGCGCAGGGCCTCGTGGCGCTCCGCCAGGTCGTCGATCGCCGAGCGGAGGGCGTCGGCGTCGAGGGCGCCGCGCAGCCGGAGGGCGAGGGGGACGTTGTACGTGGCGCCGCCGGCCGGCTCCGGGCCGGTCGCGCGGCCCTCGGCCTGGTCGAGGAACCAGATGCGCTGCTGGGCGGCGGACAGCGGGAGTTCGGCGGGCCGGGCGGCCGGGAGCAGCGCGGGCGGGGCCTCCTCGGCGCCGTCGAGGACCTCCGCGAGGGCGGCCGGGGTGGGGGCCCCGAAGAGGTCGCGGATGCCGATCTCGACGCCGAAGGCGCGGCGGACGCGGCTGATCAGGCGGGCGGCGAGGAGGGAGTGGCCGCCGAGGAGCAGGAAGCTCTCGTCCGCGCCGACCTCGTGCAGGCCGAGGACGTCGGCGAAGAGGCCGCACAGGGTGTGCTCGGCGGGCGTCCGGGGGGCGCGGCCGACCGGCGCGGTGCGGGTGGTCGGGGCGGGCAGGGCCTGGCGGTCGAGCTTGCCGTTCGGGGTGAGCGGGAGGGCGTCGAGGACGACGACGGCGGAGGGCACGAGGTGCTCGGGCAGCCGGGCGGCCGCGTGGTCGCGCAGCTCCTCGGGGGTGGCGGCGCCGGGCGCGTCGAGGACGGCGTAGGCGACGAGCCGCTTGCTGCCGGGGTGGTCCTCGCGGACCACGACGGCGGCCTGCCGGACGTGCGGGTGCGTCATCACGACGGCCTGGACCTCGCCCGGTTCGACACGGAACCCGCGGATCTTCACCTGGCCGTCGGCGCGTCCGACGAACTCGACGACGCCGTCGGGCCGCCTGCGGACCAGGTCGCCGGTGCGGTAGAGGCGCGCGCCGGGGGCGCCGTACGGGTGGGCGACGAAGCGTTCGGCGGTGAGGCCCGGCTGGCCCGCGTACCCCCGGGCCAGGCCGACGCCGGCCATGTACAGCTCGCCCTCGGCGCCCGCCGGCAGCGGGCGCAGGCGCTCGTCGAGGACGTGGACCTGCTTGTGGGTGAGGACGGAGCCGACGGGTATCGCGGCGTGCTCGGTGTCCCGCTCGCCGATGGTGTGGCAGCAGGTGAAGATCATGGATTCGACGGGCGAGTACCCGTTGACCAGCCGCAGCCCCGGGTACGCGGCGAGGGCGCGGGCCACGTGCGGCACGGACAGCGGCTCGCCGCCCGTCATCAGCTGCCGGACGCCGTCGAAGCACCCCGGGTACTCGTCCAGGAGGAAGTTCAGCAGGCTCGCCGAGACGTGGACGGTCGTGACGCCGTGGGCGGCGATCAGCCGGGCGATGACGGCCGGCTCGGGGCGCGTGCCGGGCTGCAGGACGCAGGTGCCGCCGTGCAGCAGCGCGCCGAACAGCTCCAGCGCGAACGCGTCCCAGGACACCGGCGCGCACTGCAGCCACACCTCGTCCGGGCCGAAGGCCACGAAGTCCTGGCCGGTCAGCGTCCCCGTCATCGCCCGGTGCGGCGCCACCACGCCCTTCGGCACGCCCGTGGAGCCCGAGGTGAACATCACGCAGGCCACGTCCTCGGGCCCCGCGACCCGCCCCGGGTCGCCGGCGTCCCGGGCGGCGATCGCGTCCGCCTCCGCGTCGACGGGGACGGGCAGCACCGGCGTACCGTCCCAGTGGCCGGCGAACCGGGCCGCGGTGACGACGTGGGCGGTTCCGGCCAGGGAGGCGACGGCGCGGACGCGTTCGGCGGGCAGCCCGGGGTCGAGGAGGGTGTATCCGGCGCCGGCCTTCAGGACGGCCAGAACGGCCACGACCAGCTCGGTGTCCCGCTCCAGGAGCACCCCGACGGTGTCGCCGCGCCGCACTCCCCGCGCGGTCAGATGGCGGGCGAGCCGGTTGGCCCGGGCGTTCAGCTCGCCGTACGCGGTGCCGCGCCCCTCGAAGACCACGGCGGTGGCATCGGGGGTCCGGGCCGCCTGCTCCTCGAAGACCTCGTGGACGCAGTCCAAGGACACCTTCATCATCTCCATCGGTCGGTGCGGGGTCGGGGCGTGGAAAACGCGGGCGTGGACACCACGGGCGCGGAATTGCACGTGCTGTGGAATTCGCGCTGTGGGATGCGCGGGGTGCGGAAATCGCGCGGTACGGCGGCGCGGTGCGGGCGGGCCGGGAGGGGAGCGCCGGGGCGGCCGGCCCGGTCAGCTCGCGGCGATCTCGGCCATCTCGGCGGTCGCGGCGACCTCGGCGGTCTCGGCAACCTCGGCGGTCTCGGCGGTCTCGGCGGTCTCGGCGGTCTCGGCGATCAGGCTCGCCGGGCGCATGTCCGTCCAGTGGGCGTCGACGTAGTCGAGGCAGCTCTGCCGGGAGGCGGCGCCGTGGACGGTGTTCCAGCCCTCGGGGACCTCGATGTCGGCCGGCCACAGGGAGTGCTGGTTCTCGTGGTTGACGAGCACCAGATAGGCGGCGTCGGCGTTCTCGAAAGGATTGGTGGTCATCGGAATTCTCCTGTTCCTGAGTCGATTCCTCGGGGACATCGAAAAGTTAAGGCCGCCGCGCATTCCGGAAAGGCAGCGAGCGGGGCAGCCCATCGGCAGTTACCGACGGCTGCGGGGAGACGGAACGCGCGGCGGAACTGCCGGTGTGCGGGGCCCCTCGCCGTGCCTTTCGGCCAGGAGCGCGGCGGGCAGCAGCTCCTCCAGCGCGGGCGGGCCGAACAGCGAGACGCCGATGGGGAGTTCGCCGCGGAATCCGGCGGGAACGGCGACGACGGGCCGGCCGGCCAGGGCCGGGAGGGTGGAGCTGGTCCGGGTGAACGGGTCGGGGCCGTCGTCGATGCGCCAGGCCGGGCCGCTGGTCGCGGCCATCAGGACGTCCACGCCGTACGCGGCCAGGGCCGTGTCGATGAGGGCGCGGGCCCGTCGCCGGGAGCGGCGGCGGAGGGCCGGGGCGAGCGCCCGGTCCCCGTCCGTGAGTTCGGCGCACCGCTCCAGCAGCTCCTGCCCGAAGAGGGTGAGTTCGACGGGGTCCCGGCGGTTGGCCGCGATGACCTCGTCCAGCGTGGCGGGCGCGCCGGGCCGGCCTCTCAGGTACCGCTCCAGCGAGGGCCGGAACTCGGCGCAGAGCGCGTCGAGTCCGTCGACGAGCATGTCCCGGGGCAGGGTGATCTCGACGGGGACGACGGTGGCGCCCGCGGCGCGGAGCCGGTCGGCGAGGCGTTCGGCGAGCTCCTGGGCGTCGGGGGCCATGCCCTTGACGTGCCACAGGCCCATCCGGACGGTCCTGGGCGGGGCCGGTGCGGCGGGCAGGGGACGGCCGGTGAGGACCGCGAGGCAGAGCGCCGCGTCCGCCAGCCGGGGGGCCAGCGGGCCGAGGGTGTCCTGCACGGTGGAGATGGGCACGACCCCGGCGGTCGGCAGGGTGCCGGGCGCCGGTTTGATCGCGGCCACGCCGCAGACGCCGGCCGGGCAGACGAGCGAGCCGTCCGTCTCGGTGCCGAGGGCGAGCGGGGCCATGCCGGCCGCCACGGCGGCCGCCGAGCCGGCGGAGGAGCCCCAGGGGCTGTGCGCGGGGGCGTACGGGTTGCGGGTCTGGCCGCCGACGGCGGACCAGCCCTCGATGCTGCGGGTGGAGCGGAAGTTGCCCCATTCGGTGAGGTTCGTCTTGCCGAGGACGACGGCCCCGGCCGCGCGCAGCCGGGTGACGACCTCCGCGTCCCGCGCGGGCGGGGTCCCGGCCAGCAGCCGGGACCCCGCGGTGGAGGCGAGTCCCGCCGTGTCGATGTTGTCCTTGAGGAGGACGGGGATGCCGTCGAGGGGGCCGAGGGCGGCGCCCCGGGCGTGGCGGAGGTCGGCGGCGCGGGCCTGCGCGGGGGCGGTGTCGTCGACGGCGAGGACGGCCCGGACCACCGGGTCGGCGGTGGTGATCCGGTCCAGGCAGGCCGTGACCAGGTCCGTGCTGGTGAGGGCGGAGGAGCGCAGGCTCCGGGCCAGTTCGGCGACGGGCCGGTCCTGGAGGCCCGGGGGGTACGGGGCCGGGGGGCCGGGGTCAGTCAAGGCGGGCCTCCCTGAGCAGCGGGACGAGGAGGACCGTGCCGAGGGCGGTGAGGGCGACCAGCGCGTGCAGCAGCAGCGCCCAGGTCATGCCGGCCCAGGCGACGAGCACCCCGATGACGAGGTTGCCGAGGGGCGCGGCGCCGAAGATGAGGAGGGCCTGGATGGAGACGACCCGGCCGCGTACCGCCTCGGGCGCCCAGCGCTGGACGCAGGAGACGAGGACGGTGCCGACGAGCGCCGAGACGAGTCCCAGGCCGGCGTACGGGGCGAGGGCGGCGGCCGTCGTCGGGGCCCAGGCGAGGGCCGCCAGGGAGAGGGTCTGTCCCGCGGTGCCGAGGGCGAGGACGAGCCCCGCGCGGCGCCGGGCGGGCCACACGAGCGACAGCAGGAATCCGGCGGCGGCGCCGACGGTGAAGGCGGTGAGCAGGAGGCCGGCGCCCGCGGCGGCCGAGCCGTTCCGGTTCGCCATGAGGGCCACGCCGATGTTGATCGGCCCCGCCCCGGCGAACTCGGTGAGTCCGATCACGGTGATCACGGCCCTGAGCCGGGGCGCGGCGGCCACGGCCCGCAGCCCCTCCCCGATGCGGGCGGCCAGGGAGGGCTGCGGCGCGGCGGTGCCCGGTTCCTCGTCGGGTACGGGCTCCGCCCGCGCGGCGGCCCGTTCCCGCCGGGTCCGTACGCGGAAGACGGCGAGGGCCGACACCGCGTACGTCACCGCGTTGACGGCGGCGACGAGCGGGATGCCGCCGAGGGCCGTCAGCACGCCGCCGAGGGGTCCGCCGGCGGCCTGGCCGCCGCGGAGGGCGCCCAGGTAGAGGGCGTTGCCGCGGACGAGGTGGCGTTCGGGCAGCAGTCCGGCGCGCAGTGCGCCGGAGGCCGGGATGAAGAACGCGCCGAACAGCGCGAGTCCGGCCGCGGCCGCCACCAGCAGCGGCACCCCGGGGCCGAGGGCGAGCGCTCCGGCGGCGGCGAGCGCCATGACCGCGCAGCGGGCGAGGTCGGCGCCGACCATGACCCGGCGGGGGCCGGCACTGTCGACGAGGGCGCCCGCGCCGAGCAGGGTCACCAGGCGCGGCAGGGAGGCGAGCGCGAGGACCGCGCCCGCCCGTGCCGGGCCGGTGTCGGCGGTGACCGTCCAGGCGAGCGTCACGTACCAGGCGGCGTCGCCGAGCGCGGACAGTCCCATGGCGAGGACGAAGCCCAGGTAGCCGCCGTCGGTGAGCCGGGCGTCCGCCGGCCGGGTGGTGGCGGGCGCCGGGCCGGTGGCCATGCTTCCGCTCACGGCCGGTCGCCCAGCGGTGCGGCGAGCGCGGCGGCGGGGGACGGCAGGGCCGCCCCGGGCGCCCACAGGTCCTCGTGGGCGAGCGCGTCGGCCCGGTACTTGCCCAGCGCGCTGACGAGCAGGCGCAGTTCGAGGGCGAGGGCTTCCACGAGGCGGACGAGGCCCTGCTCGGGGTCCTCCTCGACGGCGAGGAGCGCGGCCCGTCCGAGGCCGACGGCGGTGGCGCCGAGCGCGAGCGCCTTGGCCGCGCGGGTGCCCTCCCACATCCGGCCGGAGGCGAGGAGCGCGCCGGCCGGTGGGCCGACGCGGCGCAGGCACTCGCCGAGCGGCAGGCCGACTCCGTCGAGGAACCCGAGCGGGGCCCATCCGGTGCCGCCCTCGGCGCCGTCGACGGTGACGGCGTCGGCACCGGCCGCCCAGGCGACGGCGGCGGCCTCCCCGATGTCGCGGCCGGGGTGGAGCTTCACCCACACGCGGGCGCGAGGGAAGTTGTTGCGCATCAGGCGGATCTGCTGGCGCAGGATCTCCTCGGTGAAGGTGCCGGGGCTGCTGCACCGCAGGACCCGCCCGTCGCCGCCGAGGACGTCGTCGACAGCGTACTGCTCGGCGACGCGGGCGGCGGCGGCGCGGTCCAGGACGGTCATGCCGCCGAGTCCCGGTTTGGCGCCCTGGCCCACCTTCAGCTCGAAGGCGAGCCGGCCCGTGTCGAGCAGGGGCCGGGCCGAGGGGTCGCTGTAGACGAGGTTCCACACCTCGGCGTCGGCGTCCTCGGTGCTCTGCTGGACGGCGATGCCGCCCGAGCCGTCGGGCAATTCGTCGAGGTAGGCGCGGACGCGGCCGAGCAGGGAGCGTCCGGGGTCGCCGGACGGCGGGGTGCCGAGCCGGCCGTAGCCGTTGACGGGGATGACGTTCTCGCCGATCACCATGGGCAGGCCGAGCCGGCCGGCCTGCCGGCTGGCGGCGGTGCCGAGGTCGGCGCTGGCCACCTGGGTGGAGCCGAAGGCGGAGAGGTACGCGGGCAGCGGGGAGCGGAGGGCGCCGACGGCGGTGGCGAGGTGCACGTCGTGGTGGAGGGGCTCGCGGGCGAGGTCGATCAGCTTCTCCAGGCGGCGCGGCATGAAGACGGGCGGCACCAGGCGGAGTTCGTCCAGGAGGTCGGTCCCGGGCGCGGCGGCGCCCGGTCGGGCGGCACCGAACAGGGTCCGCCCGTACGACTCTCCGGGCGGGAAGAGGGCGGCGGTGCCGCGGCGGGCCCGGTCGCGCACGGCGTCGGCGGGGAAGCCGGCGGCCACGAGGCCGGGGCCGTGCGGGCCCTGCGCGGTCTCCGTGGCGGGTCGGGGGCTCACGGGGCCACCACTCCCGGGACCTTCGGGTAGGCGCTGGCCTGCCACACGGCGTCGAGGCCGGCGAGGTAGCGGGTGAAGCGCTCCAGGCCGATGCCGAATCCGGCGCTGTCCGGGATGCCGTCGCGGACCATCTGGAGGTACCAGCCGTACTTGGCCGGGTTCTCGCCGGTCTCCCGCATGCGGGCGACGATCCGGGCGTACTCGAACTCCCGCTCGCTGCCGCTGCACAGTTCGCCGTAGCCCTCGGGGGCGAGGATGTCGAAGTTGCGGAGGGTGCCGGGCTCGTCCCGGCTCTCGCGGTCGTAGAAGCCGCGGGAGCCCTTGGGGTAGTCGGTGACGAAGAAGGGGCGGCCGGACTTGGCGGAGAGCAGGGCCTCGCCGTGCCAGTCGATCTCGGCGTCGGCGCTCTGCTCGTGGCCGAGGGCGCGCAGTTCGGCGACGGCCTCGGCGTGGGTGCGGTGGCCGAAGGGCTCGCCCAGCAGTTCGGTGAAGGCGCCGGTGTCGCGGCCGAGGGCCTCGAACTCCTCGGCGTGGTGGGCGACGGTCTCGCGGACGATGTGCCGCACCAGGTCCTCGCCGAGCCGGGTGATCTCCTCGCGGGAGGCGCCGGCGACCTCGACGTCGATCTGGTGGAACTCGGCGAGGTGGCGGCTGGTGTTCGCGGTCTCCAGGGGTTCCAGCCGCACGCAGGGCGCGATGCAGAAGATCTTGTCGAAGGCGAGCAGGGACGCCTGCTTGTAGAGGATGGCGCTGGTCATGAGCTTGTAGCGGTGGCCGTAGTAGTCGACGTCGACCTGCTTGGAGCCGCGCACGCCGGGGTCGGTGACCGGGCCGATCATCGGCGGCAGCATCTCGGTGAACCCGTGCGCGCGCAGGAAGCCGCGGGCGGCGGTGAGCATGCCGTTCTGGAGCCGGATGACGGCGCGGGTCGTCGGGTGGGTCAGGTGGTGCACCGGGGTGCCGGGCAGCCGGTCCGTGGTCGCGGGTGCGGCCGTCGGGTCGGTGAGGGGGAGCATGGGCGTCTACCGTCCTTCTTCGGGAAGGGGCTCGCGGGCCGGCGGGCGGTGCCCGTCGTCGAGGGGCCGGTGGGCGGGCGAGGGGTCGAGGGCGGCGGCGTCGGAGCGCCGCTCCACGTGGCGGAGGGCCGTGAGCAGCCCTCCGGAGGTCAGGCGCGGCGCCCGGGCGGGCGCCGCGACGCCGCCGAGCGGCATGCTTCCGACGGCGGACCAGCGCAGCCGTCCGTCGGTGTCGAGGTAGCTGCGGCTGCGCTGGGCGTTGTCGGGGTGGAGGCAGTAGGGGACGTCGAGGTAGCCCCGCGCGAACGCCCGCGGCAGGGCCCGGCCGAGATCCGGGGAGAGCTCCAGGACGGCCTGCACGAGGGCGGACGCCTCGGCGTGGACGCCGGTGTCGGGGACCGGCCCCGGCGCCGGTTCCGCGGCGGGCGGCAGGGCGCGGTCGCGCTCCGCCTCGGCGGCGCGGGCCGCGGCCTCCAGGGCGGCGACGTTCTCCGCCACGGTCGGGATGCGGTGCGCCTCGGCTGCGGTCTTCACGATGAGCCGGGCGGCGCCGGTGCGGACGGCGAGCCGGGCCGAGTCCTCCAGGAGGAGCCGGGCGCCGCCGGGGGTGCGCGGATAGACGCCCATGTACGTGTAGACGACGATGTGCCAGTCGAGGCCGGGCAGCAGCTCCTCCGCCAGCCGGCGCAGGGCGTGCAGCGCCTCCTCGTCCTGCCCGGGGTCGGTCTGCTGGGCGTAGCTGAGGGACACGCTGCGCAGACCGTGCTGGGCGAAGAACAGCGCCTCCAGGACGCTGAGCGCCACGAGCAGGCCGGGCGGGCACAGCTGGCCCATCATGCAGCCGCCGAAGGTCTCCATGTGGGGTTCGGCGCCGTGGTCGCGGGCCCTGGCGAGCAGCTCGCAGCTGCGGGCCCAGTTCTCGACGGAGGCGGTCAGCGGGGTACGCCCGTAGGGCAGGCAGTACGAGACCGGGCCGCCCTCGGTGGCGTCGAGTCCTGCGCGGAGCAGCGCCGCGACGATGTCCTGCGGGGCGGCGGAGCCGTGCCGCACCTGCACGGGGAAGTCGTGGTCCTGGATGCCGTGGAGGACGGACCGGGTGACGGCGGTGTCGTAGGTGACGAGGGGGTAGCCGTTGAGCGGGACGCCGTCGGCGAGCGCGCGGCGCGCCGCGGCCTGGTCGCCGACGCGGGTGTAGCTGTCGAGGGTGACGGTGCCGACGGTGGTGGCGTCGGCGGCCCGGGTGGCGGCGAGGCCGGCCCGCATGGCGCGCGGGTCGCTCATGCCCATGCGGGGCTGGACGACGAGCCGGCCGGCCTGCCGGGCGGCGGCGACGAAGGCGCCGAAGGAGCCGGCGGGCGGCGCCGGGGCGGCCGCCGGGGCGGGGTGGACGGGTGCGGTCATGCGGTCACGCCCGCGGGAAGGCTTCTCAGGAAGGACCCGAACGACGCCAGGCCCGCGCCGTCCTCGAAGACGGCGTCGAAACCCGCGTCCAGCAGGCTCGCGTGCTCGGTGCTCCCGGCGCCGCCGATGCCGAGCTTCCCGCCGATCACGACCGGGATGGCGGCCGTCTCCGGGTGGCCGCGCAGCTCCCTGACGACGCGTCGGCCGTCGTTGGCGCCGTGCCCGTTGACGCTGCTGATCACGATCAGGTCCGGGCGCTGACGCCGGCACTCCCGCACCAGCAGCTCGTCGGGCACGCACGCCCCGAGGTTCGCGACCCGGTGACCCAGCTCTTCGAGGAGCAGTTGCAGGAAGACGAGGTTCCAGGTGTGCGCGTCCGACGCGACGCTGGAGACGATCACCTTGAGGCCGGAGTCCGGCGCCGGCGGCGCGGTCGGGGTCGGTGCCGGGGTGACCGGGACGACCGGGCCGGCCGGGGGGACTTGGACGGCCGGGGTGATCGGGACGGCCCGGGTGATCGGGACGGCCCGGGTGACCGGGGATGCCGGGGTGACCGGGGATGCCGGGGTGCCCACTTCCATAGCCTGCCTTCGTTCGACATGACGGATGAGGTCCTTTCGCCCGCGATTCCCGGTCGTTCTCCGGATCGGCGTGCCGGAGGCGACCGTCAGGCGTGTGCCCGGCGTTTCCCGGTCGGAATTCCCGGGATGCGGCGCGCGCTTCTCGCGCGTCCCTGGGGAAGTTCCTCGGTGTCTCTCCGCCGTGCGGGGCGTGTGTTCAACGTAGGGGGCGCCCCGGGGCGCGGCCGGAAGTCCGGGCGGCAGGTGTCCGGCAGAAAGGCGACGGGAATTCAGGCGACGGCGGTCTCCGGGAGCCGGTCGTGCACCGCCGGCCCGTACCCGCCGCCGGAGCGGCCCGCGAGGGCGGACCGGACCCGGCGCAGGAGGCGGAAGCGGTCCCTGCCGTCCTCGTCGGCGGTGCGGACCAGGCCGTGGACCAGCAGGCCGTGGACGGTGGCGGCGGTGTCGGCGAGGGACGCGCCGGTGAGCAGCGCGGCCTCCTCCAGGGTCCAGCTCTCGGGCAGCGCGGCCAGGACGGACAGGCGTTCCCGCAGCGGCGCTCCCAGCACGGCGAGGCCGCGCCGTACGGCTCCGGTGCCGCCCCCGGGGCCGGAACCCCAGACGGCGGGCGGCGCCGCGAAGCACTCGGGGTCCCGGGCGAGGTGGTGCAGCAGTTCCTCCGGCGCGTGGACGAGCCCCCAGGCGGCCGTGGTCTCCAGCGCGCCGGGGACGCCGTCGAGCGCGCGGCACAGCTCGGCGACGGCGGCCGTCGCGGCGGGGCGGGGGGCGTACGGCCGCAGGCGCCGCAGGTGGGACAGGAAGAGCCGGACGGCGGCGTACTCGGCGAGCGCGTCGGGATCGTGGTCGAGGGCCCGCCCGGGGACGGGCAGCGGGGCGATCGGCATGACCTGCTCGCCGGCGAACCGGGACGGGGCGGCGGCGGTGACGACGATACGCAGGCCGGGCCCGCGTTCGAGGAGGCGGTGGACGCCGGCGCCGTCGGCTCCGTGCCGGAGTCCGTCGAGGACGAGCAGGACGTCGTCTCCGCGGCCACCCCCGTGGCCGTCCCCGCCGGCGGTCGCGTCCGGTGCGAGCCGCCGCAGCTCCCGCAGGCCGGGCGAGAGGCCGGCGGCCGGGACCCAGAGCACCCGCCAGCCGTGCACGTCGCGCAGGACGCCCGCCGCCTCCCGTACGAGCCGGGTCTTGCCGACGCCGCCCAGGCCGACGACGCTCACCAGGCGCTGCCGGTCCACCGTCAGCAGCTCGACGAGCGAGTGCAGTTCGTGCTCGCGGCCCACGGTGGTGCCGAGCAGGACGGGCAGGTCGCCGGCGACGGGGCCGGTGCGGTGGGCGTCCTCCGCCGGAAGGTGGTCGCGCGCCGCGGCGTCGAACGCCTCGCGCGTGGTGCCGGTGAGCCGCAGGACGTCGGCGAGCAGCCGGACGGTCTCCTGCCGGGGGCGGCGGGCGCGCCCGCTCTCCAGGTCGCGTATCGCGCGGACGCTGAGCGTGGCCAGGTCCGCCATCTGCTGCTGCGTCATGCCTCTGCGCCGGCGGTGGGCGCGCAGGAGTCCGCCGAACTGGTCGGTCCCGGTGGTCTCGGTCATGGTTCCCCCTCTGCTGGTCGGTCGTGGCGTCACCCATGGTCGGAAGGGGTGGGCGCCCCCCGCATGGGTCGGCCGCCCCCAGATTTGGCGGAGGCCCGCGACGGGTGCCGGAGAGGACCGGGCGGCGGGCCGCCGCGGGCCGGCGGCGCCCGCCGGCACCCTTCGGTGAGGGAGCGGGACGGGGCCCGGGGCGGTCGGGGCGGTGGCGAGGAGGGCGGGGTGCGGCGGGGGCGCGCGGGTGGACGGCGGCGGGTGGGGGACGCGGAGCAAAACATGGGGGCGTTGCCCCCATGTGGGTACGGTGCTCCCGCTGCCACCGTTGTCCACGTGACCCTCACGACCTCCACACACGACACCGCGACGGGCCTGGCCCCGGGCTGGTGGGCGCCCGCCCTCCATCTGCGGGAGCGGCTCGCGGCACCCGGCGGGCCGACCGCCGACCCGGCCGGCGCCGCGGCGGCGCGGCTGGCGGACCGGGTGACGGCGCTGGGCCAGGACGAGACGTTCCCTGCCCGGCTGGCCGCCCTCGGCACCGACCTGCCGACGGCCGCCGCCCTGGTGGCGGAGCCGGTCGAGCGGCTGGCCGCCCGGGCCGGACACCCCGCGTGGGCGGAGTTCGTGGAGCGCGCCCTGGCGTCGGCGGCGCCGCGATCGGAGGCGTACGAGAGCCCGGAGCCGTACGACGGCACCGGCGGGCGGGCGGCCGGCCCCGTCGCGGACGCGGAGCCCTGGCAGACCGCGTTCGCCGAGGCGCTCGCACCGCTGACGCGGGCGGCGGGCCGTGCCCTGGCGGTGCGGACGGGAGAGCTGCCGGGTCTGTCCGGTTCGGCCGACCCGGAGTCCGTACGGGAGCGGTTCGAGCGGCGGCTCGGACTGCGGCTGGTGCGGACGGCGGCGCGCACCCTGGTCCTCGAACTGCACCGGGCCCGCGCCGAGGGTCGGCTGTCCGGCGCCACGCCCCGGCGGCGGTTCGCCTGCTTCGCGGCGGAACTGGGCACCCGCGACGGCCTGGCCGCGCTCTTCGGCCGGTATCCGGTCCTGGCGCGGCTGCTCGGCACGGAGTGCGTGCACGCCGTCGACGCCGCGGCGGAACTGCTGGGGCGGTTCGCCGCCGACCGGGCCGCGCTCGTGGCGGACCTGCTCGACGGGGTCGACCCCGGTGCGCTCGCCGTGCTCGACCTGGGCCACGGGGACACCCATCAGCGGGGGCGCGCGGTCGCGCTGCTCCGCTTCGCCGACGGCCGCACGGTGGTGTACAAGCCGCGCCCGCTCGACCAGCACGGCTCCTTCGACCGGCTGGTGGCCTGGCTCGGCGCCCGGCTGCCCGGCCTCGGGCCGCGCACGGCGCGGACCGTGCGCCGGGACGGCTACGGCTGGCTGGAGTTCATCGCCGGCCGGCCCTGCCGGTCGGTCGCCGAGCTCGACCGGTTCTACCGGCGGCAGGGCGCGCTCCTGGCGCTGCTGTACGCGGTGGACGGGGTCGACATGCACCACGAGAACCTGGTGGCGTGCGGCGACCAGCCGGTGCCGGTCGACGTGGAGACGCTGCTGCACCCCTCGGTCCCGGTGGCGGCCACGGCGGGTCCCGACCCGGCCGCGGCCGCCCTCGCCTCCTCCGTCCACCGGACGTGCCTGCTCCCGCAGTTGCTGATCGGCGAGCACGGGGCGCTGGACATCTCGGCCGTCGGCGGCGGCCGGGCCGAGCTCTCCCCCACCGACCTGGTCGGCTGGGCGGACGCGGGCACCGACACGATGCGTCTGGTCCGCCGGCGCGCCCCGTACGCGGCGAGCCCCAACCGTCCGTCGCTGGACGGCCGGGAGGTGGACCCGGGCGCGTACGAGGCGGCGCTGCTCTCCGGGTTCCGGGCCGGGTACGACACCCTGGTCGCGCACCGGGCGGAACTCCTGGCCACCGACGGTCCGTTGGCCGCCCTGGGCGCGGCTCCGGCGCGCCTGGTGGGGCGGGCGACGCGACTGTACGCGACGCTCCTCGACGAGGCGGCCCATCCCGAGGTGCTCGGCGACGCCGTCGACCGCGACGTACTGTTCTCCCTGCTGTACGCCGAGTCCGCCGGCGATCCGGTGCGGCGGCGACTGGTGGAGCACGAGATCGAGGACCTGTGGGACGGCGACGTGCCGGTCTTCACGCACCGGCCCGACGGCGCCGACGTCTGGTCGTCGCGCGGGGTACGGCTGCCGGGTCTGCTGGCCGCGCCCGGGCTCGCCGCCGCCGAGCGGAAGGTCTCCGCCCTGGGCGAGGTGGACCGGCACCGGCAGGAGTGGCTGGTCACCGCCACGCTGGCCACCCGCCGGGCACACCGGGTCACCCACCGCGCCGACGCCCCGCCGCTGCCGCCCGCGCCCGCCGCGGTGCCCGAGGCCCGGCGGCTGCTCACGGCGGCCTGCGGCCTCGCCGACGAGATCGTCGGGCACGCGCTCCACGACGGCACCCGCGCCAACTGGATCGGCCTGGAGCTCGTCGACGGAAGCCACTGGGCGGTGTCCCCGATGGGAGCCGGGCTCGCCGACGGCTACACCGGAGTGGCGCTGTTCCTCGCCCAGTTGGGTCGTCTGACCGGCGTCGGCCGGTACACGGAGCTGGCGGCGCGGGCGGTCCGCCCGATGCCGCGGCTGGTGCGCGCGCTCGCCGACGCCCCCGAGCTGAGCCGTGCGGTCGGACCCGGCGGCTTCCACGGCCTGGGCGGCCTCTGTTACGCCCTCGCCCGGCTGTCCACCCTGCTCGGCGACGACCGGCCGGCCGAGTCGCTGCCGCTCGCGCTCCGGGCGCTGGCCGCCTCGGCCCGTACCGACGACCCGGCCGGTCCACCGGCGGACGTCGCCACGGGGCTGGCCGGCGGCCTGGCGGCGCTGCACGCGGTGCACGCGGAGACGGGTCTGCCGCAGGCCGCCGCGCTGGCGGCCGAGTTCGCGGACCGGCTCCTCACGGCCACCACCGCCCTCCCGGAGGGCTTCCTCCGGGGGCGGGCCGGGGTGGGCTGGGCCCTCCTGCGCCACGCGACGGCGACCGGCGGCTCCCCGGAGGGCCCGCACGCCGCCACCGGGCGGGCCCTGCTCGGCCCGGCGCCGGACGCGACCGACCCGCGCGGCGACACCCCCGCGCACGCCTCCGGCACCGACTTCGGCTGGTGCGCGGGGCTCGCCGGGACGCTCCTCGCCGCGCAGGCCGACGTCGACCCGTCGGGGTTTTCCGACGGCCTGTGGCCGCGGCTCCTCGAAGAGCGCCCGTTTCTCGGCGACTTCAGCCTCTGCCACGGCGAACTCGGCACACTGGAGGCGATGATCACGGCCGCCGCCCACGGCGTTCCCGGGGCGGACGGCCGGCTGACCCACCGGGCGGGGCTGCTGCTCGGCGCGCTCGACCGGTACGGGCCGCGCTGCGCCACCCCGGACGGGGTGTCCTCGCCCGGACTGCTCACCGGACTGTCCGGCATCGGCCACACCCTGCTGCGGCTGGGCTTCCCCGACGCCGTCCCGTCCGTCCTCCTGCTCGAACCCTCCCCGGGAGAGCGCTGACCACGCCCTCCCCGTACGACCACCAGCACGACCGGCACGACCGCATGTCACCCACGTCCATCGCACCGCACCGCACCCGCGAAAGGATCTTCATGAACCCGCAGACGCCCTCCCGTGAGTCCCTCGCCGCGCTCGACGCCACGGCCGCCGACGCGCCGGAGGCCGGCGGCACGGCGGAGCCCGCCGGCCGGATCACGCTCTCCGGACGCGACCGGGCCACGGCCCGCGCCCGGGCCCTGGCGGGCCTCGCCCTCGGTACGGGTCTGGTGGCGATCCTCAACGACATCGACACCACGGTGAGTCTGCCGATCCTCCCGCTCTGAACCCCTCCGAACCCCGTTGAACCCCGCTGAACCTCCCGGCACCGCCTGCGGCCGCTCTCCGTCCCCGACGGAGGGCGGCCGCCGCCGCGTACCGGGCCCGTCCCGCGGTGGCGCGTTCCTTTCGGGGGGTGACGAACACCTGACACAGCGTCGCTTGTGTGACCGCATGAACAGGTACATTCGCGGGCATGCATCCCCGAGCTCCTCTCCTCGTCGGACGTGACGCGGAAACAGCCCAGTTGGAGCGCGCCCTCGACGCGGTACGCGAGCGGCGCGGCAGCACGGTCTTCCTGGTCGGCGACGGCGGCATCGGCAAATCGCGGCTGGCGGCCGAGGCGACGGGCAGGGCGTTCTCCGCCGGGATGCGGGTGCTGCGCGGCCGGGGCAGCACGATCGGCCCGATGGTCCCCTTCCGGCCGCTCACCGAGGCGCTGATGTCGCTCTTCCGCGGCGGCGAGCCGTGGGACGAGGGCGAACTCGGCCCGTTCCGGCCGGTGCTGGGGCGCCTGGTCCCCGACTGGGCGGGCGAGGCACAGCACGGCGGTTCGCTCGTGGTCCTCGCGGAGGCGGTGCTGCGGCTGCTGTCGGTGGTCTCCAGGGAGCGCGGCGCGCTGCTCGTCCTGGAGGACCTGCACGACGCCGACACGGAGACGCTGGTGGTCCTGGAGTACCTGGTGGACAACCTGGAGCACCTGCCGGTGGTGCTGCTCGCCACCACCCGTGCCGAGCAGTGCGCCGCCCTGGACCTGGCGCACTCGGTCACCCAGCGGCGCTCCGGCGCCCTGCTCGGTCTGGGGCCGCTGGACCGGTCCGAGGTCGCCCGGATGGTCGCCTCCTGCCTGGACTGCCCGGCGGACCGGGTACCCGGCGAGCTCGTGAGCCGGCTGTGGGACACCAGCGCCGGCAACCCGTTCGTCGTCGAGGAACTGCTCCACGGCATGATCGGGCACGGCACGGTGGTCCACCGGGGCGACGCCTGGGAGGTCGTCGGCCCCCTGCGCACCGAGGTGCCGAGCACGCTGGTCCGGGGCATCGCGCACCGCACCGACCGGCTGGGGCCGCAGGGCAGGACGCTGCTGTCGGCGGCGGCCGTGCTCGGGCGCCGCTTCCCGTTGTCGGTGCTCCAGCGGATGTCCGACACCGACGACCACGGCCTGCTCGGACTGCTGCACGCGGGGGTGGCCGCCCAGCTGGTGGTGCCGGACGAACCGGCGCCCGACTGGTACGCGTTCCGGCATCCGCTCACCGCCGAGGCGCTGCTCGCCCAGCTCACCCCCACCGACCGGGCGAAGCTGTCCGGGCGGGCCGCCGAGGTCGTCGAGGAGCTGCATCCGGGGCTGCCCGGGGAGTGGTGCCCGCTGGTGGCCGCGTTGCGCCGTGACGCGGGCGACGAGGTGGGGGCGGCGCGGCTCTTCTCGGAGGCGGGGCGGCGCGCGCTGGCGGACGGGGCGGTGGGCTCGGGCGTGTCGCTGCTGCTGGGCGCCGACGAACTGCTGGCGCGGCGCCAGGACTGGGTGGCCCGGGCCGAGGTGCTGGAGTCGCTGCTGCCGGCGCTGGCCGAGAGCGGCGAGTTCGACCGCGCCTTCGAGCGCGCGGAGGGCCTGCACGAGCTCGTCGGCGCGGGCGTCGAGGCCGGCCGGCTCGCCGTGCTGCACACCCGGCTCGCCAAGGTGGCCCATCTGGCGGGCCGCTGGGCCGACGGCAACGCGCAGATCGCGGAGGCCAGAGCGCTCCTGGAGACCGTACGGGATCCGGCGCAGACGGCGGCGGTCGACGTGGTGGCCGCGTATCTGGCCCTGGACACGCCGGGGCCGGACCGCACGGAGACGGCGGAGAAGCTGGCCCGGGCCGCGGTGTCGGCGGCCGACGCCGGCGCGCTGCCGGCGGTGGCCTGCCAGGCGTGGGAGCTGCTCGGGGTGCTGGCCCGGGAGCGGGACCTGGACGAGGCGCGGCTGTGCTTCGAACGGGCCCGGCGGATCGCGGAACAGCACCGGATGCCGATCCCTCGGACGTACGCGATGGTGCGCATGGGCGGCAACGAGTGGCTGGCGGACGGGGAGACGCGCACGCTGGAGCAGGCGCGGGACGAGGCGCTGCGGCTGGGCGCGGTGACCATCGCGTACTCGATCGACGCCATCCTGGTCCTGCAGGCGGTGCTGGTCGGCCGGTTCGAGGAGGCCGCGCGCCTGGGCGACGAGTTGCTGACGACCGCGGTCCGGCTGAGGCTGGCGCCGGTGGTGCGGTACGTGCTGATGACCCGGGCGACGCTGGCGGCGCACCAGGGCGACCGGGCGGCGATGGAGGGGGCGCTGCGGGAGTTCACCGGCTGGGACGGGGCGGGTTCCCAGGAGGAGCCGCTCTGCATCGGGCTGGCGCGGGCCTTCTGCGCGCTCCTGGAGGAGAACCGGCCGCTGGCGCTGGCGGAGCTGGACCGGGCGCGGGCCCAGGAGCGGGACAGCCCGACGACGTTCCACCTCAGCGGGGTGCACGGGCTGCGGCTGCTGCTCGACGTGCTGGCGGGCGAGGCGGGCTGGGACGAGTACCGGCGGGCCGCGGCCACCTCGGCGGGCCGGACGCGGTGGAACCGGCAGTTCGTGCTGCTGGCCCACGCGGTCCTGCTGGGCCGCTCGGACGACCGGGCGGCGGCCGCGGCGGCCGTCGCCGAGGCGGAGCTGCTGGCCGCGCCCTACCCGACCACGCTCCACCTGGGGCTGCGGCTGACCGCCGAGGCGGCGCTGGAGGACGGCTGGGGCGATCCGGCGGGCTGGCTCCGCCGCGCCGAGGAGCACTTCCACGCCGCCGCCGTGCCGGACGTGGCGGGGGCGTGCCGGGCACTGCTGCGCCAGTCGGGCGCGCCGGTCCGGCAGCGGCGCAGCGGCGCGGACCGCATACCGGCGCCGCTGCGGACGCTGGGGGTGACGGTCCGGGAGTACGAGGTCTTCCAGCTGCTCGCGGAACGTCTCAGCAACAAGGCGATCGCGGGCCGCCTGTACATCTCGCCCCGCACGGTCGAGAAGCACGTGGCGGCGCTGTTGACGAAGACGGCACGCCCGGACCGCGAGGCCCTGTGCGACCTGTCCGCGTCGGAAGCGGCGCCGGCCCCCCGCTGAACCGCCTCCGACGCGGTCGGTCAGTGGCCTATGCCGTGCGTCCGGGGCGTGGGCACGGGCCGGGCTCCGGACAGCTTCGCCGCCGTGCCGCGGGCCCGTTCGAAGGCCAGGACCGGCTCGCCGTCCTTCCGCCAGGGCTGCGCCCCGCACCACGGTCCGATCCGGCGGAACTGCTCCAGGGCGGGGCCGTACATCAGGGACCGGAGCATGGCGTCCGCGAGGAGGTGGCGCAGGGCCGGCAGGCGCTCGTCGTCGGGCGCGACCCGCTCGAACGAGGCGGCGACCTGCTGCAGCATGATCCTCGCGAGGGGGGTGGCGGGCAGCCTGTCGGCGCCGGACCGGGCCCTCAGTTCGCCCAGGGCGTGCAGGTAGATCCCGGCGAGCGGGCTGCCCGGCGGTGCCTTGCGGACCGCCTGCCGGGCGAACCGCATCATCCGCCGGTCGCTGCCGAACCACTTGGCGCACCAGTACTGGAGGGCCTGCCAGTGCCCCTCGTAGTGGTGGGGCGCGCGGGCGGTGAGTTCGTCCCAGAGCGGCTTGAACTGCGCGGGTCGGTACTGGGCGCCGCGCGCGGCGGTGACCATGACGACCCAGGGACCCGGGTTGGCCGGGTCCAGCAGTGCGGCCTGCCGGGCCTCCTCGATCGCGGCCGGGAGCATGGCCCGGAAGCGGTCCATGTCCGAGCTCAGGACCTCGTGGGCGTAGCCGCTGCCTCGGATCTCCCAGGCGCGGTGGACCATCAGACTGGCGTGGAGCGTGGCCGCGTCGCAGTCACCGGGCTCGGCGGCGCGCCAGGCGTCGAGCCAGGCGTCGTCCTCCTGGGCCACGTGCTGCAGCAGCTCCAGCCGTCCCCAGCGCTCGTCCCAGTCCTCCCCCGCCGCCCGGACGTACCGCGCGGCAGACGTCCAGTCCCCGCCCCAGGCTGCGTCGGCGACGGCCTGCCGCTCCTCCGCCCGGTGCGTCGGCGCGGGCGGGCCGGCCCGCCGGGCGTCGAGGGCCTCACGGGGCGGCAGCCCGTAGTCGGTGGCGACGAAACGCTCCGCCACCCAGGCCTCGGCCCTGCGCGGCTTGAGGAAGAGGCGGTGGAGCACGAACAGGAACGCGCCTAGAACGACGGCGAGGAAGAGGGTCACAGCGGGGGATCATTCCGGAACCTGTCACTCCCTGCAATAGTTCAGGCCAAGGAAAGTGCGAGGTCAGGGCCCGTTCGGGCGCTCGCTCGCCGCGTCCCTCGCCCAGAGAGGTGACGGTCTGCGAGCGCCCGTCGGTGCCGGCCGCGTCAGGAGACCAGCCGGGTGTCCACCTCCCGCAGTTTCACCGTGCACAGGCCGCCGCGTTCGGCCTTCACGTCGGTGACCTCCAGCTGGGTGCCGGGGGCCAGGATGTACTCCTCCTCGCCCGTGAAGGCGGAGAAGCTGCGGATGCCCACCGCGCGGGCGGGCGTCACCTCGAAGAGGGTCCGCTTGCCGCGGCTGCCGAGGAACGAGCGGGCGACGCCCAGCTCGGAGGTGCAGGAGGAGACGCCCCACCAGGTGACCGTCTCGCCGACCGGGTACTGGCCGCGCAGGTCGAGGGCGACGCCGCGCCACAGCGGCTCGGTGCGGGTGGGGAGGGCCTCCACCGCGGCGAAGAGCAGCCGCAGGTAGGGCAGGTAGGGGACGACGCGGGCGCGGTCCGGGGAGCGGAGGACGGCGTTGATGTTCCGGTAGAAGCCGGACTCGCAGGTGTAGAGGAAGAGCGCGGCGATGGCGTCGGCGGAGAGCCCGGCGCCGGCCGCTTCGTCGGCGCGCCGCTTGCCGAACTCGCGGGAGCGGTCGATGTGCCCGCCGAGGCCGCGCAGCACCCGGGTGACGGGGGCGACGGCCTCGTCGAACGGCATCAGCGGGGTGTCGAACACGCCGGTCAGCGGCGGCAGGACGTGGCCCTCGTCGCGGACGCTGGTGAGCCGCTCCAGGTACAGCTGGTGGAGCTCCATCGTCGAGGCGATGAAGGCTCCCATCCGGGCGGCGACGTCGGCGTCCGGCCCGCCGCCGGTGGCGTCCGCCGCCTTCCCCGCGCCGGCCGGGGGCTGGTTCCAGCCCTTGCTGGGCAGCCAGTCGACGGGGTCGGCGCCGAGGGACAGCAGGGCGTCGTTGACGGTGGCGAGGTGGTCGCCGTCGCAGAAGATGTCGCCCTGGGCGGCCGGGTTGGCGTGGTCGAGGTGGCGGACCTCGACGCCCGGGTACTTCTTCTCCAGCCGCTGCACGGTCCGCTTCAGACTGCGGGCGTGCGCGCCCCACCAGGCGAAGACGACGCCCCGGTCCTCCGGGTCCTCGGCGTCCTGCTTGGCGCGGAGGATCTCCTCGACGATCCGCTCGGCGACGGGCCGCCAGAAGCCGGTGTGCTGGTCGGTGGCCATGGCGCCGTCGGCGCTGGCGGTCAGCGAGGCGTTGAGGAGGAGGACGCCCTGGGTGAGCATGGCCTGGAACCACTCGGGCGGCTGGACCGTGTCCCGCTCCTTCAGCAGGGCGCGGACGTCGGCGATGGGCGTCTTCTTGACGATGCCGTACTTCCACATCGCCGCCGCCTTGATCAGGCAGCGGATGCTGACGACCCGTCCGAACTGGCTGTCCTTCCAGTCGTTGAACGTGTTGTCGAACATGGCGATGCCGGTGGCGCTCTCCGGCCGCGGGTAGGGGTTCTGTCCGAAGACGACGACCTTCCACTTGTGCGGCGGGTGGGGCTTGAGCGCCTGGAAGGTGAGCTCGCGGACCGGGACGACCTGCGGGCTGCGGCCCGGTCCGATGAACCGGTCGGCGTCCGGGCGGGCCTCGATGACGGGCTTGAGGAGCGGCAGCCAGGGCTCGCCGCCGCCGGTGAAGAGGTCGGCGAGGGCGAGGGGGTCGTTCGGGTCGGGCTGCGGGGTGGCGGGCGTGGTCGTGTCGCTCATGGCGGCGGAGCTCCCGGTGGTCGTGCCTGCGGGGTCGGAGGGGTGCGTGGGGGCGGCGGCCGGGCCGGCCTGCTCGCCCTGCTGAGCCGGTGCGGCCTGCTCAGCCGCGAAAGCAGTGCCCGTGGACACCTGCTCCTTTGGCAGCTGCTCCTTTGACAGCGGCTCCTTTGGCGGCGGCTCCGTCGCCCGGCGCTCCTTTGGGCGGCGTGATCCGTACCCGCGTGGTGTGCGGCGCCTGGTCGATGCCGGCGAGCTGGGCCGTGATGGTGGCGCGCAGCTCGTCGTCGTCCTCGAACCAGTGGTCGTGGAAGAGCGTGTAGCCGGTCCACATCAGGTTGGCGCAGACCCGGGCCGGCACCCGGCCGGTCCGGGCGCCCATCCCGACGAGCGCGACGGAGCGGATGCTGCCCGGCGCCTTCCGGTTCTGCCGGTGGACGGCCTGGAAGGCCGCCGCGCAGGCCATGGCGACGTTGAGCGTGTCGCTCACGTTCTGCGAGGAGGCGACCATGGTCGGGGTGGAGATCACGAAGCGCGGCACGGTCGCCCCGGACGGGACGCAGACGGCGCTGCCGACCGGCATGCCGCCGGCGAACCGGTCGCGGATCGCCTGCTGCACCCGCAGCTGGATCCCGGCGCCGAGGTGGCGCTTGATCGCCGCGTCGACGCCGCCGTCCATCCGTCCCGCCGCGTTCGTCGGCGTGACCCACGCGTCGACGTCCTCGTCGAGGATCGAGCCCCGCCGGATCTCGATGCCGGGCACGTCGGCGAAGGCGGCGCGCCACGCCGCCACCACCCCCGCGCTGACATCGGTCAGTACCACCCGCAGCGCGGTGCCCGCATAGCCGTGCGTCATCGAAGCCCCCTGTCGGAACGTCCTCTGGATCACCTCCGAAACTAGTGGGCACCACTGACAACGGCCCCGGCCCGCCGGTCGCCTGAGGCTCAGTCGGGCTTCCTGGCCATGACGACGACGCCGGGCCCGGAGAACTGGTCGGCGGGGAGCCGGAGCTCGGCCACGGGAGTCAGCCCGGCCCGCTCGATCAGCCCGACGAACCCCTCGGGCCGCCACTTGTGCGTCGTCCACCGCACGGGCACGCCGCCGTACGCCTCGGTGCGGACCAGGTCCTCGTCGCCGACGTGGGTGGCGGTGAGGAAGGAGCCGCCGGGCTTCAGCGCCCGCGCGAAGTGGGCGAGGACCTGCGGGAGGACGTCACGGGGCAGGTTGAAGAGCGACCACCAGCCGAGGACCCCGCCGAGGGTGGCCTCCCCGAGCGCGAGCTCGGTGGCCGAGGCGACCTCGAAGCGGCAGTCCGGGTACAGCCGGCGCGCGTTCTCGATCATCCGGGGCGAGAGGTCCACCCCGGAGACGTCGAGGCCGCGCTCCGCGAGGTAGCCGGTCACGGTACCGGGCCCGCAGCCGACGTCGAGGACGGGCCCGAGGTCGCCCACGGTGTCGGCGAAGGCGTCGACCGACGCCTTCAGCCAGGGGTGGACGCGGATGTCGCCCATGCCCGTGGTCTGCATCATGTGGGCGTAGGTGTCGGCCACGCGGTCGTAGGAGTCGCGGACGGCGTCGAGGTCGGCCGGCCGGTCGATGGGGTGTGAGCTCATCGGCCCACGATAGGACGGCGGACCGGGCCGGGACCCGGCGGGCCCGATGGGCGCACGGAGTGCCGCGATGGCGCGATGTCCTATGCCCGGGGCATCGTCTTCCGGCGAAAGCACCTCATTCCCCGCCCACTTGGTGTCTAGTGGAGCACGTCCGCGATCACCGTCCGGCCCGGCCGCGGACACGCCCTGCCAGGCCGTCGAGAACCAAGGGAGCAGCGAGAGATGGCGAGTGTGGAGACGTCTCTGAAAGAGGCGATGACCTCGATCGAGGGGAGTGTGGGGGCCGCGCTGGTCGACTACACCAGCGGCATGGCCCTGGGCACGCTGGGCGGGAGCAAGGACCTCGACCTGACGGTCGCGGCGGCCGGCAACACCGACGTGATCCGGGCGAAGATCCGCACGATGGAGATGCTGGGGATCAACGACGGCATCGAGGACGTGCTGATCACCCTCGACACCCAGTACCACCTGATCCGGCTGATCAAGAGCCGCGGCGGCAACGGCCTGTTCCTGTACATAGTCCTGGACAAGAACAGGGCCAACCTGGCCATGGCCCGGCACCAGCTCAAGCGCATCGAGGCGGAGCTGGAACTGTAGTCCGCCTCCCGTCCCCCGGCTCCGCACGCCCTCGACTTGAAGAACTCTTCAACTCGGCACATCCGAAAGTGATCAGTCGGAGGTGGGCGGGGCCGGGAGGCGGGAGAATGACCGCCATCCGTGGATCAAGGATCCGGCACGTCGGACCGGAGTCGTCCGGGCAGCTCGGTCCGGAGGGAGAGTCGTCGCATGCAGGTGCCGCTGTACCAGGCCAAGGCGGAGTTCTTCCGCATGCTCGGGCACCCCGTCCGGATCCGCGTCCTGGAACTGCTCCAGCACGGACCGCTCCCCGTCCGCGAACTGCTGAAGGACATCGACGTGGAGCCGTCCAACCTCTCCCAGCAGCTCGCGGTGCTACGCCGGTCCGGCATCGTGGTCTCCGTCCGCGAGGGCTCGACCGTCAGCTACGCCCTCGCGGGCGGCGACGTGGCGGACCTCCTGAAGGCCGCCCGCCGGATCCTCACCGAACTGCTGGTGGGTCAGAGCGAGCTCCTGGAGGAGCTGCGCCACGCCGACGCCGGCGGCGTTCCGGTGCCGCGCGGGAGATGATGGGGCGGTACGACGGAACGCGAGGTCAGGAGCTTCCATGGCACGGCGGGTGCACCAGGCCCGTGAGGACGCGGAATTCGACTTCATCCTGCGGATGAGCGGAGTCCCCGTCCTCGCCTACTTCATCGGCACGTGGCCGAAGGCGGTCGAGCCGTGCCGGACGATGGACCCCGTCGTGGGCGCCGTCGCCGACGCGTATCCGGGCCGTCTGACGGTCGTCCGCGCCGACATCGCGCGCTGCCCGGAGGCGACCCGGCGGTATCAGGTCGCCGGAGCCCCGTCGTACGTCCTCCTGAAGGAGGGGGAGGCGGTGGCGAGCGGTACGGGGATCCTGTCCGAGGCCGCGATGCGGGAGCTCCTGGCCGGCCGGCTCTGAGCGGACCCGCCGCGGCACCGGAGCCCGTGCGGGCGGAGCGCGTTCCCGCTCGCGCCGACGGTCCCGCCGCCGTCGACCGGCAGCGCCACGCCTCCGGCGACGGTGTACGGGGCTACCGCCGGGGAGCGGTGGGCCGGGGCGCCGGCGGGTAGGGGACGGCCTGCGCCGAGGGGTCGTCGGCCTCCGTGGGCACGCTGACGCCCCGGTAGAAGACGGACTCGTAGTCGATCGCGGGGTCCACCACGAGCGCGTTCTCGTACGCCCCCGAGACGGGGTGCTCGCGTCGTTCGAGGGAGTACCGCGCGACGATGAGCTCCTCGCTCGGCTCGGCGTACTCGACGGTCTTGAAGCCTTCTCGGCCGGACTCGCCGCTGATCTCCCAGAAGCAGCGGAGCCGCAGCACCCCGGGGGACGGGGTGGACCAGCGGAAGCGGGAGACGGACATCTGTCCGCTGACGCTGTCCAGGGTGCTCCAGCCCCAGCCGTTCGGCAGGAAGTCGATGTCGGTCGACTCCATCACGTTGACGACGGCGCCGAACCAGCTGCCGACGAGTCGTCTGTCCAGATACATCACCTCCCCATCGTCCCCGACGCCCCCGCGTGTCCGGCACGCGGGCCCGGTGCCGGGCGGTGACCGCCCGGCGGGGGATTTCGCCGGGTGTACAGCGGGAAGTCACGGGACGGTCGTGGGGCGGTGGCTCGCGGGCGCTCTTCTTGGGGCGCTCCGACGCCGGCCTCCGGCCGCCGTTCCGTTTCCGTCCGTTCGACTCCCGGAGGACTACTCCCCCATGGCCGACCTCGATCGCCGCCGGTTCCTTCAGCTCGCCGGTGGCGCCGTCGCCTTCAGTGCGCTGTCCGAGTCCATCGCCCGCGCCGCCTCCATCCCCGCACAGGGGTCCACCGGCACGCTCCAGGACGTCGAGCACATCGTCGTCCTCATGCAGGAGAACCGTTCCTTCGACCACTACTTCGGGGCGATGAAGGGCGTCCGCGGCTTCGGCGACCCGCGTCCGGTCACGCTGCCGAGCGGGAAGTCCGTGTGGCACCAGGCCGACGGCTCGAAGGTGACGCTGCCCTTCCGGCCGGAGAGCGCGCAGCTCGGCATGGAGTTCCTCCAGGGGCTCAACCACGACTGGGCGGGTGGCCAGAAGGCGTTCAACCAGGGCCGCTACGACCAGTGGATACCCGCCAAGACCAAGGCGACGATGGCGTACCTGACCCGGGACGACATCCCCTTCCACTACGCGCTCGCCGACGCGTTCACGATCTGCGACGCCTACCACTGCTCGTTCATCGGCTCGACCGACCCGAACCGCTACTACCTGTGGTCGGGTCACACCGGCAACGACGGCACGGGCGGCGGCCCGGTCCTCAACAACGCCGAGGCCGGCTACGGCTGGAAGACGTACCCCGAGCGCCTGGAGGCGGCCGGGATCTCCTGGCGGGTCTACCAGGACATCGGCGACGGCCTGAACGCGGCCGGCTCGTGGGGCTGGATCAGCGACGCCTACCGAGGCAACTACGGCGACAACTCGCTGCTCTACTTCAACACCTACCGCAACGCCCAGCCGGGCGACCCCCTCTACGAGAAGGCCCGCACCGGCACGAACGCCAAGGCGGGCGAAGGCTTCTTCGACCGGATCCGCGCCGACGTGCAGGGCGGCCGGCTGCCGCAGGTCTCCTGGATCGCCGCGCCCGAGGCGTTCTCCGAGCACTCCAACTGGCCGTCCAACTACGGCGCCTGGTACATCGCGCAGGTCCTGGACGCGCTGACCTCGAACCCGGACGTGTGGGCCCGTACGGCGCTGTTCATCACCTACGACGAGAACGACGGCTTCTTCGACCACGTCGTCCCGCCGTACGTCCCCGCCTCGGCCGCGCAGGGCCTGTCGACGACCCCGACCGCGCTGGACCACTTCCCCGGGAAGACCGGGTACGTCGCCGGTCCGTACGGCCTCGGGCCCCGTGTCCCGATGATCGTCGTCTCCCCCTGGTCCACCGGCGGCTACACCTGCTCCGAGACCTTCGACCACACCTCGGTGATCCGCTTCATCGAGCGCCGCTTCGGCGTCCAGGAGCCGCAGATCTCGCCCTGGCGGCGGGCCGTCTGCGGCGACCTGACCTCGGCCTTCGACTTCACCCGCGCCCAGCCGCAGCCGGTCGCGCTGCCGCCGACGGCCGGCTACTACCCGCCGGACCGCGACCGCCACCCCGACTTCCCGGCCACCGCGCCGGCCGTCGGCTCGATGCCCCGCCAGGAGCCCGGCTCCAAGCCCACGCGCCCGCTGAAGTACGCCCCGTACGTGGACGGGAGCGCCGACACCACCGCCGGCACCTTCCGGCTCGCCTTCAGCGGCGGGCCGTCCGCCGGCGCCCAGTTCTACGTGACCTCGGCGAACCGCACGGACGCCCCCTGGACGTACACGGCGGCGGCCGGCACGTCGATCGCGGACACCTGGAACACCAAGTACTCCAAGGGCACCACCGACCTCACCGTGCACGGCCCGAACGGCTTCCTGCGCCGCTTCCGCTCCCCCGGCAAGACCGCCGTCCCCGAGGTCACCGCCCGCCACAACGCCGCCACCGGCGGCCTGGACCTCACCTTCACCAACGCCGGCCCGACGACGACGGTGACCCTCACCCACGCCTACGGGGGAGCCCCGCAGACGCTGACGGTGGCCCGGGGCGCGACCGTCACCCTCGCGGTGCCGCTGTCGGCGTCCGGCCGGTGGTACGACCTCACCGTCACGTCCGCCGCGCACGCCGACTACGTGCGCCGCCTGGCCGGACACGTGGAGACGGGCGCGGAGGGAGTGACGGACCCGGGGATCCTGACGTACTGACGCTCGTCCGCACGGGACGCGCCGGCGTCACGGCGCCACGGCGCCGGCGCGTCCCGTGCGGGTGCGGAAGGTGCGGCGGTAGCTGTCCGGCGGGACTCCCAGGGTCCGGTTGAAGTGCCTGCGCAGGGTCGTGGCGGTGCCCATGCCGGTGGCCGTGGCGATGGCGTCGACGCTGTCGTCGGTGCGCTCCAGGAGTTCCTGGGCGCGGCGGATCCGCTGGGCGAGCAGCCACTGCAGCGGGGTGGTGCCGGTGGCCGCGCGGAAGTGACGGGTCAGATGGCGTGAGCTCATCCCGGCCCGCCGGGCCAGGTCCTCCACGGTGAGCGGCCGGTCGAGGCGCTCGACGGCCCAGGGGAACAGGGCGGTGAGCGGGTGGCCGTCCTGCTCCGGCACCGGGGCCGTGACGAACTGGGCCTGCCCGCCGGACCGGTGCGGGGGGACGACGAGCCTGCGGGCGACGGTGTTGGCGATCGACGAGCCGTGGTCGAGGCGTACCAGGTGCAGACAGAGGTCGAGCGCCGCGGCCTTGCCGGCGGAGGTGAGGACGCTGCCGCCGTCCACGTAGAGGACGTCCGGGTCGACCTCCACCGCGGGGTGGCGGGCGGCCAGGACGTCGGTGTGGGCCCAGTGGGTGGTGGCGCGGCGGCCGTCGAGCAGCCCGGCGGCGGCGAGCACGAAGGCCCCGGTGCAGAGGGAGACGACGCGGGCGCCCGCCGCGTGGGCCGCGCGCACGGCGTCGACGAGCGCGGCGGGCGGGGCCGCGTCGACGTCGGCCCAGCCGGGGACGATCACGGTGTCGGCGTCCGGGAGCCGGTCGAGTCCGTGGTCGGGCTCCAGGCGGAACGGGCCGAAGGGGACGGGGCCGGGTCCGCAGACGGAGAGGTCGTACCAGGGGACGGTCACCGCGTCCGGCGCGGAGCCGAACACCTCGTGGGCGATGCCGAGTTCGAAGTGGAGCATCCCGTCGGTGACGGCCAGTGCGACTGAGGTCATGTCCGGAAGTGTACGGGGCACGTCGTTTCCGACACTCACCGTTGCGCGTTCAACTATTCCAGGATGGGTCGCACGGGCCGCAGTCGACCGGACGCGGCACAGGACGGGGAGTGACCTCATGGCGGCAGGACAGACGGTGACGGTGTACGGCGCGTACGGACACACGGGCCGGTTCGTGGTGGCGCACCTTCTGGAGCGCGGCTTCGTCCCGGTCCTGGCGGGGCGGGACGACCGGAAGCTGCGGGCACTGGCGGAGCGCCACCCGGGGCTCGACGTCCGCCCCGCGCCGGTCGGGGATCCGGCGGCGCTCGACCGGGCGCTGGCCGGCGCCGACGCCGTCGTGAACTGCGCCGGGCCGTTCGCCACGACGGCCGGCCCGGTGATCGAGGCGGCGCTGCGGGCCGGGATCCCGTACGTCGACGTGGCGGCCGAGATCGAGGCCAACGCCGACACCTTCGCCCGGTTCGCCGACCGCGCGCGGGCCGCGGGCACGGTGGTCCTGCCGGCGATGGCGTTCTACGGCGGCCTCGGCGACCTGCTGGCGACGGCCGCGATGGGCGACTGGACGGCGGCGGACGAGGCGCACGTCGCATACGGGCTGAGCGGCTGGGAGCCCACGGAGGGGACCCGGCTCGCCGGGAAGGTCTCGGCGGAGCGGCGCGGCGGCCGGCGGGTCCGCTTCACCGGCGGGCGCCTGGAGTACCACACGGACGAACTGCCCACCCTGAACTGGCCGTTCCCCGCCCCGATGGGACCGCGTCCGGTCGTCGGCGAGTTCACGATGGCCGATGTGGTCACCATCCCGAGCCATCTGTCCGTCCCCACCGTGACCACCTACATGTCGACCGAGGCGGCCGGCGGCGTCACGGGCGCGGACACGCCGGCCCCGACGGCGGTCGACGAGCGCGGCCGGTCCGCGCAGACCTTCCTCGTCGACGTCGTCGTGCGCTCCGGCGGCGCCGAACGGCGGGCGGTGGCCACCGGCCGCGACATCTACGCCGTGACGGCGCCGCTCGCCGTCGAGGCCGTGGACCGGATCCTCACCGGCCGGACCCGTACGACCGGCGTCGCCTCGGCCGGCGAGCTGTTCGACGCGGCCGGCTTCCTCCGCTCCCTCGCCGCCTCCGCCCACCTCACCTGGGAGACGAGCGAGACGCACCCGGCCGGCCGGGCGTCCACCGGTCAGGGGGTGTCGCGGAGCCCCCGGAGGTAGGCAGCGGTGAGGGCCACGGCGGGGTCCTCGTCCCCGGTCAGGTCGGTGAGGGCGCGGGACGCGACGGGGCCGGGGATGTCGGCGAGGGCCTGGGTGAGTCGGCCCCTGGCCGGGCGGCCGGTGGCGGCGTCGGCGAGGCGGTCGACGAGCCGGGCCGCGATCGCGTCCGCCGCGCCGTCGTCGGCGGCGAGGGCGCCGAGCGCGTCGGCCGCGTCGATGTCGTTCCTGCCGTCCACGACCATCTCCACCAGCTCCGGGATCGCGGCCGGCTCCCCGCGGCCGCCGAGCGCGAGGGCCGCCTGGCCGCGGACCACCGGGTCGGCGTGGCCGAGGCCGTCGCGGAGCCGGGCGGCGGCCTCCTCGCCGGGGAGCGCGGCGAGGGTCCGCACGGCCCGTTCGCGCACCGCCGCCGACGGGGAGCCGAGGGCCCGGGCCAGCGGGGCGGTCGAGCCGCCGCCGGAGCGGGCCAGCGCCCAGCGCAGAGCGCCCGCGACATTGGGCTCCGACTCGCTGAGCGCCGCCTCGACCAGCGCCTCCACCGGTACGGGGACCTCGTCGCCCGAGGAGAGCGCGGCGCGCTGCCGGGCGTCCTTGCTGCCGGAACCCAGGGCCTGGAGGAGCGCGACGACCCGGAGGGCGTCGTCCCAGCTGGCGGGGCCGGTGGCGGCGATCCGGCGGAGGCGCGTGAGCAGTTCGGTCTCGGCGGCGACGCGGGCCCGGGTCTGTTCGATCAGGTCGCCGACCAGCTGCCCCGGGGTGAAACCGGGATCGTCGAGCGCCCGGCCGATCTCGCGCAGCGACAGACCCAGCGAGCGGAGGCTCTCGATGTGGAAGATCCGCCGGATGTCCTCGTCGCCGTACTCCCGGTAGCCCGAGCCGGTGCGGCCCGCGGGCCGCACCAGGCCCAGCGACTCGTAGTGCCGTAGCATGCGGGCGCTGACGCCGGAGCGGCGCGCCACCTCACCGATCAACACGCCTCGCCGTCCCTCCCGTCGACCCGCCCCAGTCTCCCTCCCCCGGCGCCCCGTCGAGCGCCACGACGCGCTTCGCCTCCTCGATCGCGTACCCGAACCCGGTCTCCGGGTCGCGCAGGATCCGCTCGGTGGCGAGCGCGTGCGCGCGGACGGCCGGGTCGGGGGCCGTCGCGGCGGCACCGAGGAACGGCTGGATCACGTCGCCGAGCTCGACCAGCGCGCGGCTGAGGCTGAGCTGGGTGTCCCGGCCGCCGCGCCCGAGCTGCGAGGCCAGCACCTCGGCCAGGGCGGGCTCCTCGCCGTCCGGCACGAGCAGGACCGCCGTCCGCCACGCGGCGCGCGCCACCTCGTCGTCGGCGTCGGTGAGGTGCCCGCGCGTGATCGCCGGCCAGGCCCGCGGGTCCCCGAGCTTGGAGAGCGTGTGCAGCGCCTGGCTGCGCGCCTGCGCCCGCTCCGAGCCGAGCTCGCGGAGCGTCCTCGGGAGCGTCAGCTCGACGGGGTGCCGGGTCAGCGCCCAGGTCAGCATGTCGCGGACGAAGAACTCGGGCTCGACCGCGCACCGCTCGACCAGCGCGTCCACGAACCGGGGGTCCGGGTTCGTGCCGACCGCCAGCGCGGCCCGCAGCCGCGCCGACGGCCGCGCGTCCTCCAGCCCCCGGAGAGCCCGCCGTACGACGTCGGTGTCCTGCGGTGTCATGGTCATCGGGACCACCTCCTCGCCCCGCAGTCAAAGGCTTGCCACCGTGTCAAGGTCAAGCGGGGCCCTCACGACCCGCCGGCTGCTCCGCGATCCGGGCGGCGGCCTCCTCCCACGGCACCGGCCCGCCGAGCGGGAGGTCGTCCTCGTCGGCGTCCTCCCGGTACCACCCCGTCCCCGCGAGCCAGGTCTCCAGCCAGGCGGCCAGGCTGCCGGCGTCGAGGAACCAGGCCGCGGCGCCGTCGTCGTCCACGGCGTTCGGCTCGTAGAGGAGCACCGCGCCCTCCTCGGTACGGGTGTCGACGGCCGCGTACATGCCGCAACCCCAGTCGAGGACCGGCAGCACCCCCTCGGGCCAGTACGGGATCGCGTCCCGGGCCGAGCTCCGCCGCTCGGACGCGTACGTGCTCAGCACGGTCGGCCCCTCCCCCGTCAGGGGAAGGAATCCGCCCGGCGGCCCGAACCCGCCGTCGGCCACGTCCTGGTACAGCTTCGCCAGCAGCGGCGGCAGCCGGAAGCCGAGCAGCCGCTCCGCCTCGGCGATGTCCTCAGGGCTCATGCCCGGCGGCAACGGCCCCGAGTCGCCCTCCGCCCTGGCCGCCACCCGCGACACGAGGTCCGTCACATCGGTCATGCTCCCGATCCTGCCAGGGCCCTCCGACAACGCCGGTCCGTCCGCCGGCCACCCCCGGCCGACCCGCCGTCAGGCGCCGACGGTGTGGCGGAGGAGGACCGCCCGACCGTCGAAGGTGCGGGTCTCGGCCAGCGCGAGCGGGGTGCGGGAGGCGGCCGGGAGGAAGGCCGGGCGGCCGCCGCCGAGGAGGACGGGGTGGACGACGACCTGGTACTCGTCGATGACGCCGTGCTCGGTGAGGTGGGCGGCGAGTTCGGAGCCGCCGAAGAGGACGAGGTCGTGCCCGGCGTCCTTCAGGGCGGTGAGGTCGGCGGCGACGTTCTCGGACACGATCCGCGTGTGGTGGTCCGCCGTGCGCAGGGTGCGGGAGACGACCACCTTGGGGGCCTTGCGCCAGACCGGGGCGAAGGCCAGGTCGTGCGGGTCCTGCGAGTACCGCTCGGCGTGCGGCCAGAAGCCGGACATCAGGTCCCAGACCTTGCGTCCGTACAGGAAGACCGTGCCTTCCGGGGTGAGTTCCCGCGCGTGGGCCGACAGCTCGGGGCCCATCGCCGGCCAGTCGAACTCCCCGTTCGGGCCCTCGATGAAGCCGTCGAGGGACTGGTGCACGAAGTGGATGAGCTTGCCCATGATGTCGACCGTTCCTTCGGTGTCCGACGGTGCCCCTGTGGCGCCGTCACCCCTGGGTCGGAGCCGCCGGGCGGCTTCTCTACACCGGCTCGGAGATTTTCCTGAGTTTCTTCCCGGGCCGGTCACCGCGGGTGCCGGCGGCGGTCCGGGAAGATCCGTCGGACGGAGGAGGTTGGCCCTTCTGTCGTTGCACGGCGAGACGGAGGAGTGGTCATGGCGGGAGCGCTGGTCATCGGGGCGGGGCCGGGGATCGGGCAGGCGGTGGCCCGGCGGTTCGCGCGGGAGGGGCTGCCGGTCGCGCTGGTCGCGCGGACGAAGGAGACGGTGACGGCGGGCGCCGAGTCCCTCGCCTCCCTGGGGGTACGGGCGCTGCCCCTCACCGCCGACGTCACCGACGAGACGCGGCTCCGTGCCGCCCTCGACACGGCCGTCGCCGAACTCGGCGCGCCGGACGCGGTGGTCTACAACGCCGCCGTGATCCGGCCCGACGCCGTCGGCGAACTCCCGCTCCGCGCCCACCTGGACACCTACGCGGTCAACGTCCTCGGCGCCCTCACCACCGCCGCGCACCTGCTGCCCGGCATGGCGGCGCGCGGTCGCGGAACCTTCGTCGTCACCGGCGGGATGCCCGAGATGAAGCCGCCGTACGTGAGCCTGTCGCTCGGCAAGGCCGGGGTGCGGGCGCTGGTGGAACTGCTCGACACGGAGTACGGACCGTCCGGGGTGCACGTCGCCACGGTCACCGTGGGCGGCGCCGTCGCGCCCGGGACGGCGTACGACCCCGACGACATCGCCGACCACTACTGGCGGCTCCACACCCAGCCCCGCGGAGCGTGGGAGCGCGAGGTGCTCCACTGACCGTGCGAGGATCCTCCCTCAGTGGCGTACGGAAGCACCGCGAGGAGGGTCGGGGCCGGCATCCGTGAGGGCCGGTTCCGGAGGCGTATGACAGAGGGACGGTGGCGGGCCCTGGGCGACGCCGAGGTCGTGCGAGTGGCGGAGGCGCTGCGGGCCCTGGCATGGGTGCCGGCCGGGGACGAGGTGCCGCGGCGGGGGCTGTTCCGGCGCCGGCTGCTGGTGGTGCGGGCCGAGGGCGAGGTCCTCGGGGCCGGGCTCGGGGCGGGCGGCGCCGAACTGCGCGGCCGGTACGGCACGGTCGAGAGCGTGGGACTGCGGGTGGCCGAGACCGGCGACTGGGCGGCGGGCATGGACGTGTTCGCGCGGATGACCGGCGCCCTGTCGGGGCCGCTCGGCACCCCGACCGGGCGCAGGCCCGGCGCGGACGCCGACGTCCGGTGGGAGGAGCGGGACACGGCCCTCGTCCTGAGCCGGGTGTCCGGCGCGGTCCGGCTGACGCTGGCCTCCCGGGCCTGGCTGGCCGCGACGGAGGAGGGCCGATGACCGGCTGGGACGGCTTCCAGGAACGGCTGGCCGAGCAGTTGGCCGCCCTGCCCGCGGGGGCGGTCGTCGTCCTCTCCGAGACCGGCACCGCCCTGCCGCCGAAGACCGCGAAGGGCTCCCGGTACGCCCAGTTCCGCCAGGACCCCGAGGCGCTGTCCGCGGAACTCTCCGGTGACCGTCACCTCGAAGGAGCCGCGCGGGCCGGCGAGGAGGGCGCCCGGCTGCTCGTCGCGGCGGGCTGGCGCGCGCCGGACGCCGCCGACCGTGTCGGCAACTGGTACGCCGCGCTCCCCTGGCCGTCCCCGGCCGCCGACTACCGCCGGCTGGCCTCGATGGTGGTGACCGGCCTGCACACGGTCTTCCGCATCCCCGCACCCTCCTCCCTCGCGTACACCGCCTGGGACGCGGAGGACGGCAACAGGCCTCTGGAGCTGCCCCTGTTGGGCCTGGTCCGCGAGGACTGATCCCCCCGTTCTCCCCGGCTTCCCGGCCGCGTACGGCCGTTGCCGCCCCTGAGTGAGCGGCCGTGCGCCCTTCTGCGCCAGGCGCGCCTCACGGTGGGACGCCGTCGGCGCGCGCTCGCTGTATCCGGTGAACCCCGGGGTGGGCGTGTGGGGTCGGCACGTGCACCGGGCACGTTCCCGTCAGCGGTTCTCGCCGTTGAGAGGGATGGGCATGACGAGCCACGCCACCGAAGCCGTACTGGAAGACCTCCTCCATCGAGCGCTGCACGCCACGGGTACGGGCGGGCGCTGGACGACCGAGTCGGACGACATGTGGTGCCGGGTGGCACCCCGCTCCGGGGAACAGCGCCCGCAGGGGTGGAAGCTGCACGTGTCGGCGACGGCCGGCTCCGCGCCGGCGGTCCTCGCGCGGTGCCTGGAGGTGCTGCTGCGCGACGAGTCGGGGTTCAAGTTCGCCCGCTCCCTGGAGCGGGTGAGCGCGCTCAACTCCCGCGCCACGCCCCGGGGCAGCTCCGGGAAGTTCCTCACCGTCTATCCGCGGTCGGACGCCGACGCGGCCCGGCTCGCCGCCGCGCTGCACCGGGCGACGGCGGGCCTGGCCGGGCCCCGGATCCTGTCCGACCAGCAGTACGCCGCGAACAGCCTCGTGCACTACCGGTACGGCGCCTTCGTCGGCCGGCGCCGGCTCTCCGACGACGGACTGCTCGTCTGGTACGTCGAGGACCCCGACGGGAACCCGGTGGAGGACCGGCGGACCGGCCGGTACACGCCGCCGGAGTGGGCCGTCAGCCCGTTCCCCGCCCCGGCCGCCGCGCCGCGCCCCGCGGAGGCGGAGAGCCGCCCGCTGGTGCTCGGCGGCCGGTTCGCGGTGCGGGAGGCGATCCGGCACACCAACAAGGGCGGTGTCTACCGGGGCAGCGACGTGCGCTCGGGCGCGCCGGTGGTCATCAAGGAGACCCGGCCGCACGTGGAGGCGGACGCCTCCGGATCCGACGTGCGCGACTGGCTGCGCGCCGAGGCCCGGGCGCTGGAGAAGCTCAGGGGCACGGGCCTCGCGCCCGAGCCGCTCGCGCTGTTCGAGCACGGCGGGCACCTGTTCCTGGCCCAGGAGGAGGTGCCGGGCGTCCCGCTGCGCACCTGGGTCGCCGAGCACTTCCGCGACGTCGGCGGCGAGCGGTACCGGGCCGCCGCGGTCGCGCAGGCCGGGCGCCTGATCGAGCTGGTGGCGGCGGCGCACTCCCACGGGTGCGTGCTGCGGGACCTCACGCCGGGCAACGTGATGGTCCGCCCGGACGGCGAACTCCGCCTCATCGATCTGGAGCTCGCCGTCGTGGCGGAGGACGCGCCGCTCCCGACGCGGGTGGGCACGCCCGGTTTCAGCGCCCCCGAACGGCTGATGGACGCGCCGGTCTCCCCGACGGCCGACGCCTACAGCCTCGGCGCCACCGTGTGCTTCGTCCTGACCGGCAAGGTGCCGAACCTGCTGGACGAGGAGCCGGCGGACCGGCCCGCGGAGGAGCGGCTCGCCGCCTGGCTGACCGCCTGCGCCGACACCGCACGACTCCCCGACGGCATGCGGGAGTTGATCCTCGGCCTCATGCGGGACGACCCGGCGGCGCGCTGGGACCCGGCCCGGGCCCGCGCGGCCCTGGCGGCGACCCGCCCGGCACCGCCCGCCACCACGGGGACCGTCACCACGCCGCCCGCACGGCCCGACGACACGGTCGGGGCCGCCGTGGCCGGGATCGTGGCGCACCTCGTCGACACCATGACGCCCGGCGACGACCGGCGGCTCTGGCCCGTCTCCACACGGGCCGGGGAGACCGACCCCTGCACCGTGCAGCAGGGCGCGGCCGGCGTCCTGGCGGTGCTGACGCGGTACTTCGAGCTGACCGGCGATCCGCGGCTGCCGGCGCCGCTGGCCGCCGCCGGGCGCTGGATCGCCGACCGCACCGATCCCGGCTCCGCCCGCCCCGGACTGCACTTCGGCGCCCGGGGCACCGCCTGGGCGCTGTACGAGGCCGGGCGCGTCCTCGGCGACCGGAAACTGACCGACCACGCGCTGGCCCTGGCCCTGGCGCCGCAGCAGCCGACGCCGAGCCACGACATCACGCACGGCACGGCGGGCGGCGGTCTCGCCGCCGCCCACCTGTGGCGGCGCACCGGCGACCCGCGCCTGGCCGCCCTCGTCGCCGACGCGGCCGACCGGCTGGCCGCCGCCGCGGACCGCGCCGGGCCGGGGGCGAGCTGGCCGGTCCCGGCGGAGGCCGTCGCGGAGGAGGCGGGCAAGCGGTACCTCGGCTTCGCGCACGGCACGTCCGGCATCGGCTGCTTCCTCCTCGCCGCCGCGTCCGTCACGGGCCGCCCGGACCACCGCGAGCTGGCCGTGGCGGCCGGCGAGCACCTGGTGGCGCACGCCGTCGACGTGGGAGGCGCGGCCCAGTGGCCGGCGCAGGCCGGGGACGTCCCCACGGCCCCGTACTGGTGCCACGGCTCGGCCGGCATCGGCTCGTTCCTGGTGCGGCTGTGGCGGGCGACCGGCGACGACCGGTTCGGCGACCTCGCCCGCCGGTCGGCGCCCGCCGTCGTGGAGCGGGCCTCCCGCGCCGCGCTCACCCAGTGCCACGGCCTGGCCGGCAACGGCGACCTGCTCCTCGACCTGGCCGAGGCGACCGGCGACCCCGCCCACCGGGCGAGTGCCGAGACCCTGGCCCGCCTCCTCGTCTCCGAAGGGTCCCGCCGCGGAGCCCACGTCGTCTTCCCCAACGAGTACGGGGACGTCTCGACGGGCTGGAGCGACGGGTCCGCCGGAATCCTGGCGTTCCTCATCCGGGTCCGCCACCCCACAGAGCCCCGGCACTGGATGGTCCAGCAGCCGGTCTGAGCGGCAGAAAGCCTGCCGCCGCCTCACAGAGAAGGAGAATGCCATGGAGAACCAGGACCTCGAACTGCTCGCCCGCCTGCACGCCCTTCCGGAGACCGACCCGGTCGGCGTCGACGGAGCGCCCTTCGCGGCGACGTGCGAGTGCGTCGGCCTGCTCACGCTCCTCAACACCGTCTGTATCGGTGTGAGCTGCGCGTAGCCCGTACCGCCCCACTCCGGTCGGCGGCTGTCCCGGGGCAGCCGCCGGCCGGGGTGGGGCCCCGCACCGCCCGCCGGGCGGTGCGGACGGCCGGGTGCGCCGCGGAGGCCGCCGTCACCGTCGGCGCTTCCCGGCGCGTCCGGCCGTCCACCGACGGCGCCCCCCCCTGGACGAGGACCGCACCCATGCAGCTGCACGCCCGTGACCACGAGCCCGCCCGCACCGGCGTCCCCGACACCGTCGCCGACCCGGTCGGGACCGCGCCCGCCGAGACCGTGCCCGCCGCGATCAGCACCCGTGGGCTCGTCAAGAGCTACCGCGGCCCGGACGGCTCCCCCACCCACGCGGTGTGCGGCCTGGACCTGGACGTGCGCCGGGGCGAGACCTTCGCCTTCCTCGGCCCCAACGGCGCCGGCAAGTCCACCACCATCGCCCTGCTGTGCGCCCTCGCCCGCCCCACCTCGGGCCGCGCCGTCGTGGCGGGCGCCGACGTCCTCACCGAGCCCGAGCGGGTACGCCGCCGGGTCGGCCTGCTGTTCCAGCACAGCGCCCTCGACCCGGACCTGACGGCCGAGCAGAACCTCCGCGTCCACGCCCGCCTGTACGGGCTCCGCCGCGCCGACGTCCGGCGGCGTACGGCCGAGGTGCTGGAGCTGGCCGGTCTGACCGACCGGCGGCGCTCCCCCGTCCGCACCCTGTCGGGCGGCATGCGGCGGCGCCTGGAGATCGCCCGGCAGCTGCTGCACGAGCCCGGCGTGCTGTTCCTGGACGAGCCGACGACCGGGCTCGACCCGCATGCCCGCGCCCTGGTCTGGGAGCACCTGCGGGCGCTGCGCGACCGGCACGGCAGCACGCTCTTCGTCACCACCCACTATCTGGACGAGGCGGAGCACTGCGACCGTCTCGCGATCATCGACGGGGGCCGGCTGGTGGCCCGGGGGACGCCGTCGGAGGTGAAGGCGGCGATCGGGGACGACCGGGTGGTGCTGCGCACGAGCGACGACGCGGCGGCCCGCCGGGTCGCCCTGCTGCTGGTCCCGCCGGACCGGACCGTCCACGTGGACGCGGACGGGGTCTGGCTGCGGGTGCCGGACGGGAGCGCCTGGATCCCGCGCCTGTGCGCGGCGCTGGAGGTCCACGGCATCGCCGTGCACGCCGCGTCGGCGACCCCGCCCACCCTCGACGACGTCTTCTTCCACCACACCGGCCGCAGCATGGCCGTCGCGGACGGGGCGGGAGGCACCCGATGACGGCGCTCACCCTGCCGGGCGGCGGCGAGGCCGTCCCGGTCCGTCCGTCGCGGCTCCGGCGCGAACTGCGCGCGGTGCACGCCCTGGTCCACCGCGATCTGCTGCGGCTCGCCCGGCAGCGCGTCCCCACCGCGCTGATGCTGCTCCACCCGGTGCTGTACCTGTTCATCCTGGGCGGGGGGCTCGCCGCGCTGATCCCGGCGGGGACGCTCGGGGTGGGCTACCGGACGTACCTCTTCCCCGGCATGCTGATGATGACCGTGCAGACACCGGCCATCATGGTCGGCATCCGGCTGATCACCGACCGTCAGAGCGGCTATCTCCGCGAGCTCCTGATGGCTCCCGTCGGCCGCACCACCCTGCTGCTCGGCAGCTGCGCCGGCGGCACCCTGGTGGCGACGGTCCAGGGCGCGGTCCTCCTCGGTCTGGCCGGCGCGGTCGGCCTGCCGTACGACCCGGTGCTGCTGGCGCTGCTGCTCGGCGGCATGGTCCTCGCCTCGTTCACCCTCACCGCGCTGTCGCTGGCTCTGGCGGTGGGCCTGCGCAGCCCGGAGACCTTCCACACGCTGCTCGGCCTGGTGATGATGCCGCTGCTCTTCCTCTCCGGCGGCTTCTTCCCCCTCGCGTCCCTGCCCGGCTGGGTGCAGTCCCTGACCGCCGCGAACCCGCTCGCGTACGCCGTGGACCTGCTGCGCCGCTCGATCGCCCTCCGCGTCCCCGGCCAGGCGCCCGGCACCGCCGTCGTCGAGTGGGCCGGCCGACAGCCGCCTCTCCTCCTGGAGGCGGGCCTCCTCCTGACGGCGGGAGCGCTGGCCCTCCTGTGGGCGGCCCGCCGCTTCGGCCGCCCGGAGTAGCCGCGCGCGGGCAGGTCGGTCGCACCGCCTCAGTCGTACCGCTCCGCCTCAGTCGTACCGCTCCGTCTCAGACGCACCACTCCGTCTCAAGCGAACCGCTCGTCTCAGGCGTACCGCTCCGCGAGCGTCCGGACCGTGGCCGCGACGCGGTCGCGCAGTTCCCGGGGGGCGAGGACCTCCACCTCGGCGCCGAGGGCGAGGAGGGTGGCGTGGGCGTGGTCGGGGGTCTCCACGGGGAGGGTGGCGCGGGTCCAGCCGTCGGGTTCGGGGACGCCGGTCTCGGCGACGGCGCGGGCGGCCGCGCCGGTCAGGCGGGCCACTCCCTCCGGGGAGATCCGGACGACGGCCTCGCCCTGGTGGAGGCGGGCGTGGAAGTCCCGCTGGCTCTCCCGCCAGTGCGCGGCCAGGTCGAAGCCGGGCGGGGCGGCCGCCTCCTCGTCGGTGACGGTGAGGGAGATGATCTGGTCGACCCGGTACGTACGCGGGCCGGGCCCGGCGACCAGGTACCAGCGGCCGGCCTTCAGCACCAGGCCGTACGGTGCGAGCCGGCGGTCCACCTCGGTGGGCTCCTTCCAGCGCCGGTAGCGGACGGCGAGCACCCGTCCGGCGCGCACGGCCTCGGCGACCTGGGGCAGGAACGGGGCCTCGGTGGACTCGGCGTACCAGCCGGGCGCGTCGATGTGGAAGCGGGTGCGCAGCCGGTCGACGTGCTCGCGCAGCGGGGCGGGCAGGGCGGCGCGCAGCTTCAGCTGGGCGTCGGCGAAGTGGCCGCCGAGCCCGAGTTCGTCGGCGGCGACGGGCAGTCCGGCGAGGACGAGCGCCTCGGCCTCGCGCGCGTACAGGCCGGTGAGCCGCGAGCGGTGGCCGGCGAGCAGCTGGTAGCCGCCCCGGTGCCCGGCGTCCCCGTACAGCGGCACCCCGGCGGCGTGCAGCGACTCGACGTCCCGGTAGACGGTGCGGACGGAGACCTCCAGCTCCCCGGCGAGTTCGGCGGCGGTCATCCGCCCGCGGGTCTCCAGGAGCAGCAGGATCGACAGAAGACGGCTGGACTTCACTGACACACGGTGTCAGTGAAGGGCTCGTACGGTCCAGTCATGGCTTTCACGGAGAAGTACCTCACCGTGCCGGAGCCCGTCGAGATCGGCGGCCGGCACATCAAGCGCTACCACGTCACGTCCGACCCGGCGGGCATCGAGCCGGAGGTGGAGAAGGCGGCGTACGCCCTCCTCCCCGACCTGCTCCCGGAGCCGGACGGCACGCCGGCCGCGGCCTTCGCCGTCCTGCACCGGGGCTCCGACACGGGCGCGTACCTCAACGTCTACAGCTGGGCGTGGGACAACGTGCTCCACTTCGCGGGCGCCGCGGCCGGCCAGTCCGCGCTCGGCTGCCCGGACTCCGACCCCACCCACTTCGTCCCGGTCACGGGCACCGCCCGCGACCGGTCCTGGATCGGCTGCGTCTGGGAGCTGGCCCCGCTCGGCCACGAACGCGCCGCGTGGATCCGGCACGTGCTCGCCCCGGACACCCCCGACCTGCCGGGCTACCTCGCGGACTCGCTGCGCACCGGCACGACGGCGACGACCGCCGCGGACGGGGGGCAGGCCGCGTGAACAGCCCCGGTTTCGACTTCCTCGTCGGCGAGTGGACCGTCCGCAACCGCGCCCTCACCGACTTCCTCGACCCGTCCTCCGGCTGGGAGGAGTTCGACGGCCACACCTCCGGCCGCCTCTTCTGGGACGGCCGCGCCCACGCCGACGAGATCGTCTTCCCGTCGAAGGGCTTCCGCGGCCTGACCCTGCGTCTGTACGAGCCGGACACCGGCGAGTGGACGCTCAACTGGTCGAGCACCCGCGACGGCCGCCTGCTGCCGCCGGTCCGGGGCCGTTTCGCGGCGGACGGCACGGGCGAGTTCCACGGCGACGACCACTACGGCGACACGCCGGTCCGGGTGCGGTTCCGCTGGTCGGGGATCACGGCGGAGACGGCCCGCTGGGAGCAGGCGTTCGCCCTCGCCGGGACGGAGGAGTGGGTGGTGAACTGGGTGATGGACTTCCGGCGCGCGGGGGCGGCCGTCGCGTGGCGGGCCGGGTCGGAGGCGGCCGACGCGGGCGCGACCGACGCGCCGGTACACGTCGGCTAGCCGGTCCGCGCCGGCCGGCCGGGACGGACGCGGTGCTTCCGCCTCCGTCCGCCGGCCACCCCCCTCGTTCGGTTCCCGGTCAGCGGAAGGCCGGCAGGTTGCGCGCCACCCACGCACCGAAGGGGGCGGCGGGGCGGCCGAGGACCGCCTCCACGTCGGGGCTGACCTTCTGCTCCTCCGGGAGCGGGACGCCCAGCACGTCCAGGGTGCCGGTGACGACGTCCTCCGGCATGAACGTCGAGAGATGGGCGTGGGCCTCGGCCCGGGACAGTTCCACGAACGCGACCTCCTCTCCCAGCGCCTCCGCGAGGACCTCGGTCTGCCGGCGCGGGCTGATCGCCTCGGGACCGGTCAGCTCGTACGTACGGCCCGCGTGCCCGTCCTCGCGCAGCGCGGCCGCCGCGACCGCGGCGATGTCCGCCGGGTCGACGACCGGGAGGGCCACGTCGGCGAACGGCGCGAGGACCGTGCGCCGGGTGCGGACCGTCTCGGCCCAGGCGAACGCGTTGGAGGCGAAGCCGCCGGGGCGCAGGACGGTGACGTCCCGCCCGGTGGCGCGGACGGCGGCCTCGAAGGCACGCAGCCGGGCGTGCGAGGCGGCCTTCGGGCGGGTGGCGCTGACCTGCGACGAGACGAGGACGATCCGTTCGACACCGGAGTCCCTCACGCCGTCGAGGAGGACGGCCGGGTCCTCGCCGTGGCTGTTGAGCTCGCCGCCCACGAGGAGGAAGAGGGCGCGGGCCCCGTCGAGGCCGGACCGCAGTCCGGCCGCCGTGCCCATGTCGGCCTGGACCCACCGGACTCCGGCGGCGGGCTCCCCGGGCCGCGCCTGCCGCGAGACGGCCACGACCTCCTCCCCCGCGTCGGTCAGCAGCTCCACCAGCGTCCTGCCGATGTTGCCGGTCGCACCCGTGACGGTGATCATCTCGTACCCCCGGAAGGTAAGTGAGTTAGTTGACTGACTGACTCGTGTGGAGTGACCGTAGCACGCGCTCACCCCGGGCTGTCTATAGTCAGTCGGGTGACCAACTCAGTGAACCGGCGAGAGCAGGCGTCCCAGAAGCGGCGGCGACTGACGGCCGCGGCGGCGAAGGTCCTGCACGAGCAGGGCGTCGAGCGCACCACCCTCGCCGACATCGCGCGCGAGGCCGAGGTCCCCGTGGGGAACGTCTACTACTACTTCAAGACCAAGGACGAACTCGTCCGGGCCGCGCTCACCGAGCACTCCGCGCACCTGGACGAACTCGCCGCGCAGCTCGACGAGTTGACGGACCCGCGCGAGCGCCTCAAGGCCCTGGTCGAGGGGTGGATCGCGCAGCGCGACACGGCCGCCCGCTACGGCTGCCCGACCGGCACGCTCGCCGTCGAGCTCGACAAGCGCGCCGACGGAACCCTGGACGCCGAGGCCGGCACGGTCATCCGCCGCCTCCTGGAATGGGCAGCGCACCAGTTCCGCGCGCTGGGCCTCCCCGACCCCGACGGCCTGGCCCTCACGCTCGTCTCCGGCTACCAGGGCATGTCCCTCATGGCCAACGCCCTGCGCGACCCGGAGGTCATGACCCGCGAGGGCAACCGCCTGCTGGCCTGGCTCGACTCCCTCCCGACCACGACCGACGCGCGGGCACGACGGCGCCGGCCATGACGGACAGCCAGAAGGGCGACGGCGGCCCGGACGACGTGCTGGCACCCGACGGCACCTTCGCGACCTCCTGGCTCCGCGGCAGGCCCCCGGTGCCGCTGCCGGCGGGCGGACGGATCGACGCGATGCTCGCGCGCAGGATCACAGCGGCCTGCAGAACGGTCGGTGCGACCCACGTCCTGGCGACGCCCCCCAGCGCCCGCCCGCACGGCCCCCTGGAGGGCGCACCCCTCCGTCCGCCCCTCCTCCTGCGCACCCCCGACGCCCAGGGAGCCGTGCTCTTCCCGGCAGCGGGCTACGCGCTGATCGCCGGCTCGGCCGCCTTCATGGCCTCGGCCGTGGCCGAGGGCGCCGACGCGGCACGCGCCGCCTTCGCGCGCTACGCCCGCGCCCTGTCGTCCCGACACCCGCACCTCCGAGACGTGGCCGCCGCACACCCGCCCCGACACCCCTCCTGGTCCCGCCTCGACGCCGTCCCCCCGTCGACCGCCACCGCGCACCATATCGCCCTGCTCGAAGCCTTCGCCGAGGGCACCTGCGCAGCACCGGAGTTCGCCCGCGGCTGGTGGTCGGCCCGCGCCGCGTCCCGCACGGAGGACCAGCGCGTCCACGGCGCCCTCGCCCGGCTCTTCGACGAGGTCTTCATGCTCCTGGAGCAGTACGCGCCCGACCCGGCCCTGGCGGAACCGGAAGACCTCGACGACACGGCCCTCCGCACCGCGGTGACCACCGCGTGGACCTCCTTCCGCACCCCACCGCCCGCGAACGACTGACCCTTTCGGGCTCGCGTGGTTCGCCTGTGCAGTGGCAGGGTGCGGTCATGGATCCAGCGGAGGTACTGCTCATCGGCGGGCGGGCCGGCGTCGGCAAGACGACGGTGGCGTGGGAGGTCTCGGCGCGCCTGCGCGCCGCGGACGTCGCCCATTGCGTCATCGAAGGCGACTTCATGGCGCAGGCCCACCCCGCTCCGGAGGGCGACCCGCGCCGCCGGCAGATCGCCGAGCGCAATCTGACGGCGCTCTGGTCGAACTACGCCGAGCTCGGGTATCGCCGCCTGGTCTACACGCATACGGTGAGCGTCCTGCCGGAGAACGAGGGCATGTTCCGGCGCGCCATGGGCGCGGAGGTCCGGCTCGTACGGGTCGTGCTCACCGCCTCCGACGCCACCGCCCGCGAGCGGCTGACCGGTCGGGAACAAGGCTCGGAGCTGGACCAGGAGCTGGAGAGCAGCGCCCGCAAGGCCCGGATTCTGGAGGAGCAGGCACCCGAGGACACCGTGCGCGTGGCGACCGACGGACGGACCGTCGTCGACCTCGCGCGCGAGGTCGTGGCCGCTACCGGCTGGCTGGCGCCCCCATCCGGCAGGTCCGCCGGTGCGTGACTGTCAGTGGGTCCGAGTAGGTTCTGCCTGTGCGGCCTGACAGGCGGGTCGTTCGAGCCGAGGGATTCGACGCAGTGAGCATCTACCTGCACTTTCGTGCCGTGGCTGAGTCCGAGATCCAGGACGACCACAGTCGGCTCGCTGCGTTCATGTCCGAGGCGTGGGACGACGACGAGGCCGAGTACGCGGCGGGCATCGCCTACGCGATCAACAAGGGCTGGCACAGTGTCCACAACCTCTACGCCGCGGCCGAAGCGCTGTGCCCGGACTCCATGGACTCCCGGGAGCTGCCGATCTACGGCGGCAGCCCCGTACCCCACAGCGCCGACGCCGACCCCTCCGATCCTCCGCTGATGCTGCTGGAACCCCCAGGCGTGGCACAGGCGGCGCGGTTCCTCACGACCGTCTCCTTCGACGAGCTGTGGAACGCGGTCGGTGCCGGGATCGGCGCCTCCGACCGGGCCAGGCAGGAGCACCTCGAACATCACCTGGCCCTCCGGGAGTTCTACGCCCGGGCGGCTTCGGCGGGTCACGCCGTGGTCAAAGCGGTCTGGGCTTGAGGGTCGATGAACAGCCATGAGATCCGGTTCGACTGCCGGCAGCGGGGCGAGGGCGGACCGCTGGTGATCGTCCCGCGCATCGACGGAGCGCCGCTCACCGAGCTGATCGACGTGTTCGAGATCGCGGCCGGGATGCGGCCCGCGGGTGACGCCTACGGTGGCCTGATCCCGGAGTTCTTCCGGTTCGGGCCGCTGCGGGACCACTTCCTCGGACGGTCCACCGGCACGAGGGGGCCGAAGACCCCCGTTCTCGGTTGTGAATGCGGCGAGTGGGGGTGCTGGCCGCTCATGGCGCGCATCACCGCGACGACCGACCTCGTGATCTGGGACCGCTTCGAGCAGCCGCACCGCACGGCCCGCGACTACGCGGCATTCGGGCCGTTCCGGTTCGCACGTCATGCCTACGATCACGCCCTGGGGGACCTCTGCGCGGCTGTCGCCCCCGACGTCGACGACACGCGCGCCTGAGCATCGGGACGGGTTCCCCGACCGCGCGGGAAGCGGCAGGCGCGGTCGGGCCCCGTGATCTACGCTGTCGGGATGATCGGCAGACTGCAGTGTGTGGTGCTGGACTGTCCGGACGCCGGGGAACTCGCCCGGTTCTACGGGGCGCTGCTCGGCGGCGAGGTGAACCGGCCCGACCCCCGCTGGTCGCTCGACGACGACTGGTCGACGCTGCACACCGCCGGCGGTCTGGTGCTGGCCTTCCAGCGGGTGGCCGACCATCGCCCGCCCCGCTGGCCGGACCCGGCCCGGCCCCAGCAGTTCCACCTGGACCTGGGAGTCGAGGAACTGGACACCGCCCAGGAGCAGGCTCTCGCGCTGGGGGCCACGTTGCTCGACGGCGGGGACGGCAAGCGCAGTTGGCGTGTCTTCGCCGACCCGGCGGGCCATCCGTTCTGCCTGGTCCGGGACTGAGGCCGGGGCCGTCCGTTCGGTTTCCGTTCAGGTCACCGGCGTCGCGGCCCGCTCGACCAGGTCGCCCAGCGCGCCGGCGGACTCGGGCGTCAGGCGGTAGAAGCCCTGGAGGCTGATCGACCTCTCCAGGCGTCCGTCGACCACGTACTTCGGCTGCCGGGTCTCGCCCCGGCGGTTGCGCCAGGTCAGCACGGGCAGCAGCTCGCCCGGTATCGGCACGTCGAAGCGGACGGGCGTCGCGTCCACGTGGACCGCCGTCGCCCCGCATCCGCCGGCGCCCAGCATCGCCCAGTCGTCGTGGCCGGGGTGGGAGGGGTCGTCCCAGGCCGTCGGCGCCGCGCCGCAGCATGCACCCCGCTCCCGGTCGAGGACCCGCATCCGGCAGACGACGAACACCTCCCGCCGGCGCACGTGCAGGGCGTACACCTCGTCCCCCGCTCTCGCCCCCGCCCAGGACGGCAGAGACTGGTGCACCCCGGAGAAGGCGACGGGCGGCCGGAGGCCCACGCGTCCGGACCGGCGCAGCGCTCGGCAGGTGTCTTGGGTCCACAGGACGGTGAAGGTGTCGACCATGCACCGATCGTAGGGACCGGCACCGACAGCGGATTCCCGGGCGGGCACAGCACAGTTAAGACGTCGTTTCTTATGGCGTGATCGTTCGTTGATCCGTTCATGACGGATCTGGTTGAGCGGCTGGTACCGGACGAGTTGTGGGTGCTGTTTCAGCGGGTGGTGCCACCGACTGAGGTGATACGTCCGCAGGGCGGTGGCCGGCGTCGGGCGGGTGACCGTGAAGCCCTGGCGGCAATCATCTTCGTGGCGACCTCAGGCTGCACATGGCGGCAGCTGCCGCCGGTGTTCGGTCCCGCCTGGCCCACCGTCTACCGCCGGTTCGCCCAGTGGAGCCGGGAGCGGGTCTGGGCCCGGCTCTACCGCGTGATCCTCGACGAACTCGGAGCGCGGGGCGAACTGGACTGGTCACGGTGCGCGATCGACTCCGTCAGTCTGCGGGCCGCAAAAGGGGGCCACTGACCGGACCGAATCCGACCGACCGCGGCAAACTGGGATCGAAAATCCACCTGATCTGCGATCGCAACGGACTGCCGCTGTCCCTGGGCATCTCGGGTGCGAACATGCATGACAGCCAGGGCCTGGAGCCGCTCGTGCGCGGTATCCCGCCCATCCGGTCCCGGCGCGGGCCCCGGCGTCGGAGGCCGGCGAAGCTGCACGCGGACAAGGGCTACGACTACGACCACCTGCGCCGATGGCTCCGCAAGCGGGGTATCCGCCACCGCATCGCCCGCAAGGGCATCGAGTCCTCGCAGCGGCTGGGCCGGCATCGCTGGGTGGTCGAGAGAACCGTGTCCTGGCTGGCGGGCTGCCGGCGCCTCCACCGGCGGTACGAACGCAAGGCCGAACACTTCCTCGCCTTCGTCGGCATAGCCGCGACCCTGATCGGCTACCGCCGATTGGCGGCCCTGCTCACGGCCTGAGCCGGTCCTGCTGCACGTCGAAGCAGACCAGTCCCATGGACTCCGCGACGGCCGCCGCGTAGGCCGACGCCTCCTCGGCCATGCTCCACCGCATGGCGAAGTAGATCAGCGGACCACTGGCCTCGTCGATCAACGGACCGGTCGACCAGGGCGAGGTGTCCTCCTCGTCCTCGGTGATGTCGCACCACCGCTCAAGCAGCGCGGCCACGTAAGCCGCAACGCGTTCGGACGGAGGCTCTTCCACCTCGCCGTCGATGTAGCGGTCGTAGAGGTCGCTGAAGACCTGGCCGGCGGTCTTGTCATCCGCCGGCCTCTCGCCTTCCCACACAGCAAGGTCATAGCTCATGACCGGAGACTCTCATGCCGCTCGGACAGCCATAAGAAACGACGTCTAAGGCGGCGGCCGCCAGCTCGTGTCGAGTTCTCGCCAGGGAGGCGGGGGTTCCGCATGTGAGGGGCGGGACGCGGGGAGCCATGGGGTGATCGATCTCGTCCCCCACCCCCGTCCGCGCGTTCGCCGCCTGATCCGTGAGGAGCCGCCATGGCCGCGCCACCCCTCCCCGACGATCCGGTCCTCACCGCCGACTTCGCGTCGCCCGCGCAGTGGGTCGCCGGCCGGAGCTGGGCCTATCCCGACGGCGGTCCGGTCAATCCCCTCGACAACAAGCTCGACCACCTCGTGGACGATCCCGCGTACAGCCGCTCCGGGGTCTTCCGCGCGACCCGCCGCCCGGACGGGTTGTGGGACAGCGGGCTGCTCACCACGGAGGGGAGCGCCGAGGGCTTCGAGGTGCGGACCGGTGACGTCCTGGAGGCGCGGGTCCGGCTGCCGGTGGAGGCCGGCGCCTGGCCGGCGATCTGGACCTGGCGCGACGGCGGTCAGGAGGTCGACGTCTTCGAGTACCACCCGGACAACCCCGACCTGCTCGAACTCTCCAACCGGGTACGGGGCACCCACCGCTACTACCGCTCCCCCGCCGTGCGTCCCGGCGGATGGGTGGACCTGCGGACGGAGTTCGGGGCACGGTCGGTGCGCTGGTGGGTGAACGGCTCCGAGGTGTTCGCGGACGGGCGGGGGGTGGGGCGGTCCTGGCACGCCTGCCTCATCGTCAACCTCTCGGTGTGCGCAGGCCGTTACCACCCGGCGCCCGACCCCGCGACGAACGAGATGTCCTTCGAGGTGTCCGGCCTGCGCGTCTTCCGCCCCGGCTGACCACCGCCGACCGCCCGGCGGAGCCTCAGCTCAGCGGGCCGGTGCCATCCCCCGGGCACCGGCGAGCCGCGACGCCTCCTCCGAGCCGAGGAGGCCGAGGACGGCGACGGCTGCTCCGGGGTCGGCGGCGGCGGTGAGGACGCCGCCGCTGAAGGCCGAGGTGATGGCCGTGTCGCCGGGCAGCGGGCCGAGGACGGTGACCCCCGGAAGGTCCATCAGTTCGCTGTGCTGCTGGAAGGCCAGGTCGGCGCGGCCGGAGGACAGGAGGCTGCCGGCGGGGACCCCGGGCGGGGCCTGGACGAGGCGGTCGGCGAGGGTGTCGGCCAGGCCGAGGCGGTCGATCAGGTCGAGCAGGGCCGTGCCGCTGGGCCCGGTGGAACAGGCGATGCCGCGCGCCGAGGTGAGGGCGGCGCGGAGGTCGGCGACGGTGCCGAGGGCGGGGGCCGGGGCGCCGGCCGGCACCGCGGCGACGACCTGGGAGATCCACAGCGGGCGGACGGAGCCGGCGCGCACGTGGCCCTCCCGCTCCAGGGCGGCCAGGGCTCCGGCGGCGAGGACGAGGAGGTCCGCCTCGGCGCCCTCGCGCACGCGGCGGGCGATCTCCACGCCGCCGGCGGACTCGAAGCGCACCGGCGTGCCGTGGGCGAGCCTGAGGTGCTCGGACAGGTCGGCGAGTATCGGGCGGGTGGCCATCGAGGACAGCCCTACGAGTTCACGGTGCACGTCGACTCCTCGGTCGTGATGGTCGTGATGGTCGTGATGGTCGTTTGGGTCGAACGGGTCGTACGGGGCGTACGGATCGTGAGGGGCGTGATGTCGGTGAAACGCCTGCAAGAGGCGGAAGGAGGTGGCCGGCACGCGCGGTCCGGTGGCTCGCCACCCGTCTGCGAGACTGACGGCGTGAGCACGACCCGGAGCACGGCGGCAGGAAAGGTCCTGGAGGTCCTCGCGGCCTTCGACCGCGAGCACCCCGCCCAGACACTATCCGAGATCGCCCAGCGGACCGGCCTGGCCCTGAGCACCGCGCACCGGGTGGTGAGCGAGCTGGCGGCCTGGGGGGCGCTGGAGCGGGGCGAGGACGGGTCGTGGCACGTGGGGCTGCGGCTGTGGGAGATCGCCGCCGGCTGTCCCCGGACGCAGATCCTGCGGGACGTCGCGCTGCCGTTCATGCAGGACCTGTACGAGGCGACCCACGAGAACGTGCAGCTGGCGGTGCGGGAGGGCACCGAACTCGTCTTCGTGGAGCGGATCGCCGGGCACCGCTCGGTGGAGCTCCTGACGGCGGTCGGGACCCGGTTCCCGGTGGGGTCCACCGGGATGGGGCGGGTGCTGCTCGCCCACGCGCCGCCGGACATCCAGGAGGAGGTCCTCGACGCGCCGCAGCGGGCGTGGACCCGGCACACCGTCACCGATCCGAAGACCCTGCGGACCCAGCTGGACAGGATCCGGCGCGAGCAGGTCTTCGTCAGCGACCGGCAGTTGTCGGAGAGCACGGTGGCGGTGGCCGCGCCGGTGCGGATCGGGCGGACGGGGCCGGTGAGCGCGGCGCTGGGGATCGTGATCACCGCACGGGGCGCGAGCAGGGCGCGGGCGCTGCGCGAACCGCTGCTGCGGGCCGCGTACGGGATCTCCGACGAGCTCGGCAGGCGGACCCGGACGACGGACTGAGTTCGGGACCGGCTTCCGCCTGACGGAAACACGGCAGACCAGGGGCCGGGCAGGCTGGCAGCGTTCGGGCCGTTCCGAACTGTTCGGATCGCTCACAGCTGCTTGGGAGATGCCATGGCCGACGCCCCCGTCGACTCCGTCGTCTCGGTTCCGGTCGCGGTGGTCGGTGCGGGGCCGGCGGGCCTCATGCTGGCGCACCTGCTCGGCCGCGCCGGGATCGAGACGGTCGCCGTCGACACCCGCACGCGTCACGAGATCGAGACGACCCAGCGGGCCGGCATCCTGGAGGCCGACGTCGCCCACGACCTGGTCGCGACGGGGGTCTCGGACCGGATCCTGCGGGACGGGCACGAACACGAGGGCATCGAGGTCCGCTCGGCCGGGCGGCCGTACCGGATCGACTTCAAGCAGCTCGTCGGCGCCTCGACCTGGCTCTATCCGCAGACCGACGTCTTCGTCGACCTCGCCGACGCCCGCGCACGCGACGGCGGCACCGTCCACTTCGGGATCCGCGACACCGAGGTCCTCGACGTCGCGACCGACGCCCCGCGGGTCCGCTACACGGCGCCCGACGGGACCCGGCACGAGATCCGGGCGCGGTACGTCGTCGGCGCGGACGGCTCGCGGAGCATGTGCCGCGACCTGGTGCCGGAGGACCGGCGGGTGCGGTACGGCACGGAGTACCCCTTCGCGTGGTTCGGGATCCTCGCCGAGGCGCCGACGAGCGCGCCCGAACTGGTCTACGCGCACTCCGCGCACGGCTTCGCCCTGATCAGCCAGCGCACCGAGGCGGTGCAGCGGATGTACTTCCAGTGCGCGCCGGACGAGTCCGCCGACGCCTGGTCCGACGACCGGATCTGGGAGACGCTCCAGGCGCGGGTGGCCGGCGAGGACGGCTTCCGGCTGATGGAGGGGCCGATCACCGAGAAGACGGTGCTGCGGTTCCGCTCCTTCGTGCAGGAGCCGATGCGCTGGGGCTCGCTGCTGCTCGCCGGCGACGCCGCGCACACGGTGCCGCCGACCGGCGCCCGGGGGCTCAACCTGGCGCTGCACGACGTGAAGGTGCTGGCCGAGGTGCTGCCGAGGGCGCTCGGCGGGGCGGGCGAGGCCGCGCTGGAGGAGTACGAGCCGCGGGCCCTCCGGCGGGTCTGGCGGGCGCAGCACTTCTCGTACTGGATGACGCGGCTGCTCCACACCGCGCCGGGGGCCTCCTCCTTCGACCTGCGCCGTCAGCTCGGGGAGCTCGACAACGTGGTGGGGACGCGCGCCGGACGCGCCTATCTGGCCGAGCAGTACACGGGCTGGCCCACCCGCGACCAGGCCCACTGACCCGGACGCCGCCCACCGCCCGGACGCTCCCCGCCCCGGTGGCTCACCTCCCCGGAGGCTCACCTCCCGGACGCTCACCTCCCCGGACGCTCACGAGGACGATTCCATGATCATCGATTGTCACGGTCACTTCACCACCGCCCCGCCGCAGCTGGCGGAGTGGCGCGACCGGCAGATCGCGGCGGCCGAGGGCCGCGCCCCCGCTCCCGACCCCGCCGAGCTGGTCATCTCCGACGACGACCTGCGGGCCGCGATCGAGGGCAACCAGCTGCGGCTGATGGACGAGCGCGGCAGCGACCTCACGATCTTCTCGCCGCGGGCCAGCTTCATGGCCCACCACATCGGCGACTTCGGCGTCTCCTCGGTGTGGGCACGGATCTGCAACGACCTGGTCCACCGGGTGAGCACCCTCTACCCGGGCCGGTTCGCGACCGGCGCGATGCTGCCGCAGTCGCCGGGCGTCGACCCCGCGACCTGCCTGCCCGAGCTGACCCGAGCCGTCGAGGAGCTCGGCGCGGTCACGGTCAACCTCAACCCCGACCCGTCGGGCGGCCGTTGGACGGCGCCACCGCTGACCGACCGCAGCTGGTACCCGCTGTACGAGGCGATGGTCGCGTACGACATCCCGGCGATGATCCACGTCAGCACCTCGTGCAACCCGGCCTTCCACACCACCGGCGCGCACTACCTCAACGCCGACACGACGGCGTTCATGCAGCTCGTCGAGGGCGATCTGTTCGCCGACTTCCCGACGCTGCGGTTCGTCGTCCCGCACGGCGGCGGCGCGGTGCCGTACCACTGGGGCCGGTTCCGCGGCCTGGCGATGGCGCTGGGCAGGCCGGATCCGGAGGCGCTGCTCGACAACGTCTTCTTCGACACCTGCGTCTACCACCAGCCCGGCATCGACCTGCTGACCGGCGTGATCCCCAGCCGGTCGGTGCTCTTCGCCAGCGAGATGATCGGCGCGGTGCGCGACGTCGACCCGCGCACCGGCCACCACTTCGACGACACGAAGCGGTACGTGGACGCCACCCCGCACCTGTCGGACCAGGAGCGCGCCGCCGTCTACTCCGGCAACGCGCTGCGCGTCTACCCCCGACTCGCCGCCCGCCTCGCCGCGGCCGGCGCCGGCCGCTGACCCCCGCCTCCCAGGAGAAGCACCCATGGAACACACCGAGATCGGCGTCGTCCACACGAAGATCGACCGGGCCGACCCGGAGGCCGTCGCGGAGCTGTCGCGGTTCGGCGTCGCGACCGTCCACGAGGCCATGGGCCGGGTCGGGCTGATGCGCCCCTACCTGCGCCCGGTCTACCCGAAGGCACGGACGTGCGGCACGGCCGTGACCGTGCTGCTCCAGCCCGGCGACAACTGGATGCTGCACGTCGCCGCCGAGCAGATCCAGGACGGGGACGTCGTCGTCGCGGCCTGCACGACGGAGAGCGAGGACGGCTTCTTCGGCGAGCTGCTCGCCACCTCCTTCCGGGCCCGCGGCTGCCGCGGCCTGGTCATCGACGGCGGCGTCCGGGACGTCGCCGACCTGGAGGGGATGGACTTCCCCGTCTTCTCCCGCGCGGTCAGCGCCAAGGGCACGGTCAAGGCCACCCTCGGCTCGGTCAACGTGCCCGTGGTCTGCGGCAACGCCCTGGTCCGCCCCGGCGACGTGGTCGTCGCGGACGCCGACGGCGTCGTCGTGGTGCCGCGCGAGCGCGCCGCCGAGGTGGCCGCCGCGTCGGCGGCCCGGGAGGCGAACGAGGAGGGCAAGCGCGCGCAGTTCCGCGCGGGGAAGCTCGGCCTGGACATGTACGGGATGCGCGGCCCGCTGGCCGAGCTCGGCCTGCGGTACGAGGACTGACGATGACCGCTTTCGAGAAGACCCCCGGCTGGCTGGACTGGTACGCCGGTCCGAGCCGTCCCGGGTTCCGGCTCCCCGAGGGCGCCGTGGACGCGCACTGCCACGTCTTCGGCCCGGGCACGGAGTTCCCGTACGCCCCCGAGCGCAAGTACACGCCCTGCGACGCCTCCAAGGACCAGCTCTTCGCGCTCCGCGACCACCTCGGCTTCAGCCGGAACGTCGTGGTGCAGGCGACCTGTCACGGCGCCGACAACACCGCCATGGTCGACGCGCTGCGGGCCTCCGGCGGGCTGGCCCGGGGCGTGGCGACGCTGCGGCCGGACGTCACCGACGCCGAGGTGCGGGAGCTGCACGAGGCCGGCGTGCGCGGGGTGCGGTTCAACTTCGTCCGGCGGCTCGTCGACGCGGCCCCGCGGCAGGACCTGCTGGACATCGTCGGGAAGATCGCGCCGTACGGCTGGCACGTCGTCGTCTACTTCGAGGCGGCCGACCTGCCCGACCTGCGGGACCTCTTCCTGTCGATCCCCGTGCCGCTGGTCATCGACCACATGGGCCGGCCGGACACTGCGAAGGACCCGGAGGGGCCCGACTTCGAGGCCTTCCTGAACCTCCTGCGGGCCCGGCCCGACATCTGGTGCAAGGTGACCTGCCCGGAGCGGCTGACGGTGAGCGGCCCGCCGGCCCTCGACGGCGAGCGGGCCGCCTACCGCGACGTGGTGCCGTTCGCCCGCCGCGTGGTCGAGGAGTTCCCCGACCGGGTGCTGTGGGGGACCGACTGGCCGCACCCCAACCTCACCGACCACATGCCCGACGACGGGCTGCTCGTCGACTTCGTCCCGCACATCGCGCCGACGCCCGAGCTGCGGCGGAAGCTGCTCGTCGACAACCCGACGCGCCTGTACTGGCCCGACGGCCACTGACCCCTTCCCTCGACAGGAGTGCCGACATGGCGCTGGACAAGACCTACAAGCTGGTTCCGGGGACGACCGTCTTCGACTCCGAGCAGTCGGCCAAGGGCTACCACCTCAACCAGTTCTGCATGTCCCTGATGACGGCGGAGAACCGGGCGGCGTACCTCGCCGACGAGCGCGCCTACCTGGACGCGTGGCCGCTGCGGGAGGAGCAGAAGCGCGCCCTGCTCGACCGCGACCTCAACGCGGCGATGCGCGAGGGCGGCAACATCTACTTCCTCGCCAAGTGGGGCGCCACGCTGGGCTTCTCGTTCCAGCAGATGGCGGGCTCGATGACCGGCATGACCGAGGAGGAGTACCGCGCCATGATGGTCGGCGGCGGCCGCTCCGTCGAGGGCAACCGCATCGACCACGCCGTCCTCGAAGCCGCCCACGCGCCGGCCCCGACGGCCGGGCACGCCACCGTCACCGGAGCCGTCTTCACCTCGCACGTCCCGGCGATCGGCGCGGCGCTCGACCACGGCAAGACCGACGAGCCCTACTGGCGGCCGGTGTTCGAGGGGTACGCGTACTCCAGGACGTGGGAGCGGGAGAACGTCCCCGACGTGATCTTGCTGGTCTACAACGACCACGCCAGCGCCTTCGACCAGTCGCTGGTCCCGACCTTCGTCCTCGGCACCGGCGCGTCCTACCCGATCGCCGACGAGGGGTACGGACCCCGTCCCGTCCCCGGCGTCGAGGGCGACCCCGACCTGGCCGCCCACATCGCGCACGCGCTGATCCGGGAGGACTTCGACCTCACCCTCGCGAACGAGATGGCCGTCGACCACGGGCTGACCGTGCCGCTGTCGCTGATGTTCGGCGACGTCGAGAAGTGGCCGTGCAAGGTCATCCCGTTCCACGTCAACGTGGTGCAGTACCCGGTGCCCTCCGGCGCCCGCTGCTTCCGGCTGGGCCAGGCGCTGCGCCGGGCGATCGAGTCGTACGACCGGCCGCTGAACGTGCAGGTCTGGGGCACCGGCGGCATGAGCCACCAGCTCCAGGGCCCGCGCGCCGGCCTGATCAACCGGGAGTGGGACAACGCCTTCCTCGACCGGCTGGTCGACGACCCGGCGGGGCTGGCCGAGGTCCCCCACCTGGAGTACGTCGAGGAGGCCGGCTCCGAGGGCATCGAACTGGTCATGTGGCTGATCGCCCGCGGCGCCCTGAGCGACGTCGACGGCTCGGGCGAGGTCGAGGTCAAGCACCGCTTCTACCACGTGCCCGCGTCCAACACCGCCGTCGGACACCTGATCCTGGAAAACCGCCCCCGGGCCGAAGAGCCCGCCGAGAAGGAGTGACATGACTGACGACCGGACCCTGCGGATCGCCCTGGCCGGCGGCGGCGCCTTCGGCGCCAAGCACGCGGCCGCGCTCCGCCGGATCGAGGGCGTCGAGGTGGCCGCCGTCGTGAGCAGCAGCCTCGAACGCGCCCGGAAGTTCGCCGCCGAGCAGGGCGTCGGGCGCGCCGTCGCCACGCTGGACGAGGTGCTGGCGATGGACGACGTCGACGCCGTCGTCCTCGCCACCCCCACCCAGATGCACGCCGCGCAGACCCTGGCCTGCCTGGAGGCGGGCAAGCACGTGCAGGTCGAGATCCCGCTCGCCGACTCGCTCGACGACGCCGAGGCGTGCCTGGCGGCGCAGGAGCGCACCGGGCTCGTCGCGATGGTGGGCCACACCCGCCGCTTCAACCCCAGCCACCAGTGGGTGCGGCGGCGGATCGAGGCGGGCGAGTTCCACATCCAGCAGATGGACGTGCAGACGTACTTCTTCCGCCGGCAGAACCTCAACGCGCTGGGCGAGCCCCGCTCCTGGACCGACCACCTGCTGTGGCACCACGCCGCGCACACCGTCGACCTGTTCGCCTACCAGGCGGGGGCGCCGATCGTGCAGGCGAACGCGATCCAGGGCCCGCTCCACCCCGAGCTGGGCATCGCGATGGACATGTCGATCCAGCTGCGGGCGGCGAACGGCGCGATCTGCACGCTGTCGCTGTCCTTCAACAACGACGGTCCGCTGGGCACGTTCTTCCGCTACATCGGCGACACGGGCACGTACATCGCCCGCTACGACGACCTGTTCACCGGCAAGGACGAGCCGATCGACGTGAGCGGGGTCGACGTGTCGATGGACGGCATCGAGCTCCAGGACCGCGAGTTCGTCGCCGCGATCCGCGAGGGCCGCGAGCCGAACTCCTCGATCGCCCAGGTCCTGTCCTGCTACCGGACGCTGGCGGGCCTGGAGGAGCAGCTGAACGCGGCCGCGGGCTCGTGACGGCGCCGAGCTCCGCCGGCGCGGGGCGCGCGGCCCCGCGCCGGATCGGGCCGTTCGAAGTGGCGGCGGTCGGCCTGGGCTGTATGAACCTGAGCCACGCGTACGACGTCCCGCCGACTCCGGAGGCCGCCGAGCGGCTGCTCCTGACGGCCGTCGAGGAGGGCGTGACGCACTTCGACACGGCCGCGCTCTACGGCTTCGGCGCCAACGAGGAGCTGGTCGGGCGGGTGCTCGCCGGGCACCGGGACCGGATCGTCCTGGCCGGCAAGTGCGGGATGACCGGGGTCGACGGCCGCCGGGTGATCGACGGGCGGCCGGAGACGATCCGGCGCACCGCCGACGCGGCGCTGGCCCGGCTGCGCACCGACGTCATCGACGTCTACTACCTGCACCGGCTCGACCGGGCGGTGCCCGTCGAGGAGAGCGTCGGGGCGATGGCGGAGCTGGTGGCGGCCGGCAAGGTGCGCGCCCTGGGCCTCTCCGAGGTGTCCGCCGCGACCCTGCGGCGCGCCCACGCCGTGCACCCGATCGCCGCGCTGCAGAACGAGTACAGCCTCTGGTCGCGCAACCCGGAGGAGGGCACGCTCGCGGCCACCCGTGAACTGGGCGTCGCGCTGGTGGCGTTCAGCCCGTTGGCCCGGGGCGTCCTCACCGGCGCGCCGCCGGACCCGGCGGGCCTCCCGGCCGCCGACATCCGCCGCGGCATGCCCCGCTTCGACGCCCGCCACTACCCGGCGAACCTGGCCCGCCGCGCCGAACTGGCGCGACTCGCCGAGCAGGCGGGCCTCGGGCTGGCGCAACTGGCCCTGGCCTGGGTCGTGTCGAGGGGCCCGCACGTCGTCGCCCTGCCCGGCACGCGGTCGGTGGACCATCTGCGGGAGAACCTGTCGGTGCTCGACCTCGACGTCCCCGACGAGGTCCTGGAGGCGGCGGGCCGGGTGCTGAACGCGTCGACCGTGCACGGCCCCCGCTACAACGAGGCGGCGCTCGCGGAGATCGACACGGAGCGGTGCGGGCGCGCGGGCTGACGGCGCCAGGTCCGCGTCCCGGCCGGGGAGGCCGTCCCCCTCCCCGGCCGGGACGCTCAGAAGTCGCTCAAGTCGCTTGCCGGACACGTCCGGTGAGCGGCAGAGTCGGTCACGCCATCGACCAGTGGCGATACGGGGGAACCACCACCATGAAGACCATGAAGAGCACGAAGCACTGGATGGCGGCGGGCGCCGTGGCCGCGCTGCTCGCCGGCACGGCCGCCTGCTCGTCCGGCGGCGACGCCCGGGCCACCGCGACCGCGCGGCCCACCGGGGCGACCGAGGGCGCGACGGCGACGGCGTGCGCGTCCGGCACGTACGTGTGGTTCAACGTCGACCAGCGGGACGTCCTGACCGGCATCGCCGAGAAGCAGGTCCTGGGCAAGGGCGGCGGCAAGCTCACCGAGCCGATCCGGCGCCTGCACACCCCGCGCGTCGCGGTCGACACGGAGACGGGCCCGAAGGTCGACGCGGCCGCGGCGCTGCGCTCCCTGGGCCGCCACATCGGGGGCGCGGGCGGGGACGCGGCCTTCTCCGAGGTCGGCCGGCCCGCGCCGGACGTCGACGGGAACGTCACCCACGTCGACGGGCCGGGGACGTTCGTGGAGTACACGTACGTACGGGAGGTCGTCGCCGACTTCCGCCTCACCTGCCCCGGCGGCGAGCCGTCCACCGGCCGCGCCCTCAGCCATCTCGTCGACGGCACGGGCATCCTCGACTGCGCCGAGCCGCAGAAGGCCCTCGAGGACGGCACGGTGGCGCAGGCGGCGGCCCGTCTGTCCTGCGGAGCCACGAAGGTCTGACCGGCCGGGCGCCCACGACCGGCTCGCGGGCCTCCCGGGCCGGGCTAGGTCGTTTCTTTCGGATCAGGCCGGATCAGGGAGCGGCGTCTGGTGCGTGCGCTCGCAAGGCGGAGGAGGGAGTCGACGCGGAGCGTCGGCGACTGACGACAACGCGGCGAGGGTGCGTGCCAGGCGTCGCGAGCCCGGCATGATCCGGAAGAGACGGCCTAGCCGTTCGGGCGGGGGCAGTCCCGCGGCCGGACGTGCCGCTGTGCGGTCCAGCCCTCCGTGTCGGCGCGGAGCCCCGAGCGGGAGCGGCGGTCGAGGCGCACGCGGTACCAGTCGCCGGACGCGCGGAGGACCGTGAGGTCGTCGCCGGCCCGGAGGAGTCCCAGGGACGGGCGGGCGGTGGCGGGGCCGGTGTGGAGCCGGGCCGTGCCGGTGGCCTCGTGGCCGCACGGATGGAGCCGCTCGGGGGCGGCGGGGGCGGGGGCGACCGCCGCCAGGAACACGGCGGTGAGCACCACCCCGAGCATCGACGTCATGCGCATGCCGAAGCAACGCGTCCCCCGGGCGGGTGTTACGGGTGCGGCGCGCCCGTCACCCCTTTGGCGTACCCCGCCGGGTCGGCTGTCCGAGCAGGAGCCGGAGCTCTCGCGCCGCGGCCGGGATCGGCCCGACGACCGGGACCGGGAAGCGGTGGCGGAGGGCTTCGGCGGCTTCGCCGAGCGGGCCGCCGCCGATGACGACGGCTTCGGCGCCGTCCTCGCGTACGCAGAGGTCGACCGCCTCGGCCAGACGCTCCGTCATGTCGGCCGGTCGCGCGGCGAGTCGGCGCGGGTCGCCGGAGGTGAGACGGAGGCCGGTGTACTGGGGAGACCAGCCCAAGGCGGTGACGCGCGCGTCGATCGCGGCGGCCAGCCGGGGCGTGGTGGTGGCGATGCCGAAGCGGCGGCCGTCCGCGCCGGCCGCCCGCAGGGCGGCCTCGGCGATGCCGACGACGGGGAGCGGGACGCGGGCGCGGAGTTCCTCGACACCGGGGTCGCCGAAGGCGGCGACGACGAGGGCGGCGACGCGGGCGCCGTCCGGGCCGGCGAGGAGGCGCCCGGCCGCGTCGAGGACGTGCCCGGCCGAGGCGCGCAGGGCCTCCTCGTCGACGAGCATCCGCGGGCCGGCCGCGACGGTGACGCCGCGGACGTCGTAGCCGTCCTCCGCGCGCAGGGTGCGGCGGGCGATGGCGGCCATCATCGCCGTGGTGGCCTCGTCGGTGTTGGGGTTGACGATCGCCACGAGGGTCATGCGTCGGCTTCCTTCCCGGTGGTGGCGTCGCCCGCCGTGGGCGTACCGAAGGGCTCAGCCGCGGGCGCGGTCGGTGGCGTGACCCGTCGTGAGCCGGGCGAACACGAGGTGTCGGGACATGGGGTCAGGGTGCCGGACTCGCGGCGGCGCCGCGAGCGGATTTCGCCGGGGCGCGCCGGGCGACGAGGGTGAGGGCGGCGGCCGCGGCGGCGAGGACCGCGCACAGGAGCCAGACCGTGACGTACGCCGATTCGCTCGGGGTGGCGCCTGCGTGCGGAGCCGAGCCGGCGAGGACGGCGGCCGTCACGCCGCCGGCCACCGCGCCGCCGAGCGTCTTGACGTTGTTGTAGAGCGCGGTGGTCACGCCCGTCCGGGAGGGGTCGCCGGCCTCCGCGATGACGGTGGGCATGGCGCCGAGGGCGACGCCCAGGCCGAGCCCCGCGAGGATCTTGGCGGTGACGAGCTGCCAGAGCGCGGTGTGCAGGGCGGCCGTGGTCAGGAAGCTCGCCGCGACGAGCGCGAAGGAGACGGCGAGGGCGGGGACGTAGCCGGTCCGGCCGGCGATCCGGGCGGTGAGGGAGGAGGTGACGACGGCGGTCGCCGCCGCCGGGAGCGCCACGAGGGAGATCGACAGGGCGGAGAGCCCGAAGCCGTAGCCGGTGGTGGCGGGGTCGGCGGCGAGGAAGGTGGCGTCGGGCGCCTGGCCGCCGAAGTAGACGACGCCGAAGACGAAGGCGCAGAAGAAGAAGGGGGCGACCCGGCGGTCGGCGAGGGCGCGGACGTCCACGAGGGGCTCCGGGGTGCGGAGTTCGACGCGGGTCCAGACGGTGCCGAGGACGGCGGCGAGGCCGAGCTGGGCGACGGCGGGGAGGCCGGGTCCGTCGTCCTTGGCGGCGGCGACGCCGGAGAGGAGCAGCAGCATCGTGGCGCTGAGCAGGACGGCGCCGGGCAGGTCGAGGCGGCCGGGGGCGAGGCGCCGCGTCTCGGGGATGGCGAGGAAGGAGACGGGGACGCAGGCGGCGGCGAGGGCGGCGGGGACGAGGAGGGTGAGGCGGACGTCGTCGGTGAGGGCGTGGACGGCCCCGGTGAGGACGCCGCCGAGGAGGGTGCCGAGGGCGAGGGCGCCGACCAGGCGGGCGATGGCGGAGCGGGCGGGGCCGAGCGGCAGCCGGTCGCGTACGAGGGCGATCTCCAGCGGCAGCAGGGCGGCGAGCGGGCCGGTGAGGACGCGGCCGGCGAGCAGCACCGGCAGGTTCGGGGCGAGGGCGACGAGGAGGCTGCCGACGGCGACGGCGGCGAGCGCCCAGCGCAGGACCTTGCGGTGGCCGTGGAGGTCGCCGAGGCGGCCGAGGATGGGGACGCTGACGGCGGCGGCGAGGAGCTGGGCGGAGATCACCCAGGTGAGGTCGGCGTCGGGGACGGAGAGCTCGCGGCCGATCTCGGGCAGCAGGGGCGCGATGCCGCCCTGGAGGAAGCCGCTGGTCAGCTCGAAGAGGACGAGGAGTCCGACGACGGCGCGGACGGATCCGGCCCCGCCGTCCCGGGAGGCGGCTTCGGGGGCGTCGGGGCGTTCGGTGGTGGTCATGCGGGCTCCTCGGCGGATTCCTGTAGGCGGCGGGCGGCGAGTTCGGCGAGCAGGACGGCGGCGTCGAGGACGGCGCGGTCGTCGAAGACGGCCTGGGGCGAGTGGTTCATGGGGGCGGTGGCCGGGTCGCGGTCGGGCGGGCAGGCGCCGATGCCGAGGTAGGCGCCGGGGACCTCGCGCAGCACGAGGGAGAAGTCCTCGGAGCCGGTGAGCGGGCGCGGTGCCTCGAAGGCCCGGTCGGGGCCGAGGAGCCCCTGGGCGGTGCGGAGCGCGAAGGCGGCTTCGGCGGGGTCGTTCGTGGTGACCGGGTAGTTCTCCCGGTAGTCGAGGTCGGCGTCGACGCCGTGGGCGGTGGCGATGCCGTGGACGACGCGCTCGAACCCGGCGCGGACGGCGGCCTGGGTGGCGGAGGAGAAGGAGCGGACGGTCGCCTCCAGGACGGCCTGCTCCGGGATGACGTTGCCGGCGGAGCCGGCGTGCAGGGAGCCGACGGTGAGGACGGCCGGGTCGAAGACGTCGACGGTGCGGGTCACCATCGTCTGGAGGGCGGTGACCATCTCGCAGACGGCGGGCACGGGGTCCTTCGCGGCGTGCGGCGAGGAGCCGTGGCCGCCGGAGCCGCGGACGGTGACGGTGACCGCGTCGGAGGCGGCGAGCATGGGGCCGGGGCGGACGGCCGCGTAGCCGGTGGGCAGCAGGGTCGAGGTGACGTGGAGGGCGTAGGCGGCGACGACGCGGGGGCCCGCCGCGTCGAGGACGCCCTCCTCGATCATCAGGCCGGCGCCGCCCATGCCCTCCTCGCCGGGCTGGAACATGAACACGACGTCGCCGGGGAGCTCGTCGCGGCGGGCGGCGAGCAGCCGGGCGGCGCCGACCAGCCCGGCGGTGTGCAGGTCGTGGCCGCAGGCGTGCATCCGGCCGGGGGTGCCGGAGGCGTACGGGACGCCGGTGTCCTCGTGGACGGGGAGGGCGTCCATGTCGCCGCGGAGCAGGACGGCGGGCCCGGGGCGGCCGCCGCGCAGGACGGCGGTGACGGAGGTGAGCCGCTTGCCGAGGGTGATCTCCAGGGGGAGTCCGGCGAGGGCGTCGAGGACCCGGCGCTGGGTGTGCGGCAGGTCGAGGCCGAGTTCGGGAGCGCGGTGGAGGTCGTGCCGCAGGGCGATGAGGGTGTCGGCGTGCGCCTGGGCGTCGCTGTGCGTGAACATGCCGGGTATAGTGCCGATCCGGCGGATGAACGGCGTCTGCTTGCAGGGATCCGCCGCGCGTGACTGATCGTTTGCGCGAATGAGCCGTTTCGGGAACGGGGTGGTGGGCGTGCTCGACGAGCTGGACTATCTGCTGGTGACCGCCCTCCAGGTGGCCCCGCGCGCCGACTGGCAGACCGTCGGAGAGGCCCTGGGACTCGACGCCTCGACCGTGGCCCGCCGGTGGGCGCGGCTGACCCGGGCGGGGAACGCGTGGATCAGCGTCCATCCGGCGGTACGGGCGCAGGCGCCGGCGGTGATCGCCTACATCGAGGTGGACTGCGCGGCCGGGCGGCTGCACGAGGTCGCGGCGGAGATCGCCGAGGATCCGCACGTGTTCAACCTGGAGCACGTCAGCGGCGGCCGGGACCTCCTGGTGACCGCCGTCTTCGCCGACCAGGCCGAGCTGGCCCGGTACGTGGGCTTCCGGCTGGGCGCGCTGGACGGGGTGGCGGCGTCCCGGACCCAGGTGGCGACCACCCTGCACACGGAGGGGAGCCGCTGGCGGCTCGACCGGCTGACCGAGGAGCAGCGGCGGCGGCTCGCCGGCCCCGACCGTCCGGTGCCGGCCCGGTCTGCGGGCGGGCGGGTCCTGGAGGAGCGCGATCTGGAGCTCGTGCGGGTGCTGAGCGAGGATCCGCGGCAGTCCGCGGCGCGGCTGGCGGAGCGGACCGGGCTCAGTCCGACGACGGTACGGCGGCGGCTCGACCGGCTGGAGGCCGAGCAGGCGCTGGTGTACCGCTGCGAGGTGGCGCGGGCGCTGTCCGGGTGGCCGGTGTCGGTGTCGCTGTGGGCGACGGTGCCGCAGAGCCGGGCGCCGTGGCTGGCGGAGCGGATCAGCGCGCTGCGGGAGATCCGGATGTGCGCCTCGCTGTCGGGGCCGTACAACCTGCTGCTCGCGGCGTGGCTGCGGTCGGTCGACGACATCGCGCCGTTCGAGTCGCGGCTCACCGAGCGGTTTCCCGAACTGGTGGTCACGGACCGGGTGCTGACGCTCTGGTCGATGAAGCTGGGCGGCCATCTCCTCGACCCCCGGGGCCGCCACCTGCGGGCGGTCCCGCTGGGCCGGTGGTCCGACGACCGCTCGGAGGCGTCCGAGGCGGCCCTCCTCGACCGGCTGCGCACACCGCGCCGGCCGGGGTCACCGGGCGGCGGCTGAGGCGGCCAGGGCGGCGACGATCTCCCGGAAGACGGCGACCCGCTCCGGGTTCCGCCCCGCTCCCCAGTGCACCGCGCGGTCCCGGGCCTCGAGGGTCGGGACGGCGCCGCGGGCGAGGAGGCGGCGGACGACGTCGGGGCGGGGCAGGCCGCAGGCCCATTCGAGCGGGGTCATGTCCCGCTGCCGTTCTTCGAGGTCAGCGCCGTGCTCCAGGAGCAGGTCGACGAGGGCGAGGGGGTCGCCGTGGGTGCCGGTGGCGGCGTGGACGAGGGGCACCCAGCCGAAGCGGGTCTGCGGGCCGGTGGGGGCTCCGGCGGCGAGCAGCAGCCGGACCACGTCGGTGTGGCCCCAGCCCACGGCGGCGGTGAGCGGGGTCTGGTCGCCGCCGTACGCGCCGATGGGCCGCCCGGGGTCCGCGCCGGCCCGCAGCAACAGCTCGACCACACGGGCGTGCCCGGCGTTCACCGCCCGGTCGAGGGCGGTGCGCCGCTCGGCGTCCGGGGCGTCGGCGTCGGCTCCTGCCGCCAGCAGCCGGGCCACCTCGGCCGTGTCGCCGTTCCGCGCCGCCCCGGCCAGTCGCTCCCCGTCCATGCGGATGATCATGCCCGAGGCGCGGCGCCCGGGACAGTGCCCTGTTCGTGAGGTGCGGAACTCTGTCCCCCGCACGCTACCGGGCGGTAATGTGCGGGCCCGTCCACAGCCTTGGGGGAGCGCGCATGGGTGCAGTCACGGCCTACGATCCGGCGGCCGAGCACGAGCGGACGCGGGTCGCGCTGGAGGCCGCGATCGGGCGGCTGGTCGAACTGGTCGGCGGGATCGACGACATGGAGGTGCCGTCCGGCGTCCCGCCGTGGTCCGTCGGGGACGTCGGCGCGCACCTCGCGGCGGTCTACCTCGCCTACGGCGCCGCGGTCCCCGGCGAACCGGGCGGCGAGGGCATCGACTGGGAGGCCGTACCGGGCGGGCAGGACGGGACGTTCGGCGAGCGGATCGCCGCCGTGAACGCCCTCTCCGTGGGCCTCATCGCCGGGGCGGAGCGGAAGCGGCTCGGCGCGATCCTCGCCGAGCGCGGCGCGGCCTTCCTGCGCGGGTCGGCCGGGCTCGCGCCCGACACCCCGGTCCCCGCGCCCTGGTACGGGCCGGGGCGCGCCGTACCGCTGGCGGCGGCCACGGGACTGATGCTCAGCGAGACCCTGCTCCACGGCCTCGACATGGCGCGCGGCGCGCGCCGGCCCTGGTCCCTCGGCGCCGAGGAGGCGTCGCTGGTGATCGGGCAGGCGATGGTCACGATGATGCCGCTCGCCCTCGACCCCGAGAAGGCGAAGGGCGTCCGGATCGCCTTCGACCTGGCCCTCAAGGGCGGCCCGCGCCTCGCCGTCGTGGTCGAGGACGGCGTCGCGACGGTGACGAGGGACGCGCCGCCGCGCCCGTACGACTGCCGCATCGCGGCGGCGCCGACGGCGTTCCTCCTCGTCTCCTTCGGCCGCATGCCGATCTGGAAGGCGATCGCCCTGGGCCGCATGCGCGCCGGCGGCCGCAGGCCGTGGCTCGCGACGCGCCTGAGCGAACTGATCACGGCGCCCTGAACCCACCGCCCGGGATCACGCTCCGGTGAACGGCCAGGAGGCGATGTCCTGGTAGCGGACCGGGGCCGGGCCGCGGGCGTCGTCGCTGCCGACGAGGTGGAGGCGGGCGGTGGGCCAGGGGCGGCCTTCGAAGCCGTCGAGGACGGTGGCGGCGTCCGGGACGCTGGTGAGGTCGCCGCGGCGGGCGCGGGCCAGGGTCAGGTGGGGGCGGAGCGGGCGGCCCTCGTAGGGGATGCCGGCTTCCTTCACGAGGGCGCGGACGTCGTCGGCGAGGCGGTGGAGGCCGGGCACGTCGCCGGCGATGCCGCTCCACAGGACCCGGGAGTCGAAGTGGCCGCCGCCCCGCAGGGCGAGTCCGAGGGGGCGGCGGGCCGCCGCCAGCGCCGCGAGGGGGGCGTGGAGGGCGGGTACGGCGGAGACGGGCAGTTCACCGAGGAACGCGAGGGTGATGTGCCAGTCCTCGATGCGGTTCCAGCGCATGCCGGGATGGGCCGCGTAGGCGGGCGCCAGGGCGCGGGCGAGTTCGTCCTTGGCGTCGTCGGGCGGTGCCAGGGCGATGAAGACGCGGATGGTGGCGGGCTGGGTCGAGTCGTTCACAGGGTCTTCGTACCGTGCCGGGGACGCGGCCGTGCGGGCGGGTCCCCGTCGGGCGTCCCCGGCACGGTACCGGGTCACCAGTCGCCGTCGGCGATCGGGGCGCCGGGCGGGGGCGGCGGCGGGCCGAGGGGCGTGATCTGGTGCGGGCCCGGCGGGGTCCACGGGTCGAGGTCGTCGCCCAGCCACTCCCCCACCGGCTTGACGTCGGCGAGGGTGCCGGACGGGGCGAGGTCCGTGCCGTCGGCGTCGAAGTAGTCGTACCAGGGCAGGCCCGCGCGCGTGTAGGCGGCGCGGTCGACGGGCGACGGCGGGGGCGCCTCGCCCGTGATGCGGCGCCACTCGGGCGGCGTCACCAGGTGGACGAAGACCCGCGCGTCGGCGGTGTCGGACCAGTCGCGGGCCGGCCGGTCGTCCCGGTACACCTCCTGCCGCATGGTGCCGCCGGCGCCGACGCCCATCGCCGCGCCGGCCGGCGGCGGGCCCGCCGGTGCGGCCATCGGCATCGGCGGCGGACCGCCGTGGCCGCCGAACCCCGGCCGGGCCGAGCGGGGCGCGGCGGCGAGCCGGCGGGCCCGCTCCTCGGCGAGGCGCCGCTGCTCCTCGCGCCAGGCGGCGCGGAGCTCCGGGGCGAGCGGGAACGCCTGGAGCTGGAGGCCGCCGACGGTCTCCTCCCCGGTGACCTGGCCCTCGACGGTGGCGCCCATGCCCAGCGGGACGGCGACGAACTGGCGCACGGTGCCCTTGCCGGAGTTGATGCCGTCGAGCCACGGCTGGCGGGGCAGCACGACGTAGTTCTGCGGGCGGCGCGAGAGCTTCCCCGTCCACTTCTCGCCGGAGATCGCGCAGACCTTGCCGACGCCGACCTGGAGCGCCGTGGGTTCGGGGCTCCCGGCGAAGCTGAGCCACATCGCCTCGCGGAGGTACACCGGCATCATCACGCCGCCCTTGGCGCGCCACTGCTCGGGCACGGTGTCGGGATGGTCCTCGACCCGGCGGAGCGGGAAGGTGCCCAGCCCCGGGGGCAGCCGGTGGGTGCCGGTCTCGGGCAGCCGGAGCGTGCGCATGAAACGCACCCGCACCCCGTCTCCCAGCAGCAGGGTGTCCCCCTCGATCCTCGCCTCGTTGGCGGCCACCACGTCTCCCCTCGTCTCGGCGTCTCCTCCCCCGTAACACGATCGGCCGGAGCGGCCGGTTCCCGTCGGGTCGCGGCTTGTCGGGGACGTCCCGCGGCGCTATCTTGCATTGCATGGTTCCTGGTAACGCAAGCAACGAGGCGGGGGGCAAGGTCTCCAGTCAGCTCCGCAAGGGAGTGCTGGAGTACTGCGTCCTCGCGCTGCTCAGGGACGAGCCGAAGTACGGCGTCGAACTCCTCGCCGAGCTGTCCGCGGTCAGCGTGATGTCCACCAGCCAGGGCACGATCTACCCCCTGCTGTCACGGCTGCGGCGGGAGGGCTTCGTCGACACCGAGCTGCGCGACTCCCCGAGCGGGCCGCCGCGCCGCTACTACGCGCTGACGGCCCTCGGGCGGACCGCGCTCGCCGAGTTCGCCGGGGCGTGGCCGCACTTCCGGAACGCCGTCGACCACTTCCTCAACGACCCACAGGGGGACACCGCATGAACGCCACCGACCACCCGCTCGTCGCGGCCTACCTCGACTCCGTGGCCCGCGAGACCGCCGAACTCCCGGCCGACCGCCGGGCGGAGCTGCTCGCGGACCTCCGCGAGCACATCGAGGTGAGTGAGGCCCAGGACGACGCCGGGATCCGCGCGGTCCTCGCCGAGCTGGGCGAACCGCGCACGGTCGCCGCCTCCGCCCTCGCCGAGGAAGGCCCGCAGACCCCCGCCACCGCACCCGCGCCCGCCGCCGCGCCCGCGCCGACCGGCCCGCTCGCCGGCCGGCAGGCGGCCCGGCTCGTCGCCGCGCTGCCCGCGCTCGGCGGCCTGACCGTCCTGGCCCAGCCCGTCCTCGGCGCCCTGGTCCTCGCGATCGGGCTGGCGCTGCTCTGGATGTCGCCGCTGTGGACGACCCGGCACAAGCGGATCGGCACCGCCACGGCGGTGGCCGTGCCGGTGGTCCTGCTGCTCGGCGGACTGATGCTCGCCGGAGGCCGGATCGGCCCCCTGGAGCTGCTGCTGATCGGCGTGTTCCTGGTCGCCGTGCCGGCCGTCGGCGCGGCGGTCCTGCTGCGGGCCCTCCGGGACTGACCCGGCGGCCCGGCGGAGCCGTCCGGGACGGCGGTGCTACTCCTCGCGCTGGAACTCGACTTCGGCGCGCTCCTCGTCGAGCGCCGCCTGCGCGGCGGTGTAGAGGTCGTGGACGAACGCCTTGGCGTCCTCCGGCGCGATGCCGGTCCCGAGGGCGAGCAGTCGTTCGGTCCAGGCGGCGAGCGGGTCGCCCCGGTCTTCGGCCATGACGTCTCCTCCGGTCCTTCTCGGCCCGCCCTTCCTCCATCGTCCGCCGCGCCGGGGCCGCCCGCAATCGCCGGGCTCACGCCCCTCCGCGCACCAGGAGGGCCGTGTCGCGGAGCCACCGGGCGCTGCGCTTGGGGATGCGCCTCCGGGTCGGGTAGTCGACGCGGACGAGGCCGAAGCGCTGGGCGTAGCCGTACGCCCACTCGAAGTTGTCGAGGAGCGACCAGGCGAGGTAGCCGCGGACGTCGGCGCCGGCCTCGCGGGCGCGGGCGACGGCGGCGAGGTGGGCGGAGAGGTAGGCGGTGCGGTCCCGGTCGTCGACGTAGCCGTCGGCGTCCGGGACGTCGTCGTAGGCGGCGCCGTTCTCGGTGACGACCATGGGGGTGCCGGGGTAGTCGCGGGCGATGCGGAGCAGGAGCGCGGTGAGGTCGTGGGGCATGACCTCCCAGCCGAGGCCGGTCACCGGCAGCCCGCCGTGCGGGAGGCCGCGGGTGATCGGGCGGCCCTGGGCGTCGGCGGTGGCGCCGTGCTCGTCGCTGCCCGAACTGCGCATCGAGCGGTAGTAGTTGACGCCGAGGGTGTCGATCGGGGTGGCGATGGCGGCGAGGTCGCCGTCGCGGACCGGGATCTCGACGCCGTGCGCGGCGAGGTCGGCGACGAGGTCGTCCGGGTAGCCGCCGCGCAGGATCGGGTCGAGGTAGCAGCGGAAGCCGAAGGCGTCGGCGCGGCGGGCGGCCTCGCGGTCGGCGGGGCTGTCGCCGGCCGGGGCGCTGGTGCCGAGGAGGTGGGTGACGGCGAGGTCGAGGGGGCGGCGGGCGTCGGCGCGCAGCCTGCGGGCGGCGAGGCCGTGGGCGAGGTGGAGGTGGTGCACGGCGGCGACGCCGTCGGCGAGGGACCGCCCGCCGGGCGCGTGGACGCCTTCGACGTGCCCGAGGACCGCCGAGCAGAACGGCTCGTTGAGCGTGGTCCAGTGGGTGACGCGGTCGCCGAGCCGGTCGTGGACGAGGGCGGCGTAGTCGGCGAAACGGTGGGCGGTGTCCCGGGCGGGCCAGCCGCCGGCGTCCTGGAGCTCCTGGGGCAGGTCCCAGTGGTAGAGGGTGAGCCAGGGGGTGATGCCGCGGCCGAGGAGTGCGTCGACGAGCCGGTCGTAGAAGGCGAGCCCCTTCGGGTTGGCCGGGCCGCGCCCGCCGGGCTGGACGCGCGGCCAGGAGACGGAGAAGCGGTACGTGTCGAGGGCGAGGTCCGCCATCAGGGCGACGTCCTCGGGCATCCGGTGGTAGTGGTCGCAGGCGGTGTCCCCGGTGTCGCCGTTGTCGACGGCTCCGGGCACGCGGCAGAAGGTGTCCCAGATGGAGGCGGTCCGGCCGTCCTCGGCCGCCGCGCCCTCGATCTGGTAGGCGGAGGTGGCGGCGCCGATGCGGAAGCCGGGTGGCAGGCGGGCGATCAGGGCGTCGTCGTCGGGGAAGCGGGCGTCGGCAGGCATCTGAGGAGCTCCGGTGGCGGCCGTACGGGGGGGCGGCCCGGGTGCCGCGGCGGGCGTCCGGGCCGCCCCGTACGGGGTGGGCGGGGTCAGGGCAGGACGTGGTCGGCGTTCAGCACCGCGCCGCGCTCGGGGCGGTACAGGTCGAAACCGCGGGTGTCGCACTGGAGGCCGCCGTTGATGCAGTGGTCGACCAGCGCCTTGAGGGTGCGCTCCTCCCACGCGTTGAAGAAGTCGTAATGGAAGGAGTAGCCGCGGCCGCTGGCCAGGCGGACCCGGCTCATGTCGCCGTTGACCGGCCACGCCATCTTGAACTCGATCATCGGCAGGGCGACCGGGTGCGAGGCCGGGCACATGTTGTCGTTGGTGCCGGGCTTCACGACCGGGTACGCCATGTGGCTCTTGTGGTCGGGGGTGTCGAGGTGCAGGCCGTTCCAGCAACTGGGCGCCTGCATGCGGAGGTTGAGCTGGACGTCGGGCCGGCTCGGACAGCTCGCCGGGAAGTCGGTGTTGAAGAAGCTGTCACCGCACTCCCAGCCCTCGACGAAGCCCTTGTGGGCGCGGAACTCCTGCTCGGTCTGCGTCGGGCTGCCGACGACGAAGCGAAGCCCCCTGGGGAAGGGGCGCACGCTGCGGTAGTCGGTGACGCCGGCCTTGTAGTAGATGACCTGCGGGCCGACGGGCAGGATCTTCCGGTCGCCGTCGTAGAGCGAGGGCATCCAGTACGCGGAGGCGTCCGCGGGCGCCTTGCAGGTGGTGGCGCCGCCGTAGAGGGAGGCGGTGGTGCTGGCGGCGTTCGTCGAGGTGTTGCCCATGAACGTGTGGTCGTGGGACGTGCCGAACTGGCCCGGGTAGACGATCGGGTCGTCGGGCGCGGTGTGGGAGGCCGCGCAGCCGGCCTGGAACTCGTGGTGGTAGGCCGGGGGCGGGACCTCCTGGGACGGCGTGACGCCGGTGACCGGCGGGTCGGCGGGGATGTACCCGTCGCCGTCGGCGTCGTCGCCCGACGCCTGCGTGGAGGCGGCCATCTGGTGGCCGGTGTGGTGGACGGCCGCGGCGACGGCGGGCGGGATGCCGCCGTCCGGGTCCGTGGCCTGGGCCATCGTGCCGATGCCGAGGGCGCCGGCGATGAGGGCCGTGCTGACGAGGAGTACGGAGAGCCGTTGCGGAGTCGATCTCATGGGGATCTCCTCAGGGGGGGGTGGGAGGGGGTGGTGCGGGCCGGTGTCAGGCGTGGACGCCGAACGTGTGGAGCGAGTAGCCCCAGCCGGTGCCGCGCGCGGTCATGTGCACGCGCACGTGCCGGGCGGTGGCCCCGGCCTCGATGGTGTCGACGTCGCCGTCGCCGGCGGTCTGGGTGTGGATCGTCCGCCAGTTCTGTCCGTCGTCGGAGACCTGGACCTCGTAGGCGCGGGCGTAGGCCGGGTCCCAGACGAGCTGGAGGCGGGAGAAGGTCCGGACGGAGCCGAGGTCCACCCGGATCCACTGGGGGTCGGACCAGTCACTGGCCCAGCGGGTGTGCGGGTCGCCGTCGGTGGCGTGCGCGGCCGGGCAGGGGCAGTCGCCGTAGGACGCCTGGAAGGAGGAGGCGGTGGTCGGGCGGCCCTGGGCGAGGTCGGTGCCGGGGACCGGCGGGGCGACGACCCGGACGGACTTCGTCTCGATGCCGGCGTTGCCGCGTCCGTCCTCGGCCTGGACGTAGACCTTCCAGACGCCGAGCTTCGCGGGGGCGGTGACGGTGAGGGAGCCGTCGGCGTTGCGGCGGTAGGGGGTGTCGAGGAGCCGCTTGTCGCCGTTGGCGTAGTTGCCGCTGAGGAAGACCTTCGTGGTGACGGGATCGCCGTCGGGGTCGCGGACGTCGGCCCGGACGGTGAACTCGCCGCCGGCCGGGGCCGATCCGGAGGGGGTGACGGTCATGTTCGTGATGACGGGCGGGGTGTTGTCGCCCGCGGTGCCGCCCGTGTACGCCTTCTTGAGGGCGTAGTACGAGAGCCGCTTGAGGCCGTCGGGCAGGAGGTTGAACCAGACGCCGCCGAAGTCGTGTTCGGTGCCGTAGTGGAAGACGGTGGCGCCGAGGGCGACGCCCCGGTGGCCGGTGACGCAGTTCCAGGCGCGGGTGTAGCCCTCCGCCTTCTGCACGTCGGTGGGTTCCTCGGCGACGCCGTTGGCGTCCTTCGGTGTCTCCCACTCCCCCGCCGGGCCGGTCTCGGTGATCAGGTAGGGCTTGGTGTAGCCGCCCTGTTCCCAGTCCTCGCGGACGCCGCAGATGTCGCCGTAGGCGTTCATCGCGTACAGGTCGAGGTCGGGTGCGTTGCGCTTGTAGTAGGGCCAGGCTCCGGTCCAGGCGTCGGTGGAGGTCACCGGGTGGTCGGGGTCGAGGGAGTGGATCTTCCGGGCGACGTCGTTGACGAAGCTCGTGTAGGCGTTGCGCTGGGCTTCGAGTTCGGCGCCCGCGTAGCAGTTCTGGAGGCCGAGGACGGACTCGTTGCCGACGTTCCACATCAGGGTGGCGGGGTGGGACCTGTACTCCTCGACCCACCTGGCGAACTCGTTCAGCATGTTCGTCTTGTACGTCGTGTCGGTGACGTAGTTCGCGCAACCGCCGGAGCCGGGGCCGCCGCCGGGCTGGAGCCAGAAGCCGTTCATGACGCGGATGCCCTGGGCGGCGGCCGCGTCGAGGAGCGTCCGGGTGGAGGCGTCGGTGCCCCAGGTGCGGACGGTGTTGGCGCCCAGCGCCTTCACGTCGGGCATGTACCGGCCGGCGTCGGCGACGGACGGGCCCCAGGTGACGCCCTTGACCGTGTACGGCTGGCCGCCGACGGTGAGCTGCCAGTTCCCCTGGCCGCCGGTGACGCGGACGGCGCCGCCGGGCGGCGGGGCGCCGCCCTCCTCGCCGTACACCTCGAACTCCCAGAGGGAGAGGCCGTATCCGCCGGAGCGGGTGACGCCCTTCAGTCGGACGTGCCGGCCGGTGCCGGAGACGGCGACCTCGTCGGTGCCGCCGTCGGAGCCGGTCACGGACCGCACGGTGCGCCAGGTGGTGCCGTCGTCGGAGAGCTGGAGGTCGTACGCGGTGGCGTGGGCGGCCTCCCAGTCCAGCACGATCCGGCTGACGGCGGCGGTGCGGCCGAGGTCGACCTGGAGCCACTGGCCGTCGGCCCACTGGCTGGCCCAGCGGGTGCCGGCGTCGCCGTCGACGGCGGCGGAGGCGGGGAAGGCGGGGCCTTCGGTGGAGGAGGCGGTGGCCGGCCTGCCCTGGGAGAGCAGGGTCTCGGCGGCGGAGGCGGGTGCGGCCGCGAGGGCGGTGAGGGAGGTGGCGAGCAGGGCGCCGAGGGTGGCGAGGGAGGTGGCGGTGCGGGTGCGCCGGAAGGGCGCCTGGGCGGTGCGCGGAGGCATGGCGGCTCCAGGACGAGGGGGGGGTTCCGGGCGGTGCGGGGCCGGGGGCCGGGGCGCGGCGGGGAGGTGCCGCGCCCCGGCCGGGGCGGTCAGGGGAAGTGGACGACGGTGGACGGGATGGTCGAGGTGCCCTCGGTGGGGGCGCCGACGTCGTTGATGACGTGGTTGAACTGGCCGTTGCCGCCGAGGGAGACGGTCAGCAGGCTGTGGAACCGCACGCCGGGCTTCACGGGGGCCTTGAAGCCGTGGTCCTGGCGGATGGTGGGGTCGACGTTGTAGTAGCAGTAGCTGCCGAGGCCCCAGCCCTCGTGGGTGTTCACCGAGTCGTCGACGCGGTAGGCGGCGTAGCCCTTGGTGGTGCCGTTCTGGATGGCGGCCTGGTTGGGGGCGTCGTACGCCTTCTCGTTCTGGAAGAAGATCGTGCGGCCGCGCTCGCCGTACCACTCGACGTCGTACTTGTTGAAGTGCTCGACGAAGAGGCCGGTGGCGAGGACGTCGTCGCCGTTGACGCGGACGCCGTAGTCGGCGCGGTTGGTCTCCCAGCCGACGCCCTCGCCGTGGTCGGCGCGCCAGACCCAGGTGTGGTCGACGATGACGTCGTCGCTGTTGACGACCATGCTGGTGGTGGCCTTGCCGGGGCCGGCGCCGCCGATGCGGATGTAGACGTCCTGGACGGTCGTCGGGTTGGCGGCGTGGTCGGCGCCGGAACCCTGCGGGCCGATTTCCAGGAGGACCGGGGAGTTGACCGGTCCGGCGTCGACGAGGAAGCCGGCGAGGCGGACGCCGTCCACGTCGGCCACCTTCATGGCGGCGACGCCGTTGTCCGGGATGATCGTGGCGAGGCCGAGGCCGAGCACGACGGTGCCCGCCCGGTTGATCTCGATCGGCCGGTCGACGTGGTAGACGCCGGGCGTGAAGAGCAGGTGGAGGCCCTGCTGGACGGCCTGGTTCATCGTCGCGGCGGTGGTGCCGGGCTTGACGACGTAGAACTGCGTGAGCGGGATCTTCTCGCCCTGCGGGGTGCCGTTCGCCCAGGTGGTGCCGCGGGCGTTGGTCCGCTTGGCCGGGGAGAAGACCTTGTACTGGTTGTCCTCCCAGATCAGGTAGGGCTTCTCGCGGGAGATCGGGGTGGTGTCGAGGGTGGTGTAGCGCGGCTCGGGGAAGGCGGTCGCGGGCGCGCCCTCGGTGCCGGAGAAGACCTGGTTCCAGACGCTGTTGGACCAGCCGCCGATCGAGCTGTCGCGGGTGTACCACTGCTGCTGCGAGTAGTTGCCGATCTGGCCGTCGATCTTGGAGTCGGCGATGTAGCCGCCGGAGGCCCAGCCGTAGCCGTTGGGGGCGAGGTTGAGGCCGCCCTTGACGTGCATGCGGCGGAAGGAGGACGCCTGGGAGACGGCCCAGCGGTCGGTGCCGTTCACCGGGTTGAGGGCGAGTCCCTCGGCGCCGCGCCAGAAGTTCTGGGTGGCGTTGCCGTTGAACCAGCCGGCGTCGACGGTGACGTCGCCGTTGATGGTGGTGTCGTCGGGGCGGACGCCGAGGCCGGCGATCTGGGTGTAGAAGCCGAGCTGGGCGTTGAGGCCGTTGTACGTGCCGGGCTTGAGGAGGAAGGCGTGGCGGCCGGCGCCGAACTGGGCCGACTCCTGCTCCTTGAAGACGGCGTCCAGCTTGGCCTGGAGGCCCGGCGTGGACGGGTCGAAGACGTGCACGTTGGGGCCGAGGTCGCCGCCGCCGGGCAGCTGCGGGCCGGTGGAGTCGGTGGAGCCGTACACCTGGAACTCCCAGAGGGAGTAGCCGTATCCGGTGCCCCGGGCGAGGCCGTTCATGCGGACGTAGCGGCCGGTGCCGGAGAGGGTGACCTCGTCGGTGCCGCCGTCGCCGGCGGTGACGGCGGTGACGGTGCGCCAGCTGGTGCCGTCGTCGGACGCCTGGATCTCGTAGCTCCGGCCGTAGGCGGCCTCCCAGGTGAGGACGGCCCTGCTGAGCTGCCGGCTCGCGCCGAGGTCGACCTGGAGCCACTGGGGGTCGGCCCACTGGCTGGACCAGCGGGTGCCGAAGTCGCCGTCGACGGCGGCGGAGGCGGGGAAGACGGCGCCTTCGAGGGTGGAGGCGGTGGCCGTCCTGCCCTGGGAGAGCAGGGTCTCGGCGGCCTGGGCCGCGGTGGTGGGGAGGACCGCGAGCAGGGTGCCGGCCAGGGCGGCGGCGAGCGCGCCGGCGGTGGGGCGGCGGAGTGCCGAGGCGGAGCGGCGGCGTGCGGGTGGGGACCCGGCGGAGGGCATGGGGATCTCCTCGGTGCGAGGGGCGGATGCGATGGGGGGAGCGCTCGCCGAAACCTTGCATGCGGCGCGAGTTGACGGTCAAGGCATGCGACACGACTTTTCTTTTGACTTGCATTAAGCATCGATCGCACCGGGCGCGGCCGGAACGCGGGCATGCCGAAGACCGGTCCGGGTGACCCGACGGACCGGTCTTCGGCAGGGGCGGGGCGGCGGCTAGCCGCGCTGCTCCCGGTGAGCACGGATGAGTTCGGCGTAGCGGCGGCCGCTGGTCTTCACCGTGCGGCGCTGGGTCGCGTAGTCGACGTGGACGAGGCCGAAGCGCTTGTCGTAGCCGTAGGCCCACTCGAAGTTGTCCAGGAGGGACCAGGCGTAGTAGCCGGCGAGCGGGGCGCCCTTGCGGACGGCGCTCGCGCAGGCGGCGAGGTGGCCCTCCAGATAGCGGGTGCGGTCGGGGTCGTGGACGGCGCCGTCGGGGCCGGTGGCGTCGGGGAAGGCGGAGCCGTTCTCGGTGACGTACAGCTCGCGGACGCCGTACTCCTCGGTGAGCCGCAGCAGCAGGCTCTCCAGGCCCGCCGCCTCGATCTGCCAGTCCATGCCGGTGCGCGGCACGTCGGGTAGGCGGACCTCGCGGGCGTACGGGACGGGGCCCCCGGGGTCGTCCTCGACGGTCACCGGGAAGTAGTAGTTGAGGCCGTGCCAGTCGAGCGGGGCGGCGATCGTCTCCAGGTCGCCGGGCCGCTCCGGGAGTTCGACGCCGTACAGCTCGCGCATGTCGGCGGGGAAGCCGCGGCCGTACACCGGGTCGAGCCACCAGCGGTTGCTGTGGCCGTCCATGCGGCGGGCCGCGGCGAGGTCCTCGGGGCGGCTGGAGGCGGGCTCGACGGTGGAGTGGTTGGTCACCAGGCCGACGCGGGCGCCGGGCGCGGCGGCCCGGATCGCGGCGGTGCTGAGGCCGTGGCCGAGGAGCAGGTGGTACGAGGCGCGGACGGCGGCCGTCAGGTCGGTGAGGCCCGGCGCCATCCGGCCCTCCAGGTGGCCGATCCAGGCGGAGCAGAGGGGTTCGTTGAGGGTGGCCCAGCGGGTGACGCGGTCGCCGAGCCGGCCGGCGACGACGGAGGCGTACGCGGCGAGGTGTTCGGCGGTCTCGCGGGAGGTCCAGCCGCCCCGGTCCTGGAGGGCCTGCGGCAGGTCCCAGTGGTAGAGGGTGACGTTGGGGGTGATGCCGGCGTCGAGGAGGGCGTCGACGAGCCGGTCGTAGAAGTCGAGCCCGGCGGCGTTGACGGGGCCGTCGCCGCCCGGCACGACCCGGGGCCAGGCGATCGACATCCGGTAGGCGTCGGTGCCGAGTTCCTTCATCAGGGCGATGTCGTCGGGCCAGCGGTGGTAGTGGTCGCAGGCCGTGTCGCCGGTGTCGCCGTTGTCGATCGCGCCGGGGACGCGGCAGAAGGTGTCCCAGATGGAGGGGGCGCGGCCGTCCGCGGCGACGGCTCCCTCGATCTGGTAGGCGGAGGTGGCCGTGCCCCAGGCGAAGGACGGCGGGAAGGCCGCCAGGTCGAGCGGGGCGGCGGTGGGGTCGGACACGGGGTGCCTTTCTGCGGTGTGGAGCCGGGTACGGGGCCGGGGGCGGGACGCGCCCGGGCGCTGGGGGGCCGTCACTTGACCGCACCCGCGGTGAGGCCGGCGACGAGGTAGCGCTGGAGGAGCAGGAAGCCGGCGACGACGGGGACGCTCACCACGAGGGAGGCGGCCATCACCTGGTTCCAGTAGACGTCGTTCTGGGTGGCGTAGCCCTGGAGGCCGACGGCGAGCGTGCGGGTGGTGTCGTTGGTCATGACGGAGGCGAAGAGGACCTCGCCCCAGGCGGTCATGAAGGCGTAGACGGCGACGGCGACGATGCCGGGCCGGGCGGCCGGCACGATGACGCGGAAGAGCGCGCGGATCGGGCCGCAGCCGTCCACCTTGGCCGCCTCGTCCAGCTCGCGCGGGATCGAGTCGAAGTAGCCGGTGAGCATCCAGATGGAGAAGGGCAGCGAGAAGGTCAGGTAGGTGAGGACCAGGCCCTCGCGGGAGCCGAAGAGGGCGATGCCGGTGGCGTTGCCGAGGTTGACGTAGATGAGGAAGAGCGGCAGCAGGAAGAGGATGCCGGGGAACATCTGCGTCGACAGGACGGTGACGGTGAAGACCCGCTTGCCGCGGAACGTGTGCCGGCTGACGGCGTACGCGGCGAGGACGGCGACGGCCACGGAGAGGACGGTGGCGGCGCCGGAGACGACGATCGAGTTCACGAAGTAGTCGGCGAGCGGGACCGTCTCCCAGATGTCCGCGTACGGGCGCAGGGTGACCCCGGAGGGGATCCACTCGAACTTCCCCGAGACGTCCTCCAGCGGCTTCAGCGAGCTGGACACCATCACGTACACCGGCAGCAGGACGAAGCCGGTGAGGAGGGTGAGGACGATCCGCCGGGTCCAGAGGAAGGAGCGGGGCGGGGCCATCGGGGAGCGCGGCCGGGCCGCGCGTGCGACGGTGTCAGACATCGGAGGTCTTCCTTCCGCGGGTGGTGAGCAGGAGGTAGACGCCCGTGACGAGGAGGAGGAAGAGCAGCAGGAGCGCGGACATCGCCGAGCCGGTGCCGAAGTTCCAGGTCTGGAACGACGACTGGTAGATGTGGAGCGAGATGAGGTCCGCCGCTTCCGGGGCCGCCTTGCCGAAGAGCACGAACGGCGTGTTGAAATCGTTGAAGGTCCACAGGAAGAGGACGAGGACGAGGACCTGGTTGACCGGGCGCAGCGACGGCAGGGTGATGTGCCGGATCTGCTTCCAGACGCCGGCGCCGTCGAGGGCGGCGGCCTCGTACATGTCCCGGGGGATGTTCTGCAGTCCGGCCATGACGGTGAGGAAGGCGAACGGCCAGCCCTTCCAGACGGAGACGGCGAGCAGGGCCCAGAAGCTGTTGTCGCCGATGAGCCAGAAGGCGGGGCTGTCGCCGATGCCCAGCTGGTCGTGGAGGACGTGGTTGATGAGGCCGTTGTCGCGCTGGAACATGAACGCCCAGGTGATGACGGCGGCGTAGACGGGCAGCGCGTACGGGACGAGGAAGAGGGTGCGCAGGACACCCCGGCCGCGGAAGTTCTCCTGGAGCAGGACGGCCGCGGCGGTGCCGAGGAGCCAGCACAGGCCCACCGAGAGCAGGGTGAACTGGCAGGTGGTCAGGAACGACCTGAGCAGGGACTGGCCGACGGCCGCGTCGAAGTCGAGCGCGACCGAGAAGTTGTCGAGTCCGGACCAGGGGGCGGCCGCCCAGTCGCGGATGTAGAACTGCGTGAGCTCCTTGAAGCTCATCGCGAGGCCCATGAGCATCGGCACGAGGTGCACGAGGAGTTCGAGGACCAGGGCGGGCAGGAGCAGCAGGTACGGCAGTGCGAGGCGGCGACGCCCGGAGCGGCGTGCGGTGCGCGCCCCTCCGGGTGTGGCCTTGCGCACCGCCGGCTCCCGTGCGGGGGTGACGGCGGTCTGGGTCATGGGTGCGGTGCCTACTTCTTCGGCATCTGCTGCTGGGCCTTGTCGAGCTTGGCCTTGACGGACTCGGTGGTGACGGGCCGGCCGGCGGCGGCGTCGGCGAAGAGCTCCTTGACGGCGGTGCCGACGACGGTCTCGAACTGGGACTCCTCCGGGACCTGCGGGAGGGCGGCGGCGCTGGAGGCGAGGGTGTCGCGGATGACGGCGAGGGACGGGCCGGAGAAGGCGGGGTCCTGCTGGGCGGTCTTGACCGGCGGCACGGAGCCGTAGGTCTTGTTGAGGGCGGTCTGCTCCTCGTCGCTGGTCATGAACTTCACGAACTTCAGGGCGCCGTCGAGGTTCTTGGTGTTCTTGAAGACGGCGAGGTTGATGCCGGCGACCATGGAGTTGGTGGCGGTGCCGGTGCCGGGCTTGCCGGCGGGGACGGGGGCGGGGACGACGCCCCACTCGTCCTCGGCCATGCCCTGGGAGGCGAAGGTCTGGGACGGGGTCTGCCAGAGGACCATGCCGGTGCGGTCCTTGGCGAAGTCGCTGAGGGACTGGTTCTGGGCGTACTCGGCGTTGCCGGGGGCGACGATCTTGTGGGTGGCCATGAGGTCGACGTACTGCTTGACGGCGGCGACGGCGCCGTCGGAGGTGAAGTCGGCCTTGCCGTCGGCGGTGAAGAAGTCGGCGCCGTGCTGCTTGCCGAGGACGAAGACCTGGTGGATGTTGTTGGACAGGTTGGAGCCCTCGACGCCGATGCCCCACTTGCCGTCCTTGCTGAGCTTCTTGCCGGCGGCGATCACCTCGTCCCAGGTCGTCGGCGGCTTGGCTATGCCGGCGTCCTTGAACATCTGCTTGTTGTAGTAGAGGGCGTACGCCATCGAGTAGAGCGGGACGGCGGCCGGGTCCTGGCCGGGGGCGCCGGTGGAGCCGAGCGCGGAGTCGACGAAGCGGTCCTTGCCGCCGATGGCGTCGAAGTTCTTCGCGTCCCAGGGCAGCAGGGCGCCGGTGGCCTGGAGGGAGGCGCTCCAGGTGTTGCCGATGTTGAGGACGTCCGGGCCCTGGCCGGAGGTGGTGGCGGTGAGGATGCGGTTGAGGAGGTCGGACCACGGGATCACCTCCAGCTTGACCTTGATGCCGGTCCGCCGCTCGAACTCGTCCAGCTCGGGCTGGAGGACCTTCTTGTCGACCTCCAGGCTGGAGCCCTGGTTGGAGGCCCAGTAGGTGAGGGTCTTCGTCGCCTGGCCGCCGCCGTCCTCTCCCCCGCCGCCGCAGGCGGTCGCGGTGAGGAGGAGGGAGAGGGTGACGGCACCCGTGACGGCGGCTCTGATTCTGCGCATGGCTCCTGGTCCCTTTCGGGGAAGGCGGGAGGACCGACAGGGGGAGCGCCCGGACCGCCCACCACCGCATCGGCTTAATTTAGGATGTGAGTTAAACCCCGTGAGAAGGTCGCGTCAAGGCTTGTCGTGCGGGTATGTTGCAGCGGACGACTACGACGGACAGGGGCGAGAGTGCACGCGAAGAGTGGCCGCACGGTGCGCGACCTGCGGCGCGAGAACCGGACGGCCGTGCTGCGCAGGCTCTATTTCGACGGCCCGATGAGCCGGCTCGCGCTGGGCCCGGCGACCGGACTCTCCTCGGGGTCGATCAGCAACGTGGTCGCGGAGCTGGTCGCCGAGGGGCTCGTCGAGGAGGCCGGCAGCGTCGACTCCGCGGGCGGGCGCCCGCGCACCCTGCTGCGGATCGCGCCGGACAGCGGCTGCATGATCGGCGTCGACGTCGGCGAGACCCGGGTCCGGATCGAGCTGTTCGACCTGGCGCTCACCGAACTGGCCCGCACCGAGCGTCCGCTGGCCCCGTCCGGGCCGAGGACCGCGCGGTACGAGGTGGCGGTGGTCGTGGACCACCTGCGGGACGGGATCGCCGAGGTGCTGCGGACCGCCGGTGTGCCCGCGGAGCGGCTGCTCGGCGTCGGGATCGGCGTCCCCGGCATCGTCGAGCGGACGGCGGAGCGCGGGGCGGTGGTGCACGGGCAGACGATCGGCTGGGACGCGGTGCCGCTGGAGCGGCTGCTGCGCGAGAAGGTCGCGCTGCCGGCGGAGGTCCCGTACCGGATCGAGAACGGCGCCAAGACCCTGGGCCAGGCCGAGATGTGGTTCGGCGCGGGGCGGGGGGCCGGCAGCGCCGTGGTCGTGCTCTTCGGCTCCGGCGTGGGCGCGTGCGTGGTGACGGACCCGCTGGGTCCGGGCCAGGCCCTGGAGTGGGGCCATCTGACGGTCCGGGTGCGCGGCCGCAGCTGCCGGTGCGGCGCCCAGGGCTGCCTGGAGGCGTACGCCGGTGCGGAGGCCCTGCTCGCGCGCTGGCGGGAGGCGGGCGGCGAACCCCCGGCCGGCGCGGACGAGGAGACGGCCCTCACCGCGATGCTCGCCGCCGCGTACCCGGCCGACGCCGGGGCCGCGGCCGGAGGGGGCGGGCAGGGCGAGGCCGGGCCGGGTGGGGTTGCCGGGGATCCGGTGGCGCTGGCCGTGCTGGACGAGACGGCCGAGTACCTGGGGGCCGGGCTGGCCGATCTGATCAACCTCTTCCAGCCGGAGCGGATCCTCGTCGGCGGCTGGGCCGGGCTCCAGCTCGGCAGCCGGTTCCTGGAGCCCGTGGCGGCGTACGCCCGCGCCTACGCGCTCCGCCACCCCGGCGGCCGTACGGAGATCGCGCTCGGCACGCTCGGGCCCGAGGCGGTCACCGTCGGGGCCGGACTGCTGCCGCTGGTGGACTTCTTCGCGCTGGGCGGGCGCCGCCCCGAGCGGGCGCCGAGCGTTCCGGCGCCCGCCTGGCAGACGGCGCTGCGCGACCGCGTCTCCACCTGAGGGACGGCCCCGCACCCGCTACGCGTACGGATCGAAGGGGATGCCGGACGGCTTCGCCTTGGCGAGGTGGTCGGCGAAGCTGCCGTCCTTCAGTCCGAAGTGGGCGCTGCCGAAGTCCGCCTGGCTCAGCTTCTCGCGGAGGCCCGGCGGGTAGCCGTTCCAGCCGACGAGGGCGGGGTACTGCCAGGTGCCCCGGTGGTTCTCGGGCGGCTCGTCGTTGGAGTTGGCGGCCCGGAAGCAGTGGGTGCCGATGCCGTCCTTGTGGTAGATGATCTTCGGGTGGGTGCCGTCCCAGCGGATCGCGCCGCGGCCGTGGACGGTGAAGGACCCGTGGTTCGAGGTGGAGACGTACTGCGCCTGCCCGTTCTGGATCCAGACGACGACGTGCTCCCAGTCGTGCCGGTGGCCGCCGAGGCCGCTGCCCCAGACGGCCTGGTCCTTCTCGAAGTAGAGGCCGTAGAGGACCGCGCACCAGCCGTTGTTGCAGAGCGCGCGGGCGTAGCCGTTGGTGTTGGCGAGGTCCCAGGAGTCGCGGCACTGGCTGCTGACCGTGCCGGACGGGTTCAGGCCGGGGTTGAGCGTGCCGTCCGTACCGATCGCCGGCGTCGGGTAGCAGCCGTCGGTGTCGTAGTCGTACGCGGGCTGGTACGTCTGCTCCAGGGCGTCCGCGTTCGCGGGAAGCGCCGGCGGCGGGGCGGCGAGGGCGGTGCCCGGGACCGCGAGGAGGAGGGCGAGGGCGCTGCCGAGCACGGCGGCCCCCTTCGTGACGCGACGCGAGGTCTTCAACTCCGGCTCCCTGCTGGGGTCGAGGGGGGTGGTGGGGCGGCGGTCGCGCCGTGTGCCCGACGCGACGGACGACCGCGCGCTGACATGCCCACTCCAAGCGACGGTCAAACGGCCGGCAACCGCGGGACGGGCGGAGACGTCCTGATCAGGAGTGCCGGGGGGGAAGACCGGCCGAAGGCCGGGGAAAGGACGGACGGCTGTGGCGGGGCGGGAAGGGAAACCGGGGGCGCGGCGGATCCGGTGGCCGTGGCGGACCCGGCGGACGCCGGAGGGCGGGCGGCCGCGCGGCCGGCTGCTCGCCGGACTCGGCGCGGCGACCGCCGCGCTCCTCGCTCTGCACCGGTTCGTGCCGAACACCCCGGGACGGCTGGGCAGTCTGCTGGAGACCTTCCTGTTCTGGCTCGGCCCCCTCACCGCGCTGCTGCTCCTCTGCGCGGCGGCGCGGCGCGCCCGCACGGCCCTGCTCGTCCTGCTCCTCCCCGCCGTGGTCTGGGCCGCCGTCCTCGGTCCACGGCTGCTGCCCGCGGGGCCGCCCGGTCCGCGCGAGCTCACCGTCGTCCAGCACAACGTCGCCGACGACAACGCCGATCCGGCCGGCACGGCCCGGGCGCTGGCGGACTCCGGCGCCGATCTGATCGCCCTCCAGGAGCTGGTCGATCCGGCGTCGGCCGTCTACCGAAGGGAACTCGCGCCCCGCTACCCGTACCACTCCGTGCGGGGCACGGTCGGGCTCTGGTCCCGCCATCCGCTCGGCACCACCCGGGCGCTGGACATCCGGCCGCGGGACATCGCGGAGCCGTGGCAGCGGGCGCTGCGGGCCGAGGTGCGGACACCGTACGGGGAGGTGGCGGCGTACGTCGTCCACCTGCCGTCGGTCCGGCTCGGGCCCGGCGGGCTCGGGTCCGCCCGGCGCGACGAGAGCGCCGCCCGCCTCGGACGGATCCTGGCGGCCGAGCGGGCGCGCCGGGTGGTCCTGGCGGGCGACCTCAACGGCACGGTCGACGACCGCGGTCTGGCGCCGCTGACCTCACGCCTCGGCGCCCCCGCGCGCGGCCTCGCCCTCAGCTACCCGGCCGCCCTCCCGGTGGCCCGGATCGACCAGGTCCTGGCGCGCGGCGGGCGGGTGCCCGCGATCCGCGCGCTCGCCGCCACCGGCAGCGACCACCTGCCGGTGCTGGCCCGGGTCGCGCTGGACGGCGCCGACGGCTAGGTCGTTTCTTTCGGATCGTGCCGGGCTCGCGGGTCACGCGGCGGCCCGGTGGAGGGCGTCCGGGGCGGCGCGCTCGCCCGTGCGCCGGGCGCCGCCCTCGGCCGCTCCCGCACGATGTCGCTGACCGCGCTCGACGCGCCCTCTCCACCACCGAACCGGCCCGCCGCACCGGGCTCTCCGGGGCCATCTCCACCTCCCGAACGCGGCGCGCACCGTCGGGTGTCGAGGGCGCCGCCAGGGCGGGCGGCCGCTTCGGGAGTTGTACGCGGGAGGGGTTGACGGGGACTCTGCGGCTCCATAAGTTCACAGCTTGATAAAAGGCTTGCCGCCTTGTGGGACACGTACGGATCCGGGCGGGCCGGAATCCGTACGGCAGCGCGGCACGCCTCGACGAAAGGGTTGTCAGGTGCAACTCAAGCTTCTCCGGGGTGCGCGCCCCCGCTCGCTCGCCGCGCTGCTCACCGGCGCCCTCGTGGCGACCGGTCTGGTCCTCACCGCGCCCGGCACCGCGCAGGCGGCCGGGGAGCGGGTGGACGTCTGGCTGACCACCACCTCCGACGCCGGAGGCCGTACCGTCACCCGGGGACTCGCCCCGCAGGCCCCGCTCGCCTTCGGACCGGCGGGCGGCGGCGCGAGCCACACCATCACCGTCGACGAGTCCACCACCTACCAGCAGTTCGAGGGCGGCGGCGCCTCGATCACCGACACCACCGCCCACCTGCTGCGCGGCGGCGCGGTCAGCGCCGCCACCCGCGACGAGGTGATGCGCCGGCTCTTCTCCCCCACCGACGGCATCGGGCTCTCCTTCGTCCGCAACCCCATCGGCGCCTCGGACCTCTCCCGCCCCGGCAACGTCTCCCTCGACGACACCTGCTGCGACCTGAACGACTTCGGCGCCAACGGCTACGACACCCCCGTGCGGCTGCTGACCGCGCAGGCCAAGCAGCTCAATCCGGCACTGCGGGTCAAGGGCGTGCCGTGGAGCGCACCCGGCTGGATGAAGGACAACGGCCGGATGGACCAGATGGGCTGGCTGAAGTGGGAGCACTACCCCACCTACGCGCAGTATCTGGTCAAGTACGTCCAGAGCTACCAGGCGGCGGGGATCAAGGTCGACTACCTCTCGGTGCAGAACGAGCCGAACTGCTGCCAGGCCGGCAACCCCACGGCGATGAACTACCCGGGCATGAGCTGGAACCCGTCCGGCCTGGTCGAGTTCACCAAGAACCACGTCTACCCGGCCTTCCGGGCCGCCGGGATCACCACCAAGGTCCTGGTCCACGACTGGAACTACGGCGACTACGCGAACTTCGGCGCCGCCGTGCTCGGTGACGCGGGGGTCAGGAACGATCCGCTGTTCGGCGGCATCGCCTGGCACGGCTACTTCGGCGACCCGGCCGTCGGCAGCCAGGTCCACGCCCAGTACCCGTCGGTGCGCCAGTTCTCGACCGAGCACTCCGGCGGCACCTGGATCGGGAACCAGCACAACGAGGACCTGAAGGACATCGTGTCCTACGCCCGCAACTGGAGCAGCAGCCTGGTGAAGTGGAGCCTCGCGCTCAACCAGGACATGGGGCCGCACAACGGCGGCTGCGGCACCTGCACCGGTCTGGTCACCGTGCAGGAGGGCGGCGCCCGGGCCGGGCAGGTCGACTACACGATCGAGTACTACACGACCGGTCACCTCACCAAGTTCGTGAAGCCGGGCGCGTACCGGATCGCCTCCACCGACAACGCGACCGTGCAGAACGTGGCCTGGCGCAACCCCGACGGCTCCAAGGCGCTGATCGCGCACAACGGCGGCGGCTCCGCGCAGTCCGTCCGCGTCGACTGGGGCGGCCAGTCCTTCACGTACACCCTCCCGGCCCGCACCACCGCCACCTTCACCTGGTCCGGGACGCCGGGCGCCGGGGCGCCCACCGGTCCGCTGACGGGGCTCGCCGGCAAGTGCCTCGACGTGGCCGGCGCGTCGAGCGCCGACGGCACCGCCGTGCAGCTCTACACCTGCAACGGCACCGCCGCCCAGCGGTGGACCCTCGCCGCCGACGGCAGCGTCCGGGCGCTCGGCAAGTGCCTCGACGCGACGGGCGGCGCGACCGCCGACGGCACCAAGGTGCAGCTCTACACCTGCAACGGGACCGGCGCCCAGCGGTGGACGTACGACCCGGTCACCCATGACGTGGTCAACACGGCCGCGGACAAGTGCCTCGACGTCACCGGCAACTCCTCCGCCGACGGCACCCGGGCCCAGATCTGGACCTGCACCGGCGGCGCCAACCAGAAGTGGACCCACCAGCCGTCGTGACCGTGCCCCCCTTTCCTCCTCCCCCGTCTCCAGGAGACCGCATGCCGCACCCGCGCCACCGCAGGAGAGCGCGCGCCCGAGGGCTCGCCGCCACCGCCGCCACCGCCCTGATCGCGGGGCTCGTCGGCGCCGCGCCCAGCTCCGCCGCGCCGGCCGCCGACGACCCGGCGCCCCGGATCGTCGACCGCTTCGAGGGCGAGGTGCCGTTCGCGGACCCGCCCGCCGAGGGAATCTTCACCTGGGGCAGCGACGCCGACGACCACCCGGCGCTCACGCTCGCCGAACGGGCCGACGCCCCCGAGGGCGCCAAGGTCCTCGAAGGCCGCTACGACATCAGCGGCTGGGGCGGCTTCACCCACGACTTCGCCTTCGACCGGCCCGCCCAGGACTGGACCGCGCACGGCGGCATCCGGTTCTGGTGGTACGGACAGAACACCGCACCGCTGCCGCCCGGCTCGGGCAAGCGGATCCACTTCGAGCTCAAGGACGGCGGCGCGAACGGCGAGGCGTCCGAGTTGTGGACGACCTCCTTCACCGACGACTGGGAGGGCTGGCACCTGGTCGAACTCCCCTTCTCCTCCTTCCAGTACCGCGCCGACTACCAGCCGGTCGGCGGCATCGACCACGTCCTCGGCCTGGACCGGATGTGGGGGTACGCGCTGACGCTGCCGACGGGCGCGCCGGGCTCCTTCGCGCTCGACGGGATCGAGCTGTACGGCAGGGCGGACCCCGCGCTGACCACTCAGGTCGTCACGGGGGCCGCCGTGCACCCGGTGGCGGAGGGGGCCGCCGCCCGGATCGACGTCACCGTGACCACCACGGGCGCGGCGCCGACCGACCGGCCCGTCACCGTCGCCTACGCGACGAAGGACGACGGGCCGGCCGAGCCCGGCGAGGACTACCGGCCGGTCGCCGGAACGCTCGTCTTCCCGGCCGGGACGCCCTCCGGCACCACCCGCTCGATCACCGTCGAGACGCGGGAGGACGGCGCGGGCGAGGCCGCCGAGACGATCCCGGTGGAGCTGACCGTCGAGGGCGCCAAGGCGCCCGCCGAGCACCCGGTCGTCGTGGTGAACGCGCACGGGCTGCCGTACCTGGACGCGCGGCTGCCGGTGAAGCGGCGGGTCGCCGACCTGCTGGCCCGGATGACCCTGGCCGAGAAGGCCGGGCAGATGACCCAGGCCGAGCGGAACGCGCTGCGGGCCCCCGGCGACATCGCCGGGTACGCGCTCGGTTCGCTGCTCTCGGGCGGCGGCTCGGTGCCCTCGCCCAACACGCCGGAGGCGTGGGCGCGGATGATCGACGGCTACCAGCTGCGCACCCGGGCGACCCGGCTCCAGATCCCGCTGATCTACGGGGTGGACGCGGTGCACGGGCACAACAACGTGGCCGGGGCGACCGTCATGCCGCACAACATCGGCATCGGCGCGACCCGCGACCCGGCGCTCGCCGCCCGGACCGGCGCGGTGACGGCGAAGGAGGTGCGGGCGACCGGAGTCCCGTGGGACTTCGCGCCGTGCCTGTGCGTGACGCGGGACGAGCGCTGGGGCCGGTCGTACGAGGCGTTCGGCGAGGACCCGGCGCTGGTGACCGCGATGGAGACGGTCATCCAGGGCATGCAGGGCGCGCGGAACGGCAAGGACCTCGACCGCAACGACAAGGTCCTGACCAGCGCCAAGCACTTCGTCGGCGACGGCGGCACGGAGTTCGGCTCCTCGACGACCGGCTCGTACACGATCGACCAGGGCGTCACCCGGGTCACCCGTGAGGAGCTGGAGGCGGTCCACCTCGCGCCGTTCGCGGAGGCGGTGAAGCGCGGCGCGGGCACGGTCATGCCCTCGTACTCCTCGCTCGACGTCATCGGGGACGAGCACGGCCCGGTGAAGATGCACGCGAACGCCGAGATGATCAACGGGGTGCTGAAGGACCGGATGGGCTTCGAGGGCTTCGTCATCAGCGACTGGCAGGCCATCGACCAGATCCCCGGTGACTACCCGAGCGACGTGCGGACCTCGGTCAACGCCGGCCTGGACATGATCATGGTGCCGACGAACTACCAGGACTTCACCCGGACCCTGGTGGCCGAGGTCGAGGCGGGCCGGATCCCGGTCTCCCGGATCGACGACGCCGTGGCCCGGATCCTCACCCAGAAGTTCCGCCTCGGTCTCTTCGAGAAGCCGTACGCGGACACCACCCACCTCTCCTCGGTCGGCTCGGCCGCGCACCGGGCAGTGGCCCGCGAGGCCGCCGCCGCCTCGCAGGTGCTGCTGAAGAACGAGGGCGGGCTGCTGCCGCTGAAGCCCTCGCAGAAGGTGTACGTGGCCGGCTCCAACGCCGACGACCTGGGCAACCAGGCCGGCGGCTGGACCATCAGCTGGCAGGGCTCCTCCGGGAAGCACACCACCGGCACGACGATCCTCGAGGGGATGCGGAAGAACGCGCCCGGGCTCACCTGGTCCAAGGACGCGTCCGCGCCGGTCGAGGGGTACGACGCCGGCGTCGTGGTGGTCGGTGAGACGCCGTACGCGGAGGGCGTCGGGGACGTCGGCAACGGGCACGACCTGGAGCTGAGCGCCGCCGACAAGGCGGCCGTGGACCGGGTGTGCGCGGCGATGCCGTGCGCGGTGCTCGTGGTCTCCGGCCGGCCCCAGCTGATCGGCGACCGGCTGCCGGGGATCGACGCCCTGGTGGCGTCCTGGCTGCCGGGCACCGAGGGCGACGGCGTCGCCGACGTGCTCTACGGGCGGGTGCCCTTCACCGGACAGCTCCCGGTGACCTGGCCGAGGTCGGAGGCGCAGCTGCCGGTGAACGTCGGCGACTCCTCGTACGACCCGCAGTTCCCGTACGGCTGGGGGCTCACCACCCTGACGGCGGTGCCGAAGGGCGGCGAGACGACGCTGAAGGCGCTCGGTCTCGCGGCCCGGGTGCTCCAGGCGGCCGGGCGGGGGGACTCACCCGAGGCGCGGCGCCTGGTGGCCCGGGCCCGGCTGCTGGTGCAGGATCGCATCGGGCAGCGGGTCACGGAGGCGGTGGCGAAGCCCTTCGCCGAGGCCGACCACCGGCTGCTCTCCGGTGATCCGGCGGGCGCGGTGGCGAGGCTGACCGCGGCCTACCGCGCGGCCGGCTGAGCGCGGGGCCCGGTGGAACGGCACCTCGCGGGGGCCGTTCCACCGGGCCCGTCCGGTCGCGCCCCGGCACGGCGTTGCATAGCCATGCAGATTAATGCATACTCTTTCCATGTCCAAGGTTCTCACCTCCCTTCCCGTCGGCGAGCGCGTCGGCATCGCCTTCTCCGGTGGTCTCGACACCTCCGTCGCGGTCGCGTGGATGCGTGACAAGGGCGCCGTCCCCTGCACGTACACCGCCGACATCGGTCAGTACGACGAGCCCGACATCGCCTCGGTGCCCGGGCGCGCCCAGACCTACGGCGCCGAGGTGGCCCGCCTGGTCGACTGCCGCGCCGCGCTGGTCGAGGAGGGGCTGGCCGCGCTCACCTGCGGTGCCTTCCACATCCGCTCCGGCGGCCGGGCCTACTTCAACACCACCCCGCTGGGCCGCGCCGTCACCGGCACGCTCCTGGTGCGGGCGATGCTGGAGGACGACGTCCAGATCTGGGGCGACGGCTCGACCTTCAAGGGCAACGACATCGAGCGGTTCTACCGCTACGGCCTGCTGGCCAACCCGCACCTGCGGATCTACAAGCCGTGGCTGGACGCCGACTTCGTCACCGAGCTCGGCGGCCGCAAGGAGATGTCGGAGTGGCTCGTCGCCCACGACCTCCCCTACCGGGACTCCACCGAGAAGGCGTACTCCACCGACGCCAACATCTGGGGCGCCACCCACGAGGCGAAGACCCTGGAGCACCTGGACACCGGCATCGAGACCGTCGAGCCGATCATGGGCGTGCGGTTCTGGGACCCGTCCGTCGAGATCGCCGCCGAGGACGTGACGATCGGCTTCGAGCAGGGCCGCCCCGTCACCATCAACGGCAAGGAGTTCGCCTCCGCCGTCGACCTGGTCATGGAGGCCAACGCCATCGGCGGCCGGCACGGCCTGGGCATGTCCGACCAGATCGAGAACCGGATCATCGAGGCCAAGAGCCGCGGCATCTACGAGGCCCCCGGCATGGCGCTGCTGCACGCCGCCTACGAGCGCCTCGTCAACGCGATCCACAACGAGGACACCCTCGCCCAGTACCACAACGAGGGCCGCCGGCTCGGCCGCCTCATGTACGAGGGCCGCTGGCTGGACCCGCAGGCGCTGATGATCCGCGAGTCGCTGCAGCGCTGGGTCGGCGCGGCCGTCACCGGCGAGGTCACCCTGCGGCTGCGGCGGGGCGAGGACTACTCGATCCTCGACACCACCGGCCCGGCCTTCAGCTACCACCCGGACAAGCTGTCCATGGAGCGCACCGAGGACTCCGCCTTCGGCCCGCTGGACCGGATCGGCCAGCTGACCATGCGGAACCTGGACATCGCCGACTCCCGCGCCAAGCTGGAGCAGTACGCCGGCATCGGTCTCATCGGGGCCGGCAGCCCGGCCATCGGCGCCGCGCAGGCCGCCGCCACCGGTCTGATCGGCGCGATGCCCGAGGGCGGCGCCGAGGCGATCGCCTCGCGCGGCGAGACCCCCGACAGCGAGGAGACGGCGCTGGACCGCGCCGCCATGGAGACCGGCACCGACTAGTCCCCGGCACTCCGAGCGACACCCGAGGAGGGGCGGCCCCGGCCGCCCCTCCTTCGCGTCGTCCCCCCGGCTCGCGGACCGGACCGCCGAGACGCACGGCGACGAGGAGACCCGTGTCTGTGGACGGCGCCCACCCGCTCCCCCGGGCGGCGCGTCAGCGGGCTCCGTACACCGGGTGCGGGGGTTCCGCGTTCGCGAGGAGCTTCAGGGCCGTGTCACCCGCGTCCGCGGGCGTGCGCCGGGCGCCGGTGTCGGCGGTGGGGCCGGGCCGCCAGCCCTCCATCACCGTGATCCGGCCGCCCTCCGCCTCGAAGACCCGCCCCGTCACCCCCGCCGACGCGTCGGACCCGAGCCAGACGACCAGCGGCGACACGTTCTCGGGCGCCATCGCGTCGAACGCGGCACCTTCCGGCACCGCCATCGCCTCGGCGAAGGCCGCCTCCGTCATGCGCGTCCGGGCCGCCGGCGCGATCGCGTTGACCTGTACCCCGTACCGCCCCAGCTCCGCCGCCGCGACCAGCGTCAGCCCGACGATCCCCGCCTTGGCGGCGGCGTAGTTGCCCTGGCCGACGCTGCCGAGGAGCCCCGCGCCGGAGCTGGTGTTGACGACCCGCGCCCGCGGCGTACGGCCGGCCTTGGCCTCGGCGCGCCAGTGCGCCGAGGCGTGCCGCAGCGGCAGGAAGTGGCCCTTGAGGTGGACGCGCACGACGGCGTCCCAGTCGTCCTCGTCCAGGTTGACGAGCATCCGGTCACGCAGGAAGCCCGCGTTGTTGACGAGGGTGTCGAGGCGCCCGTACGTGTCGACGGCGGCGGCGATCAGCGAGGCCGCCCCCTCCGTCGTGGCGACGTCCCCGCCGTGGGCGATCGCGTCCCCTCCCGCCGCCGTGATCTCGTCGACGACGTCCTGGGCGGGTCCGGCGCCGCCCCCGGTGCCGTCGAGGCCGACGCCGAGGTCGTTCACGACGACCTTGGCGCCTTCCGCCGCGAAGGCGAGCGCGTGGGCGCGGCCGAGGCCGCGGCCCGCTCCGGTGACGACGACGACGCGTTCCGCGCAGAGTCCGGTCATGTGAGGGTTCCTGCCTTTCAGGGGTGGTGGGCGGTCGCGGCGTCGAGGAACGCGGGGCGTTCGCCGCCGCCGTGGACGTGCAGGGCGGCGCCGCTGATGTACGCGGCGCGGTCGGAGGCGAGGAAGACGCAGGCGTCGCCGATGTCGGCGGGCGCGGCGAGCCGGCCGAGGGGCACGGTGCGGCCGACGGCGGCGATGCCGTCCTCGTCGCCGTAGTGCAGGTGGGACAGTTCGGTGCGGACCATGCCGAGGACGAGGGTGTTGACCCGGACGCGCGGCGCCCATTCCACGGCCATGGACCGGGCGAGGTTCTCGAGCCCGGCCTTCGCGGCGCCGTACGCGGCGGAGCCCGGCGACGGGCGGGTGCCGCTGACGCTGCCGACCATGACGATCGACCCGCCGCCGTCCTGCCGGCTCATCACCCGGTACGCGGCGAGCGAGGCGGTCAGCGGGGCGACGAGGTTCAGTTCGAGGACCCGCGCGTGCTGGGCGGGGTCGCCGTCGGCGAGGGTCCGGTACGGGGTGCCGCCGGCGTTGTTGACCAGCGTGTCGAGGCGCCCGTGCTCGTCCCGTACCCGGTCGAAGAAGGCGGTCACGGCGTCGGGGTCGCGCAGGTCGACGGGGAGGAAGCGGGCGGTGCGGCCGGCCGCCGCGACGGGTGCGCCGGGGGCCCGCCGGGCGCAGGTGACGACCTCCGCCCCGGCTTCGAGGAGCGCGCGGGTGACGCCGGCGCCGACGCCCCGGGTGCCTCCGGTGACGACGGCGACGGAGCCGGACAGATCGATGGTCACGGGCAAGGGGCACCTCCCGCAGCGGCCGTACCGCTGCTATCTTCCACCTAACAAACGTTTGGTGGAAAGGTAGCTGATCTGCCCATGGGTGTCTCCACCTCCGCCCCGGACGACGGCATCGCCGTCGTCACCGTCGACTTCCCCCCGGTCAACGCCCTCCCGGTCCAGGGCTGGTACGACCTCGCCGCCGCCGTCCGCGCCGCCGGCGCCGACCCGGAGGTGCGCTGCGTCGTCCTCACCGCCGAGGGCCGCGGCTTCAACGCCGGCGTCGACATCAAGGAGCTGCAGCGCGCGACCGGCCCCGAGGCGATCCTCGGCGCCAACCACGGCTGCGCCGAGGCCTTCTCCGCCGTCTACGAGTGCGAGGTCCCGGTCGTCGCCGCCGTGCACGGCTTCTGCCTCGGCGGCGGCATCGGCCTCGTCGGCAACGCCGACGCGATCGTCGCCTCCGACGACGCCGCCTTCGGCCTGCCCGAACTGGACCGGGGCGCGCTCGGCGCCGCCACCCACCTCGCCCGGCTGGTCCCCCAGCACCTGATGCGCGCCCTGTACTACACCTCCCGCACGGTCACCGCGGAGGAGCTGCACCGGCACGGCTCGGTCTGGCGGGTCGTCCCGCGCGCCGGACTGCGCGAGACGGCCCTCGGACTGGCCCGGGAGATCGCCGCGAAGGACGGCCGGCTCATCCGGCTCGCCAAGGCCGCGATCAACGGCATCGACCCGGTGGACGTCCGGCGCAGCTACCGCTTCGAACAGGGCTTCACCTTCGAGGCCAATCTCAGCGGCGTCGCCGACCGCGTCCGCGACACCTTCGGCAACGACAAGAGGGAGGAGCAGTCGTGAGCAAGGACAAGACGATGACCGCCGAGGAGGTCGTCGGCCGGCTCCGCAGCGGGATGACGATCGGCATCGGCGGCTGGGGCTCCCGGCGCAAGCCCATGGCGCTGGTCCGGGCACTGCTGCGGTCGGACGTCACCGATCTGACGGTGGTCTCGTACGGCGGTCCCGACGTCGGCCTGCTCGCCGCCGCCGGGAGGATCCGGAAGCTGGTCGCCGCCTTCGCCACCCTCGACTCCGTCCCGCTGGAACCGCACTTCGGCGCGGCCCGGCAGCGCGCCGCGTTCGAACTGGTCGAGCTGGACGAGGCCATGATGATGTGGGGGCTGACCGCCGCCGTGCACCGGCTGCCGTTCATGCCCGTCCGGGCCGGGCTCGCCTCCGATGTCATGACCGTCAACCCGGAGCTGCGGACCGTCACCTCACCGTACGGGGACCGCGAGGAGCTCGTCGCCGTCCCGGCGCTGCGCCTGGACGCCGCGCTGGTCCACCTCAACCGCGCCGACGCGCACGGCAACGGCCAGTACCTGGGACCCGACCCGTACTTCGACGACCTGTTCTGCGAGGCCGCCGACACGGCGTACGTCTCCTGCGAGCGGATCGTGGAGACCTCCGAGCTGCTGAAGGACGCGGGGCCGCAGACGCTCCTGCTCAAGCGGGCGTTCGTCGACGGGGTCGTCGAGGCGCCGAACGGCGCGCACTTCACCTCGTGCGCGCCCGACCACGAGCGGGACGAGGCGTTCCAGCGGCACTACGTCGACGCGGCCCGCGACCCGGAGGCGTGGCGGGAGTTCACCGCCCGGTTCCTCTCCGGCGGCGAGGACGCGTACCAGGCCGCGGTGGCGGCGTTCCACGGGGAGGCGGGGGCATGAGCGGCACCGACACGACCACGACGGCCACCCGCGCCGAGTACTGCGTGGTGGCCTGCGCCGAAGCCTGGCGGGACGCCGGCGAGATCCTCGCCGGCCCCATGGGTACGGTGCCGATGATCGGCGCCCGGCTCGCCAAGCGCACCTTCTCCCCCGACCTCCTGCTCACCGACGGCGAGGCGCTGCTCATCGGCGACGTCCCGGCGGTCGGCGCCGCGCCCGGGGTGGTGGAGGGGTGGCTGCCGTACCGGCAGCACCTGGCCCTGGTCACCACCGGCCGGCGGCACGTGATGATGGGCGCCAGCCAGCTCGACCGGCACGGCAACCAGAACATCAGCTGCATCGGCGACTGGGAGCGGCCCCGGCGCCAGCTCCTCGGCGTCCGCGGCGCCCCCGTCAACACGCTGAACAACCCGACGAGTTACTGGGTCCCCCGGCACTCGCCACGGGTCTTCGTCGAGCGCGTCGACATGGTCTGCGGCGTCGGCTACGACCGGGCCGCGGCGGCCGGCCCGTCCGCCACCCGCTACCACCGTATCCCGGACGTCATCACGGACCTGGGCGTCTTCGACTTCGAGACCCCCGACCGCACCATGCGGCTCCGCTCGCTCCACCCGGGCGTCACCGTCGACGAGGTCCGGGCGGCGACCGGCTTCGCGCTCCACGTGCCCGGGGAGGTGCCGTACACCCGGGACCCCTCGGCGGAGGAACTGCGGCTGATCCGCGAGGAGATCGACCCCCGGGGACTGCGGGACCGCGAGGTCCGGGCATGAGCGACGCCACGATCGCCACCCCCCTCACCGCGCTCGTCGGGGTGCGCCACCCGATCGTGCAGACGGGCATGGGCTGGGTCGCCGGCCCCCGGCTGGTCTCCGCCGCGGCGAACGCGGGCGCGCTCGGCATCCTCGCCTCGGCCACCATGGACGTGGACCGGCTGCGGTCCGCCGTGCGCGAGGTGAAGGCGCGCACCGACGCGCCCTTCGGCGTCAATCTGCGGGCGGACGCGGGCGACGCCGCCGAGCGGGTGCGGATCATCGTCGACGAGGGCGTGAAGGTCGCCTCCTTCGCGCTCGCGCCCTCACGGGAGCTGATCGCCCGCCTGAAGGACGCCGGCGTCGTCGTGATCCCCTCGATCGGCGCCCGCCGGCACGCCGAGAAGGTCGCCGCGTGGGGCGCGGACGCGGTCGTGGTGCAGGGCGGCGAGGGCGGCGGCCACACCGGCAGCGTCGCCACCACGGTCCTCCTCCCCCAGGTGGTGGACGCCGTGGACATCCCGGTGATCGCCGCCGGCGGCTTCCACGACGGGCGCGGCCTGGTCGCCGCGCTCGCCTACGGCGCGTCCGGTGTGGCCATGGGCACCCGCTTCCTGCTGACCTCCGACTCGACCGTCCCCGAGGCGGTCAAGGCCCGCTATCTGGCGGCGGCGGTGGGCGACGTCACCGTCACCACGAAGGTCGACGGGCTGCCGCACCGGATGCTCAGGACCGAGCTGGTCGACGCGCTGGAGCGCTCCGGCCGGACCGCGTCGCTGCTGCGGGCCGTCCGGCACGCGGCGGCCTTCCGGCGCGAGTCCCGCATGAGCTGGTCCCGGATGGTCCGGGACGGCCTGGCGATGAAGCACGGCAAGGAGCTGACCTGGAGCCAGGTCCTGCTCGCCGCCAACACCCCCATGATGCTCAGGGCGTCGATGGTGGACGGCCGCACCGACCTCGGGGTGATGGCCTCGGGCCAGGTCGCCGGCCTGATCGACGACCTGCCCTCGTGCACCGAACTCGTCGACCGGATCATGACGGAGGCGACGACGACGCTCCGCGCGCTGCCCCGCCCGGACTGACCCCGCGCACCCGACGACCGCCGGGGCGAACGCCCACCCCGGCGGACCCGCCTCCCGCCCCGGCCCATGCCCTACAGCCGCTCGATGATCGTCACATTCGCCTGGCCGCCGCCCTCGCACATGGTCTGGAGGCCGTAGCGGCCTCCGGTGCGCTCCAGTTCGTGGAGCAGGGTGACGGCCAGCTTGGTGCCGGTCGCGCCCAGGGGGTGGCCGAGGGCGATGGCGCCGCCGTTGACGTTCACCTTCTCCGGGTCGGCGCCGGTCTCCTTCAGCCAGGCGAGGACGACCGGGGCGAACGCCTCGTTGATCTCGACGAGGTCGATGTCTTCGAGGGTCATGCCGGCCTTCTTCAGCGCGTACGCCGTCGCCGGGATCGGCGCGGACAGCATCCGGATGGGGTCCTCGCCGCGCACGGAGAGGTGGTGGATCCGGGCGCGCGGGGTGAGGCCGTGCTCGCGCACGGCCCGCTCACTGGCGAGCAGCATGGCCGAGGCGCCGTCGGAGACCTGGGAGGAGACGGCGGCGGTGATCCGTCCGCCCTCCACGACCGGGTTCAGTCCGGCCATCTTCTCCAGGGAGGTGTCCCGGCGCGGGCCCTCGTCGCCGGTGACGTCCCCGTACGGGACGATCTCGCGGTCGAAGCGGCCCTCGTCGACGGCGCGGATCGCCCGCCGGTGCGAGCGGAGGGCGAACTCCTCCATGTCCCGGCGGGAGATGCCCCACTTCTCGGCGATGAGCTCGGCGCCGTGGAACTGGTTGACCGGCTGGTCGCCGTAGCGCGCCCGCCAGCCCGCGGAGCCCGCGTAGGGGCCCTCGGTGAGGCCCAGCGGGGCGGCAGCCTGGCGGCTGGCGAAGGCGATGGGGACCATGGACATGTTCTGCGTGCCACCGGCGACGACCAGGTCCTGGGTGCCGGAGAGGACGCCCTGGGCGGCGAAGTGCAGGGCCTGCTGGGAGGAGCCGCACTGCCGGTCCACGGTCACGCCCGGCACCTCCTCGGGCAGTCCGGCGGCCAGCCAGCAGGTGCGGGCGATGTCGCCGGCCTGCGGGCCGACGGTGTCCAGGCAGCCGAGGACGACGTCCTCGACGGCCGCCGGGTCGACGCCCGAGCGGTCCATCAGGGCCTTCAGGGCGTGCGCGCCGAGGTCGGCCGGGTGGACGGCGGACAGCCCGCCGTTGCGCCGGCCGACGGGGGTGCGGACCGCTTCTACGATGTAGGCCTCGGGCATGGTGACTCCTCATTCGTACGGTTCGTGCGTCCGTGGTGCGTGCGCCTGGTGTGCGCGCGCCCGTTGTCCGTTCCGGAGGGCGATGCCCTCCAGCACCATCGAGAGGTACTGGCGGGCGATCTCCTCCGGGCTGTGCCGTCCGCCCGGCCGGTACCAGGACGCGGCGACCCAGACGGTGTCGCGCACGAAGCGGTAGGTGAGCCGGACGTCGAGGTCGGTGCGGAAGTCCCCGGCGGCCACGCCAAACTCCAGGGTGCGGAGCCAGGCGTGCTCGAACCGCCGCTGGGCGTCGGCGAGGTAGCCGAAGCGCGGCTGGTCCCGCAGCCGGCCGGACTCCTTCTGGTAGATGGCGACGGCGGCGCGGTGCCGGTCGATCTCGCGGAACGACGCGGTGACGAGGGCCTCCAGGGTCTCCCGGGGGCGGAGGCCGGCGGCGAGCACGCGGTCGTACCGGGTCCACAGGTCGTCGAGGAAGCCGGAGAGGATCTCGTCGAGCATCGACTCCTTGGAGTCGAAGTGGTAGTAGAGGCTGCCCGCGAGGAGCCCGGCCGCGTCGGCGATCCGGCGGACGGTGGTGGCGTCGTACCCCTGGGCGGCGAACACCTCGGCGGCCGTGTCCAGGAGTTCGCGGCGCCGCTCGGGCGCCGGTCTCACGGGTGCTGGCTGCTGACCGAGAGGACCTCGCCGGTGAGGTAGGACGCGTACCCGCTGGCGAGGAAGACGATGACGTTGGCGACCTCCCACGGCTCGGCGTACCGGCCGAACGCCTCGCGGGAGGTGAGCTCTTCGAGGAGTTCGGGGGTGGTGACCTTCACGAGGTGGGGGTGCATGGCGAGGGACGGCGAGACGGCGTTGACGCGGACGCCGTACGCGGCGGCCTCCAGCGCGGCGCACCGGGTGAGGGCCATGACGCCGGCCTTGGCGGCGGCGTAGTGGGCCTGCCCCTTCTGGGCGCGCCAGCCGATCACGGAGGCGTTGTTGACGATGACGCCGCCGGTGCCGGCGGCCCTCATCCGGCGCAGAGCGGCGCGGGTGCAGCGGAAGGTGCCGTTGAGGGTGACGTCGAGGACCTTGTCCCACTGGTCGTCGGTCATGTCGACGAGGTCGGCGGTGCCGCCGAGTCCGGCGTTGTTGACGACGATGTCGAGGCGTCCGTGCCGTTCCTCGGCGAGATCGAGGAGGGCGGTCACGCGCGACTCGTCGGTGACGTCGCAGGGCAGGGCGGCCACCCGGTCGGCGCCGAACTCGGCGGCGAGCGCGGCCTCGGACTCCTTGAGGCGGCGGGCGTGGGCGTCGGAGAGCACGATCCGGGCGCCCTCCTCCAGGAGGCGGCGGGCGGTGGCGCCGCCGATGCCGGCGCCGGCGGCGGCGGTGACGACGGCGGAGCGGCCGGCGAGGAGGCCGTGGCCGGGGAGGTAGGGGGGTGGGGCGCCGGTCACGGGCGGGCCTCCTTGGGCAGGCCGAGGACGCGCTCGGCGATGATGGTGCGCTGGATCTCGTTGGAGCCGGCGTAGAGGGTGTCGGCGCGGGAGAAGAGGTAGAGGCGCTGCCAGTCGGTGAGGTCGTACGGTTCCCCGGCGGCGAGCATGCCGTCGGCGCCGCAGACGTCCATGGCGAGTTCGCCGAGTTCGCGGTGCCAGGTGGCCCAGAAGATCTTGTTGATGGAGGCTTCGGGCCCGGGGGCTCCGGCCGCGACGCCGCCGAGCATCCTGAGCGCGTTGAAGCGGATGGTCTCCAGCCCGGTCCAGGCGCGGGCGATCCGGTCGCGGACGAGGGGGTCGGCGGCGGCGCCGTTCCGCTTGGCCAGCTCGATGACGGCCTCCAGTTCGCGGCGGAAGCCGACCTGCTGGCCGAGGGTGGAGACGCCGCGCTCGAAGCCGAGGGTGGCCAGGGCGACCTTCCAGCCGTCGCCGGGGGCGCCGACCAGGTGGCCGGCGTCGGTCCTGGCCCCGTCGAAGAACACCTCGTTGAACTCGGAGGTGCCGGTGAGCTGGACGATCGGCCGGATCTCGACACCGGGGGCGGCCAGCGGGACGAGGAGGTAGGAGAGGCCGTGGTGGCGGGTCGAGCCGGGTTCGGTGCGGGCGACGACGAAGCACCAGTCGGCCTCGTGCGCGCCTGAGGTCCACACCTTCTGTCCGGTGACCACCCAGTCGTCGCCGTCGCGTTCGGCGCGGGTGCGGACGTTGGCCAGGTCGGAGCCGGCGTCGGGTTCGGAGTAGCCCTGGCACCAGAGTTCGTCGACGGCGACGATCCGGGGCAGGAAGCGGGCGCGCTGGGCCGGGGTGCCGAAGGCGATGAGGGTGGGCCCGAGGAGCTGTTCGCCGATGTGGCCGACGCGCGCGGGGGCGTCGGCGAGGGCGTACTCCTCGTGGAAGGCGACCTGCTCCTCCAGGCTCGCGCCGCGGCCGCCGTACTCCTTCGGCCAGCCGACGCAGGTCCATCCGTGGGCGGCCATGTGCCGTTCCCAGGCGAGGCGTTCGGTGTGCGCCTCGTGCTCGCGTCCGGGGCCGCCGCGGCCGCGCAGGGCCGCGAACTCGCCGGTGAGATGCGCCCGCAGCCAGCCGCGGGCCTCTCGGCGGAACTCCTCGACGTCGCTCATGGCCGTACGTTAACCTACCAAACACTTGTTAGGGAAGGAGGGCGGATGTCCGCTGCCCGCACCACGTCCGAGCCCGTCCGCTACGAACGGCGGGGCCCCGTCGCGGTCGTCACCATGGACCGGCCCGAGTACCGCAACGCCCAGAACTCCGCGATGACCTACGCCCTCGACCGCGCCTTCTACCGCGCGGCCGGCGACGACGAGGTCAAGGTCGTCGTCCTCGCCGGCGCCGGCGAGCACTTCTCCGCCGGCCACGACATCGGCACCCCCGAGCGCGACGCGCACCTGCCCTTCGAGCGCAGGGCCGGCCTCTGGTGGGACCACTCGGACAAGGAGGGCGCGGAGAGCCGCTTCGCCCGCGAGTCCGAGGTCTACCTGGGCATGTGCCGCCGCTGGCGCGAACTGCCCAAGCCGGTCGTCGCCTCGGTGCAGGGCGCCTGCGTCGCCGGCGGTCTGATGCTCGCCTGGATCTGCGACCTGATCGTCGCCTCCGAGGACGCCTTCTTCGCCGACCCGGTGGTCCGCATGGGCATCCCCGGCGTCGAGTACTTCGCCCACCCCTGGGTGATGCCGCCCCGGATCGCCAAGGAGTTCCTCTACACCGGCGACCGGATGAGCGCCCGCCGCGCCCACGAGGTCGGCATGGTCAACCGGGTCGTCCCCCGCGCCGAACTGGAAGCCAGGACCCTGGAGCTGGCGCACCGGATCGCCGAGATGCCGCGCCTCGGGCTCGCGCTCACCAAGCGGGCCGTCAACCAGGCCGAGGACCTCCAGGGCCTGCACACCGGCATGGACGCCGTCTTCGGCCTCCACCACCTCGCGCACGCGCACAACGCCGAGACCGCCCGCGACGCGCTCGGCGGCATGGACATCCACGCCATGAAGGCGGCGGGAGCCTGATGGACCTCGACTTCTCCGCGGCGGACGACGCCTTCCGGGCCGAGGCCCGCGCCTGGCTCGCCGACCACGTGCCGACCACGCCCCTGCCCTCCCTGGAAACCGCCGAGGGCTTCGCCGCCCACCGTGCCTGGGAGGCCGAACTCGCCGCCGACCGCTGGTCGGTGGTCTCCTGGCCCGAGGAGTACGGCGGCCGCGGCTGCTCCGTCCTCCAGTGGCTGGTCTTCGAGGAGGAGTACTACGCCGCGGGCGCCCCCGGCCGGGTCGGCCAGAACGGCATCAACCTGCTCGCCCCCACGCTCTTCGAGCACGGCACCGCCGAACAGCGCGCCCGCCTCCTGCCCCCGACGGCGTCCGGGGAGGTCGTCTGGGCCCAGGCGTGGTCCGAGCCCGAGTCCGGCTCCGACCTCGCGAGCCTGCGCTCCGCCGCCGTCCGCACCGAGGGGGGCTGGCTGCTCCGCGGCCAGAAGACCTGGTCCTCCCGGGCCGCCTTCGCGGACCGCGCCTTCGGCCTCTTCCGCAGCGACCCGGGGGCCGACCGGCCGCACCGGGGACTGACGTACCTCATGTTCCCGCTCGACGCCGAGGGCGTCACCGTGCGGCCCGTCGGCCGGCTCGACGGCAAGCCCGCCTTCGCCGAACTCTTCCTCGACGACGTGTTCGTGCCCGACGAGGACGTCATCGGCGCCCCCGGGGACGGCTGGCGGGTCGCCATGAGCACCGCCGGCAACGAACGCGGACTGACCCTGCGCAGCCCCGGCCGGTTCTCCGCCGCCGCCGACCGGCTCGCGGCGCTCTGGCGCGAGCGCGCCGACCCCGCCGACACCGCCGTCCGCGACCGGGTCGCCGACACCGTCATCGGCGCCCGCGCCTACCGCCTCTTCACCTACGCCAACGCCTCGCGGCTCGCCGCCGGCGGCTCCCTCGGCGCCGAGTCCAGCCTCAACAAGGTCTTCTGGTCCGAGCTGGACATCGCCCTCCACGAGACCGCCCTCGACCTCCTCGGGCCGTACGGCGAACTCTCCGACGAGGCCCCGGAGGCACCCGCGCACGGCGCCTGGGCCGAGGGCCACACCTTCGCCCTGGCCGGGCCGATCTACGCCGGGACCAACGAGATCCAGCGCGACATCATCGCCGAGCGACTGCTCGGCCTCCCGAAGGGACGCCGGTGATGCGCTTCCTGCTCGACGACGAACAGCGGGAGTTCGCCCGCACCCTGGACACCCTGCTGGCGGCCGCCGACACCCCCGCGACCGCGCGGTCCTGGGCGGCCGGCGACCACGCCCCGGGGCGCGCCCTCTGGTCCCGGCTCGCGGCGGCCGGCGTCTTCGCGCTGGCCGTGCCCGAGGCGTACGACGGTCTGGGACCGCTGCCGGTGGAGCTGGCCGTCGCCTTCACCGAGCTCGGCCGGCACGCCGTCCCCGGCCCGCTGGTCGAGACGGTCGCCGCGGCCGCCCTCCTCGACCGCCTCGGCGACAAGGCCGCCGCCGGCACGTGGCTGCCCCGCCTCGCCGCCGGCGAGGCGACCGCCTCCCTGTGCGTCCCGGACCTCACCGGCCCCTACGCGCTCGACGCGGACATGGCCGACGCGGTGCTCGTCTCCGACGGCGACACCGTCCGCCTCGCCGCCACGGCCGGTCCCGTCCAGCGCTCCGCCGACCCGGTCCGCCGGTTGTTCCGCCCCGCCGGCGGCACCGTCCTGGCCCGCGGCCCCGAAGCGGCCGCCGCGACCGGGTACGCCGCCGAGGTCGCCGCCCTCGCGACCGCCGCCCAGTCGCTGGGCCTCGGCCGGGCCCTGCTCGACCGGACCGTCACCCATGTCCGGCAGCGCACCCAGTTCGGCGTCCCCGTCGGCTCGTTCCAGGCCGTGAAGCACCGGCTGGCCGACACCCTCCTCGCCCTGGAGTTCGCCCAGCCCCTGCTCCACGAGGCCGCGCTGACCCTGGCCGCGCGCGGGACGGCGCCCCGCGAGATCGCCGCCGCCAAGGTCACCGCCGGCGAGGCCGCCCACGCCGCCGCCCGCACCGCCCTCCAGCTGCACGGCGCCGTCGGCTACACCGAGGAGCTGGACCTCTCCCTGTGGATCCGCAAGGCGCGCCCGCTCCGCGACGCCTGGGGGTCCCCGGCCTCCTGCCGCGCCCGCGTCCTCGCCGGGCCCACGGCCGAGACCCGGGGCCGGGACCTGTCCGGGGAGGACCCGCGGGCGCCGGGAAGTCCCGCCGCGCCCACCGTCGGGAAGGGAGCGGGGGCATGAGGTTCACCGAGGAGCAGGAGGAACTGCGCGCGGCGGTGCGGGCGTTGCTGCGGCGGCATCCCGGCGAGGCGGCCTGGCGGCCGCTGGTCGAGCAGATCGGCGTCGCGGGGCTGGCCGTCCCCGAGGAGTACGGCGGTGCCGGCTGCGGGGCCGTGGAGGTCCACGTGGTGATGGAGGAGCTGGGGCGGGAGCTGAGCCCCGTCCCGTACCTCGGCTCCGCCGTGCTCGCGGTGCAGGCGCTGCTGGCCGCCGGTGATCCCGGGGCGTGCGCCGCGCTGCTGCCGGGGCTGGTCTCGGGTGACGCGACGGCGGCACTGGCCTGGGCCGAGGGCGGCTCCTGGGAGCCGGAGGCGGTACGCACCGAGGCCGCCCCGGGGCCCGGGGGCTCCTGGCGGCTCACCGGCGTGAAGGAGCACGTGCTGGACGGGGCGCGCGCCGGGACGCTGCTGGTGGCCGCCCGTACCTCCGCCGGGGTGTCGCTCTTCGCGGTGCCCGGCGACGCGCCGGGCGCGGGCCGCGAGGAGTCGGTCCCGATGGACGCCACCCGGGCGCAGGCGCGGGTGGTGCTGGACGGGGCGGAGGGCCGACCGGTCGGCACCGAGGGCGACGGCGACCGGGTGCTGCGGCACGTCCTCGACCTGGCCTGTACGGCGCTCGCCGCCGAGCAGGTCGGGGCGGCCGCGCGGTGCCTCGAACTCACGGTGGCGTACGCCGGGGAGCGGGTGCAGTTCGGGCGCCCGATCGGCTCCTTCCAGGCCGTGAAGCACCGGCTCGCGGACGCGTACGTCCAGGTCGAGTCGGCCCGCTCCGCCGCGCTCGGCGCCGCCTTCGCCGCCGCGGACGGCGTGCGCGGTCCGGAGCTGACCCGGCTCGCCGCCACCGCCGCGTCGGTCTGCTCGGAGGCCTTCTCCGACGTGGCCGGGGAGATGATCCAGCTGCACGGCGGGATCGGCATCACCTGGGAGCACGACGCCCACCGCTACTTCAAGCGGGCGCACGGCTCGGGGCGGCTCTTCGGCCCGCCCCACTGGCACCGCTCCCGGCTGGCCACAGCGCTGGGCCTGCCTGATCCGGTCGCGGACGGCGGTCGGGCGGTCAGCCGTTGATGGAGAAGAAGAGGGTGTCGTGGGTGTACCAGTCGTAGCCCCGCGCCTTGGTCGACTCCCACTCCTCGTGCTCGAACTCCAGCTTCTCGATGAGGAGGTCGAGGTCGTACACGAAGTCGGGGTCGATCTTGTCGCGGACCGCCCGGTAGGCGTCGACGGCGGGCTTCGCCTTGGCGAGCGGCAGCATCCCGATGTCGGGGCCGTCGATCGCGTAGGGGATGTGGAAGGGGATCTCGTCCGGCGGGCCGGAGAAGAGGTAGCCGTGCGGCAGCAGGTCGGCCGGCACGCCGTGCTGCTTCAGCTGGTCGTCGAGGAGGCCGAAGAAGGTGCTGGGCTTGGAGTAGACGCCCAGGTCGGAGGGGTCGGAGCCGCAGTAGTCGATGATGTGCTGGAGCGCCCGGGCGTAGGCCTTGCCGGCGTACGTCCCCTTCGCGTCGGCGCGGCCCTCGATCAGGTGCTCCAGCGCCTCGGGAATGGTCAGGTCCCAGTCGAGGTCCTGGTGGTCGAGGTCGCGCTGGCTGGCCTCGGCCCGCTCGCGGATCATGGCGAGCACCCGCCGCTGGTCGTCGGTGAGGCGCTCCGCGGCGCCGAGGTAGCCGACGGCCTTGGAGCGGTCGCCGGTGGTGTACGAGATGATTCGGCTCATGATCGACATGCTGCCATCCGGCACTGACAACGCCCCCTCGGCCGAAGCCGAGGGGGCGTCGCGGGGGTGACGCGGGGTCAGCCGGCGAGCAGCTGAAGGGTGTCGATGACGCGGTTCGAGAAGCCCCACTCGTTGTCGTACCAGGCGACGACCTTCACGTGGCGGCCGTCGACCCGGGTGAGGGCGGCGTCGAAGATGGAGGAGTGCGGGTTGCCGGTGATGTCGGAGGAGACCAGCTCGTCCTCCGAGTACTCCAGGACACCGGCGAGCTTGCCCTCGGCGGCCTTGCGGTAGGCGTCGAGGATCTCGTCGCGGGTGACCTCGCGGGAGACGGTCGTGTTGAGCTCGACGATCGAGCCGACCGGCACGGGCACGCGGATGGAGTCGCCGGAGAGCTTGCCGTCCAGCTGCGGCAGGACCAGGCCGATGGCCTTGGCGGCGCCGGTGCTGGTGGGCACGATGTTGACGGCGGCGTTGCGGGCGCGGCGGGCGTCGCGGTGCGGGCCGTCCTGGAGGTTCTGCTCCTGGGTGTAGGCGTGCACGGTCGTCATGAAGCCGTGCTCGATGCCGGCCAGCTCGTCGAGGACGGCGGCGAGCGGGGCGAGCGCGTTGGTGGTGCAGGAGGCGTTCGAGACGATCGTGTGCAGCTCGGCGTCGTACGTGTCGCTGTTCACGCCGTAGGCGAGGGTGACGTCGGCACCGTCGGAGGGCGCGCTGACGAGGACCTTCTTGGCACCGGCGTCGAGGTGGAGGCGGGCGTCCTTGGCGCTGGTGAAGCGGCCGGTGGCCTCCAGGACGATGTCGACGCCCAGCTCGGCCCAGGGGAGGTTGGCCGGCTCGCGCTCGGCGAGGACCTTGATGCGGCGGCCGTCCACGACGAGGGTGTCGCCGTCGACGGAGACCGGGCGGCCGAGGCGGCCGGAGGTGGAGTCGAAGGCGAGGAGACGGGCGAGCGCCTTGGGCTCGGTGAGGTCGTTGACGGCGACGACCTCCAGCGTGGTGTCGCGCTCCAGGAGGGCGCGGAGCACGTTGCGGCCGATGCGACCGAAACCGTTGATGGCGATGCGAGTCATGATGCGGGGTCCCTTCCGTTTCTTCGTGACCCAGCCTCGCGCACCGCGCCGCCGCGCGGCAGGGGCGAGATCGCCATGGTCCGCAAGGATCGTGCCAAGATCTGGCGATCCGGCCCAGGTGGGGGCTCAGTCGCCCTGGGTGAAGGTGCGCCGGTAGTCGCTGGGGGTGGTGCCGAGGATCCGCTGGAAGTGCATCCGCAGGTTGGCCCCGGTGCCGAGGCCGGTCTCGGCGGCGATCTGCTCGACGCCGAGTTCGGAGCGTTCGAGCAGTTCGCGGGCGCGGTCGACGCGGGCGCGCAGCAGCCACTGCATGGGGGTGTAGCCGGTCTCCTCGACGAAGCGGCGGGAGAAGGTGCGCGGCGAGACGGCGGCGTGCCGGGCGAGGACGTCGAGGGTGAGGGGTTCGTCGAGGTGGTGCAGCACCCATTCGCGGGTGGTGGCGAAGCGTTCGCCGTGCGGTTCGGGGACGCTGCGGGGCACGTACTGGGCCTGGCCGCCGCTGCGGTAGGGGGCGGCGACGAGCCGGCGGGCGGCGTGGTTGGCGGCGCCGACGCCGAGGTCGCCGCGGAGGATGTGCAGGCACAGGTCGAGGCCGGAGGCGGCGCCGGCGGAGGTGAGGACGCTGCCCTCGTCGACGAAGAGCACGTTCTCGTCGACCTGGACCAGGGGCCACTTCTCGGCGAGGGCGCGGGCGTAGTGCCAGTGGGTGGTGGCGCGCCGGCCGTCGAGGAGGCCTGTGGCGGCGAGCGCGAAGGCGCCGGTGGAGATGGCGGCGAGCCGGGCCCCGCGCGCGTGGGCGGCGATCAGGGCCTCGACGACGGCCTGGGGCGGGTCCTCGCGGTCGGGGAAGCGGTAGCCGGGGACGAAGACGATGTCCGCCCAGGCGAGGGCGTCGAGGCCGTGGGCGACGTTGTAGGAGAGGCCGTCGCCGCCGGCGACGAGGCCGGGGGTGGCGCCGCAGACGCGGACTTCGTAGGGCATGCTCGCGCGGGTCGTGAACACCTGGGCGGGGATGCCGACGTCGAGGGGTTTGGCGCCTTCGAGGACGAGGACGGCGACGCGGTACAGACGGGTGGGTGGCACGTCACGAGCCTACGCGGCCCCGCTCCCGGTCCCTCAGCCGTTCGGGAGGACGACGGTCCCTCAGCCGTTCGGGAGGACGACCGCGCGCCCTTCGATCCGGCCGGCGTGCAGCCGCTCGTACGCCTCGGGGGCCTCGTCGAGGGAGCAGGTCTCGGTGTGGACGTCGACGGCGCCGGCGCGGGCCGGGTCGAGGACCTCGACGAGCTCGGCGCGGGTGCCCCGGTAGGGGAGGTGACGGAGACCTCGTACGGGAGGGTGCCGAAGCCGACCGGGAGGGTGCCGCCGCCGAGGCCGACGACGGTGACGTCGCCCTCGACCGCGGCCATCGCCCCGGCGGAGGCGGTGGTGGCGGGCCGCCCGGTCAGGCGCGCAGCGTGTACCAGGGGCGGTCGGCGTGCTCCGCCGGGGTGCCGTCGAGGATCCGCGCGGTGCGCTCCGCCGGGTCGAGGAGCACGGTCGCGAGGCTGGCCCAGCGGCGGCCGAGCGGCGCCGCCGGGTCGGGCACACAGGTGACGGGGGGCTCGCCCGGGCCGGTGACGAGGAGCCGCAGCAGTTCGTCGGGGCCGGCGGCGGGCGCGTGGTCGAGGCGGTCGCGGAGGAAGGCGTACCGCTCCCCCGAGTCCGGCTGGTAGAGCCAGGTCTTCTCGTGGCGCGCGGGCCGGGGGCTGAGGAAGTGGTTGGTGCGCAGATGGGTGGCGCCGGCCAGGGGCGGGACCTCGAAGACGCCTTCGGGGCTGAGGTCGAGGAGGACGGCGCGCGTCCGGTCGAAGAGGAGGAAGGAGCCGGAGGAGGAGAGCGGCGCCGAGCGGATCAGTGCGGCGGCGTGGGCGGCGTCGTCGGCCTCTTCGAGGACGAGGGCGGCGAGGACGTGCACGGGGAGGCCGCCGGCGCGGTCGTCGCGGTGGCCGAGGATGTTGAAGTGGAGGGCGAGGCCGGCGCTGTTGACGCCGATCTTGGCGAGGATGCCGTGCTCGGTGAGGCCGACGTACCGGTGGGTCCCGCCGGCGGAGTCGACGGTGTGCCAGGAGGAGCCGAGTTCGACGTGCCAGTCCCAGGTCTGGACGCCGAGGTGGGTGGTGCCGCCGCCGGGGGCGGCGACGCGGCGGACGACGGTGGAGCACTCGCCGGGCGGGACGGCGCGGCCGCGGGCCAGGATCTCGGTCCGGGCGTTGAGCGCGGCGACCCGCCACGGCTCGACGCCCGCGCCCCGCGCGATCCCCTCGATCTGCTCGCGCAGCTCGGGCCGGAAGGCGTCGATCGCGTCGAGGGCCCGGTGGGCGTCCTCCCGGACGGTCGCGCCGGGGATCTCCGCGAGGGCGAACAGCCGGTCGTACACGTCGAGCGCGGCCCGCAGCCCCTCCCCGAGCCGCGCTCCCCGCAGCCGCCCCCGCTCCCCCGGCTCGACGGCGTCGACGGCCACGTGGAGCCGGCGCTCGGGGCGGGGGAAGGCGGAGAGGGGCATGGACGGGCTCCCTGGACGGCGATCGGGACGAGACCTTTATTGGACACACGACCAATAATCTGGGCCCCATCCAACAACCCGCACCTCACCGCGTCAAGCGACCCCCACCCGGGCGCTCAGGCCGCGCAGGACGGGCAGCGGCCCCGGTAGGTGACGTCGACCTTCGAGACGGTGAAGCCGTAGCGCTCGGAGTCGGGGAGGGCGGCCAGCGGGTCGCCGGAGGGGCGGACGTCGCGGATGGTGCCGCATTCCGTGCAGACCAGGTGCTGGTGCGGCCGGCGGGCGTTGGGGTCGTAGCGCTTCGCGCGGCCGTCGGTGGAGAGCTCCACCACCTCACCGAGCGAGACCAGTTCACCCAGGGTGTTGTAGACGGTCGCGCGGGCGATCTCCGGAAGTCGCTCCACGGCGCGCGCGTGCACCTCGTCGGCGGTGAGGTGCACGTGCTCACCGGCGAGGACCTCCGCGACGACTCGCCGCTGCGACGTCATCCGCCAGCCTCGGGCCCGCAGCCGCTCCAGCAGGTCACTCATGGGGGCCTACCTGTTCCTCCTCGGCGAGGACCGGCGCGTACGGAGAGGCGTCCCCCGGGCCCGGCAACCCCACTTTGGCGTTGTTCTTGACTTGGACTTCGTCCATTGTAGGATCAGTTTTGTTGATGGCCAAGGGACAGGAAGAGTCCGACACGGCGGGAGACGAGGACGTGACGTACCACCCGGGGAGCGCCCGGGCGGTACCGCTTCGTCGGGTCTCCGTGTCCGCGACCTTCCCGCGCGTGTCCGGAAGGAATACCCATGTCTGAGAACCTCGATGCACCCGGCGGCGACGTGAAGGCCGAGGGCGCGGGCGGCTGCCCGGTCGCCCACGGACGTGCCGCGCACCCGACCCAGGGCGGCGGCAACCGCCAGTGGTGGCCGAACCGGCTGAACCTGCGGATCCTGGCCAAGAACCCGGCCGTGGGGAACCCGCTCGGCGAGGACTTCGACTACGCCGAGGCGTTCAAGTCGCTGGACCTCGCCGCCGTGAAGCGGGACATCGCCGAGGTCCTCACGACCTCCCAGGACTGGTGGCCGGCCGACTTCGGCCACTACGGCCCCTTCATGGTCCGGATGGCCTGGCACAGCGCGGGCACGTACCGCATCAGCGACGGCCGCGGCGGCGCCGGCGCCGGCCAGCAGCGCTTCGCCCCGCTCAACAGCTGGCCGGACAACGGCAACCTGGACAAGGCCCGCCGCCTGCTGTGGCCGGTCAAGAAGAAGTACGGCCAGTCCCTCTCCTGGGCCGACCTCATGATCCTCACCGGCAACGTGGCCCTGGAGTCCATGGGCTTCGAGACCTTCGGCTTCGCCGGCGGCCGCGAGGACGTGTGGGAGGCCGACGAGGACGTCTACTGGGGCCCCGAGACCACCTGGCTCGGCGACGAGCGCTACTCGGGCGACCGCGAGCTGGAGGAGCCCCTCGGCGCCGTCCAGATGGGCCTCATCTACGTCAACCCCGAGGGCCCCAACGGCAACCCGGACCCGGTCGCCGCGGCCCGCGACATCCGCGAGACCTTCCGCCGGATGGCGATGAACGACGAGGAGACCGTCGCCCTCATCGCCGGCGGCCACACCTTCGGCAAGGCGCACGGCGCCGGCCCGCACGAGAATGTCGGCGCGGACCCGGAGGAGGCCCCGATCGAGGCCCAGGGCCTCGGCTGGGCGAACAGCTACCGCTCCGGCAAGGGCGCCGACGCCATCACCAGCGGTCTGGAGGTCACCTGGACCACCACGCCCGCGCAGTGGGGCCACGACTTCTTCAAGCACCTCTTCGCGTACGAGTACGAGCTCACCAAGAGCCCCGCGGGCGCCCACCAGTGGGTCGCCAAGAACGCCGAGGCGATCATCCCGGACGCGTACGACCCGGAGAAGAAGCACCTCCCGACCATGCTCACCACCGACCTGGCGCTCCGCTTCGACCCGGTCTACGAGCAGATCTCCCGCCGCTTCCACGAGAACCCCGACCAGTTCGCGGACGCCTTCGCCCGCGCCTGGTTCAAGCTCACCCACCGCGACATGGGCCCGGTCGTGCGCTACCTCGGCGACGAGGTCCCGTCGGAGGAGCTCATCTGGCAGGACCCGCTGCCGGCCCGTACGCACGAGCTGGTCGACGCGGCGGACATCGCCTCCCTCAAGGAGCGCATCCTCGCCTCCGACCTGACGGTCACCCAGCTGGTCGGCGCCGCCTGGGCCGCCGCCTCCTCCTTCCGCGGCAGCGACAAGCGCGGCGGCGCCAACGGCGGCCGCATCCGCCTGGAGCCCCAGCGCGGCTGGCAGGTCAACAACCCGGACGACCTCGCCCAGGTCCTGCGCGTCCTGGAGGGCGTCCAGGAGTCCTTCAACGCCGGCCGGACCGACGGCAAGCAGGTCTCCCTCGCCGACCTCGTGGTCCTCGCGGGCTCCGCCGCCGTCGAGAAGGCGGCCAAGGACGCCGGCCGGGACATCGAGGTGCCCTTCACCCCGGGCCGTGTCGACGCCTCCCAGGAGCAGACGGACATCGAGTCCTTCGCCGCCCTGGAGCCGCAGGCCGACGGCTTCCGCAACCACCTCGGCAAGGGCGTCCGCCTCCCCGCCGAGTACCTGCTGATCGACCGCGCCAACCTGCTCACGGTCAGCGCCCCCGAGCTCACCGTCCTCATCGGCGGCCTGCGCGTCCTGGGCATCACCCAGCCGCAGACCTCCCTCGGTGTCCTCACCGACAAGCCGGGCACCCTGACGAACGACTTCTTCGTCAACCTGCTCGACCTGGGCACCACCTGGTCGGCCGTCTCCGGCGACGCGAACGTCTTCGAGGGCCGCGACGACGCGACCAACGAGGTCAAGTGGACCGGCACCCGCGCCGACCTGGTCTTCGGCTCGAACTCGGAGCTCCGCGCCCTCGCCGAGGTCTACGCGAGCGACGACGCCGCGGACAAGTTCGTGACGGACTTCGTCGCGGCCTGGGTCAAGGTCATGGAGCTGGACCGCTTCGACCTCCGCTGACCGCACCGCACCCCCGCCGGGGCGGCCGCCCAGAACCGGCCGCCCCGGCCCCCGGCGCCCCCGCGACCTCCCCCGGTCGCGGGGGCGCCCCCTTTCCGGCGCGCTCCCGCCCCGGACGCCCCGACCGGCCGAGCTGCCGGGCCCGCGGACCGGGGCTATCGTCCAGGCATGCAGCAGCCGACCGCCCGCCCCCTGCTCCTCTTCGCGCTGCGGGACCCGCGCGTGGTGGACGTCGTCGGCGGGATGCTGCGCGACCAGGGACACGAGGTGCTCCAGACCACGGACGGCCCCGCCACCCGGCGCGCCCTGCGCGCCCGCCGGCCGCAGGGTGTGCTGCTCAGCCTCGACCTGCCCCGCTCCGATCCCTGGCAGCTGCTCACCGAGCTGCGCGCGCACGACCACGGGATGCCCATCGTCGTCGCCGCGCCCGTGTACGTCGAGGTCGACGCGGCCCGCGCCTACCGCCTCGGCGCCGACGACTACGTCACCTACGCCCTCTCCCGGGAGCAGGGCCTCCCCCGGCTCGCGGCCCGTTTCCGCCGCCTGCTGCCCCGCCCCGGAGCACCCGCCGGCACGGCAGCGGCCGAGCGCGTCGTGATCGACCGGGCCGCGCACACCGCCACCGTGGCGGGCACGGCGCTCGACCTCAGCCCGCTGGAGTTCGACCTGCTCGCCGCCCTGGCCGCCCGCCCCGAGCAGGTGCTGAGCCACGGCCAGTTGCTGCGCGAGGTGTGGGGCGCGCACGCGGACGGCGACCCGGGCCGGGTGAAGTACACCGTGCTGCGGCTCCGCCGGAAGATCGCCGCCGCCACCGGAGGCCGTACCGGCATCTCCACCGTCCGGGGCGTCGGCTACCGCTACCACCCGGCCGACTGACCCGGCGCGGCCGGGACCTCCGCCACCCCCGGCCCGGGACCTCCGTCCCCTTCCGCGCCCGCCGCCCGCTCCGCAACCGAGCCGCACCGCTCGTACACCCCTCCCGCAACCCGGCCACGTCACCGTGAGGGGACGAAAAGGACGAACGGCACGCGAGGAGGGACCGATGCGTGTGGTGGCCGTGGTGCCCGCGCACAACGAGCAGGACCGGCTCGTCGCCACGCTCGCCGGCCTGTACCGGCAGCGGCGCGTCCCGGACCGGATCGTGGTGGTCGCCGACAACTGCACCGACCTGACCGCGGCGCTCGCGGAGCGCTGCGGCGCCGAGGTGTTCGTGCCGGAGGACAACCGGGACAAGAAGGCCGGCGCCCTCAACCAGGCGTTGCCCGGCCTCCTCGACGGACTGGGCGAGGACGACCTGGTCCTGGTCCAGGACGCGGACACGGTCCTGAACCCCGGGTTCGTGGCCTGCGCCGTCGACACCCTCGCGGAGGACGACGGCGTCGGCGCGGTCGGCGGCGTCTTCTTCGGCGAGGAGGGCGGCGGACTGCTCGGACTCCTCCAGCGGATGGAGTACGAGCGCTACGCCCTGGAGGTGCACCGCAAGGGGAACGAGGCCGTGGTGCTCACGGGCACCGGCACCGTCTTCCGAGCCCGGGTGCTGCGCGAGGTCCGCGCCGCCCGCCGCGCGGGGGTCATCGGCGGCGGGGACGGCCACTACAGCCTGGCCTCGCTCACCGAGGACGACGAGATCACCAAGGCGGTCAAGACGCTGGGGTACCGCACGGTCTCCCCCGACGCCTGCTGGCTCGTCACCGAGGTGATGCCGACGCTGCCCAAGCTCTGGCACCAGCGGATGCGCTGGCAGCGCGGGGCCCTGGAGAACCTGCGCGACTACGGCCTGAACCGGGTGACGCTGCCGTACTTCGGACAGCAGCTGATGCTGGGCGTCGGCGCCCTCGCCCTCGCGCTCTTCCTCACCTTCACGGTGCTGACGCTCGCGACCCACGGCTGGCAGGGCTTCTCGCCGTTCTGGACGGCGATCACCCTCCTCTTCGTGCTGGAGCGGACCCTGACGGTCCGTCGGGCGGGCCGCAGGGCCGTGCTCCTCGCCCTGCCGCTCGTCCCCGAGCTGCTGTACGACGCCTTCCGGCAGCTGGTGTTCGTGCGCTCGCTGATCGACCTGGCCCTGCGCCGGCAGGAACGCTGGGTCGCCACCTGACGGCCCCCCGGCCGAAGAAAGGAATCCTCATGTACGGAAAGCCCATCGGTGCCGGCGCGGTCGGCGGCGGAGGCGCCGGGCTCGCCGCCACCGGCGGCGGCCTCTCCCCGCTCGCCGTCCTCGGCCTCGTCGTGGCGGCGACCACCCTGATCGCCGCCGGCCTGGCCCTGCGCAGCCTGGTCCCGGTCATCCGCGGCGACGGCCCCGACCGGCGCCCCTGACCCCGGGGCGGAGGGGGCGGGGATCAGCGGGGGTCGAGGAGGCCCAGGAGGTGGCTGACCGCCTCGGTCACGGCCGTGCGGGCCGGGGTGAGGTAGCGGCGCGGGTCCACCTCCGCGGGGTGCGCGGTGAGGTGCTCGCGGACGGCGCGGGTGAACGCCTTGTTGAGGTGGGTGGACACGTTCACCTTGGTCATGCCGGCGGCCACGGCCCGGGCGAGCAGGGCGTCGGGGACACCCGAGGAGCCGTGCAGCACGAGGGGGACGTCGACGGCTGCGCGGAGCCGGGCGATCAGGCCGAGGTCGAGGACCGCGTCCCGGGTGACCATCTGGTGGACGCTGCCGACGGCGACGGCGAGGGCGTCGACGCCGGTGGCGGCGACGAAGGCGCGCGCCTCCTCGGGGTCGGTGCGGACGCCGGGGTCGTGGGCGCCGCCCTTGCCACCGATCTCGCCGAGCTCGGCCTCGACCCGGACGCCGTGCCGGTGGCAGTGCTCGACGATCTCGCGGGTGGCGGCCACGTTCTCGTCGTACGGGAGTCGCGCCGCGTCGAACATCACGGAGCCCAGGCCGAGTTCCACTGCCTCGTGGACGAGGCCCGGGTTCTCGGCGTGGTCGAGGTGGACGGCGACCGGCGTCTTGGCGGCGCGGGCGAGGGCGAGCGAGGCGAGCGCGACGGGTTCGAGGGCGCCGTGGTAGCGGACGGTGTTCTCGCTGATCTGGAGGACGACGGGCCGGTCGGCCCGCTCGGCGCCGGCCACGATGGCCTGCGCGTGCTCCAGCTGGAGGACGTTGAAGGCGCCCACACCGGCACCGGCGGCACGGGCCCGCCGGACGATCTCGTGGGTCTGGGTCAGTGGCATGGTCCTGCTCCGTACTCCGGGACGGGAAGGGGGGCGGTGCGGCTCAGGCGCCGGCGTCCGCGAGGACGACGGAGCGGGTGAGGTTGCGCGGGCGGTCCGGGTCGAGGCCGCGGGACTCGGCGACCGCGACGGCGAGCCGCTGGGCCAGGACGAGTTCGGCGAGCGGGTCGAGGCCGCCGGCGACGAGGGTGCCGCCGACCGCGCGGATCTCCTCGGCGAGACCGCCGGGCAGGGGACCGAAGCTCCAGGCGACCCGGCCGGGCCCGGTGATGCTGATGGGGCCGTGGCGGTACTCCATCGCCGGGTACGCCTCCGTCCACGCGCCGGCCGCCTCGCGCATCTTGAGCCCGGCCTCCTGGGCGAGCCCGTAGGTCCAGCCGCTGCCGAGGAAGGTGAACTGCTCGGCGTCCCGCACGGCGTCCTCCAGCGGCCGGACGAGGGCGAGTTCGGCGTCGTCGGCGGCCCGGGCGACGGAGCCGACGCCCTCGGGGAGGGCGTTCTCGGCCTCCAGGTGGGCGCGGAGGAGGGCGAGGGCGGTGGTGGCGAAGCGGGTCTGGACGACCGACTCCTCGTCGGCGAAGTCGAGGACGGCGACGGCGTCGGCGGCACGCATCACCGGCGTGGTGGGGTCGGCGGTGATCGCGCCGGTGGCGACGGTTCCGTCGAGGCGGTCGAGGACCGCGAGGACCTCGCTGGTGGTGCCGGAGCGGGTGAGGGCGACGACCCGGTCGTAGCGGCGGGCGAAGGGGAAGCGGGAGGCGGCGAAGGCGTCGGTCTCGCCGTGCCCGCCGGCCTCGCGCAGGTCCGCGTACGCCTGGGCCATGAACCAGGAGGTGCCGCAGCCGATCACCGCGACCCGTTCGCCGCGCCGGGGCAGGGCGGGCGCGTGCCGGGGCAGGGTGCGGAGCGCTTCGCGCCAGACGGCGGGCTGGGTGGCGATCTCGGCGGCGGTACGGGACGGGGCCATGCGCACTCCTTGCACGAAAGGGAGACACCAATGCGTGAAGCTGCTCAGAATGAGCATCATTCAAGCAGATGCACTCACCAGGCGACCAGAGCCCGGGGGCACCCCGGACCGCCCGACGGCCCCGGTCGACCCCCAGGTCACGCTTATTGGTCGAACCCCATACCAATTCCGGCACTGGTCACACCGAGGTGAACGAGGCTCTCCCACCGTTCACCAACCCTTACCGCACGGGTGTATACCTTTGAACCCCGCTCCCCCATCATGTCTGCCGATGTGCCGCAGGGGCACGCCGTGACAGGAGGGGCGGGGATGCTTCCCATCAGCCGCAGGGGATTCGTCGGCATCGGCGCGGGGCTCGGCGCCGGACTCGTCGCGGGGGCGGCGCTGCCACCGGCGACGGCCTCGGCCGCCGCGCGGGCCGCGACCGGCACGCTGACCGACGTCCGGCACGTGGTGATCCTCATGCAGGAGAACCGCAGCTTCGACCACTACTTCGGGACGCTCCGGGGCGTACGGGGCTTCGGCGACCGGGCGGCGGGCAACCTCCCCGGCGGCTGGAGCACCTTCCAGCAACCCGCCTGGGGCGGCCGGCAGTTCCCCTGGAAGCTCAGTGACACCCCTCCGGCCGGCGGGGTCGACGGCGAGACCCTCGCCCAGTGCAACGGCGACCTGCCGCACAGCTGGACCTCGCAGCACGCCGCCTGGAACAAGGGCCGGCTCGACAACTGGGTGACCGGCGTGGGCAACGTCCGGACCCTCGGCCACCTCGACCGCGAGGACATCCCCTTCCACCACGCGCTCGCCGACCACTACACCGTCTGCGACGCCTACTTCTGCTCCGCGCTCAGCGCCACCGGACCGAACCGCACCTTCCTCTGGAGCGGGCGGATCGACGCCTCCAGCAAGGACGGCGGCGACGAGTCGGGGCTGACCTGGGAGACGTACGCCGAGGCGCTCCAGCGGGCCGGGGTGAGCTGGCGGGTCTACCAGAACGCCCAGGACAACTACGGCGACAACGGCCTCGCGTACTTCAAGAGGTTCACCGACGCCCGGCCCGGCGACCCGCTGTACGACCGGGGCATGGCGTCGGTCCCGAAGGTCACCGGCTCGACCCCGGACGACATCGCCGCCGCGATCCGCGCCGACGTCGTCGCCGGCACCCTGCCGCAGGTCTCGTGGGTGGTGGCGAACGAGGCGTTCTCCGAGCACCCGTACGCGCCTCCCGGCGACGGCGCCCACTTCGTCGACCTGGTCTACCGCGCCCTCGCCGCGAACCCCGAGGTCTTCGACTCGACGGTGATGATCCTCAACTACGACGAGAACGACGGCTTCTTCGACCACGTCCCGCCCCCGGTGCCGCCGCCCGGCACCCCCGGCGAGTACCTGGACGGCGTGCCGATCGGCCTCGGCTTCCGCGTCCCCATGCTGGTCATGTCCCCGTGGACGCGCGGCGGCTGGGTCAGCTCGGAGGTCTTCGACCACACCTCGGTGCTGCGCTTCCTGGAGACCTGGACCGCCGCCCTCGGCACCCCGGCGGCCTGCCCGAACATCAGCGCCTGGCGGCGGAAGGTGACCGGCGACCTGACCGGCGTCTTCGACTTCGCCCACCCGGTGTACGGGGTCCCGGCCGGCCTGCCGTCGACGGCGAAGGTCATCGGCATGGCCACCTGCGGCCCGCTGCCGAACCCCGCGCCGCAGAACAACGCGCTGCCCGCCCAGGAGTCCGGCACCCGCCCGGCGCGGGCGCTCCCCTACCAGCCCAACGGCAACCTGGACCGCTTCGAGTTCGGCGCCGCCGGCAAGATCCTCGCCTGGTTCTCCATGAGCAACACGGGACCGCAGGCGCGGCGGGCCGCGCACTTCTCGATCCATCCGCACCAGTACCGCGACACGGCCGCCTGGCAGTACACGGTGGACCCGGGGACGACCGCGACGGACTACTTCAACATCGGGCTGGGCTCGGGCTCGGGGAAGTACGACATCTCGATGATGGGCCCGAACCGCTTCCTGCGCCGCTTCATCGGCGACGCCTCCAAGGCGGGCAGGGCGATCGAGGTGGCCGCCCGGTTCGCCCCCGAGGCCGGCACCGGCAAGACCGCGATCTGGTTCAAGCTGACCAACACCTCGGCCGGACCGGTGACGTTCACCGTCCGCGCGAACGCCTACCGCACGGACGGCCCGTGGACGTACACCGTCCCCGCCGGCTCGTCCCGGGAGGACTACTTCAACGCGGTGGCGTACGCCGACGGCTGGTACGACTTCACGATCCTGGCCGACATCGACGGCACCTGGTCGCGCCGCTACACCGGCCACATCGAGACCGGCGCGCCCAGCGTCACCGGCTGACCGCCCGCGCCCCGCCCGGCTCCGAGCGCCGGGCGGGGCAGGGCGGGGGTCAGCGCCCGGCGAGGGCCGCGCGCCGGATCGTGGCGTCGAGGAGCGCGAGCGCGTCCTCGGCGGTCCGGCCCGGGACGCGGTTCCAGGGCCCGATGAGCCCGTGCCAGCCGCGGGACCGCAGCTCGGTCATGATCCAGGCGCCGGCCTCGTTCATGGTCGAGGCGCTGCCGTGGCCGAGCCGGTGGGCGGCGAGCAGCGCGCCGCAGACGCACCGGGCGCCGCGCCTGTCCCGCAGCTTGTACGGGGTGTTCTGCCAGCCCCACTCGGTCAGGACCCGGCGGGCGTACGCCAGGTGGACGGAGGGGCGGACGTCCGGGCTGCCGATCCGGCGCCAGGCGTGCAGCCGGTCCGGGAGCGCGGCCCCGATCCTGCCGGGCAGCGGGCGTTCGGCGGGCGGGGCCGCCGGCAGCGCGTCGAGCGCCTCGGCCACGAGCCGGTCGACGGGGGCGGAGAGCAGCCTTCGCCACGCCTCGGGGGCAGGCTCCGGCGCGGCCGGCGCGGGGTCCGGGTCGGCCGGCACGGGCGCGAGCAGCCGCTCCCAGGCGGCGCTCTCGTAGAGCCGGGCCGCCTCGCGGTCGAGGGCGTCGGGGTCCGGGGCGGAGTCCGGCAGAGCGAGGGAAAGCGGGACAGGTGAGGACATTCCCCCATCATTGGCGATGAATGTCCGCTTTGCGGCGAACGCGCCTCGCATGTCACCCCCACCCTCGGGCATTACCACGCACTGTTCCGCGAAAGGAATCAGACGCCCTATTCGGACATTGCACACCCCGTGACGCGACTCACTTTCCCCCCGTCCCCCGCACGCCCCCTCCCGTCAGAATCCGCACGGCGCAAGGGATTCCGGGACGACCGCGGCGCCGCGCGATCTTGAATTCCGGCCCGGCGATCTTTCCCTTTCCCCTTCCCGCGTTTACGCGTCTTGTTCCCCGCCGCATTTCTCGCCTACGGTCACCTCCATTCGGGCGGACCGCCGAATCCTGCCACCGCCCGAAAGACCTCCCATTGCACCCGACGGCAGGAGCGGGGGACCCACCACACCGCCGGTCCGGACCTCCGGAACGGCTCGGGGTGAAGCCGCGTGCGCGCGGCCGGACACCTCCCGTCCGAACCCGACAGCTCACCTCGCAGGCGCCGGAGAGGAAACCGTCATGCCCGCTCACGGCAAGCACCGCCGCCCCCGACGCCGCCCCGTCTCCCGAGGTCTCGCCTTCGCGGGCACCGGCGGAGTCGCCCTCGCCCTGCCCCTGGTCGTCCCCGCCACCGCCGGCGCCGAGCCCGTCGCGCGGGCCGCCGCACCGGCCGCCGCCGTCGCCGCTCCCACCGCCGGGACCACCGCCGCCGCGCAGGCCGCCACGGCCGCTCCCACCGCGCCGGCCGCCACCCGCGCGTACACCGTGGTGAAGGGCGACTCGCTTTCCCTGATCGCCCAGCGAAAGGGAATTCAGGGCGGCTGGAAGGCGCTTTACCGGGCGAACAAGACGGCCGTCGGTGACAATCCGTCACTCATTCACCCGGGCCTCGAACTGACGATTCGTCGGGATTCCGCCAAGGTCGCTCCGGCGCCGGAGAAGAAGGCCCGCAAGAGCACCGCGAAGCCCGCCTCCGCCGGTTCCGCCGAACGGGCGAGCCGCTCCGCGAACCGCACCGCGACCCCCGCCGTCCAGACCCGGGCGGCCCAGCCCCAGGCGCGGCCCGCCGCCGTGACGGCCGCGCCCGCCGCCGCCACCCGGTACGCCGACAACCTCGACGGCTGGATCCGCGAGTCGCTCGACGTCATGGCCCGCTACGGCATCCCCGGCTCGTACGACGGCATCCTCCGCAACGTCATGCGCGAGTCCTCCGGCAACCCCCGCGCCATCAACCTGTGGGACTCGAACGCCGTCAAGGGCACCCCCTCCAAGGGCCTGCTCCAGGTCATCGACCCGACCTTCGCGGCGTACCACGTGCCGGGCACCTCGCTCGACCCGTACGACCCCGTCGCGAACATCACCGCCGCCTGCAACTACGCGGCCGACCGGTACGGCTCCATCGACAACGTCAACGGCGCCTACTGACCGTCCCCGCCGGCCGCCGGCCCGAAGCGGCCGGTGAACCAGGCGGTGGCCAGCTCCGCCACCTCCTCCAGGGCGCCGGGCTCCTCGAAGAGGTGGCCGGCGCCGGCCACGACCTCCAGCCGGCTCTCGCAGCGCAGCAGCTCCTGGGCACGCCGGTTGAGGTCGAGGACCAGGGAGTCGCTCCCGCCGACGATCAGCAGGGTCGGCGCCCGCACCGCGGCGAGCCGCTCCCCCGCCAGATCGGGCCGGCCGCCCCGGGACACCACGGCGGCCACGTCGTCGCCCGGCGCGGCCGCCGCCCACAGCGCGGCGGCCGCGCCCGTGCTCGCCCCGAAGTAGCCCCGCGGCAGCGCCGCGGTCTCGGGCCACGCGGCCGCCCAGGCGGAGGCCCTGGCCAGCCGTTCGGCGAGCAGCGGGGTGTCGAAGACCCGTGCCCGGTCGGCCGCCTCGGCCTCCGTGAGCAGGTCGAAGAGGAGCGTCCCGAGCCCCGCCCCGTTCAGCGCGGCGGCCACCGCCCGGTTCCTGGGGCTGTGCCGGCCGCTGCCGCTGCCGTGCGCGAACAGGACCAGCCCGGCGGCCCCGTCGGGCACCGCCAGATCGCCCGGCAGCTCCGGACCGCCGGTCTGGATGCGTACGGAGCTCTCCCGGACCACCGGGGCGCCCTCCGCCCTGCTGCGGTCGAGCAGGGCCACCACCTCGGCGTCCGGAGTCTGGTCGAACTCCCGGTAGAACTGGCCGACCGCGGTGAACCCCGCCGGGGTGTGCACGGCGACCGTCTCGTCGGCCTCGCCCCCGAGCCGCGCCGTCCAGTCCCGCGGCGCCACCGGCACGGCGAGCACGATCCGCGCGGCGCCCCCGGCCCGTACCGCCCGGCAGGCGGCCAGCGCCGTCGCGCCGGTGGCCAGCCCGTCGTCGACGACGACCACCGTCCGTCCCTCCAGCGGCACGGGGCGGCGGCTGCCCCGGTACTTCCGGGCCCGGTCGGCCAGGACCCGCCGCTCCCGCTCCTCGACCGCCTCCAGCTCCCGCGCGGTCACGCCGCCGCCCCGCACGATCTCGTCGTTGACGACCCGCACCCCGCCCTCCCCGATCGCCCCCATGGCCAGCTCGGGCCGGCTCGGCACCCCCAGCTTGCGGACGAGGCAGACGTCCAGCGGCGCACCGAGGGCCTCCGCGACCTCGGCCGCCACCGGGACGCCGCCGCGCGGCAGGCCGAGGACGACCACGTCGTGGTCCCTGAGGTGGCCGAGGCGGTCGGCGAGCTGCCGCCCCGCGTCGACACGGTCGGCGAAGTACATGGCGCGCCGCCTTCCCGATGGGCGATTCCCCCACGCGAGGACCGTCAGGCCCGGCCCGTACCTCCAGGGTCCCACCTGCCGCCCGGCCGGACCCGGGGCACCGCGGACCCGACGACGTCCGGGGTCCGCCTCAGCCCGCCGTGTTCCGCACGACCGCGACGGGGCAGCGGGCGTGGTGGAGCAGCGCCTGGCTCACGGAGCCGAGCAGCAGGCCGGCGAAGCCGCCGCGGCCCCGCGCACCCATGACGACCAGCTGGGCGCCCTCGCTCTCCCCCAGCAGCACCTCGCGGGGGCTGCCGCGCAGCAGCCGGGGCTCCGCCTTCGTCTCCGGGTGGCGCGCGGCGGCCCGGGCCAGCGCCGCGTCGAGGACGCGGCCGGCCTCCGCGTGCACCTCCTCGACGCTCTGGAAGAGCGGGGTGAGGTCCGCCGGCCCGGAACTGGGAGCCCAGGCGTGGACGGCGACGAGCTCCGCGCCCCGCGCCCGCGCCTCCGCGAAGGCGAAGTCGACCGCCGCGTCGGAGTCCGGGGAGCCGTCGACCGCGAGGACGACCGGACCCTCCGGCTCCTCCCGGCCGCGCACCACCAGGACGGGGCACTCGGCGTGCGCGGCGAGGTGGACGGCGACCGAGCCGAGCATCACGGCGCCGAAGGCCCCGGTGCCCCGGCTGCCGACGACCACCAGGTCCGCGCCCCGGGCCCGGGTGGCGAGGACCACCAGCGGTTCGCCGGAGATCAGCTCGCCGGAGACCTCCGTGCCGGGGGCGACCGCCCGGGCCCGGGCCACCGCCGTGTCCAGCACGATCTGCGCCTGCCGCCGCAGCCCGCTCTCGGTGGGCCCGTACAGGGAGGGCTCCAGGTCGACGCGGAAGAGCGGCCAGATGAAGGCGTGCGCCACGACCAGCCGCAGTCCGCGCTGCCCGGCCTCCCGCGCCGCCGCCTCCACGGCCCGGAGCGCCGACGGCGAGCCGTCCGTCCCGACGAGGACGAACGGCCCGCCGTCCGCCCCGGCGGGTCCGTTCCGCTCCGTCGTCGCCCGTTCCTCGCTGCGCCCCATCGCTTGCTCCGTCCTTCCGGTGGTGTTCCGCCGCTCGCGGCCGGCCTCGTGGTCGAGTACACCCGTCGACTGCCCGCCGGACCGGGCGCCACGCGGGCCGGAAGTCCCGCGCGGCCCCGCGAAAGGTCCCTTCGGACGGGGTCAGGCGGCGAGGAACGCCTCGATGGCCCGGGCCAGGTCCTTCGGCGCCTCCTCCGGCGGGTAGTGTCCGGCGTCCGCCAGGACCTCCATGCGGGCGTTGGGGTACCAGCGCAGCCAGGTCGCCTCCATCGCCTCCGCGCCGAGCGCCGGGTCGTGCGCGCCGACGACGAGCAGCACGGGCGTGGGGTTGTCGCGGACCCGCTCGTGGAAGTCGGCGCCGGACCAGGAGTCCAGATAGGCGCGGAAGGCGGCGGCGGAGGAGCGGCTCGTCGAACGGTCGACGACCGCGTCCAGCCACGGGCCGGCGTGCCGGCCGCCGGTGGTGTGGTCGATGATCACCCGGCGCAGCGCCGGGTCGTCGGCGGCCCCGGCGAACAGCTGCCGGCTCTCCTCGTCGAGGGGGAAGCCGGAGGCGGCGACGGGCGCGATGCCGACGATCGAGCGGACCCGGTCCGGCGCGTCGAGGAGCATCAGCTGGGCGGCCTTGCCGCCCATGGAGTGGCCGATGACGGAGAAGGAGTCCCAGCCGAGGTCGTCGGCGACGGCCAGCGCGTCCGCGGCGACCTCCTCCATGGTGAAGTCCCCTTCGGTGTCGCGGGCCTCGCCGTAGCCGCGGCAGTCGACGAAGGCGTAGCTGCCCGCCGAGGCGTCGAGGTGCGCGCGCAGCGGGTCGAAGGTGCTGCGGTCGCCGAACCAGTTGTGGAGGACGAGGGCCCTCCCGGGGCCGTCGCCGTGGACGTCGTACGGAAGGACCCGGCCGGTCATGGTGCCCCCTGCGCGCGAGGTGGTGACGAGGTTGGTGGTGCCCTCCGCCGCGGATGACGGGCGGTGGACGACGACCGAGTGTGACGGTCCGGAAGCGCGCGGTCAACAGGGGCGGGGCCGTCGGGGCGACGTCCGCACGGGCGCGTGGGCGCGTCCGGCGGATGCGCGCCCTCCCCGCGCGCGTGGACCCCGGCTCGCGGCGGCGCCGGTTCCCTTCCGCCGGGATGCGGCGGGTTTCACGGCGGGCGCATGCTGGCTGTGTGACCCCGCACGCCCCGCCCCCCGGCGCGCCGACGCAGGCCCTGACGCAGGCGCTGGCGGAGGCGGCGACGGATGCCGTCGAGGCGGTCGGCGGCTACGCCGGCGGGGTGTACCTGCGGTCCGGTACGGAGGGGCTGCTGCGGCTCTCGGTCCTCGCGGGCCTGCCGGGCGAGCTGTTCCGGCCCTGGTCGCGGATGCACACCAACCGCCCGTTCCCGGTCGCCGAGGTGCACCGCTCCGGGCAGCCGGTGCACCTGGCGGACGTCGAGGAGTCGATGCGGCGGTTCCCGCAGCTGGTGGCGAGCCTGCCCTTCCCGTTCGCGTCGCTGTACGCCCCGGTGGTGGCCGGCCGGGAGCGGTTCGGGGTCCTGGTGGTGCTGCGGCCGCCGACGCCCGGGCTGCCGGTGGGCGCGCGGGACCGGGAGCGGATGACCCGGGCCGGGCTGCGCCTCGGTGAGGTCCTGGCGGATCTCGTCGCGGGCGGGACGCCGGTGCGGTGGCCGGGCGAACCGATCTGCGTCCAGCTGCCGTCGGGCGCCGTGCCGCCGGTGCGGTTCGGCTCCTTCGACTGGGACCTGGCGGCGGGGACCGTCACCATGGACGACGGGCTGCGGGCCATCCTCGGCGTCGCGGACGCCTCCCCGCTGCCGATCGAGGCGCTCACCTCCCGGCTGGAGCCGGAGGACGGCTACGCGCTGTGGGCGGCGGCCCGCCGGACGGGCTCCGCGGACGGCGGTGGCTCGGTGCGGCGGCTGCGGCTGAAGGGGCCGGACGGCGGACTGCACCTGCTGGAGGTGTCGGCGCGCTCGCGGTTCGTCGGCGCGGACGGGCACGGGCATCTGACCGGCGCCCTGGTCGACCTGGGCACGGGGCTGATCGGCTCGGACGCCACCGACCGGCTGCCGCGCGCCATCCTGGCCGTCGACCGGCTCGGCCGGATCACCTACGTCAACGAGCGCACCGAGCGACTGCTCGGGCGCCCGCGCGGGGCGCTCGCGGGACGGCCGCTGTGGGAGGCGCTGCCGTGGTTCGCCCACCCGTTCCACGAGGAGCAGCTGAGGGCCGCGCTGCTGTCGTCGGAGCCGGTGCGGTTCCTGGCCCGCCCCGAGCAGGGCCGGTGGCTGTCGGTGTCGCTGCACCCCGGCCGGGACGGCGTGACCATGGTGCTGGTCCCGGAGGAGGCCCCGGAACCGGACGCGGTCCCGGCGCCGGAGCCCTCGCCGCGGGCCGGTGACGGGCTCGGCTCCGAGGGCACCCGCGGGTCGTCGCTGTACCGTCCGGTGGCGCTGGCGATCGCGCTCACGGAGGCGGTGACGGCGCGGCAGGTGTCGGCGGTGGTCACCGAGGAGCTGCTGCCGGCGTTCGGCGGGCGGCAGCTGGCGATCTACCTGCTCAGCGACCGGCGGCTCTATCTGGCGTGGGAGACGGGGTTCCCGCCGGGTTTCCTCGACCCCTTCGACGGGGTCGCGCTGGACGCCCGGGTGCCCGGGGTGGACGCGCTGACGAGCGGCCGGGCGCTGTTCTTCGAGTCCATGGAGACGCTGCGCCGGACCTATCCGGAGCTGCCTTTGGACGCGGAGACGGGCGCGCGGGCGTTCCTGCCGCTGATCGCCTCGGGCCGGCCGGTCGGTTCCTGCATCCTCGGCTTCGACCGGCCGCGCGACTTCGACGCGGAGGAGCGGGCGGTGCTCACCGCGCTGGCGGGGCTGATCGCCCAGGCGCTGGAGCGGGCGCAGCGGTACGACTCCGAGGCCGCGGTCGCGCGCGGGCTCCAGGACGCGCTGCTCCCTCACCGGCTGCCGGTGCGGGAGGGCGTCGAGACGGTGGGCCGCTATCTGCCCGGGACGCAGGGCATGGACGTGGGCGGTGACTGGTACGACGTGGTGGAGACGGCCCGGGGCGAGCTGGCGCTGGTCATCGGGGACGTGCAGGGGCACGGGGTCGCGGCGGCGGCGACGATGGGCCAGCTGCGGAGCGCGGTGCGGGCGTTCGCGCTGAGCGGGCTGCCGCCGCAGGACGTGGTGCGGGGCACCAACCGGCTGCTCATCGACCTGGACCCGGGGCAGTTCGCGAGCTGCTGCTACGTGGTCCTGGACGCGCGGACGGGGGACGCGCGGGCGGTGCGGGCGGGTCATCCGCAGCCGCTGCTGCGGCAGCCGGACGGGACGGCGGAGCTGGTCGACATCGCGGGCGGGGTGGTGCTGGGCGTCGACGGGCGCGCCGCGTATCCGGAGACGCGGCTGAGGCTGGCCGAGGGCGCCGTCCTGGCGCTGTTCACGGACGGGCTGGTGGAGCGGCCGGGCGCGGACATCGACGACGGGGTGGAGCGGCTGCGCCGGACGCTGGCGTCGACGGGTTCGCTGCCGCTGGCGGAGGCGGCGGACCGGCTGATGCACGAGGCGGTGCGGGCCTCGGACCGGCCGGACGACATCGCCCTGCTGCTGGCGGCCCGCTGGCCGCGGCGGGGCGGGTAGGCGGGGTGCCGGGGCTCACCCGGTCGGGTCAGCGGCGCTGGTCGGTGCGGGCGGGCCCGGCGAGGCTGGGGAGGGTCCGTGCCGTTCGGGCCGGACAGGACGGGGTGGCCGTGCGACGGCCGCCCGAGGCGAGGAGGTCCCGTGCAGCAGGACAAGCAGCCCGACTACCGGCCCGTGGTCTTCCGTGACCGCTCGGCGGGGTACGCGTTCCTGACGCGGTCGACCGCGACGAGCGAGCAGACCATCGAGTGGGACGACGGCGAGACGTATCCGGTGATCGACGTCGAGATCTCGTCGGAGAGCCACCCGTTCTACACGGGCAAGGCGCGGACCGTGGACACGGAGGGGCGCATCGCCAAGTTCGAGCGGCGGTACGGCGAGGGCGAGGGCGGCTGAGGCCGTCGCCGACAGGCCGGGGCGGTGGAGTGGTGTCCGGTGGACGCCGCTCCACCCGCCCCGTGCCGTAGGGGGCCGGTCGGTCCTAGACGGTGCCGGACTTGCTGATCGTGATCTTGGCGCTGGTGGCGCCGGAGCGGGAGCCGAGGGCCTCGATCTTCTTGACCAGGTCCTGGCCCTCGACGACCTCGCCGAAGACGACGTGCTTGCCGTCCAGCCAGTCGGTGACGATCGTGGTGATGAAGAACTGGGAACCGTTGGTGTTCGGGCCCGCGTTCGCCATCGAGAGCAGGAACGGCTTGTCGTGCTTGAGCTTGAAGTTCTCGTCCTCGAACTTCGCGCCGTAGATGCTCTTGCCGCCGGTGCCGTTGCCGGCGGTGAAGTCGCCGCCCTGCAGCATGAAGGCGGGGATGACGCGGTGGAACGAGGAGCCCTCGTAGCCGAAGCCGTGCTGGCCGGTGGCGAGCTCGCGGAAGTTCTGCGCCGTCTTCGGGACGACGTCGTCGTACAGCTTGAAGACGATCCGGCCGGCCGGCTCGTCGTTGATGGTGATGTCGAAGAAAACGTTGTTGCTCATGGGGACATCCTGTCATTACCCGCGCACCGGGCGCGCACGGGCCGCCTCTCGGCGGGTCATGACGCGCCGGTGCCCCGCGCCGGAAGGGGCGCGGGGCACCGGAGGCGAGGGGGCCGGGGTCAGCGGAGGCCCTGGGCGGAGCCGTCGGCGACGGTGTCCTCCACGGTCGTGACGGTCTCGTGGACGACGGAGGCGGCGCCGTCCTCCTGGAGGAGTCCGGTGGCCCCGCCGACACCCAGCGGGTTCTCCGCGGCGCTGGCCTGCGGCGGCGGCGTGACGAGGGCGGTGACGACGCCTGCGGCGAGGGAGGCGATGGCGAGCATGCTGCGCTTCTTCATGCCCTGGTCAACTGCCGGGACGGGAAAAGGGTTACGGCCCGACCACCAGTCCGTCGGCGACCGCGTCCCTCGCTTCGTGAGTCCGTCAGCTCGGGGCGACCGGCCCTGCAGCGCCGGGGCGGGTCAGGCGCGGCCGGTGCGGACGAGACGGCGGCGGAGGCGGGTCTCGTGGACGAGGCGGCCGACGAGGGCGCTGCCGTAGACGACGAAGCCGACGCCGACGAGCCAGGACTGGAGGACCAGGACGGTGCCGAACTGGCCGTAGGTGACGGCGTTGGAGGCGATCAGCGGGGAGAAGACGAGCTGGGAGAAGATCCGCAGCCCGAGGAGGCCCAGGGCGGTGAGGACGGCGCCGGGCAGGAGGGCGCGCCAGCGGATGCGGCCGCACAGGAGGAAGCGCTGGGACCACCAGAAGAAGAGGAAGGTGCCGACGAGGTCGCCGAGGGCGACGAGCACGGTGAGGGCGGCGGAGGCGTGTTCGGGGGCGGGGAAGGCGACGAAGAGGAGGAGGGCGGCGACGAGGACGGCGAGCCAGACGATGTGGCGCCACATGGTGTGCCAGCGGGCGGTGGGCAGGTCCCAGGCGCGTTCGTAGCCGGTCTGGACGGCGGAGCCAAAGGTGACGCCGAAGGCGGCCAGGGCGGCGAGGCCGAAGGCGGTGGTGCGCTGGAGGGCCTGACCGGGCTGGCCGAAGAGGAGTTCGACCTCTTCCTGGGAGACCTCGGTGACGCCGAGGCCCTGGATCAGCCAGCGGGCGAAGCCCTGGCCGCGGGAGAGGTCCGCGGCGGCCACCACGATGAGGAGGGGGACGAGGGTGAGGAGGCTGAGGGCGGCGAAGCCCATGGCGCGGTGCATGAGTTCCATGGCGCGGCCCCGGTTCCAGGCGAGCCCCACGGGTGACGCGAGCAGGCGGGCGTGCCAGCGCCGGAGCAGGTGCGCGTGTTCGTGCGGCGGCTGGTCGCGCGGCGTACCGGGGGTGGGGGGCATGTCTGGTCCGGTACCCGCCGGAGGGCCGGGTTCCGCAGCGATGCGGCCGAACGGGTGGGGCTGTCAGGGCAGGCGGCGGGCGCCGGGGCCCGGGGTCACGGTGACCTCGCGGGCGGTGAGGACCTCGGCGTCGTCGCCGGCGCACTGGACGACGACCCGGACGGGGGCTCCGCAGGCGGTGTGGCGGATGTCGAGGGCGGGGCCCTCGGGGTCGCCGGTGTGGGTGTCGCCCCACTGTTTGAGGGCGAGCAGCACGGGCCAGAGGTCGATGCCCTTGGGGGTGAGCCGGTACTCGTGGCGGGTGCGGGTGCCGGGCTCCCGGTAGGGGACGCTGCGGAGCACCCCGGCGGCGACGAGTTTGCGGAGCCGGTCGGCGAGGACGGCCTCGGAGAGGCCCAGGTGGCGGCGGAAGTCGTCGTACCGGCGGACGCCGTTGAAGGCGTCGCGCAGGATGAGCAGGCTCCACTTCTCGCCCACGAGGTCCAGGGTGCGGCGGACCGAGCAGTTCTCGGTGTCCGTCTCCAGCCACTTCATCGTCACACTCTAGCCAGCTGGCTGCGTCATTGACAGTCAGCCGACACGAGGTCTAGCTTCGCGGTACAGAGCCAGCCCTCGGGTCGGCGACGGGGAACGACGGAGCGGAGTGGTCATGGGCAGGTCGCGGACGGTCGAGTGGGAGGACGCCGGAGCCACGGCACGGGCGGCGGCGTCCATGGCGGGGCTGGACTTCCTGCGCGAGATGATCGCGGGCCGGCTGCCGGGCCCGCCGATCGCGGCGCTCCTGGGGTTCTCGCTGGAGGAGGTCGAGGACGGGCGGGCGGTCTTCGTCCTGGAGCCCGGCGAGGAGCACTACAACCCGATCGGCAGCGTGCACGGCGGCGTCTACGCCACGCTGCTCGACTCTGCGGCGGGGTGCGCGGTGCACACCACGCTGCCGCTGGGGACCGCGTACACCTCGCTCGACCTGCAGACCCGCTTCCTGCGGCCGATCACGATGGACACGGGCAAGGTGCGGGCCGTCGGCACGGTCATCTCGCGGGGGCGGCGCACCGCGCTCGCGGAGGCGGGCCTGTACGACGCGGAGGACCGTCTCCTCGCGCACGCCACCAGCACCTGCATGCTCTTCCCGGTTCCCGGCCGGGAGACGGGCGACGGCGCTCGCGCCTGAGCCCCGCCCGCGCCCGTCCGGTCAGTGCCTGCCCACCACCGGGCGGGCGCGGGTGCACCGGTCGGGGGCCGCGTCGGGAGACGCGGTGGCCTGGAGGGCCGCGCTGACCAGGGTGGCGAGCAGGTCGATGTCGGAACCCGCGTCGAGCCGGACCGTCACCCAGCCGGAGCCGGCCCGGAGCCGTACGGCGGTCGAGTTCTGGAGCGCGGGCCGCAGCCGGGCGACCATCGCGCGGGTGAGATGGACGTCGGCCTCGTGCTCGCCGTGGAAGTGGACGATCTCCTCCGTCGCCGTCCCGAGGCCGAGTTCGGCACCGCAGTGCGCACGGCCACGGATCAGCGAGGGCCAGCTCATCAGACGTTCACTGGCATGCCTGGCCGTGTTCATACGAGGAGCGTGCCGGGCCGCGGGTCCCGGCACAAGCGTCCTGGCGAAAGAATCCCGTCGAGGCCGGAAACCGACGTCCACGGAGGGCGAGATGACGACATGTCACCACCCTGGGTGGGACGGAAGGAGCGCTGTGTCACCGGCGGCGGTTCAGCCCGCCGGACGGACCCGGACGCGCGCCGCGAGGACGGCGACGTCGTCCTCCGCGTGATGCGCGTCGAGCCGGCCGAGGACCTCGTCGACGACCCGTTCGGGTCCGGGTTCCGGCGGCAGCCGCAGCCCGGCCAGCCGGGCCAGCGAGGCGTCGATGTCCTCGCCCCGGCGCTCCACCAGTCCGTCGGTGAAGAGCAGCAGGGTGTCGCCCTGCCCGAGGACGCGGGTGGCCGGCTCGTATCCGCCGACACCGGTGCCGAGCGGCGGACCGACGGGCAGGTCCACCAGCTCGGCCGAGCCGTCCGGACCGAAGACCGCGGGCGGGAGGTGGCCGGCGCTGGCGAAGGTGGCGGTGCCGCGCCCGGGGTCGACCCGGACCAGCAGACAGGTCGCGGGGCGGCGGGCGCCGTCCTCCGCGACGACCGCGTCCAGATGGCGCAGCACCCGGTGCGGCGGGAGGTCGGTGGCGGCCACCTCACGGAGCGCCGAGCGGTAGGCGTTCATGTCGACGGCCGCTTCGAGCCCGTGGCCCATGACGTCGCCGACGACGAGCAGGCTGCGGCCGAAGTGGAGCCGTACCGTCTCGAACCAGTCGCCGCCGACCAGGGTGCGCGGCCCGGCCGGCAGATAGCGGCCCGCGATCTCCAGGTTGGGGTGGGGCCGGCCAGGCTCCGCGACGAGGGCCCGCTGGAGGTGGAGGGCGACGTCCTCGGTGGCGGCGAGCCGCCGGGCGTGCCGGATGTGGCGGGCCGCGAGACGCGCCGCCTGCCGCAGCACCACCAGGTCGTCGTCGCCGTACGGGGGCGCGGCCCGGGTGAGGGTGACGGTGCCCAGCGGGCGCTCGCGGTCCACGGCGAGCGGGACGGTGAGCGCGGTACGGGCCGCCGGGGCGGCGGCGGTCGGGGCGGCGTCCGGCGGGGTGCGGTCGCCCTTGCCCGGTGTCAGCTCGATCGTCGCGGTGCCGCCGGGGTGGCGTGCGAGGAAGGCGATGAGCTCGCGGCAGGTCACGGTCTCGTCGAGGGTGGTGCCGATCAGGCCGATGGCCGCCTCCAGAGCGGCCGGCAGGCGCCGCTCGGCCGCGCCCCGCTCCGCGCTCTCCGTGCTCCCCCTGTTCTCCGCCACGACACCTCCACCGCCGTGCGGCCACCGGGCGGGCGGCGGCCGCCCGCTCACCCCCATTGCACCAGCGGGAGCCGTCCCGCGCGCGGCGCGCGCCGGCGCGGAAACGGTTGTGCGGGGATGCGGGATCTGATCGAGTACGACCAGAGGCTACCGGCCGGTACGACACTTCGCTCCCTGGGGGGACTGCCATGACGAACGGGTTCTTCGGCTCCGTCGACGAGGTCGCCGAGCGGCTCGCCGCGACCGGATATCTGGCCTCCCCCGCCATCGCGACCACGGTCTTCCTCGCCGACCGGCTGGGCAAGCCGCTCCTCGTCGAGGGCCCCGCGGGCGTCGGCAAGACGCAGCTGGCCAAGGCCGTCACCGAGGCGACCGGCGCCCGGCTCGTCCGGCTCCAGTGCTACGAGGGCGTCGACGAGTCCCGGGCGCTGTACGAGTGGAACCACGCCAAGCAGCTGCTGCGGATCACGGCCGGGCGCGGCGAGTCCTGGGACGAGACCCGCACCGACATCTTCAGCGAGGAGTTCCTGCTGGCCCGGCCGCTGCTGACGGCGATCCGGTCCGAGGAGCCGACCGTGCTGCTGGTCGACGAGACCGACAAGGCCGACGTCGAGGTGGAGGGCCTGCTCCTGGAGGTGCTCGGCGACTTCCAGGTCACCGTGCCCGAGCTCGGCACCCTCACGGCCGCCCGGCGCCCCTTCACCGTCCTCACCTCCAACGCGAGCCGCGAGCTGTCCGAGGCGCTGCGGCGGCGCTGCCTCTTCCTGCACATCGGCTTCCCGGAGGAGGAGCTGGAGCGCCGGATCGTCACGCTCAAGGTCCCCGGCCTCGACGCGGCCCTCGCCGCCTCGGTCGTCCGGACCGTGGGGGCGCTGCGCGCCATGGACCTGCGGAAGGTCCCCTCGGTCTCGGAGACGATCGACTGGGCGCGGACGCTGCTCGCGCTCGGCGCGGAGCGGCTGGACGAGCGGGTGGTCCGGGAGACCCTCGGCGTCCTGCTCAAGCACCAGGACGACATCGTGCGGGCCGGGGCCAAGCTCGACCTGGACGCGGTGTGAACGCCGACGGCGCCGCCCCGGCGGCCTCCGACGGGCCCGTCGCACGGCTGACCGGGCTGGTGGCGGCGCTGCGCGACCACGGCTTCGGGATCGGCACCGGCGAGACCGTCGACGCCGGGCTCGCCCTCGAAGCGGTCGGGTTCGCCGACCGGGAGCGGATGCGGGAGGCCCTCGCCGCGACCCTGCTGCACGGCGAGCGGCAGCGCCCCGTCTTCGACCGGGTCTTCGACCTGTACTTCCCCGCGCTCGTCACCGACCCCGGGCAGCCCGCACAGGAGCCGGGTGACGCCGCCAGCCTGGCCGGGCTGCGGACGCGGATCGCGGAGGCGCTCGCCGTCGGCGACACCGCCCTCCTGGACCGGCTGGCGGCCGAGGCGGTCGCCGGATTCGGCGGCTACGGCTCCGGGCCCGGGACCGACGGCTGGTCCTCGTACCAGACGCTCTCCCGGCTCCGCCCCGAGACCCTGCTGGCCCGGGTGCGCGCGGCTCGCACCGCGGACGGCGGCGAGCCGGACTTCGCCGACCGGCTGCTCGACGACGAGATCCGGCGGGCGATCGAGGGCTTCCGCGAGCGAGTGCGGACCGAGGCACGGCGGCGGGTCGCCGACCGGCAGGGCCGCGACGAGGTGGCCCGGCGGGCCGTGGCCGGGACGGCGGACCGGGTGGACTTCCTGCTGGCCGGCCGCGAGCAGCTGGACGAGCTGCGCCGCACGGTGCGGCCGCTGGCGCGGAAGCTGGCCACCCGGCTCGCGGCCCGCAGGCGCCGGGCCGCGCGCGGCGAGATCGATCTGCGCAGGACCCTCAGGGCCTCGCTGTCCACCGGCGGCGTCCCGGTGCGGCCGGTACTGCGCCGGCGCCGCCCCGGCCGCCCGGAGCTGGTGCTGCTGTGCGACGTCTCCGGGTCGGTGGCCGGCTTCGCGCAGTTCACGATGTCGCTGGTGCAGGCCCTGCACGACCAGTTCAGCCGGGTCCGGGTCTTCGCCTTCGTCAACCGGGTCGACGAGGTCACCGGCCTCCTCGCGCGGGGTGCGGCGGACCCGGCGGGGCTCGGCGAACGGATCCTCGCGGAGGCCCGGCTGACCGGTTGGCACGGCCAGAGCGACTACGGGACGGCGCTGGACGAGTTCGTCGAGCGGTACGCGGACGCGCTCGGCCCCCGCACGGTCGTCTTCGTCCTCGGCGACGCCCGCACCAACCAGGCCGACCCCCGGACGGAGCCCCTGCGGCTGATCGCGGAGCGCGCCCGACGGGTGCACTGGCTCAACCCCGAGCAGCAGGCCCTGTGGGGCACGGGCGACTCGGTGGCCCCGCTCTACGCGGAGCTGGTCGACATGTGGCCCTGCCGCAACGCCCGCCGGCTCGGCGAGCTCGTCGGACGCCTGCTCCCGGTCTGACGCGCGACCGCCCCCGGGACCGGCCTCCCCGGCCCTGGCTGTACGGTCCCGGGGCGGGGAATTAGCGTGGGGTCCATGGAACTCCTGGGAGACATCACCCCCGACCGTCCGCTGCTCGTCCTCGCCGTCAAGGAGGAGGCGCAGTTCTTCGACACCTCCCTGCCCGTGCTCCTCACCGGGATGGGCAAGGTGAACGCGGCGACCGCGCTCGCCACGGTCCTGGCCCGCGGCCCGCGGCCCTCGGGCGTCGTCAACCTCGGCACCGCCGGCGCCCTGCGCCCCGAGTGGACGGGCACGCACGTCGTCGGCACGGTCCTCCAGCACGACCTGGACGGCGAACTCCTGGCGACGCTGACCGGTGAGACGTACGGGGCTCCGATCGCGCTCCCCGACGGCGGCGACGTGGTGCTCGCCACCGGGGACGCGTTCATCTCCGACGAGGCCGCCCGTGCGCGGCTCGCCGAGCGGGCGCCGCTGGTCGACATGGAGGGCTACGCCCTGGCCGCCGCCGCGGAACGGGCCGGGGTGCCGCTGCGGATCGTGAAGCACGTGAGCGACGAGGCCGGCGAAGGCGCCGACCGCACCTGGCGCGACTCGGTCGCCGCCTGCTCGCGCGAGCTGGCCGACTGGGCGGCGGCGCACGTCCCGGGGTACCGCGCCTGACCGGAGCCGCGCCCGGCCGGCGCGGCCTCCCCCGACTCGGGCGCGGCCCGGTCCGGCTCAGCCGAGGGGCAGTTCCAGGAAGGACGCGGCCCCGGGCGGCGAGCCCAGCTCGGTCTGCGTCCAGGTGACGGAGGCGTCCCCGTACAGCGGGTCCTTGCTGTCGACGACGAGCATCAGACGGTGGCCGGCGGGGACGTCGTACGCGGCGGCCTGGAGGTTCCACGTGACGGTGGTGTCCTGGTCGGCCGTCAGGTCGTAGGCGTTCAGCGGCTCGTGGGTGATGATGTGCGCCGTGCCGTCCTCCGCCACGTCGAAGAGATGGGCGACGAGCCCGGCCGTGGTGACGGTGGAGCGGACCGTGAGGCGGAGCCGGGGGATGCCGCGGACACGCCGGCCGACGGGGCCGCCGTCGGCCGGGACGAGGGGTTCGGTGGTCCAGGCGAGGGCGTGCCGCCGGTCGATCTTGTGGGTGTCGTAGGTCTTGGGGTCGCCCTTCCACTCGGCCTGGCCGGTGCGGAGCAGTTCGCCCATCGCGGTGGCCTCGGTGTCGACGCCGGCGAGGAAGGTGCGGCGCCAGCCGGTGGTCTCCGCGTCCGCGTCCGCCGGGACGAGCCGGCCGTCGGTGCCGCCCGCACCCTCGCCGGTGAGGCCCAGGACCTCGTGGCCGACGGTGACGTCGCCCCAGGTGGGACGGGACTCGCGGACGGCCGGTTCGACGATCCGCCGGGCGCCGGTAGGACGGCCGGTGACCGGGTCGAGGGCGGGCTCGGTGACGTAGGTGAACATCACCTGGCCGCAGACCTCGTCCCAGTCCTCCACGCCGTTCCGCTCGCCCTTCAGGTGGTGGTCGAGCCAGGCGTACGCCTCGTCGAGCACCGGGTCGGGCGTGCCGGGCGAGGTGCCGAGCAGTCCGGCGCCCTCGGGGGCGGCGTGGTCGCCGATCCAGAGGTTGAGCCGCTTGGGGACGCGGAGCCGGTCGAAGGTGTCGACGGTCTGGTTGACCGCGAAGAGGCTCTCGTGCCAGGTGTGCGAGTAGAAGGTGGGGGTGCCGTGGTCGTCGGTGAGGTCCGCGTACGTCCGCGGTGAGCGCCGCTCGCCCCAGCGGACGACGGCGTCGAGGTTCCGGTCGTTGAGGAAGTCGTCGAGGATCCGCCGGTTCTCGTCGTCGAACTTCTCCTCCACGGGTCCGCCGGTGAAGCCGATGAGCGCCTTCACCGCGGCGAGGTGGCGGGTGCGGTTCTCGTAGAGGCTGGCGGCGAGGTCGCCCCAGGTGCTGAGGGCGACGACGGCGGCGACGCGTTCGTCGTGGGCGGCGACGAGCTGGCTGATGCCGGAGCCGTAGGACTCGCCCAGGAAGCCGATGGCGGAGGGGGCGAAGCGTTCGACGCCGAAGTCGACGAGGGTCGAGCCGTCGGCCACGTCGAGCGGACCGGCCACGTCGACGTACCCCTCCGAGGTGGTGGGGAGGCCGGGGATGCCGAGGCCGCGCGGGGTGTAGGCGAGGACGTGGTGGCCGCGCAGGGCCAGGGCGAGATAGGCGCCGGGGAACAGGCCCCAGCCGAAGGGGGTCCAGCCGGAGGGGACGACGACGAGGGGGTGCGGACCGGGGGCCAGCTGCCGGAGGCTGAAGGCGGAGAGGCGGTGGCCGTCGGAGGTCTCGACGCGGTGGTACCCGGGCAGGGCGAGGCCGCGCACCAGGTCGATCCGCTCGGCGAGCGCCCCGGGCAGCTGTCCCTCGGGGAGCGGCCCGTCGGCGAGGAGGGCGGTGACGACGGTCTGGCCGAACCGGACGGCCTCCGGGTGGACCGTGCCGCCGGAGGCCCAGAGGCCGTCGGCCGCGACGCGTTCCGTGTCGGCCTCGGTGAGGGTGGTCCTGAGCCCGGGGAATCCCGGGAACTCCTCGGACGAGCCGTCGGTGGTGGCGTGGGGCTGGGGCACGTGCACCCGTTCCTCTCGACTGGGGTGTGACCGTCCGTCATGCGGACGCACGCAAGCCTCACGTATCGGGAAGGGAGCGGCCAGAGCGCACGAAGGGCGCATGGATCACGCAACGGGGCGGTAACGACCCAGGCCGCCTCGAAGTCGACGTTTGGGAGCGGACGGAACCGTTCCGGACGCGGTCAGCGGGGGCCTGCCGCCGGTGCCGCGGCCCCTCCGGTGCGGGCGATCACCAGGGCGGCGACGTCGTCGTCCAGTCCGTCGGCGCCGTAGGCGGCGAGGTCCTGGTGGAGCAGTTCGGGGATCCGGTCGGAGGGGGCGTCGGACCAGAGGCGGGCGCGCTCCTCCAGCGGGTAGAAGACGCCGTCGCGGTCGCGGGTCTCGCTGACGCCATCGGTGTACAGCAGCAACCGGTCCCCGGGTCCGAGGGGGAACTCCTCCACGTGGTGGCGGGAGTCGGCGAGGCCGGCCAGGTTGAGGGGCAGCGAGGGCTCGGCGACCTCGATCGTGGCGATGCGGGAGCCGTGCTGGAGGAGCGGGGCGGGGTGGCCGCAGTTGAGGAGGCGGCCGGTGTCGCCGCCGTCGGGGAGTTCGACGAGGACGACGGTGGCGAAGCGTTCGGCGGCGTCCGAGTCGGGGTCCCAGGCGGCGTAGCGGGCCAGGCCCTCGTCGAGCCGGTCGGCGAGGGCGGGGAGGTCGGGGGCGTCGTAGGCGGTGGAGCGGAAGGCACCGAGGAGGACGGAGGCGGTCTCGACGGCCCCGAGGCCCTTGCCCTGGACGTCGCCGAGCATGATCCGTACGGCGCCGGGGATCTGCACGGCCTCGTAGAAGTCGCCGCCGATCCGGGCCTTGGCCGCGGCGGCGACGTACAGCAGGTGGAGGTCGACGGGGCCGAGGCGGGGCGGGAGCGGGCGGAGCACGACCCGCTGCACGACGTCGGCGACGGCGGTGACCTCGGCGAGGTCCCGCACGTAGCGGCTGCGGACCGCGCTCACCCAGGCAGAGGCGGCGGTGATGCTGAGGATGAGGCCCTCGCTGGCGAGGAGCTCCTCCGCGGCGGGTTCGCCGCGGCCCACGACGAGCAGCGCCCGCAGCGCCATCGCGACGACACCGATGCCGATGGTGCCGTACACGCTCCAGGTGGCGGCCGCGAGCGCGGGGACGGTGAACAGGAGCCGGTCGACGCGCTCCGAGTCGGGCGTGACCAGGTCCACGACGACGACCACGGCCATGACCAGGACGGGCAGGGCGCGGCCGAGGTTGAACTGGGTCCGCTTCGCGGCGGCGGGTCGGGGCCGGGGCCGGGGGCCGGCTGCGTGCATTTCATGATCGTACGCAGAACGGGCGGCGGGAGCGGCGTGCGGCGGGCTGGCGTGTCCCGCGCCCCGGACCCCCGGATCCCGCCGCGGGGAGGGCGAGGGCGGCCGGCAGGGTGAGGGCGGCGACGAGCGCGAGGGCCGGGAGCGCGGCGCCGTGCGCGGGGACGAACCCGCCGCCGGGGACGAGGGCGAGGAGCAGGGCGGCCAGGGCCAAGCCGAGGGCGGGTCCGGTGTTCATCGCGGTCTGCTGGAGCCCGCCGGCGACCCCGGCGTGCGCCTCGGGCGCGTGCCGGACGATCGCGGCGGTCGCGGTGACCATCAGGGTGACGAACCCGGCGCCGAGGAGCGCCGCGCCCGCGCCGGTCGCCACGGCTCCGGCGTCGGCGTCGAGCCGGGCCAGCACCAGGACGCCCGTGGTGAGGAGCAGCCCGCCGGTGAGGGCCGCGCCCCGGGGGCCGAGGCGGCGCTGGAGGAGCGGGCAGCAGGCGGCGCCGAGCACCATCAGGACGGCGAGCGGCAGGAAGCGGAGGCCGGCGGCCAGCGGGTCGAGGTGCTGGACGTCCTGGAGGAAGTACGTGGTGACGAAGAGGGTGCCGGAGAGGGCCGCGGAGGCGGCCAGCAGCGCGCCGAGCCCGGCGGCCACCGGGCGGCCCGCGAGCAGCGCGGGCGGCAGCAGCGGGTGCGGGGCGCGCCGCTCGTGGCGGACGAGGGCGAGGGCGGCGGCCGCCGATCCGGCGAGGGCGACGGCGGCCCGACCGGCCGCGCCGGGGTGCGGGAGGGTGACGAGCCCGTGGACGAGGAGGCCGAGCGCGCCGGCGAGCAGGAGGGCGCCGAGGGGATCGCCGCCGGCACGCGCGCGTGCGGGCGCGGGGCGACGGGGGGCGCGGACGGTGAGGGCGAGGAGGCCGACGGCGAGCGTCGGCGGCACGCCGAGCAGGAAGACGGAGCGCCAGCCGTACGCGGAGACCAGGGCGCCGCCGAGGAGCGGGCCGGCCGCGGCGGCGAGCCCGATGGCGCCGGTGCGCACGGCGATGGGGGTGGTGAGCCGGTCCGGCGGGTAGGCGGTGCGGAGCATGCCGAGGGTGGCGGGCTGGAGCAGCGCCCCGCAGGCGCCCTGGACGATCCGGAGGAGGACGACGGCGCCGATGCCGGGGGCCAGCGCGATCGCGGCCGACGCGGCGGCGAAGCCGAGGGAGCCGGCGGCGAAGACCCGGTGGTGGCCGTGGCGGTCGCCGAGCCGCCCGGCGAGGACGAGGAGGCTCGCGACGGCGACGAGGTAGCCGGTGCTGGTCCACTGGACCTGGGCGACACCGGCGTGCAGGCCGCGCTGGAGGGCGGGCTGGGCGAGCGTCAGGACGGTGCCGTCGAGGGCGACGACGGCGGCCCCGGTGACGCTGCAGGCGAGGGTGCGGCGGCGGGCGCCGGGAGCGCCGCTCATCGCGCGGGCCCGGCCGGGCCGAGGTGCGCGTCGAGGGTGGCGCGGACGAGGGGTGCGGGGTCGTCGGAGCCGGTGGCCAGGGCGAGGCTGCCCCAGTGGCCGAGCTGGGCGAGGCCGTGGAGGTTCGCCCAGAGCGCGCCGGCGGCGGTGACGGGATCGACTCCGGTGGCGGCGGCGGGGCGGAGTTCGGCGACGACGCCGGTGAGCCGGGCGAACAGCGGCAGGCTCGTCTCCCGCAGCCCCAGGCGGCCGCTCTCCAGCAGGTCGTGGCGGAACATCAGCTCGTACATGCCGCGGCGCTCCGCGGCGTACGCGAGGTAGACGCGGGCGAGGATCTCGGCCCGCGCCCGGGGCCCGGCGTCGGTGCGGTCCGCCTCGGCGACGCGGGCGGCGAGTTCGGCGAATCCCTCGCGGGCGATGGCCGAGAGCAGGTCGAGGTGGGTCGGGAACCAGCGGCGGGGCGCGCCGTGGGAGACGCCGGCCCGGCGGGCGATCTCGCGGAGGGTGAGGGCCTGGGCACCCTCGGCGTCGACGAGGGCGACGCCCGCCCTGACGAGCCGTTCGCGCAGCCCGCCGCGATCGCCCGCGGTCGCGTGGGCGTCCGCGGCGGCCCTCGCGTCGGCGCCGTGACCGTCGACCGGAGCGTCAGGGTGATCCTGAGGTGCAGGGTAAGACATAGACACTGTCTACCACGGCGCGTAGACAGTGTCTACGCGCCGGGTGACCCATCGGCTACACTGGGGGACAGCGAAGGGGAGTAGCCCTGCGAACCGGTCGTCGACACACTGGAACCCCCGGGTTCCCGGTGACCGGGTCCGCGCACGACGCGGACGGGCGAGACCTTCGGCCAGGCATCACCGCGTCCACACTCCGTGGGCGTGGTCCGTCATGCCGGGCCGAGTGGTCCTCCCGTCGCCCACCGAGGTGCCGTGCGGAGCCACGGGCCCGGACCGAGCAGAGAGCGCCGGTATGCACCTCGACCCCTTGGCGATCGTCACCGCCTTCGGGCTCATCTTCCTCGCCGAGCTTCCCGACAAGACGATGTTCGCGTCGCTCGCCATGGGCACGCGCATGCGTCCCCTCTACGTGTGGTTCGGCACCTCCGCGGCCTTCGCGGTGCACGTCGCCATCGCCGTCGGCGCCGGCAGCCTCCTCGGGCTGCTCCCCGGCTGGATCGTCAAGCTCGTCTCCGCGCTGATGTTCGGCTTCGGCGCCTTCGTCCTGCTGCGCGCCGGGGGCGACGACGACGAGGAGGACACGGCCGGCAAGACGGTCACCGGCTTCTGGCCGGTCTTCTCGACCGCGTTCATGGCCGTCTTCATCAGCGAATGGGGCGACCTGACCCAGATCACCACCGCCAACCTCGCCGCCACCAACGGCACCGCGTCGACCGCGGTCGGCTCCTTCCTGGCGCTCACCTCGGTCTCGGCGCTGGCCCTGGTCGCCGGCCGCTTCATCGCCAAGCGCGTCCCGCTCAAGACCGTCCAGCGCGTCGGCGGCGTCTGCATGGCGGGCCTCGCGATCTGGTCCCTCGTCGAGGTCTTCACCGGCTGACCCGCCCGGCCGCTCCACCCTTCCGGGGGCGTACCCGTGCTCCACGGGTACGCCCCCGGTGCCATGGCCGCCGGGGCGCACCGGTGCGACCATGCGGCCATCGGCCCACGGCCCGTCCCGGACCGAGCCTCGGACACCGCCCCGGAGGGAAGCCCATGACGCACGATCCCGCCGCCACCGACCCCGTCCGACCCGCGCCCATCCCCACCGACCCTGTCCACACCGACCCCGTCCACGCCGAGCTCGACCGGCTGGCCGAGAAGACCGCCGCGCAGGTGATCGCCTGGCGCCGCCACCTCCACCGGCACCCCGAGCTGTCCAACCGGGAGGAGGGCACGGCCCGGCTGATCGCCGGCCATCTGCGCGCCCTGGGGCTCGACGAGGTCCGCACGGGGATCGCCGGACACGGCGTGGTCGGCGTGCTCCGTGGCACGGCCGCCGGGGGCGACGGCCGGGTGGCGGCCCTGCGCGCGGACACCGACGCGCTGCCGGTGAGGGACCTGTGCGGGGAGGACTTCGCCTCGCGGGTGGTGGACGCGGACTACCCCGGCGGCCCGTTCCCCGTCTCCCACGCCTGCGGCCACGACTGCCACACGGCGATGCTGATGGGGGCCGCGACGGTCCTCGCCGGGGTGCGCGACCGGCTGCCGGGCACCGTCGTCCTCGTCTTCCAGCCCGCCGAGGAGGGACCGCCGGTGAACGAGACCGGCGGCGCGCTCGCCATGGTCGAGGCGGGCGCCTTCGTCGACCCGGTGCCGACGATGGCGTTCGGCATGCACGTGACGCCGTACCCGAAGGGGTACGTGGGCTACCGGGTGGGCAACCAGTACGGGGCCTCCGTACTGGTCCGGATCACCCTCACCGGCAGGCAGGTGCACGGCTCCACCCCGTGGCAGGGCGTCGACCCGATGCCGGCCGCCGGGGCGGTGCTCACCGGGATCGGGCAGCTGTACCGCCAGGTGTCGGCCTTCGACCCGGTCACCGTCACCATCGGGCACGTCGAGGACGTCGGGCGCTTCAACATCATCGGCGAGACGGTGACGCTCTGGGGCACCGTCCGCTGCGCCGTGGAGTCCGACATGGCCGAGGTGCGGGACCGGCTCCGGCGGCTCGCCGAGCACTCGGCGGCGGCGTACGGGGCGACGGCCGAGGTGGACTACCTCCAGCCGGTGCCGCCGGTGCACAACGCCGAGCCGTGGGTGACGGCGGCGCTGCCGACCCTGCGGCGGGTCGCGGGCGCGGAGCGGGTCACCGAGACCGGGGCGACCCTCGGCTACGACGACGTCTCCGAGTTCATCGCGCGCTTCGGCGGGCTGTACGTGATGCTCGGCGTCCAGGACGCCGTCCTGGACGCCGACGGGATGCCGGTGCCGGAGGAGGGCGGGCGGGGTCTCGTCACCAACCACCATCCGCGCTTCTACGCCGACGACGACACCCTCGTCACCGGGGTCCGGCTCCACGCGCACGTGGCGTACGACCACCTCAGGGGGGCGCTGCTGCCCGCCGGGTGAGCCGGAGGGCGGCCCGAGTTGCGTCCGCGCGCGCGGCGCGGAGGCTGGGGGTATGAACCTGGACCTCACCGCCCTCGCCGACGAGCACCTGGCCGCCGCCCGCACCGCGCCGCACGGGCGCAGCGCCCATCTGGTCCTCCACGACGGGGTGCTGCGGCAGACCGTGATCGCGCTGAAGGCCGGTACGGCCCTGGACGAGCACACCTCTCCCCCGGCGGCCAGCCTCCAGGTGCTCAGCGGCCGGGTACGGCTGACCGCGCCCGGCTGGACGGACGAACTGGCCACGGGGGTGCTGCGGATGCTCCCCAAGGAGCGCCACGGCCTGACCGCCGTGGACGACTCCGTGGTGCTGCTGACCGCCGTGAACGACTGAGGCCGGGTCGCCGGCACACTCCCTGTCACGGTTCACCGGGCCCTCGGCGTGCTCGTGGGCGCCGGACTCCCGCGCCGGGGGCGGGGGGCTGAGCCGCCGTCAGAGACCGGGCCGCAGCGGGCTTCCGGCGGCGGCCCGGACCGCCGCGGGGCCGAGGGCGCTGCCGCGCAGCCACCCGGGCCAGTCGAGGTTCCAGTCGCCGTAGCCGTTGCCGAACGGCGCCATCGTCTCCCCGTACCCGTTGACGACCCGGACCAGGTCGCCCTCGCGGACCGTGCGGTAGAACCAGTGGGCCGCCTCGGTGGACATCCCGGTGCAGCCGTGGCTCACGTCGGCGCTGCCCTGCGCGTCCACCGACCAGGGGGCGGCGTGCAGGTACTCGCCGCTCCATGTCACCCGGGTGGCCCAGCGGACCTTCAGGTCGTAGAACTCGCGGCTGCCGCGGGCGATGCCGATCGAGTCGCCGCGCATCCGGACCGTCCGCTCCTTGCCGAGGACGACCTTGGTGCCGACCCGGGTGCGGAAGCCGCGCTTGCCGGTGGTGACGGGGATGACGCGGAGCAGCCGGCCGTCCCGGTAGACCCGCATCTCGTGGGCGGCGACGTCGGTGACGGCCTCCACCCGGGCGCCGGTGCTGAAGGTGAGGGGCCGTGACGGGCCGCCGTACAGCCGGTCGGTGACGCGGGCTCCGGCGAGCGCCGAGCGGACCCGGACCGTGGCGCCGGCCGGCCAGTAGGCGCGCGGCCGGTAGTGCAGGGTGTCGGCGTCCACCCAGTGCCAGGCGCCCACCGCGCGCGGCTCGCTGCGCACCTCCAGGGCGCGTTCGACGACCCGGCGGGCGGCCGGGGCGTCGGCCGGGACGGGATGGCTCAGCTCCGCGGTGACCGGCTGGCCCACCCCGTACGTACGGGCTCCGCCGCCGTCTCCGGGGCCGAACGCGACCGTCAGCCGCTCCCCCGCGGGCGCCCTGTCGGTGCGGACGGCGAGCCGCACGACCCGGCGCCGGAGACCGGCCGGGCCGGTGTCCTCCAGGACGAGTCGTGCGGTGTACGCGTCTCCGGCGGGCAGCGCGGCCTCGCTGGTCCAGCGGGTGCCGCCGGTGTCGGTGTGCCCGGCGATCCGGCGCCCGCGGCGGTCGGTGACGGTCACGTCGGCGAGCCGCCCGGGGGTGCGCAGGGCGAGGTCGAGGGGGCCGGTGGCGGCGGCCGGCAGGGTGACGGCGGCACGGCCGTCCAGGGCCAGGGTGGTGCGGGGCACCCGGCAGAGGCCGCCCGCGCCGGCACAGGCGTCGACCGTCACGACGGCGGCCTCCGGGACGTTCGCGGCGTGCGCGCCGCTCGCCGGCGGGGCCTGGCCCGCGGCCGTGGTGACGAGGACGGCCCCGACGGCGAGGGAGAGCGCGCCCCACCCCTGTACGTATCGGCGTGACGGCACGTCGGACACCCTCCCCTTTCGTCGCCGGCCGGACGGCGGGCCGGCGGACGGACACCGGTCACGTCATCAGAACCGACGGCAGGAGGAAACGATGATCACAGGGGCGGGCGTGGCGGGCGAGAGGCCCGGGAGACGACTCGAATGGGTCAGCGGGGCGGTTCCGGAAGCTCTTCGCCGGTCTCCAGGAGCGACTTCAGGCTGGAGACGATCGCGGGCCAGCCCTCCCCGATGAGCCCCCGCATGATGCCGTCCGGTTCCAGGCCGCCGTGGGTGACGGTCAGCTTGACCATGTCGTCGCCGGAGGGTTCGAGGTCGAAGGCGACGGTGGACCGGCGCTCGCCGGAGAGGAGCCCGTACACCTCGTCGTCCAGCCGGACCGCCTTCGCCCATTCGGGGGTGAAGGTGTGCCAGGTGTACGCGAGCCGGCGGCCCGGCACGGCCTCGACGACCACCTGCTCGGGGTCGGCGGTCCGCCGGCCGCCCTCGTCCCACACCATCTCCGCGCCGGGGGTCCACTCCGTCTCGAAGGCCACGCCCCAGTAGCGCCGGGTCAGTTCCGGCTCCGTCAGCGCCTTCCAGAGGTCGTCCGGGGACGTCCTGATGTAGCTGGTGTAGACGTACGCGTCGGTGTCCATGGCGCTGCTCGCTCCTCCGGCTCCCCCGGTCGTCTCCCCGTGGTGTCTGGTGATCCAGCGTAGGCAGGCCCCGGGCCGGGTGCCACGCAGGACCGCGCGGACCGGCGGGCCCGTGGCCGTTGAATAGGTGCGGAGGAAACTATTCAACGGACTGCTAGCGTGTCCGGATGTCCCTCAAGCACGCCGTCCTCGCAGCTCTTCTGGAGGGCGAGGCATCCGGATACGACCTCGCCAAGATCTTCGACGTGTCCGTCGCCAATTTCTGGGCCGCCACCCCCCAGCAGCTCTACCGCGAGCTCGACCGCCTGTCGGAGGCCGGTCTCATCACCGCGCGGGTCGTCGAGCAGGAACGCCGCCCCAACAAGCGGATGTTCAGCCTCACCCCGGAGGGGCGCCGGGACCTCGACGGCTTCACCTCCGTGGCACCGCGGCCGACCGCGGTCCGCGACGAGCTGATGGTGCAGGTGCAGGCGTGCGACGGCGGTGACACCGAGGCCGTGCGGAGCTTCGTGGCGCAGCGGATGGACGTCTCCCGGGAGAAGCTCGCCCGGTACGACCGGCTGCGGCAGTGGCTGCTCGGCGACCGGGACGAGGAGACGTATCTGCGCGAGTCCGAGCGGGTCGGGCCGTATCTGACGCTGATGCGCGGCCGGTTGCTGGAGGAGGAGAACCTCCGGTGGGGCGAGCGGGTGCTGGCGATCCTCGACGCGCGGATCGCGGCCGGCCGGGGCGGCGGCGGGGTGACGGCGGCTCCTACGTTGCGGTAGAACTCTCGGGTAGTCCGCCGGGCAGGCCGGCGGGCGCGGCCAGGGCGGACACCGGGAGGCCGGGACGCCCGACGAAGGGGGCGGACCGCATGAACGTCGGTGATCTCGTCGAGGACTTCACCCTGCCGGACGAGACCGGGACCCCGCGCTCCCTCTCCGGGCTGCTCGCCGAGGGGCCGGTCGTCCTCTTCTTCTACCCGGCGGCGATGACGCCCGGCTGCACCGCCGAGGCGTGCCACTTCCGCGACCTGGCTGCCGAGTTCCGCGCGGCGGGCGCGCAGCCCGTGGGCGTCAGCGGCGACGACGTGGAGAAGCAGCGGGAGTTCACCGAGCGCCACTCGCTGGGCTATCCGCTGCTCTCCGACCCCAAGGGCGCGGTCCGCGAGCGCTTCGGCGTGCGGCGCGGCTTCTCGCTGGCCCCGACGAAGCGGGTCACCTTCGTCATCGGCCAGGACCGGCGGGTGCGCGAGGTCGTCCGCAGCGAGCTGCGGATGAGCGCCCACGCGGACCGTGCGCTGGCCGCGCTCGCGGCGCTGCGCGCGTCCTGAGGCGGGCCGTCGGCACCGGTGCGGCCCGCGGCGGCGCGGGCGGGGCTCCTCCGGACGGGGGAGCCGGCCCACTCCGCCGGGCCCGTGGCGCTCCGGCCCTCGTCGTCCTCGCGGATCGCCGTCCGCGTACGGGTGTTCCCATCCGAACACGGTGGCGGGCGGCCCGCACGCGGAGCCCGGGGCGGGCCGCCACGACATGCGGGCGCGGGCCGGACGGGTGAGACTCGCTCCAACGCACGGCCCTCCCGGCCGGGCGACGGATCGGAGTGTGCAGGAATGGACGACTACCCCCTCCTGAACGTCTTCTGGACGATGCTGTGGTTCTTCCTCTGGATCATGTGGCTCTTCCTGCTCTTCAAGGTCATCACGGACATCTTCCGGGACCACGAGCTGGGCGGCTGGGGCAAGGCGGGCTGGCTGATCTTCTGCATCCTGCTTCCCTACCTCGGCGTGCTGGTCTACGTGATCGCGCGCGGCAAGGGCATGGGCGCGCGTGACGTGAAGCAGGCGAAGGACGCGGAGGCCCGCTTCCAGGAGTACATCCGGCAGACCGCCGGCACCCAGGCCGCCGCGGGCGGCACCCCGAGCGCCACGGACGAGCTGGCGCGGCTCGCGGACCTCAAGGAGAAGGGCGCGATCTCCGAGCAGGAGTTCCAGCAGGCGAAGGCCAAGGTCCTCTCCTGACCCCTCCCGCCCCGCCCCGCCCGGTCGAGGCGGCCCCGTGTCCCGGACTCCGCACCCTTAAGGCGAGTCCGGGATACGTCTTTGGTACGGTCATGCCGTGAGGTTGACCAAGTTCACCGACCTGGCCCTGCGCGCCGTGATGCGCCTGGCGGTCACCGACGACGCCGAGCCCGTCACCACCCGCGTGGTGGCGGAGGAGATGGCCGTGCCGCACGCCCACATGGCGAAGGTGGTCACCCGACTCCAGCACCTCGGCGTGGTGGAGGCCCGACGCGGACGCGGGGGCGGGCTCGCCCTCACCGACTTCGGCCGGCGCTCCTCGGTGGGCTGGCTGACCAGGACGCTGGAGGGCGAGGAGGAGGTCGTCGGCTGCGAGGCCGATCCGCCGTGCCCGCTGCGGGCGGCCTGCCGGCTGCGGGGCGCGCTGCGGGAGGCGCAGGACGCCTTCTACCGCACGCTCGACCCGCTCACGGTGGCCGACCTCGTGGGGGCGCCGACCGGCCCCGTGCTGCTCTCCCTCACTCCGCGCCCCCCTTCCTGACCCGGCGCCCGTCGGCCCGGGCGGTTCGCGCCGCCCGGGACTCCGCGTCGATTTAAATACGTAGATCATCTACCAGATTGAGAGTTCCGATGCTGTCCGAGCAGGCCGTACCCGTCGTCCGCGCCACGCTGCCCGCCGTCGGCGGGGCCCTCGACGAGATCACCGAGCGCTTCTACGGGCGGCTCTTCGCCGCCCACCCCGAGCTGCTGCGCGACCTCTTCAACCGGGGCAACCAGGCCAGCGGCGACCAGCGCAAGGCGCTGGCCGGCTCCATAGCCGCCTTCGCCGTCGCCCTCCTGGAGCACCCCGACACCCGCCCCGACACACTGCTGTCCCGCATCGCGCACAAGCACGCCTCGCTCGGCGTCACCGCGGACCAGTACAAGATCGTTCACGAGCACCTCTTCGCCGCGATCGTCGAGGTGCTCGGCGAGGCCGTCACCCCCGAGGTCGCCCAGGCGTGGGACGAGGTCTACTGGCTGATGGCGAACGCGCTCATCGCCCTGGAGAGCCGCCTCTACCAGGAGGCGGGCGTCGAGGACGGTCAGGTCTGGCGCCCGGTGCGGATCGCCGAGCGGCGCGAGGAGACCCCGGACACCGCCTCGTTCGTCCTCACCGACCCGGACGGCTCCCCGCTCCCCGTCTTCCGGCCCGGCCAGTACGTGAGCGTCCGCGTGACGCTGGCGGACGGCGCCCACCAGATCCGCCAGTACAGCCTCTCCTCCGCGCCGGGCCGTCCGGCGTGGCGCATCACGGTGAAGCGGGTCGACGGCGACCCGGCCGGCGAGGTCTCCCACCGGCTCCACGCCCACGCGGCCGCCGGAGACCTCCTGGAGGTCTCCGCGCCCTTCGGCGACCTGGTGCTGCCCGAGGGCGACACTCCGCTGCTGCTCGCCTCCGCCGGCATCGGCAGCACCCCGATGCTCGCCATGCTCGACCACCTCGCCGCCACCGGCTCCCGCCGCCCGGTCGTGGTCGTGCACGCCGACCGCTCCCCCGGCACGCACGCCCACGCCGAGGAGCTGCGCGAGCTCGTCGGCAGGCTCCCGCAGGGCAGCCTGCACCTCTGGTACGAGGAGCCGGGCACGTCCGGCGCCCGCGAGGGCCTCGCCGACGTGACCGCGCTGGAGCTGCCGGCCGGCACGAGCGCCTACCTGTGCGGCCCGCTCCCCTTCCTGCGGTCGGTCCGGGGCGACCTCGTGGCCTCCGGTGTCGCCGCGGCCGACGTCCACTACGAGGTCTTCGGCCCGGATCTCTGGCTGGGAGCCTCTGCCTGACCATGATCCTTGGATCCTGAAGCACCGTGGCGTTCCCGTTGCGGATCCTGCATAGTGTGGGCGCGGATCGGCCTCGTAATCAGTGGGCCGACAGGACCTGGACGGACATCGATGGGATCGTACGGAGCGGGTGGCACCCACCGGGACGCGCGACGGCCGGTGCGCGGGATAGCCCTCGACATCGGCAGCTCGCGCACGCGGGCCTGGGCCCCGGGCGCGGGCGTCTTCGCGGACGTGCCGAGCGCGGCGGTCCGGCGCGGCCGGATCGCGGACACCCCCTCGCAGCAGCTGCTCCTGAAGCGACTGGCCGCCTCCGCCCCCGGCGGCGAGAGCCACGACACCGTCGTGATGCTGACCCACCCGGTGCTCGCCGCCCCCGCGGAGCGCGAGGCGGCCCGCCGCGCCGTCGCCGGACTCGGCCCCCTCCGGGTGATCGCCGTCGACAGCGCCCGGGCCGCGGCCGCCTACGCGGCGCCGCCCGGCGGGGGTCCCCTGCTCGTGGTGGACCTCGGCGCCCGGCTGACCGAGGTCACGCTCGTCGTCGACGGCCAGGTGCAGGACGCCCGGCTCGCCGAACTCGGCGTGGACGACCTGCCGGCGCACGGCGGACTGCCCGACGCGGTGGCGGGGACCGCCGCCGACATGGTGAGCGACATGTGGCGCGCGGACGGCACCGGCGCCGTCCGCGGGGCGCTGCGCCGGGGCGTGCTGGTGACCGGCGGAGGCGCGCTCCGGCTCGATGTGACGGCGCGGCTCGCGCAGGTGCTGCGCGGCCGGGTCCGGCTGGCCAACGATCCGGCGACCAGCGTGGTCCGGGGCGCGGGCCTGATGCTGGCCTCGGCGCTGCGGCACCCGGGGGCCCGGCGCACCCCGTGACCGGGGCGCGCCGGGGCCGGGGTCAGCAGCCGGTGGCCCAGATGTGGGAGTCGCCGCGGTCGTTGGCCGCGGCGAAGTAGCCCACCTCCTGGCCGGGAGCGAGGCAGATCGTCATGCTGCCGCCCTGCCAGGCGCTCTCGTAGACCCGCACGTGGTCCTTGATGCCGGGGCCGGAGATGCCGTGGTTCGCCCACGAGGAGTCGGTGTCGGAGATCCAGCTCTCCCACCAGCCGTCGTCGCCGCTCCAGTTGGCCCGCTGTCCGCCGAAGTTGGCGTCCTGCCAGACGCAGAAGTGGCCGGAGGGACATTCGGCGGCGGTGGCGGAGCCGGCGACGGCGAGGCCGCTGGTGAGGGCGAGCAGGGCGGCGGCCGTGGTGGCCAGGATGCGCTTCACGAGGGTGTGTCGCCTTTCGGTGGTGAGGTGGACGCGGGCAGCCGGACCGCCCGCAGCAGCGCGCGGTCGCGCAACTGCCGGTAGGTGGTGAGCTCGTCGTGGTGCAGGGCGCGCACCTCGGCCAGCTCGACGCGCTCCAGTCGGGCGCGGGTCTCGTCGAGGCCGCTCTCCCGCGCGCAGCGGGCGGCGTCCTCGGGGTCGGGCCGCTCCGGGCGGGGCCGGCCCGCCGGTGCGACGCAGGCGGTCCAGCGGGCGAGGGCGGCCCGGTGGTCGGGGTCGTCCCGGTAGCGGGCCTGGGCCTCGGCCCGGAGGTTGTCGACGACGACCTGCACCCGGAACCAGCGGTGCTGGTCGCCGTAGAGCCGGTCGCGGGCGGCGGCGACGCAGCCGTCGCTGTGGGCGGTGACCGTGGCGCCGGTGGCGAGCGTCACGGAGAGTTCACGCGGCCCGGTGCCGAAGAGGGCGGCCTGGAGGGCCCGGTCCTCGGCGGGGGCGCGCGGTTCGGCGGTGGTCCGGATGCCGCGCGCGGCGAGGCAGTCGTCGGTGAACCGCCGCTCCGCCGCCTTGAGGAGCGCGTCCTGCGCGGCGCGCGCGGACGGTACGGCGGGCGGTCCCGGCTGGTCGGAGCGGACGGAGGCGCAGCCGGTGAGCAGGGCCAGCGCGGCCGCGGCCGGCAGGGCCCGGCGGGCGAGCGGTGTGGTGGCGAGCGGCATGGGTCCCCCTTCGCACGATGGCGCGGTGCCGGGTCGGCGGTGGGCCGGAGGATGATCACCCGCGACCCGAGCGATCACTGCCCGTGACGAGACGGGTCATGCGCGGCCTCACTCGAACGGGTCGAACGCGCCGTTGTGCGCGCCCCTCGTGCGCCGTGCGAGCCTCCCCGGACATGGCGAGGCCCCGGCTGGACGGGGGGTTCCAGCCGGGGCCGTTCGCCGTGACGGGCGAAGGGCGGTCACCTCCGGGGGGGACCTGGGGACCGGGCCCCTTCGCCGTCACATAAGGGAGAACGGCGAACCTTTTCCCGATGTTCCGGGCAGTACGGGGTGAAGGGTGTGAGTCGGGTCACCCGCGCCGAGGCGGCGGGCCCGCCCCTGCGTTCAGTCCTTCTCGGGCCGGTAGACCTCGCCGGCGCGGGCGGTGCCGGGGGCGAGGAGTTCGGGGACGGTGACGAAGGTGTAGCCGCGCTCCTTGAGCTCGTCGATGATCCCGGGCACGGCGGGGACGGTGCCGTCGTAGATGTCGTGGAGGAGGATGACGCCGTCCCGGTGCGCCTGGGTGAGGACGCGTTCCCGTATCAGGGCCGAGTCGGTCGTGGAGTAGTCCTTGGCGGTGATGCTCCAGAGAATCTGCGCGAGACCGAGCTCGCGGCTGACGTCGGCGACGGTGGAGTCGGTGCGACCCTGCGGCGGGCGCATGAGGACGGGCTTGCGGCCGGTGATCCTCTCGATGGCGCCCTGGGTGCGGGAGAGTTCCTCGCGGACCTCGTTCTCCTCCAGGTCGGTGAGGATCCGGTGCGACCAGGTGTGGTTGGCGACCTCGTGCCCCTCGTCCGCGATGCGCCGCACGACCTCGGGGTAGCGCTCGACGTGCTTGCGGCCGAGGAGGAAGAAGGTGGCGGGGACGTGCTCCTTCTTGAGGACGTCGAGGAGGCGCGGGGTGTCCTCGCCCGGGCCGGCGTCGAAGGTGAGGGCGATGCACTTCGCCCGGGCACAGTCGACCCGCCGGGGTGTCGCGCCCGCCTTGCCGTCGTCTCCCGACTCGGCCCGCGCGTCCTGTGGGGTGAGGGGGTCCACGCCGCAGCCGCTCAGCGTGAGGAGGAGCGTGGCGGCGAGCAGGACGGCGGTCCTCCCACCGCGGCGGCCCGGCCTGGATCGGAACATGGTGGTACCCGCTTTCCCCGGTTTCGTGTGTGACGCGGCCATCTCCACGCCTGGTCAGGGCGGGTGTACCGATGGCCGCCGTGAACTCTACACACGGTGTATACCGGGGTCGGGAAGGGGGGTACCAGCGTCGTCTTCCGCGGGCACGACCAAGCCCCGGGCGGGGCCCGTCCGCTCCACCCGGGGTGTCCCGTACCGTCCGTGCCGGCTCGCCCCGGAGCGATCAGCGGGAGGCGAGGAGCAGGCGCGCCTCGGTCTCCTGGTCGCCCGAGACCGCCTGCAGGGACTCGATGTCGAAGCCGGCCGCGAGCACCCTCTCGACCTCGCCGACGGCGTGGTAGCCGCCGGTCAGCAGGGCGCCGACCTTGCCGGTGAGCCGCGGGGGCCGCGACGGCTCCTCGCGCTGCCCGCCGGAGGTGTCGAACGTGGCCATCCACACGGTGGTGGCCGGTCCCGTGCCCGCCGGGCTCGGGGGCTCCATGTCCTCCAGCCGGTAGTAGTGATCGAGGACCTCGAACACGGCCCGCGCGTCCTCCTGCCGGCAGTCGCTCAGCTGGACGGTGACGTCGGTGTCGATGTGCAAGTCGTACACGTCGCTCATCTCCTCGTGGCAGCGTGCCACTCTTCCAGCATCCCCCTTCCGCCGCGCCGCGTCGACGGCTCCCGCCCGCCGGACTCAGCCGGCGGCGAGCAGGGACTCGACGGTGTCGGCCTCGGCGGCGGTCTTGTCCGGGCGGTACCGCAGCACGCGGGCGAAGCGGAGGGTGATGCCGGCCGGGTAGCGGGTGGAGCGCTGGAGGCCGTCGTAGGCGATCTCCACGACCAGCTCGGGGCGGACCCTGACGGTGAACCCGTCGTCCTCGACGGCCAGTCCCCGGAGGCGGTCGGTCTGCCACCGGAGCATCTCGTCGGTGAGTCCCTTGAAGGTCTTGCCGAGCATCACGAAGCCGCCGCCCTCCGCCCGGGCGCCGAGGTGCAGGTTCGACAGAAAGCCGGTACGGCGGCCGTGGCCCCGTTCGGCGGCGAGGACGACGAGGTCGACGGTGTGGACGGGCTTCACCTTGAGCCAGGTCCGCCCCCGCTTGCTCGCCACATAGGGCTCGTCGAGCGCCTTCACCAGCACGCCCTCATGGCCCCGGGCGAGGGTGTCGGCGAGGAACCGCTCGGCCGCCTCCACCTGGGCGGGATCGTCGGGGGCGGCGACCTCGACGCGGCGCACCCTGCGCTCCTCGGGCAGAAGGCGGGCGAGGACCGCGTGCCGGGCGCGGCCGGGGCGGTCGACGAGGGGGTCCCCGTCCGCGGCGAGGACGTCGAAGAAGACCGGGGTGAGCGGCAGCGCGGCTCGGGCGCCGGTGACGTCCGCGGGGGAGCCGACGCGGCCGGCGATGGACTGGAACGCGACCGGACGGCCGGTGCCGGGGTCGAGGGCGATCAGCTCGCCGTCGAGGATGAACGACTCCGACGGCACGTCGAGGGCGACGGCGACGACCTCGGGCAGCCGGGCCGTGATGTCGTCGAGGGAGCGGGTGTGCACCCGCACCGCCGCGCCGTCGCGATGCACCTGGATCCTGATGCCGTCCAGCTTCTCCTCCACCGCGCACGGCCCGAGCGCCGCCACCGCCTCGGTGACGGAACCGGCCGTGTGCGCCAGCATCGGCTGCACGGCCCGGCCGACGCGCAAGGTGAACCGGTCGAGAGCGGTACGCCCTTCCGCGAGGACCGCCTGCGCCACCGGCGGCAGCGAGCCCTCCAGCATCACGGCCCGCCGCAGCTCCGCGGCCGGCACGTCCGCCGCCTTGGCCACGCCCTCCAGCGCGACCGCGTCGAGCGCCCCCTGCCGCACCTCCCCGGAGAGCAGCCGCACCAGCAGCTCCTGCTCCTCGACGGTCGCCGCCGCGCACAACTCGTGGACTCTGCGCGCCCGTTCCGCCTGGGAGCCGGGCCCGGCCACGGCCGCGAGCGCCTCCATCGCCGCGTCCACGTCGGCGAGTGTCAGCGCCGGCTCGGCCGCCGGAGGCACGGCCGGCGGCACCACCTGTCTGAGCGTGCTCCAGCCGACGCCGATCCGGCCCTGCGGCAGCCGACCCGAGAGGTAGGCGATGACGAGCGGGCTCTCCTCGGGGGTGGCCTCGGCGAACAGTTCGGCGAGCAGGGCGGTCTTCCGCGACCGCGCCGAGGCGGCGGCGACCTGCCGGGAGACCTCCGCGACACGGGCCAGCAACATGTCCCCATCGTCACCGGGCACCCTCACCGCCGCACCCGCAACCGGCGTCGTCACGCCCAGTCACGCCGCACACCCCACCCCGCACCGGACGCCCGCCGCCCGGGGAAGGAGCGCCGCATCCGCGCCAGAAGCCCCGGCCTCCGGGTCCCCGGCGCCCGGCCCGGCGGCCGCGCCACCCGGCCGCGCGGACGGCCGCACGGACGGTCGGACGGACGAGCGGGTGGCCGAGCGGGTGGGCGAACGGTCGGCCGCTCCGGAGCCTCCGGCACCTCGGGCGCCCGCGCCACGAACTCCCGCGCCCCGAGCTCCCGCACCGCCGGTGCCGGTTCCGCATCCGGCCGGGCACGCTCTCCCGGGTAGGGCGCCTGCCGGGCGGCACGGGCCTCGTCCAGGGCGAGAGCGAGGCTCATCCGGTGCCACAGGATCTCGTCGGGGTCGTCGGCGCGGACCAGCCGGTCGGCGACCTCGCGGCCTGCGCCCGAGACCGGGAAGCCCGGCGGCGGGGCCGGCCGCAGCCGGTCCAGATGGGCGCGCTCGTAGGGGTCGTCGACCACCTCCGCGATCTGGACCGGGTCGAGCAGCGAGGCGATCGCCGCCGCCCGGGCCCACGGGTCGTCGCTGCCGCGCAGCAGCAGCGCCAGGTGGCGGGTGCGCCAGTTCCTGGCCCGCAGGTCCTCCCCCGCCGCCTCCCGCTCCCGCACCGCCGCCGGCATCCGGCCGGAGAGCAGGGCGGGGTGGTCCTCGCCGAAGGCGGTGACCTCGGCCGCCACGTACAGCCAGATCACCGTCCGGTAGCGGTTGAGGTAGAAGCGCACCGGGCTCAGATGGCCCGTGCGGGCCAGGCGGCCGAACCGGCCGGCGGTGATGCCGAGGAGCCCCGCCGCCTCCGCCGCGCCGACCGTCCGGACGCGCTCGCGCAGACCGGCGGGGAAGTCCGGCGCCGCCTTGAGCCGGTCGATCTCGGCGCGCTCGACCGGGCGCCGCTCGGGCGGCCGGTCCCGGCCGCTCCCCCGGCCCCGGAGCATGCCACCGGGATCCGGCGCCGGGCCCGTCCTGATCAGTCCCATCCGCACGGCGAGCCGGAACTCCTCGCGCTTCAGCTCCAGCTCCTCCGCGGCCCGGGCCGCCGATACCGTCCGTGTCGTCACGTCCACCGTCATGGCGTCCGCCACCTCTCCGCTCCTCCTCCGGCCGGTCGGCCGACCGGGACGGGTTCCGGTGAACCCGACACCCACGAAGGTAACGGAGAGTGACGAAGGGTGGGCGCCCTGTGGACAACCGCCTGTGGACAACCGCGCGCCGCGACCGTCAGACCGCCGGACCGCCCGGTTGCCGCGCGGAGACGCCGAGGTGCTCACCGACCCGGTTGACCAGCAGCGTCATCTCATAGGCGACCTGGCCGACGTCCGCCTCCGCGTCACTCAGCACGCAGAGGCAGCTGCCGTCGCCCGCCGCCGTGACGAAGAGCAGCGCCTCGTCGAACTCGACCATCGTCTGCCGGGCCCGGCCCGCCCGGAAGTGCCGGCCGGAGCCGCGCGCCAGGCTGTGCAGGCCGGAGGAGACGGCGGCCAGGTGCTCCGCGTCCTCCCGGGCGAGTTCGCTGCTCGCGCCGGTCACCAGTCCGTCGTTCGACAGCACCAGTGCGTGCCGTATCGGTCCGACCCTGCGGGTCAGATCGTCCAGGAGCCAGTCGAGCCCCTTGTCCAGCGCCATGTGGTCCTCCCCCTCGTCGTTGCGGCCGCGCCGGCCGGGCCCCGTGCCCGCGTGCGCCGGTACGGACCGCGTGTCGCGGCAAGCCTTACGCACTGTCGTGGACAGGGCAAGCACCCCGGTCGGCCCGGGTGTGCCGCCGTCAGGCCACCGCGTGCCGCACGATGGGCGCATGACGAGAATGAGCGAGGAACAGTGGCGGGACTTCGTGTCCCGGGGGACCCGTACCGGCAAGCTCGCGACCGTGCGCGCGGACGGCAGCCCGCACGTCGTGCCGGTGTGGTTCGTACTGGACGGCGACGCCTTCGTGTTCAACACGGGCAAGGACACCGTGAAGGGCCGCAACCTCGCCCGGGACGGCCGCGTCTCCCTCTGCGTCGACGACGACGCCCCGCCGTTCTCGTACGTCACCCTCAGCGGTGTGGCCGAGCTCAGCGAGGACCCCGAGGAGCTGGTCCACTGGGCCACCCGGATCGGCGGCCGCTACATGGGCGAGGACCGCGCCGCGGAGTTCGGCGCCCGCAACGGCGTGCCGGGCGAGCTCGTCGTCCGGGTGAAGATCGAGAAGGTGACGTCGGCGGGCGGGGTGTCCGACTGACCTCCCGGCGGGGGCCGGTCGCCCGCCGGTTCAGCCGACCGTGTCGAGGAGCCGGGCGGTGTGCATCCGCCCGGCGTACTCGACGACCCGGATGAGGACCTCCTTGCCGGAGTCCCGGTCGCGCGCGTCGCACAGCACCACGGGCGTCCCCCGGTCCAGGTCCAGGGCGCGGGACACGTCCTGCGCCCCGTAGGAACGGGCGCCCTCGAAGCAGTTGACGGCCACCACGAACGGGATCTTGCGGTGCTCGAAGTAGTCGACCGCCGGGAAGCAGTCCTCCAGCCGCCGGGTGTCGGCGAGCACCACCGCGCCCAGGGCGCCCTGCGAGAGCTCGTCCCAGAGGAACCAGAAGCGGTCCTGGCCCGGGGTGCCGAAGAGGTACAGCGAGAGTCCCGCGCGGATCGTGATCCGGCCGAAGTCCATGGCGACCGTCGTGGTGGTCTTCTGGGCCACTCCCCCGGTGTCGTCGACGAGTTCGCCCGCCCGGCTGAGCCGTTCCTCGGTGCGCAGCGGGCGGATCTCGCTGACCGCGCCGACCAGCGTGGTCTTGCCGACGCCGAACCCGCCGGCGACCAGGATCTTCAGGGCGAGAGCGGTGTCGCCGCCGTCCGCGCCGGTGCTGTCAGAGCGCTCGTAGGCCATCGATCACTTCTCTCAGGATGCGTTCGTCGGGGAGCTGCGCGGGCGGTACGGGCCTGCTGACGCGTACGAAGCCCGATTCGAGGAGGTCGCCGAGAAGGACCCGGACGACGCCCACGGGGAGGTCGGCGTCGGCGGCGAGTTCGGCCACCGACTGGGTCTCGGCCCGGCAGAGGGTGAGCAGGGCGCGGTGTTCGGGGCCGAGGACGGCCTCCTCGGCCGGGCCCGGCGGGTCGTCGTCGACGACGACGAGGGCGATGAGGTCGAACCGCACGTTGCTCGGGCCGGGTTTGGTGCGGCCGCCGGTCATCGCGTACGGCCGGACGAGCGGCCCGGCGTCGGCGTCGTACCAGTGGCTGCCCGGTGCGGGCGGTCCGCCGCCGGCGGTGTCGCCGGTGCTGTCCATGGTCATGGGGGTCTCCGGTCAGCCGGCGGCCGGCGGGGTGGCCGCGAGCCGCGGCGGGGTGTGCAGGTGTTCGCCGACGCGTTTGACCAGCCGGGCCATCTCGTAGGCGATGAGGCCGATGTCGGCGCTGACGGAGCTGAGGACGGCCAGGCAGGAGCCGTCGCCGGCGGCGGCGACGAAGAGGAAGCCGTCGTCCATCTCGACCATGGTCTGCCGGACGCCGCCGGTGTGGAACTGGCGTCCGGCGCCCTTGGCGAGGCTGTGGAATCCGGAGGCGATGGCGGCGAGGTGTTCGGCGTCCTCGCGGCTGAGTCCGCTGGAGGCGCCGACCGCGAGGCCGTCGCTGGAGAGCACCACCGTGTGGCGGACGTCGCGCACCCTGTTCACCAGATCGTCGAGGAGCCAGTCGAGTTCGCCGGAGCGGTGGTGGGAGACCCTCTCGTGGTCGATCATGCGTCGTCTCCTTCGGATCGGGGGTCCTGGGGCGGGTTGGCGCGGGCACCGAAGTACGGGCCGAGGTCGGTACGCGCGCGTGCGTCGCCGCGCGGGTCGTGCGGGGCGCCGTGGGGGGCGGCTCCGTGGGACGCGGAGTCCGCGTGGAGCGCGGGATCGGCGTAGGGGCGCGTGACGCGGCCGGGGTCGGTCCCGGCCGGTGCGCCGACCGCGGAGGGTGCGCCGCCGCCGAGCGGCCGCCGGGCGCCCGGCGCGGGCCCGCCGCCGCGCTGCCAGCCGTCGCGGTAGGCGGCCATCCGGTCGCGTACCTGCTCGGGTGTCCGTTCCGGCGTGCCGGGGGCGGCGGGCGCGGGGACCGGGGCCGGTGCGGGCACCTCCCGCAGCTGCGGGACGAGGCTCGCCTGCCGGACGCGGCGGGGCAGGCCGGTGTCGGCGTCCACACTCCGGTCGTGCTCGGACGGCGACGGCGAGGGCGGCGACTGCGACGAACGCGCCGGTACGACAGGGCCTCCGCGCGGCCTCAGGGCGGTCACGCCCGCCGGCACGGAGGGCGGCGCGGACGGCGGTACGGCGGCGGGCCCGGCGTCCGGGGCCGGCGCGGGGACGGCCGCCGGGCGCGGCAGGGGCTGCGGCCGGCCCGGCGGGGGCGGGGCGAGGGGGGCACCCGCGGCCTCCGGTGCGGCGGGGGCGGCAGGAGCGCCGGCGAGGGCCTTCGGGGCGGCGGCGGGGGTACGGGGGTCGTCCGGCGGTCCCGCGAAGCGGCGGGCCTCCGCGCGGTGGGCCTCGGCCTGTTCGCGGGCGGCACGCTCCTCGCCCGGTGCGGCGGCCCCCGCGTCGGCGGTGTCGCCGGCCGGCGGGAGGGCGCCCTGGAGGAGGTCGGTGGGCAGCAGGACGACGGCGGTGGTGCCGCCGTACGGGGACGGCCGCAGATGGACCTTGATGGCGTGCCGGGAGGAGAGACGGCTGACGACGAAGAGGCCGAGCCGGTCGCTGTCGAAGAGGTCGAGGGCCTCGGAGTGGTCGATGCGGGCGTTGGCCTCGGCGAGGCTCTCCTTGCCCATGCCGAGTCCCCGGTCCTCGATCTCCAGGGCGTAGCCGTTGCCGACGGGTTCGCCGCTGACCCGGACCTTGGTGTGGGGCGGGGAGAACTGGGCGGCGTTCTCGATCAGTTCCGCGAGGAGGTGGGTGAGGTCGGCGACGGCGGCGCCCGCGACGGCGGTCTCGGGGAGCCTGCGCACCTCCACGCGCGCGTAGTCCTCGATCTCGGAGACGGCGGCGCGGACGACGTTGGTCAGCGGCACCGGCATGCGCCAGGCGCGGCCGGGGGCGGCGCCGCTGAGGATGATCAGGCTCTCGGCGTGCCGGCGCATCCGGGTGGTGAGGTGGTCGAGGCGGAAGAGGTCGCCGAGTTCGCCGGGGTCGTCGGCGCGCCGCTCCATGCTGTCCAGGAGGTTGAGCTGGCGGTGGACGAGGACCTGGCTGCGGCGGGCGAGGTTGACGAAGACGCCGGAGATGCCGCTGGCGAGTTCGGCGCGTTCGACGGCGGCGGAGAGGGCGGCCCGGTGGACGGTGGTGAGCGCTTCGCCGACCTGACCGATCTCGTCCTGGGGCGCGGGTCCCGGCGGGGCCTCCGCCTGGACGTCGATCTCCTCTCCCGCGCGGAGCCGGCTCATGGCGGCGGGGAGTTTGCGGCGGGCGATGCCGAGGGCGGTGTTGCGGAGGCTGACGAGTTCGACGACGAGCCCGCGGCCGATCCGGACCGAGATGACGAGGGAGGCGGCGACGGCGGCGAGGCCGAGGACGACGGCGGCGCCGGCCGGGCTGAGGATGCCGCCGGTGAAGGGGCCGGTGGCGTCGGTCGCGGCGGCGCGCGCGTCGCTCTCGACGGTGGCGAGCCCGGTGCGTACGGCGGCGAGGGCGGGGTCCCAGTCGGCGGAGGGCGCGGCCTGGGCGGCGGGCCGCCCGTCGGCGGCGGCGGAGACCCGGTCCTCGGCGGCGGTGAGCCGGGTGTGGTCGGTGTCGGCGGCGAGCCGGTTCCAGGCGTCCCGGCCGGCCGGCGGCAGGTCGGCGGTGGCCGAGGCGAGGAGGGTGCGGCGGGTCTCGACGGCGCCGGTGAAGGCGCGCTGGCGGGCGGCGGTCAGCCGGCCGGTGAGGTGGGCGGCGCCGAGGAGGGCGTCCTCGCGGGCGAGCATCTCGGAGGCGCGGGCGAGTTCGAGGAGCACGCGCGCGTGGGAGCCCTGGCCGGTGTCCTGGATGCCGCTGAGGGCTCCGCCGACGGCGAATCCGGCCGAGACCGCGGTGGTGTACTCCGCGTAGACCCGGTCCCAGTCGCCGCGGCCGCCGGCGGCGGCGGTGCGCGTCCGGGTGAGGCCCTGGGCCTCGCGGACGAAGGCGCCGACGCGGTCGGCGACGTCGGGGGGCAGGTCGCCGGAGTCGCCGACGGTGTGGCCGTCGCCGAGCCGGAGCCGGGCGACGGCCTCGTCGGTGCGGCGGATCCGGTCCTCGAGGTCGGCGGCGCGGGCGGCGCCCGGAGCGGCGATCTGCCGCAGGGCTGCGCGGCGTTCGTCCTGGAGGGCCGCGACGGCGGCGGACACCGGTCCGCGGATGTCGTCGTCGACGCGCTGCAGCTGGCGGATCCGGGCCATGTCCTGGGCGGTGGTGACGGTGGCGAAGCCCCAGAGGGCGAGGAGCGAGACGACGGGGACCATGAGGAGCGACACGATCTTGGCGCGCACGGTACGGGGCCGCAGGCCGCGTCGCCGGGAGTGCTCGGCGGGTGGCGCGACGGCGTCGCTCCCGGGGCCCTCCGCCGGGGCGCCGGCGTCGGTCGGGGTGTCGGGGCCGGCGTCGGCGGGGCGCGGTTCCGGTTCGTCGGCGGGCGGCCCGGCGTGCGCGCGCCGCCCGCGTGCGGTCGCCGGCGGCGCGGGCGCCACGGCGTCCTGGTTCTTGCGGGGAGTTCGCATGGGCTCCTCGTTCCGGCTGGAGGGGGAGGGTGGGGAATCCGGGAGACGGGGTGGAAGGGACGGGAGGCGGCGGTCGGCTGGTCGAGGGGGCGGACCGGTGGTCCGTGGTCGGGGGGACGGCCGGATGGTCAGGGGGCCGGCGTACGGAGGGGGTCGCGGCCGGCGCGGAATCCGGGCGGTGCCACGTCGACCGCGCGCTCGTCCGGTTCGGTGAGGCGTTCGGCGGAGGCGTACGCGGCCCGTTCCCCGGCCGTCGGGGAGAGGGCCACGAAGGCGGAGGTGATGAAGAGGTACGAGCCGAGGCCGACGGCCAGCGGGAAGATGAACTGCATGACGGTGGCGCCGGGGAGGTCCGCCGAGGAGGGGACGACGTCGACGCGGACCGCGAACATGCCCGTGTAGTGCATGCTGCTGACGGCCGCTCCCATGACGACGGAGGCGAGCGCGACCGCGATCGGGGCGTGGATGTTGAGGGCCGCCCAGAGGGCCGCGGTGGCGGCGACGACCGCGATGGCGACCGAGAGGGCGACGAGCAGCGGGTCGTAGTGGACGGTGCCGTGGAGGCGGAGGGCGGCCATGCCCATGTAGTGCATGCTCGCGACGCCGATCCCGGTCGTCAGGCCGCCGATCAGAAGCGATCGCACGCGGTCGCGTCCGTAACCCACGGCGAAGACGCCGACGCCCACGACGCCCATCGCGATGAGGAGGCTGAGGATGGTGAGCGGCACGTTGTAGCGGATGTCGGTGCCGGCGACGCCGAAGCCGAGCATCGCCACGAAGTGCATCGTCCAGATGCCGGTGCCGAACGCGGAGGCGGCGGTGAGCAGCCAGTTCCGTCGCGACCGGCCGGTCGCGTCGAGCGCGCGCACGGTGCAGCGCAGCCCCAGGGCGGCGCCGATGCAGGCCATCGCGTACGACAGCACAGGTGTCAGCCAGCCGAAGGTGGCGTGGTCCAGGTGTCCCATGACTGGGGGACGCTAGTGCGCACGAGGGGGCGCACAGGGGGCGCATTTCGAAAGCTGCTGGAATATGACGGAGAGAAGTACCGGATCGATCGGACGACGTTCGAACGTGCACACAGAACGTTCACACCCAGGGGTGGGCGATCATGGGCGCATGAGCGATGACCCCACAGACGTACGAGCGTTCTTCGCCACCCGCGCGGCCGACTGGGACAGCCGGTTCCCCGACGACGGCCCCGCCTACGCGGCCGCCGTCGCCGACCTCGGACTGCGCCCCGGCGACGCCGTGCTCGACGCGGGCTGCGGCACCGGCCGGGCGCTGCCCCCGCTGCGTACCGCCGTCGGGCCGTCGGGCACGGTCATCGGCGCCGACCTCACCCCGGAGATGCTGGCCGAGGCGGTACGGGCCGGGCGGCGCGGCCCCGGGGGTGCCGGGACCCTGCTCCTGGCCGACGTCGGCCGGCTGCCGCTGCGGGACGGCGCACTCGACGCGGTCTTCGGCGCGGGCCTCGTCTCCCACCTGGCCGATCCGGCCGCCGGTCTGCGGGAACTCGCCCGGGTGGTCCGGCCCGGCGGCCGTCTCGCGCTCTTCCATCCCATCGGGCGGGCCGCCCTCGCCGCCCGGCACGGCCGGCAGATCACCCCCGACGACCTGCGGGCCGAGCCGCGGCTGCGCCCGGTGCTCGCCGAGGCCGGCTGGCGGCTCGTCTCGTACGTGGACGAGGACGCCCGCTACCTCGCCCTGGCCGTCCGCGAGGACTGAGCGCCGGGGCGTGCCGGAACGGCCGTCCGGACGCGGCGGCCGGCTCCAAGGAGGAATCCGCCGCCCGCGCCGCGGGCCGGGCCGGCTCCCAACGCCCCCTTCTGTCCCGGCACTTCCCTGTCTACCGTGGAAGTGCCGGGCAGCCCTGTCCGGGGAAAGGCGGCAGGCCGTGGCACGGATAGCGGAACGCATGCGCAAGCTCCTCCCCTCCGCCCGACGCGCTTCCGGGAGCGAGGCCGCCCCAGCCGCCCGCTCCGGGCGCCAGGGCCGCAACCTCTTCGAGGCCGCGGCGGTCTACGTGGCCGCCTGCGCCGAGGACGACCAGGACCGGATGGACGAGGCCGTCGCCTGGGTCTCCCCCGGCCAGCTCACCTTCGGCGTCAACGAGCTGGCCTGCCGCGCCGTGCTCACCCTCGCCCGGGAGCGCAACCAGACGCCCGAGACCGTCGCCCGCTCGCTGCTCGGGATCAGGGAGCGCTGAGTCTCACACCCCGGGGACCCTCGACGCGCGGGTTACTCACTGGTTAAGGTGCGCCGACGATCCGATGGGCGACGAGATGGGGAGGGTGCCGTGGCGGCGACGGAACCGGCGGCGGGCGAGGACTCGCTGTACGTGCTGACCGCGTGCCTGCTCACGCCCGCGCAGTTCCCCAGCGTGCTCGGCGACGACTACCCGGCGGCCTGCGCCGCCCTGGGCCTCGAACCGTACGAGACGGGGTACGGGCTCGTCTTCGGCCAGGACGGGCTCGGCGCCCGCTGGACGGTCGTGATCGACGACGTCTCGCTGGTCGCGGTCGCCATTGCCTCCTGGGACTGCGGCATGGCCTACGACCTCTCGCCCGACGAGGGGTCCGTCGTCGCCGGACTGCCCGGCTGGCCGCTCGCCGTGGCCACCCGGGCCCCCGGCCTCCCCGACCCGCACGACCCCGCGCCGGAGGCGGGCGACCCCGCCCCGCTGGCACCGCCCGCCGAGGACGAGTGGGGCCCCGCCCAGCGGCGGCTCGGCGCCGACGAGGTGGCCCGGCACTGGCAGGAATGGCGCGGTCAGATCGAGCCGCCACCCGCCGCGGCGCAGCCGGACGAGGCCGCGCGGGAAGAGCCGACCGGCCCGTACGCCCAGGTGCGCCGCGCCCTGGACGAGCTGCGGAGCTATCTGAAGGAGCCGCCGCCGGTCGGCCGGGTGCGGTCCGGCTTCGCCGGGGAGGGCGCGCGGATGCTCCGCGCCGACGGCCCCGGCTGGTCGCTCGTGGCCCGCACCGACGACATGGCCTTCGTGCTGCTCGACGACTACCCGCGCGAGGTGCTGCCGGTGGCCCGGGGCCCCCGGCTGCCCGCCCTCCTCGAAGGGCTCGACGCGCTGGCCGTACGCCCCTCCTGACCGGGGGCCCCGGCCGGGCTCAGACGCGGTCCAGCGGGCGGTGCGGTTCGGCCGGCAGCTCCACGGCGATCGGGTCGCCGGGGCGGACCTCGCCGCCGGTCAGCACGATGCCCATGATCCCGGACTTGCGGACGATCTCGCCGTCGGCGTCGCGGCCCACGACCTGCTTGAGCAGTCCGTGGCGGAAGTCGTCGATCTGGGCGCAGGGGTTGCGCAGGCCGGTGACCTCGACGACGGCCTCGGCGCCGAGGCGGAGGCGGGTGCCGGTGGGCAGGGCGAGCAGGTCGATGCCGCGGGTGGTGACGTTCTCGCCGAGGTCGCCGGGGGCCACCTCGAAACCGGCCTCGGCGACCTCGTCGAAGAGCTCGGCCTGGATGAGGTGGACCTGCCGGAGGTTCGGCTGCGTCGGGTCCTGCGCGACCCGGGAACGGTGCTTGACCGTGACTCCGGCGTGCACGTCGCCCTCCACGCCGAGCCCCGCGAGGAGCGTGATCGACGGGCGGTTGGGCTTGCTGAAGGAATAGGTGCCGTTGCTGCTGACCGTGGTGACGGTGCCGTCGCCCATGCGGGAGACCCCCCTGGTTCTCTGCGGTGACCGCTGACGCCCGCGACCCTACTCCGGGCGTCCCGCGCGCTCCTCGCGCAGGGGGGCGCCCACCTCGTGCAGGTGGCCGAGGGCCTGCCGGTAGGAGTCGACGAAGCCGGTCTCGGTGTACGGGATGCCCAGGGCCCGGCAGTGCGCGCGGACGGCGGGCTGGGCGATCCGCAGGTGGGGGCGGGGCATGGACGGGAAGAGGTGGTGCTCGACCTGGTAGTTGAGGCCGCCGAGGAACCAGTCGGTGAGGACGCCGCCCCGGATGTTGCGGGAGGTGAGCACCTGCCGGCGCAGATGGCCCCAGCTGTCGCCGTCCTCGTGCTGGTCGGGCCGGTCCATGCCCTTGTGGTTGGGGGCGAAGGCCATGCCGAGGTGGACGCCGAACAGCATCTGGTGGACGAGCGCGAAGACCAGCGCCTGGACGGGCGTGAGGGCGGTGAGGAGCAGCGCCGTGTACCCGGCGAAGTGGAGCAGCAGCAGGGCGCCTTCGGTGAGGCGCTCGCGCCGGGTGCGGTAGGGGCCGTCCTTCGCGAGCAGGGCCTGGACGCCGTACAGCTTGAGCGCGAGGCCCTCCAGGGTGGTCAGCGGGAAGAAGAGCAGGGCCTGGTGGCGGGTGAGGAAGCCGCGCAGGCCGGTGCGGCCGGCGGTCTGGTGCTCGGCGAAGACGAGGACGTCGGCGGCGACGTCCGGGTCCTTGTCGAGGTGGTTGGGGTTGGCGTGGTGCCGGTTGTGCTTGTCGTTCCACCACTCGCGGCTCATGCCGAGGAGCAGGTTGGCGTGGACGAGCTGGACGGCGCGCCCGGCCCGGCGGTCCGCGGTGACCTGGGCGTGGCCGGCGTCGTGCGCGACGAAGGCGGCACGCGCCGAGAGCACCGCGAGGGGCACGGCGAGCAGGACGGACCACCAGGTCGGTCCGGCCAGCAGGAGGCCGCCGGCGACGGCGGCGATCCCGAGGAGGGTGAGCGCGATGTCCCGGGCGTACCAGCCGGGACGATGGTCGAGCAGCCCCTGGTCCTTCACCGTGCGCAGGAGCGGGGAGAACTCGCTGCCGCGCCGCGGCCGGGCGGCGGGCGCCGGGGCGGGGGCGGTGGCGATGGCCTGGGACATGGAGGGGCTCCGGCTTCTGTGAGGCGGGGGCGACGGCCGTCCGCAACGGGCGGGCGGCCTTGGTCCTCACCGTAGGGATCGGTGACGGTCCGGAACCATGGCGTCACCACCCGGCTGGGCGCTGGTGCGGGCCGGGGCCCGGGGGTGGGGCCTTCCCCACCCCCGGCACGGGTCCGGGGCACCTGTGGCGGGCGTCACGCGCGGAGGCGCGTGGTCCGCGGCGGGCGTGAGGTAGGGTCGGCCGCTCGCTCTCACCGGCAGTCATATGTGGGGAATGTGTTGACGTCGTCGTTCCGGTCCTCCGGCTCCGCTCCCGAACCCTCCGCGCCGTGCTCCGGCCCGGCCGTACCGGCCGCCGTGTTCCTCCCCGCCGATCCGCCCCGGGCGGGCCGGATCGCCCTCTGGTCGCCCGACGGCGCACCCGTCGCCGCCCCGCCGGGGGCGGTGGGGGGCGAGATCACCGTGGTGGACGCGGCGGAGCTCCAGCCGGTGCCGGTCCCCGCGCTCCTCCTGTCGGTACGGGACGCCCTGCCGCTGCTCGCCCGCGCCCGGCTCGCCGGGGACGCCGACCCGGCGGCCGCCTTCTGGGGCGGCGCGGCCCTGCTCGCCCTGGACCTCACGGCGCGCGGACTGCTGCTGCCCGGGGTGACGACGGCGGGTCATGACGCCTGGCGGGCGGGGCCGTTGGGGCCCGAGGAGCTGGACCGGCTGCGGACGCTCGCCGCGTCGATGCCGCCGACCGCGCACGCCGTCCCGCTGGGTCGGGCGGAGGAGCCGGACGAGCCGGAGGAATGGCTGCTGCCGGAGCCGGAGGCGCTGCTCCGCGCCTTCCTGGACGCCGTCGCCGACACCCTTCCCCGTACGCCGGCCGCGGAACTCGCCGCCGGCGGTCCGGCGTTCGCCGCGGCGGCGGCGCAGTCCGTACCCGAGCAGCGCCCGTGGGCCGCCGATCTGGCGGCCGGTCACGACGCGGGGGTACGGCTGTCGCTCCGGCTCGAACTGTCCGGCGCCGGCTCCGGGTCCGGCGCGTCGGAGGTTCCGTCGTTCCGTGCCGTGCTCCAGCTGCACTCCGCCGCGGATCCGGCGGTGGTCGTGGACGCGGCAGAGGCCTGGTCGGGTGCCGGGCCGGCGGCGGCGGCGCTCGGGCCGCGCGCCCGGATGGACGCCCTGCTGGCGCTGCGGCGGGCCGCGCGCGCCTGGCCGGCGCTGGCCCCGCTGCTCGCGGCGGCCGTGCCGGACGCGATGGAGCTGGCCGACGAGGAGGTCGTCGAGCTGCTGGGACCGGCGTCCCGGGCGCTCGCCGCGACCGGCATGCACGTCCACTGGCCGCGCGAGCTGACGGACCGGCTGACCGCGCGCGCGGTGGTCGGGCCGGTGGAGCCGGCGACCGGGGCGGGATCAGGGTGGAGCGACGGTCCTGCGGAGACCGGAGGAGCCGGCGGCGGTCTGCCGTCGTTCCTCTCCGCCGACGCGCTGCTCGCCTTCAACTGGCGTTTCTCCGTGGGCGACCAGGAGCTGACGCGCTCCGAGCTGGACCGGCTCGCCGAGGCCGGGCGGCCGCTCGTGCGGCTGCGCGACCGGTGGGTCCTGGTCGATCCGGCGGAGGTGCTGCGCGCCCGGGAGCGGCAGGACCGCAAGCTGTCGCCGGTCGACGCGCTCGCCGCCGTCCTCACCGGCAGCACCGAGGTCGACGGCCGCCGGTTCGAGGTGGTCGCGACCGGCGCCCTGGAGCGGCTGCGCGAGCGCCTCGCGGACCCCGAGGGCGGCGTCCGCGAGGTCCCGCAGCCCGCCGCGCTCGCCGCCACCCTCCGCGACTACCAGCTGCGCGGACTGAACTGGCTGCACCGGATGACCTCGCTCGGCCTCGGCGGCTGCCTCGCCGACGACATGGGCCTGGGCAAGACCATCACCCTCATCGCGCTGCATCTGCACCGGCAGGGCGATCCGGCCACCGCGGGCCCGACGCTCGTCGTCTGCCCGACCTCGCTGATGGGCAACTGGCAGCGGGAGTTCGAGCGGTTCGCGCCCGGCACGCGCGTGCGCCGCTTCCACGGCACCACGCGCGACCTCGACGGGCTCGCGGACGGGGACGTCGTCCTCACCACGTACGGCACCATGCGGCTCGACGCCGAGCGGCTGGCCGCCCGGCCGTGGGGGCTGCTCGTGGCGGACGAGGCCCAGCACGTGAAGAACCCGTACTCGGCGACGGCCCGCCGGCTGCGCACGATCGGCGCACGCGCGCGCGTGGCGCTGTCCGGCACGCCGGTGGAGAACAACCTCTCCGAGCTGTGGGCCATCCTCGACTGGACGACCCCGGGGCTGCTCGGCGGGCTCGGTGCCTTCCGCCGCCGGTACGCCGCCGCCGTCGAGGGCGGTTCGGACCCGGCCGCGGCGGAGCGGCTGGGCGCGCTGGTCCGTCCCTTCCTGCTGCGCCGCCGCAAGTCCGATCCGGGGATCGCGCCGGAGCTGCCGCCCAAGACCGAGACCGACCGGGCCGTCTCCCTGACGCCGGAACAGGCCGGTCTGTACGAGGCGGTGGTGCGCGAGAACCTGCTCGCGATCGCGGCGGCCGACGGCATGGCGCGGCGCGGGCTCGTGGTGAAGCTGCTGACCTCGCTGAAGCAGATCTGCAACCACCCGGCGCAGTACCTGAAGGAGGACCGGCCCCGGATCGCGGGCCGTTCGGGGAAGCTGGAGCTCCTCGACGAACTCCTCGACACGATCCTCGCCGAGGGGGCGAGCACCCTGGTCTTCACCCAGTACGTCGGGATGGCCAGGCTCCTGGAGGCGCATCTGGCGGAGCGCGGGGTGCGGACGCAGTTCCTGCACGGCGGCACCCCGGTCGCCGAGCGGGAGGCGATGGTGGCCCGCTTCCAGGACGGCGAGGTGCCGGTCTTCCTGCTGTCGCTGAAGGCGGCGGGGACGGGGCTCAACCTGACCCGGGCCGAACACGTGGTGCACTACGACCGCTGGTGGAACCCGGCCGTGGAGGCGCAGGCCACCGACCGGGCGTACCGGATCGGGCAGACGCGGCCGGTGCAGGTGCACCGGATCGTCGCGGAGGGGACCGTCGAGGACCGGATCGCCGCCCTGCTCGACCGCAAGCGCGAGCTGGCCGACGCGGTGCTGGGCACGTCGGGCGACGCGCCGCCGGAGCTGACCGAACTGACCGACGCGGAACTGGCGGAGCTGGTCCGGCTGCGCGGGGACGGGGACGGACGATGAGCGAGTACGGGACGGGCCACGGGGCCGAGGAGCTGACCATCGCGGTGCCGCCGCCGGTGCGCGGCGGGGCGTTCACCCGCACCTGGTGGGGGCGGGCGTGGCTGAAGGCGCTGGAGGACACGGCGCTGGACGGCCGGCAGGTGAAGGCGGGCCGGGCGCACGCGCGCGCGGGGGCCGTCGGCGCGGTGTCGGTGCGGCCGGGGCGCATCACCGCCGTGGTGCAGGACCGTGACGGCACGGCGTACCGCAGCGACGTGCTGGTGCGCACGCTGACGGACGAGGAGTGGGACCGGCTGCTCGACCTCGCCGTCGACAGCGCCGGGCACATCGCCGCGCTGCTCGACCACGAGGTGCCGCCGCACCTGGTGGAGGACGCGGCCGGCGTCGGCGTCGAACTGCTGCCCGGCATCGGCGACCTGGAGCCGGAGTGCGGCTGCGAGGCGTGGGACCACTGCCCGCACACGGTGGCGCTCTGCCACCAGATGGCCCGGATCCTGGACGAGGACCCGTTCGCGCTGCTCCTCATGCGGGGGCGGGGCCAGCGGGCGGTCGTGGACGCGCTCCAGGACCGCAGCGCCGCCCGCGCGGGCGGCCGGACCCCGTCGCCGGACGCGCCGCGGGACGCCGGGGCGGCGGACATTCCGGCCGGGGTCTCGGCGGCGGAGGCGTACGCGCTGCGGGACATTCTGCCGCCGCTGCCCGCCGCGCCGGTGCCGGAGGCAGGGCCCGGGGAGCCGCCGTCGCTGGACACGGAGACGGATCCGGAGCCGGGTGTGGAGCCGGCCGCGCTGGAGTTCCTGGCGGCCGACACGGCGGCCCGCGCCCACCGGCTGCTGACGGAACTGCTGGCCGGGCGTCCGGCCCCGGTGGGCGGGCCGGCGGCGGACCTGACGGTCGCCGAGGACGCGGTCCGGCTCGCGGCCGGCGGACCGCCCGCGTGGGTGGCGGCGCGGCTGGCCTCCCGCACCGGGCGGTCGCGGGCGGAGCTGGACGCCGCCACGCGCGCGTGGCGGTGGGGAGGGGTCGCGGCCCTCGCCGTGCTGGAGGGGTCCTGGGCCCCGGACGAGGAGGCCCTGGCGCGGGCTTCGGCACGGCTCGCCGACGCCTGGGAGGACGGCGAACGCCCGGAGCTGAGCCGGTCGGGGGCGCGATGGACGGCAGCGGGGGCGCGGGCCCAGCTGCGGCTCGGCGAGGACGGCCGGTGGTGGCCGTACCGGCGGGAGGGGGACGGCTGGTCCCCGGTCGGTCCGGCGGACCGGGATCCGGCGGCGGCCCTCTCGACGGCGAGGGGCGAGGCCGAGGGCGACGGCGAGGGCGAGGGTTAGGGCGAACGGGAGGGGCGACGGAGGGCGCGCGGCGGGCGCGCGTTCCGGCTCCCCCTGCGTTTCGGAATGACCGGTAAAAAGCACTGACCCTGATCAGTTGTTGTCATTTTCGCTATGCATTTCTGCCCTCTTATAGGGCCAGTTTGATTGATAGAACCCTTCCTTCCATCGAGGTCACACGCCAATCCCGAACTGACTATGCTCCGCAGATGTGTTGCGCCGCGCTCACAGCGAGTCATGAACGCTGGGAGCGGGCGCCTAGACGGAGCACGGCCACAGGGAGACACGGGCATCGACGTGTGAGCGAAGGAACCCGGAAACGGTCCCGTTCGAGCACGCGTACGCGATCGATCGCATGTTCACTCTTTCCTGCCGGTTCGTCGCGCCACTTCAGTCCTCTCCTATTCCAGACGCTGAGGGAAACCGTTGATGGTTCGCGCAGGTTCAACATCCAGAGCCAGGCCCGGTGCGGTGGCTCCGGTGTGGCTCGTCCCGCCGGGGGTCCTGGCCGCACTCTTCGCCATAGGGCTGCTCTTCGCGCCTGCCGAGATACGGACACCGGTGGCCTGGTACGGCTTCGCGGCGGTCTCCCTCACCGTCGGCAGCGCCGCGCTGACCGTGCGTCTGGCGCGGGCGGCCGAGGCGGCCCGGCACACCCGCACGGTGCAGGCCGCGCAGCAGGCCCACGCGGAGCGCGAGGCCGCGCTGCTCGGACGCCTCGCCGACCAGCGGACCACCACCGTGTGGCTGGCCGAGGAGCTCCTGCCGGCCGCCGTCGCCCGGCTCCAGAAGGGCGATCCGGCGTCGGAGATCGTGAACTCCGTCCGTTTCGGCGACCACCTCGACGACGGGTTCACCGACGCCCTCAGGGGAGCGCTGCGGACCCTGCTGGAGGCGGTGGAGGCCGAGGAGAACACCCGGGACTCGTCCCAGCGGGCGCTCGTGGCCGTCGCGCGCCGCGTCCAGGCGATCGTGCACCAGCTCGCCAAGGACCTGCGGGAGATGCAGATCGTCCACGGCACGGACCTGGTGCTCGCCCGCGGTCTCCAGGACGTCGACCACCGCAACGCCCTCATCGGCCGCCTCGCGGCCAGCATCGCCGTCCTCGGCGACGCCCGCCCCGGCCGCCAGTGGTCGAAGCCCATCCCGCTCTACGACGTGCTGCGCGGCGCCATGTCGCGCATCGTGGACTACCCGCGGGTGAAGCTCCAGTCGGTCACGGAGGCGGCGGTCATCGGCCCCGGCGCCGAGCCGCTGATCCACCTGCTCGCCGAGCTCCTCGACAACGCCACGTCGTTCTCGCCGCCGCACACCCCCGTGGAGGTGAGCGCCGTCGAGGTGCCCTCGGGCATCGCGATCGAGATCGAGGACCGCGGCGTCGGCCTCACCGAGGAGGTCCGGCACCGCATCAACCGCGTCATGACGGAGTCGGCGTCGGGCATGTTCCTGGCCGGACTGGGCGAGGTGACGCAGCTCGGCCTGCCGGTGGTCAGCCGACTGGCCCGCGAGCACGGCTGCGACGTCGACCTGCGTCCCTCCGCCTACGGAGGCGTACGGGCCGTGATCCTCGTACCCCGGCGCCTGATCACCACGGTGGAGAAGCCCGTCGTGAGAACCCCTGAGCCCGCCCGGAAGCGCGCGGCCGGACCGATCCGCCCGCTGCCGAAGCGCGGCACCCCGTCCGTCCCGCCGCCGGCCCCGGCCCCGCTGCCCGTGCCGCCGCCGGCGCCCGCCCCCCTCCTTCCGTCGCTGGACGACGGTGCGGACCCGTTCATCGACGGGAAGACCCTCAACGGTCTGCCGCGCCGCCGCCGCGACACCCCCGTACCGACCCCGGTCGTCCGCACCGGCCCCGAGCCGGCCCCCGCTCCCCGCACGTCCGCCCGCGAACCCGGGCTGATGTGGGAGGCGTTCAACGCCGACAAGCACGCGGGCACCGACTCCCCCACTCCGCACAGCCAGCCGTCTGATGAGGTCGAATAACATGCAGCCACTGCCCAACATCGACTGGATGCTCACCGAGCTCGTGGGCGGCGTTCCGCACGTACGGCACGTGGTCGTCCTCTCCTCGGACGGCCTGTGCATCGGCCAGGCCAACACCGCGTCCGACACCGCCGACGCGATCGCCGCCGCCTGTTCCGGCATCCAGAGCCTGGCCCGCGCGATCGCCCAGATGTTCCCGCACGGCAACGGCACGACCCACATGGTCGGGATCGAGGCCGACGGCGGCTACTTCTCCCTGATGGCGGCCGGCCCCGGCGCCTACCTCGCCGTCCTCGCCGACGAGGAGGTGGACGCGGGCCTGCTCGGCGCCCGCATGCGCGCGCTCGTGGTCCGGATCGGCCGGCACATGACCAGTCCGCCCCGTGAAGACGTCGTCCGGCAGGCGATGTGACTTCGGACAACCCCCATCCCTGGGACGAGGGAACCCCCGTACCGCTGTACGTCATCACCGGCGGCGAGGGCTCCTCTGCCAAGACCTTCGACCTCGTCACGCTCATCGCGACCAGGTCCGCACCGGAACCCTCGATGCAGCCCGAACAGGCCGCCATCCTCTCCATGTGCGAGTACCCGCTGTCGGTGGCCGAGGTGTCGGCCTACCTCAGCCTCCCGTTCAGCGTCGTCACCGTGCTGCTGTCCCAGCTCGTCGACGACGAACGCGTGGAGGCGATTGCACCCGTGCCCGTCGCGGCCTTCCCCGACCGCGGCCTATTGGAGGCGGTGATCCATGGACTACGGAGACTCTGACACGCTCAGGGCAGGACCGCGCGACACCGACCTGCTGCTGCCGCACGGCGCCAGGGGCGTCAAGGTCGTGGTCGTCGGCGGCTTCGGCGTCGGCAAGACCACGATGGTCGGAGCGGTCAGCGAGATCCCTCCGCTGACCACCGAGGAACAGATGACGCAGGCCGGCGTCGGGATCGACCACAATCCCGGCGCCTCCGGCAAGACCACCACGACCGTCGCGATGGACTTCGGCCGGATCAGCATCAACGAGGAGCTGATCCTCTACCTGTTCGGGACCCCGGGGCAGGAGCGGTTCTGGTTCCTGTGGAACGGGATCTTCGAGGGCGCGCTCGGCGCCGTCGTCCTCGTCGACACCCGCAGGATCGAGGTCTGCTTCGAGGTCATCACGCGCCTGGAGGACCGCCGCGTCCCCTTCGTCGTGGCCGTCAACACCTTCCCCGAGGCCCCGCAGTACCCGCTACCAGAATTGCGCACGGCCCTGGCCCTCAGCGAGTCCGTCCCCCTCGTCACCTGTGACGCACGTGACCGGGCGTCCTGCCGGGACGCCCTGCTCTCGCTGATGGTCTACCTGTGCTCCATCGCCGCCCAGGAGACCGTATGACCCTCCCCGCCCACGAGCACGCCCCGCACGAGAGCGGGCTCGTCCCGCCACCCGGCTGCCCGGCCCACGCCGCCACCGGACCCGGCGGGGCGGCCCGGCTCTACGGCCCCGCCGCCGAGACGGACCCCATGGGCCTGTACGAGGAACTGCGCGCCGAGCACGGCCCGGTGGCGCCGGTCCTCCTCGACGGCGACGTCCGTGCCTGGCTGGTCCTCGGCTACAACGAGAACCGTGACGTGGCCACCCGCTCCACCCAGTTCTCCCGCGACCCGCGGGTCTGGCACGGCTGGAGCACCGGCGAGATCGACCCGGCCACCTCCCCGCTGATGCCGATGATCGGCTGGCGTCCCGACTGCGTCTGCGCGGACGGCGAGGAGCACCAGCGGCTGCGCAGCGCGGTCACCGCCTCGCTCGACCAGTTCGACCACCGGGGGATCCGGCGGCGCATCAACCGGTTCGCCCACGAGCTGATCGACACGTTCTGCGAGGACGGCGAGGCCGAGCTGGTCGACCGGTTCACCGAGCATCTGCCGATGCTCACCCTCATCCACCTGCTCGGCATGTCCGACGAGGCCGCGCCGAAGCTGGTCCAGGCGGCCCGGGACCTCTTCAAGGCCACCGAGACCTCGCTGGCGAGCAACGCGTTCGTGGTGGAGAGCCTGGAACAGCTCGTCCGGGACAAGCGCGACAAGCCGGGGCAGGACATCGCCTCGGCGCTGATGTCCCATCCGGCGGGGCTCACCGACGAGGAGGTGGTGCAGCACCTGCGCCTGATCCTGCTGGCCGGCTACGAGACCACCGCCAACCTGATGTCGAACGTGCTGCGGATGGTGGTGACCGATCCGCGGTTCCGCGGTTCGCTGGCCGGCGGCCAGATGACCCTGCCGGAGGCCGTCGAACAGGTCCTGTGGGACGAGCCGCCGCTGATGGTCTGCCCGTCCCGGTACGCCAACGGGGACACCACGCTCGGCGGGCAGCGGATCATGGCGGGCGACATGCTGCTGCTCGGCCTGGCCGCGGGCAACATGGACCGGGCGGTCCGCCCGGACCCGGCGGCGCCCGTCCACCACAACCGCGCGCACCTGTCGTTCAGCGCCGGCAGCCACGAGTGCCCGGGTCAGGACGTCGGCCGCATCATCGCCGACACCGGCATCGACATCCTGCTCACCCGGCTGCCCGACATCGTGCTGGCGATCCCGGAGGAGGAGCTCACCTGGCGTTCCTCCACGTGGGCGCGGCATCTGACGGCGCTGCCGGTCACCTTCGCCCCCCGGGCACCGCGGACCCATCAGTTCGAGGCACCGCTGCCGGCGGCCCCGCCGTCGCAGCTCGCCGCCGTCCCCGCGCCGGCCCCGGCTCCGGAGGCGGTGCCGGAGACCGTCCCGGCCGCCGTGCCCGGGCCGCGGTCGGCGTCGTGGTGGGACGGGCTGCTGCGGCTGCTGCGGCTGCGGTAGGCGGTCATGGCTCGGCGTCGAGGCCGAGCCCCACGGCGGAGGGGGGTGTCGGCGTGTGCCGGCCGGCCCCCCTTCCGAACCAGTCGTCCGCGGTGGCGGGAGCGGGCCGGCGCTGTTCCGGGAAGGGCTGCTCGGTGGGGACGTACCGGGGGGCGCCGGTGTACCAGGCGTGCAGGCCGGAGAGGAAGCTGCACGCCCCGCCCAGCCAGGTGTCCAGTTCGGCCCGCTCGTCGTGGCTCAGTCCGGCGCGCCGGGCGAGCAGCGGGACGTCCTCCTCGCGGAGCTGTTCGAAGTCGCGCATGCGGGAGTTGACGAGGTGGACGGAGGCCGGCACCGCCTCGCGGAGGGGGATGCCGAGGGAGGTGCCGAGGACCACGACGAGGTTGTTCACGTCGTGTTCCTCGTGGACCTCCCGCTCGTAGGAGGCGATGTCGTTCGCCAGGCCCATGACGTCCATGAAGGCGGCGGTCAGGCCGCGGACGGTCCGGCTGTGCCGGATCCGCTCGGGTATTCGCGCTCCGGTGGCGAGCTCGACGGAGTACGGGGCGGTGTGGGCGGCGAAGCTGTCGCGCCGGAAGGGCGCGTAGTCGATGAGGTGGGGGACGCGGCCGGAGCGGCTGTTGGCCAGCTCCTCCACGCCCGCGTCGATGTAGCGGGCCAGCGCCCGGCAGAACTCCTGGCGCCAGTGGTTCAGCCGGGGCGGGAAGAGGTGCCGCTGCAGGTCGGCGATGCCCCGCTCGACGGCGTTGACGGGGTCGGGGAGCCGGGCGCCCTCCTCCGGGCGCAGGAAGGCGTGGAGCCGGGCGGTGAAGTCGTGGGCGCCCTGGAGGTCGCTGGTCCGCTTGAAGGCGTGCGCGAAGTAGTCGTCCCAGGCGAGCGCCCAGATGTTGAACCGGTGGTTGAGCCGGAGGGCGGCGGGGCCGGCGTCGGGCAGCGTCCAGGCGGTGAGGAGGTCCACGGTCATCGCCCGGAACTGGGTCTGGGTCCAGATCGGACGGCGGTCGGACCGTCCGTCGCCCGCGTCGAGCATGCCCATCTCGCGGGCCCAGGTCTCGCTCTCCGCCCGCAGGCCCGGCAGGTGCGGATTGACCCTGAGCGGGTGAGGCATCCACAACTCGGGGATTTCGACGGCATGCAGGGGCATGGTCGCTCCACCTCCTTCAGTCCTCGGAATCCGTTCGTAATGTTGCCGCTGTCACTGACGGCCGACAATTCCCGCCATGTGACGCTGCAAACCTGCCCGCCCGAACCGGCCCACAACCCCCGGATTCAACGACTCCGGATCCCGGTAACCCTGGCGTCTTCCTGGGCAGTTGTGTGCTCCTGAAGCGACGGGGCCATCCGTGGAAGGCCGTTGGGCGGTCTCCGGCGGGCCGGACGACCATGGCCAGTTCCGGCTGACGACGACCGCCTCCCGGATCGTCGGGGCCGGGGCGTTCCCGGCGGTTCCATGATCCGGACGGTGCGGACCGGGTCAGCGTACGCCGCGCGGGCGGAACTGGACGCTGATCCGGGGACCGACCGCGCGGCTCGTCTTGGGCACGGCGTGGTCCCAGGTGCGCTGGCACGACCCGCCCATCACGACCAGGTCGCCGTGGCCGAGCGGGAGGCGGAGGGCGACCGGGCCGCCGCCGCGGGGGCGGAGCACGAGGTCGCGGGGGTCACCCAGGGAGAGGATGGCGACCAGGGTGTCGCGGGTCGAGGAGCGTCCGGTGCGGTCGCCGTGCCAGGCGACGCTGTCCCGCCCGTCCCGGTAGAGGCAGAGCCCCGCGGTGGCGAACCCCTCGGCGAGCTCGTCCGCGTAGTGCGCGCCGAGGACCTCGCGGGCCTCGGCGAGGGCGGGGTGCGGCAGGGTCTCGCCCTCGCGGTAGTGCGCGAGGAGGCGGGGGACGGCGACGACGTCGTCGTACATCCGGCGCTCCTCGGCGCGCCACGGCACCCGTCCGACCAGCTCGCCGAAGAGCGCGTCGGCCCCCTGGAACCAGCCGGGCAGGTGATCCACCCAGGCCCCGCGGGCCAGCGGGGTCCGCCGCAGCCCGTCCAGGGGCCCGGGCCGGGGTTCGTCACCCTGGCCGAAGAGGGATCCCTGGAAGCCGGGCAGGTCCGGTGGTGCGGCGGTCATGGTCCCAGCATACCCACCCAACCGAACAGGTGCTCGAATATGGAGCGCGGGTGACCCGGATCATCCGGAGGCCCCGGAGAGCGCGCCGAGCAGCTTCCAGGTGCGGCTCCGCGCGTCCTCGCCGCCGAGGTCGGTGGCCGTGAAGACCACCTCGGTGGCGCCGGCCTCGTGGTAGCGGCGGACCTCGGCGGCGACGGTCTCCTCGTCGCCCAGCACGGCCAGGTCGGCGGCACGGTCGGCGCCGGAGAGGTCGAGGACGCGGCGGTAGGAGGGGATCCGTTCGTAGAGGGAGAGGGCTTCGGCGGCCCGGGGGCGCAGGCCCTCGGGGTCGGCCGTGACGACGCCGGGCACGAGGGCGACGATCCGGGGCGCGGGGCGGCCCGCCGCCTCCGCCGCGGCGGTCACGGCGGGGACGATGTGCTCGGCGAGGGCGCGCGGTCCGGCGAGGAACGGCAGGATGCCGTCGGCGAGCTCGCCGCTGACCCGCAGGGCCTGCGGCCCCATCGCCGCGACCAGGACCGGCACCGGCGGCCGGGCGCCGGGAACGGCCGCCGGGTACGGCGTCGTCGCGGTCAGCAGCTCGCCGTGGAAGTCGGCCTCGCCGCTGTCGAGGAGCGGCCGCAGGGCGGTGAGGAACTCCCTGAGCAGGCCGATCGGCCGCTGGTACGGGAGGCCGAACGCGGTCTCGGTGAGGTGCCGGGTTCCCAGGGCGAGCCCGAGGTGGTAGCGGCCGCCGGTGGCGGCCTGCGCCGTCTGGGCCTGGCTGGAGACGAGCAGCGGGTGGCGGCCGAACACGGGGAGGGCGGCCGTCCCCACCTGCAGTCCCGGCACCTCGCGGCCGACGAGCGCGGCCAGCATGGGCGAGTCGTACGCGAAGGACTGGCCGAACCACGCGGAGTGCAGCCCGGCGTCCCGGGCCTCGCGCGCGAGCTGCACGGTGTCGTCGAGGGGGAGCTGCCGGCTGGTCGAGCTGAGCGTTACGCCAAGGGTCATGCGACGGCAACGGGCCGCGCGCACAGGGGAATTCCCGGCCCACGTGAACAGTGTGCGACGGCTCGCGCACGGCATGGCTCCCGCACGCGCGCGCGTGCCGCGATGATGGGGTCATGATGACCCTCGCCGAAGTGGACGCACTGGCCGACCGGGCGCACGCCGGTCAGGTCGACAAGATCGGTGTCCCGTACGTGGAACACGTACGGGTCGTCGCGGCGGGGCTCGCGCCGTTCGGGCCCGAGCTGGCCATGGCGGGGCTCCTCCACGACGTCGTCGAGGACACGGCGTGGACGGCCGAGGACCTGCGCGCCGCCGGGGTCCCGGACCGGGTGGTCCGGATCGTCGAGGCCGTCACCAACGAGCCGGACGGCTCGCCCACGGCGTACGAGGAGAAGATCCGGCGGGTGGCGCGCGACCCCGACGCCGCGCTGGTGAAGATCGCCGACAACGCGCACAACAGCCGCGCCGACCGGGCGGCGGGGCTGCCGCCGGAGCAGCGGGAGCGACTCGCGGCCAAGTACCGCGCGGCGCGGCGGGTGTTGTGGGCGGCCGCCGACCCCGCGCGGGTGGCGACGGTCCTCCGGATCGTCAACCCCGACCTGCTGCCGGAACTGACCGGGGCCTGACCGCCTCAGGCGGCCGGAGGTGCTTCCGGTGCGGCCGAGGCCTGGAGGTCGGCGAGGAGTTCCGCCTGGCCGGCCAGGACGCCGGAGAGGATGCCGCGGGCGACCGCGAGCAGCTCCGCCATGCGCGGGTCGGTCAGCGAGTAGTGGACGGCCGAGCCCTCGCGGCGGGCGACGACCAGGTTCGCGCGCCGCAGCACCGCGAGCTGCTGCGAGAGGTGGGCGGGCTCGACGGCGACCTCGGCGAGCAGCTCGGACACGGCGTGCTCGCGCAGGCTCAGCAGCTCCAGGACGCGGATGCGGACGGGGTGGCCGAGCGTCTTGAAGAACTCCGCCTTCAGCTGGTAGAGCGGCGCGGTCCTGGTCATGGCGCGGTCAGACCTTCTTGACCACGCTCGACTTGAGCTGCATGGGCCCGAAGCCGTCGACCTTGCAGTCGATGTCGTGGCCGTCGACGCCGTTCACGAGCCGGATGTTGCGGACCTTGGTGCCGGCCTTGATGCCGGTGGGGCTGCCCTTGACCTTGAGGGTCTTGACGACGGTGACGGTGTCGCCGTCGGACAGCACGTTGCCGACGGCGTCCTTGATCACCTGGGCGCCGCCGGTGTCGCCCTCGGCGGCCGCGGCCTCACCGGCGGCCGGCCACTCGTGGCCGCATTCGGGGCAGACCAGCAGGGCGCCCATCTCGTAGGTGTAGACGCCGGAGCATTCGGGGCAGGGAGGCAGGTTCTCGTTCACCCCTCGATCCTATGAGCGATGTGACCACTTGCGAAATTCGGCAACTTGGCAGGGTCGGGGCGGTCCGGGTTCAGGCCGGTCCGACCACGATCAGGACGTCGCCCTCGCTCCAGCGTCTGGTCTCGGCCTTCGGGGGGTTGAGGCGGGGGCGGCGGGCGGCGCGGGGGCGGTAGCCGAGGGCGGCGGCGCCGTGCCGGGCGGCGGCCGTGACGAGGGCGGCGAAGGGCGCTTCGGTGCCGGGCGGGACGAAGTCGGTGGCGGGGCGGAGGCGGACGCCGTGGCCGGTGGGGGCGAGCAGGGTGTCGAAGACGGCCGCGAGGTGCGGGTTCTGGGAGACCTGGGCCATGAGGAGGGCGGCCAGCCGGCCGGTGACCACGAGGTCGGTGCGGGGTCCGGCGGGGGCGAGGGGGCGGTTGCGGGCGTCGGTCAGCTCGGCCACGGTGGGCACCGCCCGGCCCGTCTCCCGTTCCCGCGCCCTGAGGTGGAGCAGGGTGACGAGGGTGGGGGTGTCGGGGTGTCCGTCGTCGTCCGGACCGGCGAGGACGACCACCCGGTCGTACGTCTCCGGCGCCGTCGGCCGCCCCTCGTCGTCCCGCACCGCCGCCGCCCCGCCCGCCGCCAGGCCCTCGGTCACGCGCTCGCCCCGGCGGTTCCAGCCCAGGAGGAGGATCCGGCGCACGGCGGCCGGCGCCGGGGACCGGACGGGCCAGGCGGCCGCGGGGACGGCGGGCGCGGCGGGCAGGACGGTCGCCCGGTGGTCCTCGGCCAGGACGAGGAGGCCGTCGCCGGGGGCCAGCACGGTCCGGGGGGCCGGGGCGAGGTGCGGGGTGCCGTCCGCCCGGACGATCCCGACCGCACAGGCGTCCGGACAGGCGGCGGCCAGTTCGCCGTAGCGGCGGCCGGGGAGGCCGGGCGGCCGGAGGACGTGGAGTTCCGCGCCGGCGAAGTCGAGCAGGTCCTCCAGGACGAGCGCGAGGCCGGGCTCCAGGGCGCACTGGACGAGCAGCCGGGCCGCGAGGTCGTCGACGTCCAGGACGGTCGCGCCGGGCCCCGCGGCGAGGCGGGCGGCCGCGAGGTGGGCACCGTCCCGGACGGCCGCCACGACCGGCACCGGGCAGCCCTCCCCCACCGTCGCCCGGAGCGCGAGGAGCGTCCTGACGACGTGGGCGTCGGCGCCGGGGGCGTCCGACGGGAGGACGACCACCGCCCCCGCGGCGGCCGGGGTCACCCGGGCCAGCGCGGCCGGGTCGGCGGGGCGGCCCCGGCGGCACACCAGTCGCACCCGCGTCCGCGAGGGCAGCGCGTCGCGCGACTCCCGTTCCGTCTCCGCCTTGTCGCGGTCGGCGAGGACCACCACGGCGCCGCGCCCCCGCTGGGCGTGGGCGGCGAGGAGTTCCGCGACGACCGTGGGGGCCTGCTCGGACCAGCCGAGGACCAGGGTATGGCCGCGCTCGACGACCGTGGTCTGGCCGCGTTCCAGCTCGGCGAGCCGGTCGGTCAGGGCCGTCGTGACGATCCCGACGAGGAAGGAGACGTACAGCAGGGAGACGAGGGCCAGGAAGACCGTGAGGGCGATCCGCAGCGGCGGGCCGACCTCGCCGCCGAGCCGGAGGGTCTGGCCGACCGTCCGCCAGACGGTGGCGGCCTTGCCCTGGAGGGTGTCGGGAGCCTTGTTGTCGGTCCACACCAGGAGGGCGCTGGCGGGGGCGACCAGGACCAGGGAAGCCAGGGCCAGCCAGGCGACGAGGGCCGTGACCCCGCGCACCACGGTGCGGTCGACCCAGTACCGCGCCCGGGCCCGCGTCCCGGGCGGCGCGGCTTGGCCGGGGGCGGGCGGTCCGGCCGCCCGGACGGCCGGTGCCGGGCCGGGCCGGGTCCGGCGGGGCGCTCGCTGGGACGGGACCGTGGACTCGCGCTCCTTACGCACGTCAGCAGGGTGGCGGGGGCCCCGGCGCGAAACGCCGTCGACGCCCGGCGTTCATCCTTTCGGGCAGGCGCACGGGAGGCACGCGTTCGATTCGTTCACCCGGCGCGCGCCGCGGCGGCGGTGTCAACTGCGGAGGTGCGAGGCGCCGTTGAGGTCGAGGATGGTGCCGGACGCCCATTCGGCGGCCGGGGAGGCGAGCCAGAGGACCGCCGCCGCGATCTCGTCGGCGTCCGCGACGCGGCCGAAGGGGCTCTGCGCGCGGATCGCCTCGCCCTCGGGACCCTCCAGGCGGGGCGCCACCCGCTCGGTGGCGAAGAAGCCGGGGGCGACCGAGGCGACGCCGATGCCGTACGGGGCGAGGGAGACGGCGAGGGACTGGCCGAGCGCGTGGACGGCGGCCTTGGTGGCGCCGTAGGCGGGGTGGTCCGGCTCGCCGCGGAAGGCGCCCCGGGAGCCGATGTTGACGATCCGTCCGCCCGTGCCCCGGTCGATCATGCGGCGGGCCACGAGGTGGCTGAGGTGGGCGGTGGCGAGCAGGTTCACGGCGACGTGCCGCTGCCAGAGCGCCGCCCACTCGTCGTAGGGGGTCTCCGCCAGGGGGTGCGGGAGGTTCACGGCGGCGTTGTTGACGAGGACGTCGACGCCCTCCTCGCCGAACGCCTCGACGGCCCGGTCGACGACCGCCGCCGCTCCGGCGGGGTCCGCGAGGTCGCCGGCGACCAGGACGTGTCCGGTGCCGTCGAGGGAGGCGAGGGTGGCCCGGGCCTCCTCGGCGCGGGTGCCGTAGTGGACGGCGACCCGGTCGCCGTTGGCCGCGAACGCGCGGGCGACCGCCCGGCCGAGCCCTCGCGAGGCGCCGCTGACGAGGACGCGCCTGCCTGTGCCGGGCAGCTTCACCGGTGTGCCTTCCGGTCGGGGACGTACCGTACGGTCCGTCATTCTGCCCCGGGGTGCGCGGTGTTGGGCCATCGCGCCGTCATGGCCGGAACCGGTGCCACCATTTGGAAGGTTTTGTATCACTCCGGATACCGATCCGATCAGAGTGAGTTCCAGACCGATCAAGAACGCCTCTATAGTGCGGTCGTTCCGAACCTCCCTGTGCCTGCCTCACGAGAGTCCGGTAGATGTCGGCGTCGCCCACCCCGTTCCGCCCTGCCCTGATCGCCTCCGTGCTGACCGTCGCCGCGGGCGGTGCCCTCGTCGGCGCCGCGACGAGCGCCGCGCCGGCCGAGGTCCGCGCCCCGCTCGCCTGGTTCGCGGTCTGCGGAGTGCTGCTTCTCGCGGCCGCCGCCTTCGCCGTCACCTGGTACGCGCGCACCGCGCGCGGCCTCGCCCGGCGGGCCGAACGGCTCGCCGCCCAGGTCGCCTCCCAGGACACCTACGCCGCGCAGCGCCAGGCTGCCTTCGAGCGCGAGACCGCGGCCCTGAAGGAGCGCCACGAGGCCCAGTCCGCCGCCGAGGCCGCCGCGCACGCGGCCCGCGCCGACGAACTGGTCCGCGCCCAGCGGGCCGAGGCCGAGCGGCTCGCCGCCGGCCACGCTGCCGCCGTCGCCGGACTGGAACAGCGGCTGCGCCGCGCCGAGTCCGCCCGCTCCGCCGCCCTCGCCGCCGCCGCCAACGCGGCCGGCCGGATGCAGGCCCTGGCGACGAGCATGATGGCCGACCTGCGCGAGATGGAGCACCGGCACGCCGACGAGGACGTCCTCGCCGACCTCCTCCACCTCGACCACCGCACCGCCCAGGCGGGCCGGCTCGCCGACTCCGTCGCCGTCCTCACCGGCGCCCGCTCCGGCCGCCGCTGGCCCCGGCCCATCGTCATGGAGTCGATCCTGCGCGGCGCCATGGGCCGCATCTCCGGCTACCAGCGGGTCCGGCTGCACTCCACCTGCGAGGCGGCCGTCGCCGGCCACGCCGCCGAGGGCGTCATGCACGCGCTGGCCGAACTCCTCGACAACGCCGCCAACTTCTCCCCGCCCAGCGCGGAGGTCCACGTCTACGTGGAGGAGGTCCCGGCCGGCGTCGTCATCACCGTCGAGGACAGCGGACTGACCATGAGCGACGTTCAGCTGCGGCGCGCCGAGGCCGCCGTCGACGCGGCCGCCCAGGACCTGGCCGGCCTTTCCGGCACCCGCCTCGGGCTGCACGTCGTCGGCCGGCTGGCCCGCAAGCACAACCTGTCCGTCTCCTTCCGGCCCTCCGCGCGCGGCGGCACCGGCGTCGTCATGATGATCCCCCAGGAGCTCGTCACCCGCGGCACCGAGGCCGCCGCCGCGCCCGCCCCGGCGCAGGCCGCCCCCGCCCCCGCGCAGGCCGCCGCCCCGCGCCCGCTGCCCGCCCGGACCGCCGCGCCCCGCCCCGTACCGGCGGCCGAGCCGGAGACCACCCACGAGTCGGCGGCCGAGCCGCCGGCGGAGGGCACGACACCCGGCATCCCGCTGCCGCGCCGGCGGCGCGGCCGGACCCTCGCCGCGCAGCAGGAGAGCAGCGGCCGCGCGGCCGCCGAACCGGCCCGCAAGGCCACGCCCCGCACCGGCGAGGCGGCGCGCGCCCGCTTCGGCGGCTTCCAGAGCGCCCTGCGCGGCACCGACGGCAAGCCCGCCGAGACCCCCGCCACCCCCTCCTCCTCCGGGGCGGAACCGACCACGCCGTCCTCGAACGACCCCCATTCGGAAGGCAATCCGCGATGACCGGCACGACCACCGACGACAAGCTCAGCTGGCTCCTGGAGGGCCTGCTGGAACGGACCCCGGGCACCCGGCACGCGCTGGTGCTCTCCCGGGACGGCCTCAAGCTCTGCCGCACCTCCGGGCTCTCCGTCGACCAGGCCGACCAGCTCGCCGCCATCGCCGCCGGCATCCAGAGCCTGTCGCACGGGGCGTCCGTGGAGTTCGGCGACGGCACCGGCGGGGTCCGCTCCGCGATGGCCGAGTTCTACGGCGGCATCCTCTTCATCGTCGAGGCCGGGGAGGGCGCCCACCTCGCGCTCGTCGCCGACGAGGACGCCGACGCCGGGCTCGTCGGGCACAACATGACGGAGCTGGTCGAACAGCTCGGCGAGCACCTCGTCGCGAGGCCGCGGGGATGAGCCGCCTCAGGCCGGGTCGCGACGACTCCCCCGACCGCCTCTACACGCTGACCGGCGGCCGCAGCCGCACCGGGTCCACCGCCTTCGACGTGGTGACGCTCGTCGTGGCCGAGAGCGATCCGGTGCCCGGCATGCAGTCCGAGCACGCCGCCATCCTGCGCATGTGCCGCTTCCCCACCGCCGTGGTGGAGGTCGCCGCCGGGCTCGGGCTGCCCGTGTCGATCACCAGGATCCTCCTGGCCGACCTGCACGACACCGGCCGGATCAGCGCCCGGCACCCGCGCCCCACCTCCTCGTACCGCCTTCCCGATCACGACATCCTGGAGCAGGTGCTCGTTGGACTCCGCAATCTCTGAGCAGCGCCAGACCCTGAGCAGCACCGCCGACAACGGACTGAAGATCGTCGTCGTCGGGGGCTTCGGGGTCGGCAAGACCACCCTGGTCCGCTCGGTCAGCGAGATCCGTCCGCTGAACACCGAGGAGACGATGTCGCAGGCCGGCGAGGGCATCGACGACACCGGCGGCGTGGCCGCCAAGACGGCCACCACGGTCGCCTTCGACTTCGGCCGCATCTCGCTCGACGCGCGCAACGTGCTGTACCTGTTCGGCGCGCCCGGCCAGGAGCGGTTCTGGTTCCTGTGGGACCGGCTGTTCTCCGGGACGCTCGGCGCGGTGGTCCTCGTCGACACCCGCCGGATCGCGGACTCCTGGTACGCGGTCGACCGGCTGGAGCACCACGGCACCCCGTTCGTGGTCGCCTGCAACGACTTCGGCGGGCCCGCGCACACGGCCGCCGAGATCCGCGACGCACTCGACCTTCCCGACGAGGTGCCGCTGGTCTTCTGCGACGCCCGGTCCCGGGAGTCCAGCAAGCAGGTCCTCATCACGCTCGTCGAGCACCTGCAGCAGGTGGTGGCCGCCGCCGGGCGATGACCGCAAGACTTTGCTGAAATCCCGCGCAAGATCTTGCCGGTCTGCGCGCGGGGCTGGTTGACTCCTGACACGTCCACGCCGTGGTGCCCGTGTGAGGAGAAGCGATGAACAGCGACTACGACGTCCTCGTCCTCGGAGGGTCAGGCGTCGACACGATCGTGTACGTCCCCGAGCTCCCGCTGCCGTACGCCGACAGCTACATGATCCGCCCCGGCATCGAGGCGCGCGCCGGCCAGACCGGGGACTTCGTGGCGCTCGGGACGACCGCGCTGGGGCTGCGCACCCACCACGTCGACATGATCGGAGACGACGCCTTCGGCGACTTGGTGCGCGCCCTCCACCGCGACCGCGGCATCGGGTTCACCGAGGTCCCGCAGCCCGGCGGCACCAAGCGGGCCGTCAACCTCGTGGGGCCGGACGGCCGTCGGCTCTCGCTCTACGACGACAGCCGCTCCCGGGAGTCGGACCGGCTGCCCGAGGACCTGGTGCGCAAGCTCGCCGCCGCCTCCCGGCACGCGCACGTCTCGATCACGCCCCCGTGCGCCCACGCCCTGCCGCTGCTCCACGAGGCGGGCCTCACCGTCTCGACGGACCTGCACAACTGGGACGGCGAGAACCCGTACCACGAGCCGTTCGCGTACGGCTCCGACGTCGTCTTCGTGTCGGCCACGGCCCTGCCGGACCCGGTGGCGACCCTGCGCCGGGTGCTGGAGCGCGGCCGGGCGGAGGTGGCGGTCGCCACCGCCGGCGCGGAGGGCTCCTACCTGCTCACCCGCGACCGCCGGGACCCGCTGCACGTCCCGGCGGTCGCGCCGCGCGGAGCGGTCGTGGACTCCAACGGCGCGGGCGACGCCTACGCGGCCGGTTTCCTCTTCGGCCGGCTGACCGGCGAGCCCCCGGAGCGCTGCGCCCTGTACGGGGCGGTGGCCGGCGCCTTCGCCTGTACGGTGCCCGCCACCGGCAGCGACGCCATCGGCCGGGAGGCGCTGCTCGCCGAGGTCGCCGCGCTCAGCTGACACCGGGCGCGGGCAGCGCGGCGCCGACCGCCGCGTGGACGGCCCGCGCCAGGCGGGCGCCCCACAGCGAGCGCGGGCCGGCGAAGGGCTCGGCGGGACCGCCGGGCAGGGGACGGAGGGCAAGGACGCAGACAGCGTCCGTCGGGGTGCCCGAGCAGTCGTGGCCCGCGTCGAGGAGCGCCTGCGTCTTGGCCTCGGTGGCGGTCGCCACGGCGTTGACGAGCGCGGCGTCGGTGAGCGGCGCGGGCACGGTGACGACGATGTTGATGGTGCCGGGGGCCTGGGGTCCCGGCACGTCCGGGCCCGGTGCCGCCGCCCAGCCCCGGACCTCGATCCCGGCGGTGGCCACCGCGTCGACGCCGCCGTCGCGGGCGGCTCCGCTGCGGGCGACCTCGGCGGCGGTCATCAGGCCCACCCCGGAGCCGTGGAGGCCGGCCCGCCGGGCGAGCCCCGCGAGGTGCGCCTCGGGGTCGGTGCGGGTGTAGCCGTGGGCGACCTGGACGTTCATCACCCAGGTCCGCTCGCCGATCCCGCCGCCGAGCACCGCGCTGCTGACGGCCCGCCAGCCGGGACCGTGCCGCCAGACCAACGCCCCGAGCACCTGGCCGTCCTCGTCCCGCTCCCACAGCTCCGGAGGGGCCGGCAGGACCGGCGGGGTCGGTTCCACCACGGCGGTCACTGCTGCGTGCTCCTCGCTCTCGCCCGTACGTCCGGGTGATCCTACGGGCCGGTCCGAGGCCGACCGGAGGCCGGACCCCGTTCCGGCACGAGGGTGGCGCCGAGGACCAGGCCCACCGCGATGGCGGTGACGACGAGGACGAGCTCCAGCAGGTCCGTGAAGCCGTCCACGACGTGCCCGCCGACCAGCGTGGTCAGACCCCGCATGCCGAGCGAGCCGACGGTGAGCGTGAAGAAGCCGGGCAGCACGAGGAGCAGCCGGGGCGGCCGCTCCGGGCCCCGGGACAGCAGGGTCGCCGCTGCCGCGAGCACCGCCGCCGCGACGAAGGTGCCGCCGGTCTCCCCGATCAGCACGGTGGCCGCGGACTGCACCCCGACCGTCAGGTAGACGAGCGCCAGCAGGGGCCAGAAGAAGCGGCGGGGGATCGCGAAGGCGAGCAGGGTCCCGGCGGTGAAGACCGTCCACGAGGCGAAGAGCGCCCAGCGCGGCAGGTCGGCCTCGGCCGCCGTGTCGAAGAGCGCCTCGGTGGGGGTGCCGGTGACGTACACCCCGAGCAGCACCCCGACGCACAGCTGGACCAGCAGGAAGGCCGCGTACACCAGCCGGATCGCGCCGGTGGAGACGAGCCCGGCGCCGAGTTCGGCGGCGGCGGCGCTCAGGTAGTCGCCGGGCACGAAGAAGAACAGCGCGGGCAGCATCAGCAGGACCGGGCCGCCGTGCGCCGGGTCGCCGGCGAACAGCCCGACCGTGACGACGGAGACGCTCACCGAGGCGACCAGCGGCAGCACCCGGGCGAGCCGCGGCACCCGGTCGGACGCCACCGCGAGGCCCGCGGCGAGCGTCGCGAGGACGGCCGTGGTGCCGAGCTCGTACCAGGTGGGCTGCATCAGCGGGGCGAAGCCCAGCGAGAAGAGCACGATCCCGAGCAGCTTCAGCCACCACGGGTAGGGGGCCGGGGACGCCTCGATCCGGTCCAGCCGGGCGCTCGCCTCCGCCGCTCCGGCCCGCCCGGCGCACACGTCTGCCACCAGCGGCTTGAGCGCCGCGATCCGGTCCAGCCGGGCCACCTCGGGGGCGGCGTGCACGATCACGGTCCGCGCCCGGCCGCCCGGGACGGCGACGGTCAGGGTGACGGCGTCCATGACGAGCAGCACGGACACCTCGGCACCGAGGGCGCGTCCGGCCGCCGCGACCTCGCGCGCGATCAGCTCGGCGCCCTCGCCCGAGGTGCGCAGCAGCAGTCCGGTGAGCCGTACCAGGAAGCCGGTGACCGCCTCGGCGCGGTCCTCCGCGGTCTCCGCCTCCGCCGGTTCCCCCTCGGGTCGCGCCACGACCGCCTCCTCGGGTCCAGGGTGACGAACGATCAGCATCCCCCACCGGGCCGCGCCCGGCATCCGGCGCCGCTCGCCCCCGCCTCTCCCGGCCCTCCGTCACCCGAACGGCCGTCCCGCCCTGCGGCCCCCTCCCCCGTCGCGCAGCCTGGTGCGGATCACGTCGGTTCCACCTGAGGAGGGCCCATGGCATCGATGGACGTCCCGGCCGATCTGCCGAAACCCCGCGTGGAGGCACGGCCGGTCGCTCCGCCCACGATCACCTGGGTGACGCTGGCCCTGATGACGACCGCCTCGGTGGCGAGCCTGCGCGCCGCGCCGACGATGGCCGTCTACGGCCTGGCCTGCGTCTTCCTCTATCTGGTGCCCGCCATCGTGTTCCTGCTGCCGACGGCCCTGGTCTCCGCCGAGCTGGCCTCCGGCTGGTCGGGCGGTGTGTACCGGTGGGTGGCGGAGGGGCTGTCGAAGCCGCTGGGCTTCCTCGCCGTGTGGTGCCAGTTCGCGATGACGATCTTCTACTATCCGAGCCTGCTGGCCTTCGTGGCCTCGACGATCGCCTTCGTGATCGATCCCTCGCTCGCGTCGAACGGCGTCTACACCGCGATCGTCATCATGGTCCTGTACTGGACCGGCGTCTGGGTCTCCTCGCGCGGCACCAAGGCCCTCGCCGGGCTGTCGTCCTGGGGCCTGATCATCGGCACGCTGGTGCCCGGCACCATCCTCGTCGTGCTCGGCATGGTCTTCCTCGGCCAGGGCAACCCGTCGGCGGCGCCGATGGACGCGAGCCATCTGCTGCCGCAGTGGACCGGTCTCGCGAGCCTCGTCCTGATCGTCAACAACTTCCTGTCGTACTCGGGCATGGAGATGAACGCGGTGCACGTCTCCTCGCTGAAGGACCCGGCGAAGGAGTACCCGAAGTCGATGTTCCTGGCGATGGGCCTGGTGCTGCTGATCTTCATCCTGCCGGCGCTGGCGATCAGCTGGGTCGTCCCGGCGGACCAGCTGAGCCTCACGGCCGGCGTGATGCAGGCGTTCGACGCCTTCTTCTCGTACTTCCACGTCGGGTGGATGACACCGATCGCGGCCGTCATGCTGATCTCCGCCTCGCTCGGCGGCATGCTGACCTGGCTGGCCGGCCCGTCCAAGGGCCTCCTGGAGATCTCCCGCAGCGAGGGCTATCTGCCGCCGTTCCTGCAGAAGCTCAACAAGTTCGGCATCCAGCAGAACATCCTCGTCACCCAGGGCGTCGTCACCTCGGTCATCGCCCTCGGGTACGCGCTGATCCCGAACGTCTCCAGCGTGTACTGGATCTTCTCGACCATCACCACGCAGGTCTACCTCATCGTCTACCTGCTGATGTTCGTCGCGGCGATGCGGCTGCGGAAGCTCCAGCCGGACCACCCGCGCGGCTACCGGGCGCCCGCCCTCGGTCTGATCTGCTCGGTCGGGCTGCTGGCCTCGCTCGCGGCCCTGTTCATCGGCTTCGTCCCGCCCTCGCAGTTCGGCAGCGGCAGCGTGCTGTCGTACGTCGCCATCGTCGGCGGCGGTCTGGTGATCCTCGGACTGCTCATCCCCTGGACGTTCCTGAAGCTGCGCAAGCCCAGCTGGCGCACGGCCGAGGCCGCCGCCCCGAACGAGGGAGACGCCGCATGAGCCCGACCCGCTTCGCCTCCGAGCACAAGTGGATCTACTGGGGCGCGATCGTGATCCTGGTCGGCCTGCTGATCACCGGCATCGTCCGCTACGGCAGCTTCAAGCGGACCCAGGAGACGTCCCAGAAGGCGCAGCAGCTCAGCGAGCAGCTGGTGAAGGCCGGGTATCCCGCCCCCGACCTGGAGACCGCCGAGCGCCTGCTCGGCACCGACGGCGGCCCGGTCTGCGAGAACCCCGGCAACGCCCTGAAGAAGGCGCTGTACCGGCTCCAGCAGCTCACCACCGGCGCCCCCGGCCCCGGCAACCGCCCGGTGATCGCCGACTCCAAGGCGGTCGACGTCGAGCGGATCGTCCTCCAGGTCTACTGCCCCGACGAGGTCGACGAGTTCGACGAGGCCGTCGAGGACCTCAAGACCGACGACACCGTCAAGCGCTGACGGACCGTGCGGCCCCGCAGGTCAGGGGGTGTCCGGGGCCGTGCGGACCGGGAAGCTGAAGGTGTGGCCCTGCTCCTTCAGCCAGGGCAGCACCTCGCGCAGCGCCGTCACGCTCTGCGAACGGTCGCCGCCGCCGTCGTGGAAGAGGATGGTCGGCCCGTTGGGCAGCTCGTTCTTGACGGTCGCCACGATGGCGGCGGCGCCGGGCCGTTCGAAGTCCTTGGTGTCCACGTTCCATCCCAGCGGCCGCATCCCGGCGGCCGCGGCTATCTTCCGGCTGTCCGGGGTGAACGCCCCGCCCGGGGCCCGGTAGTACTGCACCTCCACCCCGCCGGCGGCCTCCTCGATCAGCTTCCGCGCGTCGAGGATCTGCCGCTTCTGGTACGCGACGGGCTTGCGGTCCATCGTCGTGTCGTGGGTCATCGTGTGGTCGCACAGCCGGTGCCCCTCGGCCACCACGCGCTTCACCAGGTCGGGGTACTGCTGCGCCTGCGGGCCGATCATGCAGAAGACGGCCTTGACGTCGTTCTCCTTCAGGATGTCGAGCACCTGCGGCGTCCACCGGGGGTCGGGACCGTCGTCGATGGTGATGTTGACGGCCCGTCCGCCCGCTTCGGCCGCGTGCGCGATGCCCTCCGGGACCCGGACCGCGGGCTTCGCCGGCCGGCCCGGCTCCGCGTTCCGCTGGGCCGGCACACCCGGCCGGGCCGCGGCCCCGCCGCCCGGGGCGGCGGCGTTCTCGCCGTCGTCGCCCACCAGCGCCGTCGCCCCCCAGGCGGCCAGGCTGATGCCGACCGCCGACGCCAACACGGCCACGTGCGCGGTGTACTTGCCCATCCGGCGCATGCGCCCTCCGATCCTCGCGTTCCCGTTGCGACCCCGCGTCCTTCGACGCGGTCCCGGGGGAGAGGACGAAACATCCCCCGAACAGGTTTCACCCGTTCGGCGGATGTGACAGAGGTACCGTTCGGTTGCGATTCCGCTGCTGTTCGGATGGTGCGCCGGACGGTCTTCCGGTGCAGACTGTGCACCACACCTGGTCGAGATCCCCCATGGAGGCCGGAAGAGTGAGCGGCGGCAGCGACGGACGACGCCTGACCGGCAGGGTCTCGCCCGTGCGCACCTCGGCGGTGTACCGGTCCGCGGCGCTGCGTGCCCGGCGCCGCCGCGCCGACGGGGCGATTCCGCTCGACGCCCCGGACACCGAGGAACGGCTCGCTTGGCTCAACGCCGCGACCACCCGTATCGGCACCACGCTGGACCTGGAGAGCACCGCCCGGGAGCTGGCCGAGTTCACCGTCCCCGGCTTCGCCGACGGCGCCGCGGTGGACATCCTGGAGAGCGTCCTGCACGGTGAGGAGGGCTCCCGCTGGACCGGCAGCGGCGTCCCGCCGATGCGGGCGGTCGCGCTCTCCGCCGTCGACACCATGAGCACCCTGGAGGCCGTGCCGGTCGGCGAGACCTATGTGCGCGACCAGACGCGGCACGAGACGCTGCTGCACCGGTACTGTCTGCGGCGCGGCGAGCCCGTCCTGGTGGCCAGGATGCGTGAGGAGGACTTCGCCCGCGTGGCCCCCACCGCGAGCGGGGCGGAGAAGATGCGCGCGCTGGGCGTGCACAGCTATCTGGCGGTGCCGCTGATCGCCCGCGGGCTGCTGCTCGGCAGCGCCGACTTCGTCCGCGGTCCGGGCAGTCCGCCCTTCTCCCCCACCGACCTGGTCCTCGCCGAGCAGCTGGCCTCGCGCGCGGCCGTCTTCATCGACAACGCCCGGCTGTACGGCCGGGAGCGCGAGCACGTCGTCTCGCTCCAGCGCACCCTGCTGCCCCGGGCGACGCCGGTCACCCCGGGACTGCGGGTGCACGGCGAGTACGCCCCCTCGGCGGCCCGCCACACGGTGGGCGGCGACTGGTACGACGTCATGTCGCTGCCCGGCGGCCGTACGGCGCTGATGGCGGGCGACGTCATGGGCCAGGGACTTCCCGCCGCCGCCACGATGGGCCGGCTCCGGGCCGTCGCCCGCACCCTGATGACCCTCGACATGGCGCCCGAGCGGGTCCTCGCCCGGCTGGACCTCGCCACCCGCGATCTGGAGGACGACCAGGTCGCCACCTTCCTCTGCGCGGTCTACGACCCCGCGGACTCCTCCTGCACGCTGGCCGGCGCGGGACACCTGCCGCCGCTGCTGCTCGACGGGCGCGGCGGGGCCTCGTTCGTCGGGCTGCCGGCCGGGGCGCCGCTGGGCGCCGGGGTGATCCCGTACGACCCGGTCACGGTCACCGTGCCGGACGACGGCGCGCTCGTGCTGTTCACGGACGGGCTGGTGAAGGCGCGGGGCGCCGACCTGGAGGAGCAGCTCGCACGGCTGCGGGCGGCCGCGCTCGGGCTGCCGCCGTCCGCGCTGGAGGGCGGCGGGCTGATCGCGGCGGCCCCGGCGGGGCCGGGCCGGTTCGACGAGGCGGTGCTGCTGACCGCGCGGTCCGTGCGGCTCGGCGCGGAGACCGGGCTGCGGGTGTGGCCGCTCTCCGGCGACGGCAGGGCCGCCTCCGAGGCCCGGCGGCTCGTCACCCGGCAGCTCGCCGAGTGGGGCCTGGACGACCTCGCCGACGTGTGCGAGCTGGTCGTCTCCGAGCTGGTCGGCAACGCCCTGCGGTACGGGAACGGGCCGGGCGAGCTGCGGCTGCTGCGCGGGGAGCGGCTGGTCGTCGAGGTGTCGGACACCGGCCCCGACCTGCCGCAGATCCAGCACGCCGACCTCAGCGACGAGGGGGGCCGCGGTCTCCAGCTCGTGAACATGCTGTGCCGCCGCTGGGGCTCCTGCCGCACCTCCGGCGGCAAGGTCGTCTGGGCCGAGCAGCACCTCCCCTCGTGATCCGCCCGCCGGGTCGGACGTCCCGGCCGGGGGTGACGTACGGCCCTGCCGGACGGCCGCCACGGCCCGGCAGGCTGTCCCTACGAAGGCCGCCGCGATCCGCCTCCGGGCGGGGCCCGAGGAAGGAGAGCCATGCCTGCGGATCCGACCGCGTCCCCGCGGCTGGGCCCCGCGCGCCGCGGGAGTTCCGCTACGTGCTCGGGCGGGCGCTGCCGTTCCTGGTGATCGTCCTCGCCACCCTCGCCGACGTCCTCACCCCACCGGTCGAGCGCTTCGACCGTTTCCTGATCGCCGCCCCGGCGCTCGCGGCCGCCACCTGGTCCGCGCGCGGCACGGCCGCGATCGGCACCCTCGCCATGGCGGCGACGGCCGTCACCGCCGCCGTGCTGGTGGTCCGCGACGGGCCGGCGGCGCCCCTCCGCCGCATCCCGTCGCCGCCGCTGGCCGGCTCCCTCCGGTCCTGAGCGGGCCGCCCCGGGGGGCGCCGCTCAGCGGGAGGGGGGTGTCCAGCCGCGCAGTACGCCTCCGTCGGCGAGCCGCCCGTCGAGGACGACCACGCCCTCCGCGGCGGAGCGGACGGCGAGGACCGCGCCCCGCGCGTGGGCGCGGACGGCACCGCCCGCGGTGATCCCGACGACGTGCCGGCTGCCCGCCGCGAGCAGGTAGCGCGTGCCCGACGGCGCCGTCCAGGGTCCTCCCGCGAGGACGTGCTGCCCGAAGCGCCCGCAGGCGGCCGTGTCGGGCACGGAGGCGAGGGGCCGGGCGGGCCCCGGGGGACGGACCGGTGTCTCCAGGAGGACGTCGGCCCGGCCGGTGCCCTCCCAGGTCTCGGCGCGGACGCACGCCCACAGCGCCCGGCCCGCCCGCTCGGGCAGCTCCTGTGCGGCGAACTCCCAGCGGTTGACGGAGCGGACGCCGGAGTCCCGGAGCCCGTCGAGGAGGCAGCCGGTACGCGCCCAGGCCGCCAGCCCCGCTGGCCCCGCGGCCTCGCGGGGCTGCCGGGAGGGGATCCCGGGAGCGGGAAGCGGCGTCCAGGTGAGGTGGGCGGGGCCGAGGCCGCCGAGGTCGGCGACGAGGAAGGCGTGGTCCTCGACGATCCGGGCGGACGAGCGCAGCTGGAGCACGGTGGTCGCGGCGCAGTCGGCCGCCGCGCCGGGCCCGGGGGCGGGCAGGGGGACGGGCGCGGTGACCCCGTCCCGCGCCACGGGCAGCGCCCGGGCGGGGGCCGCCGGCGCGCGCAGGTCCCGCGCGCCCGCCTCGGCGATCCAGGGAGCGAGGAGGAAGCGGGTGCCGGCGCCGGTGCGGGAGAGGGCGACCGAGGCCGCGGTGGTGACGTCGGCGTCGTCCGCGCGGGCCAGGGTGAGCACGGGCCGGCCGGTGGACGGCTCGGTGTAGCGGGCGAGCCGGAGGCCGTCGTGGAGCAGCACGACCGGGTCACCGTCGACATCGCCCGCGTACAGCAGCGCGGGAGGCGCGGACGGGGGTCCGCCGGCCGTCCCTGGGGTGGTGCGCGTGACGGCGTCTCCCCCGGTCCAGGCGTCGAGGGCGCGGCCGAGCAGCGCGGTGTCGCCGGTCCGGGCGCCCCGGGCGGGCCAGGCGGTGAAGTCCACTCGGGAGGTGTCGGCCCAGCGGTCGGGATCGGCCCGCCGGAGCTCCGCCGGGTCGGCGGAGGGCGCGGCCGGTGCCGGGGCGGGCGGGGGCGCTTCCGCGCGGAGGGCGTCGGCTGCGACGGGGACGGCGACGAGGAGAAGGGCCGCCGCGAGGATCCCGGCCCGGCCTCGGCGCCGGCGGCGCAGCAGGTCGGTGGGGCGCAGGTGGACCGTGCAGGGGTCGAACTCGGGGCCGCGCAGCAGGGCGGCGAGGTCGCCGGAGACTCCGGCGCGCAGCTCCTCCGCCCCGGCGAGGGCCCGTCCGGGGTCCCGTGCGCCGGCCGCGGACAGCAGGGCCGCGGTCTGCTCCGGGGTGAGTCCTTCGAGGACGGTGAGCGCGAGGGCGGCTCGGGTCTCCGGGGTGACGGCGGAGAGGGCGCGGTCGAGGGCGAGCTCGTCTCCGCCGCCGGAGCGGGGGAAGAGCCGCAGTCCGGTGACCCGGGGCAGGGCGAGCGCCGCGGGCCGGAGCGGCCGGGCGGCGAGGGCGCGGGCGACGACGCGGGCCCGCAGCCAGGCCCGGGCCTCGTCGCGTGGCGTCCGCGGATGGGGCACGGGGGCGGCGGACCGGTCCGGCCGGCCGCGGGGCAGGGCTCGCTGGACGGTGGCGTGGGCGGTGAGGACGCGCCGCTGGCGGCCGAGCGAGGGCGGCAGGACGAGGTGGGCGAGGCGCACCAGGGCGGGATAGTGCTCGACGAGCGCGGCCTCGGCCGCGTCCCGGGAGGGACGCGGGCCGGATATGCCGGCGGCCGGGCGGGCGCGAAGGGTACGGAGTTGTTGCACGTGTGGAGAACGAGCGGGCCCGGTGGGCCGTCACTCCCGGCGTCGCGGCGCCCCGTGCTAAGAAGGCCGGATGACGCTCACACAGGGCCTGCGGGTGCGCCTCGCGGCCGATCTGAGGGTGGCCGGGACGGTCACCGTGGCCGGCGACCCGGCCGAGGAGCCGGCGGCGGTGGCCGGGGGTCTGCTGATCGGGGCGGGTGCGGAGGGGGTCGTCGAGCGGGTCGACGCGCCGGAGGAGGCCCGGCCGGATCCGGAGGCGGCGGAGTACGAGCGTCTCGTGTCGCTGCTCGACGCGTTCGGTGCCCAGATGCCGCCGGCGAGCCGGGAGCGGGCGGAGGAGCGGGTGCGCGCCCTTGAGCCGGCGTGGACGGCGTACCGCGACCGCCGGCCGGTCGTCACGGCGCGGGTCCGGCTCGACGGCGGGCTGGTCCTGGAGCGGGTACGCGAGGACGTGCTGACCGCCGTCTGAGGCGGCTGCCGGGGGCCGGGCACCTTACCAGGACGGACCGCCCTCCCTGGCGAAGTTCGAACACTCTCCACAGTCGGACGAATCCGTACGGTAGTCATGGGCCAGGGAGGAAACACCTTGGTCTTCAGTCTGATCCGTCGCCGCGCGGCCGCCCCCGCCGGCGCCGCATGCCCCTACTCGGCCGCCGCAGCGGCCCCCGCCGTCGTGCCGCCGGCGGCCGTTCCGCGCGAGCCGGAGCGGGTGGACCGGCGGCAGGCGGAGGAGTTCGTCCGGCAGTTCCACGACGAGTCCCCGGGCGCCGGGGACGCGGACGCCCGGGTCCGCCAGGTGCGGGCGGAGATCGCCCGTACCGGCACCTACGAGCACACGCCCGAGGAGCTGGCCTTCGGCGCCCGGGTGGCCTGGCGCAACGCGGCCCGCTGCATCGGACGGCTCTACTGGAGCAGCCTCGTCGTGCGGGACCTGCGCGGGGTGTCGTCCGCGGACGGGATCGCGGCCGCCTGCGCCGAGCACCTGCGGGCGGCGGAGAACGGCGGGCGGATCCGCCCGGTCCTCACCGTCTTCGCCCCGGACCGGCCCGGCCGCCCGGCCCCCCGGATCGTCAACGACCAGCTGGTCCGGTACGCGGGCCACCGCACCGCTTCCGGCCGCTGGATCGGCGATCCGCGCACGGCGGCGATCACGGCGCTCGCCCGTGAGCTGGGCTGGAAGCGGGAGGAGGAGCCCTTCCAGGTGCTGCCGCTGATGGTGCGGGAGCGGCCCGGCGCCCGCCCGGAGTGGTACGAACTGCCGGACGGCGCCGTGCGGGAGGTGCCGCTGCGCCATCCCGAGCACGCCTGGTTCGCCGGCCTCGGGCTGCGCTGGTACGCGGTGCCGGCCATCAGCGACATGGTCCTGGAGATCGGCGGGGTGCGGTATCCGGCGGCGCCGTTCAACGGCTGGTACATGGGCACCGAGATAGGCGCCCGGAACCTGGCCGACGCGGACCGCTACGACCTGCTGCCGGTGGTCGCGGAGAAGCTGGGCCTGGACCGCTCGTCGGAGCGGACGCTGTGGCGGGACCGGGCGCTGGTGGAGCTGAACGTGGCGGTGCTGCACTCCTTCCAGGAGGCGGGGGTGACGATGGCGGACCACCACACCGAGTCCGAGCGGTTCCTGAAGCACATCGCGCGGGAGCGGCGGCACGGCCGGGCGACCCCGGCCGACTGGAGCTGGATCGTCCCGCCGCTGTCGGGCGCGGCCACGCCGGTCTTCCACCGCTACTACGACCCGGTCGACCCGTCCCTGCGTCCGGCGTTCGTCCCCCGGCAGGGGTAGACCGGGGCCGGGGTCAGTACCGTCCGCCGCCCGCGCGGTCGCCCCGGCCGCCCCGGCGGGGGCGGCGGCCCTGGCGGGGGCCGCCGGGGTCGGTGGCGCCGCCGGCGGCCTCCGGCGAGGAGAACAGCACCGGGACGGCCGGGCCGGAGGCGGCCGGGGTCGCGGTCCGCGGCTCCGGCACCCGCTCCGGTCTGCGGGACTCGGCCGGACTCGCCGCCCGCGCCACGATCCGGGCGTGGGTGATCAGCGGGGCGCACGCCTCGCAGATCTCGGCGAGCGTCCAGACCTCGCCGACGGCCGGGTTGTGGATGAGGACGAGGAGGGTCCGGCCGGAGCACAGGGCCCGGGCCTGGTGATGGCGGCAGCCGGCTCCCCCGCACGCGCACGAGGCGTTCGGGCGCGGGGTCGCCAGCCGGGCGTGGGCCCGCACGTGCTCGGCGGCGAACGCGCGCAGCGCGCGCACGTCCTTGGAGCGGTCCGGCATGCGGCAGCCCGCGGTGGTGCAGCTGACCCGCGCCGAGTGGTCGTGGTGGCCGGTGAGGCGAATCGTCCAGGTCCTGCCTGGCACACGGGATCCGAGTGGCATGCTCAACGCGCACAAGTCCGTTCGGGAGAGGAGGCGTTCGGTCTCTGTTTACCCCGAAGACGAGGGCTCGACGCGTCCTCCGCGGCGTGTCAGGCGGTGTCGTCACCCTTCCCGTCCCGCGGCCCGAGCGCCGCGGCGCCGAGCACGGCCGCCCAGATGGCGAGCGGGGTCACCGGCCAGTAGAACTTCAGCTCGCCGGCGCTGAGACAGGTGACGCCCCAGATCACGGTCATGATCAGGAGGCCGCCGAGCCAGTGGCGCCACTCGGCATACCACTCGGCGCGTTCCTCGCGCTCGCGCTCCTCGCGGCCGGGCACGGGCGCGGGCAGGTCGGCGGTGAGGACGGCGAGTTCCCCGGCGGTACGGGCGCTCAGGGCGGCCTCGACGCGGGCGGCGTGCTCCCGCGGCTGGAGCCGTCCCTCGGCGAGGGCGGCGGCGAGGATGTCGACGGCGGCGTCGCGTTCACGGTCGGAGACGCGCATCTCCGGGAAGCGTTCCTGCGGGTCGGTCGGCTGATCGGGCTGCTGGTCCATGTGCTCCCCCATTCGTTAGAATACGACCGTATCCCAAAGTGCGGAGCGTGACGATGCCCAGGACCGTCGACCGGTCGGAACAGCGCCGGCAGATCGGCGCCGCCCTGCTGCGCCTGGCCGGCGAGGAAGGGCTCGACCAGGTGAGCGTGCGGACCGTGGCGGCGGCCAGCGGCCGGTCCCCCGGCGCGGTCCAGAAGTACTTCCGCAGCAAGGAGGACCTGCTCCTGTTCGCCTCCGAACTGGCCGGGGAGCGGATCGAGCGGCGGATGGGCGCGGTCGACCCGGGTCTGCCGCTGCGGGCGGCGCTCCGCGAGCTGATCCTCACCACCCTGCCGCTGGACCAGGAGCGCCGCGCCGAGACGGCCGCGCAGCTGGCCTTCGCGGTCCACGCCGCCCACCACCCCCGGCTGGCCGAGGTCCGCCAGCGCGTCGACCGGGAGCTCCGCGACGCCCTCGCGCACCGGCTCGCCGCCGCCGGCAGCCCGCTGCCCGGGCCGGCCGCGGACGCCCTCATCGCCGTCTCCGACGGCCTCGCCCTGCGGCTGCTGTACACCCCCGACGAGGCCCCGCCCCTGCTCGCCGCGCTCGACCTGGCCCTCGAAACCCTGACGCCGGACGGCTGAGGCGCCGGAGCGCCCGGCCGCTCAGAGGGAGGCGAGCAGGTCGTCCAGTGGGGCCGGTACGCGGGTGAGGTCGAGGGCCTCGGCCAGCACGCGTCCGTAACGGATCTTGCGCCCCGAGGTGGTGCCGAGGAAGCGGCGCATCCGGAGCAGCGGGCTGCGGTCGCGCTGGGCGGGCTGGTTCAGGAAGGTGCGCAGGGCGCGGCCCTCGCCCTCGGCGTCGACCAGCTCCCCGACCCGTTCCACCCCGAGGGCGCGGATCAGCTCGTCCTCCAGGTCGGCGACGCAGACGAAGAAGGCGTCCGGGTCGGCCCCGGCGGCCGCCAGGCCGCGCGCGTAGTGGGCGCGTTCGGCGTCGTCGCACAGACCGGTGAGGCGCAGCCCGAGGCCGGACGGGCCGAGCAGGCGGGCGTGACGGGCGGCATTGGTGGCACCGTTCATGGACAGCACGCAGACGCCCTCGGCGGCGAGGTCACGGCCGCGGCGTCCGGCGAGCGTCTCGACCGCAGCGACGTCGCTGCGCCCTTCGAGCAGCACCACGGTGCGGACGGGGAGGCGGGCTGCGAGGTCGCGCGCGGTGTCGCCGGGTCCGCCGGCCGCCCAGGCGGCGACCTCGGCCCGGAAGGCGTCCATGTCGGTCATGACAGGAGTCTCGGCGCCGGACGGCCCGGGCGGTACCGGTTTTCGGGGGCGCGGCGGCCCACCGCGTCAGTAGCGCAGGGCGGTGGGGACCGAGGCGGTCACGGTGCCGGAGAGCTTGTGGGTGCTGCGGGCGGTGCCGTCGCCCGGTTTGCCGGCCGGCACGTCGGAGATGGTGACGACGACCGTGTCGACCAGTTTGCCGTCGCCGTCCTTGAACTCCACCTGCACCGCGAACGAGCGGGTCTTGTCGTCGGTGTTGTCCACGGTGACCGGGACGGTGGTGCGGCCGTCGGCGTCGGTGCCGGGGTCGCCGAGCGTCACCTCGTCCTTGGCGTCGACGCCGTTCTTGACCTCGGACAGCTGCTGCTTCGCCTGGTCGGCGGCCTTCTTCGCCGCGCCCGAGAGCCCTTCGGCGGCGGACTCGACCGCGGAGGCGGCCTCGCTGACCGCCCCCGAGACGGGGTTGTCGCCGTCGTCCGAGCAGGCCGCCGTGCCCATCAGGACGGCTCCCGCCAGCAGGCCGCCGGCGGCGCCCCGTACCCAGCGTCCGGACATGTCGTGGTCTCCCTCGGCTCGCGTGTGGTCGTCCGCCCAGTCAACGGCAGCGTCCGGCGGCCCGCATCCCGGGAACCGGCGGTCAGCGGTGGCCGAGCGCGACGATCACGCTCATGGGCCGGCCGGTGGCGGCGTCCACCCTCACGAACGGGAGGACCGAGGCGACGGCGAGGGTCCCTGAGTGGCAATCGGCGTCACTCCCCCCGCAGGGCGGGCAGCAGCGTGGTCCGGGCCCATTCCAGGAAGGGGCCCTGGTGGGCGCCGCCGATCTGGACGAGCGCGAGATCGGTGAAGCCGGCCTTCCGGTAGGCGTCGGCGGCCTTCACCACCGCGCCGGGGTCGTCGCCGCAGGGGATCGCCTCGGCGACGTCCTCCGGTTCGAGATGGGCGGACGCCTGGGCGAAGCTCGACGGCAGCGGCAGCTCGGGGTTGACCCGCCAGCCGCCGAGCGACCAGCGGAACTGCTCGTAGGCGCGGGCGACGGCGGCGTCGCGGTCGGTGTCGTAGCAGAGGGCGAGCTGCCCGATCCTGGGCTTCCCCGCGCCGCCGTGGCGGTCGAAGTCCTCGGTCAGCTCGCGGCGCGGCTCGACGGCGACGAGCAGGTCGGCGCGGCGGCCGGCGAGCGCGCTGGAGCGCGGGCCGGAGGCGGCGATCCCGATCGGCGGCGGCCGGTCGGGCAGGTCCCAGAGGCGGGCGGCGGTGACGTCGAAGTGGCGCCCGTGGTGGTTCACGTACTCCCCGGTGATGAGGGCGCGGATGATGTCGACGGCCTCCTCCAGGCGCTCCAGTCGGACGCGGGCGGTGGGCCAGCCGGCTCCGGTGATGTGCTCGTTGAGGTTCTCCCCGGAGCCGAGGCCGAGCCGGAAGCGCCCCTCCGAGAGGAGCTGGAGCGTCGCCGCCTTCTGCGCGACGACGGCCGGGTGGTAGCGGAAGGTCGGGCAGGTCACGAAGGTCATCAGCGGGATGCGGGAGGTGGCCTGGGCCGCGGCGCCGAGCACGCTCCACGCGTACGGGGAGTGTCCCTGGGCGTCCAGCCAGGGGAAGGAGTGGTCGGAGACCACGGAGAAGTCGAAGCCGACGCGCTCGGCCTCGACCACGTGGTCGACCAGCTCACGGGGGCCCGCCTGCTCGGTCATCATCGTGTAGCCGAAGTTCGTCATGCGCGGCGCCTTGCCGGGCGCGCCGGTTCGTAAACGGGCGCGGGGCCGTCGACGGCGGGGAGCCCCCGGCGGACGGCCGCCGGGGGCTCGGGTCACTCCTGGAGGGGTGTCGCGGCGACCGTGACGGGGCCGACGACGGTGAGGGGTATCCGGACGTTCTCGCAGAAGCGGCGCACCTTGGACAGCACGCTGAGCGAGGCGGGGGTGGGGTCGGCGGTGGAGAGCTGGACCCGGACGTGCCGGGGCCGGTGGGCGTGGGCCAGTTCCTGGGCCTCCAGGTCGGCCGCGGAGCGGCTGGTGTGGGCGAGGTCGCCGGGGAGCGACAGGTGCAGGACGCCTTCCTCGAAGGCGTGGCCGATGAGCATGACCGCCTCCTTCCGTCGTACGCCGTCCCGCGGCCCTGAGGCGGCGGGACGGACGGTTTCCGTCAAGGCGTTGTGCCGGCACGCAGACACCAGGCTGGCAGACGCGGACCGTGTCCGCACCCGCACGGCCCGCAGCCGCCGGAACCTGCGGGCGGGCGAACCCGCTGGTCGGGGCGGTTCCCCGGGTCAGTGGGCCACGGTGGCCTCCGGTCCGGTCCGGCCGGTCGGGGTGTCGTCGAGGAAGCCGCCGGACTGGTGCTGCCAGAGCTTGGCGTACGCGCCGTCGGCGGCGAGGAGTTGGTGGTGGTCGCCCTGTTCGACGATCCGGCCTCGGTCGAGGACGACGAGCCGGTCCATGCCCGCGACGGTGGAGAGCCGGTGGGCCACGACGAGCGCGGTCCGGCCCTCCATGAGGCGCCACAGCGCGTCCTGGACGAGGAGCTCGCTCTCGGAGTCGAGGGCGCTGGTCGCCTCGTCGAGGAGGAGGATCGGCGCGTCGCGGAGGATCGCCCGGGCGAGCGCGACCCGCTGCCGCTGCCCGCCGGAGAGCTTCACCCCGCGCTCCCCGACCAGGGTGTCGAAGCCGTCGGGGAGCGCGTCGGCGAACTCGGTGACGTGGGCGGCCTCGGCGGCCCGGCGGATCTCGGCCTCGGTGGCCTCGGGCCGCGCGAAGGCGATGTTCTCCCTGAGGGTGCGGTGGAACATGGCCGGATCCTGCGGTACGGAGGCGATGAGGCCGCGCAGGTCGGACTGGCGGATGCGGCTGATGTCCTGACCGCCGATCAGGATCCGGCCGCCGTCGACGTCGGTCATCCGCAGCAGCAGCCGGGTGAGGGTGGTCTTGCCGCCGCCGGAGCGGCCGACGAAGCCGACCTTGGTGCCGCCGGGAACGTCCAGGTCGAGCCCCTCGAAGAGCGGCTTCGCGCCCCGGTGGGCGAAGTGGACGCCCTCGAAGCGGACCGCGCCGGACCGGTCCACGACGGGCTCGGGGTGGGGCGGGTCGACGACGGTCGGCGGCTCCAGGAGGAGTTCGGTGAACTGGGCGGCCTCCGTCATGGAGCTCTCCAGGCGCCGGTAGATCTGGTTGAACTCGAACATGATGCGGGTGGCGTTGGCGTAGTACGTGAACGCCACGATGATCGCCTCCACGCCCCGCTCCCCCGCCCCGAGCATCAGGGCGAGGACGAGTCCGAGCACGTTGGTGACGACGGAGAGCGGTGCGACGAGGGTGTCGATCCGCAGGTTGCCGTAGTCCCAGGAGCGCAGGGTGATCCGGCGCGACTCGGCGGCGCGGGCCCGGTGTTCGGCGGCCTCCCGCTCCTCGGCGGCGAAGGAGCGGACGCTGTCCATGTTGGTGAGCACGTCGGCGACGTGCCCGGACACCCGGGCGATGGCCTGCTCGCGTTCGGCGACGATCCGCTGCCGGCGGCGGACGAGCGGGAAGACGCAGACGCCGGTGAGCGCGATCATCACGAGGAGGCCGACGACGAGCAGCGGGTCGTACTGCCAGAGGACCACCGAGGCGAAGAGCAGCGGGACGAAGCTGCCCATCACCTGGAAGGTCAGCGTGTCGACGAAGTCCTCGAAGCGGGAGGCGAAGCTGATGACCCGTTTGGTGAGGGAGCCGGCGAAGTTGTCGTGGAAGAACGCCGCGTCCTTGGCGAGCAGTTCGTCCATCCCGACGGCGTACAGGTGCTCGATGCCGCGGGCGTCGAGCCGGTTGAGGCAGTGGTAGCCGCCCCGCCACAGCGCCTCGCCGACGAGCAGCACGCCGGCGAAGGCGAGGGCGAAGGGCAGGACCGCGTCGAGGGTGGTCGGGCCGCCGTCGGCGACCCGGCCGACGAGCTTGGCGACCACCAGGGGTGCGAGGTAGTTGATGCCGATGTTCCCGAGGGCCGGGAGCAGCAGCGCGGGCACGGCCACCCGTCGGAGCCGCAGCAGTTCTCCCCCGTAATGGCGGAGCGCGAGGCGGACGGGGCCTTTGCCCGGTCCGCCGCCGCGTTGTTCTGACGTTCCCATCACGACCTTCCGTCGTCGTACCGATACGTGCGGTGACGGAGTGTGGCGGAGGACGGACCGGGCGGTCCACGGATTTTCCGGGCGGCCGGGGAGCGTACGGGGGGCGCGCGGGCGCCGCGGGGCTCAGCCGCGCAGCGCGGCGGTGAAGGCGACGAGCTCGCGCACGACCCGGTCCGGGTCCTCCCAGTAGGGGACGTGCCCGGTGCCCTCGTGGACGAGGAACCGGGAGTCGGGGATCGCGTCCAGGATCAGCTGCTGGTCCGAACGGGTGAGCAGCGGATCGCGGTCGCCCCAGACGACGAGGGTCGGGACGAGGATCCCGGTCAGCGTGGCCGCGAGGTCGGTCTCCAGGAGTCCGCGCAGGGTCTCGCGCCAGACCCGGGCCGGGGCCTTCAGGCTCTCGTCGATGACGGTCTCCAGGAAGCCGGGGGCCACCCGGCCGGCGACGAGCCCGCGGGTGAAGCCGGCGGCGAAGGCCCGGTCCACCGGGTCCTCCAGGGTCCGGACGGTCTCCCAGACGCCGGTGACACCGGGTTTGTCGGCGAGCAGGGCGGGGACGCCGAGGAGGACGAGTCCGGCGACCCGGTCGGGCCGCCGGCCGGCGACGATCCGGGCCTGGACCCCGCCGCTGGAGCCGCCGACGAGGACGGCCCGCTCGATGCCGAGGTGGTCGAGGAAGGCGACGAGGTCGTCGGCGAAGTCCTCGGGGAGGTACCCCTCCGCCGGCTTGTCCGCGTCGCCGTGGCCGCGCTGGGTCGGCGCGTAGGCGTGCAGGGCGGACGGCATGGCCCGCAGCATCGGCTCGAAGGTCCACCAGGAGTCGGCGTAGCCGTGGACGAGGACGAGCGGCGGCCCGCTCCCGGGACGGCCCGCCTCCGCGTAGGGGAGCGTCGGGCGCCCGTCGCCGAGGACGGCGCGGTGCACGGCGACGACGGCCATCGGCACCCTCCTGTCTCTCTCGCCTCAGCGTAGGAACGCTTCCCGGGGCCCTCAACACGGAGCGGGCCGCGGCAGGCATGCGGGGGCCCATCCGGGGAAGCCGCGCCGTGCACCCGGCACCCGATGCCGCGCCGCCGCCCAGGAGGCCGCCGTGACGCCCTTCCGGATCCGCTCCAGGCAACTTCCCCCGTCCGGCCCGTCGCCCGTCCCGCCGGAGACCCCACCGGTGGTCTCCCCTGCCGGGGCCGCCGCGGGCTCGCCGGTCCGCTCGTACAACGAGTGGGATCCCCTGGAGGAGGTCGTGGTGGGCCGGGTCGACGGGGCCACGATCCCCTCCCGCCATCCGGCGGTCCGGTGCAACCTCCCGACGTGGGCGGCCCGGCTCCAGGGCGCCGCCGCCGGGTTCCGCTACCCGCGGGCGCTCGTCGGGAGGGCCGAGGAGGAGGTCGAGGGCTTCGTCGCCCTCCTGGAGTCCCTCGGGGTGACGGTCCGGCGCCCGGACCCCGTCGCCCACCGGCGGCGGTTCGCCACCCCGGAGTGGTCCTCCCGCGGCTTCACCAGCGCCTGCCCGAGGGACAGCCTGCTCGTCGTCGGCGACGAGATCATCGAGACCCCCATGGCGTGGCCCTGCCGCTACTTCGAGACGCACGCCTACCGCACGCTGCTGAAGGACTACTTCCGGCGCGGGGCACGCTGGACGGCGGCACCCCGGCCGCAGCTGACGGACGCGCTCTTCGACCCGGCGTTCCGGGTGCCCCCGCCCGGCCGGCCGGTGCGCCACCTCGTGACGGAGTTCGAGCCGGTGTTCGACGCCGCCGACTTCGTCCGGGCGGGCCGCGACCTGTTCGTGACGCGCAGCAACGTCACCAACCGCATGGGCGTCGAGTGGCTGCGCCGGCATCTGGGGCCGGAGTACCGGATCCACGAGATCGAGAGCCGCTGCCGGACCCCGATGCACATCGACACCACCTTCCTGCCGCTCGCCCCCGGCCGCGCCCTGGTGAACCCGGAGTACGTCGACCCCGACCGGCTGCCGCCGGTGCTGGACGACTGGGAGATCCTCACGGCCCCCGAGCCCGACCCGCTGCCGGACCGACTGCTGCGGGTCACGTCGATGTGCGGCAAATGGCTGAGCATGAACGTGCTGATGCTCGACGAGAAAAGGGTCGTCGCCGAACGCCACCACACCGGGACCCTGCGCGCCCTGGAACGCTGGGGATTCGAGCCGGTCCCCTGCGACCTCCTGCATTACGCGCCGTTCGGCGGCTCCTTCCACTGCGCCACGCTCGACGTCCGGCGGAAGGGACCGGAACCGTTCGACCCCTCCTGAGGAGATTCCTGTCCCCTGCTTTCCGGGCCGCCGCGCCCTGCGTGTTCGCATGGCCGCGAGGACGCGCGTGCGCGACCATACGGACGCGCCGTCGTGAGAATCCCGGCCGGCGGCGGGAAAGAGCGAGCACACAGGAAGAAGGCCGTACGTGACCGGCAGCGAGAGCGAGAACCCGGCAATTCCCTCCCCCAGCCCCAAGGACACCCGGCCCCGTACCAATCGGGACTGGTGGCCGAACCAGCTGGACCTCTCCGTACTCCATCGGAACGATCCGCAGGCCGACCCTCTCGACAAGGATTTCGACTACGCGAAGGAGTTCGCGGGCCTCGACGTCGAGGCGCTGAAGCGGGACGTCATCGCCCTGATGACGGATTCCCAGGAATGGTGGCCCGCCGACTACGGTCACTACGGCCCTTTCTTCATCCGGATGAGCTGGCACGCGGCGGGCACCTACCGCATCGCCGACGGCCGGGGCGGCGGCGGAAGCGGCGCGCAGCGATTCGCGCCGCTGAACAGCTGGCCGGACAACGCGAGCCTGGACAAGGCGCGCCGTCTTCTCTGGCCGGTCAAGCAGAAGTACGGACAGAAGATCTCCTGGGCCGATCTCCTGGTTTTCGCCGGTAACTGCGCGATGGAATCCATGGGGTTCAGGACCTTCGGATTCGGATTCGGCCGCGAGGACATCTGGGAGCCGGAGGAGATCTTCTGGGGACCGGAGGACACCTGGCTCGGAGACGAGCGCTACAGCGGCGACCGGGAGCTGAAGGGGCCGCTCGGCGCGGTCCAGATGGGCCTCATCTACGTCAACCCGGAGGGCCCGAACGGGAACCCGGACCCGATGGCCGCCGCCCGCGACATCCGGGAGACCTTCGGCCGGATGGCGATGAACGACGAGGAGACGGTCGCGCTCATCGTCGGCGGCCACACCTTCGGCAAGTGCCACGGGGCCGTCAGCCCCGAGTTCATCGGCCCGGAGCCGGAGGCGGCGCCGATCGAGCAGATGGGCCTCGGCTGGAAGAACGCGTCCGGCACGGGCGTCGGCGCCGACGCGCTCACCAGCGGCCTGGAGGGCGCCTGGACGAACCAGCCGACCCGGTGGGACAACGGCTACCTCGACAACCTCTTCCGGTACGAGTGGGAGCTGACCACCAGCCCCGCGGGCGCGCAGCAGTGGAAGCCCGCCGACCCGGCCGCCCAGGACACCGTCCCGGACGCGCACGACCCGTCGAAGCGGCACGCGCCGATGATGCTGACGACCGACCTGGCGCTGCGGGCGGACCCGGTGTACGAGCCGATCGCCCGCCGCTTCCACGAGAACCCGGAGCAGCTCGCCGAGGCGTACGCCAAAGCCTGGTACAAGCTGCTGCACCGGGACATGGGGCCGCTGTCGCGGTACCTCGGCCCGTGGATCCCGGAGCCGCAGCTGTGGCAGGACCCGGTGCCGCCGGTCGACCACGGCCTGGTCTCGGACGAGGACATCGCCGCGCTCAAGGAGCGGATCCTCTCCTCGGGGCTGAGCGTGCCCCAGCTGGTCACCACCGCCTGGGCGTCGGCGGCGAGCTTCCGCGGCACGGACAAGCGGGGCGGCGCCAACGGGGCGCGGATCCGGCTCGCGCCGCAGAGGGACTGGGCGGTCAACGACCTGCCGGAGGTGGCCGAGACGCTCCGCGCCCTGGAGACGATCCAGCGGGAGTTCGCCGCCGGCCGGAGCGACGACACCCGGATCTCGCTGGCCGACCTGATCGTGCTGGGCGGCTGCGCGGCCGTCGAGCAGGCCGCGAAGGACGCCGGGCACCCGGTGACGGTGCCGTTCGCCCCCGGGCGGACGGACGCCTCGCAGGAGCAGACCGACGTGGAGTCGTTCGCGGTCCTCGAACCGCGCGCCGACGGCTTCCGCAACTACCTGGGCCCGGGCGAGAAGCTGTCGCCGGAGACGCTGCTGCTCGACCGGGCGAGCATGCTGACGCTGACGGCGCCGGAGATGACGGCGCTGGTCGGCGGCATGCGGGTGCTCGACACCGGGCACGGCGGGGTGCGCCACGGCGTGTTCACGGACCGTCCGGGCAGCCTGACCACCGACTTCTTCGTCAACGTGCTGGACATGGGGACGGAGTGGAAGGTCTCGGCGTCCGACGAGAACGTCTACGAGGGCCGGGACCGGGCCACCGGCGAGCTGAAGTGGACGGGCACCGCCGTCGACCTGGTCTTCGGCTCCCACGCCCAGCTGCGGGCCCTGTCGGAGGTGTACGCGGCGCGGGACGCGGGCGCGAAGTTCGTCCGCGACTTCGTCTCCGCCTGGTCCAAGGTGATGGAGCTGGACCGCTTCGACCTGCGCTGAGGCACGCCGCCCGGGCCGGGTCCGCCCGGACACGCGCCGGCGCCCGGACGGTCGTGCTGCGGCCGTCCGGGCGCCGGAGTGCTGCGAAGCGTCAGGCGTCGGTGGATCGGATGAATCAGGTCGATCAGGTCGATCGGGCGGATCAGGTGGAGATGGCGGGGAGCAGCCCGGTGACCGGCGCCGCCTGGTCGGTGAGCTGGTGGAGCTGGTGGAGTTCGTTGACCCGGCTCAGTCCGCCGAGCTGCTCGCCGACGCCGGGGTACGCGGCGCGGGCCTCCTCCGTCATCCCGGTGGTGGCCAGGTTGTCGAGTTCGGCGATCGGGCTGATCGGCGGTCCGAGCGGGCTCGCGGGGGCGGCGACGGCCTGCGTGGCGGCACCGCCGAGGCAGGAGAACGCGGCGGCGACGGCGAGGACCGAGGAGATGCGTCGAGGTGAGGTCACACCCTCACAACGGAACGTTCCGCCGGGGGACACGCGGCGGGCCCCGGCGTCCTCCGAACGGGCCATGGCACCCCGGCCGCCGGACCCGCCCACGGGCCGGGGACCGCGCTGTAGGCTGGCCGTTCGAACCGAGGCCGACCCGCGTGCGGAGGGCAGTTGAGCGAGCTCGTCCGCGGCACCCCCGGACTCGTGCGGGCGGTCAACGACCGCGCCGCCCTCCATCTGCTGCTCCGTCAGGGGCCGCTCACCCGCCCCGAGATCAGCCGGCTCACCGGTCTGTCCAAGCCGACCGCCTCCCAGGTCCTCGCGCGCCTCGAAGGCGCGGGCCTGGTGGTGGGCAACGGGCTGCGCACCGGGCTGCCGGGCCGGGTCCCGGAGACGTACCGGGTCAATCCGGCGGCGGCCTACGCGACGGCCGTGGACGTGACGCCGGAGTGGATCGCGGTGCGGGCCGCGGACATCACGGGCGCGGTGCTCGGCGAGACCGAGGCGCCCGCGCCGGCCGGGGGCGGCCGGGAGGCGCTCGTGGCGGCGCTGCGCGCGGCGCTCGCCCGGGTGCCGACTCCGGAGCCGCCGAGGCGGGTGGTGGTCGGCGTGCAGGGCGCGGTGGACCCGACGACCGGGCGGCTCGCGTACGCCAGCGAGGAGGACATGGCGGCGTGGTTCTTCCCGGACGTGGAGCGGACGCTCGGCGCGGAGCTGGGGGTGCCGGTCCGGATCGAGAACGACGTCAACCTCGCCGCCGTCGCCGAGCGGGCGCACGCGGCGGCCGGCTGCCCCGACTTCGTCCTGCTGTGGGCGGACGAGGGCCTGGGCGCGGCGCTCGTCCTCGACGGGCGGCTGCACCGCGGCCACTTCGGCGGCGCGGGCGAGGTCGGCTATCTGCCGCTGCCCGGCGCGCCGACCGCCCGCGAGGCCGGCGGCCCGTACGGCCGCCACGGCTACCAGGAGCTGGCGGGCGGGGACGCCGTACGGGAGCTGCTGCACGCGCACGGGGTGCCGGGCGCGGACTTCGCGGAGACGGTGGCGGAGGCGGTCCGCCGGGCCGGGTACGGGGCGGACGCGCCGCCCGTGGCCGGGGCGGGTGCGCTTCCCGAGGACGAGGAGGGCGCGCCGACCGTGGGCGGGGAGGCCGAGGCGGCGCGGGCCGGGCTCGGGCGGGTGGCGGCCCGGCTCGCCGCCGGCCTCGCCTCGATCGTCACCGTCGTGGACCCCGGACTCGTCGTCCTCGCGGGCCGGCTCTGCGCGGCGGGCGGCGAGCCGCTGCGCGCGCTGGTCGAGCGCGAGCTGCGGATCCTCGCCCACTCCCGGGCGCGGATCCGGCTGTCGGCGGTGCCCGGGAACCCGGTGCTGGCCGGTGCGCTCGACCTGGCGCTGACGGCCGCCCGCGAGGACGTCTTCGGCGGGCCGCCGCCGGTCGGGGGCGGCCCGGTCCTCTGACGCCGCCTCAGCGGCGGGGGAACCAGCCCTTGCGGTCGGCCGCCGGGGCGGGCGCCTGCCAGGGGCTCGCGGGGGCGGCTCCGGGGAAGAGCGGGCCGGTGCGCGGCTGGACGCGCTCCAGCCGGGCGGTCCACGGTCCGTCCGCGTACTCGAACTGGACGACGAGCGGGCCCTCGGGCAGCGGCGCCCGCTCGCGGCGCGGGCCGATCTCGCTGATCAGGTAGTCGTCGTCCGGGAGCACGGTGGGGTCCTCGTGCCCGGCCAGCTCGAAGACGTTGACGATGAGGTTGCTGTCGCCCCGGTAGTGGATCGCGAGGTCGGCGACGCCGAGGGTGTGCAGCAGCACGTCCGGGCCCCGGAACTCCGCCTCCCGCTCGGTCAGCCGCCGGGCCGAGGCGAGCGGCGCGACCTCGAACCGCCACGGGCCCTCGGCCTCCAGCCGGAGCCGCAGGGTGCCGCTGGTGGGGACGGTGGCGAGCACCCGGCCGACGTAGTGGTCCTCGGTGCTGCTGATCAGGTTGTCCGTGTCCTTGTTGCGCTTGTCGAGGACGTCCAGGCACGTGTAGCCGGCGTCCGGGACCTCCAGCTGCACGATGACGGGGCCGGGCGGCAGCCCCTCCACGGTGAGCACGTCGTTGTCGCGCCCCGTCTCGACGTACGGGGCGAACACGGGCCCGTACGTCCACGCGTCGTCCAGGGCCGGCGGCACCGGCGCTGCGGGAGCCTGGGCGGCTCCGTGCGGGGCCGGCGCCGGATACGGCGCGGGGGCGGGCAGGGGAGCGGGGACGGTTCCGGGTACGACTCCGGGCGGGGCGTACGCGGCGGGCGCGGCCGGCGGGGGCGCGAAGCCCGGCGCGGGGGCCGGGGCCGGGGCCGGAACGGGGACGCCGGGGCCGAAGGCGGGCGGCGCGGGCGGGGGCGCGAAGGCGGGCGCCGGGGTCGCGACGGCCGGTGGGGGTGTGTGCGGTGCGGGGGCGGTCCGCGGCTCCGCGCCGGCGACGTGCACGCCGTGGTCGGTGGCCAGGCCCTCCAGGCCGTTGGCCCAGCCCTGTCCGACGGCCCGGAACTTCCAGCCGCCGGCCCTTCGGTAGAGCTCGGCGAGCACCATCGCGGTCTCCCCCGCCGCGTCGGTCACGTCGTACCGGGCGACCGGGGTGCCGTCCGGGGCGAACGCCTCCACGGAGAGGCCGGGCACGTCCCGGAGGGCTCCCCGGTCGGTGGAGCCGACGACGAGCACGCGGTCGACGTCAGGTTCGAGGGCCGGCAGCCCGACCTCCAGCCAGTCGCCGCCGTCCTCGGCCCGGGCGAACCGCACGGCGCCGTTCGGGTGCGCGGGCTGTCCGTGGAAGACCACGTCGGCGTCGCCCCGGACGAGCCCCCGCTCGGTGAGCAGGAGCGCCATCGCGTCCATGCCCCGGCCGCGTACGGCGATCCGCAACGGCACCGAGGGCACGAAGCCGTTGCCCCCCTTGATCAGCGTCGTCATCGCGCTCCGGCCCTTCCCCTCGAGTCCCCACCTGGTCGATCAAGGAAGATCCTCCGCGACGCGCGGGCCCGGGACAAGGGCGGAGGGGCAGGACCGGGCAGCCCGGGCCGGGTTCGCGCGAGTGCTCCGGCCGGTGCGGGGCACACGCGGGATGAGGCGCCGGCTCCGCCCGGCCGTTCGAGGAGGTGACGAACATGGTCCGCGAGAGCGTCCTGGTCCAGGCGCCGCTGAAGCGGGTGTACGACCAGTGGACGCGGTTCGAGGAGTTCCCCCGCTTCATGCACGGCGTGGTGGCGGTCGAGCAGACCGACGAGCGGCATCTGCACTGGCGGACGAGCATCGCCGGGGTCCGCCGCGCGTTCGACACCGAGATCGTCGACCAGTCGCCGGACGAGCGGATCGCCTGGCGCACCGTGGGCGGCGAGGTGCGCCAGCGGGGCGTGGTGACCTTCGAACCGGTCGGCACCACGCACACGCGCGTGCGGCTGGTGATGGAGCTGGAACCGCGGGGGCCGGCCGAGAAGGCGGCCGCGGCGCTGGGCGTGGTGTCCAGCCGGGTCTCCGGTGACCTGCGGCGCTTCAAGGACTTCGTCGAGGACCGGCACGGGGCGACCGGCGACCGGCGCGGCCGGCTCCGGCCCGCCGGCGCGGCGCGCTCCCCCGGCGCGGAGCCCGGTCCCGTATCTCCTTCCCCCTCTCCTCCGCCTCCTTCCGATCCGTCCGATCCCCCCGGCTTCCCGGACGGGCGGCAGCCGATGCCGCCCCGCTGACCCCTGGCGCCCGACATCGGTCCGCCCACGTCCCCCCGACACTCGAAAGGTCCTGGTCATGGTTCCGCTCCTGCTCGTCCTTCTCCTGATCCTGGTGCTCTTCGGCACCGGCTTCGCCGTCGAGGCCCTCTGGTACGTCGCCCTTGCGGTGCTGGTCCTGTGGGTGCTCGGCTTCCTGTTCCACGGCTCGGGTTCGCGGTGGTACCGCTGGTGATCCGGACCCCGTCCCCGGGAGCCCGCCGCCCTCCGTGGGCGGCGGGCTCCCGGGCCGTTCCGGCGCCACCTCCCCGGTTAGTTTGATTTTCAACCAACAATCGGGGGATGATGACCCCACGGCCCGCGGCACGCGCGGGGCGAGGCGAAGGAGCGGACAGTGAGCGACGCCGTGGCGGCACCGGCCGGGCAGCGGATCTTCCTCGACAAGCAGACCCCCGACGCCTTCAAGGCGTACGTCAGGACGGCCCAGACGGTGCGCGCCGCCGCCGACGAGGCGGGTCTCGACCGCATCCTCGTCGAGCTGGTGAACCTGCGCGTGTCCCAGCTCAACGGTTGCGCGTACTGCCTCGACACCCACACCCGCGCCGCGCTCGCCGCCGGCGAGACCCCCCGCCGCCTCGGCGTGCTCGCGGCCTGGCGGGACACCCAGATCTTCACCCCGAGCGAGCGGGCCGCCCTCGCCCTCGCCGAGGCCACCACCCACCCGGCCGACGCCGACGCGCAGGAGCGTGCGTACGCCGAGGCCCGCGAGGTCCTGGACGACGCCGCGCTCTCCGCCGTGATCTGGGTGGCCATCACGATCAACGCCTTCAACCGGGTGTCCATCCTCAGCAAGCACCCCGTCCGCGAGAGCTGACGCCCGGTCGAGCCCCGCCCTGTCGCACACGCGATCGGCCCCGGACGGCCCGGACGGGTAAAGTCTCCGGGTCGCCCGAGCCGCCGCGCCGCCGCCCGGGACTCCCCCCTCCCCCGTACGACAGGTCCCCCTCTCTTGCCTTCCGCCGTCGCCCCCGCCTCCGCCCCGACCCCGGCCGCCTCCCGGTTCCGTGTCCCGAAGCCCGACTGGCTGCGCGATCCCCGGGTGTGGCGGACCGAGGTGCTGGCGGGGCTCGTCGTCGCGCTGGCGCTGATCCCGGAGGCCATCGCCTTCTCGGTGATCGCCGGGGTCGATCCGGCGATGGGCCTCTTCGCGTCGTTCACGATGGCCGTCACGACGGCGATCGTGGGCGGACGGCGGGCGATGGTCTCGGCGGCCACCGGAGCCGTCGCGCTCGTCATCGCGCCGGTCAACCGGGAGCACGGCGTCCAGTTCCTGATCGCCACCGTCATCCTCGCCGGCCTCTTCCAGATCGTGCTGGGGCTCGTCGGGGTGGCGAAGCTGATGCGGTTCGTCCCGCGGCCGGTGCTGGTCGGATCCGTGAACTCGCTGGCCGCCCTGGTCTTCCTCGCCCAGCTCCCCGAGACCCGGAACGTGCCCATGGCCGTGTACGGGCTGATCGCGGGCGGCATCGTCCTGCTCGTCCTCTTCCCGAAGGTGACGACGCTGATACCCGCCCCGCTCGTCACCATCACCGTCCTCACCCTGGTGACGGTGGCCGCCGGGATCGCGGTGCCGACCGTCGGCGACCGGGGCGCGCTGCCGTCGGCGCTGCCCGTCCCCGGCCTGCCCGACGTGCCGTTCACCGCCGGCACACTGGCGACGATCGCCCCGTACGCCCTCGCCGTGGCCCTCGTCGGCCTGGTGGAGTCGCTGCTGACGGCGAAGCTCGTCGACGACCTCACCGACACCCCGTCGAACAAGACCCGGGAGTCGGTCGGCCAGGGGATCGCGAACGTCGTCACCGGCCTCTTCGGCGGCATGGGCGGCTGCGCGGTCATCGGCCAGACGATGATGAACGTGAAGGTGGCCGGGGCCAGGACCCGGGTCTCCACCTTCCTCGCCGGCGTGTTCCTGATGGTCCTGTGCGTGGTCCTCGGGCCGGTGGTCTCGCGCATCCCGATGGCCGCGCTGGTGGCGGTCATGGTGATCGTGTCCGTCGCGGCCTTCGACTGGGAGTCGGTCGCCCCGCGCACCCTGCGGCGCACACCCGTAGGGGAGACCGTCGTCATGCTGGTGACGCTGGGCTGCGTCCTGGTCTCCCACAACCTCGCCCTCGGCGTCGTCGTCGGTTCGCTCACCGCCACCCTGGTGTTCGCCCGGCGGGTCGCCCGCCGCACCACCGTCACCTCCGTCACCGACCCCGACGGGGCGACCACCGTGTACCGGGTCTCGGGCGAGCTGTTCTTCGCCTCCGCCGAGGCGTTCGCCGACCGCTTCGACCCCGCCGGCGACCCGGACCGGGTCGTGGTCGACCTCTCCGCCGCGCGGATCTCGGACGCGTCGGCCGTCGCCGCGCTGGACGCCGTCGAGGCGGCGTACGCCCGGCGCGGCAAGACCGTCGAGATCACCGGCCTCGACCCGTCCGGTACGGCCCTCCGGGCCCGCCTCGCCACCACGTCGGCGCACTGACGCGTCCGCCGTCCCCCGCACGCGCGCACGTGCGTGCCGTTCGGTTTTCCGAACCCCCGGTTCGGGTGCGGGCACCATCGCCTGGTCAGGGGCCGTCCGCCCAGGATGGGGGCATGATCGAGACGGCGAAGGACATCGGGACGGAAGCGGCCGCGCGGGCGGAGGACCTGCGCCGCGTGTACGGGCGGGGCGGCGCGGCGGTGCACGCGCTGAACGGGGTGTCGGTGAACCTCGCGCCCGGCACGTTCACGGCCGTGATGGGGCCGTCGGGTTCCGGCAAGACCACCCTGCTGCACTGCCTCGCGGGCATGGACCGGCCCACCGGCGGCTCCGTCTGGTGGGGTGGTACGGAGATCTCCCGGCTGCCCGAACGACGGCTGGCGGAACTGCGCCGCAGCCGGGTCGGTTTCGTCTTCCAGGCGTTCAACCTGATGCCGGCGATGACCGTCGCCCAGAACGTCGAGCTGCCCGGCCGCCTGGCCGGCGAACGCCCCGACCGGCGCCTGGTCCTGGACGCGCTCGCCCGGGTCGGGCTCGCCGGGCGCGAGCGGCACCGGCCCGGGCAGCTGTCGGGCGGGCAGCAACAGCGGGTGGCCATCGCCCGCGCGCTGGTCGCCCGGCCGCGGGTGCTCTTCGCCGACGAGCCGACCGGCGCGCTCGACCGGGCCACCGGCCACGAGATCCTCGCCCTGCTGCGGGCCGGGGTGGACCGGGAGGGGCAGACCTGCGTGATGGTGACCCATGACCCGGTCGCCGCCGGATACGCGGACCGGGTGCTGCTGCTCGCCGACGGGGTCCTGGTGGACGCGCTCGACCGGCCGTCCGCCGCGCAGGTCGCCGAGCGCCTGAGCCGGCTGGGCGGGTGAGCCCGGTGATCACGCTCGCCCTGGCGCCGCTCCGCCGGCGCCCGGCCGCCTTCGCCGGCCTGGCCGTCGCCCTCTTCCTGGCCATCGCCACGCTGACGATGTTCGGCCTGCTGTTCGCCGCCGGTCTCACCGCCGGCGAGGAGGACCGGCGGGCGGTCGCCGGCCCCGGACCGATGGTGATCGCGGGCGCCTTCGGTGAGATCGCCGTCCTGGTCGCGTTCTTCGTCGTGGTCAACGCGCTCGGTTTCGCCCTCCGGCAGCAGCACCGCGAACTCGCCCTGCTCCGCACCGTCGCGGCCACCCCCCGCCAGACGCGCCGGCTGGTCCGCGGCCAGGTCGTGGCGACGACGCTGCTGGCCACCGCGCCGGGATGGGTCGCCGGCGCCGCCGCGGCCCGCCGCTTCCTCGGCGAGCTCCAACGGCGCGGCATGGCCGCCCCGGGCCTGCGGGTGCCGGACACCCTCCTGCCCATGGTGATCGCCCTGGCCGCCGCCCTCACCGTCGGCCTGGCCGCCACGGCCGTCGCCGCCCGCCGGATCTCCCGGATCGCGCCCGCCGCCGCCCTCACCGCCAGTGCGACCGAGCACGCGCGGACCGGCGCGCCGCGGCTGCTCGCCGGCGTCGTCGCGCTGGCCGGTGGCGGCCTGCTGCTGCGGCTGGCGGCGACGCGGCCGGCGGCGGAGGCGGACAAGGCGGGGCAGGCGGCGCTGCTCGGTTCGCTGGTGCTGCTGGTCGCGGTCGCCCTGCTGGGCCCGCTCGCGGCGCGCCTCCTGGCGGCCGCGGCGGGCACACCGGTCCGGCTCCTGGCGCCCCGGGCGGGGTGGCTGGCCGATGCCAACCTGTGCGGGTACGCGCGGCGGCTCTCGTCCGCCGTGGTGCCCGTCGCGCTCCTGGTGGGCCTGTCGGGCACCATGTCGATCATGACGAGCACCGCCGGGAACGCGCCGGGCATGACGGCGTCCGGCGTCACCTCGGACACGGACGTGTGGCTGCGCCAGAGCGAGCTGGCGCTGCTGGTCTGCTTCGCGTCCGTCTCCACGGTCAACACGCTCGTCGCCGTGACCGCGGGGCGGCGGCGCGAGTTCGCGCTGCTGCGGCTGGTGGGTGCGACGTCGTCGCAGTTGCTGCGCGTGCTGACCGTGGAGGCGGTGCTCACCACGGTGGTGGGCGTGCTGCTCGGCGCCACCGTCGCGGGTGCCGCGTCGGCCGCGTTCAGCACGGCCGTGACCGGCTCGGCCGTGCCGACCGTCCCCCTGGCCGCCTGGGGCTGGATCGTGGCGGGTGCCGCGGCGCTGACGATCCCGGTCATCCTGGTCACGGGGGCGCGGACGGTCCGCGGCCCGGCGGCGGAACGGGTGGGTGGCGACGGTGACTGAGCCGGGAGGCGGGGGCGGCGCACCAGGGGCCGCTCCGGGGGACGGTTCCGCTCCCGGAGGCGGCGGACGGTTCTCCGTCGGCGCCGGCGAATGGCTCTTCGCCGTCGTCGGGCTGCCGCTCGCGCTGGTCTGCGGCGGTTACGCGATCGCCGTCCTGTACGCGGGCGTGCTGCTGTCGCTCACGGTGCTGGGCCTGCCCTTCGTGGTCGCCGCGCTGCTGGGCGCGCGGCTGCTCGGCGCGCCGCACCGGAGGCTCGTCGGCCGGCTGCTCGGGGAGCGGGTCGAGGCGCCGGCGCCGCTCCCCCGCGCCGCGGGCCCGGTCGCGTACGGCCGTGCCGTGCTGACGGACCCGGCCTGCTGGCGCACCCTGCTCTACCTGGTGCTGCGGCTGCCGCTCGGCGTCCTGGGGTTCGCCGCCGCCGTGGCGCTCCCGCTCGGCTGCGGCTGGCTGATCGGCTTCCCGCTCTGGGTACGGCTCCTGGAGCCGGAGCCGCGGGTGTTCGGCTGGGCCGACGTCGTCTCCGTACCGCTGGGTCTGCTGCTGCTCGCCGCGGTCCCCGGCGCGATCAGGGCGCTGAGCGGCGCGAACCGGCGGCTCGCGGCCCTGCTGCTCGGTCCGGCACCGGCGCAGCGGCGGGTCCGGCGGCTGGAGGCGGCTCGGGCCGTCCTGCTCGCCGAGAACACCGACCGGCTGCACCGGCTGGAGCGCGACCTGCACGACGGGACCCAGTCCCGGCTGGTCGCGCTGGCCATCACCCTCTCGCTCGCCGACGACGCGCTCGCGCCGGCCGCGGGCCCGGACCTGGAGCGGACGCGCGGCCTGGTGGAGCGCGCCCGCGCCCAGACCGACGACACCCTCGCCGAGCTGCGGCTGCTCACCCGGGGGATCCGGCCGGTGGCGCTCGACGGCGGGCTCGCCCAGGCGCTGCCGGGCCTCACCGCCACCTCGCCCGTCCCGGTCACCCTCCGCCTCGACCTGCGGGAACGGCCGGACCCGGCGGTGGAGCGGGCGGTGTACTTCTGTGCCGCCGAACTCCTCACCAACGTCGCCCGGCACAGCGGTGCGCGCACGGCCGAGCTCGGGGCGAGCGCGGCCGGCGGGCGGGTCCGGCTGTCCGTCCGCGACGAAGGGCACGGCGGTGCGGCGCCCGGCGTCGGCACGGGTCTGAGGGGTCTGGCCGAGCGGCTGGCGGCGGTGGACGGCGTCCTCACCGTCGACAGTCCGCCCGGCGGGCCCACCACGGTCACGGCCGAACTCCCGTCGCGGCTGTGAGCGGTGCTCTCTCAGCCGCTCTCCGCGAGGTACGCGAGGACGGCCTTCACGCGCCGGTTGTCGGTACCGGTCGCGTGCAGGCCGAACTTCACGAAGACGGCGGCGACGTGCTTCTCCACCGCCCGCTCGGACACCACCAGCGACGCGGCGATGGAGCGGTTGGAACGGCCCTGGGCCATCAGCTCCAGCACCTCGCGCTCCCGCGCCGTCAGCGTGTCCACGGGGCCGCGCCGCCCGCCGCGCATCAGCCCGGTGACCACCTCGGGGTCGAGCGCCGTGCCCCCGCTCGCGACCCGGTGCAGCGCCTCGACGAACTCGTCGGTGCGGGCGACCCGTTCCTTCAGCAGGTAGCCGACGCCCGCCGCTCCGGCGGCGAGCAGCCGGGAGGCCCAGACGGTCTCGATGTGCTGGGAGAAGACCAGGATGCCGACGTCGGGGATCCGCGCCCGGATCTCGACGGCGGCGCGGATCCCCTCGTCGGTGTGGGTGGGCGGCATCCGGATGTCCACCACCGCGACGTCGGGCCGGTGTTCGTCGACCGCGGCGACCAGCTCGGGCGCCGTACCCGCGGTGGCGACCACCCGGCAGCCGCGGGCGCCGAGCAGTTCGACCATGCCGTCGCGCAGGACGACGGAGTCCTCGGCCAGGACGACGCTGAGCTGTCTTTCGATCACCGGCCCCATTATCGGGGAAGCGAACGGTCGGCCACCCGCCGCAGGTGCCCGGCGAAGACCTCGGCGGCGTCGGGGGTGAGGGTGCGCAGGGCGACCATGGCGGTGATGACGACGTCGCAGAGCTCCGCCTCGACGTCGCCCCAGCTGTGGCTGGTCCCCTTCCGCGGGTTCTGCCCGGTGGCCCCGATCACCGCCTGCGCCGCCTCCCCGACCTCCTCGGAGAGTTTGAGGACGCGGAGCAGGATCTCCTGGCCGGGCGGCAGCTGCTGGTGGGTCGTGAGCCAGTCGTGCAGGCGGGCGATGGTGGTCCAGGTGTCGTCGGTCATGGCAGCAGCCTGCCGGACCGTACGGCTCCCGGGGCCCGGGGCTACGCCTGGACGTCCTGCGGGTACCAGCGGAGTTCGACCGTGTTGCCGTCCGGGTCCTTCACGTAGACGGACTGGGCCGAGCCGCGGGCGCCCCAGCGCGGGACCGGGCCCTCCAGGACGTCGAACGCGCCGGAGTCGATGACCTCCTGCCAGTCGAGCGGGTCGACGACGAGGCAGATGTGGTCGACGTTGGACTCGCCGCGGGGCCGGGAGAAGAGGTCGATGACGGTGCCCTCGTCGATCCGGACGGACGGGAACGGCACCTTGCCGGCCCGCCACTCCTCGACCCGCTCCGGCGCGAGGCCCAGCGGGCCGGTGTAGAAGGCGAGGGCCCGCTCGACGTCGGTGACGTTGAGGACGAGGTGGTCGAAGGCTTTGACGCGCATGCGGTGTCTCCCGTGATTCCGTTCGATGGTGCCGGTTCGACGGGGTCGATGACGGCCGCGGTGCTCGACCGCGCCACCCGCCGCCCCCTCCGCGCCTCCGCGCGGCGTGACCGGCCCGCACCTCCCCCGTGCAGGTAGTGCCTATCACGTCGGACCGCCCGTCCCCCACCCCGCGTCCGTCGCGCCATCAGGTCCCGGGCGGTGGGCGGGCGTACGCCGGGGGACACCTGCGGGAAAATCGCCCGTGACGCCGCGGGGTCGGCACCTGCCCTGGGAGTCCCGGCCCGCGCGGCCCGCCGCCGGCCCCGGCCTGCGCGGTGGCCGCGCGTCGGCCGGTCGCGTACGGGGAGGACGGAGGCCGCGCGGCGGGCTCGGCCGCGGGCGGGAGAGAGCGGCGGATTCGGGCCCGTCGTGTCCGAAGCCTTGTCAGGTGCTCCGCGACGCCCCTATCGTCACGCGCCGAAAGCGCTTTCTGGAGAGCGCTTTCTATGTTGCGTTACCCAGGGACGGGGCTGACGACGACATACGTCCGCGACCACGCGGACGTCGACGAAAGGGCAGGCATGGGACGACGATCCCCCTCCACCCGGCTCCGCGCGGCGCTGGCCGCCATGGCGGTCGCCGCGGCCACCGGCGCGGTGCTGACCATCCCGGAGGCCTCGGCCGCCACCGCCGGCGCCACCGGCTACGCGAGCCAGAACGGCGGGACCACCGGCGGCGCCGGCGGCCAGACCGTCCGGGCGACCACCGGCACCCAGATCCACGCGGCCCTCTGCGGCCGCGCCTCCAGCAGCACCCCGATCACCATCCAGGTCGAGGGCACCATCAACCACGCCAACACCGCCAAGGTGTCCGGCACCAGCTGCAACACCGCCGACGGCGTCATCGAGCTCAAGCAGATCAGCAACGTCACGCTCGTCGGCGTCGGCTCCGGCGCCGTCTTCGACCAGCTCGGCATCCACATCCGCGAGTCGAGCAACATCATCATCCAGAACGTGACGGTCAGGAACGTCAAGAAGTCCGGCTCGCCCGTCTCCAACGGCGGCGACGCCATCGGCATGGAGAGCGACGTCCGCAACGTCTGGGTCGACCACGTCACCCTGGAGGCGTCCGGCGGCGAGTCCGAGGGCTACGACGGGCTGTTCGACATGAAGGACAACACGCAGTACGTGACGCTCTCCTACAGCGTGCTGCGCAACTCCGGCCGCGGCGGCCTGGTCGGCTCCAGCGAGACCGAGCTGAGCAACGGCTTCATCACGTACCACCACAACCTGTACGAGAACATCGACTCGCGCGCGCCCCTGCTGCGCGGCGGCATCGCCCACATGTACGACAACCACTACCGGCAGCTCAACGAGTCCGGCATCAACTCCCGGGCCGGCGCCCGCGCCAAGGTGGAGAACAACTACTTCGAGGACTCCAAGGACGTCCTCGGCACCTTCTACACGGACGCGGCCGGCTACTGGCAGGTCGCCGGAAACGTCTTCGACAACGTGACCTGGTCCCCCGCCGGCACCGACTACCGCCCGGCGGGCCCGAACCCGGTCTCCAACACGTCGGTGTCGATCCCGTACGCGTACACCCTCGACAGCGCCTCCTGCGTCCCCGACGTGGTGGCGCGCACCGCCGGCGCCGGCAAGGGCCTGCTCGTCTCGGACGGCTCCTGCACCCCGCAGACCCCGAGCCCGACGCCCACCCCGACCGCCACCGCGACACCCACGCCCACCCCGACCCCGACACCGACCCCCACGGCCACCGCCACCACCGCCCCGCCCTCCGGCACCAACCTGAGCATCGGCGCCGGTTCGGACGGTTCCAGCAAGGCCGACGGCACCAGCTACGGCAACGTGCGGGACGGCAGCCTGAGCACCTACTGGTCGCCCGTCGGCAGCACCGGCTCCGTCTCGGTCAAGTGGAGCGCCCCGACGACGATCTCGTCGGTCCGCGTCCGCGAGGCCGCCGGGGCGGGCACGGTCACCGGCTGGCGGCTCCTGAACGCCGACACCGGCGCCGTCCTCGCCACCGGAGGCGCGGCCGGCACGATCTCCTTCCCGGCGACCTCGCTGAGCAAGGTCACCTTCGAGATCACCGCCGCCACCGGCACCCCGCGCGTCGCCGAGTTCGAGACGTACGCGTAGCGGTCGCGGCGTCAGAAGTCGATCGGGTCGCGGACGAGGGGGCAGGTCATGCAGTGGCCGCCGCCGCGTCCGCGGCCCAGCTCCGCGCCCACGATGGTGATGACCTCGATGCCCGCCTTCCGCAGCAGCGTGTTGGTCTGGGTGTTGCGGTCGTAGGTGAAGACCACGCCGGGCTCCAGGGCGACGGCGTTGTTCCCGCTGTCCCACTGCTGCCGTTCGGAGGCGTAGACGTCGCCGCCGGTCTCGATGACCCGCAGCCCGGGCAGGCCGAGGGCCTTGGCCACGACGTCCGTGAACGGGGTGTCGCCCTCGTCGGTGATCTCGACGCCGGGGGCGCGGTCGGAAGGGCGCAGGGAGAAGCTGTGCACCGCGTCCATGATCTTCGGGTAGAGCGTGACGACGTCACGGTCGGCGAAGGTGAAGACGGTGTCGAGGTGCATGGCGGAGCGCAGTTTGGGCATGCCCGCGACGACGACGTGCCGGGCGGCGCCGTGCTCGAAGAGCGCGCGGGCGACCTGGGTGATGGCCTGCCGCGAGGTGCGCTCGCTCATGCCCATGAGGACGACGCCGTCGCCGACCGGCATGATGTCACCGCCCTCGAAGGTGGCCTGGCCCCAGTCCTGTTCGGGGTCGCCCCACCAGACGGTGGCGTCCTTGAAGTCCGGGTGGTGGGTGTAGACCGCCTTCATGAGCAGGGTCTCGCCGTGCCGGGCGGGCCAGTACAGCGGGTTGAGGGTGACGCCGCCGTACAGCCAGCAGGTGGTGTCGCGGGTGTAGAGGGTGTTGGGGAGCGGCGGCATCAGGTACTCGCGCGCTCCGACGCCCTCGCGGGCCAGGGCCGCGTGGCCGGAGCGGACGTCCAGGGGCAGGTCGGCGGTGGAGAGGCCGCCGATCAGGTAGTCGGTGAGTTCGCGCGGGGCGAGCGAGTCGAGGAAGGCGCGGGTGTCGTCGATGAGCCCGAGGCCGACCTCGTTGGCGGTGATCTTGCGGTCGAGGAGCCAGGCCCTCGCCTCGGGCAGGGCCATGGTCTCGGTGAGCAGGTTGTGCAGCTCGACGACCTCGACACCGCGCTGGACGAGCTTGTTGACGAAGTCGGCGTGGTCGCGCTGGGCGTTCTCCACCCACATGACGTCGTCGAAGAGGAGGTCGTCGGAGTTGGTCGGGGTCAGCCGGCGGTGGGCCAGGCCCGGCGAGCAGACGAGGACCTTGCGGAGCCGGCCGACTTCGGAGTGGACGCCGAGGGGGCGGGCGGCCTCGGGGGTGGCGGGGTTCATCGCTGGCCTTTCCTTTCCGGAAGGGGCGGTTCGCGGAGCTGCTGCCTTCGGGACTGCCGCTCGCGGTCGCTCACAGTTCGATCCAGCCGGCGGCGAGGGCGACGACGCCGACGACGGCACCGGCCACGGAGACGGCGCAGACGACCGCCTCGCGGGGGCTGAAGAGGCGCCGGCCCTGCTCCCGGCGGGCCTTGACGAAGAGCAGGGTGGCGGGGGCGTACAGGATGAGGGAGACCAGGAGGAACTTCGGCCCGGCCGCGTACAGCAGGAAGGCGGTGTAGAGGGTGGCGACGGCGGCGACGACGAGTTCGCGCCGGGTGCCGTCACCGGTCACCCGGTTCTGCCGGGGCCGCAGGGCGATCTTGACGGCGAAGGCGGCGGCCAGGAGGAAGGGGATGAGGCTGAGGGCGCTGGTGAGGTCGAGGGCGAAGTTGAAGGCGTCGTCGGAGAAGGCGGTGACGACGAGCACGGCCTGGCTCAGCGCGGTGGTCATGAGCAGGGCGGGGGCGGGGACGTCGTTCTTGGTGGCGCGGCCGAGGAAGCGTGGCATGTCGTCGTCCTTGGCGGCGACGAAGAGGACCTCGGCGGCCATCAGCGTCCAGGCGAGGTAGGCGCCGAGGACGGAGACGATGAGGCCGACGCTGACGAAGACCTTGCCCCAGGTGCCGACGGCGGCCTCCAGGACGCCGGCCATGGAGGGCTGGCGGAGTTCGGCGATCTCGCTCATGGGCAGGATGCCGTACGACACGATGGTGACCGAGGCGAAGACGGCGAAGACGCTGAGGAAGCCCAGGACGGTGGCGCGGCCGACGTCCTCGCGGCGCCGGGCGTGCCGGGAGTAGACGCTGGCGCCCTCGACGCCGAGGAAGACGAAGACGGTGGCGAGCATGGTGCCGCGGACCTGGTCGAAGAGGGAACCCGCGTAGTCGGCGCCGCCGAAGTTGTCGGCGAAGACGGAGGCGTCGAAGCAGAAGGCCGCGAGGAGGACGAAGACCAGGATGGGCACGATCTTGGCGACCGTGACGATCCGGTTGATCGCCGCCGCCTCCTTCACCCCGCGCCGGATGAGCAGGAAGAAGCCCCACAGGCCGACCGAGGAGAGGACGATCGAGAGGGCGGTGTCCCCGTCGCCGAGGGCGGGTGCCACGGCGCCGATCGTCGACATGATGAGCACCCAGTAGGTGACGTTGCCGACGCAGGCGCTGGCCCAGTAGCCGAAGGCGGAGAAGAAGCCCAGGTACTCGCCGAAGCCCGCCTTGGCGTACGCGTACACGCCGGCGTCCAGGTCGGGCCGGCGCACGGCGAGCGTCTGGAAGACGAAGGCGAGCATGAGCATGCCGGTGCCGGCGACGGCCCAGGCGATGAGCGCGCCCGCGACACCGGTCTCCTGGGCGAAGCGGCGGGGCAGCGAGAAGACGCCGGCGCCGACCATGGAGCCGACGACCATGGCGGTGAGCGTGAGGAGGCTGAGTCTGACGGCCGGTGGGGTGCCGCCGGAGGCGGTGTCGGAGCTGGGTTCCGCGGTGGTCATGGGCGTACCTCGCCGGTCCGCTCGCGCCGCGGTTCGGCGCGAAGTGAAGAGCGTCGGGCCGCTCAGACTCTAGTGGCGAATGACCCCTTGCGCCCGTTTTGTTGCATCTTGTACGTGCCCTGTCGGCCGGGTCGCGCATGCCGTCCGGGGGACGGGGCAGCCGCCGCGTGTACGAGAGTCCATGACGTCACGCACGACGGCAGGGGGTCGTCATGACGAAGGCACGCGAGATCATGACTCCGGACGTGACCTGTGTCCGGAGCGACGAGAGCGTGGTCGACGCCGCGCGGAAGATGGTCGAGCTCGACGTCGGCGCGCTGCCGATCTGCGGGCCCGACGAACGCCTGAAGGGCATGCTCACCGACCGTGACATCGTGGTGCGGGTGGTCGCCCAGGGCCGGGACCCGTCCGCGTGCACGGCGGGCGAGCTGGCCCAGGGCGAGCTGGTGTGGGTCGGCGCCGACGACTCCCTGGACCGGGTCCTGGAGCTGATGGCCGACCGGAAGGTCCGCCGGATCCCGGTGATCGACGGACACGTCCTGGTCGGGATCATCGCCCAGGCGGACGTGGCCCGCCGGCTCCCCGACAGCACGGTCGGCGACCTGGTCAGCGACGTCTCCCGCCCGGCCGCCTGAGGACCGCGCCCCCGGACGGTCAGAGCCGGCGGAGCGCCCCTTCCGCGCGGAGGTCGGCGAGGGCGGGGTAACCGTCGACGGCCATGAGCAGGTCGGCCTCGGCGAGGAGCGAGCGCAGCACGTGCACGACGCCGTCCTCGCCGCCGGCCGCGAGCCCGTACGCGTAGGGGCGGCCGACGCCGACGGCGGTGGCGCCGAGGGCGAGCGCCTTGACGGCGTCCGCGCCGGTGCGGACGCCCGAGTCGAAGAGGACGGGCAGCCCGTCGGCGGCCTCGACGACGCCGGGAAGGGCGTCGAGCGCGGGCAGTCCGCCGTTGGCCTGCCGGCCGCCGTGGTTGGAGCAGTACACCGCGTCCACCCCGCCGTCCCGCGCCCGGCGCACGTCCTCGGGGTGGCAGAGCCCCTTCAGGATGAGCGGCAGGTCGGTGAGGGAGCGCAGCCAGGGCAGGTCGGCCCAGGTGAGGGGGTTGCCGAAGACGCCGACCCATTCGAGGATCGCCGCCCCGGGGTCCTCCTCGGGCGCCTTGGCGAGGCGGGCGCGGAAGACGGGGTCGGAGGTGTAGTTGGCGAGGCAGTGGCCGCGCAGCTGCGGGAAGTTGCTGCCGGCGAGGTCGCGGGGGCGCCAGCCGGTGACCCAGGTGTCGAGGGTGACGACGATCCCCCGGAAGCCGGCGGCCTCGGCACGCCGCACCAGGCTCTCCGCGAGGTCCCGGTCGGTCGGCGTGTAGAGCTGGAAGAACCCGGGGGTGTCGCCGAACTCGGCGGCGACCCGCTCCATCGGGTCCACGCTCAGGGTGGAGGCGATCATGGGGACGCCGGTGCGGCGGGCCGCGCGGGCGGTGGCGAGGTCGCCGTGCCCGTCCTGGGCGCAGAGCCCTATGACGCCGACCGGGGCCATGAACAGCGGCGAGGGGAGCCGGAGCCCGAACAGGTCGACGCCCAGGTCCCGCTGGGTCGCCCCGACCATCATCCGGGGCACCAGGCCCCAGCGCTCGAAGGCCGCGACGTTCGCCCGCTGGGTGAACTCGTCGCCGGCCCCGCCCGCCACGTACGACAGCACCGACGGCGGCAGCGCCGCGCTCGCCCGGGCCTCCAGGTCGGCGTAGGTCATGGGGTGGGAGGGGAGGACGCCGCCGAGTCCGGCGAGGTAGATCTCGTTCTGGTAGTCGCCGTACCGCCCGCCGAACGCCCCGCTCATCGTGGCCCCGCCCTTCCCTCGCCCTCCCGGCCCGGGCCCGCCCCGGCCGCCGGTGGCGCCCACGGTGCCAGTCCGCGGGCCGGAGCGCCATGGTGCGGGGCGAGGTGGTCCGGGCGAGGTGGTGGTCCCGGGGCGCCGTGGTCGGGGGCCGTGGCCCGGGGCGCCGTGACCCGCTGATATTCCGGTGCGACCGGGGGCGGGCCGGTGGTGCAATCGCCGGATGCGCATGGACGACGAGCGGACGACGGTGGTGGACCGGGGGCGGTTCCCGGACGCCGTGACCCCCTGGGACGACGAGGAGTGGCGGCGGGACGTGCTCGGCTGGGCCGAGCGGGTCCTGGCCGGACGAGGTCTGGTGGAGACCGGCGCGCGCGAGGTGCGGGTGCGCCCGTGGTCGGTGCTCGTGCGGTTCCGCACCGGCGAGGGCGAGCGGGACGCGGTGTGGCTGAAGGCGGGTGCCCCGTCGAACGCCTTCGAGGCCGGGCTGTCCCGTGCGCTCGCCGACTGGGCGCCGGGTCACGTGATGACCCCGCTGGCGGTGGACGCCGGCCGCGGGGTGGCACTGCTGCCCGACGGCGGGCCGCTGTTCCGGGGGCTCGTCGACGCGGGCGAGGCCGGCCCCGAGGCGTGGACGGCGGCGCTGGGACAGTACGGGAGGATGCAGCGGCGGCTCGTCCCGTACGCGGACCGGCTGGTCGGGCTCGGGGTGCCGCGGAGCCGGACCCGCGACCTGCCGGACGCCTTCGACGCGCTCGTCGCCGACAATCCGTACATCGACGCGGACGAGCGCGCCGCGCTGCTGCGCCGGCGGCCGCGGCTGGTCGAGCTGTGCGCCGAGCTCGACGCGTACGGCCTGCCCGACTCGCTCGACCACTGCGACCTGCACGACGGGCAGCTCCTGGCCCCGGCCCCCGGCCGCTTCACCTTCTTCGACTGGGGCGACGCCTCCGTGGCGCATCCCTTCGGCAGCCTCCTGATCCCGGTGCGCGCGGTGCGGGAGCGGTACGGCCCCGAGCACGTGGCCCCGATGGTGGACGCGTATCTGGAGCACTGGACCGGCCTCGGCCCGTCCCGGGCGGAGCTGCGGCGGGCCGCGGGCCTCGCGGTCCGGCTGGCGGCGCTGGGGCGCGCGGGCACCTGGTTCCGGCTCTTCCCGGGCACGCCGCTGGGGAGCAGCCACGACGCGAGCGCGTACTGGGTGCGGGAACTCTTCGCCGCCGAGGACCTGTTGGAGCCGTGAGGCCCCGCGACCTCTCGCCGCGCGCGTCACGCCGGGCCGTCCGCGCCGGCGTGACGGGTCCGGCGGCGTGGGTGACGGCCCGTCGGACGAAGTGCCGGGGCGGGTGTCGCGGTGGGCGTCCCGCCCGGCCCGTCCTGGCACTTCGTGTCTCCGTGCGGGCCCGTGAGGCGTCCCTCCCCCCGGCCGATCGATACCGCCCCGGGGTATGAGATCCCCTCCGGGATCGGGGCCGCCGCCGTCCTCGGCGGGCGGAGGGCCGGGATGGCACCGCGTGCCTGCTCGGAGGGGACCGGGACGTCGGCTGGACGGAGGGGCCGGGAAGCTGGAAACCTCGGCGTTCGAGGACCCGATCACCGGTCCCGTACGTGCGCCGCCGCGAGGGGAGCGTGGCCCGGGGCCCGTGATCGTCGCGTCCTCGAAGGCGCGTCCGCCGCACCCGTACGCGCCGGAACCGCGAGGAGGAGGACCACCGATGACCGCCGCCCGGGAAGAACGGCTCCAGCTCGACGCCGCGAGCGTCGACAACGCGAGGACGACGCTGCTCCAGCTCCTCGCGCGGGCGGGGGTGTACTCCGGCGACGCGGAGGAGCTGATCGGCCTCGTCGAGGCGGGCGCGCTCGCCGTCGCGCACGAGACGCTGGCCGGCACCGGACGGCAGGCGCCGCCGGGAAGCGGCGAAGCGTACGGCGCGGGCTGGCGCGACGGCTCACGGGCCGTCACCGAGGGGCTCGCGGGCCTCGCCGACCGTGCCCTGGGCGCGGCCGTCGCGGCGGAGGCCGGGGAGGACCCGGACGCCCGGCCGCGGGTCGGCCGGATGGAGGTCGAGCGGGCGAAGGTGGCGGTCGTGCCCCTGTACCTCAGCTTCTCCGAGGAGTCCGACCTCGACCCCGAGGTCACCGAGCAGGTCCTCGCGGCCTCGCTCGCGACGATGGGGGTCCGTCAGCGGGCCTCCTATCCCGGACGGCTGACGGCCTTCGCGGCCGAGCACCGGCCCCATCTGGAGCGGCTGTACGCCACGTACGGGCCGGGCAGCGCGATCGCCATCCACGGCCGCTACACCCTGGTCCACTCCCCCACGAGCCTCGCCGTCCTGGAACGGCTCGCCGTCCGCCCGGCGGAGCTGCGGGAGGAATGGGACGCGGCCGAACTGCCGCCGGCCTGGCTGGACGGGCTGACCCGCGCGTGGGACGAGACGGCCTGATCCGCGCGCAGAGCGCCGGCGCGGGGTGCGCTCCGTCACACGCCCCCGGCCGAGGGCGACCCGGTATAGCACAGGCCCGGTCGCCCGCATAGGGTGGCGGCATGCCCAGAACTTCTCCGGCCCTTGCTCTCGACGCCCTCCTCGACGGCAATCGTCGCTTCGTCTCGGGCACGCCCGAGCACCCGAACCAGGACGCGGCGCGCCGCACCGAGCTCGCGCCCGGCCAGGACCCCTTCGCCGTCATCCTCGGCTGCTCCGACTCGCGGCTCGCAGCCGAGATCATCTTCGACCGGGGGCTCGGCGACCTGTTCGTCGTCCGCACCGCCGGTCACGTCATCGGCCCCGAGGTGCTCGGCAGCGTCGAGTACGCGACGAGCGTCCTCGGTGCCCGCCTCGTCGTCGTCCTCGGCCACGACTCCTGCGGCGCGGTCGCCGCGGCCCGCGCGGCCGTCGAGGAGGGCTTCTCGGCCGGCGGCTTCGTGCGGGACGTGGTGGAGCGCGTGACGCCGAGCATCCTGGCCGCCAGGACCGCCGGTCTGACGGCGGACAGCGACATCATCGACGAGCACATCCGGCACACCGTGGACCTGCTCCTGGACCGCTCCCGCCTGCTGTCCGACCAGGTCGCGGCGGGCGAGACGGCCGTCGTCGGGCTCGGCTACCAGCTGGCCGAGGGCAGCGCCCGCCTGGTCACCACGCGCGGCGTCGCCGCACCGGAGGGCACTCCGGTATGACGACCCGCTTCGACTGCGCCGACCCGGCGGCCCGTGCGGCGGGCCTCGCCGAGGCCGCGGCCGCGGTGCGCCGCGGCGACCTGGTGGTCCTGCCGACGGACACCGTGTACGGGGTCGGGGCCGACGCCTTCGACCCGAAGGCGGTCGCCTCGCTGCTGGCCGCCAAGGGCCGCGGCCGCCACAAGCCCTCCCCCGTCCTGGTCGACTCGGCCGCCGCGCTCGGCGAACTGACGGACGAACTCCCCGACGCGGCCCGGGCGTTGATCGACGCCTTCTGGCCGGGCGGGCTGACCCTGGTGGTCCGCCACCGCGCCTCCCTGGACTGGGACCTGGGCGAGACCGGCGGCACGGTCGCCGTCCGGATGCCGGACCACCCGCTGACCCTGGAGCTCCTGGCGACGACGGGCCCGCTGGCCGTCTCCAGCGCCAACCTGACGGACCACCCGTCCCCCCAGGACTGCGACGCCGCCCAGGCGATGCTCGGCGACACGGTGGCGGTGTACCTCGACGGCGGCCGGACCCCCGGCGCACTGTCGTCCTCCATCGTGGACCTCAGCGGCGCGACCCCGGTCCTGGTCCGCGACGGCGTCCTGCCCCTCCCCGAACTCCGCGCACTCGTCCCGGACCTGATCGTCCCCTGACGGGCGCTGCGCAGTCCGGCAACCGTGCCCCGGCGCCCCACAGGGGCCCGGGGCACGGTTGTCGCGGCCCTGGGGTTACGGGACCAGGCGGAGGAGGCGGTTCGGGGAGCCGGTGCCGGGGGTGGTGACCTTGCCGGGGGTGGCGCCGTTCACGAGGGCGGTGGCGACCTCGGCGGGGGTGGCGGAGGTGTGGCCGGCGAGGTAGACGGCGGCGGCGCCGGCGACGTGCGGGGCGGCCATGGAGGTGCCGGAGATGGTGTTGGTCGCCGTGTCGCCGGTGTGCCAGCCGGCGGTGATGGAGACGCCCGGGGCGAACAGGTCGAGGACGGCGCCGTAGTTGGACCAGCTCGCCTTCGCGTCGGTGTTGCTGGTGGCGCCGACGGTGATGGCCTCGGTGACCCGGGCGGGCGAGGTGTTGCGGGCGTTGACGCCGGAGTTGCCGGCGGCGACGGCGTAGGTGACGCCGTCCGCGATGGAGCGCTTGACCGCGTTGTCGAGGGTGGTGGAGGCGCCGCCGCCGAGCGAGAGGTTGGCGACGGCCGGGGCTCCGGCGGTGTGGTGGGAGGTCACCCAGTCGATGCCGGCGACGACGCCGGCGGTGGTGCCGGATCCGTTGGCGTCGAGGACGCGGACCGCGACGACCTTGGCGGCCTTGGCCACGCCGTAGGTGGAGCCGGCGATGGTGGTGGCGACGTGGGTGCCGTGGCCGTTGCCGTCCTGCGCGACGGTGTCGCCCTCGACGGCGTCGTAGCCGTTGACGGCGCGGCCCGCGAGTTCGCCGTGGCTGATCCGCACGCCGGTGTCGATGACGTACGCGGTGACCCCGGCGCCCGCGCTGTCCGGGTACGTGTAGGTGCCGGAGAGCGGCAGGTCGGCCTGGTCGATGCGGTCGAGGCCCCAGGGCGCGTTGGTCTGGGTGGCGTCCGCGCGGACGATCCGGTTCTGTTCGACGGTCGCCACGGCCGGGTCGGCGGCGAGGCGGCGGGCGGCCGCGGCGTCGAGGGTGACGGTGTAGCCGTTGAGGGCCGCGCCGAAGGTCTTGCCGACCGTGCCGCCGTAACCGGCTATGAGCCCGCGGCCCTTGGCGGAGCCGGCGGTGAAGCCGGCGCCCGGCTTGAGGGTGACGAGGTAGCTGCCGGCGACCGCGTCGGGCGAGCCCGCGGCGAGGACGACGCCCTCGGCGGGGGCGGGAGCGGCCTGCGCCGGGGCCACGGTGAGGCCGGTGGCGAGCGCGGCGACGGTGGCGGCCGAGGCGATCAGCGCCCGGCGGGCGGTGCGGTTCGCGGGGAGTGCCATGGTGAGGGATGCCTCCTCTGGGCGTGGCGCCCCGGGTCGGGCGCCGCGTGTGGGGGTTCGCGTGCGGTCGCACGCACCGCCGGGGAGGGGCCCTCCGCTCGGCGTGGGCAGTAGCCTGTGCCGCACCGGCCCGACGGATCAAGGAAGTTGACGCCTTGTCATGCATCCGACACACGCCGGACACGGAGACCCCTCCCATCCCCTGCCGAACCCCCGCGAACCACCCCCGCCCACCCCGGTGTCACGATCCGGCCGCCACCCGCCAGGACCGGCCACCGGACGACGCCGCACGAAAGCCGGACGCCCGCGACGAGACCCCGCGACGTCCCTCCCCGTGGGGCTCCGTCATGATCGGGGCATGCGCGAGAAGAACCGGCCGGACACCGGCGCCCCCGCCCTCCCCCCGTACCAGGAAGGGCTGCGCCGACGCCTCCTCTCCGCCCCGGTCGTCCCGGCACCGGCGCCCTGGCGGAGCGTTTTCGGCGGACACGCCCCCGTCGGCGGGCTCACGGGCATCGGCTTCGGCGTGGACCCCGCCACCGGCCACGACCTCGTGATGGTCGTGTCCTCCCAGGGGTACGGGGTCTTCGACGCCGTGACGGGCGAGCGGATCGCCCGGGACCGGGACCCCGAGGACGACGGGCCGGACGGCACGCCCGACCTGTCGTGCCCCTGGATCGGCCCGCTGACCGGTCGACGGGTGCGCGTCGCCGGGCTGTTCGGCGGCGGGCTGCACAGCACGAGCGGCGACGGCTGGACCGTGGACGTCGAGGCCCCCGACTGGCCGAACCACCGCATCCTGCTGTCGGACAACGGCGGGAACTGGCACCGGCCGCCGCACACCGAGGGCTGGTGGCACGTCTTCCACTCCACCTGGTCGACGCTGCGCGCCGCCGGCTTCTCCCCCACCGGACGGACGCTCGCGGTCGCCACCTCCAGCGACCTGACGCTGTGGACGCGCCGGCCCGCCTGAGGAGCGGTCAGGCGTCGAGGACGGCGGCGACGGCCTCGACCTCGACCAGCTGGTCGTGGTACCCGAGCACCGTGACGCCCATCAGCGTGCTCGGGACGTCGTGCGCGCCGAAGGCGTCCCGCACCACCTGCCAGGCGGCGACCAGGTCCGCCTGGCGGGTCGTCGCGACGAGCACGCGGGTGCTGATGACGTCCTCCATGCCGGCGCCCGCGTCCCTCAGCGCCGTCCGGAGGTTCTCGACGCAGGCCGCGGCCTGCCCGGCGACGTCGCCGACGGCGACGGTCGCGCCCTCGGCGTCGAGCGGGCAGGCGCCCGCGAGGAAGATCAGCCGGGCCTCGGCCGGCGCGGTCGCGGCGTACGCGTACTCGGCGACGTCGGAGAGGGAGGAGGAACGGATGAGGCTGACGGCACTGGGCACAGGGGGTCCTCTCGGCTGCGGCGGCGGCCCGGGGCCCGAAGCCGGCCCCGGTCACGGGATCACCCCACCATGTCAGGCCCCCTCCGCCGCCTCGACTCGATTTTCCGCGCCCCCGCGTGCGGCGCCGTACCGCACCGGCCCCAGCCCCTCCGGAAGCAGCCGCACCCCCTCCGCGACCGCCTCCGGCGCCGTGGCGACGTGCCGCCCGCCCTCCGCCATGAGGCGCGCCACCCGGTAGCCGCCCTCCCGCGCGCAGACAGATTCGGCCCCACGACGTCCAGGAACGGCCGGGTCGCGGCGGAGAAGCGCAGGGTCCAGTGGCTGGTGAACGGGTACAGCGCCCTCAACCGCGGCTCGGCGTACGCCGCTTCGACCAGCGCCCGGTACGCGTCCGCGAAGGGTGCGTCGAGTGCGGCGGCTTCCGCCACCAGGTGCCGCCACTCGGACTCCGCCATGCGCGCGGGGTCGCGATCGGTCAGCTCCAGGCGGCCGCTGGGGCGCACGAAGGGGGCCACCGCGTGGACGTCGTCCGGCGTCCGTCCGTCGTGCCACGCGCGGAGCGCCGCGGCGACCTGGGCCAGGTCGTCCGTCACGCCGTGCACGAGGGACAGGCCGAGGAGCGGTTCCGCCGCCGAGACGGACCACTTCCGCTCGTGGCTCCACGCCGAGACGCGCATCGCCTCCCGGTGCGGCAGCACGCTCCCGGCGGACGCGCTGGAGAGCGGTCCGCCGTCGGGCGAGGTCAGGGGCACGTCGTCGAGGGCGCCGTCCGCGACGGCGCGGAGCGCGGCGGCGAGGCTGCCGGCGGCGGCGATGTCGGGGAACAGGACCGCGGGTTCGGGAGGCGTCGGCATGGCGGCGATTCTGCCCGGTCCGCGCCTCAGCCGGCGGGTGTGGGCCAGTGCCGGTGGAGGGCGTCGATACGGAAGGTGTGGACGTGCCGGTGGTCCGGCCCGGTCGCGGTGACCATGTGCGGGTGGCCCGCGGGGAGTTCAGGGTGGGCGTGCTCCAGTTCCTCCGGGTCGCCGCGCGGCCACAGCCGGGCGGCGCCGGCGGCCGCGCCCAGGGCGACGGCGGTGAGGGCGGCGGCGGAGACGGCGGTCCCCGCGCGGGCGGCGAGCCAGCCGGCCAGCGGGTACGTCAGCAGCCAGCAGCCGTGCGAGAGCGAGAACCGCGCCGCGAAGACGGCGGGCAGGTCGGCGTCGGCGGCGGACCGGCGCAGCAGCCGGCCGCCGGGGGTGAGGACCGCCGAGGTGGCGGCGCCGAGGCAGAACCAGAGAGCGAGCAGCGCCGGCCAGGCGGCCGCCCGGTGCGCGTCGGCCCAGCCGGTGGCGAGCCCGGCGGTCAGCAGGCCGAGCGCGGCCGCGAGGACCGCGGCGGCGGGCAGCATGAGCGCGCGGTCCCCCGTCCGGTCGAGCAGGCGCGGGAGCAGCAGGGCGACGGTCATCGAGCCGGCCCCGTACGCGGCCAGGGCGAGGGACACGTCGCCGGCCGGCCGGGCCAGGCCGTCCTGGACGAGGACGACCGTGTCGACGAGGACCGCCGCGCCCGCGGCGGCGACGGCGAGGTCGAGGGCGAGCAGGGCGCGCAGCCGGGGCGTGGCGAGGAGGAGCCGGACGCCGAGGACCCGCGCGGCCGCCGGGCCCGGCCGGTCCTCCGGCGGGAGGCGCAGGGGCAGCACGAGGAGCGCGGAGAGGAGGAACCCGGCCGCGGTGCCGGTGAACAGCCATCCGTACGGCACGAGGGCGAGGAGCGCGGCCGCCAGGACGGGGCTGGCGAGGCTCTCCAGGTCGTAGGCGAGCCGGGAGAGGGCGAGCGCCCGGGTGTAGTCGCGCTCCTCGGGCAGGACGCGCGGGATCGTCGCCTGGAAGGCGGGGGTGAAGACCGCGGAGGCGGCCTGGAGCAGCAGGACCAGCGCGTACACCTGCCAGACCTGGTCCACGAACGGCAGGACCAGCGCGGCGAGCAGGCGTACGAGGTCGGCGCCGACGAGCAGCGCCCGGCGCGGCACGCGGCGGGCCAGCGCCCCGGCGAGCGGGGCCAGACCGACGTACGCCGCCATCTTGAGCGCGAGGGCGGTGCCGAGCACGGCGGGCGCGTGCCCCCCGGCGAGGTCGTACGCGAGGAGGGCCAGGGCGACGGTCGCCAGGCCGGTGCCCGTGAGGGCGACGACCTGAGCGAGGAAGAGGTGCCGGTACGTGCGGTCGCGCAGGACGGACAGCATGGGGACGCCCTCGGTCGGCTCGGGTGCGGTCCCCTTCACCGTAGCCGACATGTGCACGTGTGCGCACATGTCGATTCCGCAACGGCCGGAACCCGGAGTCCCCGACCCCGTCGCGGCTCCGTCGTGGCTCCGTCGCGTCAGGGGCCTCCCCGCCACCCGTCCGGCGTCAGTCGTGCCAGGGCTCCCCGGTGACCACGTGGTCGGCACGGTTCAGGGCCTCGACCACGAGCCGCTTCAGGTGCCCGTCCGGCAGCGTGTACACCACCCGCCGCCCGTCCTTCCGGGCCTGCACCAGCCCGCCCAGCCGCAGCTTGGCCAGGTGCTGGCTGACCGCCGGCCGCGCCGCCCCGCACGCCTCCGTCAGCGCGCCGACGTCGGCCTCGCCCCGCGTGAGCAACCAGAGCAGCTGCAGCCGGGTCGGGTCGCTGAGCAGCCCGAACACCTCGGCCGCCGCCGCGAGCTCGGGCGCTCCCGGCGTCCGTGGATGGACGGGAGTCACGACCTGTTCACGTACGGGATCCGCCATGGGCCCATCGTAGGGAGACGGACGAGGGGTTCGGCCCCCGCAGCGGCTCCAGGGCGGCCCGGGACTCCCGCCGGGCGTCCCGGGCCGCGACCAGGAGGGAAGGCGGGAGGACGTCGCCGTCGCGGACCGGCGACGGTCGGGGCGCGTCGTCATGGCAGGGCTTCCTCGCGGGGTGGATGGCCGTACACCGTCGTACGACGGGGCCGGTGGTTCACCCTCGTACGACGGGGTGGGTGCCGGATCCGATACGGACCCGGGAGCGTGACCCGGATCGCCTCCGGCCGCGCCCGCCTGCCCGTCCGGGTCCCGGGACGGGTGACCGATCCGTGGACCGGTCGTGCGCGGGGGCCGGGTCTCGGGTGAGGATGCTGCGGACGGCCGGGACGTGGCCGGGAGCGAGGAGAGACGACGATGACCATCGAGTGGCGCTACACCATCCACCCCGGCCTCGGTGTGCTCTCCTTGGCCGGCTTCCTCGGCCAGGAGGCGGTGGGGCGGTTCCAGGGGGCCGTCGGCTGGGCGCTCGCGCGCGGCACCGGGCCCGTGGTCCTCGACCTGACCGGGCTGCGCGGCTGGTCCGACGGCGGACGGCTCGCGGTGGCCGAGGCCGCGTCGCGGCTGGCCGCCGAGGGGCGCGGGCTCGAACTCGCCGCCGTGCCGGCGAGCGGGACGGACGGTCTGCCGGGCGGCGGATTCGCCGACGGACCGGTGGCCATCGCGGTCCACGGCGACCTCGCCACCGCCCTCGCCGCCCACCGGGACCGGGGCGTCGAGGAACGCGCATGGCGCAGCGACGCCTGGCCGGAGGGCGGCTGAGACGACGGGCCCCGGGGGCCGAGGGCCCCGCCCGGGCCGGTGTCGGCGCCGGGACCGCGGACCGGGCCGGGACCGCGGACGCTCGCCGGTCGGACCGTGCGGGCCTGCGGGCAGTGCGGGCAGCGCGGGGACGCTCGCCGGTCAGAACCAGTGCAGGCAGTGCGGCGGGCGCTCCGTCCGGAAGAGGGCGTCGGCCAGACCGGCCGCGTGGTGGGCGCGGATGTGGCCCGCGCCCACGAGCGTGCTCGGGGCCGTACCGCCCAGGTAGACCGAGCCGAGGTCGCTCACGTCCAGGGACAGGTCCGGGTCGCGGTCCGTCGGGACGCACTCGGCCTTGCCGTCCCGGACGGTCAGCAGATGGCGGCCCCGCTCGCCGAGGAACGGGTCGTGGACGTCGAGGACGAGCTCGCCGTCCGACAGCCAGCCCCGCGCGGTGAGCGCGCGCGGGACGTCGAGGACGCGCACCCACAGCCAGTCGGTGTCGTTGCTCACCTCGGCGGCCCGGTAGTCCGCGAACCGGTACCGCAGCGGATGAGCGGGCGGGACGTGCTTGAAGACGACCTTGTCGACGAGGTCGTGGTCGAGCGCGAAGCGGGCCAGCGCGGCGAAGACCGCGTCGTCGGCGGTGATGATCTCGTCGACCGTCAGCGTCTCGCCGTCGAGGGAGTACGAGGCGTACCCGTCCGGGTTCCCGTCGGCGTCCCGGTGGACGGCCACGTGCCGCGGTGCCTTCGCGACCGGGGGCTGACCGGCGCCGAGGGCCCACCAGCGGGGCGGCCGGGAGAGCGCGCCGGGCCGGGTGCGGCGGTAGCGGTCGTAGACCTCTTCGAGGACGGCGCCGCCGTCGGCCCGCCGGAGCAGTTCGACCGAGCCCCCCGGGGCAGGCGTCCCCGCGCGCGGGTCAGCGAAGGCGCTCTGGTGGCGCCGTACGGTCATCCGCTGCGTGGAGGTCGCCGGTCCGTAGCCGAACCTGCGGTAGATCAGGGCCTCGGAGGCCAGCAGCACGGAGAGGACCTCGCCCCGGCCCTTCAGCTCGGTGAGCTGGTGCCGCATCATCGCGGTGAGGACGCCCTGGCGTCGGTGCGAGGGCACGACGCCGACGGCGGTCACGCCGGAGACCGGGACGACGGTCTCGCCGGGCAGGGTGAGTTCGAAGGAGTACGCGCCGGCGGTGCCGACGGGGCGCCCGTCCGGGGCGAGGGCGAGGAGGTTGCGCTCCATCTCCAGGGCCGACCACCAGACGCCGCCGCCGTCCTCGCCGGGGGTCTCCGGGAAGCGTCCGAACGCGGCGTGCAAGGTGTCGACGAAGACCTCGAGGTCCTCGTCGGTCGTGGGACGGATCTCTACCACTACGGCTGCCTCCTCGTACCGGCGCCACGACTCCGCGGCACCCGCCCCAGTCCAGCGCCGCCCCGCGACCGGGTCAACCGAATTAGGAGGTAGGAGGCTTGACGGGGCGACACGGAGGGGGCCGGTCACGCGAGATCGGGACCGGCGGCGCGCCGGCGTGAGGCCGTGGGCGGCCGCCCCGGCCGGCGGGTCTTCGATGCCGTCATCGCCCCGTCATCGGGACCGACTCGCCCCGTCATCGCCCCGTCATCGGGACCGACTCGCCCCGTCATCGCCCCGTCATCGGGACCGACTCGCCCCGTCATCGCCCCGTCATCGGGACCGACTCGCCCCCTCTTCGGACCGGCTCGCCGTGGATGGCGTGACCCGGCCTCCCACCGGTCCTCAGTACCGCCCGCGACCGGAGCCCGCCGGTGGGTCCGGGCGACGGCGGGCGCGGTGCGGGCGGCAGCCGACGCTCAGTCGAGGCAGAACTCGTTGCCCTCGACGTCCCGCATGTTGATGCAGGACTCGTTGACGCCGTCGGCGTACAGCGTGTGGTCGTGGACCGCTCCGAGCGCGACGAGGCGCGCGCACTCCGCCTCCAGGACGGCCAGGCGTTCCGCGCCCACGAGTCCGGTTCCGGCGCGTACGTCGAGGTGCACCCGGTTCTTGACGACCTTGCCCTCGGGGACGCGCTGGAAGGAGAGCCGCGGCTCCTCGCCGACCGGGTCGATGGATGCCCGGTCCGCGCCCCGCCGCCCGGGCTCGGCGTCGTCGAACTCCTCCCAGGAGGCGAACCCCTCCGGCGCCGGCGGCGCGTCGTACCCGAGCACCGCGCACCAGAAGCGCGCGACCCGCTCGGGTTCCGCGCAGTCGAACGTGATCTGGACCTTCTTGATCGACGGCATCGGGGCCATCATAGGGAGGGGCTTCCGGAGCCCGGGGGCATTTTCTCCCTGGCGGGAGCGGGACGCCGACTGCCCTTGAACGTCGGCCACTTGAGCCGGTGCGACGGCCGTGCGCGATCATGATCCGCATGGACGCTCGCTTCCCCGGCATCACCGAACTCACCGAAGTCCCGTCCGTGGCGGTCGTGGTGGACGTCATGCGCGCCTACACCGTGGCCGCGTGGGCCTTCGCCCGCGGCGCGGAGAAGATCGTCCTCGCCGCGTCCCTGGACGACGCCATGGCCCTCAAGGCCCGCCACCCGGAGTGGTGGGCGCTGAAGGACGGGCCACCCGCGCCGGGGTTCGACCTCGTCAACTCCCCGGCGCTGCTGCGCTCCACCGACCTCACCGGCCGGACGGTCGTCCAGAAGACGACGGCGGGGACCGTCGGCGCGCTCGCCGTCAAGGACGCGGAACTGGTGCTGTGCGCGGGGTTCGTGGTGGCGGAGGCGACCGCCCGGACGCTGCGTGCGCGCGCGGGCGACACGGTCACGTTCGTGGTGACCGGCGAGGACGGGCGCGCGGAGGAGGACCTGGCGTGCGCCCAGTACATCGCCGCGAGGGCCACCGATCCGGACCCGCCCGCCGACGCGGCTCCCGCTGCCGCTGCCGACACGAGCTCCGGCGGCGCCTCCGGCCCGGGACCCCGTACGCATTCCGGCACGGCCTCCGGCCCGCAAACCGGCCCACGCTCCCGTACGACCGCCGGCCCGCACCCCGGCGCCGCCCCAGGCCCCCACTCCCGTACGACCCCCGGCCCGCAATCCGGCCCCCACCCCGGCGCGGCCTCCGGCCCGCGCTCCCGTACGGACGCCGGCACGGAATCCCGTACGCGCTCCCGTACGACCCCCGGCACCGCATCCGGCACCCGTCCCACCACGCCCGCCGGCCCGGGCCCCGCTCCCCACCCGGCCTCCGCCTCCGGCCCGGAATCCCCTCCTCGCTCCTCCCTGACGCCCTCCGGCACCGACCCCACTCCCTACCTCCGCCGCGCCGCCGCCTCGCGCGCCGCCGTCGAGCTGGCGCGGGGTGTGCGCGCGGGGGCCCATCCCGACGACGTCGCCCTCTGCCTGCAGCTGGACCGCTTCGCCTTCGCCATGGTGGCGACTGTGGAGGACGCGCTCATGGTGCTGCGCCCGTACCCGGCGCCACCGCTTCCCGCCACCCCCGCCGAACCCCCCACCCGCACCCGCACCTGACGACGGACACCTCCTCGCCTCGTTCACAACCCTGAACATCCTTCACGTACCCGCATATTGACGTGTCTCCAACACTCCCCCTAGCGTCGGCGCCAGCACGCCAGAAAGCGCTTTCTCGACCGTGTCCGAGCCGCTTCCCCACCAGGAGACACCGATGCGCACCCCTTCCCTCGCCCTGAGCGTGGGCCTCGTCGCCGGCACCCTCGTCGCGCTGTCGAGCGCCGGCGGCGCCCAGGCCGCCACCGCCCGGTACGAGGCCGAGGCCTCGCCCGCCGTCTGCACCGGGACGATCGACTCCGACTGGACCGGGTTCTCCGGCAGCGGGTTCTGCAACGGCACCAACGCGGTCGGCGCCCACGCGCAGTTCACCGTGTCGGCGCCCGCCGCCGGGAGCGCGACGCTCACCGTGCGGTACGCCAACGGGACGACCACCGCCCGGCCCGCCGACGTCGTGGTCAACGGGACGACCGTCGCCGCCGGGGCCTCCTTCGGGTCCACCGGTACGTGGACGGGCTGGACGTCCAGGACGTTCACCGTGCCGGTCGCGGCCGGCACCAACACCGTCCGGCTCGTCCCGACGACCGCCGCCGGACTGCCCAACGTCGACCACGTCGAGCTGGCCACGGCCGACTCCCCCGCCCCCTCCGGCCCCGCCCTGTACGTCTCGCCCGCCGGGACCGCGGGCGCCTCCGGCACCCAGGCCGACCCGACGACGCTGGCGTCCGCGATCACCCGGATCGGCGCCGGCGGCACGATCTACCTGCGCGGCGGCACGTACGCGCACTCCACCACCGTCACCGTGGCCGCCGGCAACAACGGCACCTCGGCCGCCCGCAAGACCATCGCCGCGTACCCGGGCGAGACGCCGGTGCTCGACTTCTCCGCGATGGCCGAGTCCTCGTCCAACCGCGGGCTCGCCCTGAACGGCAACTTCTGGCACGTGAAGGGCCTGATCGTGCAGCGCGCCGGCGACAACGGCATCTACGTCGGCGGCAGCGACAACGTCATCGAGCGCACGGTCACCCGCTTCAACCGGGACACCGGCCTCCAGCTCGGGCGGATCGGCTCCACCACCCCGCGCGACCAGTGGCCGGCCCGCAACCTCATGGTGAGCGTCGAGTCGCACGACAACGCGGACGCGGCCGGCGAGAACGCCGACGGCTTCGCCGCGAAGCTGACCACCGGGCCGGGCAACGTCTTCCGGTACGCGGTCGCCCACCACAACATCGACGACGGCTGGGACCTCTACACCAAGCCCGACACCGGCCCGATCGACCCGGTGACGATCGAGTACTCGCTCGCCTACACCAACGGCACCCTCTCCGACGGCACGGTGAACGCCAACGGCGACCGCAACGGCTACAAGCTCGGCGGGGAGTCGATCGCCGTCGACCACGTCGTGCGGCGCAGCATCGCCTACCGCAACGGCAAGCACGGCTTCACGTACAACAGCAACCCGGGCTCGCTGAAGGTCTCCGAGAACATCTCGGTCGACAACGCGCAGCGCAACTTCACCTTCGAGGCCGGCACGTCGGTCTTCCGGGGCAACACGTCCTGCCGCAGCACGGGTTCCGGCACGAACGACAAGCTCGTCGGCGACGTGGACGGCACGAACCAGTTCTGGTCCGGTACGAACGGCGCGCGCTGCGTGAACTACGGCGGCGCCCTCGGCTGGTCCTTCGCCTCGGACGGTTCGCTCGCCGCCACCTTCGGGGGCCGGCCCGTCACCTGGTGATCCGCCGGCCGCGAACCGCGCGCCCGCGCCCGTCCGTTCAGGCGCGGGCGCGCAGTTCCCTGCCGAGGGCGTACGCGGCCCGCAGGTCGTCGCCCTCGTATCCGGCGCCGGCCAGGGCGCGCAGCGCCGGAGAGGCGTTGACGGCCACCGTGTGGCGCAGGACGGAGAAGAGCGGCACGTCGGAGCCGGAGTCGCCGTAGGCGACGCAGGAGTCCCGGTCGAGGCCGAGGGCGGCGCGGAGCCGGTCGACGGCCGTCACCTTGTCCCCGGGGACGAGGATCCTGGCGGGGTCGAGCGCCGTACGGAACGGGGGCGGCGGGAAGCCGGAGGCCACCACGTCGTCGACGCCGAGGCCGCGGAGCCGGTCGGCGAAGAAGTCCGGCGACATGGTGACGACGACGGCCCGGTCGCCGCGGTCCCGGATGTCCTCGAGGACCTCCGGGAGCCCGCCGATCCACGGCGCCGCGTCGAACGCCTCGGCGACGACATCGGGGGTCAGTTCACGCCACAGCCCGTGCAGGACGGCGGCGAAGCCCCGGGTGTCGATGCTTCCGGCGGCGAACTCGGCCTCCAGGGCGCGGAGTTCGTCCAGGCAGCCGAGCCGGGCGGCGATCTCCAGGCCGGCCGAGGTGTTCCTGAGCAGCGTGCCGTCCATGTCGAAGACGTGCAGCAGCCGTCCGTCCTTCACCGTGCCTCCCCGGTCCGGGGATCAGCGTACGGTGCGGACGAAGACGACCGACACGGCGCCGGCGAGGGTGACGAGCGCGGCGGTGCGGGGAGGTGCGCGGGGTCAGCTGCCGAAGCCGAGGCCGAGGCGGTCCAGGGTGCGCAGCCACAGGTCGCGGCGGCCCTCGTTGCGGTCGGACCGGGTGAGCGAGCGCTGGGTGAGGCCGATGCCGATGGAGCGGACGGGCTCGGGCGGGAAGGGCAGCGGCTTGCGGCGTACGAGTTCGAGGGAGGTGCGCTCGGTGCGGGCGCCGGCCAGCAGGTCGAGCATCACCTCGGCGCCGAAGCGGGTGGCGCCGACGCCGAGGCCGGTGAAGCCGGCGGCGTACGCCACCTTGCCGTGGTGACTCGTGTCGAAGAAGACGCAGAAGCGCGTGCTGGTGTCGATGGCCCCGCCCCAGGCGTGGCTGAAGCGGACGCCCTCCAGCTGCGGGAAGGTGCGGAAGAAGGTGCGGGCGAGGGTGGCGAAGGTCTCCGGGCGCTGGTCGTTCTCGGCGCCGACGCGGCCGCCGTAGCGGTAGACGACGTCGTAGCCGCCCCACAGGATCCGGTTGTCGGCGGAGATCCGCACGTAGTGGAAGTGGTTGGCGGGGTCGGACCAGCCCTGGCGGTTCTTCCAGCCGACGGCGGCGAGCTGTTCGGCGCCGAGCGGTTCGGTCATCAGCGCGTAGTCGTAGACGGGCACCGTGTAGGGGCGGTGGCGGCGCAGCAGCGACGGGTAGGCGTTGGTGGCCAGGGCGACGCGGCGGGCGGTGATCCGGCCGTAGGGGGTGCGGACGGCGACGACGGCGCCGTGCTCGTCGAGGGAGAGGCCGGGGGTGTGCTCGTGGACGCGGACGCCGAGGTCGAGGCAGGCCCGCTTGAGGCCCCAGGCGAGGCGGGCCGGGTTGACCATGGCGGTGTCGCTCTTGTTCCACAGGCCGCCGAGGAAGGTGGGCGAGTCGATCTCGGCGCGGACGGCGTCGGCGTCGAGGAGGGCGGTGGTGGCGCCGTACCGTGCGGCGGTCTCGGCCTCCTCGGCGAGCCAGGGGACCTGGTGGGGTTCGGTGGCGACGGTGAGGGAGCCGGTGCGCTCCCAGTCGCAGTCGATGTCGTACCGCTCGACGGCGTCCTCCATGGCCTGGAGGTTCTCCCGGCCGAGGCGTTCGAGGGTGGCGATCTCGCCGGGCCAGCGGTCGAGGCCGTTGCCGAGGCCGTGGGTGAGGCTGGACTCGCAGAAGCCGCCGTTGCGGCCGGAGGCGGCGTGGCCGATCTCCGCGCCTTCGATGAGGACGACGTCGGTGGCGGGGTCGCGTTCCTTGGCGAGGAGCGCGGTCCACAGGCCGGCGTAGCCGCCGCCGACGACCAGGAGGTCGCAGGTGGTGCCGCCGACGAGGGCGGGGGTGGCCCGGGGGCGGCGGGGGTCGTCGAGCCAGAACGGCTTGGGTTCGGCGTCCCGCAGGGAGTTCAGGTGGTCCATGGGGGTGTCCTTCGGATCGCGGAGGAGCCCGGTCGCGGGGCTCCTTCCGAGGTGCCGCCCATGAGACCCGGCCGCGCCCGACAAGGTCAATGGTGTTGACATAAGGCGCGCAGCCAGGGCCCGGAAGGGGCCGCCGGCGGCTCAGCCCTGCGGGTCCCAGCGGTCGAGGAGCCCTTCCGCGATGCGGCGGGCGCCGGGGTCGTACCGCTGCGCGAGGGTGCGGAAGGTGCGCTCGGCGGCCTCGGCGGGCCACTCCTCGGGGAGGTGTTCGGCCGGCAGGTACGGGTCGCGGCGGACGAGTTCGAGCCAGTCGGTGTGGAGCAGCAGCTGGCGGCCGAGGTCGTCGCGGGCGTCGGCGGCGGGGTCGTCGCCGCCCCAGCGGGCGAGGAAGGCGCGGTAGCCGGCGGCGATGGCGTCGAGGTCGAAGGCGGTACGGAGCAGGGGGCCGGCCTCGGTCGGCGCGGCGGCCGCTCCGTGGAAGGCCCTGATACGGTCGCCGAGCCCGAGCTCCGCCGCGAGGGGCGCGACGTCGACGCGGCCGGGGGCGGCCCACAGGCCGCTCTGGAGCGGGCCGAAGCCGGCCCAGACGAGCCGGGAGCGCAGGTCGTGACGCTCCCGGCGCCAGGACTCGGGGAGCGAGAAGCCGACGAGGGTCCAGGTGCCGTCCCAGGCCCGGTTGACGGCGCCGGTGCGCCGGACGCGCTCCTCGCCGTCGGCGAGGACGGCGGCCGCGCGGTCGGTGAGCGAGAAGTACATGCGGCGGCCGCGCCGGTGCCGGTCCAGGAGTCCCCGTCCGACCATGCGGGTGAGCGTGGAGCGGACGGCGTCCTCGCCGACGTCGGCGCGGGCGAGGGCGTCGATGACGCTGGCCGAGGAGAGCGCGGTGCCGGTGCCGAGCACGTGGATGCCGAAGAAGCTCAGCATCAGGGACTGGGGGCGGGGCGCGGAGCCGCGTTCGCCGGTGTCGGGCTCGGTTTCGTCGGTGCGCTGCGGGGCGGGTGGGGTCACGGGGACAGCGTAGGCGGGCGGGTTCCCGGCGCGCAGACCCCGGGAGAAATATTCGGCACTTTGTTGACCGCAGACGGGACGTTGCCTAGCTTTGGCGCCGCCGGTGCGTGTGCGAGGCGGCGATCCCGCGCCCCGCCCCCGGCGACCCTCGACTCACGGGAAGGACCCCGTCCATGACTTCTCCCCAGGTGAATCCGGCGCGTCCGGTGGACCTCACCGGCAAGGTGGCCGTCGTCACCGGCAGCGGCCGCGGCCTCGGCCTCGCCTACGCCCGTTCGCTGGCCGCCGCCGGCGCCGCCGTCGTCGTCAACGACGTGGACGCCGAGGCCGCCGACGCGGCGGTGAAGGAGATCACCGAGGCGGGCGGCCGGGCCGTCGCCGAGGTGGTGCCGGTCGGCTCGACCGAGGCCGCCGAGGCCCTCGTCGCCCGGGCCGTCGACACCTTCGGCCGGATCGACACGATGGTCACCAACGCGGGCGTGCTCCGCGACCGCGTGCTGTGGAAGATGACCGACGACGACTTCGACACCGTCGTCCAGGTCCACCTGCGCGGCACCTTCACCTGCGTCCGCGCCGCCGTGGAGCGGATGCGCGAGCAGGGCGACGGCGGCCGGATCGTCGTCGCCGGCTCCCCCGCCGGCCAGCGCGGCAACTTCGGCCAGACCAACTACGCCGCCGCCAAGGCCGGCATCGCCGCCATGGTCCGCACCTGGGCGATGGAGCTGGGCCGCGCGGGCATCACCGCCAACGCCGTCATCCCGGTCGCCGCCACCGCCATGACCAAGACCGTCCCGGTCTTCGCCCCGCACATCGAGGCCCTGGAGCAGCACGGCACCCCGTTCCCGGACAGCCTGCGCAAGGGCGAGGGTTTCGGCACCCCCGAGGACGTCGCCGGCCTGGTCGCCTTCCTCGCCTCGGACGCCTCCGCCGGCGTCACCGGCCAGTGCATCGGCATCGGCGGCGACAAGCTCGCCCTCTGGTCGCACCCGCAGGAGATCGCGGTGGCGTACGCGGACGGCGGCTGGAGCGCGGACGCCATCGCCGCCGCCTGGCCGGTCTCGGTCGGCCGCGCCCCGGAGACCTACGGCATCCCGGCCCCGGTCCTGTGAGCGGCGGCGTGATGGACCTCGACGCGCTCGTCGCCATCGACATGCACGCCCACGCGGAGGTGTCCGCGAAGGGCGGGGCGTCGCTCTCGGCCGAACTGGACGCCGCCGCCGGCGCGTACTTCAAGGCGGAGCACCGTCACCCGACGCTCCCGGAGATCGCCGCGTACTACCGCGAGCGGTCGATGGCCTGCGTGGTCTTCACCGTGGACGCGGAGTCGGCCACCGGCACCCCGCCGGTGCCGAACGAGGAGATCGCCGAGGCGGCCGCCGAGAACCCGGACGTCATCATCCCCTTCGCCGGTGTCGACCCGTACAAGGGGAAGGCGGCGGTCCGTCAGATCCGGCGGCTGGTCGAGGAGTTCGGGGTCAAGGGCTTCAAGTTCCACCCGAACCTCCAGGCGTTCCACCCCCACGACCGGATGGCCTACCCGCTGTACGAGGCCATCGAGGACGCGGGCGCGATCGCCGTCTTCCACACCGGGCAGACCGGCATCGGCGCGGGCGCGCCGGGCGGCGGCGGGATCCGGCTCAAGTACGCGAACCCGATGGACGTGGACGACGTCGCCGCCGACTTCCCCGGCATGCGGATCGTCCTCGCCCACCCGTCCTTCCCCTGGCAGGACGAGGCGCTCGCGGTGGCCACGCACAAGCCGAACGTGTACATCGACCTGTCCGGCTGGTCCCCCAAGTACTTCCCGCCGCAGCTCGTCCGCTACGCGAACAGCCTCCTGCAGGACAAGGTGCTGTTCGGCTCGGACTATCCGCTGCTCACGCCGGACCGCTGGCTCGCCGACTTCGCCGGGCTGCCGCTGAAGGACGAGGTCCGGCCGAAGATCCTGAAGGACAACGCGGCCCGACTGCTCGGACTCGCCACCACCTGAGGGGGGACCCATGCGCAACCAGGGCATCGGGTCCTGGCCGGCCCGCCGCAACCGCAGGACGCCCCGCCGGACCGCCCTCGTCCACGAGGGCCGCACGACGGACTACGCGACCCTCCACGACCGCTCCACCCGCCTCGCCCACGTCCTGCGCGGCGCGGGCGTGCGGCGCGGCGACCGGGTCGCCTTCCTGGGCCCGAACCATCCGGCGTACCTGGAGACGCTGTTCGCCGCCGGGCTCCTCGGGGCGGTCTTCGTACCGCTCAACAACCGGCTCGCCACCGCGGAGTTGGCGCACCAGCTGACCGACTCCGGCAGCGACGTGCTGGTGCACGCCCGGCAGCCGGAGGGCAAGGCGGCCGAACTGGCCTCGGCCGCCGGGACCGCCACCCTGATCGCCGTGGAGGGCGAGGGTCCGGGCCGGTCGTACGAGGAGCTGCTCGCCGCCGCGCCGGCCGATCCGCTCGACGAGGAGGTGGGGCACGACGACGTCTGCCTCATCATGTACACCTCGGGCACCACGGGCCGGGCCAAGGGCGCCGTCCTCACGCACGGCAACATCGTCTGGAACAGCCTCAACGTCGTCGTCGACACGGACATCGCGGGCGACGAGGTGGCCTTCGTGAGCGCCCCGCTCTTCCACACCGGCGCGCTCAACATGAGCTGCCTGCCGACGCTCCTCAAGGGCGGCACGGTCGTCCTGGAGTCGGCCTTCGACGCGGAACGGGCCCTGCGCCTGATCCGGCAGCACCGCGTCACCGCGCTGTTCGGGGTGCCGACGATGTACGACGCGATGGCGGCCGCCCCCGGCTGGCAGGAGGCGGACCTGACCAGTCTGCGGCTCCTGCTGTGCGGCGGGGCGCCCGTCCCCGGCCGGACCGCCCGGACGTACCTGGACCGGGGGCTCGCCTTCGTCCAGGGGTACGGCATGACCGAGGCGGCGCCGGGGGCGCTGATCCTGGACCGTGCCGACTCGGCGAGCCGCGCCGGCACGGCGGGCGTGCCGCACTTCTTCACGGACGTCCAGGTGCTGCGCGAGGACGGCACGGAGGCGGCGCCCGGCGAGAAGGGCGAGGTCGTGGTGGCGGGGCCGAACGTGACCCCGGGCTACTGGAACCTGCCGGAGGCGACCGCCGCGGCCTTCCGCGACGGGGGGCGTTTCCGGTCCGGCGACATCGCCACCGTCGACGCCGACGGCTACGTCACGCTCGTCGACCGCCTCAAGGACATGATCATCTCGGGCGGGGAGAACATCTACCCGGCCGAGGTCGAGGACGCCCTGCTCCGGCACCCGGACGTCGCCGAGGCGGCCGTCATCGGCGTTCCCGACGCCCGCTGGGGCGAGGTCGGCCGCGCGGTCGTCGTGCCGCGCGCCGGGACCTCCCCGACCGCCGAGGAGCTGCTCGCCCACCTCGGGGGCCTGCTGGCCCGCTACAAGATCCCGCGGAGCGTCGTGCTCGCGCCCGAACTGCCCCGCAACGCCACCGGAAAGCTGCTGAAGGGCCCCATCCGGGACCACTACGGCAGCGACCCCGCCCACTGACCCTTCCGGAGAACCCCATGGCCCTCACCGTCCACGGCATCGACGAGATCCGCGCCCAGGCCGGCGCCGACCTCGGCCACAGCTCCTGGATCCAGATCGCCCAGTCCCGCGTCGACACCTTCGCCGACGCCACCGACGACCACCAGTGGATCCACGTCGACGAGGAGCGGGCCGCCGCCGGCCCCTTCGGCGGCACCATCGCCCACGGCTACCTCACCCTCTCCCTCCTCATCCCCATGTGGAGCGAGCTCCTCCAGGTCGAGGGCGTCTCGATGGCCGTCAACTACGGCCTGAACAAGGTGCGTTTCCCCTCCCCCGTGCGCGTCGGCTCCAAGATCCGCGCCCATGGCGGGATCGCCTCGGTCGAGGACGTCCGCGGCGGCGTCGAGGTCGTCGTCGACCTCACGGTGGAGATCGACGGCGTCGACAAGCCCGCCTGCGTGGCCCAGGCCGTCTACCGCTTCTACGCCTGACCCGCCCGCCCCGAGGAGGCGGCCGCCACCCCGGCGACCGCCTCCTCGGCATGCCCGCGGCCGGAGGCGGGCCGGTGACCACGCGCCGGGAGGACGGCTCCCGCGCGGCGCGAACGGGGTCCTACGCCGCGTCCTTCGCCGGGTCCGGGCGCAGACCCGCCAGTGCCGTCAGCATCAGCTCCAGGGCGAACGGGTAGCCGCTGTCCCGCATGTCGGCGGCGAGGAGGGGGAACGTCGCCGCGATGTGCGGGTGGGTCTCGGCCGGGAGGCGGCCGTAGACCTCCCCCCAGACCTCGGCGTCCGCCTCGCGCGCGGCCGGCGGCATCGCCCCGGCGGCGGCGTCCTGGGCGGCGAAGGCCAGCGCCTGGTCGACGAAGGCGTGGTAGGCGCGGACGGCCAGGGGGTCGGGGAAGCCGCCGTCCCGCAGGATGCCGAGGATCCTCTCGACCGCCCGCGTCTCGTGGACGCGGCCGGTCGTGCGGTGCGCGGCCAGCAGGGCGGCCTGGGGCTGGGCGACGTAGGAGGCGTGGATGCGCAGGCCCAGCGCGCGCAGGTCCGCGCGCCAGTCGCCGGTGGCCTCCCAGCCCTCCTGCGCCCGGCCGATGACCTCGTCGGCGATCGCGAGGAGCAGCGCGTCGGTGTTGCGGAAGTACCGGTAGAGGGCGCTGGGGTCGGCCCCGAGGGCCGCGCCCAGCCGGCGTACGGAGAGGGCTTCGGCGCCGTGCTGGGCCACCAGGCGCAGCGCGGTGTCGACGATGAGCCGTTCGGAGAGGACGGCGCCCTGCTTGGTGGGCCGGCGCCGCTGCCGGCTTCCTTCGGGTACGACACGTGCGGACATGGCCGGGACCTTACGTCAACACCATTGACGTGTAAACGGCTCGCGGGCTTCCATGGCGCCCGTCACCGAAACGGCGACGCCGGCCCGGTCCGGCCGCCCGACCGGTACGACCCGTCCGACGGCCGCCGCGCGCGCTCCGCGCTCCGGCCGGCCGTCGTCCGCCCCGCGCCCCCGTCGGCGCGGCCGCACGCAAGGGAGCCGCCGCATGCCCCAGGCCGATCTGGTCTTCACCCGAGGCCCCGTCCTCACCCTGGATCCGGCGCGGAGCCGGGCCACCTCGCTCGCCGTGACCGGCGACCGGATCACCGCCGTCGGCCACGACGAGGTGCGCGAACTGATCGGGCCCGGCACCGAGGTGGTGGACCTGACCGGCAAGCTGCTGCTGCCCGGTTTCCAGGACTCCCACATCCACGCGGTCGGCGGCGGCACCGAACTCGCCGAGTGCGACCTCACCGGCAGCGTCGACGTCGCCGCGTACCTGGAGCGGATCCGCGCGTACGCCGAGGCGTACCCCGACCGGGAGTGGATCACCGGTGGCGGCTGGTCGATGGAGAGCTTCGAGGGCGGCATGCCGACCCGTGCGCTCCTCGACTCGGTCGTCCCGGACCGCCCGGTGCTGCTGTCGAACCGCGACCACCACGGCGCCTGGGCGAACACCCGGGCCCTGGAGCTGGCCGGTCTCACCGCCGGCACGCCGGACCCGGCGGACGGCCGGATCGAGCGGGAGGCCGACGGCAGCCCGAACGGCATGCTCCAGGAGGGCGCGACCGGCCTGGTCTCCCGCCTGGTGCCGGACAAGACCGCCGAGGACCGGCTCGCGGGCCTGCTGCGGGCGCAGCGGCTGCTGCACTCGCTGGGCATCACCGGCTGGCAGGACGCCCTGCTCGGCTCCTTCAACGGGATGTCCGACCCCTCGGACGCCTATCTGACGGCGGCGAAGGACGGTTCGCTCACCGCCCGGGTCACCGGGGCGCTGTGGTGGGACCGCGAGCGCGGCTCCGAGCAGATCCCCGAACTGGTCGACCGCCGCGAGCAGTTGACGTCGGGCCGGTTCCGCGCCACCTCGGTCAAGATCATGCAGGACGGGATCGCGGAGAACTTCACGGCCGCGATGCTCACCCCGTACCTCGACGGCTGCGGCTGCGCGACCGGCAACTCCGGGCTGAGCTTCGTCGATCCGGTGGCGCTGCGCGGCCATGTGACCGAGCTCGACGCCCTCGACTTCCAGGTGCACTTCCACGCGCTGGGCGACCGTGCCGTGCGGGAGGCGCTGGACGCGATCGAGGCGGCGATCGAGGCCAACGGGCGGCGCGGCAACCGCCACCACCTCGCCCACCTCCAGGTCGTCCACCCCGACGACCTGACCCGCTTCGCCGCGCTCGGCGCCGTCGCCAACATCCAGCCGCTGTGGGCGGCGCACGAGCCGCAGATGGACAATCTGACGATCCCGTTCCTGGGCCCGGAGCGGGCTGCCTGGCAGTACCCGTTCGGCTCGCTGCTGCGCGCGGGGGCGACCCTGGCGGCGGGCAGCGACTGGCCGGTCTCCAGCCCGAACCCGATCGAGGGCATCCACGTCGCCGTGAACCGGCGCGACCCGGAGGCGGGGGACGACCGGGTGTTCTACCCGGAGGAGCGCCTCGACCTGCTGTCGGCGCTGACCGCGTACACGGCCGGCACGGCCCATGTGAACGGCCTCGACGACGCGGGCAGCCTGCTCCCGGGCCACCTCGCCGACCTCGTCGTGCTCGACCGGGACATCCTGGCCGCGCCGGCCGACGAGATCGCCGAGGCCCGGGTGGAGCGCACGTACGTCGGCGGCCGCCTGGTCCACGAGGCGTGACCGGCGTCCTCCGCAGGGCCTAGCCAGGCCGCACGGAGGACGCCCGTACGTCGAGCCTGACCGGCACGAGCGATCCGCCGGTCTCCTGGAGGCCCTGCTCCAGTACGGCGACGAGGTGGGCGATCCCCGCCTCGGCGACCGCGTCGGGGCGCAGGCTCAGCGTCGTCACGGGCGGCTGGGTGTGCACGGCGGTCTCGTCCTCGCTGACGCAGACGAGGAGCAGGTCGCCGGGGACGTCGTAGCCGTGCCGGCGGGCCGCGTCCAGGACGAGCGGCGGGCTGGCCTCGGCGACCACGAGGAGGGCGTCGGGGCGTTCGGGTCGGCCGCCCAGGGCGGTCTCCACGGCCCGGATCACCGGCCCGTTGCCGGGTTCGGCGGCCCGCACCGTCAGCTTCGGCAGCCCGCGCGCGGCGCACCACGCGCCGTGCGCCGCGTCCACCTCGCGGTGGAAGCGGGTGGTGCTGTCGGGGACGACGAGGACCGGCCTGCGGGCGCCCTGGGCGTGGACGTGGTCCAGGACCTGCCCGACGGCGTCCGCCGCGTCGACGTCGACCCAGTGGGCGCCCGGCCTCCCCTCCACGGACCGGTCGCTGAAGACCGGGATGCGGGCGGCCAGCAGGTCCTCGACGATCCGGTCGTCGGCGACGGGGTCGGCGACGACCACGGCGTCGAGGGGCAGGGCCGCCCACTCGCTCTGGAGCGAGCCGGCGGGCAGCAGCACCACCGCGTAGCCGCGTGCGAGCGCGGTGGCGGCGGTGGCACCGGTGAGCCGCGCGAAGTACGGCGACTCCAGGAAGGTCCACGGGGTGTCGGCCAGCTCGCCGACCACGTAGCCGATCAGCCGGGCCCGTCCCGCGCGCAGCTGGCGCGCGGTGGCGTTGGGCCGGTAGCCCATGCGGCGGGCGGTCTCGCGGGCCTTCTCCCGGATCTCGGGGGAGAGCCGGCCGGTGCCGTTCAGGGCGGCCGACACGGTGGTCTTGGACAGCCCCGCCTCGCGCGCCACGTCCACCAGACGGACGCGCGGGGCGGGCGGTGCGGCGGGCCCGCCCGCCCCCGGTCGCGGGTCCCCGGCCCCGTTCCGTCGCCCTCCGGTGCCGTCGTCCCGTACGCCGGCGCCGTCCCGCCCCGGGGCCGCCGGGGCCCGCTCCGCCGCCGTTCCATCCCGCCCCGGGTTCGTCGCGGCCCGCTCCGGGGCCGCTCCGCCGTGCTCTGAAGCTTCGGTCATGGGGCAGATGCTGCCATCCCCGTGACCATTGCAAAACCGTTCCCGCAAAGCTGGCCGGAACCCTTGTGCGGGAACGTTCCCGCATCAATACTCGCTCCATCCCCCCAGCGCCCGTCACTACACCCGTAAAGGGGTGGGTCTGCATGCGCACGCCCAGTTTCACCGCCCTCGCCTGTACCGCCGCCCTCGCGGCCTCCCTCACCGCCTGCTCCGGCGCCACACAGCCCCAGCCGGGCACCACCGGCACGGGAGCCGACTTCAAGGTCTCCCCCACCTCGCCGGCCGCGAAGGGCCCGCTCGACTCCTTCACGTGGTCGCTCTACGCGGAGCCGTACACCCTCGACTACGCGCTCGCGTACGACTACCCGCCGAACACCGTGCTCGCCAACGTCTGCGAGCAGCTGCTGCGGGTCACCCCCGACCTGAAGATCGAGCCCGGACTCGCGGTCAAGTGGGACCGGCCCGACCCGCGCACCCTCGTCTACACCCTGCGGTCCGGCGTGAGGTTCCACGACGGCACCACCCTGACCGCCGACGACGTCGTCGCCTCCCTGAAGCGGCAGATGGATCCGGCCACCGGCTCCCCCTGGGGCTCCGCCTTCAAGACCGTCGACGCCATCGAGAAGACCGGCCCGCTGGAGGTGACGATCCGCCTCGGGAAGGCCGACGCGCTCTTCCACGAACTGCTCGCCGCCTCCCCCGGCACCGTCGTCAGCGCCGCCTCCCTCGCGAAGGAGGGCAAGGACTACGGCACCCCCGAGGGCGACCTGAACTGCACCGGCCCGTACGCGCTGGAGAAGTGGGCGCAGGGCGACAGCATCACGCTGAAGAAGCACGCGGACTACTGGGACCAGAAGCTCGCCCCGAAGTCGGAGAAGGTGAGGTTCACCTTCATCGAGGACGCCGCCGCCCGCGCCAACGCCTTCCTCTCCGGCACCGCCGACGGCGGCTACATGGTCCCGTCGGCCTCCTTCGCCCAGCTCCGCACCAGCGGCAAGGGCTCGCTCCTCTTCGGCCCCAACACCGCCGCCGCCAACCTCGCGGTCACCGACTTCAAGGGCACGCTCGGCGACGTCCGGGTCCGCAAGGCCCTCTCGATGGCGCTCGACCGGAAGAACATCGTCAAGGCCGCCGCCGGCGGCGTCGGCGTCCCGGCCAAGGCCCCCGCCGCCCGCGGCGCCTGGGCCCTCGTCCCGGAGAAGACCGCCACCCTCTACGACACGCTGCCCGACCCCGCGTACGACGTGGCCGCCGCGAAGAAGCTGGTCGAGGAGGCGCACGCCACCGGCCGGAAGGTCACCCTCGCGACCAGTTCGATGGCCCCCGAGATCAGCGTCGTCGCCAACGCCGTGCAGGCCGCCGGCCGCGAGATCGGACTGGACGTGAAGCTCAAGCCGGTGTCGGCGGACGCGTACAGCAACATCTTCGTCGACCCGGCCGCCCGCGAGGGCCTCGACCTGGTCATCACCAACGGCTACGACAACACGCCGGACCCGCTGGAGTTCTACCAATACCTGCGCACCGGCGACTTCGGGAACTACGGCAACTGGTCCGACGCCGCGTACGACGTGGCCTTCGACCGCGCCAACACCGAGTACGACCCCGCCAAGCGCGCCGAACTCACCGCCGAGCTGCAGGAGATCGCCCTCGACCAGCTGCCGGTCATCCCGGTCTACGAGGCGCCCTACTCGGTCTTCCTCGGCAAGCGGATCACCGGCGCCCCGACCGGCATCGCCCAGCTCTACTACCCGTGGGCCGCGACGATCGGGGCAGCGCAGTCATGACCCGCTTCCTCATCGGCCGGCTCCTCGGCCTGGTGGCGGTGCTGTTCGTGACCTCGGTCGTCGTCTTCGGCACCATCCACCTCGCCCCCGGCGACCCGGTCACCTTCCTCCTGCACGGCCGCCCCGCGACCCCCGAGACCGTGGCGGCCCTGCGGGCCGAGCACCACCTGGACGACCCGCTCGTCGTCCAGTACGTCACGTGGCTCGGGGGCGTCCTCGGCGGCGACCTCGGGCGCTCCGCCCAGTACCACCAGGACGTCACCGCGCTCCTCGGCTCCCGGCTGCCCGGCACCGCCCTCCTCGTCGGGTACGCGGCGCTGCTCGTCGCCGTCCTCGGCGTCGGCGCCGGCATCCTCGCCGCGCTCCGCCCCGGCTTCCTCGACAAGACCGTGCTCATCGGCACCGGCGTGGCCACCGCCACCCCCTCCTTCGTCACCGCGATCGCGCTCGTCTCCCTCTTCTCGGTGCAGCTCGGCTGGTTCCCCGGCCCGGGCGGCGGCGCGGCCGAGGGGCTCGGCCCCCGGCTGCACCAGCTGACCCTGCCGGCCTTCGCGCTCGCCCTCACCTTCGCGGGCCTGCTCGCCCGGGTCACCCGCTCCGCGATGCTCGACGAACTGGGCCGCGAGCACGTCGAGGTGGCCCGCGCACGGGGCGTCGCCGGCCGGGCCGTGGTCCGCCGGCACGTGCTGCGCAACGCCCTCGGGCCTGTCGTCACCGTCGGCGGCACCATGCTCGCGGGCCTGCTCATCAGCACCGCCATCGTGGAGACCGCCTTCGACGTCCCCGGGCTCGGCTCGCTGCTCGTGCAGTCGGTCACCTCCCAGGACTTCGCGGTCGTGCAGGCGGTCACGCTGCTCAGCGTGGCGGCTTTCGTCGTCGTCAACCTCGCGGTCGACCTGCTCGCGCCGCTCATCGACCCCCGTCTCTCCCCCGGGGAAGGCTCCTCATGACCACCACCCTCACCCCGGTGCCGTACCGCAGGCCCGGCCTGCGGAGGCTGCGCCTCCTCGGGCAGGGTCCGCTCTTCACGGTCTCGGTCGCGGTGCTCGCCGTGCTCGTCCTCGTCGCCGTGTGCGCGCCGCTGCTCGCCCCGTACGACCCCGAGGCGCTCGACCTGGGCGCCAGCCTGGTCGGCACCTCGGCCGACCACCTCCTCGGCACCGACCAGTCCGGCCGCGACATCCTGTCCCGGCTGCTGCACGGCGCCCGCACCGGCCTCCTCGGCCCGCTCCTGGTCGTCGCCGTCTCCACCCTGCTCGGCACCCTGCTCGGCGTGGTGGCGGCCTGGCGCGGCGGCTGGGCCGACACCCTCCTGTCCCGCGCGATGGACCTGGTCTTCTCCGTCCCCGGACTGATGCTGGCGATCCTGCTGGTCGCGGTCACCGGCCCGGGCATGACGGCCCCGGTGATCGCGATGGCGATCGCGTACACCCCGTACGTGGGACGCCTGGTGCGCGGCATCGCCCGGCAGGAGAAGGCCCGGCCGTACATCGAGGCGTACGTGGTGCAGGGCTGGTCCGGCTGGACGGTCTGCGTCCGGCACCTGCTGCCCAACATCGCGCCGACGGTCTTCGCGCAGTCCGCGATGAACTTCGGCTACGCGCTGATGGACCTGGCGGCGCTCTCCTTCCTCGGCTTCGGCGTCCAGCCGCCGACCGCCGACTGGGGCGCCATGATCAACGAGGGCCAGGGCGCCGTCCTCCAGGGCGCGATGCTGCCGGCCCTCGCGCCGTCCGTGTGCATCGTGCTCGCGGTGGTCGCCTTCGGCATCGTCGGCGAGGGCCTCGCCGACCGCATCGCCCGTCGGGAGAAGTAGACGCCATGAACCACTCCACACCCCCTCCCGTCCTGGAGATCGACGGCCTGGAGCTGCGGCTCCCCGCCGACCGGGCCGCCCGGCCCATCCTGGACGGCGTCAGCCTGACCGTGCGCCCCGGGGAGACCGTCGGCCTGGTCGGCGAGTCCGGCTCCGGCAAGTCCGTCGCCTGCCGCAGCGTCCTCGGCCTGCTCCCCGCGGGCGCCCGCACCACCGGCCAGGTCCGGGTCGGCGGCGCCGACGTCCTCACCATGGACCGGGCGCGGCTCGCCGCGCTGCGGGCCCGCGAGGTCGCGATGGTCTTCCAGGACCCGCGCGCCTCGGTCAACCCGCTGCGCCGGGTCGGCGACTTCCTCACCGAGGGGCTCCGCGCCTCCGGCACCCCGGCCGCCAAGGCCACCGCACGCGCCGAGGAGCTCCTCGCCGCGGTCGGCATCCGCGACCCTCGCGGGGCGCTGCGCCGCCACCCGCACCAGTTCTCCGGCGGCATGCTCCAGCGGGTCGTCATCGCCGCCGCGCTCGCCGCCGAACCGGCGCTGCTCGTCGCCGACGAGCCGACCACCGCCCTCGACGTCACCACCCAGGCCGAGGTCATCTCGATCCTGGCGGGGCTGCGGGCCGAACGCGGCACCGGCATGCTCTTCGTCACCCACGACCTGGAGCTGGCCTCCGCGATCTGCGACCGGGTGTACGTAATGTACGCGGGCCGGATCGTGGAGACCCGGTCCACCGGCGAGCTGTTCGACCGGCCCCGGCACCCGTACACCGCCGGCCTGCTCGGCTGCACCCCGCGGATCGAGGCCGGCGCGCCCGCGCCCCGCCCGATCCCGGGCCGCCCGGTCTCGCTCGCCGAGGCGCCGTCGGGCTGCGCCTTCGCCGCGCGGTGCGCGCACGCGGTGGCGCGGTGCACGGAGGAGAGGCCCGAACTGGCACGGCACGGCGAGGGCTTCGCCGCGTGCCTCCGCGCCGAGGAAGGGATCGCGCTGTGACGACCGTGGTGGAGAAGGGCCTCGTCGTCGACGGCCTGCGGAAGCGGTACGGCGACCATCTCGCGGTCGACGGGGTGTCGTTCACCCTGCCTCCCGGGGGTTCACTGGCGATCGTCGGCGAGTCCGGCAGCGGCAAGACGACCACGGTCCGGATGCTGGTGGGCCTGGAGCGCGCGGACGGCGGCACGGTCCGGCTCGACGGCCGGGACCGCTCCGCCCGCCCCCGGGGCCGCGCGGAGCGGCTGGCGCGGGCCAGGGAGATCCAGATGGTCTTCCAGGACCCCTATCTGTCGCTGGACCCGCGGATCCCGGTGAGCGGCTGCCTCGACGAGGTGCTGCGCCTGCACACGCCGCTGGACGCGACCGGGCGGGCGGCCCGGGTCGCCGACCTCCTCGACCGGGTGGGGCTCGGCGCCCGCGAGGCCGCCGCCCTGCCGCGCGGGCTCTCCGGCGGCCAGCGGCAGCGGGTGGCGATCGCCCGGGCGCTGGCGGCCGAGCCCCGGGTGCTGGTCCTCGACGAGGCGGTCGCCGCGCTCGACGTGTCGATCCAGGCGCAGATCCTCGACCTGCTGCGGGAGATCCGCCGCGAGGCCGGCATCGGCTACCTCTTCGTCACCCACGACCTGGCGGTGGTCCGGCACGTCGCCGACGACGTGCTCGTCCTCAGGTCGGGCCAGGTGGTCGAGTCCGGCCCGGTGGACCGGGTCCTGGGCGCCCCCGAACACCCCTACACCCGACTGCTGTTGGACTCGGTGCCGCGCAGGGGCTGGGACCCGTCCCGGGTGACGGGCCGGACCTGAGACCGCACGCCGTCCGGTCCGCCCGGGGGACCGAGACCGCACCCCGTCCGGTGCGCCCCGGGGGACCGAGACCGCACCCCGTCCGGTCCGCCCCGGGGCCGAGGCCGACCCCCGTCCGGCCCCGGTCCCGTCGGTCCTGCCCGTCAGTCCTGCCCCGCCAGTCCGGCCCCGGTCCCCTCGGTCCTGCCCGTCAGTCCGGCCCCGCCAGTCCGGCCCGCCGGTCCGGTCCCGTCACGCCGCCCCCGTCACACGGTCCACCACGGCCCTGGCCGCGCGCGTCACGGCGGCGCGGGAGGCGTCCGTGCGGTCGAACGCCTCGAAGCCGTGCCGGCCCTCCGGCACGTCGACGATCTCGACGTCCGCCCCGTGCTTCCCGGCCGCGGTGAGGAACTCCTCCACCGTCGCCGCGAACGCGGGGTGTTCGCGTCCGGCGCGGACCAGGACCAGCGGCAGCCGGCCGGCGCCCGCGAGCGCCGCCACCGGGCGGAAGCGGGCCTCGACGGTCTCCCAGCCGGGCGGCGTGGCGAGGACGGGGTAGGAGAGGGCGAGGCAGCGCAGCCACGGCGGCGGCGCGGCGAGCCAGTCCGTGGCGAGGAGGCCGCCGCCGGAGAAGATCCAGAGCGCGATGCGGTCCGGGTCGGTCCGGGGGTGGGCGCGGAGCCGTTCGACCGCCTCGGCCAGGTCGTCGGCGGCGCGGGCGTAGTCGGTCAGGGCGTGCAGCCGGTGGTCGACGGTGGCGCCGACGACGCCGAGTCCGGCGAGGTGGCGGGCGTAGCCCCGGTAGAACGGCGTGTCGCGCGGGGTGGGGCTGCGGTCGGCCTGGACGGGGCCGCCGTGCACGAGGAGGACGGCGGGCCGGCGGCCTTCCCCGTCGGGCGGGTAGACGTCGAGGCGGCCGAGCCGCTCGTACGGGAACTCCCGTGTCTCCAGCAGGAACTCCACCTCTTCGTACGCGGGCTGGTCGTCGTCCGGCGTCAGCCGCCGCCCCTCCCCCGCGGCCGCCCGCACCAGCAGGTCGGCGAGTTCGGCCGGATGCGACAGCATCGGCCAGTGGCCGGCCGGGAGGTCGAAGAAGGCGTAGCCGGGGCCGGCCAGTTTCCTGAGGTGCGTCGGCCCCGTCCGGACGAGCATCTCCACCATGTCGACGCCCGGCCCGTCGGCCGTGCACATCACCGCGGCGGCGGGCACCCGGTCCACGGCACCGCCGAGCCGCAGGGGCTCGGTGAGGGTGCCGGCGGGCTGGGGCGCCGCCCGCCGGTCCAGGAGGGCGAGGTCGTCGGCGGTGAGCCCGTCGAGGCTGCCCCAGCGCGCCCACTCCTCGACCCGGGGCGCCGGGAGCGGCGCCGTGTCGTGGCCGAGCCGGGCCCGGACGGTCTCGTCGCGGACGAGGAGCAGCGCCGGGTCGCCGTCCGAGGGCAGCCCGGCGGCGACGTACACCACGCGGACGACCCGGTCGGGCCGCCGGTCGGCGGCGGCGAGCACGGGGTGGATGCCGTAGTCGTGCCCGACGAGGACGAGCTCCGGGTCGTCGAGCCGGTCGACGAGCTCCGTCAACTCCCTGGCGTGCGTGCCGAGTCCGGCGCCGGGGTCGCCGTCCAGGGTCACCGGGCACGCCTCGGCCCCGGCGTCCCGCAGCCGTGCGGCGACCCGGTCCCACAGCCACCCTCCGGTGAACGCGCCTCCCACCAGAACGAACGTCGTCATCCCCGCCTCCTCGTCCTCGACTCCCGCTGCGGTCACCGGCAGGCTAGGAACTCCCCCTGGGGGAGATTCCACCCCGCGCGGGGCGGTTAGGGTCGGCCGCGGGAGGTACGGGGTGACGGACACGGACGGGACGTGGAGCATCGGCGAGCTGGCCGGGCGGGCCGGGGTGACGGTGAAGACCGTGCGGTACTACTCGGACCGGGGGCTGCTGCCGGAGGACGGGCGCAGCGGCGGCGGGCACCGGAGGTACGGCCCCGGGGCGCTGGCCCGGCTGCGCGAGATCCGGTCGCTCCGCGCCCTGGGTCTCGGCGTGCCCGAGGTGGCGCGGGCGCTGGAGGACGAGGGCCGGCTCGCGGACGTGGTCGCCGGGGAGCTGCGGGGCGTGGCGCGGGAGCGGGCGGCCCTGGCGTGGCGGGAGGCGTCGCTGCGGCTGCTCGCGGAGTGCGACGGCGCGGAACGGGCCGAGCTGCTGCCGCTGTTGGGTGCGGCGGCGCTGCCGCCGGACACGGACGCGGTGGTCCGGTTCTGGCGGCGGTCGCTGCCCGTGCGGCTGCCGGCGCCCCTGGTGGCGCGGGTCCTCGACGAGGTGGTGCCGGTGCCGCCGGACGAGCCGACGCCGGGCGAGGTGCGGGCCTTCGCCCTGCTGCGCGCCCTGGTCTCGGACCCCCGGCCGGAGCGGGCGCCGGCGCCGCCGCTGCGGGGTGAGCGGTACCGGCCGGCGGTCCTGTACGAGGGACTGGCGGAGGCGTACGACCTGGCGGCGGCGGAGGTGCGGGCGGGGCGGGAGCCCGGCGGCGCGGAGGCCCTGGACTGTTTCGCCGGCGCGTACGCGCTGGCGCTCGGGGAGGTCGACTCGGCGGGCTTCCGGCGGCGCCTGGTGGAGCGGCTGGGCCGCGAGGACACGGGGGTGATGGCGCGGTACTGGAAGCTGGTCGCCCCTCTGGGGCCGGCGGACCGGCCCGCCCTCGGTCTCCTGCACCACCACCTCACGGTGGCCCTGGCCGCGCCTCCCGCCGCCTGACGGAACGCACGCGTCCGGCCGCCCGCCGACCGGGTGAACGGGGGTGTGCCGGGCGGCCTGCCGGGGAAGGCGCGCGGGGTGGCGTCCGGGCGGCGGGCGCTCGGTCAAGGAGGTGGTCCGGTGGCGGAGCCGACGACGGCACAGGCGCTGGGCGCGCCGTGCTGGCTGAGTCTGGCGGCGCGGGATCTGGATGCGGCGCAGCGGTTCTACGGCGCGGTGCTGGGCTGGACGTTCCGCAAGGGCGATCTCGAGGCGGGTTCGGCGTACGCGGTGGGTGAGCGGGACGGAGTGCCGGTCGCGGGGATCGCGGCGCTGGCGGCGGAGCTGGCGCTGCCGGTGGCCTGGACGGTGTTCTTCGCGGTGGAGGACGCGGACGCGGCGGTGGCGCGGATCCGGGAGCGGGGCGGCACGGTGGGCGTGGGGCCGGTGTCGTATCCGCCGCAGGGGCGGGCGGCGCTGGCCACGGACCGGGACGGTGCGGCGTTCGGGGTGTGGGAGGGGCGGCTGGTGTCGCGCTGGCAGGTGGGCGAGCGGGGCACCCCCGCGTGGGTGGAGCTGCACACCCGGGACGCCTTCGACGCGGCGGTGTTCTACGCCGGGGTGCTGCGCTGGGCGGAGGAGCTGCCGGGCTGCTGCGAGACCTCGTACGAGGAGGACCGGGTGGTGCTGCGCCGCGACGGGGTGGCGGTGGCGCGGCTGGACAGCGGTCCGGTGGAGGCGGCCTCGTCCCGTCCGCAGCTGCGGCCGCGCTGGCTGGTGCGGTTCCGGGTGCCGGACCTGGCGGCCTCGGTGGCGGCGGTGAAGGAGCACGGCGGGGTGGTGGTGCCGGGCGGCGAGTGGGGCGGGGCCAGGGACCCGGAGACCGGTGGCGACGAGCGCCGGGTGGTGGTGCGGGACCCGGACGGTGCGCTGTTCACGCTGGAGGCGGACGGGACGCGGTGAGCGGTACGGGTACGGGGCAGGCGGCCTCGTACCCGTACCGCCTCGGGGTCGGCGTCGATCCCGTGGAGACGACCCGGGACGGGCCCGGGTGCGCGACGATGCCGCTCGGCCGGCGCTCGCACCTCCACGCGCCGCGCGCCCGGGGCGGCGCGGGCGGACCGGACCGCAGCGCGTGCGTGCTCCTCACCCGCATCCCGATGCACGGTCCGACATCCATCGGGCAGCTCCCCGACGCCTTCGGACCCGACGCCTCCACGCTCCACCGGCAGACCGCGGCCCTGCTGAGGTCCGGGGTCGTGGAGCGCATCCCGGATCCGGACGGCGTCATCGCCCGCGAGTTCCGCCTCACCGAGGAGGGCGAGCGCCGCCCGGCGGCCGACCGCTCATACAGCATCGGCGGTCTGCGGCGGATCATGGAGCACCGGTCGTCGGCGGACGCGACCCGCTTCGTGGACCTCCTGGAGGGCCGCCCGTGGCCCCGGAGCTGACGGCCGGGAGCTGACGGCCGGGACCGACCGGACCGGCCGCGGCCGAGGGGCCCGCCTCACCCGTCCGGCACGGCGGGCTCGCCCCGCACGCCCGGCGCGGCCAGGCTCGTCGGCAGGGACGCCCACGAGACGAGGTGCCGCCGATGCCCACCGCCGCCCGCACCCGCCGCCCCGTCCGCCAGGGCCTCCCCCTCCGCCTCGCCCTCGCCGCCGCCCTGCTCGCCGGCTGCGCTCCCACCGCGGCGGCACCGGAGAGCACCCGGGGCACCGGCCGCCTCGTCGTGGCGTACGAGCCCGCCCGGACCGCCGGGGAGCGCGCCGCCCGGTCCTTCCTGCAGGAGCGCCGCGTGCTGGAGGACGCCGCCGCGTACGCCGACGCCCGGATCGCCCTCCCCCGGGACGTGCCGCTCCGCGCCGCCGGCTGCGCGGCGCCGAACCCGTACTGGGACGAGAAGACCGGGCGGATCACCTACTGCTACGGGTTCGTGCCCGAGGCCCGGAAGGTCTTCGCCGGTCTCGACACCGGCGGCACCCCGGCGGAGCGGGCCGCCGCCGTCGACGAGGACGTCGTCGGGCTCTCGAACGGCGTCCTCTTCCACGAGCTCGGACACGCCCTCGTCGACCTGTACGACCTGCCGGTCACCGGCCGCGAGGAGGACGCGGTCGACCAGCTCGCCGTCCTCCTCCTCGCCTCCGGCGACGAGCGCCACACCGACTACGCGATCTCCACCGTCAACGCCTGGGGCGCCCTCTGGAAGGCGTCCGAGGGCGGCGACCCCGGGGTGGCCGCGTACTCCGACGTCCACTCCCTCGACGGGCAGCGGTTCTTCGACTGGGCCTGCTGGCTGTACGGCTCCGATCCCCGGCGGTTCGCGGACGCGGTGGACGCCGAGGGCAACCCGGACGGGGTGCTGCCCCGCGACCGCGCCGCGCTCTGCCCGGCCGAGTACCGCCGCATCGCCTCGTCCTGGCACACCCTCCTCGGCCCCTACCTCAAGCAGCGGTGAGTCCCACGATGCGAACCGCTTCGACGCGGACCCTTTACGCGCGCGCCACACGCCGGTAACTTCCCGCCGACGCAAGAACTTTCCGCAATTTTCCGCACGCGCTTCCACGGGGGCCGATCCCCGCTCCTCCCCCGGCCCCCTCCGCGGCGCGCCCCCGTCTGGAGACCCGCATGACCCCCACCCGCATACGGCCGCGCGGGCGCGTGCTCGCGCTGCTCGCCGTCGCGGCCGGTCTGACCGGCCTCATCGCGGCCCCGCCCGGCCCGCCGCCCGCCGCCGTCCCGCTCCGGGCCGCCCCGGCGGCGGCCGTCGCCGAGAACACCGCGACGGTCTACTACTGGACGAAGACCAGGAACTGGTCGGCCTACCACCTGCATTGGGCGCCCGACGGCGGCTCCTGGACCGCCGTCCCCGGCACGGCGATGGAGCCCGCCTGCACCGACTGGGTGAAGAAGACCGTCAGCCTCGGTGCCGCCGCCGGACTCCAGGCCACCTTCAACAACGGCACCGGCACCTGGGACAACAACGGCGGCCGCAACTACGCCCTCGGCACGGGGAACATCACCGTGAAGGACGGGGTCGTCGCCCACTCCGACCCGTGCGCCGGCACTCCGCCGCCCGCCTCGAACAAGGCGACGGTGTACTACTCCTCGGCCTCCCTCGGCTGGTCCACCGTCAACGTCCACTACCAGCCGGCCGGCGGGGCGTGGACGGCCGCGCCCGGCCTCGGCATGACGGCGGCCTGCACGGGCTGGTGGAAGCGGGAGCTCGACCTCGGCGCGGCCACCTCGCTCAAGGCCGCGTTCAACAACGGCAACGGCGTGTGGGACAACAACGGCGGCGCCGACTACGCGATCGGCACCGGGATCTCCACCGTCCGGGACCGCGTGGTGACCGCGAACGCGACGGACCCCTGCGCCGCCACCCCGCCGGACACCCAGGCGCCCACCGCCCCGGCCGGCCTCACCGCGACCGCCGACGGCGTCTCCGTGCTGCTCGCCTGGAACGCCGCCACCGATGACCGGGGCGTGACGAAGTACCAGGTCACCCGGACCGGCGGAACGGCCGGCACGGTGGTCACGGACGTCGGCTCGACGGTCTTCTCGGACACGGGCCTCGCCGAACGCACCCCCTACACCTACACGGTGAGGGCCGTGGACGCCGCCGGAAACGTCTCGGCCGCCTCCGCCCCGGCCACCGCCACCACCGGTGACAAGCCAAGCGCCCCGGCCGGCGGGAAGCCGCTCGGCACGGACCCGCGCAAGGACCCGATCTACTTCGTCCTGACCGCCCGCTTCCACGACGGCGACGCCACCAACAACCGGGGCGGCAGCCAGCACGTGAAGTCGGGCAACGCGGCGGGCGACGACCCCATGTTCCGGGGCGACTTCAAGGGCCTGATCCAGAAGCTCGACTACATCAAGGGCCTCGGCTTCTCCGCCGTCTGGGTCACCCCGGTGGTCCTCAACCGCTCGGACTACGACTACCACGGCTACCACGGCTACGACTTCTACAAGGTCGACCCGCGCCTGGAGTCGGCCGGCGCCTCCTACCAGGACCTCATCGACGCCGCCCACGCCAAGGGCATGAAGATCTACCAGGACGTCGTCTACAACCACTCCTCCCGCTGGGGCGCCAAGGGCCTGTTCACGCCCACCGTGTACGGCGTCCGCGACACCCAGTGGAGCTGGTACTACGACGAGAAGCAGCCCGGCTTCGAGTACGACGGCCTGACGATCGACCCGAAGACCGGCAAGTCGTACTACAACGGCGACCTGTGGTCGACGACCGAGCCCGCCGGCAACACCTGCGTCGACTGGGGCAAGCCCACCGGCGGGAAGAGCGCCGAGGGCTACACGCTCTACAACTGCCAGTGGCCCAGCCCCACTTCGGGCATGTTCCCGAAGGCGCTCTTCCACCAGTGCTGGATCGGCAACTGGGAGGGCGAGGACTCCCGTTCCTGCTGGCTGCACGAGGACCTGGCGGACTTCGACACCGAGAACGCGACCGTCCAGAACTACCTGATCGGCGCTTACGGCAAGTACATCGACATGGGGGTGGACGGCTTCCGCGTCGACACCGCCGTGCACATCCCGCGCACCACCTGGAACCGCCGCTTCCTCCCCGCCATCCAGGAGCGGGTCACCCAGCGGCACGGCGCGGAGGCGGCGAAGAACTTCTTCGTCTTCGGCGAGGTCGCGGCCTTCGTCAACGACAAGTGGAACCGCGGCTCGGTGAACCACTCCGCGCAGTTCTTCACCTGGAAGGAGCGCAGGGAGTACGACGCCGACGACGCCAGGGCGGCGCTGGAGATGTACGACTACGAGCAGCAGCAGGGCACCGGCAACCAGCCCACCTCCACCAACGCCTTCCTGAACGGGAACAGCTACCACGCCCCCGACCACAGCCGCTTCTCCGGCATGAACGTCATCGACATGCGGATGCACATGAACTTCGGTGACGCGTACAACGCCTTCTCCAACGGCAAGGACTCGGACGACAGTTACAACGACGCCACCTACAACGTCGTCTACGTCGACAGCCACGACTACGGGCCGAACAAGTCCAGCGAGCGGTACACCGGCGGCACCGACGCGTGGGCCGAGAACATGTCCCTGATGTGGACCTTCCGCGGCATCCCGACGCTCTACTACGGCTCCGAGATCGAGTTCCAGAAGGGCCGGAAGATCGACTGCGGGCCGAGCTGCCCGCTGGCGACCACCGGCCGGGCCTACTACGGCGCGCACCTGGCCGGCACGGTCACCGCCTCCGACTTCTCGAAGGTCTCCGAGGCGAGCGGCCAGGTCGCGACCACCCTCCAGCAGCCCCTGGTCAAGCACGTCCAGCGGCTCAACGAGATCCGGCGGGCGATCCCCGCGCTCCAGATGGGCCAGTACTCCACCGAGGGCATCTCGGGCGGCATGGCGTTCAAGCGCCGCTACACCAGCGGCTCCACGGACAGCTTCGCCCTCGTGACCGTCTCGGGCGGGGCCACGTACACGGGCATCCCGAACGGCACGTACACCGATGCCGTGACGGGTGACGTGAAGACCGTCACCGGCGGCACGCTCTCGGTCGGCGCCCCCGGCAAGGGCAACCTCCGGGTGTACGTCCTGAACGGTCCCGGCAGGATCGGCGCCGCGGGTCCGTACCTGAAGTGATCCCGGCGAGGAGGGGGCGGAGCAGGAATTCCGCCCCCTTTTCGCCATGTTCAAGTCAAGATTCTGTTACATGAACGGGCTTGTCGGACAGAAGGCTTCCCTCCGCCGCGCCCGTCTGGGATCTTGCGTCCACCCCACACATCACAGGGCCCGGCCGGCGCCACCCGCGCCACCGGGCCATCGGAGGACGCATTGTTTTCCCACATACCCGGCCGGATGAGAATCGCGGCGATCGCCCTCGGTACGACCCTGGCGCTCGCGGGCCCGGCCTCGCTCGCCCAGGCCGCCCCGGTCGACAACGAGCCGCTCGCCGCCTTCACCGCGAACGCCCGGACCGCCCAGGAGGCCCCGGCCGCCTGGGCCGCCGGCACCCGCGCGTACCTGGTCATCACCACGCCCGGTGACACCACCGCGGTCCGCAGCGCCGTCGCCGCCAACGGCGGTTCGGTCTTCTCCTCCTTCGACGCCATCGGCGTCATCGTCGCCCACTCGACCTCCGCCTCCTTCGCCTCCACCATGCGCGGCGTCGCGGGCGTGCAGAAGGTCGGCGCGACCCGCACCTCGGACGTACCGGCCGACGCGTACAACCCGGCCCTCCCGGCGAACCCGGCGCAGTCCGCGGCCCCGACCACGGAGCCGGTCCGCTCGGACATGACCCAGATCAAGGCCGACCAGGCGTGGGCCGTGAACCAGGGCTCCGCCACCGTCAAGGTCGGCATCCTGGACACCGGCGTCGACGACCAGCACCAGGACCTCGCGCCCAACTTCAACGCCGCCGACTCCGTCTCCTGCGCCTACGGCAAGGCGGACACCCGCGCCGGCGCCTGGCGCGACGTCGACCAGCACGGCACCCACGTCGCCGGCACGGTCGCCGCCGCCAAGAACGGCAAGGGCGCCATCGGCGTCGCACCGGGCGTGAAGATCTCCTCGGTGCGCATCGCCGAGCCGGGCTCCACGCTGTTCTTCGCGGAGAACACGATCTGCGGCCTCGTCTGGGCCGGCGACCACGGCTTCAAGGTCACCAACAACAGCTATTACACGGACCCGTGGCAGTTCAACTGCCCGGACAACCTGGACCAGGCGGCCATCCTGGAGGGCGTGGGCCGCGCCCAGGCGTACGCCGAGTCCAAGGGCTCGCTCCAGGTCGCGGCGGCCGGCAACTCCAACGTGGACCTGGCCAACAAGACCACCGACTCGTCGAGCCCGAACGACTCGACGCCGGTCACCCGCACCATCACCAACGCCTGCCTCGACATCCCGGCCGAGCTGCCCGGCGTCGTCACCGTCTCGGCGAACGGCACCAGCGGCACCTCGAAGGCCTCCTTCTCCAACTACGGGCGGGACGTCATCGAGGTCTCGGCGCCCGGCGAGTCCGTCTACAGCACCGTCCCCGGCGGCAAGTACTCCTCGCTGAGCGGCACCTCCATGGCCTCCCCGCACGTGGCGGGCGTCGCCGCGCTGCTGGCCAGCGCCAACCCGGCGTACACCCCGGCGGACATCCGGGCGAAGCTCGGCGAGCACGCCACCGACCTGGCCTGCCCGTCGGACGCCCGCTGCACCGGCACCACGGCGAAGAACAGCTTCTTCGGCGAGGGCCGCGTCGACGCGCTCAAGGCCGTCGGCGGCTCGACCCCGCCGCCCGGCGCGTACTTCGAGAACCTGACCGACGTCACGATCGCCGACAACACGACCGTCGAGAGCGCGATCACCGTCAGCGGGGTGACCGGCAACGCCCCGGCGACCCTCAAGGTGGGCGTGGACATCAAGCACACCTACATCGGTGACCTCAAGGTCGACCTGGTGGCCCCGGACGGCTCGGTCTACACCCTGCACAACCGGACCGGCAGTTCCACCGACAACATCGTCCAGACCTACACCGTCAACGCCTCCGCCGAGGTCGCGAACGGCGTCTGGAAGCTCCGCGTGAACGACAACGCGAACGCGGACACCGGCCGGATCGACGCCTGGAACCTGACCTTCTGACGGTCGGACAGCCCGGCTGATCCTTCTCGACGGCACCCCGAAGGGGCCGGAGCGGACCCCCGCTCCGGCCCCTTCGGCACGCCCGGCGGAGAAAACCCGTACCGGGGGGTAGCCCGCGCGAGCCCCTTGCTATACGTTCCGTCTAACAAGCTTGCTAGACGCGACGTCTAACAAGAGGGAACGAGCCGACCGCGTGACCCAAGGAGCCGCAACGATGGCCAGCAGCACCGTGCGCCCGGACCACCACGACCACGACGACGTCGCCGAACGGCTCCTCCGGTCGGCCGCCAAGCTCTCCTACGACCCCGCCGTCGAGGTCGACTGGGACACCCCGCTCGACAAGGGGTTCCACGGACAGAGCCCCGAGTGGAACAGCCTCTACGGAACCGCCTACTGGCACGAGATGACCGAGGAGCAGCAGAAGGAGCTGACCCGCCAGGAGTCCGCCTCCGTCGCCTCCACCGGCATCTGGTTCGAGATGATCCTCCAGCAGATGATCCTCCGGGACATCTACCGCACGGACCACACCGACCCCCGCTTCCAGTGGGCGCTCACCGAGATCGCCGACGAGTGCCGCCACTCGATCATGTTCGCCCGCGGCTCCCAGAAGCTCGGCGCCCCCGCCTACCGGCCCCGGCGCTCCGTCATGGAGCTCGGAAGGGTCATGAAGACCGTCGGCTTCGGGGAGGCCGCCTACGCCGGCATCCTCGTCGCCGAGGAGGTCCTGGACGTCATGCAGCGCGACTGGATGCGCGACGAGCGGGTCGTCCCCTTCGTCCGCACGATCAACAACATCCACGTCGTCGAGGAGTCCCGGCACATGAAGTTCGCCCGGGACGAGACCCGCCGCCACCTCGCCCGCGCCGGCCGCGCCCGGCGCCACCTCCAGGCGCTGATCGTCGCCATCGCCGCGTACTACATCATCACCAGCCTCGTCCACCCCGAGGTCTACGTCCGGGCCGGCCTCGACCCCGAGCGCGCCCGCCGCGAGGCCGCCGCCAACGAGCACTACAAGGCGCGGCTCCGCGCCAGCTGCTCCGGCCTCATGGAATTCCTCGGCGACGTCGGCATGCTGACCCGCCCCGCCGTCTTCTTCTACCAGCGCGCCCACCTCCTCTGACCCCGCCGCCGACCCCGACGAGCCGAGCCGAGCCGCCGCCATGACCTACGCCATCACCCAGACCTGCTGCTCCGACGCCACCTGCGTCGCCGTCTGCCCGGTCAACTGCATCCACCCCACGCCCGACGAGCCGGACTTCGGCACCACCGAGATGCTCTACATCGACCCGAAGAGCTGCATCGACTGCGGCGCCTGCGCCGACGCCTGCCCGGTCGACGCGATCTTCCCGGTCGACCGGCTCACCGGACCGCTGAAGCGGTACGAGGCGGTCAACGCCGCCCACTACGAGGGCCGCGACCCCGCCCCCGTCCCCGCCTCCCCCACCTTCCACCCCTGGGGCGCGCCGTCCTTCACCCGCTCGCTGCCCTCCGACTTCGCCCCCCTCCGGGTCGCCGTCGTCGGCACCGGCCCGGCCGGCATGTACGCCGCCGAGGACCTGCTCCTGCACACCAACGCCGAGGTCACCCTCATCGACCGGCTCCCGGTCGCCGGCGGACTCGTCCGCTACGGCGTCGCTCCCGACCACCCCGGCACCAAGGGCGCCGGCGACACCCTCGCCCGCTTCCACACCCACCCCCGGGCCACGGTCCGGCTCGGCGTCGAGATCGGCCGGGACGTCACCCCCGAGGAGCTGGCCGCCCACCACGACGCGGTCGTCTACGCGGTCGGCGCCCCGTCCGACCGCCGCCTCGGCATCCCCGGCGAGGACCTGCCCGGCAGCCTCTCCGCCACCTCCCTCGTCTCCTGGTACAACGCCCACCCGGAGACAGCGCCCGACACGGTCGCGCTCGACACGGACGCGCTCCGCGCCACCGGACGGGCCGTGGTCGTCGGCACCGGCAACGTCGCCCTCGACGTCGCCCGGATCCTCGTCTCCGACCCCGCCGCCCTCGCCGGCACCGACATCGCCGACCACGCCCTCGCCGCCCTGCGCGGCTCCCGGATCCGCGAGGTGGTGCTGCTCGGCCGGCGCGGCCCCGAGGACGCCGCGTACACCGCCTCCGAACTCCTGGCCCTCGGGCACCTGCCCGGCGTCGACCTCGTCGTCGACACCCACGACCCCCGGATCGCGGAGGCCGTCGACGCCGCCGGCACCGGCGAGAAGGCGGCCCTCCTGAAGGACGTGGCCCGCGACACCGTGGACTGGAGCCGCGGCCCCGACACCGGCCGCCGCCGCATCGTGCTCCGCTTCCACTCCGCGCCCGAGGAGGCCGTCGGCCCCGACGCCGTCCGCGCCGTCCGCACCGGCGGCGCCGACCTCCCGGCCGGCCTCCTCGTCCGGGCCATCGGCTACCGGGGCGTCCCCCTCGCCGGACTCCCCTTCGACGAGACCACGGGAACCGTCCCGCACACCGCCGGCCGCGTCGACGGCATGACCGGCACCTACGTCGTCGGCTGGATCAAGCGCGGACCCTCCGGCGGCATCGGCGCCAACCGCGCCTGCGCCGCCGAGACCGTCGGCAGCCTGCTCGCCGACGCCGTCGACGGCCGCCTCCCCCAGCCGACCGGAACCGCGAAGGCGTTCGGACGGCTCGCCCGCGCCCGCAGCGGGCGCCTGGTGGACGCGCGCGGCCTCGCCGCCATCGACCGGGCCGAACGGGCCCGCGGCGCGGCCGCCGGCCGGCCCCGGGTCAAGCTCGCGACCGTCCCCGAGCTGGTCGCGGCGGCCCGCCGGGGCCGACTGCGCGGACCGGCCGTCTGACCCGGTCCCGCCGTCGGGCCAAGGGCGACGGGGCAAGCGACGACGGGGCAAGCGACTACGGCAAGGGGCATACGGGGCGGGCGCGGGGGCACTCGCCCCGTATGACCACCGCAGGTGACGTCCCGCACGACGACGGGCGCGGGGAGAGCCGCGCCCAGCGCGCCGACCGCCGCTGGAACGAACTCCTCCAGGAGCTGCGCGTCGCGCAGACCGGCACCCAGATCCTGTTCGGCTTCCTCGTGGCGGTCGTCTTCCAGCCGCGCTTCGCGGAACTGGGCACGACGGACCGGGTCATCTACGTGGTCACCGTCTGTCTGGGAGCGGCGACCACCGGTGCGCTCGTCGCGCCCGTGGCGGTGCACCGGCTGGTGGCGGGCCGCCGGCTGAAACCGGAGGCGGTGTCCTGGGCGGGGCGCCTCACCCTGGTGGGCGTGGTGCTGCTCTACCTGACGATGGTGTCGACGTTCCTGCTGATCATGCGCATGGTCCTGGACGACGGGATCGCGCTGTGGCTGGTCGTCGTGATGGCGCTCTGGCTGGCGCTCTGCTGGTTCGTGGTCCCGTTCATCGCCCGGCGCAGCGGCACCAACGGCAACGGGAACGGCAAGGCGGAGGACGGCTTCGGGCCGTGGCCGCGCTGAGGGTCCGGCCCGGGACGGCGGGCCGGCGGAACGCGGCGGATCAGGCCGCGACGGGAAGCGGACGGCGCAGCACGATCGCGTTCAGCCCGACGGCGAACGGCGCCGTGTCCGTCAGGCCGAGCCCGAGCACCCGCTCCTTCGGCAGCTCGACGGTGACGTCCACGCAGAACGCCAGCGCGTGCAGCGCGTCGCCCGAGCTCTCGTCCTGCAGCGCGAAGAAGAGGTCCCGGTAGTAGCGGGTGCGCTCCCCGGACTCCTCGTAGAACTTCAGCCCCGGCTCGTCCGCCGCCTCACCGAGCCCGGTGAACGCGGCGACCAGCTCCCGCTCCACCGTCCCCCAGAAGCCCGCCTCCGCGCAGGCGGCCGGCAGCGCCTGCCGGACCGCCTCCTTCAGCGACAGCACCATCACGAGCAGCGGCGCGTGCTCCCGCAGCCCCCAGCCGCGCACCATGCGGACGACGGTGCAGTCCGGGACGGCGGCCGCCGCCCGGTGGATGGCGTCGAAGTCGAAGTCGACGGTCGCCGGGGCGATCGCCTCCTGGAAGACCCGGTCGATCGACCGGGCCTCGTCGAGGTGGGCGGGAGCCACCTCGATCACGGTCCTGAAACTGGCTGCCAACGGCCTCTCCTGTTCTCGCCGCCCACCGCGGTGGGCGCTCTTGATCGACAGGAGGAGTATGCCGAGGAGCCCGCTCAGCGCCCCCGGCGGGGCTTCCCGCCGCGCCCGGCGGCACCGCCCTTGCCCCGCGCGGGCTTCGCCGGCCGCGCCGGCTTGCCCCCGGCGGCCTTCTTCGCGGGCTTCGGCGCAGGCTTCGCGGTCTTCTGGCCCTTCTGGGCCTCCGCCCGCCGCCCGCGGGTGCTGTTCACCGTGCGGCCCCGGACGATCCCGATGAACTCCTCCACCAGGTCGGGAGCCTCCTCGGCCTTCGGCCACGACAGCGCCACCCGCGACTGGGGCACACCGGTGATCGTGCGGTACGTGAGGTCCTTCCGGTGGTGCAGCCGGGCCAGCGACTGCGGCACGACCAGCACGCCGACCCCGGCGGCCACCAGCTCGATGGCGTCGGCCGTGGTCTCCGGCCGCTGGAACGCGGGTCGGCCGGGCGGCGCCTCCCAGTCGAGGGTGTCGTCCAGCGGGTGCAGCACCAGCTCCTCCGCCAGGTCCTCCGGACTCAGCTCCTCGGCCGCCGCGAACAGGTGGTCCTTCGGCACCACCACCACGCTGGTCTCCTCGTACAGCGGGATCGCCGCCAGGTCCTCGCCGTCGACCGGCAGCCGCAGCAGCGCGGCGTCCGCGGCACCGTCCCGGAGCATCCCGAAGGACTCCCCGGGCGTCACCTGGAGCAGCGCGAGCGGGACGTCGGGCAGCCGCTGCTCCCAGATCCGCACCCACTTCGAGGGCGTCACACCGGGCACATAGGCGAGCCGGAAGGTCGTGGGGGCCGGGGAGGAGTCAGTCACCCCGCAAGATTACCCGCCGGTCCGGCCCGTCCGCGCAGGTCGGCGGGCGGCCGTGGTCGGCGCACGCCCGTCCGCTCGATACCCTGGACACCATGACGCAGCACCAGAACTCCCAGACGATGAAGCCCGCGACCGCGGCGAAGAAGCTGGGTGTGTACCTCGACGCCACCCCCGCCGACTTCCAGGAGGGCGTCGTCACGCGCGCCGAGCTCAACGAGCTCCAGGCCGACCCGCCGGCCTGGCTCCGGGAGCTGCGCCAGAACGGCCCGCACCCGCGCCCCGTCGTCGCCGCCAAGCTCGGCATCTCCATCTCCGGTCTCGCCCGCGGCGGCGTCACCGAGGCGCTGACCACCGAGCAGATCGAGGCGCTCAAGGCCGAGGCCCCGGAGTGGCTGGTCAAGGAGCGCGCCACCCAGGCCGAGGTCCGCAAGGAGAACGTGCGGATCAAGGAGCGCAACGCCCAGCGCGCCGCCGACGAGGCCGCCCGCGCGCAGAACGCCTGACGGACCCGCTCGCCGTCGCCGGTGTGGCGCGGCGCCGGGCGCGGGAGGCATCCCCTCATGAACGAGGTAACCGACCCGCCCGTCGTCGCCGCCGTCGACGGCTCCGAGCACAGCCTCCGCGCCCTCTCCTGGGCGCTGGGCGCCGCCGAGACCGTCGGCGCCCCGCTGGTCGTGGCCCACGTCCGCTCCGACGCCCTCCAGCTGGGCGCGGCCCGGATCGCCTCGCTCGGCACCGAGCCGGAGCTCAGGGACACCGTGCTGGACGCGGTCCGGACGGTCGTCGAGGAGCGCGGCCACACGGTGCCGGTGCGGTACGACTCCCTGGACGGCACGGTCACCGAGGTCCTGCCCGCGGCGGCCCGGGGCGCCCGCCTCCTGGTGACCGGCTCGCGCGGCCACGGCGGCTTCGCCACCCTGCTGCTCGGCTCCACCGGCCGGGCCCTCGCCGCCCGCTCCCCCTGCCCCCTCGTGGTGGTCCCGCACGAGGCCCGCACGGCGTCCCTGGACAGCGGCCCGGAGGCCGGACGGATCCTGCTGGGCCTGCATCCCGAGGAGACCCCGGACGAGGTGGTGACCTTCGCCTTCGAGACGGCCCAGCGGCGCGGCGTCCCGCTGGAGGCGATGACGGCACTGCCCCTCCCCCCGAACCCGTCCGCGCTGGTCGCGGCCCCCTCCCCGGCCTTCCAGATGCCGCCGCCGCTCCCCCTCGCGGACGACACCGAGGACCTCCTGGCGGAGGCCCGGCGCGTACAGGAGAGCCGGCTGCGGCCCTTCGCCGAGCGGTGGCCGGGCGTGAAGCTGGTCCGCACGGTGGCTCCGGGAGACGCCGCGGGACTCCTGGTGGACGCCTCCGCCGACGCGGCCCTGCTGGTCGTGGGGCGGCACCACCGGCACCGGATCGCGGAGCTCCTGGTGGGCTCGGTGGCCCACGCGGTGCTCCACCACGCCGCCTGCCCGGTGGCGGTCGTCCCGCCCCCGGCCGCCGACCGGCCCTCTGTCGGTGCCGGCTGATAGACAGGGCGCATGAGTTCCGACAGGTACGCCTCCGACACCGCCGTCGCCCCCGCCGCCGCGTCCCGCAACACCCGCCCGCCGACCGCGACCGCCGCGCTGGGCGCCGGGATCGTGGTGCTGGACGACCGGGGCCGGGTCCTGCTCGGCCTGGACCGCTCGGGCGTGTGGGAGCTGCCGGGCGGCGGCATCGAGCCGGGCGAGTCGATCGAGGAGGCCGCGGCCCGGGAGCTCGCCGAGGAGACCACGCTGGTCACCGGCGCGGCCGAGGTCGAGGTCCTCGGGCTGCTCCTGGACACGGTCACCTCGCCGGAGCTGACGCGGATGACGGCGGCGACGGTCGTCCGCACCTTCACGGGCACCCCGGCGGTGGCCGAGCCGGAGAAGATCCGGCGCTGGGAGTGGACCTCCCCGGACGCACTACCGGAGGCCCTGTTCCTGCCCTCCGCCCAGGTCCTGGCCGTGTGGCGGCCCGACCTCGCCCTGCCGCCGGCGCCCTTCCACCGCTACACGCTCGGCCGCCCGTCGTCCTGAGCCGACCGCGCGCCACCGCGCGGGACCGGCGGGGCGTGGCTAGCGTGGGCGTGGACCACGAATCACCCATAACGTCACCGAATCGGAAGCGAGAGTCACGTCATGGCCGCACGACCTGAAGGCACCCCGGTCTGGACCGACGCGATGTTCACCGACGCCGAGGGCGCCAAGACCTTCTACGCCGATGTGCTGGGCTGGACCTTCGGGGAGGCGTCGACGGAGTTCGGCAACTACACCCAGGCGTACAAGAACGGGAAGGCGGTCGCCGCCGTCGTCCCGCCGATGCCCGGCGGGGACACCCCGCCGCAGTCCGCCTGGTGTCTCTACTTCGCCTCGGACGACGTCGGCGCCACGGCCGAGAAGATCAAGGCCGCGGGCGGCACGGTGCTGATGGAGCCGATGAAGGTCGGCGACTTCGGCTCCATGTGCATCGCCCGGGACCCGGCGGGCGTCGTGTTCGGCCTCTGGCAGGCGGGCGTCCACGAGGGCTTCGAGCTCGAAGGGGAGACCGGATCCTACGTCTGGGCCGAGGTCTTCACCCGCGAGCCCGAGAAGTCCGACGCCTTCTTCACGGACGTCTTCGGCTACAACGCCAAGAGGATGACCGGCGAGGACATGGACTACAAGGTCTTCGACCTCGGCTCCGACCCGATCCTCGGCCGCATGAAGATGACGCCCGAGGACTTCCCGGCGGAGGTCCCCTCCTACATCCAGATCTACTTCGCCGTCGACAACTGCGACCTGGCGGTCGCCGCGGCCGAGCGTCTCGGCGGGCGCAAGGTCTTCGGCCCGATGGACAGCCCTTTCGGCCGCTTCGCCGCCGTCCTCGACCCGCAGGGCGCCGCGTTCGCGGTGATCGACGTCCGGACGACCGTCGGCGAGGTCCCGCCGATGGAGTAGACCCGGCGGGGGTACGGTACCGGCGCGACACCCGCCCGAGGGCACCGCGCCGGTGTCGCCGTACGTCCGTCCTCGGGGCACCGCCCGGGCTCAGGCGGTGTCCCGTACGGCGACGATCCCGTTGAAGACGCCGATGTAGGCGGTGCCGTCGGGGCCGAGGGTGATGGGCGCCCAGTTGTTGTCGTAGCCGAGCCCGGTCCCGGTGAACCGCGAGTAGACCCGGGCGCCGGTGCGGAAGTCGACGGCGGTCAGGTACCAGGCGTCGATCCCGAACGCGTGCGGCCGCTTCTCGTAGAAGTAGAGCAGCCCGTTGGCCGTGGACAGCTTCGGCACGGTGGACGGCGAGCGCACGTCGCTCTCCCACACCACGTCACAGCCGCTCCCGTCGGGCCGTACGTCGATGCGCGTGGCCCCGCCGACGACGCTCCGTCCGAAGCCGAGCGACGACGGGTTCTCGTATCCGTAGTTGTTCTCCACGACGAGGCTGTCGCCCCAGCTGATCAGGGAGTTGTCGGTCGTCGAGGCCCCCGAGCCGAAGACGGGCACCTTGCACAGGAGCCGCTCCCCCGCCGGCACGCCGGCCTCCCGCCGGTAGACGAGGACGTTCATGCGGTCGTCGGCGTTGTCGGTGATGGCGACGTACGCACTCCGGCTGCCGAAGAGATCCGGTGTGGTCCCCGACCCCTGGTTCACCGAGCCGGGCTTGGTCCCGGTCCCCCGGTCGTACTCCTCCCGCCAGACCACCCGCGGCGTCCCATCGCCGTCCGCCCGGAACGCGTACAGGGCGTGGTCGGTGACGATCGAGACGCCGTCCTCGGCGACGGAGAAGGAGTTCTGGATCTCCTCCCCGTCGAGCCGGATCGCCCGCAGCGCCCCGGTGGCGGGGTCGACGGTCCCGACCCGCCCGAGCCGGGTGACCCACCAGATCCGTCCGTCCCAGTCCGGCATGACCGAGGTGACGGGGTCGCACTTCCCGCTGGGGAAGAGGTTGGTCCAGCTGACGCAGTCGTGCGGCACGAGCGGGGTCAGGTCCCAGTCGTCCTCGACGGTGAACTCCCAGGAGCCGTCCGCCTTCCGCCCGTGCGCGATGCGCAGGACGTGCTGCCGGGAGTCGGCGAGCACGACCCGGTCGCGGTGGTCCAGGTAGAAGTAGGCACCGCCCGACGTGTCCTTGAAGATCTTCTCGAAGTCGAGCCGGGTGACGGCCTCCACGGTGGAGGAGCGCTGCGGCAGCTTGTGCTCGGCGAGGGTGTCGAGGCTCCGCGGGTCGAGCAGCTTGAGCAGGAAGCCGTTGAAGGTGCCGCAGACGGTGAGGAGCCGGCCGCCGGTGTCGAAGGTGGCGGTGGCGCACTCGCCGCCGAGGGGGGCGATCTGCTCGCTCGTCACCTCGGGGCTCCTTCCCAGCGGCGCCGGATACGGGTGGGTACCGCTGCCGGCCCCGTCGGCGTGCATGCCGCTGCGTCCGTTGGGCGCGAGATGGGGGTGCTGGGCGGGTCCGGCGCCCGGCAGCGGCCTGGCTGTCGCCGGGGCGCCGAGGTAGTGCTCGACGAGCCGGTGCCCCAGCGCGAGGGGGATCTCCTCGGCCTGGGCGACGGGCGCCGAGCCGACGAGCAGGACCGCGACGAGGGCGGCGGCCAGAGCGGCCAGGCGCCCTCTGCGAGGAGGAGTACGTGAGGTCAAGACAGCTCCTCCGGGTGGGGACGACAGTCGCGCCGGCCGCCGACGCTAGGCCCGTCCCCCGGAGAAGGGAAGCGAAGTGCCTCACGCTTCACGAGAACGCAAAAATGCCTCAACCCCCGGACAGGGTCCGGGGGTTGAGGCTAAAAATTGTTCGGCGGCGTCCTACTCTCCCACAGGGTCCCCCCTGCAGTACCATCGGCGCTGAAAGGCTTAGCTTCCGGGTTCGGAATGTAACCGGGCGTTTCCCTAACGCTATGACCACCGAAACACTATGAAGTTGAACTCAACCGGCATGGGAGTTCGTTACTTCAGAACTAACACAGTGGACGCGAGCAACTGAGGACAAGCCCTCGGCCTATTAGTACCGGTCAGCTCCACCCATTACTGGGCTTCCACATCCGGCCTATCAACCCAGTCGTCTACTGGGAGCCTTACCCTCTCAAGGAGGTGGGAATACTCATCTCGAAGCAGGCTTCCCGCTTAGATGCTTTCAGCGGTTATCCCTCCCGAACGTAGCCAACCAGCCATGCCCTTGGCAGGACAACTGGCACACCAGAGGTTCGTCCGTCCCGGTCCTCTCGTACTAGGGACAGCCCTTCTCAATATTCCTACGCGCACAGCGGATAGGGACCGAACTGTCTCACGACGTTCTAAACCCAGCTCGCGTACCGCTTTAATGGGCGAACAGCCCAACCCTTGGGACCGACTCCAGCCCCAGGATGCGACGAGCCGACATCGAGGTGCCAAACCATCCCGTCGATATGGACTCTTGGGGAAGATCAGCCTGTTATCCCCGGGGTACCTTTTATCCGTTGAGCGACGGCGCTTCCACAAGCCACCGCCGGATCACTAGTCCCGACTTTCGTCCCTGCTCGACCCGTCGGTCTCACAGTCAAGCTCCCTTGTGCACTTACACTCAACACCTGATTGCCAACCAGGCTGAGGGAACCTTTGGGCGCCTCCGTTACCCTTTGGGAGGCAACCGCCCCAGTTAAACTACCCATCAGACACTGTCCCTGATCCGGATCACGGACCCAGGTTAGACATCCAGCACGACCAGAGTGGTATTTCAACGGCGACTCCACAACCACTGGCGTGGCTGCTTCAAAGTCTCCCACCTATCCTACACAAGCCGAACCGAACACCAATATCAAACTGTAGTAAAGGTCCCGGGGTCTTTCCGTCCTGCTGCGCGAAACGAGCATCTTTACTCGTAGTGCAATTTCACCGGGCCTATGGTTGAGACAGTCGAGAAGTCGTTACGCCATTCGTGCAGGTCGGAACTTACCCGACAAGGAATTTCGCTACCTTAGGATGGTTATAGTTACCACCGCCGTTTACTGGCGCTTAAGTTCTCAGCTTCGCAACCCCGAAAGGTCACTAACCGGTCCCCTTAACGTTCCAGCACCGGGCAGGCGTCAGTCCGTATACATCGCCTTACGGCTTCGCACGGACCTGTGTTTTTAGTAAACAGTCGCTTCTCGCTGGTCTCTGCGGCCACCCCCAGCTCACGGAGTAAATCCGATCACCAGGCGTGGCCCCCCTTCTCCCGAAGTTACGGGGGCATTTTGCCGAGTTCCTTAACCATAGTTCACCCGAACGCCTCGGTATTCTCTACCTGACCACCTGAGTCGGTTTAGGGTACGGGCCGCCATGAAACTCGCTAGAGGCTTTTCTCGACAGCATAGGATCATCCACTTCACCACAATCGGCTCGGCATCAGGTCTCAGGCTACGTGTTGTGCGGATTTGCCTACACAACGCCCTACACCCTTACCCCGGGACAACCACCGCCCGGGCTGGACTACCTTCCTGCGTCACCCCATCGCTTACCTACTACCACCTTGGTTCGCCGGCTCCACCACTTTCCTTTCCCCGAAGGGTCCGGAACGGCTTCACGGGCTTAGCATTAATGGGCTCGATATTGGGCGTTTCAAAGCGGGTACCGGAATATCAACCGGTTGTCCATCGACTACGCCTGTCGGCCTCGCCTTAGGTCCCGACTTACCCTGGGCAGATCAGCTTGACCCAGGAACCCTTAGTCAATCGGCGCACACGTTTCTCACGTGTGTATCGCTACTCATGCCTGCATTCTCACTCGTGAACCGTCCACAACTCGCTTCCGCGGCTGCTTCACCCGGCACACGACGCTCCCCTACCCATCACAGCGGGCGTTGGCCCTCATGCTGCAATGACACGACTTCGGCGGTACGCTTGAGCCCCGCTACATTGTCGGCGCGGAATCACTTGACCAGTGAGCTATTACGCACTCTTTCAAGGGTGGCTGCTTCTAAGCCAACCTCCTGGTTGTCTCTGCGACTCCACATCCTTTCCCACTTAGCGTACGCTTAGGGGCCTTAGTCGATGCTCTGGGCTGTTTCCCTCTCGACCATGGAGCTTATCCCCCACAGTCTCACTGCCGTGCTCTCACTTACCGGCATTCGGAGTTTGGCTAAGGTCAGTAACCCGGTAGGGCCCATCGCCTATCCAGTGCTCTACCTCCGGCAAGAAACACACGACGCTGCACCTAAATGCATTTCGGGGAGAACCAGCTATCACGGAGTTTGATTGGCCTTTCACCCCTAACCACAGGTCATCCCCCAGGTTTTCAACCCTGGTGGGTTCGGTCCTCCACGAAGTCTTACCTCCGCTTCAACCTGCCCATGGCTAGATCACTCCGCTTCGGGTCTTGAGCGTGCTACTGAAACGCCCTATTCGGACTCGCTTTCGCTACGGCTTCCCCACACGGGTTAACCTCGCAACACACCGCAAACTCGCAGGCTCATTCTTCAAAAGGCACGCAGTCACGAGACACAAGCAAGCTTGCGTCCGACGCTCCCACGGCTTGTAGGCACACGGTTTCAGGTACTATTTCACTCCGCTCCCGCGGTACTTTTCACCATTCCCTCACGGTACTATCCGCTATCGGTCACCAGGGAATATTTAGGCTTAGCGGGTGGTCCCGCCAGATTCACACGGGATTTCTCGGGCCCCGTGCTACTTGGGTGTCTCTCAAACGAGCCGCTGACGTTTCGTCTACGGGGGTCTTACCCTCTACGCCGGACCTTTCGCATGTCCTTCGACTACATCAACGGTTTCTGACTCGTCCTGTCGCCGGCAGACGACAGAAGAGAGATCCCACAACCCCGCATGCGCAACCCCTGCCGGGTATCACACGCATACGGTTTGGCCTCATCCGGTTTCGCTCGCCACTACTCCCGGAATCACGGTTGTTTTCTCTTCCTGAGGGTACTGAGATGTTTCACTTCCCCTCGTTCCCTCCACACTGCCTATGTGTTCAGCAGTGGGTGACAGCCCATGACGACTGCCGGGTTTCCCCATTCGGAAACCCCCGGATCAAAGCCTGGTTGACGACTCCCCGGGGACTATCGCGGCCTCCCACGTCCTTCATCGGTTCCTGGTGCCAAGGCATCCACCGTGCGCCCTTAAAAACTTGGCCACAGATGCTCGCGTCCACTGTGTAGTTCTCAAGCAACGACCAGCCACCCATCACCCTGACCACTAAGGACCAGGTTCACTGGGGCCGGCATCGCGAAGATACAACCTTGCGGCCGTACCCTCAGATACCCAACAACGTGCCAGGCACGATCCCTTGAGATCTCGTCACGTTCCACGCCGAAGCAGTACTGGTGAAGGACTCTCGTGATCGTGCCAACTAATCAACGTTCCACCCATGAGCTGACCGTGCAGAACGTTTGCCTGCAATCGGTACTGTGCTCCTTAGAAAGGAGGTGATCCAGCCGCACCTTCCGGTACGGCTACCTTGTTACGACTTCGTCCCAATCGCTGGTCCCACCTTCGACAGCTCCCTCCCACAAGGGGTTGGGCCACCGGCTTCGGGTGTTACCGACTTTCGTGACGTGACGGGCGGTGTGTACAAGGCCCGGGAACGTATTCACCGCAGCAATGCTGATCTGCGATTACTAGCAACTCCGACTTCATGGGGTCGAGTTGCAGACCCCAATCCGAACTGAGACCGGCTTTTTGAGATTCGCTCCGCCTCACGGCATCGCAGCTCTTTGTACCGGCCATTGTAGCACGTGTGCAGCCCAAGACATAAGGGGCATGATGACTTGACGTCGTCCCCACCTTCCTCCGAGTTGACCCCGGCGGTCTCCTGTGAGTCCCCATCACCCCGAAGGGCATGCTGGCAACACAGGACAAGGGTTGCGCTCGTTGCGGGACTTAACCCAACATCTCACGACACGAGCTGACGACAGCCATGCACCACCTGTATACCGACCACAAGGGGGCACCCATCTCTGGATGTTTCCGGTATATGTCAAGCCTTGGTAAGGTTCTTCGCGTTGCGTCGAATTAAGCCACATGCTCCGCTGCTTGTGCGGGCCCCCGTCAATTCCTTTGAGTTTTAGCCTTGCGGCCGTACTCCCCAGGCGGGGAACTTAATGCGTTAGCTGCGGCACCGACGACGTGGAATGTCGCCAACACCTAGTTCCCAACGTTTACGGCGTGGACTACCAGGGTATCTAATCCTGTTCGCTCCCCACGCTTTCGCTCCTCAGCGTCAGTAATGGCCCAGAGATCCGCCTTCGCCACCGGTGTTCCTCCTGATATCTGCGCATTTCACCGCTACACCAGGAATTCCGATCTCCCCTACCACACTCTAGCCTGCCCGTATCGGATGCAGACCCGGGGTTAAGCCCCGGGCTTTCACACCCGACGTGACAAGCCGCCTACGAGCTCTTTACGCCCAATAATTCCGGACAACGCTTGCGCCCTACGTATTACCGCGGCTGCTGGCACGTAGTTAGCCGGCGCTTCTTCTGCAGGTACCGTCACTTTCGCTTCTTCCCTGCTGAAAGAGGTTTACAACCCGAAGGCCGTCATCCCTCACGCGGCGTCGCTGCATCAGGCTTTCGCCCATTGTGCAATATTCCCCACTGCTGCCTCCCGTAGGAGTCTGGGCCGTGTCTCAGTCCCAGTGTGGCCGGTCGCCCTCTCAGGCCGGCTACCCGTCGTCGCCTTGGTAGGCCATTACCCCACCAACAAGCTGATAGGCCGCGGGCTCATCCTTCACCGCCGGAGCTTTCCAGACGAGGAGATGCCTCCCCGTCTCGTATCCGGTATTAGACCCCGTTTCCAGGGCTTGTCCCAGAGTGAAGGGCAGATTGCCCACGTGTTACTCACCCGTTCGCCACTAATCCACCCCGAAGGGCTTCATCGTTCGACTTGCATGTGTTAAGCACGCCGCCAGCGTTCGTCCTGAGCCAGGATCAAACTCTCCGTGAATGTGTACCCGTAATCGGGTTCAACACTCGCGTTGAGCGGGACGGTCAAGTCGGAATAAGACCGACCGTCCACAGCGTCCTCGCTGTGTTTTGTTTCAAAGGAACCTCGACCAACCGAAACCGGCTGGACGGGGTATCAACTAATCTGGCGTTGATTTTTGGCACGCTGTTGAGTTCTCAAGGTGCGGACGCTTCCTTCGTTCCTGTTTCCAGGCCCTCCGGGCGCTTCCTTCGTTTCCGACTCTATCAGATCTTTCCGACCCGATTTCCTCGGTGCTTTCCGGTCCTGAGTTTCAATTCCTCGGGGCCTTCCGGCGCTTTCCGACTCTATCAGATCCTTTCGGCGTCTGATTCCCAGTCAGCGGGGTTTGTCTTTCCGGCCGCTGGGCCGTTCCGACGAGTGAGACGTTAGCGGATTCCCCGCCCCCGATGCGAATCGGGGACCTGGCTCCTTCATTTCGCAAAAACGCACGGAATGTAGAACGAGAACGACACACGAGGAATCGTGATCATCGGGCTCGGTGGTTCTTGCGGAATGGCCGTCCGGGGCCGACCGGAGTCGGTGCTCACGTCGGACAGCCCACGAAACATTACGGATCGGGCGGGGCCGTGTCAACCCCGCAGGTCGGACGACCCCTACGGGTGATCATGGCCGGAGGCTGGACACGACCTCGGCGGTGGCGGCCACGCCGTTCTGGATGGTGGGGGCCATGCTCGTGCCGGCCAGGAAGAAGCCGAGCAGGGCGCAGACGACGGCGTGGGTGACCTTGAGGCCGCCGCTGCGCAGGAAGATCACGGCCAGTACGAGGAGCAGCACCACGACGGAAACGGAAACGGCCATCGCTCTCACGTCCTTCTTCTGCCGCACCGGAATTGCGGCGTTCGGCGGACAGTGTGGCGGAATGGGCGATCCGTCCGGGGGAACGGCAGGGCGGCCATCCGGGTGACAGGCGAAAGGATCATGCACCGGGGTCCGGCGGCAGACAGTCCTGCCACTCCACCGTGCGGTCGCACCAGCGGTTCAGGAGGACGCGGTCGTGGCCGACGGCGAGGAGGCCGGCGCCGGTCCGTGCGCGGTAGGTCTCGACGGCGGCGACCAGGGCGGCCGTGGTGGAGGCGTCGAGCATGGCGGTCATCTCGTCGCAGACCAGCCAGCGGGGCTCCAGGCTGAGCGCGCGGGCGAGGCAGGCGCGCTGGAGCTGGCCGTCGCTGACGGCGTGGGGGCGGCGGGTGAGGAGTTCGGGGGTGAGGCCGACGGCGGGGGCCAGCTCGGCGACGCGGTCGGCCGCCTCCGCCTTGCGGCCGGTGGCGCGCAGGGGCTCGGCGATGAGGTCGGCGAGGGTGAGCCGGGGGTCGGCGGCGGTGCGGGGCTGCTGGAAGACGACGCCGACGGCGGTGCGCTGCGCGCGCGGGGCGCGGTGGCGCCAGGCGGTGACCTCGGTGCCGTCCAGGACGAGGCGGCCGGCGTCGGGGCGGTGGAGCAGGGCGGCGACGCGGGCGAGGGTGGACTTGCCGCAGCCGCTGGGGCCGAGGAGGCCGACGGCCTCGCCGGGGGCGACCGTGAGGGAGGCGCCGCGGAAGACCGGCTTGCGGGGTGCGTAGCCGGCGGTGACGGAGTCGAGTTCAAGCACGGGGTCGCTCCGGGTGGTGGCAGGCCACTCCGGCGCGGAGGGCCGGGATCGTGGCGCAGAGGTCGGTGGCGCGCGGGCAGCGCGGGGCGAAGGCGCAGCCGTCGGGGAGGTCGGAGAGTTCGGGCGGCATGCCCGGGATGGGGGTGAAGGCGCGGTCGGGGAGGGCGTCGAGGAGGCCGCGCGCGTAGGGGTGGTCGGGGCCGGTGGTGCCGAAGAAGCGGTGGGCGGGGGCGATCTCGACGATCCGGCCGGCGTACATCACGGCGACGCGGTCGGCGATGCGGGCGGCGGCGGTGAGGTCGTGGGTGATGAGGAGGAGTCCGCGGCCGTCGTCGGCGTGGCGGCGGAGTTCGTCGGCGGTGCGTTCGACGAGGTCGCGGTCGAGGCCGGTGGTGGGTTCGTCGGCGAGGAGGAGGGGGGCGTCGCCGATGAGGGCGAGGGCGGTGGCGGCGCGCTGGGCGAGTCCGCCGGAGAGCTCGTGGGGGTGGGCGTCGAGGTGGGTGGCGGGGAAGGCGGCGCGGTGCGCGGCGTCCTCGGCGGCTTTGCGGCGGCCGGAGCGCGGGGTGTCGGTGAGCGCCCGGACGGTCTCCTTCAGGTGGGCGCGGACGGTGCGGACCGGGGTGAGGTGGGCGGCGGGGCTCTGGGGGACGAGGCCGACGCGCCGGCCGCGTACCGATCGGGCGAGGGTCTTCTCGTCGGCGGCGAGCAGGTCGGTGCCGTCGAGCAGGGCCGTACCGCTGGTCTCGGCATTGGCGGGGAGCAGACCGAGGAGGGCGGAGGCGAGGACGGACTTGCCGCAGCCGGACTCGCCGACGAGGGCGAGGCACTCCCCCGGTGCCAGGTCGAAGTCGGCGTCGGTGACGGCGGCGACGGTGCGGCCGCCGCGGAGGCGGAAGCGGACGGTGAGTCCGCGGACGCTGAGGAGGGCGTCCCCGGCCCGTTCGGCGGTGACGGCGTCGAGGGCGCGCGCGAGACGGGAGTTCACAGCATCAGCTCCGATCGGCGGCGGGGGTTGAGGCGGTCTCGCCAGACGCCGGCGAGGCCGGCGATGGCGAGGGTGGGGACGATCAGGAAGAGGCCGGGGAAGAGGGTGGGCCACCAGTCGCCGGCGAGGAGGGAGGAGCGGGCGGACTGGACGAGGTTGCCGAGGCTGGCCTGGTGGCTGGGGAGGCCGAGGCCGAGGAAGGAGAGGGCGGACTCGTGCCACATGGCGTGCGGGACCATCAGGACGGCGGCGAGGCCGGCCTGGGGCAGGACCGCGGGGAGCAGGTGGCGGGTGGCGACGCGGCGGCGGGAGGCGCCGCCGGAGATGGCGGCCTCGATGTGGGGGCGGGTCCGCAGGGAGAGGACCTCGGAGCGGACGATGCGGGCGGTGGAGAGCCAGTGGGTGACGGCGACGGAGGCGATCACGGGCCAGACGCCGGGGCGGAAGAGGGCGACGACGAAGATGCCGAGGAGGAGGTGGGGGACGGAGGAGAAGGCGTCGACGAGGCGCATGAGGGTGCGGTCGGTCCAGCCGCCGAGGGCGCCCGCCGCCGCGCCGACGGCGGTGCCGAGGACGGTGGCGACGAGGGCGGCGACGAGGCCGACGAGCAGGGAGATCCGGAGGCCGTACACGCAGCGCAGGAGGAGGTCGCGGCCGACGTCGTCGGTGCCGAAGGGGTGGTCCCAGGAGGGCGGGAGGAGCTTCTGGGTGAGGTCGACGGCCTGTTCGTCGAGGTGGACGAGCGGGGGGACGAGGAGGACGGCGAGGACGACGGCGCCGACGACCAGCGCGGAGGTCCACAGGCGGAGGCGGTGGGTGCGGGGGTCAGCCATCGAAGCCCACCCTCGGGTCGGCGAGGCCGTAGAGGAGGTCGGAGAGGAGGTTGCCGAGGAGGACGGCCGCGGTGGCGAGCACGGTGAGGGCGGCGAGCAGCGGGAAGTCGACGGCGGTGGCGGCCTGGACGGTGGCGGCGGCGATGCCGGGCCAGCTGAAGACGGTCTCCACGAGGAGAGCTCCGGTGATGAGTTCGGGCACGCGGGAGCCGATGAGGGTGAGCATCGGGAGCATGCCGGAGCGCAGGGCGTGACCGGTGAGGACGGTGCGTTCGGCGAGGCCGCGGGCGCGGGCGCCGCGGACCGGGTCCTCGTCGAGGGCGTCGCCGACGCCCTGGCGGACGTAGAGGAAGAACCACGGCAGCTGGGAGACGCCGAGGACGAGGGCGGGCAGCACGAGGTGGCGGGCGACCTGGTCGGGGGTGACGGTGTCGCTGGCGGTGTCGGTGAGGCCGCCGGCGGGGAGGACGCCGAGTTCGAGGGCGAAGAACCAGATGGCGAGGAGCCCGAGCCAGAAGGCGGGGGCGGCTTCCAGGGTGTACGCGAGGGCGCTGACGGCGCGGTCGAGGAGGCCGCCGCGGCGGCGGCCGGCGAGGACGCCGAGGAGGGTGCCGAGGGTGATCGCGACGAGGAAGGCGGTGACGGCGAGGAGGACGGACCAGCCGAGGCGCTCGGTGATGACGTCGGCGACGGGGCGGCGCATGACGGCGGAGTCGCCGAGGTCGCCGGTGACGGCCGAGGTGAGCCATTCCCACCAGCGGGTGAGGAAGGGCTGGTCGACGCCGAGGTTGTGGCGGAGCTGGTCGAGGTTCTCCTGCGAGGCGGTGAGGCCGGCGGTGCCGGCGTACGCCTTGACGGGGTCGAAGGGGGAGGCTTCGGCGACCGCGAAGACGGCGAGGGTGACGCCGAGGAGGACGGGGACGGCGGCGAGGGCGCGCCGTCCCGTCATCCGGGCCATGGCCCCCCAGGGGAGGCGGCGGCTCACTTCTTCGTGTCTCCGGTCTTCTTGGGCTGCCAGGCTTCGACGTTCCACCAGGGGCCGGCGGCGAGGCCGTGGTCGTGGGGCTCGACCTGGGTGGTGAGGGGGGCGCCCTTGGCGTCGGAGGTCCAGGCGTCGTTCACGACGTAGAGGTGGTCGATGTGGGTGAGGAAGGTGTAGCCGGGGTTCTTGACGAGTTCGCGCTGGACGGTGTCGTACGCGGCCTTGCGCTTAGCCGGGTCGTTCGTGCGGCGGCCGTTGTCCAGGGCGCGGTCGACGGCCTTGTTGTCGTACCAGGCCATGTTGTTGAAGCCGTCGCCGGCGAGGGTGGACTTCAGGAGGAGGTACTGGTCGAAGTCGGGGTCGCCGGGCGCGCCGCCGCCGGCGAGGACCGCGTCGGTCTTCATGCGGGGTTCGATGACCTCCCAGGTGCCGGCCTGGGTCTTGATCTCGATGCCGGCCTTGCGGGCGTCGGAGGCGTAGGCGAGGGCGTGGTCCTGGCGGAGCTTGTCGCCGGAGAGGTACCAGAGGGGGAAGGAGGCGCGGACGCCGTTCTTGGCGCGGACGCCGTCGGGGCCGGGCTTCCAGCCGGCCTCGTCGAGGATCTTCTGGGCGCCGGCGAGGTCGTGGCGGCGCACGGTGCCCTGGGCGAACCAGGGGCTGTCGGTGGGGACGGGGCCGTAGGCGGGCTTGCCGGCGCCTTCGAGGATCTTGTCGACCATGGTCTGGCGGTCGACGGCGATGTCGAGGGCGCGGCGGACGGCGGTGTCGCCGGCGACGGGGTTGTGGGTGGGGAGGGTGACCGTGCGGTAGTCGTAGGTCCTGGCGGCGTAGGTCCGCTTGGCCTTGTCGTTCTGGAAGCCGGCGGCGAGGTTGGGCGGGAGGATGGCGCCGTCGAGGTCGCCGGCGCGCAGGCGGGTGGCGCGGACGTCGTCGTCCTTGATGATCGCCATGGTGAACCGCTTCACCGCGGGGGCGCCGTTCCAGTACTTCGGGTTGGCCTTGAAGGTGAGCTTCTCGCCCTTGGACCAGCCGGTGAGGACGTAGGGGCCGGTGCCTATGGGGTGGGTGGTGAAGGGGCCGGTGTTGACGTCCTGCCGCGCGGCGACGTGTTCGGGGGCGATGGCGTGGACGGTGCGCTCGGCGAAGGGCGCGTAGGGGTACTTGAGGCGGAAGACCACGGTGTCGTCGCCGACGGCCTCGACGCTCTTGAGGGCGTCGAGCTCGGTGCGGGAGGGGTTGTTGGTCTTCGGGTCGAGGATCGTCCGGTAGGTGAAGACGACGTCCTTGGAGGTGAAGGGAGCGCCGTCGCTGAAGGTGACGTCGTCGCGGAGGGTGTACGTGTAGGTGAGGCCGCCGTCGCTGATGTGCGGGAGCGTGCGGGCGAGGGCCGGCCGGAGCTTCATGTCGGCGTCGAAGGCGAGGAGCCCGTCGAAGATCTTGGAGTTGCCGTCCTTGCCGTAGCCGAGGAGGGGGCTGAGGGTGTCGGGCTCGTAGGCGATGCCGACGACCGCGGAGTCCTTGGGGCCGCCGGTGCCGGCGGTGTCGGAGCCGGGGTTGGTGCAGGCCGCGGTCGCGAGGGCGAGCGCCCCCGTGATCAGCGCGGCGGTCGCGCGGCGGACGGGTCGGGCGGCCATCGGGTCCACACCCCTTTTTGAAGATCAACTGTTATTGCGAGCAGTTCGCAATTAAACCGCACGGGTGCGGCGGGGCCCCCGGTGGGGTAGGCCGCCCCGGAGATCGACGACACCGGGAGGGGCCGATGGGCGACGGGTACGCGGACGGGGCGGCGGAGCGCGGCGGGGCGGGGGGCGTGCTGAGCGCCGCCGAGCTGTTCGACGGGGTGGGGCTGGACTACGAGCGGGCGTTCGGGCGGCTGCCCGCGCAGCTCGCGGCGGTCGAGTGGCTGACCGGGCGGCTCCCCGCCGGCGCGCGGGTGCTGGACGTCGGCAGCGGTACGGGACGGCCGGTCGCCGCGCTGCTCGCCGCGGCGGGGCACGACGTGACCGGGATCGACGTCTCCCGGACGATGGTCGAAGTGGCGCGGGAGCAGGTGCCCGGCGCGCGGTTCGAGCAGGTCGACGTCCGCGACCACGTCCCGCCGGAGGAGGGGTACGAGGCGGTGTGCGCCTTCTTCCCGCTGCTGATGATGGAGCGGGGGGAGCAGATCGCCGCCCTGCGCCGGATGGCGTCGTGGCTGGTGCCGGGCGGGCTGCTGGTGTCGGCGACGGTCCCGGCGGACGTCGAGGGCCTGGAGATCACCTGGATGGGACACCGGGCGCGCGTCTCCAGCTTCTCGGCCGAGGCGTACCTGGGGCTGCTGCGGGAGGAGTGCGGCCTGGAGGTCCTCCACCACGACCTGTCCGTCTTCACGCCCGCCGTGCCGGACGGCGAGCCCGAGGAGCACCTGTTCTGCTACGCGCGGCGGGGGCGGGGGCGGGAGAAGGGGGCGGGACGGTGAGGGGTGTGGGGGGATGAGGGGTGCGGGCGGATCAGGGCGGCGGGCGGGGGGCCGCGGTGGGTGAGGGGCCGCGGTGGGTGAGGGGCGCGGGCGGGTACGAGGCGCGGGCCGACCGGTGCGGTGCTCCGTCGTAGGAGGCGCCCCCCGACGAGGTACCCCGCTATGCGCAGTACTCCGCCGGACGAGGTGCGCCGGCCAGCGAGGCGCACCGCCCGGCAGGGCGCACCGCCCGGCAAGGCACGCGGCCTTGCGAGGCAGCTCATCGGACGACGTGCACCACCAGGTGAGGGGGTCCGGCGGGCGAGGTGCACCGCCGAGCGCGGCACGCGGCCCGGCAAGGTGCCACCGGACGCAGCGCGCCGCCGTGGGACCACTGCTTGGCGAGGCCCATCGTCGGGTGCCGCCCGCGGCCGGACGAGGCGTACCCCTTGGCAAGGGTCATCACCCAATGCGGCACGGCGCTGGGCGACGTACACCGCTGGGCACGCGCGCCGCCGGCGGGCGGACCACCCGCCGCGCAGCTCCGAGCGAGGCGCACCTCCGGCGCCCCGAAGGGTCGCCCGGCGGGACTCCGGAGGTGGCCCAGCGGGGCCCGGGAGGTGACCCGGCGGCGCCCCGCACGGGTGACCCCGGGAGGCCCCGGGAGGGTGGGCGAGCGGGGCCCCGGACGGGTGGCCCGGCGGGGCCCCGGGAGGGTGGCCCGCCGGGTCCGGTGGGCACCCGGACGTGGCCGGGGGCGCCTGGGGGTCAGGAAGGGGACGGGAGGTCGGTCAGGGTGGCGATCGTGTCTTGGTGGTGGCCGGTGGAGCCCAGGGCGAGCTGGTCGGCCTTGGCTCGTTTGAGGGCCAGGTGGGCCGGGTGCTCCCAGGTCATGCCGATGCCGCCGTGCAGCTGGACGCACTCCTCCGCCGCGCGGACCGCGACGCCGGAGCAGTACGCCTGGGCGACGGACACCGTGAGTTCGGCATCGATCGCTCCGGCGGCGAGGGCGTCGGCGGCGGCGCGGGCCGCGGCGCGGGCGCCGACGACGTCCAGCCAGAGGTGGGCCATCCGGTGCTTGAGCGCCTGGAAGGAGCCGACCGGGCGGTTGAACTGGTACCGCTCCTTGGTGTGGCGGACGGTCTCCTCCAGGCACCACTCGGCGAGCCCGAGCTGCTCGGAGGCGAGGAGCCCGGCGCCGGCGAGCAGCCCCCGGCGGACCGCGGCGCGCCCCGCCTCGGTGCCCGCGAGGCGGACCCCCGTGGCGTCGCGGGTGTCGACGACGGCCAGCGGCCGGGTCAGGTCGAGCGAGGACTGGCGGGTGACCGCGGCGTCCGCGGCGTCGACGGCGTACAGCCCGTCGGGGCGCGGCACGAGGAGGACGTCGGCGGCGACGGCGTCCGCGACGGCGGGCACGCGCCGTTCGGGGTCGCCCGGTTTCCGCGGGGCGGTGGAGAACGGCAGGGCGAGGACGGCGACGCGTTCGCCGCTCGCCAGCGCGGCGAGCAGGTCGGCCGCCGGGCCGCTGTCGGCGGCGAGCGCCAGCAGCGTCTCGGTCGCCACCACCGAGCTGGTGAGGTACGGGGCCGGGGTGACGGCCCGGCCGAGCTCCTCCAGGACCACCGCGGCCTCGCGGTGGCTCGCGCCCTGGCCGCCGAGCTTCTCGGGGACGAGAAGTCCGGCGGCGCCGATGCCGCCCGCGAGGGCCTCCCACAGGCCGGGGAGGTACGGGCTCGGCTCCTCGATCCGGCCGAGCACGGCCTGGGGGTCCGCCCGGTCGGCGAGCAGGGAGCGGACGGCGGCCCGCAGGTCGTCCTCGGTGTCGGAGTAGAGCAGATCCGGCTGTCGGGTCATCGGGCGAGGTCCTTCCAGGGGACGTCCTTGTCGTTGCGGGGCTCGGGCGGCAGGCCGAGGACGCGTTCGGCGACGATGTTGAGCAGCACCTCGGTCGTCCCGCCCTCGATCGAGTTGCCCTTGGAGCGCAGGTAGCGGTAGCCGGCGTCGCGGCCGGTGAAGTCGACCAGGTCGGGCCGGACCATCGTCCAGTCGCCGTACAACAGTCCCTCGTCGGCGAGGAGTTCGACCTCCAGGCCGCTGATGGCCTGGTTGAGGCGGGCGAAGCCGAGTTTCATGGCGCTGCCTTCGGGGCCGGGCTGGCCGGCGACGAGCTGCTGGCGGAGCCGCTCGCCGGTGAGCCGGGCCACCTCGGCGTCGACCCAGAGGTCGAGCAGCCGGCGGTGCAGGGCGTGGGTGCGCAGGTCGGGGCGGTCGCGCCAGACGCCGGCGGCCTTGCCGATCATGCCGCCCTCGCGGGGGATGCGGGCGCCGCCGATGGAGACCCGCTCGTTCATGAGGGTGGTCTGGGCGACCCGCCAGCCGTCGCCGACCTCGCCGAGGCGGTGGGCGTCGGGGATGCGGACGCCGGTGAGGAAGACCTCGTTGAACTCGGCCTCGCCGGTGATCTGGCGGAGCGGCCGGACCTCGACGCCGGGGTCGGTCATGTCGCAGACGAAGTAGGTGATGCCGCGGTGCTTGGGCTGCTCGGGGTCGGTGCGGGCGATGAGGATGGCCCAGCGGGCGGTGTGGGCGCTGGAGGTCCACACCTTCTGGCCGTCGACGATCCAGTCGCCGGTGGCCTCGTCGCGGACCGCGCGGGTGCCGAGGGCAGCGAGGTCGGATCCGGCGCCGGGCTCGCTGAAGAGCTGGCACCAGACCTCCTCTCCGGTCCACAGGGGCTTGAGGAAGCGGGACTTGACCTCGTCGGAGCCGTAGGCGAGGAGGGTGGGGGCGGCCATCCCGAGGCCGATGCCGATGCGGCGGGGGTCGTTGTCTTGGGCGCCGGCGGCGGCGAGTTCGGCGTCGACGACGGCCTGGAGGGCGCGGGGGGCGTCGAGTCCACCGAGGCCGGCCGGGTAGTGGACCCAGGCGAGTCCGGCGTCGAAGCGGGCCCGCAGGAACTCGGTCCTGTCGGTGGTGGCGGGCGGGTGGGCGGCGAGCAACGCCCGGGTGCGCGCCTGGAGTTCTGCGGCGTCGGTCATGCGCGGGCTCCTTCCGGGAGGACGACGAGGCGGCCGGTGGTGGTGCCGTCGGCGACGCGCTGGACGGCGTCGGCCGCGCCGGTGAAGGGGACGCGTTCGGCGACGAGCGGCTTGACGATCCCCTTGGCGGCGAGCGCGGTGAGGGTCTCGTGGCACTGGAGGACGGCGGCCGGGTCGCGCTGGACGTAGAGGCCCCAGTGGAGGCCGAGGATCGCGTAGTTCTTCACCAGGGCGTGGTTGAGGGCGGGGGCGGGGATGATGCCGCTCGCGAAGCCGACGACGACGATCCGGCCCTCGAAGGCGACGCACTTGGCGGACTGCTGGTAGGCGTCGCCGCCGACGGGGTCGTAGATCACGTCGGCGCCGCGGCCGCCGGTGGCGGCCTTGACGGCGGCGACGACGTCCTCGGAGCGGCGGTCGATCACCACGTCGCAGCCGAGGGCGCGGGCGACGGCGGCCTTGGCGGGGCCGCCGACCACGCCGATGACGGTGGCGCCGGCGGCCTTGCCGAGCTGGACGGCGGCGCTGCCGACTCCGCCGGCCGCGGCGTGCACGAGCAGCGTCTCGCCGGCCTGCAGGGCGGCGCGCCGGTGGAGGCCGAACCAGCCGGTCTGGTAGCCGATGTGGAGGGCGGCTGCCTCGGCGTCGTCGAGGGCGTCGGGGGCCGGGAGGAGGGCCGCGGCGTCGGCGAGGGCGTGGTCGGCGAAGCCGCCGTGCGGGAGGGCGGCGGTGGCGATGACCCGGCGCCCGTCCCGGGTCTCGCCGCAGATCTCGACGCCGGGGGTGAAGGGCAGCGGGGGGCGGACCTGGTAGTGGCCGCGGCAGAGCAGCGCGTCGGGGAAGTTGACGTTGGCGGCGCGGACCTTGAGGAGGACCTGGCCGGGCCCGGGTTCGGGGACGTCCACCTCCTCGCGGCGCATCACCGCGCCGGGTTCGCCGTTCTCGTGCACTCGCCATGCCTGCATCCGTCGAGCCTCCGTCCGTACCGAGCGGTCGGATCGCATACTAAGCGGTCGCTTGTGTCGGACGGAACAGCTCGGCCGGACTTCTTGGTCGGCGGGATTTCGGCGGGACCGCTCGGTCGGCGGCACGTGTCGCCCGCCGGGCCTCCTGCCGGTCGGCCTGCTCGGTCAGCCGGCCTTCTTGGGCCGGGCCCGTACGTGCATCCGCTCGCCCTGCGGGCCGAACAGGCTCAGGAACTCCACCGGCCCGTCGGCGGTGGGCCCGAACCAGTGCGGCACCCGGGTGTCGAACTCGGCGGCCTCGCCGGCCGCGAGGACCACGTCGTGCTCGCCCAGGACGAGCCGCAGCCGCCCGGAGAGGACGTACAGCCACTCGTACCCCTCGTGCACCCGCGGGTCCGGCTGCTCGGCCGCCGTCTGCTGGATCACCTTGTACGCCTGGAGGCCGCCCGGCTGGCGGGTGAGCGGATACATGGTGCGGCCGTGCCGGACGATCGGCCGGGCCCGCACCCGGGGGTCGCCGACCGGCGGGGCGCCGACCAGTTCGTCCAGGGCGACCTGGTGGGCGCGGGCGAGCGGGAGGAGCAGTTCGAGGCTCGGCTTGCGCTGCCCGGACTCCAGCCGGGAGAGGGTGGAGACGGAGATGCCGGTGGCGGCGGAGAGCTCGGCCAGGGTCACCCCGCGGTCGCGGCGGACCCGGCGGAGCCGGGGGCCGACCTCGGTCAGCACGGCGTCGATGCGGTCGTCGTCGGTCATGCGTCCAGTGTTGCAGAAACGGCAAGTCTTCTTGCCGGGATCGCCGCTTCCGGGTCACTCTCGCGGCATGAACGCACTCATGGACGAGAACACGTACGACGTCGTGGTGGTCGGCGGCGGGGCGGCCGGGCTCAGCGCCGCGCTGGTCCTCGGCCGGTCCCGGCGCCGCACCCTGGTCGTCGACGCGGGCGAGCCGCGCAACGCGCCCAGCGCCCACATGCAGGGGTACCTCTCGCGGGACGGGATGAGCCCGGCGGAGTTCCTGGCGGCCGGCCGCCGCGAGCTCCTCGCGTACGGGGTCGAGGTCCGCGCGGGCGAGGTGACGGCGGCGGTTCCGGACGGTGACGGCTTCGCCCTGACACTCGCCGACGGCACCGGGCTGTCCGCCCGGCGGCTGGTCGTCGCCACCGGTCTGGTGGACGAGCTCCCGGAGATCGAGGGACTGGCCGGGCGGTGGGGCCGGGACGTGCTGCACTGCCCGTACTGCCACGGCTGGGAGGTCCGCGACCGGTCCTTCGGCGTCGTGGCGCACCCGGCGATGCCGGCGCACCAGGCGCTGGTGGTGTCGCAGTGGTCCCCCGACGTGACCCTCTTCCTCAACGGCGCCGAGCTCGCCGGGCAGGACGCGCGGCTGCTCGCCGCGGCGGGTGTGCGGACCGTGCGGGGCACGGTCGAGGGGGTCACCGTCGAGGACGACCGGCTGACCGGGGTCCGGCTGGCCGACGGCCGCACCGTCGGCTGCGAGGTGCTCTTCGCGGCGGGGACGCGGCTCCTCCCCCGTGACGGGGTGCTGCGCCGGCTGGGCGCGGAGGTGTACGAGACCCCGTTCGGCTCCTTCGTGAAGATCGACGAGACGGGCCGGACCAGCGTCCCCGGCGTCTGGGCGGCGGGAAACGTGACCGGCCCGAACGAACAGGTCGTCAACGCGGCCGCGACCGGCTACCGGGCGGGCGTGACGATCAACGGCGAACTCCTGATGAGCGATCTGGCGGCACGGGCGGACGGCTTGGGCGACTGAGCGGGGTGGGGCGGGCGGAGGGTCGGGCCGCCGCCGTCCCTCGGCGAACGGCCAGACGGCCAGACGGCCAGGCGGCCAGGCGGCCGCTCGGCGAGCGGACGGGCTGGTGGCCCCCGGTCGGGGACAGGACCTGCCGGCCCGCCCACCGGCCGCGCGGCGGTCGCTCCCGGAGCGGACAGGCTGGTGCCGCCGGTGGGGTGGTCGGCCGACCGGCCGCGCCGGACGGTGCGCGGGCCGCGCACCTGTCGGCCGCGCCGGTCACGGGCCGATCGGCCTCGCCGGTCCGTCTGCCGGCCGGCCTGACCGGTCCGCTCACCGGTCGGCCCGGCCGGCCCCTGCGCCGGTCGGATGAACCGCGTCGGCAGCGGTCGCGTCGGTCGGGCGGAGGCCTGAGGATCGGCCATGGTGGCCGGAATCCGGCCCGGACGCAGGACGACGGAAGGACGGCACCGCCTCATGCTCGGCACCCAGTACACCCACGGCTCCCCCTGCTGGATCGATCTCGGCAGTCCGGACACCGCGACGGCGGCGGACTTCTACACCGCCGTCCTCGGCTGGGAGTACCGCTCGGCCGGCCCGGAGGCCGGCGGGTACGGCTTCTTCGAGCAGGACGGCGCGACCGTCGCCGCGCTCGGCCCGCTCACCGAGGAGGGCGCCCGCAGCGCCTGGACCGTCTACTTCCAGACCTCGGACGCGGACACCACACAGATGGTGACGGCCGCCGAGGGCGGCCGGGTCCGGGTGCGCGCCATGGACGTGATGGACGCGGGCCGGATGGCCGCGCTCACCGACCCGGGCGGGGCCGAGTTCGCCGTCTGGCAGCCCGGTTCGGTGCGCGGCCTCGACCGCACCTCCTCGCGGAACACCCTCGTCTGGGTGGAGCTCCACACGTCCGACCCCGAGGCCGCCCTCGCGTTCTACGAGTCGCTCTTCGAGTGGCGCTGGGCCCAGATGGAGGCACCCGGCATGACGTACCGGGTGATCTCCACCTCCGAGGGCGACCAGGAGGCGGCGTCGTTCGGCGGCGCCGCCGAGCTCCAGGACTCCGGCGAACGGTCCCGCTGGATCCCGTACTTCGAGGTCGAGGACGCCGACGGCACGGCGGACGCGGTGACCGTCTCGGGCGGCACGGTCCTGCTGCCGCCCGCGGACATCCCGGACGTGGGCCGCCTCGCCTGGTTCGCCGACCCCGCGGGCGCCGAGTTCGCGGTCCTCAAGCCGTCGCCGATGGGCTGACCGGCCGCCCTCAAGAGGTACGCGTCCGGCCGCGACGCCGGGCCCCGAGCATCAGTTCGTCCCAGCCGTGCGGAAGCTCGTGAGCGGGCGTCAGCTCGGCGATCACCTCGTCGCCGTGCCGCACGACGAGCAACTCCCGCTTGACCGTCGCCAGGGTGACGGCGGACCACGGGTGACTCCAGAGGCATGCGGTCCCGTCCCAGAACTGGAGCCGCCGCGTGGTCGAGCGCAGCTCGAAGCGCTCACCGTCGGAGCGCCGACCGGGCCGCCCGTCCACCTCCAGTGGGACGACGGCGTATCCGGCGAGGAGGGTCTCGGCCCCCTCCAGGGTCGAGTCCTTGAGCCCGACGTCCCTCCCCCACCGGGCCCCGACCCAGGCGAAGAGCGCCCCGCCCACGAGCGCCCCGGCCCCGGCGAACACGGGGCCACCGCCGAACCGGAGGAGGTCCGCTCCGATCTGGAGGAGTCCGTAGGGGACGACCGCGACGCCCACCACGGCGCCCCAGATTCCGCCCCGGATCGTCGCCCGCCGCACCCGGGGGTGCGCCGGGTCCACCGCTCGCCCTGCCGCGCCGCCCATCGTTTCCCCCGTTCCCCCCATGCCCCGCCCTGTCCTCTCCTGTCCGGTCCTGTCCGTCCCTCCGTCCGTCACGGACCTAGCGGGGGAACACCTCGAAGGTCACCGCCGGGCGGCCGCCGAAGCGGGCGGAGGCGCGGCTGGTGGTGGCGGTGACGAACTCGCGGACGTACTCCTCCGGTTCCTGGTCGGTCAGGGCCTCGATGTAGGCGCGGTGGCAGAGGAGGGAGGCGATCGCCCGGTCCAGGCCGGGGCCGGCGTCGACGGCGTGGGTGGGGGTGCTGGAGGCGGCGACGGCCACCCAGCGGACTCCGTCCCAGGGGGCGAGGCCGTGCTCGCCGAGTTCGGGGAAGATCCAGCGGTTGCCCGCGTCTGCCGCGGCGTCGAGGGTGGCGCGGCCGACGGCCACGTGGTCGGGGGTGTTCCGGGGCGCGCCCGGTCCGCCGCCCCAGGTGTCGCGGTGGTTGAGGGTGATGACGAGTTCGGGGCGGTGGCGGCGGATCGCCGCCGCGATGTCGCGGCGCAGCGCGGTGCCGTACTCGATGACGCCGTCGCGGTGGTCGAGGAACTCGACGGTGTCGACGCCGACGACGGCGGCGCTGTCCCGCTGCTCGCGCTCGCGCAGCGGCGCGCATACGTCGGGCGCGAGCGTGTCGATCCCGGCCTCGCCCCGGCTGACCAGCAAATAGACGACCTCCTTGCCGGCGTCGGTCCAGCTCGCGACGGCGGCCGCGCAGCCGTACTCCAGGTCGTCGGGGTGGGCGACGACGGCGAGGGCGCGCTGCCAGTCGCCGGGCAGCTCGGGCAGGTCGGGCAGCTCGGTGGCTCCGGTGTCGATCATGCCCGCAGGATACGGGCGGCGTCGGCCGCGGTGGGGCGGAACGCTCCGGCGAGGATGACGGAGCGTGAGACGTGGCGCGGGCGGTCGGGGTTGAGGCCGCGCCGCGCGGCGAGGGCGACGGCGAGCCGCTGGGCACGGACCAGGGCGGCGACCGGGTCGACGGCGTCGGCGGTGAACAGGGCTCCGGTGGACTCGACTTCCTCGCGGAGGCCGGCCGGGACGGGGCCGATGCACCAGACGAGGCTGGCCCGGTCGCTGACGCTGATCGGGCCGTGCCGGTACTCCATGGCCGGGTACGACTCCGTCCAGACGCGCGCCACTTCGCGGAGTTTGAGCGCCGCTTCGTCGGCGAGTCCGACGGTCCAGCCGGTGCCGAGGAAGGTGAACTGACCGCGTTTCTCCCAGTGGTGCGGGAGCGGTTCGTAGAGGGCGAGTTCGGCGTCGGCGACGGAGGGCGCGAGGTCCACCCCGAGTCCGGCGCGCAGCAGTTGAAGGGCGGTGGTCGCGAACCGGGTCTGGACGACGGAGCGTTCGTCGGCGAAGGAGAGGTCCACGACCCGGTCGGCGAGCCGGCCGGCGGGGCTGTCGGGGACGCCGGTGAGGACGAGGGTGGGAAGCCGTCCGGCGGCGCCCGCGAGGAGGTCGACGACCTCGGTGGTCGTACCGGAGCGGGTGAGGGCCACGAGGCGGTCGTAGTCGCGGCCGAGCGCGGTGCGTTCGGAGGCGGGGAAGGCGTCGGTCTCGCCCGCGCCGAGGGACTCCCGCAGGGCCGCGTAGGCGCGGGCGATCAGATAGGAGGTGCCGCAGCCGACGACGGCGATCCTCTCGCCGGGCCGGGGCAGCAGGTCGGCGAGCGGCCCGGCGAGGGCGGCGGCGCGGCGCCAGCAGTCGGGCTGGCCGGCGATCTCGGCGGTGACGTGTGACGCTCTCATGGAGCGATTTGTAGCGGCCGGGGCCGGGTCGGACCATGTGCGATCGGGGTCCGGCGCTTGGACTTTCGGAAAGCGCCGGACCCGTGCCGTACCGGATGCGCCGTCAGAGTTCGCCGCGGGAGAGCGCGAGCAGCCGGTCGAGGACGCGGGGGCCGCCGGCGCGCACGCCGTCGTGCTCGAACTCGTCGGTGACCCAGGTCCGCAGGCCGCGGATCGCGGCGGCGGTCTCCAGGGAGTGGGCGGTGTCGACGTACATGTCGTCGTGGTACACGGCGGCCGCCACCGGCACCCGGTTGGCGGCGAGCGCGTCGGGGTCGTACAGCGGGGTCCAGTCGTCCCGTTCGGCGAGGAGTTCGGCGGTCTCGCGCAGCGGGCGGAGGGCGGGGTCGGTGGTGAAGTGCCAGGGGTGGACGGTCTCACCGGTGAGGAGCACGGGCCGGCCGTCGGCGAGCGCCGCGGCGGCGTCGAACTCCGGGAAGTCGGCGCGGACCCGCTCGGCGGCCCAGGCGGTGGGGCCCTGGCCCTGTGCGTAGATGGCCTCGTGGAGGACGGCGTAGAGCGGGTGGCCGGCGTACGAGAGGTGGGCCTGGACCTGCTCCAGGAAGGCGTCGGCGAGGGCGGGCCCGGTGGGGGTCGGCACGAAGGCGCCCTCCAGGAGGTGGTGGAGCTGGTGGGTTCCGTCGCCGGAGCCGAGGAGGATGCCGAGGGACTGGAACGCCTCGACGGTGAGGAGGCCGCCGCCGGGGAGGGTGACCTCGTGGTCGAGGAGGTGGGCGGCGATCGCGCGGATGCGTTCGGCGTCGCGCGGGTAGCGGGTGAAGTGGGCGTCGTTCTTGCGCCGGACGCGCGGGTAGGCGGCGGTGTAGACGTCGTCCGCGGTGGCGTCGAGGGACGGCAGGCCGCCGGTGATCAGGACCCGCTCCAGGCCCTCGGGGGCGGTGGAGAGGTAGTGGACGGCGCAGAAGCCGCCGAAGCTCTGGCCGAGGACGGTCCAGGGGGCGCCGCCGGTGAGCCGGCGGCGGATCAGTTCGGCGTCCTTGACGATGGAGTCGGCGCGGAAGTGCGTGAGGTACGCGGCCTGGGCGGCGGCATCGCCGCGCAGCGGCAGGGTCTGGCGGTTGGCGGGGGTGGAGCGGCCGGTGCCCCGCTGGTCGAGGAGGAGCACCCGGAACTCGCGGACGGCTCGGCCGATCCACGCCTGTCGGCCGATGAAGCGGCGGGCGCCGAAGCCGGGACCGCCCTCCAGGTAGAGGAGCCAGGGGCGGCGGTCGCGCTCGGCGTCGCCGAGGCCGGCGGCGACGAGTTCGCGGCCGTAGACCTCGATCTGCTCGCCGTCGGGGCGGGCGTGGTCGAGGGGGACGGGGAAGTGGTGGTCGGTGACGACGACGCCGGGCTGGCGATAGGTGGTCAACGGTGCTCCTGCTGCTGGTCCTGCTCTCCGTGCTCCCCCGCTCGCACAGTGGATCACAGTCCGCCGCCGGTCGCCCCACCGCCCCACCGGCCACCGGCCCGCGCCCGCCGGTCCACCGGCGCCCGCCGGTCCACCGGCGCGCCCGCCGGCACCGATCACCGCCGCCGCGTCTTCGCCGCCGCGTGACCGCGCGTGCGTCACCGCTCCTGCATCACCGCGATGACGTTGCCGGCGGGGTCGGTGAACCAGGCGATGCCCGCCGGGCCGGCCTCGCCGTCCCCGGGCCGGACGACGCCCTTGTCGTCGGCCTCGAACTCGGGGTAGCGCTGGAAGGCGGCGCCCCGGGTGACCAGGTCGTCGACGGCCCGGTCGATGTCGTCGACCTCGAAGTTGAGGACCGTGAAGGAGGCGGGGGTGTGGTTCTCCTTGGGGTAGACGAAGACCCGGGCCCCGCCCGGCAGGGTCAGGAACAGCATCCGCATGTCCCCGGTGCCGGAGTCCTCCACGGTCAGACCGAGCTGGTCACCGTAGAAGTGCCGGGCGGCGTCCAGGTCGTCCACCGAGAAGCTGCTGTACGCCGTCGTCTCGCCGAACATGGTGTGCTCCCTTCCGGGGCCCCGGGCGGCGGGGCGCCCACCCTTCCAGGATCCGCCCGTTCGGCGCGGGGCGCTCAGGCGCGCGAGGCCCGGGACGGCGGGCTCAGGGCGCGATCGGCAGCTGCCGCTTGTGCTCGGTGAGGTCGTAGCGGCGGACGATCGCGGCGTAGGCGGCCTCGTCGACGGGCTTGCCCTCCAGGAAGTCGTCGATGTCGTCGTACGTGACGCCGAGCGCGTCCTCGTCGGGCTTGCCGGGGTCCAGGGTCTCCAGGTCGGCGGTCGGGACCTTCCAGACCAGCCCGGCCGGGGCGCCCAGCTCGGCGGCGACGGCGCGGACCCGCCGCTTGGTGAGGCCGGTGAGCGGGACGAGGTCGGCGGCGCCGTCGCCGAACTTGGTGAAGAAGCCGGAGACGGCCTCGGCGGCGTGGTCGGTGCCGACGACGAGGCCGTCCTGGGCGCCGGCCACCGCGTACTGGGCGATCATGCGCTGCCGGGCCTTGATGTTGCCGTGCACGAAGTCCTGGTGGTGGGCGTCTCGGAAGGTCACGCCGGCGGCGAGGGCCGCGTCGAGGGCGGCGTCGCTGGCGGCCTTGACGTCGACGGTGAGGACCTGGTCGGCGCGGATGAAGTCGAGGGCGGTCTGCGCGTCCTGCTCGTCGGCCTGGACGCCGTACGGCAGCCGCATGGCGTAGAAGGTGGCCTCGTGGCCGGCGGCGCGGGCGCGCTCGACGGCGAGCTGGCAGAGCCGGCCGGCGGTGGTGGAGTCGACGCCGCCGCTGATGCCGAGGACGAGCGAGCGCAGTCCGCTGCTGGTGAGGCGCTCGGCGAGGAAGGCCACCCGGCGCTCGATCTCGGCGGCCGGGTCGAAGGTCTCGGAGACCTGGAGCTCCCGGGCGATCTGCTGCTGGCGGGCGGTGGGCGCCGGGTCGGTCACGGAAATCTCCTCGTCGGGACGGGTACGGGCGACCCCTCCGACTTTACGGGGTGCCCGACGGTCCCCGGTCCTCCGGCTCCGGGGCGCAGAGCACCTCGACGCGCTGGACGAGGTTGTTCGCGAAGCCGCCGCGGTTCCAGGGCGCGGCGAGGGGCTGGACGCGGCCGGTGGCGTCGGTGGCGCGGACGGCGAGGTGGCGCAGGCCCGGGGTGGCGGTCCAGGTGGTGCGCCAGGCGGCCCAGGCCCAGGGGTGGGCGGGGTCGGGAACGACCTCCGCGTCGGTCCAGGCGGCGCCGCCGTCCTCGCTGACCTCGACGCGGACGACGGGTCCGTGGCCGGACCAGGCGCGGCCGGTGAGCGGCACGGGGCCGGGCCGGACGACGCGGGCGCGGGTCATGAAGTCGGGGAAGCCGGGCGGGGCCAGCAGGGCCCGGGGCGCGATGAGGGTGACGGGCTCGCCGGGTTCGCCCGGCTCCTGCCGGAGGCGGTAGGCGGTGGACTGCTGGAAGCCGGTGTAGGGCGTCGCGGTGAGGGTGATCTCGCGCAGCCACTTCACGTGGGCCATGCCGTACCAGCCCGGGACGACGAGCCGCAGGGGGCTGCCGTGCTGGGGCGGCAGCGGGGCGCCGTTCATCTCGTACGCGACGAGCACGTCCCGGCCGGGGTCGGCGGCGGTGGCGAGCGGCAGGGAGCGGCGGTAGTCCTGCTCGACCCCGCGCTCGACGCCGTGGTCGGCGCCGGTGAACACGGCCTCGACGGCGTCCTCGGCGACGCCGGCCGCGTCGAGCAGGGCGGCGAGCGGGACGCCGGTCCACTCGGCGGTGGAGACGGCCTCGACGAGCCACGGCTGGCTGACGGGCCGGGGCGTGAGCCGGGCCCGGCCGTTCCCCGCGCACTCCAGGGTGACGCGCCGGGTCACGACGGGCAGGTCACGCAGCGCGGCGAGGTCCAGTTCGAGCGGCCGCAGCACCCGCCCGCCGACGGTGAGCCGCCAGTCCTCGGCGTCGGTGTCGGGGATGTCGTAGTGCACGAGCACGTAGTGCAGCCCCGGCGGCGTGACGTCGTACCGCAGGGCCTCCAGCGGAAGCCCGTGGTTGCGCGTGGCGAGGCCGAGCTCGTCGGCGCCGATCCCCTCCCCCGGCCCGGCGACCCGCGCCGGACCGCTGACGGCCCCGAGATCTCCCAGGCTCCGGTCCATGCCTCCATGGTGCGCCGCCCCCGCCCCGGACGCCTGGGGACGCCCGGGGCGCGGAGGCGCCGACGGCGGAGGGGCGTTTATCCGGTCGCGTGCCGGGACGGTGCCGTTGTAGGTTCCGAGCGCTCGCGGCTGACCCGGGCGGACGCGGCGGCGGTGTTCGGGGTGGCGGTGGCGCGGCGCGCGGAGCGGGCCGATCTGGTGGAGTTCGGCTGGACCAGCCGGGCGGTGGAGTACGCCCCGGACGAGCCGCTGCTCGACGTGGCCGGCCGGTTCGGGCGGCTGGGCGGCACCCACACGGCGAAGGCGCTGCGGGAGCACTACGACGGGCACGACCGGGTGCTGGTGGTCACCGACGAGCAGGCGGCACCGCCGTACGGGGCGGCCGTGCCGCCGCCGGTGCCGAAGTCGGTCCCTCTGTACACGTGGAACCTGGCGGGCTACCGGCCGGCCGGGGGCGAGACCGGCCGGCGCCGGTACACGTTCGGTGGTCTGACGGACGCCGCCTTCCGGATGGTCGGCCTGGTGGAGGCGGGGGCGGAGGCGGCCTGGCCGTGGACGGCGGAGGCGGCGGCCGGGGAGGGCTGAGGTCCTGGGGCCGGGCGGCGCGGCGGGTCAGGGGCCGTCCGCGAGGGCGCGGTCGAGGCCGGACTGGGGCAGGTCGGTGAGGGCGCGGAGGAAGATCTCCTCGTAGGCGGGTTCGCCCAGGGTGGCGCGGACGCCGGCGGTGTAGTGGGCGTGGAGCGCGCGCAGGCCGGGCAGGCCGCGGCGGGGCTGGCCGGTGGCGCGCCAGTACGCCTCGCCGGTGCCGGAGACGTCGGCGGCCCGTTCGCCGTCGCCGGCGGCGGCGTAGGCGGTGGCGAGGACGTCGAGGCCGAGGGCGACGCCGAGGCCGGCGCCGAGCGCGCGGGTGCCGGCGAGCATGGCCCGGGCATGGGCCGCCGCGGCGGCCGGGTCGCCCTCCAGGAGGCCGGTGAGGGCGAGCTGGTACTCCAGGGCGGTGCGGGTCCAGTGTTCGTCGAGGGTGTCGCAGAGGGCGCGCAGGGCGAGCGCCTCGGGGCGGGCCTCGGCGAGCCGGCCGAGGCCGGTGAGGGCGAAGACGCGGACGAGGTGGCAGCGGAGGGTGGCGGCGGAGTCGGCCGGGCGGCCGCGGGCCGAGGCGAGGACGTGGTCGACGACGACGAGGGCGGCCTGGGCGCGGCCGGTGGTGAGGGCGAGGAGGCCGGCGAGGGCGGCGGCGTCGAGGGTGAGTTCGCCGGGGCCGTACGGCTCCGGGGCCGTCCAGGGCCGCTCGGGCGGGTGCTCGGTGTGGCGGGCCTCGCGGGCGCAGCGTTCGGTGACGGACTGGGCGGTTTCGAGGTCGCCCTGGAGGACGAGGGTGACGCCGAGGGCCCACAGGGCGCGGGTGCGGGCGCGGCCGCGGGCGTCGCTGAGCAGGAGGGCCTGTTCGAGGCCGTCGCGGGCCTCGCGGAGCCGGCCGCGGCAGGACCAGGCGAAGGCGACGGAGCCGACGAGGTCGAGGGCGGCGTCGGGGTCGGTGCGCAGCAGGTGGTCGAGGGCGGTGCGCAGGTCGGTGTGGTGGGTGTCGACGGCGCGGTACCAGTGGAGCTGGCGGCTGCCGTGCCAGGCGGCGGGGCCCTGGCCGGCGAGGGCGCGGAAGTGGGCGGCGTGGCGGGCGGCGACGGTGCCGGTCTCGCCGAGCCGGTCGAGCCAGCCGGCGCCGTACTCGCGGATGGTGTCGAGGAGCCGGTGGCGTCCGGCGGTGTCGGCGGGGCGGACGACGGAGGCGCGGACGAGTCCGTCGAGGGCGGCGGGCAGGGTGTCGGGGGTGAGGGGGCCGCCGGTGCAGACGGCGGCGGCGGTGGCGAGGTCGAAGGGGCCGCGGAAGACGGAGAGGCGGGCCCAGAGGAGCCGTTCGAGGGGGTCGGCGAGTTCGTGGCTCCAGCCGATGGCGGCGCGGAGGGTCTGGTGGCGGGCGGGCCAGACGCGGTCGGGGTGGGCGAGGAGGTCGAAGCGGGCGTCGGGGGGTGCGGTGAGGCGGCTGCCGAGCTGGTCGCGGACGGCTTCGGCGCCCTGGAGCCGGATCTGGGCGGCGGCGAGTTCCAGGGCGAGGGGTATGCCTTCGAGGCGGACGCAGATCTCGCCGGCGGGGCCGGTGGCGGGGAGGTCCTCGCCGGTGGCGGTGCGGAGGAGGGCGAGGGCGTCGTCGCCGGTGGGCGGGAGCGGGTCGAGGACGACGGTGTGTTCGCCGGGGACGCCGAGGGGGCGGCGGGAGGTGGCGAGGACGGTGAGGCCGGGGGCGGCGTCGAGGAGTTCGGCGACGAGCCGGCCGCAGGCGTCGGCGAGGTGGTCGCAGCAGTCGAGGACGAGGAGGAGGCGGGTGCCGGCGAGCCGTCGGCGCAGGGCGCCGGAGTCGGTGCCGGGGGTGTGGTCGGCGAGGTCGACGGAGTCGGCGACGAGGGCGACGAGGAGCCGTTCGCCGTCGAGCTGTCCGAGGTCGGCCCACCAGGCGCCGTCGGGGTGATGGTGGCGGACGCGGTGGGCGGCGCGCAGCGCGAGGCGGGTCTTGCCGACCCCTCCGACGCCGGTCACGGTGACGAGGCGGTGCTCCGCCAGCGCGGCGGTGAGGCGCTTCAGTTCCGTGCGGCGGCCTGCGAAACCCGGGTTCTCGTCCGGTAGATGTCCACGCACGCGAGCAGTGTCCTACAGGTCGGCGCCGAAAGCCGCGATGGAATCGGTTCGTTACGGTTCGCGGGTTCCGGGGCCGGGGGGTGCGGGGGGTTCGGCCGGGCCGGGGGCGGCGAGGTCGTCGACGGCCTCGGCGGTGACGACGGCGCCGGTGGAGCGTTTGCCGCGGCGCAGCCGGCGTTCGAGCCAGGAGGCGAAGGTGGTGAGGGCGATGTTGAGGAGGACGAAGAGGACGGCGACGACGGTGAAGCAGGCGATGGTGTTGGCACCGTAGTTGGCGCTCATGGGGCGGACGGAGGCGAGGAGTTCGGCGAAGCCGAGCATGGCGCCGCCGAGGGCGGTGTCCTTGACGATGACGACGAGCTGGCTGACGAGGGCGGGCAGCATGGCGGTGACGGACTGGGGCAGGAGGACGTACGCCATGGTCTGGCCCTTGCGCATGCCGATGGCCTTGGCGGCGTCGGTCTGTCCGGCGGGCAGGGCGAGGATGCCGGCGCGGACGACCTCGGCGAGGACGGAGGCGTTGTAGAGGACGAGGCCGGTGACGACCGCGTACAGGGGGCGGGTCTCGGGGCTGATGTCGGTGAACTCGGCGTAGGCGGCGTTGGCGAAGAGCATGAGGATGAGGACGGGGATCGCGCGGAAGAACTCGACGACGGTGCCGGCGCCGGCGCGGACGGTGCGGTGGTCGGAGAGGCGGGCGATGCCGAGGAGGGCGCCGAGCGGCAGGGCGAGGACCATGGCGAGGGCTGCGGCGACGACGGTGTTCTTCAGGGCGGGCAGCAGGTATGTCTGCCAGATCCGTCCGTCGGTGAAGAAGGGCTCCCATTTGGCCGCCTCCAGCTGGTTCTTGGCGGCGAGTCCGGCGATCACCCACCAGACGACGGCGGCGAGGGCGGCCAGGAAGAGCACGGTCCACAGCAGGTTGCGGCGGCGGGCGCGGGGGCCGGGGACGTCGTAGAGGACGGTGGCGGACTCGTCCTTGGCGGCGCGGCGCCCGCCCGTGCGCGCCTGTCCGGGGCGCCTCACCGTTTGACCGCCACTTTCCTGGCGAGCCGGCCGAGGAGGAGGCCGGTGGGCAGGGTGAGGCAGATGAAGCCGAAGGCGAAGATGGCGGAGACGAGGATGAGCTGGGCCTCGTTCTCGATCATCTCCCGCATGAGCAGGGCGGCTTCGGCGACGCCGATGGCGGCGGCGACGGTGGTGTTCTTGGTGAGGGCGATGAGGACGTTGGTGAGGGGGCCGACGACCGACCGGAAGGCCTGCGGAAGCACGATGATCCGCAGGATCTGGGGGAAGCTGAGGCCGATGGCACGGGCGGCCTCGACCTGTCCGAGGGGGACGGTGTTGATGCCGGAGCGCAGTGCCTCGCAGACGAAGGCGCTGGTGTAGGCGGTGAGGCCGAGGACCGCGAGCCGGAAGTTGATGGTGGTGAAGCGGTCGGCGCCCATGCTGATGCCGAGGGTCTGGAAGAGGCCGAGGGACGTGAAGACGATGATGACGGTGAGGGGGATGTTGCGGACGACGGTGACGTAGGCGGTGCCGAAGCCCCGCATGAGGGGGACGGGCCCGACGCGCATGGCGGCGAGCAGCGTCCCCCACACCAGGGAGCCGAGGGCGGACCAGAAGGTGAGCTGGACGGTCACCCAGAAGGCGCCCAGGAGGTCGTAGCCTTCGAGGAAGTCGAACACGGCGGCCGGCTCAGTCGACGATCACGCCGATCTTCGGGGCGGGTTCGTTCTGGTAGTTCGCCGGTCCGAAGTTCTTCTCGACGGCCTCGTCCCAGGAGCCGTCCTCGACCATCTTCTCCAGGGCGGTGTTGATCTTGCCCTTGAGGTCGCTGCCCTTCTGGACGCCGATGCCGTAGTTCTCGTTGCTCAGCTCGAAGCCGCCGAGCTTGAACTTGCCCTTGAACTCCTCCTGGGCGGCGTAGCCGGCGAGGATGGAGTCGTCGGTGGTGAGGGCGTCGATGACGCCGTTCTCCAGGCCGGTCAGGCACTCGGAGTAGCCGCCGTACTCCTGGAGCTGGGCGTCGGGGGCGATCTCGTCCTTGACGTTCTGCGCGGAGGTGGAGCCGGTGACGGAGCAGAGCCGCTTGTCGTTGAGGTCGGACGGCTGCTTGATGGAGTCGTCGTCCGCGCGGATCAGCACGTCCTGGTGGGCGAGGAGGTAGGGGCCGGCGAAGTCGACCTTCTCGGCGCGTTCGTCGTTGATCGAGTAGGAGGCGGCGATGAAGTCGACGTCGCCGCGCTGGAGCATGGTCTCGCGGTCGGCGCTCTTCGCCTCCTTCCAGACGATCTGGTCGGGCTCGTGGCCGAGTTGCTTCGCGATGTAGGTGGCGACGTCGACGTCGAAGCCGGTGTAGGTGCCGTCGGGGGTCTTCAGGCCGATGCCGGGCTGGTCGAACTTGATGCCGATGGTGATCTGGTCGTCGTCGTCGTGGTCGGCGGGGACGGCCCCCTGGGCGAGGGAGGCGGTGCCGAGGGCGAGGACGACGGCGGTCGCGGAGGCGACGAGGGTCCTGGTGGTCCTGAGCGGGTTCATGTGATCACCCCGTGGGGGCTCAGTGGTGGAGGATCTTGGAGAGGAAGTCGCGGGCCCGGGCGGTGCGGGGGTTGCCGAAGAACTCGTCGGGGGTGGTCTCCTCGACGATCCGGCCGTCGGCCATGAAGACGACCCGGTTGGCGGCGGAGCGGGCGAAGCCCATCTCGTGCGTCACGACCACCATGGTCATCCCCTCCTGGGCCAGCTGCCGCATGACCTCCAGGACCTCGTTGATCATCTCGGGGTCGAGGGCGGAGGTCGGCTCGTCGAAGAGCATCACCTTCGGGTCCATGGCGAGGGCGCGGGCGATGGCGACGCGCTGCTGCTGGCCGCCGGAGAGCTGCGCCGGGTACTTGTCTGCCTGGGCGGCGACGCCGACCCGGTCGAGCAGGGTGCGGGCGCGTTCCTCGGCGGCCTTGCGGTCCTTCTTGCGGACCTTGATCTGTCCCAGCGTGACGTTGTCGAGGACGGTCTTGTGGGCGAAGAGGTTGAAGGACTGGAAGACCATGCCGACGTCGGCGCGGAGCCGGGCGAGTTCCCTGCCCTCGGCGGGCAGCGGGCGGCCGTCGATGCGGATCTCGCCGCTGTCGATGGTCTCCAGGCGGTTGATCGCCCGGCAGAGGGTGGACTTGCCGGAGCCCGACGGGCCGATGACGACGACGACCTCGCCGCGCCGGATGGTGAGGTCGATGGACCGGAGCACGTGGAGGGTCCCGAAGTGCTTGTCGACCCGGCGGAGGACGACGAGCGCGTCGCCGTCGTCCGGGCCGGGCGCGTCGCCGCGGTCCGGGCCGGGACCCTTCGGGTCGGGCACTTCCGGGACGGGCATGTCACCCTCCTGGCTCACGTCCCCTGCGGCCGTTTCCTCCTCGGTCTCATGCTCCGCCCTGCTCCGTCCGGACGCACGCCGGGCAGTGCCCGGGCGGATCCCGCGCGCCGCCGCCTGCGGACCGGCCGTGGTGGGCGGAGACTGGGAGCGGAGCCGTACGCGCGAGGAGGAGGGTCCGCCATGAGGAGTGCCGCACCCAAGGTCAGTACGCTGCCGGTGGAGCACCGCGAGCGGCTGATGGCCTTCGCCGAGGACGTGTACTTCGAGTCCGGTGACCGGCTCTTCGAGGAGCAGCAGCACGCGGAGCGGTTCTGGATCGTGAAGACGGGCGCGGTGACGCTGGACGCCAAGGTGCCGGGGCGGGGTTCGCCGGTGATCGAGACCCTGCGCCACGGTGAGCTGGTGGGCCTGTCCTGGCTGTTCCCGCCGTATCTGTGCCAGTCGGGGGCGGAGGCGATGACGCCGGTCCGGGCGTACGAGTTCGACGCGACGGCGGTCCGGTCGCTGTGCCGCACGGACGAGGGGTTCGGGGCGGCGGTGTACTTCTGGGTGGGGTCGATCCTGGCGCACCGGCTCCAGGTGACCCGGGTGCGTCTGCTGGACCTGTACGCGCCGCACGGCAGCGGGATCATGGCCTGAGACGGGGCGGCGCACGGGCGTTGACCTCTCGCGGCGGTGGCCGTACGGTCCGGGCGGTCGCCCGTCCCGTACCGCTCCCCCGGCGTCAGGAGCACCACATGGCCCCGCCCGGTCCCGGCACGGCGCCCGTCCGGCGGGCGTGGCGGCGACGGCGCCCGTTCGGCGCGGGGCTCGCGCCGGCGCTGGGCGGCGCGGAGATCCTGCTGGTGCAGCGGGCCGGGCCGGACGTGCTGCTGTCGGCGGGGGCCGACGTGCGGTACGGGCTGCCGCTGCTGATGTGCGGCTGCGGGGCGCTGGTGGTCCTCCATCCGCGCGGGCGGCGCCGGTACGCGGTCGTCGGCCTGCTCGCCTCGCTCGGCTCCTGGGTGGCGTCCGACCTGGGCGGGTTACTGGTCGGCATGGCGCTGGGGGTCGCCGGCGGTCTGCTCGCCCTCGGCGGCCCGTCGGGCCGGGACGGCGCGACCGCCCCGGGGTGATCTTCGCCGCACCCGGGCCCGTGGCCGGTCCGGGGTGGCTACCCGGCGGTACGGTGGCGGACCTGGCGACGGGCGGGAGGCCCCGATGACAGCACCTGCGAACGCGCGCGAGGCCCTGGCCCTCGTCACCGACGACTTCACCGAACTCCCTGCCGCCGAGGGCCCGTACGAGGGCGACGGGCCGCTCGGCTGGCCCGGCCACGGCCGGGCGAGGGCCGAGGCCGCCGCCCGTTCGGGCGCGTCCGAGTCGGTGGTCTGCGGCACCGGCACGGTGGGCGGTACGCGGACGGTGCTGGTCTCCTTCGAGTTCGGCTTCCTCGGCGGCTCGATCGGCGAGGCGACCGGCGCCCGGGTCGCCGCCGCGCACGCCCACGCCCGGGCGCACCGGCTGCCGGTGACGGTGCTCCTCGCGACGGGCGGCAGCCGGATGCAGGAGGGGATGCGGGCGCTCGTCCAGCTCCAGCGGCTGGCCGGGGAGTCGGCGCTGACCCGGGCGGCGGGGCTGCCGCAGCTCGCGGTGCTCCGCGATCCGACGACCGGCGGCGGCTGGGCCACCCTGGGGGCCGGTTCCGACGTGGTCCTCGCGCTGCCGGGGGCGCAGGTCGGCTTCGCGGGGGCCCGGGTGCGGCCGCGGGACGCCGACCCGGCGGCGTACACGGCGGAGTCCCAGTTCGCCCACGGGCACGTGGACGCGGTCGTCCCGCCCGGGGAGCTGCGGGCGGTGCTGGGCCGCTGGCTGGCGCTGCTCACCCGCCCCGCCGGGGGCCCGGTCCCGCCGCCGTACGCGCTCGGCGGCACGGCACCGTCCGCGACCGGGCGGGAGGCGGTGGCCCGGTCCCGCCGGCCGGAGCGGCCGCGCGCCGACCGGTATCTCGCCGAGGTGTTCACGGAGCGGGCGGAATTGTCCGGCGACCGCGCGGGCGGCACCGATCCGGGCGTCCGGTGCGGCTTCGGCCGTCTCCCCGACGGGCGTACGGCCGCGTACGCGGCGCAGTGCGGGACCGCGACCCGGCCGGCCGGTTTCCGTACCGCCGCCCGGCTGGTGCGGCTGGCCGGCCGGCTCGGGATCCCGGTGCTGACGCTGATCGACACCCCGGGCGCCGCGAACGACGCGGAGGCGGAGCGGGCCGGTGCCGGGCCGGCCATCGCGGAGCTCTTCGGCGCCGTCGCGGAGGCGCGGGTCCCGGTCACCGCGCTGCTCATCGGCGAGGGCGGCTCGGGCGGGGCGCTGGCGCTGGCCGCGCCGGGGCGCACCTGGGCGACCCCGGACGCGTACTTCTCGGTGATCGCGCCCGAGCTGGCCGCGGCCGTCCTGAAGAGGCCCCCGGAGGAGGTGGACGTGACGGCCGACCGGCTGCGTCTGCGCCCGGACGACCTGGTGGAGCTGGGGGTGGTGCGCGGGGTGGTCGGCGCCCCGCCGGCGGGTCCTCCCGGCGGGGCGCACTGAACGGGCGGGGGCGGGCCCCGGTGGTCCGGTGGGCCGGGACCGTGATCCCGGGGCCCTCGGTGGTTCAGTGGCCGAGCTTCTTCTTCAGCTCGGCCTTGTTCATCTGTGACCTGCCGTGCAGGTTGCGGCGCTGGGCCTCCGCGTAGAGCTGGTCGTAGGTCGGTCCCTCGGAACCGCTGTGCGAGCGCTTCCCGCCGCGCCGCGACGACGACATGTCCTGGGTCGAGCTCTTGCTCGCGGTCTTCGACTCGCCCGAACGGGCCCGTTCCTTGTTCACGGTGCGAGCGGCGATCTCCTCCGCGCGCTTCTGGCTCTCGCCGCGGTCCAGCGCGCTCTCCTTGATGTGCTCGTACTGCCTCTCGCGCTTGGCGTTCGATCCGCGGGGCATCGCGGGCTCCTTTCGTCGGTGTCAGTCGTCGGGCCTGCCGCCAGCCGCGTGCCGCCGGGTCCAGCGGACCACCATCCGCAGCAGCAGGATCAGCGTCACCACCCAGGCGGCGGCGAAGGCCCAGGTCAGCGCCGGGCTGGCGGTCGCCACGGCGAGGACGAGCAGGGCCAGCGTCGCGGCCCCGAGCGTCAGGGCGCCGAGGCGGCCCCCGCCGAACCGGGGCCGGGGAAGGCGGAGGGGCGGCCGGTGTCCGGCCATGCGCCGGGCGAGGCCGTCGTCGGTGCTCAGGTCCTCCTCGATCTCGGCGAGTACGCGCCGCTCGTACGCGGAGAGCCGGGCCTCTTCCATAGCGGGCACCTCCTCCGGTCCTGGTCCCCCACCGGCGGCGGGGTGGTCCCGCCCCGGCGGCTACCCGCTCCGGGCGTCTTCAGACAGCCCGAGCGCTGGGGTCCGCCGACGGGAAGGGGACCTCGCACCAGACGGTCCGGCCGTGTTCCCGGGGCACCGAGCCCCAGGCGGCGGCGAGCCGCTGGACCAGATAGAGGCACGCCGTGGAGGGCTGCCCCGCGTGGTGCTCGTCCTGGGGAAGGGGGCGGCCGGGGGCGGTGTCGCTGACCTGGACCCAGACGCCGTCGGCGGAGCGGTCGAGGCGGAGCTCGTAGGGGGCTCCCCCGCGCCGCAGGGCGTGGCCGACGAGTTCGGTGACGAGCAGCAGCACGTCGTCGGCGGCCGTCCGGGCGGCCGGGGAGAGCGGTCCGTACCAGTCCCTCACCGCCTGCGCGGAGAGGTCACGGAGCCGGGCGGCCGTGCCCGGCCCTCCGCCGAGCACGTACCGCCGGGAGCGGGCCACTGCGCGGTGGCTCCTGTCACGTTGCGCCATATACGGCGGCTGACCGTGACGTGGGGTGCGTAAACGGGCTTATGGGTGAAAAAATCCCAGATGGGAATGCTTCTTACGAGGACGTTCAACCGGCGGGCCGGGATGCCGCCCTCTTTCCGAGGCGGCGCCGGCCCATCGGAACCGTCGATGGGAACATGCCATGACCGCCAGAGCCACATACGCACCGTCGGAGCGCAGGCGCGACGACGGTCGTCCGCACGCGGCGGCCGTCCGGCGCCGGGCGCTGGGGGGACTGTCCGAGCCGGAGAATCCGACCGAGGCGACGACGGACGACGCCCGGACGCTGTCCGTGGCACTCTTCCGGCGGCTCCGTGCCCTCGACGAGGGCACGCCGGAGCACGCCTACGTCCGCAACACCCTGGTGGAGCTGAACCTGAGCCTGGTGAAGTTCGCCGCACGGCGCTTCCGCGGCCGCCCCGAGCCGACCGAGGACATCGTGCAGGTGGGGACGATCGGTCTGATCAAGGCGATCGACCGGTTCGAGCCGGAGCGCGGCGTTGAATTCTCGGCCTTCGCGCTGCCCACCATCGTCGGCGAGATGAAACGATTCTTCCGAGACACCGGCTGGGCCGTACGGGTGCCGCGCCGCCTCCAGGAGCTGCGGATCGACCTCGCCAAGGCCTCCGACGAGCTGGAGCAGCGGGACGGCCACCGGCCCGACCGGACGGAGCTGGCCGAACGACTGCACCTGACCCCGGACGAGGTGTCCGAGGGCGAGCTCGCGGCCAACGCCTACACGGCCCACTCGCTCGACGCGCCGGTCGGCGACGACGACTCCGACCGCGCCCCGCAGGGCAGCTCCGGCCGGCGGACCGCCGTCGAGGAGCCCGCCTACGAGCTGATCGACGACCTCGCCTCGCTGCGGCCGCTGCTGGAGCGCCTCGGCGAGCGCGACCGGCTGATCCTCTCGCTGCGCTTCGGCGAGGAGCTGACGCAGGCGGAGATCGGCGAGCGGGTCGGCCTCTCCCAGATGCACGTCTCCCGGCTGCTCGCCCGGATCCTCGGCGAACTCAGGAGCAGTCTGCTGGAGGACGGTGCCACGGAGGACGGGACGGCCGCCTGACCTCCAGCCACACCACCTTGCCGGGGGTCTCGGGCCCCCGGTCGGAGGTGCCCCAGTCGCTCGCCAGCCGGTCGAGGACCATCAGACCGTGACCGCCGGGCAGTGAGGGCGAGCGGGGCGCCATCCGCCGCGGGTGCCGGGGACTCCGGTCGGCGACCTCGACGCGGAGCAGCCCGTCGGCGTGCCGGAGCACGAACTCCTCCGGCCCCCCGCCGTGCAGACAGGCGTTGGTGACCACCTCGGAGACCATCAGCAGCACGTCCTCGACGCGCTCCCGGGCGCGCGGGCTCTCGGCGGGGATCCAGCCCCAGTCGGCGAGGGCCCGCGCGGTGAAGTCGCGGCAGCGGGAGACCGCTCCCGTGCTGCCGTGCAGCAGGAGCCTGCGGGTCTGCGCGGGTGTCCCGTCGCCCTGGGTCATCTCGCCCTCCCACACGGCCGGAGGGCCCGTCACGCCGGGCCCTCGGGGCGGGCGTCGCCCGTCCCGTCGGCTGCGAGGGCCGTGGCCACGTCGGCGTACACCTGGAAGACGTGGAGGGCCCCGGTGATCCGGAACATGCGGTCGACGGGGGGCCGCAGCCCGGCGAGGTCGAGGCGCGCTCCGGCCTCCAGGGCCCGCGAGCGGGCCCTGAGCAGCAGGTTCAGGCCGGTGGAGTCGCAGAAGTCGAGTCCGGCGCAGTCGACGACGATGCGGGCCGCGTCCTCGTGCTTCTCCAGGGCGGTGCGCAACGGCTCGACCGTGTCGTGGTCGAGCTCGCCGAGCGGGACGACGACCACGGTGTCGGTTCCCCAGGCGGTCCGGACCTCCACCGAGAACCGGCCGGCCCGGCCGGCCGTCGGCTCCTCTCCGAGCCCGTTCCGCTCGCTGTCCATGCGCGCCTCGCCTTCACCGGGTACGACCATTTTCGGTCAGCCCGACGCAAACGGCGAGGAGAACCGGCCCGGCGGAGGAGGACGGGATCGAGCGCCTTCCCGCGGCGGGGTTCAGACGGTGGCCGGCGGCGGGGTCCAGCGGCTCTTGCGGGACACGCCCCCGTCGACGCCGTACTCCTTCCTCAGGTGCTCCGGGATGGCGTAGTGCATCACGCGGCCCCGGGTGAGCGTGGACAGCTCGAAGACCGAGGTGAGGTGGCCGAGCCGGTCGAGCGCCCAGGCGGCGAACGGCGAGGCGTCCTCCACCGACTCCAGGACGCCGAGCAACGCGGGCACGGCCTTCACCGCGGTGTCCCAGCGGCTGCGGGGCACGCCGAGCCAGTCGCCGCAGGTGTCGCCGACGAGGTGGCGGATGAGGGCCGAGACGACCGGGTCGAAGAGGGTGCCGGGGACGACCTCCTCGTACAGGTCGATCAGCTGCCGGGTGAGCAGGACGCCCTCCTCCGAGGGGGCCATGTACCGCAGCAGGTAGAGGTCGAGGTAGCGGCGTGCGTCGTCGAGGGTCCTGGGCACGGCGCCCTGGTCGACGCCGAGCATCGCGCCGACGACCCGCCAGGCGTAGTAGTACGCCTCGGCGCCCTCGGTGGACATGTGGATGCCCAGCCGGTGGAGGCTGTCGAGGACGAGCATCGAGAAGAACATCTGCCCGCCGATCATGTCCTCCTGGCAGATGGGCACGCCGTCGGCGGCGGTGTCCCAGCGGTCGGAGCGGATCAGGTGGTGGCGGATGGAGGCGTGCAGGAGGCGGACCTTCTGGGCGGCGGGGACGAACCGTCCGCCGGCCTCGAAGGCGTCGGGCCGCATCAGGTAGACGGTGAACTGGCCCGTCTCGGCCATCCGCTTGCTCGGGTAGCGCAGCCCGTGGGTGGCGGAGAGCAGCCGGGCCACGCGCGGGACGACGTAGCAGGCGGGCATGGCGGCGAAGGAGAGGGCGGTGTTGATGTGGACGTTGTTGTCGGTGAAGAAGAGCCGGGCCTTCTCCATCTCGTTCCAGTCGACCCAGGCGGGCGGGACGGCGGTGGCCTCCAGGTACTCGCGGGCGACGTCGGGCAGGCCGGCGGGCAGCTCCTGGCCGGAGACGGAGACGTACCGCATGAGGGAGTTGAAGAGGCCGACCTCGCCCCGCTCGAAGAGGGTCGCGACGACCGCGTCGGCGAGCTCGTCGCCGCTGTGGCGCAGGGCGTCGAGGGACGCCTCGGTGGGCGTCGTGGTGGTGGTCACGGGTGCGCTCCAGGGTCGGTTCGGGGCGGTTCGCGGTCGGTGGGGTGGCGGCGGGACGGCGGCGGGGGGGGCGGTTCAGTGGTGCCGGGACGGCCGGGCCGCGGGCCGTGGTCGGTTCAGTGGTGGCGGACGGCGGCGCGGTGGGCCAGGTCGGTGAGGGCGCGGCGGGCGGGGCCGGGCAGGTCGAGGTCGTCGAGGGTGCGGACGGCCTCCTCGACGCGGCCGGCGATCATCCGCTCGACGCGGGCGGGCGCGCCGAGTTCGGTCATGAGCGCCCGCACCTCCCGCAGCCCGTCGTCGTCCGGCGGTCCGTCCCCGTCGAGGGCGCCGCGCAGCAGCGCGCGCTGGGCGGGGTCGGCGGCGCTCCAGGTCTCGGCGAGCAGCACGGTCGGCCGGGCGGTGCGGAGGTCGTCGAGGGGGGCCTTGCCGGTGCGCGCGGGGTCGCCGAAGAGGCCGAGCAGGTCGTCGCGGAGCTGGAACGCCTCGCCGAGCGGCAGCCCGTACCGGGAGAGCCCCTCGCGGAGCGCGGCGGGGGCGCCGGCCAGCAGGGCGCCGAGGAGGAGGGGCTGTTCGACGGTGTACTTGGCCGTCTTGTAGCGGATCACCTTGAGGGAGGTGCCGGTGTCCGGGAGGCCGCCGGTGTGCAGGATCTCCAGGGCTTCTCCGGCGACGAGTTCGCGGGCGAGGGCGGCCCAGAGGGGGCGGCCGCGGGAGAGGTACGCGGCGGGCAGCCCGGACTCGGCGTAGAGGCGGCCGGCGAGGGCCATCAGGTGGTCGCCGAGGAGCAGGGCGAGGGCGCGGGCCGCGGCCCGTGGTCGCCGGCGGGGCTGCGGCAGCGCCGCGAAGGCGTGGTGGGCGGTGGGGCGGCCGTGCCGGAGCGGGCTGTCGTCGATGAGGTCGTCGTGGACGACGGCCGCCGCGTGCACGAGTTCCATGGCGGCGGCGGCCCGCATCAGGGCGTCGCTGTCGGGCTGTCCGGCGGCGCGCCAGCCCCAGTAGCAGAAGGCGGCGCGGAGCCGTTTGCCGTGCCGGGCGGTGGTGCGGAGGGCCTCGGCGAGCGGGTCCAGGGCGTCGTCGACGGCGAGGAGTTCGGCGGCCTCGTCGTCGAGGAAGCCGGCGAGGACGGTGTCGGTGCGGGCCTTGAACGCCTCCGGCGCCCAGACGTCACTCATCGGGGGTCGCCACGGCGGCGGCCCGGCGGGCGAGGGACTCGCGGGCCAGGACCTCCATGTGGGCGAGCCCGCCGGTGCCCTGCCCGCCGGGGGCGAGGCGGTCGAGGGCGAGCCGGCCGCGGGCGCGGAGGTCGGCGGCGGCGTCCTGGGCGAGGTCCGCGGAGTCGGACCGGCCGAGCAGGGAGCGGAACGAGCCGACGGCGGTGCCGAGGGTGTCCACCATCAGGTCGGCGAGGCCGGCGACGAGCAACAGGGCCTGCTCGTCGGGGCGTCGGTCTCGGTCGGTGCGATCGGTCATGCCGGCCGGCTCCTGGAGGAAGGGGGTGGGAGGCGTCCGCGAGGGGCGCGTACCCGGCCAGGATGGACCATGGGCGGACCGTGCCGACGGTCCGCTCACTCGTTCAGGTGATCATGGTCGGGAGTCCGGGCGGGCGGGCCCCGGCATGGGGTGTGGTTGATCTTTCCGCAGGCACCCTGTACGTGATGTCCATGATCCGGATATCCGCTCGCCCCCTGTCGCGTGCGCCCCGCCGCGCGCCCCGGGCCGCCCTCGCCCTCTCGGTCACCGCGCTGGTGACGGCGACCGCCTGCCGGTTCGGGCCCGGGCGGGTCTGCACGCTGATCGGTTCCGACTCCGGCGTCTCGGTGGGATGGGACCCGGCGGCCTACCCCGACGGCGCGCTCTTCCGCCTCTGCGCGGACGGGGAGTGCCGGGAGCGCGAGTCGCTGCGGGAGTTCCCGTTCGGCTCGCTCCAGGTGCGGATGCCGGAGGAGGACGGGCCGCGGGAGGTGGCGGTGAGCCTCTCGGTGACCGACCCGGCCCGGGGCGGCCGGGTCGTCCACGACGGCGCCGCTCGGGTCACCCTGCGGAAGGTGACCCCGAACGGGGAGGGCTGCGGACCCGTCGTCTGGCAGGCGGCGGTCCGCGCCGATCCCCGGGACGGCCTGACCCCCGCCGCGGTCTGACCCGCGGTGCCTACGGGACCCAGTGGTTGCCGGAGACCGTGATCATCACCTGGAGCTGGATGCTGGCGGAGAAGTAGCTGCTCGTGTCGACCGGCGTGGCGAGCATCTTGTTCCACAGCGCGTCGAGCCACGCCTGGCTGCCGGAGTCGGTCATGGCGGCGACGGCGAAGGGGGCGAAGAAGGCGGCCTCGCTGCCGGCGGAGATCTGGGTGCCGTTGAGCTTGTAGCCGATGCCGATCTTGTTCGGGTCGCCGCCGGTCTTGCCCTTGATCCAGGTGTTCAGCTTGCGCGCCGCGGCGAGGGACTTGGCGTCGCCGCTGGTCACGGCGTCGTCGGCGATGCGCCAGGGGGTACGGCAGGCGTTCCACCAGTACTGGCCGTCGTTGGGGTCCTCCAGGACCTGGTTCGGGGCCGGCCTGGGGCTGGTGGCGGTGTCGACGACGAAGTCGGGGAGGAGCCCGGTGCCGGGGGCGTAGCCGGACTGGAGGTTGGCGATCTGCGTCTGGTGGGCGGTGCGGACGGCGTCCCAGGTGGTGTCGCCGGAGGCGGCGCGGAAGGCGCGGAAGTGGTCGACCATCCAGTCGGAGGTGCGGGAGATGTAGTAGTACTGGTCGCCGGAGCTGGACCAGTCGCCGAGCTTGAGCAGCTTGGTGGTGGGGTTCAGCTCGTCCTTCTTGATGGCGGCGATGTGCTTGAGGGCGAGCGCCTTGTAGTCGTACGTGCCGCCGCTGCCCCACTGCTTGTCGGCGAGGAGCAGGCCGTAGGCGACGTCCATGTCGCCGTCGGTGGCGCCGTCCCCGCCGTTGACGCTGCGGCAGTTGACGTCCTGTTCGGCGGCGAGGAGGTCGGGGTTGACGGACGACGGGTGGTCGAGCTTCCACTTGACCAGACCGTCGAAGATCTTCTTCGCGTCGGGGTCGGCGCCGGCCATGGTGGCGGTGACGACCATGCCGTAGCCCTGGGCCTCGGCGACGTACGGGTGGTCGGCGTCGGGCGAGATGACCTGGTACCAGCCGTTGCCGCAGTTCTGCCGGACGAAGGCGGACTTCCAGCGGTTGTAGTAGTCGACGACCTTCTGGTCGAGGGCGGCCTGGGTGCCGGAGGGCTTGAGCATGCCGGCCGCGTAGGGCCTGAGGTGGCTGCCGAAGGGGACCGCCGGGCCGGTGCCGCCGCCTCCGCCGGTGGGTGCGCCGTAGACCTGGAACTCCCAGAGCGAGTAGCCGTACGGGGTGCCGCGTCCGGTGCCGTACATCCGGACGTAGCGGCCGCTGCCGGAGACGGCGAGGTCGTCGACGGCGCCGTCGCCGGTCGTCGTGGTGTAGACGTCGGTCCAGGTGGAGCCGTCGGCCGAGGTCTGGATGCGGTACGTCTTCGCGTACGCGGCCTCCCAGTCGAGCTTCACCCGGGACAGGGTGTGGTGCGCACCGAGGTCGATCCGGATCCACTGGGGGTCGACGCCTTCGAGGCTGGCCCAGCGGGTGGTGGTGCTGCCGTCCACGGCGAGGGCGGGGCCGAAGCCGGAGCCCTCGACGGACGAGGAGGTCGCGGGCTTGCCGGCGGAGACGAGGCTGTCGGCGGCGTCGGCGCTGGTCCCGGGGAGGACGGTGAGGGGCAGGGCCAGCAGGGCGGCGAGTCCGAGCGGGACGGCGCCGCGCGGTATGCCCCGGCGGGGAACGGCGGTGTCTGGGCTGGCACTTCGTGTGAGGAGGCTTCGTCGGCGCATGACAACTCCCTTTCACTTCACGGCCATCGCTCGTTAGGAAACGTTCCTAACCATCGGCGCGCCGAGCGTAGAGAGCGGCGGGGGCCCCGCGCAAGACCTCTGCGCGCGGCCCCCTCCGGGCATGGCCGGTAAGGCTACTGAGGGAGCGTCAGGGCGCGGGCCAGGGCGGCGGCGAAGCCGTCCGGGTTGTCGAGCATCATGTTGTGCCCCGCGGCCGGCACCTCCAGGACGGGGACGCCCATCGCCGCCGCCTGCTCCGCCGCCCGGTCCGGCAGGCTCTTCTCGCCGACCAGGAACGCGCGGGGCATCGTGAGCGCGCCGAGCACGTCGCCGGCCTCCGGGTCGCCGCCCGCGACGAGCGCGACCGCGCACCGGTGCACGGCCCGCGGGTCGGCGAGCCGCAGCCGCGCCGCGTAGTCGGCCCGGTCGGCGAGCGCCAGCATCCTGGCGAACCCCTTCCCGACGAACTCCTCCTCCGTCTGGCGCGCCACCGGTGTGCTGAACGCGCCTCCGCCCGCGTACAGGTTGGGCTCCGCGACCACGAGCCGGGCGATCCTCCCGGGCCGGGCCGCGGCCAGGTGGAGGGCGACGGCCCCGCCCATGGAGTGGCCGACGAGGTGGACGCCGGTCAGGTCGAGGTGGTCGAGGAGCGCGGCGACCGCCGCGGCCTGCCCCTCGGGCCGGTAGTCGAAGTCGGCGGGACGGTCGCTCAGTCCGTGCCCGAGCAGGTCGACGAGCAGGGCGCGGCCGCCGCCCAGCGCCGGGTGAGTGGCGATGTGCGCGAAGTCGGAGGCGGCCGTGCAGCCGAGGCCGTGGAGGTAGACGCGGACGGGGCCGTCGCCCCGGAGGTCGAGCCACCGCAGGTACGCCCGGTGGTCCGGCAGGAAGAGTTCTCTCATGCGGCCACCCTACGAACGCGCCGACCGCGCCCGGCGGCCGGAGCCACGGGTGCACGACCGGCGACCGGAGCCACGGGTGCACGACCGGCGACCGGAGCCGCGGGTGCACGACCGGCGACCGGAGCCGCGGGTGCACGACCGGCGACCGGAGTCACGGGTGTGCGACCGGCGGCGGTCCGGGCTGCGCTACGGTGGCCTTCCATGGCATCGAGCACCGCACTCTGGTCCTTCGCCCTCGTCGTGGGACTCCTCACCCTCACTCCGGGCCTGGACTCGGCCCTCATCCTGCGCACGGCCGCGCTCGGCCGCCGCACCCGGGCCTGGGGGGTCGTCCTCGGCATCCAGACCGGCACCCTGATCTGGGGCGCGCTGACCTCGCTGGGCGTCACGGCCCTGCTGACCGCCTCGCGCCTCGCGTACGAGACCCTGCGCTGGGCGGGCGCCGCCTATCTGCTGTGGATGGCGGTCCGGATGATCGCCGACACGTTCCGGCGTGACGGCGCCGGGGCGCACGCGGAGGTGGAGGTCGGGGGCGCCGACACGCTCGCCGGCGGCTGGCGGCAGGGTACGCTGACGAACCTGCTCAACCCGAAGGTCGGCATCTTCTACGTCGCCGTGCTGCCGCAGTTCGTCCCCGCCGAGGCGCCGCACTTCGCGATGGGCCTCGCGCTGACCTCCGTCCACGTCGTCCTCGGCATGCTCTGGTCGACGGTCCTCATCGCCTCCGCGACCGCCCTCGGCACCTGGCTGCGCGGCCCCCGGGCGCGCCGGATCCTGGACCGGGTGACGGGCACGGTGATCGGGGCCTTCGCGGTACGCCTGGCGGTCAGCGACTGACGACGTCGCCGCTCCGCAGCAGGTCCGCCGTCACGGCCTGCGGCAGGGCCGGGTGAGCCGCCGCAGCCTCCCGTACGCGCCAGTCCTGATGGGTGGTCAGTTCGGCGAGCGCCGAGGGCGGCAGGGCCGGGTGGCCGGCGGCGGAGCGCCGCGCCCGGTCGTCCGCCAGGCACGCGAGCAGGGCGGCGGGCGTGGCCGAGGGGTGCCGGGCGACCTCCCGGAGGACCTTCCGCACCGGCGGCTCGCGGCGGGCCAGCTCCTCCAGCAGGGCCGGGGGAGCGTCCGGGTTGGCCGCGACACCGGCGAGGACCTGGGCTCCGTGCCGGGCGATCATCCCGCGCAGCCGGGCCTCGGTGAGCCCCGGGTGCGGGGCGACGGCCGCCACCACCTTGGCGTCGGGGTCGTCGGCCAGCCGGTCGCGCGTCGCGGGCGGCAGGTCGCGACGGCGGGCGACGAGGGTCCGGACGGCGGGATCCGGCGAGCAGGCCAGCGCCTCCGTCTCGGCCGGCGAGGCACCGGCGACGCGGGGCAGGAGGGCGGAGCCGAGCCGGGTGGTGCGGGCCAGGGCGGTGAGCACGTCGAGGGGGAGGCGGGGGTGGTGGGCGAGCGCGCGGCGTACCTCGGCGGCGGGGTCGGCGGCCATGGCCCGGGCGAGGGTCGCGTCGACGGCGGGGTTCGCGGCGAGGTCCGCCCGGATGCCCGGGAGCGGGTCACCGGCGAGCACGGCGCAGGCCGCGGCGGGCAGGTCGGGACGACCGGCGAGCGCCCACCGCGCCATGGGGTCGGAGTGGCCGGCGAAGCGGGCCGCGGCCTCGGCGGGGGTGGCGGGGTTGCCGAGCGCCGCCACGCGGATCCCGTGGACGGTCGACGCGTGGGTGCCGTCGCAGGCGTCGCCCGGCGGCAGCACGCAGTCCGGGCGCGCGCAGTCCCGGCCGTGCACGAAGGGGATCTCCTCCTGGTCGCAGACCCGGCAGTGGCGGACGGGCGGCAGCCCCTCCCCCGTGAGCAGCGCCGCCAGCACGGCGGGCGGGGTCGCCTCGTTCACGGCCACGGCGTTGCGTACCGAGGCGTGCGGGTGCGAGGCGAGCCGCGCGGTCGTCTCCGCGTCGCCGGAGAAGGCGAGTTCGACGACGACCTCCGGCTCGGGGTCCGCGGCGAGCGTCTCGATCACGTCGGAGGGGAGTCCGGGACAGGCCGCCAGCCTCTCCCTCCGCTCGCGGTCCGGATCCGCCGCGAAACGGCGCGCCCAGGCGGCGGGCCCCTCTCCCCGGTCGAGCAGGGCGAGCGCCGCGTCCGGCCATACGGCGGGGTCGATGTCGTCGGCGGCGAGCCGACCGGTGGACGCCAGGGTCCTGGCGACTCCCTCGACGCGGTGCGCCAGGGCGAGCGCCCGCGTGCGGCCGAGGTCGGGACGGCCGAGGAGGACGTCCGCGACCGTCTCGTCGGCGAGGGCGACCAGCCGGTCGAGATCGGCGGCCGACAGGGCGGGGTTGGCGGCGAGCCCGCAGAGGGAGGACACGGCCGGCATCCTCCCCGGGGGCGGCGCGCGGCGCACCCGGATTTCCGTGTGTGCGGGGCGGCGCCACACCCGGTCTCCTTCGCCGCCGGTGACGTCCTAGGTGTACTGCGCGATCTGGATGAGGTTGCCGCAGGTGTCGTCGAGGACCGCCGTGGTGACCGGGCCCATCTCGACCGGGGGCTGGGTGAAGCGGACGCCGAGGGCGGTCAGGCGGGTGTGTTCGGCGTGGACGTCGTCGACGGCGAAGGAGGTCGCCGGGATGCCGTCGGCCACGAGGGCCTCCTTGTACGGGGGGACGGCGGGGTGGCCGGAGGGTTCCAGGACGAGCTCGGTGCCGTCCGGGGCCTCCGGGGAGACGACCGTGATCCAGCGGTCCTCGCCGATCGGCACGTCGTGCTTGAGCACGAAGCCGAGGACGTCGGTGTAGAAGCGGAGCGCCTTCTCCTGGTCGTCGACGAAGACGCTGGCCAGGTTGATCCTCATGGGGTGTCCTCCGGGGGTGCGGGGGTGAGCCATCGGGTGACGATGTGCTGCAGGGGGCGGGGGTCGAGGTCGTGGAACTTGTAGCGGCCCTCGCGGCGGGGCGTGACCAGGCCGGCGGCCTCCAGCACGGCGAGGTGCTGGCTGACCGCCTGCCGGGAGATGGCGAGGCCGTGCCGGGTCGCGAGCCGGGCGCATATCTCGAAGAGCGACTGTCCGTTCCGTTCGGTCAGCTCGTCGAGGATCACCCGGCGCGTCGGGTCGGCCAGCGCCTTGAACAGATCCTCCTCCATGCCGCCACGATAGGCAAGTCACCGCTTGCCTATCAAGCGGGGCGCGCGGGGCCCGGCTCTCCCGTCCCCCTGCCGCTGTCGGACCCGCCGCCTAAGGTGGGTCGGGCACCGGCCCACCCCTGACGAGGGAGACACCTTTGAGCACGGCCCAGCGGAACGGCGCGGCGTCCTCCGCCCCGCACCTCGCCGACAGCCACGAACTGATCCGCGTGCTCGGCGCGCGGGAGAACAACCTCAAGGACGTCAGCGTCGAGATCCCCAAGCGCCGGCTGACGGTCTTCACCGGGGTGTCCGGCTCCGGCAAGAGCTCGCTGGTCTTCGACACGATCGCCGCCGAGTCGCAGCGGCTGATCAACGAGACGTACAGCGCCTTCGTGCAGGGGTTCATGCCGACGCTCGCCCGGCCCGACGTCGACGTGCTCGACGGGCTGACCACCGCGATCATCGTCGACCAGCAGCGGATGGGCGCCGACCCGCGCTCCACCGTCGGCACCGCCACGGACGCCAACGCGATGCTGCGGATCCTCTTCAGCCGGCTCGGCACCCCGCACATCGGCTCCTCGCGTGCCTTCTCCTTCAACGTGCCCTCGGTGAGCGGCGCCGGCGCCGTCACCGTCGAGCGCGGCGGCCGCACGGTGAAGGAGAAGGCCAGCTTCCAGATCACCGGCGGCATGTGCCCCCGCTGCGAGGGCCGGGGCCGGGTGTCCGACATCGACCTGGCCGAGCTGTACGACGACACCAAGTCGCTCGACGAGGGCGCGCTGACCATTCCGGGCTACACGGCGGACAGCTGGTACGGGCGGACGTACCGGCTCTCCGGTCTGCTGGACCCGGCGAAGCCGATCCGGAAGTACACCAAGCGGGAGCTGGACACGCTGCTGTACAAGGAGGCGACCCGGGTCAAGGTCGAGGGCGTCAACGTCACGTACGAGGGCCTGATCCCCAAGCTGCAGAAGTCGTTCCTGGCCAAGGACGTCGAGTCGCTCCAGCCGCACATCCGGGCCTTCGTGGAGCGGGCCACCACCACGCAGACCTGTCCGGAGTGCGACGGCACGCGGCTCAACGCCGGCGCCCGTTCCTCGAAGATCAAGGGGATCAGCATCGCCGACGCCTGCGCGATGCAGATCAGCGACCTGGCCGCTTGGGTGCGCGAGCTGGACGACCCGTCGGTGGCGCCGCTGCTGGAGTCGCTGCGCCAGACGCTGGACTCGTTCGTGGAGATCGGCCTCGGCTACCTGGCCCTCGACCGGCCCGCCGGCACCCTGTCGGGCGGCGAGGCGCAGCGGGTCAAGATGATCCGGCACCTCGGCTCGTCGCTCACCGACGTCACCTACGTCTTCGACGAGCCGACGGCGGGGCTGCACCCGCACGACATCCAGCGGATGAACGAACTCCTGCTGCGGCTGCGGGACAAGGGCAACACGGTCCTGGTGGTGGAGCACAAGCCGGAGACGATCGCGATCGCGGACCACGTGGTGGACCTCGGGCCGGGCGCCGGCAGCGGCGGCGGCACGATCTGCTTCGAGGGCACCCTGGACGGGCTGCGCCGCAGCGGCACGGTGACCGGGCGGCACCTGGACGACCGGGCGTCGGTGAAGGCGGAGGTGCGGACGGCGACCGGGGTGCTGCCGATCCGCGGGGCGACCGCGAACAACCTGCGGAAGGTGGACGTCGACCTCCCGCTCGGCGTCCTCGCCGTGATCACCGGCGTCGCCGGCTCCGGCAAGAGTTCGCTGGTGCACGGTTCGATCCCGGCGGACGCCGGGGTGATCTCGGTCGACCAGAGCCCGATCCGCGGCTCGCGGCGCAGCAACCCGGCGACGTACACGGGTCTGCTGGACCCGATCCGCAAGGCGTTCGCCAAGGCCAACGGCGTCAAGCCGGCGCTGTTCAGCGCCAATTCGGAGGGCGCCTGCCCGAACTGCAACGGCGCCGGCGTCACGTACACCGATCTGGCCATGATGGCCGGGGTGGCCACCACCTGCGAGGAGTGCGAGGGCCGGCGGTTCCAGGCGGCGGTGCTGGAGTACAAGCTGGGCGGGCGGGACATCAGCGAGGTGCTGGCGATGCCGGTGGCCGAGGCGGAGGAGTACTTCGGCGCGGGCGAGGCCCGCACCCCGGCGGCGCACCGGATCCTGGAGCGGCTGGTGGACGTGGGCCTCGGCTACCTCACCCTGGGGCAGCCGCTCACCACGCTCTCCGGCGGCGAGCGGCAGCGGCTGAAGCTGGCCACGCACATGGGCGACAAGGGCGGGATCTACGTGCTCGACGAGCCGACCACCGGCCTGCACCTGGCCGACGTCGAGCAGCTCCTCGGGCTGCTCGACCGGCTGGTGGACTCCGGGAAGTCGGTGATCGTGGTCGAGCACCACCAGGCGGTGATGGCGCACGCCGACTGGATCGTGGACCTCGGCCCCGGCGCGGGCCACGACGGCGGCCAGATCGTCTTCGAGGGGACCCCGGCCGACCTGGTCGCCGCGCGCTCCACGCTCACGGGCGAGCACCTGGCGCAGTACGTGGGCGGCTGATCACCCGCCGCCGGGCGTCGGCCCTCCGAGCACCGCGGACGGCGGGAGGAGGGCCGGCGGGTCGGCGGCCACCACGGCCCCGACGGCCGTGCGCCCCTCGTCGGTCCACTCGGTGAGGTGGTGTACGGCCTCCGGCCCCGGCGGTCCCGCCTTGAAGCGGGCCTCCGCGCGGACCCAGGCGCGGAGGAGCGCGGCGCCCGGGTCGGCGTGCGCGGCCGCCTCGCGCAGGTCGGCCTCGGGCAGCACCCGGTGCAGGACCGACGGGGGGCCGGGGCGGCGGGCGGCCGGTTCGACGTCGACGCCGACCGGGCCCCGTCCGGCCGCCGCCGCGACGAGGCCGTCGGCGTGGCTCAGGCTGATGCCGAGCCCGGGGTGGTCCGGGAGGTACGGGCGGCCGTGGCCGTCCCGGTGGCACTCCGGGCACCGCTGGGCCAGGAGCCCGGTCCCGCCCGGCGGCCGGCCGGTGATCCGGGCGGCGCAGAGCCGGGCGAGGAGGCGGGCCGCCAGGACGTCGTCGCGGCGGGCCGGGACGCGGACGGCGGCGAGGCGGCGGCGCTCCCAGGGCGCGAGGAGGTGCGGTCCGAGGCCGGGGTGGTCGAGGACCTCCCGGGTGGTCGCGGCGACGGCGAAGGCGCCGGGGGTCACCGGGCGGGGCTGAGGAAGCGTTCCCGGACGCGGGCGAGAGTGCGGAAGTCGTCGATGGTGACCTCCTGGAGGTCGATCGACGTGCCGGAGATGTCCTCCAGGAGGTCGATGAACTCCAGGAAGTCCATGGAGTCGATGAGCCGGGCCTCGATGAGGTCCTCGTCGGTGTCGATCGGCCCGTCGAGGCCGGGGTTCTTCTCGTGGAGCCAGGCGGCGACGCGTTCCATGGGGTGGTTCTCCTGTCGTTGCGGGCAGGTCATGCGGGGGTGGCGGTGACGGCGCGGAGCCGGTCGAGGGCCTGCTCGGGGCCGCCGTGGGCGAGGAGCAGGGCGTGCACCCAGCGCTCGACGCCGAAGGCGACACAGGCGCTGTAGGCGGGGCCGTGGTCGCCGGCGCGGATGCCGAGGCGTTCGCCGAAGAAGTTGCGGTGGCGGTTGACGGAGGCGATGGCGGTGCCGTCGGGCGCGCTGTACTCGTGCTTGACGGGGTCGAGGGCCATCAGCCGGGCGCGGGAGCCGCCCTTGTCGTAGAAGGGGTCGTCCGCGGTGGCGCGGGTGAGGACGAGGCCGAGGCGTTCGGCGGTCTCCTGGATGAACGCGCCGCCGCGTTCCAGGTGTTCGAGGGCGCCGTCCTTGGTGCCGAGGTAGACGACCTCGCGCATGTGGAAGCCCCAGAGGCGGCGCAGGCCGTCGTAGTGGGTCTCGTTGCGGAAGCAGCGTCCGGCGGCGGAGATCCGCAGGCCGTCGGCGCCGACGTCGGTGCCCTCCAGGGAGAGCAGCAGTCCGTAGCAGGTGGCGGAGGGCAGGACGTAGCCGGTCGGTTCGAGGGGGCGGTCGCCGGGGGGCCGGCCGGCGGCGAGGGCGTCGTAGGCGTCGGGGGCGAACCGTCCGGCGGAGACGCCGAGATGGGGGAAGTTGCGGAAGTAGTCGAGGCGGGCGAGGTCGGCCGCGGCGAGCAGCGGCGGGCCGGTCACCTCGGGGGCGGAGAGCCGTGCGGCGAGGCCGGTGAGCAGGGTGTCGAGGCCGCGCAGCAGCGCGGTGTGCGCCGGGTCCAGCGTGATCAGCCCCGGGCCTGGGCTCCGGAGGCCGGGGACGGGCGGGGTCGTGGCGCTGGTTGTGCTCATGGAACCGTTCCCTCTCGGCGTGGCGGTCGGTCTCGGGCCGGCGTCCGGCGCGCGGGCCGGTCGGGGCCCGGGGCGTGGGTCGTGCGGGCGCGGGCCGTGGCCCCGACGCGGGTGCGGGTGGGGTGCGGCCTGGCTCGCGGTCGCCGTCGACCGGGGCGCGGTGGTCGGGCCTGACCGAGGGGTCGGGTCGGTCTCGGCTCCGCGCAGTGGGACAGTAGGCCAGCCACCCGAGGGTTGTCTAGACCAAAGATCACGACCTCAACTCTCCGCCGCCCGGCGCGATTTCGCGCGTCGGCCGACACACGGGGCATATCGGCGCGTCACTTGACACCGGCGTTGGTCTACACCAATTCTGTCCTTCGTCCCCGCGGTCCCCCCACCGTCGCCACCGCGCCCCCGTCCCGCCGTGCCCCGCTCCCCCACGCCCGCACGCCCGCACGCCCGCACGCCGTCCGACCCCATGCCTGGAGGGACCTTGACCACGCCCCCCGCCCCCGCCCCGCGCCGCCCGCGCTCCCCTTACCTGCACCGGGCGGCGACCGAGCGCCCGTACTTCAGCGCCGACGGCGAGTCCTACCTCGCCGCGACGACCCTGCGCGAGCTGCGGAAGACCCGGCCGCTGCGGGTGCTCTCCGAGGAGGACTTCGCGCACTGGCAGACGTACGGCTACGTCATCGTGCGGGAGGCGATCCCCGCCGCGGCGGCCCGCCGGCTGCTCGACTTCGCCTGGGACTTCCAGGGCCTGGACCCGGACCGGCCCGACAGCTGGTACGAGGACCGTCCGTTCCGCTCCGAACTGGACCAGCAGCTGCACATCTACGGCTTCGTCGAGGCGTACCACCACCAGCTGCTCTGGGACAGCCGCCAGGCCCAGCGGGTCTACGACGCCTTCGTGGACGTCTGGGACTGCGAGGAGCTGTGGGTCACCCTCGACCGGCTCAACCTCAACCCGCCCAACATCCGCAACCGCGACCGGGCCCTCATCGAACCCACCGACCGGGGCTTCGACATCGAGCTGCACTGGGACATCGACACCACGCTCGGCGTGCCGCCGCAGCGCGTCCAGGGCATCATCGCCCTCAACGACACCAGCCCCGAGACCGGCGGCTTCCAGTGCGACCCGGAGCTCTTCCGCCGCTTCGAGGAGTGGAAGCTCGGCCAGCCCGCCGACCGCGACCCGATCCGCCCGGACCTGGACCGCGCCGAGTACCCGGTCGTCCGCCCCGACCTGCACCCCGGCGACCTGCTCATCTGGAACGGTCTGCTCGCCCACGGAGTGGCCCGGAACGCCTCCGCCGACGGGGTCCGCGCGGTGCAGTACCTGTCGATGATGCCCGCGCTGGAGGAGCACGCGAAGCTGCGCCGCTCCCGCGTCGAGTCCTGGCGCCACCTGCGCACCCCGCGCTGGAACCGGACCCTGGTCGGCGACCCCGTGCTGCACGAGTCCCGGCGCTACCCGACGGCCGACCTCACCCCGCTCGGCTCCCGGCTGCTGGGCCTCACCTCCTGGCACGAGGACCCGGCCGACGCGACCGGGCCCGCGACCGCGTCCCCCGGGGAGCCCGCGTGCGCCGCGTCTGCCTGACCCTGCCCACCCATCGCGCCTGCACCGGGACGATCGCGGTGGTCGCCGAGGAAGCCGCCTACGGGGCAAGGGAGTTCGGCGTCGAGGTGCACCTGCTGATTCTGGACTCCTCGGCGCCCGCCGACCTCGCCGCCCACCGGGCCGCGGTGGCCGCCCTGCCGCCGGCGCCCGGGGTCGTCGTCCACCACCTCGACGAGGACCGGCAGCGCGCCTTCCTCCGCGAGGTGCTGACGGCGGCCGGGCTCGCCGGCGCGGACCGGCTGCTCGACCTGCTGCTCCCCTCCGCGGTGTCGTACGGCGCCTGCACCGACCGGGCCTTCCTGCTGGCCGAGGCGCTGGGCTGCGCCTCGGTGCACCGCCGCGACTCCGACAGCCGCTACCAACTCCTGGACGGCGAACCGGTCTTCCCGATCCACCACGAGCTCACCGCCCTCGGACGACGGGCCGCGGACCTGGCCGGCACGGTCGTGCGCAGCCGGCTCGACCCCGGCTGCGCGGACCGGACCGTCGTGCTCGCCGGTGCGTCCTTCATCGGCGAGCTCTCCGTGGACGTCGCCGAGATCCGCGCCCTCGACCCGGAGGTGTACCGCGAGGTCGTCGGCCTGTCCGTGCCCGACGGCTATCCGGAGATCTGGCGCCGGAACCTGATCGACGAGGCGTTCCGGGGCGCCGGCACCACCCCGTTCACCACCGACCTCACCACGCTGACGCTGGTCAGTCCCACCCGCGTCGACATGTGCAACGTCGCCCTCGGACGGGAGGTCTACGGCCGGGTGCCGCTGCCGCCCGCCACCGACACCATCGGCACCGACTACTTCCTGCTGCACCTGGTGCGCCACGCCCGGCTCCCCGGCGTCCTGCACAACCGGCACATCGTCAACTACCACACCGACGAGCGGCGTTCGGACGAGGGCTTCCTCGCCTACCAGCTCCGCTTCGCCAAGTACCTGCTGGCCACCGCCCACCTCGACACGGTGTACGCCGGACTCGCCGCGGCCGGCGACACGCTCCTCGACGCCGCCGGGCGGGTCCGGCCCGCCGCCGTCGCCGCCCTGGTACGCGACAGCACCCGGATCGACCCGGCGGACAGCGAGACCCGGCTCGACGTCCTGGAGCGCGGCTACCGCTCCCTCGGCGGCCGGTACACCGCCGCCGCCGACCTGTTCGCCGGGCGGCGCGCGCGGCTGATCGCCGAAGCCCGCGCCGACATGGCCGACTTCGCCCTGCTCGTCGACGCCTGGGGCGCCCTGACCGCGCACGCGAAAGGCACCGCCGTGAACCGTCCGCCCGGCTCCCGCCCCTCCCTGGTGGCGCCATGACGACCGCCCCCGCGCCGGGCGGTGTCACCGGCTCCCGCACGCTCACCGTCCGCTACACGGGCGGCGGTGCGCGCCGGGGTCCCGTCACCATGGGCCAGGCCAACATGATCCGCTGCATCCTGCGGGACGAGCCCGACAGCATCAACATCCACGACGTGTGGCCGGTTCCCGACGACACCGGGATGGACCGGGCCCTCGACGCCCTCGCGACGCTCACCACCCGCCACGAGGCCCTGCGCACCACGTTCCCGTACGAGGCGGGCGGCGGAACCGCCCCCGCCGAACAGGTCGTGGCCGCCGAAGGCTCGTTCACCGTCACCGTCCTCGACCACGACGCGCTCCCCGAGGACACCGACGCGTACGCCGAGGCGGTGGCCCGCGCCGCCCGGGCCACCCGCTTCCGCCTCGACCTCGACTTCCCGCTGCGGCTGCGGATCCTGGCTCTCGGCGGCCGGCCCGTCCGGATCGCCGTCGCCGCCAGCCACGCCGTCACCGACGGCAGCGCCCTCGGCGTGCTGCGGGACGAATGGCTCGCCCTCCTCGCGGGCGAACCGCTGCCGCCGGTCACCGCGCTGACCCCGCTCGACCTCGCCGCCGAGGAGCACAGCCCGGCCGGGCGCCGCAAGTCCGCCGCCTCCCTGGCCCACTGGGAGCGCATCCTGCGCACCGGGCCGCAGGCGATGTTCGCCGAGGACGGCGCCGCCGGCACCGAGACCGACACCCCGGGGCTCACCCTCCGCTCCGCGCGCGGGGCGCGCGCGCTGGCCGCCGCCGCCCGGCGCACCGGCGCGCTGCCCGGCACGGTGCTGCTCACCGCCTGGTGCGTGCTCACCGCCCACCGGGCCGGCCAGTCCGTCTGCGTCGCCGCCGTCCCCACCTCGAACCGCTTCCTGCCGAAGCTGGCCCGCTCGGTCGGCACCCTCTCCCAGGACGCCCTCCTGGACCTCGACGTCCGCGCCCCGTCGTTCGACGCGGTCCTCGCCAAGGCGTGGGGCGCGGCGATGAACGCGTACCGGCACAGCCGGTTCGACGCGCTCGACCTGTGGGAGCTGATCGGGCGGGTCACGACCGAGCGCGGCAGCCAGTTCGCGCGGGACGCCGTGTACAACGACATCAGCGCCCTGCCGAGCACGCTCGCCGGAGCCGCCGCCCCGGACGAGGACGTCCCGGAGCTGGAGCTCGTCTGGGGCGGGGCGCAGTCGCTGCCGACCCGGCTGCTGACCTTCGTGTACGAGACGGAGCCGGTCCTCCGCCTGGCCACCTGGGCCGACCCCGCGCTGTTCCCCCGGGCGGCGGCCGAGGAGCTGGTCACGGGTCTGGTCCGGCTCCTGGAGGCCGTCGCCGAGGCCGACGTGCCGCTCGGCGCGCCGGGGCCGCTGACCGAGGCGACGGGGGTGCGTCCGGTGGTGCGCGGTCCGGAGTGGGTGCGGGTGGACGGCTGTTGGGTCCGCCCCGCCGCCGTGGCCGAGGCGCTGGCCGAGGCGCTGGGCGGGCGGCGGGTCGAGGTCGTGGTGGAGGGCCCGCGGCTGGTCGCGTACATCGGTGAAGGCGAAGGCGCCCCGGAGCTGACTCCTGATCAGGCCCACGCGGCGCTGATGGGGGTGCTGCCGGGGCGGCCCGGGGTGCTCGCGCCGCACCGGTACGTGTTCGTCGAGGGCCCGCCGCGGCAGTCCGCCGCGGCGCAGCGGATTCTCAGGGAAGGAACCGGCCGGACGGGCCGGGAGATGCCACATGACCACCGATGACACCGCCGCGGCGCACGGGGCCGGGCCGCTGCCCAGCCCGTGGCGGTCGCGTCTCTTCCGGCTGTTCTTCACCGCGCGCAGCGCCTCGCTGCTCGCCGACGGCATGCTCATGGTCTCCGTGACCACGTCGGTCCTCGGCTCCGGGTTCGGGGCGACCGGCGTGGGCTACGCGCTCGCCGCCTGGATGGCGCCGATCGTGCTGCTCATCCTCTTCGGCGGGGTGCTCGCCGACCGGTTCACCCCGCAGCTGATGATGGTCGGCGCGGACGCGGTCCGGGTGGTGGCGATGCTCGTCATGGCCGGGCTGTTCGCGGCCGGCGGGGTACGGCTCTGGCAGATCATGGCGCTGATGGCGGTGAGCGGCGCGGCGACCGCCATGTTCCAGCCGGGCCTCGCGAGCATCGTGCCGCGCGTCGCCGACGACATCCAGCGGGCCAACGCGCTGCTGCGGATCTCCGAGTCGATGGCCGCCCTCATCGGGCCCGGTCTGGCCGGGTTCCTGGTGGCGTACGGGGACCGGGCCGTGTCGTTCCTGGTGATCGCGGTCGCGTACGCGGTCAGCGCCGGCGGTCTGCTGCCCCTGCGGGGGCTCGCCGCCGAACGGGACGAGAGCGACGATCCGATGTGGCGGCGGCTCGCCACCGGCTGGCACGAGTTCCGGTCCCGGACCTGGCTGTGGGGCGTCATCTCGCTGTGGGCGGTGTACGGCCTCTTCGTCTTCGGTCCGTCGCTGCCGCTGGGCGCGGCGCTCCTCACCGAGCAGCACGGCGCCACCGGGTACGGCTGGATCGCCTCGGCCGACGGTCTGGGCACGATCGTCGGCGGTCTGCTCGGCATGCGGGTCCGGCCGCGGCGGCCGCTGGTCGCGGGCGTGGGCGCGATGTTCTTCTTCGCCCTCAACCCGCTGGCGCCGGCCCTCGGCTGGAACTTCGCCGTCACGGCCGTCACGGGCATGATCGCCGGCTGCGGCTTCGCCTTCTGGGGCGTGATGTGGGCGACGAGCGTGCAGTCCCACGTCCCGCTGGCCGTGCTGAGCCGGGTGTCGGCGTACGACATCGCCGGCTCGATCATGGTGATCCCGCTGGGCCGCGCCCTGGCCGGACCGGTGGCGGACGACTTCGGCGCGGACCGGGTGCTGCTCTTCTCCTCGGCCGTCTCGTTCCTGCTGCTGGGCGCGATGCTCTGCGTCCCCGCCATCCGCCGCCTGCGGCGCCGCGACCGGCCCGCGGACGCACCGCTTCTCCGGGACGAGCGGTCCGCGCCGGCGGAGACGACGGCACCGTGAGCGTCTGGGCGGGCGCCCGGCCGGACTGCGGTCCGGCCGGGCCCCGGTGCGTCACTCCCAGTCGTCCCAGGACGGCTCCGTCTCGTCCTCGCCGAAGAAGAGCGGCTCGTCCTCGGGTGCCGGGGCCGCGGCGGGGCGGGGCGCCGCCTTACGGGCCGCCGGGGCCGCCGGTGGAGCGGCGACCTGGCGGGCCGCCCGGTGGTCGGCCGCCTCGGTGACCGCGCGGGCCGGGGACTCGGCCGGGGCCGCGCCCGCGGTGCCGGCGAACTCGGCCAGGGCCTCCAGCAGGCTCTCCCCGTACTTGGCGAGCTTGGCCTCGCCGACGCCGCCGACCGTGCCGAGCTCGGCGACGGTCGTGGGAAGCGTCGTCGCGATCTCCCGCAGCGTCGCGTCGTGGAAGACGACGTACGCGGGGACGCCCTGCTCGCGGGCGGTCGCCGCGCGCCAGGCGCGCAGGGCCTCGAAGACGGGCACGGCCTCGGCGGGCAGGTCGACCGGGACGCGGGCCTTGCCGGACCGGCCGCCGCCGCTCTCCTTGCGGGGCGCCGCGGCCCTGGTCTCCTTGCGCATGGGGACCTGGCGCCGGCCGCCGAGGACCTCGCCGCTGGCCTCGGTGAGGACGAGGGTGCCGTAGTCGCCCTCCACGGCGAGCAGCCCCAGGGCGAGGAGCTGGCGGACGACGCCCCGCCACTCGGCCGTGCCGAGGTCCGCGCCGATGCCGAAGACGGAGAGGCTGTCGTGGTCGAACTGGATGACCTTGGCGGTCTTCTTGCCCTGAAGGATGTCGATGATCTGGCCGGCGCCGAACTTCTGGCGCCGCTCGCGGGCCAGCCGCCAGACGGTGGAGAGCAGCTTCTGCGCGGCGACCGTGCCGTCCCAGGACTCCGCGGGGGTCAGGCACGTGTCGCAGTTCCCGCAGGGCCCGGACTCCTGCCCGAAGTAGGCGAGCAGGCGGACGCGCCGGCACTCGACGGTCTCGCAGAGGGCGAGCATCGCCTCCAGGTGGGCGGCGAGGCCGCGGCGGTGCCGCTCGTCCCCCTCGGAGCCGTCGATCATCTTGCGCTGCTGGACGACGTCCTGGAGGCCGTACGCGAGCCAGGCGGTGGCGGGCTCGCCGTCGCGGCCCGCGCGGCCGGTCTCCTGGTAGTAGCCCTCGACGGACTTGGGCAGGTCGAGGTGGGCGACGAAGCGGACGTCGGGCTTGTCGATGCCCATGCCGAAGGCGATGGTGGCGACGACCACGACGCCGTCCTCGCGCAGGAACCGTGCCTGGTTGGCGGCGCGCGCGGCGGCGTCCATGCCCGCGTGGTACGGGATGGCGTCGACGCCGTGCTCCGCGAGGAAGGCGGCGGTCTTCTCCACGGAGGAGCGCGACAGGCAGTAGACGACTCCGGCGTCACCGGGGTGCTCGGTGCGGATGAGGTCGAGGAGCTGCCGGGTGGGGCTGTTCTTGGGGACGATCCGGTACTGGATGTTGGGCCGGTCGAAGCTGGCGACGAAGTGCCGGGCCTCGTCCAGGCCGAGGCGCGTGGCGATCTCCCCGTGGGTGGCCTCCGTGGCCGTCGCCGTCAGCGCGATCCGCGGCACCTTGGGCCAGCGCTCGTGGAGCATCGAGAGGGCGAGGTAGTCGGGCCGGAAGTCGTGGCCCCACTGGGAGACGCAGTGCGCCTCGTCGATCGCGAAGACGGAGACCGTGCCCCGGTCGAGGAGCCGCTGGGCGCCCTCGGTGCGCAGCCGCTCGGGGGCCAGGTAGAGCAGGTCGAGCTCTCCGGCGAGGAACGCCTGCTCGACGGTCTGCCGCTCGTACGGGTCCTGGGTCGAGTTCAGGAAGCCGGCCCGGACTCCGAGCGCGTTCAGCGCGTCCACCTGGTCCTGCATGAGGGCGATCAGCGGGGAGATCACCACGCCCGTGCCGGGCCGCACCAGGGCCGGGATCTGGTAGCACAGCGACTTGCCGCCGCCGGTCGGCATGAGCACGAGGGCGTCTCCCCCGGCCACGACGTGCTCGATGATCTCCTGCTGCTCGCCCCGGAAGGAGCTGTAGCCGAAGACCCGGTGGAGGACCTCCAGGGCGTCGGAGGATCCGTCGGGGCTCGGGGCGGAGGAGGCGTCGGAGGATGCGTCGATGAGGGCCACCCGAAAAGCCTAGCCGCCCGGACACCCCCGCCGGGCCGCCCGCCGAAGCCTGTGTACAACCGCTCGTCGACGGGTCCGGCGGAACTCCCTCCGGCGGGACAGCGGGGTCCCCGGCCTCGATACTGGGGAGGGAACGCCTCCTCCCGAGAGAGGAACCGGCCCATGGCCCGGAACACCGCGAAGAAGCCGCACGATCCGGCGACGGTGACGGTCAAGGGGCGGGACATGCGGCTGAGGACCATCGGGTTCCTCGTGGTCGCCGCGCTCGCCGTCTGGTTCATCGCCGCCAACACCGGCTCCGTCACCATCCGGCTCTGGATCCCGACGGTCACGCTCCCGCTCTGGATCGTCCTCACGGTCACGCTGCTCGTCGGCGTGCTCCTCGGCCTGTTCGTCGCCCGCCGCCGCGCCCAGCGCTGACGGCGCCGCCGGGGCGGGGCTCCGGACGGGACCTAGGAGACGGCGGACTCACGGCTCGCCGCGGGCTCGCGGGCGAGGAGCTCCAGCAGTCCGGCGATCTCGTGGCCGGCCTCGGCGGGGTGCCGGAAGGGGGCTTCCGGGTTGACGAGGTAGTGGTTGCGGCGTCCGTCGGCCGCCCGGCCCCTGACCAGGTATCCCCCGTCCTCCAGATCGGCGACGATCCCCTGGACGGTCCGCTCGGTCACGCCGCAGTGGGCGGCCACCTCCCGGAGCCGCATCTCGGGATCGCGGGCGACGGCGAGCAGTACGCGCGCGTGGTTGGTCAGGAAGGTCCATCCCACCTGGCCGTTCTCGTTCGCTGCCATACGGGTCCCCTGCCCGCTTCGCCCAGGATTATACGCAATACATTTCATGTAAATGTTGACGCATTTCCGTACAAAGCGGACACTCGGCAGTGAGGAGTCGTCGTGACGACCCGAACCCCGGAGCATCCCATGAGCCACGAACTCGTCCACCGGGTCCAGATCGTGCTCGCTGATGCCGGTTTCGGTCCGGACAGCGGCATCACCACGCAGAGCGACGGCGTGGCGGTCATCGTCGCCTGGCACCCGGACCGCCTCATCCGCCCCACCATCGCGGCGCACGCTGACGACCCCGACGTCTACGCCGCCGCCGAGATCCCCGGCATCCGCACCGCCCTGGAGCAGGCTCTGACCAGCGTGTTCCTCGCCGCCGGCCTGACCCCGCTCAGCCAGCCCGAGGGCATCCGGGTCACCGCCCCGGTCGGCTGAGCGAGGCCGCCGCGGCGCCGCCCCGTCAGTGGGGCAGCCCCACCCCCCGCTCGCCGCCGCGACGCTGCTGGACGACGACCGCGGCGACCAGCAGCGCGCCCTGGGCGACGTTCTGCCAGAAGGTGTTGATCCCCTGGACGGTCAGACCGTTCTCCAGGCAGCCGAGCAGGGCCACCGCCAGCAGGGTGCCGCCGACGCCTCCCTTCCCTCCCTTGAGCGCGGCACCGCCGAGCGCCGCCGCGGTGATGGCCTTCAGTTCGAGGCCCTCGCTGCCGGAGACCGGCTGGCCCGAACCGGTACGGGCGGTGAGCAGGATGCCGGCGACCGCCGCCACGACGCCGATCAGGGTGTAGACCGCGATCAGGTACTTGTTGATGCCGATGCCTGCCAGCCGCGCGGCCGTGTCGTTGCCGCCGATGGCGTACAGGTTGCGCCCGACGTCGGTGTACTTGAGGAGCAGGTGCACCGCGCCGGCGACGAGGATCAGGATCCACACCATGACCGGAAGACCGGCCACGGCTCCGCGCCCGAGAAAGACGAAGACGTCGTCGTTGAGGACGTACCCCTGGGCGCGCCCGTCGGAGAGCAGCTGGGCGATGCCCTTGTAGGCGGCGAGCCCGGCGAGCGTGGCGATGGTGGGGTTGACCCTGCCGTGGACGATGACCAGGCCGTTGAGCGCGCCGACGAGGAGGCCGGCGCCGACGGCGGCGGTCATGCCGAGGAGGGCGTTCGCGCCCGTCGCGGTGAACACCATGGCGCTGACGACGGAGGCGATGCCCACCTGGGAGCCGACGGAGATGTCCAGGCCGCCGCAGATGATGACCACGGTCTGTACGACGGCGAGCAGGCCGGTGATGGTCGCGGCCTCCGCGATCACCCGGAGGTTGGTCAGGCTCAGGTAGTTGTCGTTCAGGATGCCGAAGAGGACGAGGACCGCGGCGAGCGCGCCGAGGAGGCTGATGTTCTGGCCGCCGATGCCGGCCAGGAGCCCGGAGCGACGCGGCTTGCGGGCGTCGCTCCGGGGCTCCCGCACGGCCGGGCCGGGGGTGCTGGTGAGGGTCACGGGTGTGCTCCAGGTACGGCGCCGGCGAGGTCGTCGGCCATGGCGAGGGCGAGGACGGCCTCCTCGGTGGCGTCGGCACGGTCGAGCGCGCCGGTGATCCGGCCGCCCTGCATGACGACGACCCGGTCGGAGAGGCCGAGGAGTTCGGGAAGTTCGGAGGAGATGACGAGGACGGCGACCCCGTCGGCGGCGAGGTCGGCGATGATCCGGTAGATCTCCGCCTTCGCGCCGACGTCGATGCCCCGGGTGGGCTCGTCGAGGATCAGCAGCTTCGGTCGGCGGGCCAGCCAGCGGGCGAGGACGACCTTCTGCTGGTTGCCGCCCGACAGCTTCCCGACCTCGTGGTCGACCGACGGGGTGCGCACTCGCAGCCGGTCGGTGAACTCCTGGGCGAGTCGGCGTTCGGCGGCCCGCCGGACGAAGCGGAGGCGGCGGAACCGGTCCAGCACGACGAGCGAGACGTTGTCCTTGACGGACCGTCCGAGGAACAGCGCCTGGGCCTTGCGCTCCTCGGGCGCCAGGCCGAGCCCGGCCCGGATTGCGTCGCCCGGGCGCCCGGCGCGCAGCGGTACGCCGTCGAGCGTGACGGTTCCGCCGCGGACGGGCAGGTCGCCCGCGAGGGCGAGGGCGAGCTCGGACCGTCCGGCGCCGATGAGGCCCGCGAGTCCGACCACCTCGCCGGCGTGCACCCGCAGCGACACGTCGGTGACGGCGTCGGTGGTGAGCCGCTCGACGTCCAGGACGAGCCGGTCCGTCGCGACCCGCTGCCGTACGAACATGGCGGACAGGTCACGGCCGACCATCAGGCGGACGAGCGCCCCCTCGTCGGTGGCGCGCGCGTCCCGGACGCCGACGAGGCCCCCGTCGCGCAGGACCGCGATGCGGTCGGCGAGCCGGAAGATCTCCTGCATGCGGTGGGAGACGTACACGACCGCGACACCGTCGTCGCGGAGCCGCCGGATGAGAGCGAAGAGCGCCTCGACCTCGTGCTCGGACAGCGAGGACGTCGGCTCGTCGAAGGCGATCAGGCGCGCCGGCGTGTCCCCGGTCAGGGCCCGCATGATCTCCACGAGCTGCCGCTGCGCGGGGGTGAGCCGGGAGCCGGGCAGCTCCGGGTCGAGGACGCCGGCGAAGCCGAGCCGGTCGAGGTCCGTCCTGACGCGCCGGTCGAGTCCGGCCCGGTCGAGGACGCGTCCGCGCAGGCGGGGCAGAGAACCGGCGTAGACGTTCTCGGCGACGGAGACGTGCGGGATGATCTCGGGTTCCTGCGGGATGATCCGGATGCCGGCGGCGCGCGCGCGGGCCGGGGAGCCGAGTTCGACGGGCCGTCCGTCGACGAGGACGTCCCCCTCGGTCGGCCGGTGGTCGCCGGTGAGGATCTTGAGCAGGGTGGACTTGCCGGCACCGTTCTCGCCCATCAGGGCGGTGACCTGGCCGGCCGGGAAGTCGAGGGTGACGCCGCCGAGGGCGCGCACCTCGCCGAACCGTTTGGTGACGCCGGAGACGCCGACCGAGGACGGGCGGGGCCCCGGGGGCGGCCCGCCGGTGGGCCCCGGCGCGTGGGCCGGTTCCGGCGCCGGGGCCGGACCCGGGAGGGGGACGGGTGTCATGTCGGGGTTCACCTCGAAGGGCTCGAAGGGGCTCGAAGGGGGCGGCTGGTGGAACCCCGGCGCGCCGGGCAGCGGGGCGCGGTCCCGGGGCGCCGGGGAGCGTGGGGCCGTCGTACGAGGACGGCGCGTCGCATCGGGAGGACCGGCCGGCGGCCGGCGGGCAGGAACGCCGGGCGCCGGTGGTAAGGACCCGATGGGGCTCAGGCGCAGGTCAGGCCGGCGCTCTTCCAGGTGGCCCGGTCGACCATGGTGGTCGGGGCGAAGGCCTCCCTGGGGAAGTCCTTGCCGTTCTTGAGCTTGTCGTACATGGTCTGGACGGCGAGCGCGCCGACGTCCTGGCCGTTGATGAACAGCGCCGCCTTCATGCCGCTCGGCTTGTCCGACTGCCACTCCTTGCAGGCCAGGTAGGCGCCGAGGCCCACCCCGATGACGCGGTCGGCCGCGATGCCCGCGTTGGCGAGGGCGGTCACCCCGCCCATGACGTTCTCGTCGTTGCAGCCCCAGACGACCCAGTTCTTCACCCCGGCGTTGGCGGTGACCGTCGCGGCGATCCTGTCCTGGGCGCCGGTGGGGGTGTTGTCGGTGGGTACGTCGAGGGTCCGTACGCCCGGCACGGCGGCGTCGAACGCCTCCTTCGCCGCGGCGACCCGCTCTCCGCAGACGGTCACGTCCTGCTTCCAGGCGGAGACGACCCGGGTGTCGGCGGCGGACCAGCCGGCCTTCGCGAACTCGGCGGCGGCCCGCTTGCCGACCTCCTCGCCCATCTGGGCGCCGCTGAAGCCGATCCGCGGCACCAGATCGCCCGCGCCGCAGGCGGCCGGGTCCGGGCCGCTGGTGCAGATCTGGTCGTCGGACGTGAGCAGCGCGACCCCGCCGTCCTGCGCGGTCCGGACGACCTGGGGGCCGACGGCCGGGTCCGGGACGACGATGATGACGCCGTTCGCCTTCTGAGCGATCGCCGACTGCACCTCGCTGACGGTCTTGTTGGCGTCGTTGCCCAGGTTCACGACCTTCAGGTCGATGCCGAGTTCCTTCGCCTTCGCCTGCGCTCCGGCCGCCTCGCCGATGAAGTACTCCTGGTCGCCCTGCTTCTGGAGGTAGGCGATCGAGAGTGTGCCCTCGACCTTGGCGACGCCGTCGCCTGTGGTGCCGGTGGTGCCGGTCCTGCCGGACGAACAGGCCGTGCTCAGGCCGAGGCTGACGAGGAGGCCGGCGGCGAGGGCCGCGCGGCGTGGGGCGGTGCCGAGCATCAGGGAACTCCTTCAGATGATCAAAATCCCTCGCACACAAACAGAAACAAACATCCATGGGCATGGCGAAGCACACCACGCGGACCGTGTGGCGAAGGGGAACGAGAGAAGAGAGAAGAGAGGAGAGGGACGAGGGGAGGCGGGGGGCAGGATGCGACGCGGGGGCCGCGGCCGCCCTCGCGGGAGGCCGGAACCGCGTACCGTCCGCTCGCCGACCGCTACTCGCCGACCGAGAAGCCCTGGTCGGCGCCGTACTTGATGCTCGCCTCCTGCCAGGCGGCGAGGCCCTCGGAGAGCTTCACCGGGGAGACGTACGCCTTGCCGACGGTGTCGTTGAAGACCGAGTTCGCGTACACCTGGTAGGGCAGGTACGACCAGTCGGTGCTGACGTTCCGGGCCGACTCGGCGAAGATCCGGTTGGCCTTCTGGCCGCCGAAGTAGGGGAACTCGGCGTCGAGGAACGCCTTCGACTCGAGGTCGGCGCTGGTCGCCGGGAAGGCGCCCGCCGCGACACGGCTGCTGGCGCCGGCACCGGTGGTCGCGAACTCCGTGAAGGCGTAGGCCAGTTCCTTGTTCTTGGCGGCCTTCGGGACGGCGAGCGAGCTGCCGCCGTTCTCGGCGCTCGCCTTGTCCCCCTTGGTCCACTGCGGGAGCGGTGCGACCCGCCAGTCGCCGGCGGCCGAGGCGACGCCCGAGGTGAGGTTGGCCGGCATCCAGGCGCCGATGGAGAGGGTGGCGATGGAACCGTCGGCCAGTCCCTTGTACCAGGCGTCGCTCCAGGAGCCGATCGGCGCGACGAGCTTCTCGTCCAGGAGCTTCTGCCAGGTGGCGGTGTACTTCCTGGTGCCCTCGTCGTCGAAGTCGATGCGGACGTCGGTGCCGCGGGCGTGGTACGGGCGTCCGCCGGCCTGCCAGATCAGGCTGGTGGTGGCGCCGGCGTCCCCGGTGTCGTTGGTGATGAAGACCTTGGGGTCGGCCTTGTGCAGGGCCCGGGCGGCCTCCACGTACTCGTCCCAGGTGGTGGGGACCTTGACGCCGTGCTTGTCGAAGACCTTCTTGTTGTAGAAGAACGCCATGGGGCCGGAGTCCATCGGCAGGGCGTAGACGCCGTCGTCCCGGCGGACGGCGTTCCAGGGGCCGGGGGTGAAGCTCTTGGCGAGCTTGGCGGCCCCGTACGGCGCGAGGTCCTCGACGGAGTCGCCGATGGTGAACTGACCGAGGGCGTAGTACTCGACCTGGGCGACGTCGGGGGCGCCCGAGCCGGCGGCGAGGGCGTTCTGCAGCGCGGTGTACTGCTTGTCGCCGGTGCCGGCGTTGACCAGCTCGACGTCGACCTTGGGGTACTTCTTCTCGAAGTCCTCGACCACCTTCTTCAGCGTGGGCTCCCAGGCCCACACGGTCACCTTGCCGCCCTTCTCCAGCGCCGCCGCGATGTCCTTCGGGCCGGCGGCGGTGCCGTCGGAACCGCCGGAACTGCAGGCCGTGGCGGTGACGGCGAGGGCGGAGGCCATGGCGAGCGCGCCGAAGGCCCTGCGGGTGGTGTGGTTTCTCATGGGATGTGCTCCTGGTCGGTGGTACGGGTGGGAAGGAGGACGGGGAGGGTGCGCGCGGTCATTCCTTGACGCTGCCCGCGGCGAGACCGGACTGCCAGTACCGCTGGAGGAGCAGGAAGACGGCCACGATCGGGACGATCGTCAGGAGGGAGCCGGTGATGATGAGGTCGAAGACGGCCTCGCCGCCGGCGGTCTGGGCCTGCGCGTTCCAGGCGTTGAGTCCGAGGGTCAGCGGGTACCAGTCGGGGTCCTTGATCATGATCAGCGGCAGGAAGTAGTTGTTCCAGGTCGCGACCATGGAGAACAGCAGGACGGTGACGGTGCCCGGCATGAGCAGCGGCAGGGCGACGGTGAGGAAGGTGCGGAGTTCGCCGGAGCCGTCGATGCGGGCGGCCTCCAGGAGTTCGGTGGGCACCGCCTCGGCGGCGAAGACCCACATGAGGTAGAGGCCGAAGGGCGAGATCAGCGACGGGATGATGACGGCCCACGGGGTGTTGGTCAGACCCATGCCGCTGAACATCAGGAAGGTGGGCACGGCGAGGGCGGTGCCGGGGACGGCCACGGCGCCGACGACGACCGCGAACACCGCCTTCCGGCCGGGGAACTCGTACTTCGCGAGGGCGTAGCCGCCGAGGACGGCGAGGACGGTGGCGCCGCCCGCGCCGGCGGCGACGTACAGCAGGGTGTTGAGGAGCCAGCGGACGAAGACGCCGTCGTCGTAGGCGAGGGTGCGGGTGATGTTGTCCCAGAGGCCGACGTCGTCGGCGAACCAGAGCCCGAAGGAGTCGAGGAGGCCGTTCTGGTCCTTGGTCGCGTTGATCAGCAGCCAGACCAGCGGCAGCAGGGTGTAGACGAGGACGAGGCCGGTGACGAGGGTCAGCGGGAGGCTCGGCCGCGGGTTCAGCGGGGTGTCCGGGACGCGCCGGCCGCGCCGCGGGGCGTCGGCCCGGGTGGTCGGGGAGGAGGTCCGCGCGGGGGCCGGCCGGGGGGTCCCGGCGGGGTCTCCGGCCGCGGTGGTGGTGAGGGAGGTGGTCATTCGGCTCAGCCCTTCCGCATGCCGCGCAGCTGGACCGCGTAGGCGATGATCGCCGTGATCACGCCCATCACGATCGCCACGGTCGCCGCGTAGTTGTGCTGCCGGCCCGCGAAGGACAGCGAGTAGGTGTAGAGGTTCGGGGTGAAGTCGCTGGTGATGGCGTTGGGCGCGAGCTTCTGCAGGATGCTGGGTTCGTTGAAGAGCTGGAAGCTGCCGATGATCGAGAAGATCGTGGCGATGACGAGGGCGCCCCGGATCGCGGGGAGCTTCACCGAGCGCACGATCCGCCACTCCCCCGCGCCGTCGATCGCCGCGGCCTCGTAGAGCGAGCGCGGGACGATCCTGAGCGCCGAGTAGAAGATCAGCATGTTGTAGCCGACGAACTCCCAGGTGACGATGTTGCCGATCGAGGCGAGCACCAGGGAGGGCGAGAGCGGGTCCGGGAGCGTGACGCCCAGGGCCTCGTTGACGTTCCCGACCAGGCCGAACCGGGTGCCGTACATGAACCCCCAGATCAGGCCGGCGACGACCGCGGGGACGGCGTACGGCAGGAAGACCGACACCCGGAAGAAGCTCGCGCCGTAGAGCCGGCCGCTGTCGATGGCCAGGGCCACCAGGAGGGCGATGCCCAGCATGACCGGCACCTGGATCACCAGGAACAGGCCGACGCGGGTCAGGCCGTCCCAGAAGCGGGGGTCCGTGAGCGCCTCGGTGTAGTTGTCGAGGCCGACGAAGGACGTGCCGCCGATGAGCCGGTCCCGGAAGAGGCTCAGGTAGAGGGCGTAGCCGATCGGCGCCAGGAACACCAGGCCGAAGACCGCGACGAACGGGCCGGCGAAGCCCCATCCCGCCCAGGCTTCCTTGCGGAGGCGGAATCGGGCGCGGCGGGGTGGCGGGGCGGCTGCCCGTGCTGACGTCGACAGGAGCGTCATGGTGGTTCCTTGCATCGGTGACCGACCGGTCGGAAGCGGAGGAGCGGAGCGGTGAGGCGGAAGCGGGGACCTCGGGCCGGGAGGCCGGACGAAGTCTGATCGGAACCCGATGTTTACGTAATCATCGGTGGGCCGATGGTTGCACCACCGTCAGACGGGCGTCAAGCACGAGGAGGCGGCGAATCGGCGGGGACACGGGGGCCGGAGGCGGTGCGGAGCGGGGCCTCGGCGTCGGCTCAGGGGCACGCCGACGGGGCCGCGCGACCGGGTCGGATACGGCCCCGCGGCGGAGGAACAGCAGGTGGGAACGGGCGGCCGCGACCGGGCCGAGGGAGCGGGGGCCGGCCCCGGCGGCGCCGGCCCGCGGTCAGGCGGGCGGGGGCGCCGTGCTGGCCCGGACGACGAGGGTGGGCTCCACGGCGAGCCGCCTGGGACCGCTGGCGCGGCGCTCGATCTGCTCCAGCAGCAGCGTCACGCAGTGCCGGCCCACCACGTCGAAGTCCTGGTGGACGGTGGTCAGCGGCGGCTCGAAGAAGCGCGCCTCGGGCACGTCGTCGAAGCCCGCGACGCTGACCTCGCCCGGGACGGAACGGCCGGCCTCGTGCAGGGCGCGCAGCACGCCGAGGGCCATCTGGTCGTTGGCCGCGAAGACCGCCGTGACGTCGGGGATCTGGGCCAGGGTACGGCCGGCGAGATAGCCGGACTCGGCGGTCCAGTCCCCGTAGAGCACCGGGCGCAGCGGGGCCCCGGCGGCGACCAGGGCGCGTTCCCACGCCTCGGCTCGGCGCCGGGCGGCGAAGGAGTCGTGCGGGCCGCTGACGTGGTAGACGGTGCGGTGGCCCAGCTCCAGGAGGTGGCCGACGACGCTCTGGGTGCCGCGGGCCTGGTCGAAGTCGACGTTCGGGTAGGCGTGGCCGGTGGCGCCGTCGGCGACCACGACCGGCATCGTCGGCGGCAGGTGCAGCGACGGGGTGTCGAGCATCTGCGACTCGACGAGCACGATGCCGTCCACGGACTGCAGCATGAGGTGGCGGAACGCCTGCCGGACGGCGGCCTCGGTCTGGGCCCTGACCCCCATGAAGTTGATCGAGAAGCCGGCCTCGCGGGCCGCGTCCGCGATGGCGCCGAGCGTACGGGCGTTGCCGTGCGCGCCGACGTCGAAGCTGACCACGCCGATCGCGCCGAACTTGCCGGTGACCAGGGCGCGGGCCGCCGCGTTCGGGCGGTAGCCGAGCTCCTGCATCGCGGCCAGCACCTTGGCGCGGGTGGTCTCGTCGACGTTGTCGTGGTTGTTGGCGACGCGGGAGACGGTCTGGGAGGAGACGCCGGCCCGCGCCGCGACCTCCGCCATGGAGGGCCACTTGCGGGGCGGTCGCGACCGGGGCGTCCTCGTCACCTTGTCCGCCACCTCGGACCGCTCCTTCCCTGGACTCCCGGGGCCCGCGCGCGTGCCGTGCCCCATCGAGTCATGTTGACGCAAACAGGCTTGCGCGGTCAAAACATCAGCCGCTTCCGTCCGGGTCCTTGACAGGCCCGCGCACCCCTCCCAGACTTCCGGCTACATCGTGTTTACGAAAACATTACGTCGATCACGGTGCTCCGGCCTACGAAGGCCGTCCCCCTCCCCGGCGCCCCGTCCGCTCCGGTTCCCTCGGCTCGGCCGTCCGCCGCGCCGCCGGCGCGGAGCGCCCGGCCCGACGCATCCTCACGAGGTATCGCTCCATGCGACTCACGATCCATGGGACGGCGGCACTGCTGTGCGCCCTCCTCCTGTCCCTCGTCACCGGCCTGGGCACCGCCCACGCGGCCCCGGTGACCGTCGTCAACGGCACCCAGTTCACGGACCCGGCCGGCAACCCGGTGCACGCGCACGGCGGCGGCGTGCTCAAGGTCGGTGCGTACTACTACTGGTTCGGCGAGAACCGGAACGCCGACAACACCTTCCGCTACGTCTCCGCCTACCGCTCCACCGACCTGAGGACCTGGGAGTTCCGCAACCACGTCCTGACCCAGGCGTCCGACCCCGAACTCGACCGGGCCAACATCGAGCGCCCGAAGGTGATCCACAACAGCGCCACCGGCCAGTTCGTCATGTGGATGCACAAGGAGAACGGCTCCGACTACGGCGAGGCCCGCGCCGCCGTCGCCGTCTCGTCCACCGTGGACGGCGACTACACCTGGCGCGGCAGCTTCCGCCCCCTCGGCCACATGTCCCGGGACATCACGACCTTCGTCGACACCGACGGCACCGGCTACATGATCTCCGCCGCCAACGAGAACGCCGACCTGCACGTCTACCGGCTCACCCCCGACTACACGGCGGTCGAGGCGCGGGTCCAGCGCCTCTGGCCCGGTCAGTGGCGCGAGGCCCCCGCGATGTTCAAGCGCGGTGACGTCTACTTCCTGCTCACCTCCGGCGCCACCGGCTGGTCGCCCAACCAGCAGAAGTACGCCACCGCGAGCAGTATCACCGGCACCTGGAGCGGCCTCCGCGACGTCGGCGACGGGACGGCGTACCGCAGCCAGACCGCCTTCGTCCTCCCGGTCCAGGGCACCAAGGGCACCGACTACCTCTACATGGGGGACCGCTGGGGCGACTCCATGGGCGGGACGGTCAACGACTCGCAGTACGTGTGGCTGCCCCTCCTCTTCCCCACCGCCACCACCATGACCCTGGACTACTCGCCGCAGATCACCGTCGACACCGCCGCCGGCACCGTCACCGGCATGAGCGGGCCCTGGGAGACGCTGGCCGCACGCAGCAGCGGCAGGTGCGCCGACGTGGCGGGCTTCGACGCGTCGGACGGCGCTCCGCTGGTGCAGTGGGGCTGCGGCAGCGGGGTGAACCAGCACTTCTGGTTCAAGAAGCTGGGCACGGGACACGTCCAGATCGTGGCCCGCCACAGCGGCAAGTGCCTGGACGTCGCCGGGGCTTCGACCGCCGACGGAGCGGCCGCGGTGCAGCGCGCCTGCGACGGCTCGGCCTCCCAGCAGTGGCAGGTCCGGACGTCCGCGGTGGCCGGGTACGTCGAACTCGTCGCCCGGCACAGCGGCAAGTGCCTCGACGTGGCGAACTGGGCGGGCTGGGACGGCGCCGCCCTCGACCAGTGGACCTGCAACGCGGGCGACAACCAGCGGTGGCGGCGCTCCGCCGTCTGACCACCGGATCCCGCCCTCATCCGTGCCCCCGGCCGCCGGCCGGGGGCACGGCACCGGACCCCACCCCCGAAGGAGCAGACCGTGATCCCCCTCCGCCACCGGCCGACGTCCGCCCGGCCACGCCTGCCGCGCAGGGCCGCCGCCCTCGGCGCGTCCGCCGTGCTCGCCGCCACGGCCTTCACCGCCGCCGGCCCGGTCCCCCCGGCGGCGAGCGCCGCGGAGGCCCCGGCCGCCGCGCTGACCGTCCGCCTCGACCCCGGCTACCAGCAGCCGGCCTTCCAGGGCTGGGGCACCGCCCTGGCCTGGTTCGCCCATGTCACCGGCGGCTGGCCGGACGCGCGGCGCGAGGCGCTCGCCGACGCCCTGTACGGCTCCGGCGGCCTGGGCCTCACCATCGCCCGGTACAACATCGGGGGCGGCGACAGCCCCGAGACCGCTCCCTACATGCGGCCCGGCGCGGACATCCCCGGCTACTGGAACCGGCCCGGCCCCGAGTCACCGGACTGGTGGAACCCGGCCGACCCGGGCCACTGGAACCCGGACGCCGACGCGAACCAGCGCTGGTGGCTCACCGCCGCCAAGGCGCGCGGCGCCACGACCTTCGAGGCGTTCTCCAACTCGGCGCCGTACTTCATGACCGAGAGCGGGCTGGTCTCGGGAGCGGTCGACCCCTGGAAGGACAACCTCCGCTCCGACCAGTACGAACGCTTCGCCGCCTATCTGACCGGCGCGCTCCGGCGGGCCCAGGCCGCGACCGGCGTCACCTTCGACTCCCTCTCCCCCGTCAACGAGCCCGACACGGACTACTGGCGCGCCGGCGGCCGGCAGGAGGGCTCGCACTGGGACCCGGCCTCCCAGGCCCGGATGATCACGACGCTGCGGTCCGCGCTCGACGCCGCCGGACTGCGGACCCCCATCGCCGCGATGGACGAGACCAACCCCGGGAGGTTCCGCTCGAACTGGGAGTCGTACGCCCCCGCCGTCCGGGCCGCCGTGGGCCGGCTCAACACCCACACGTACGGGACGAACGGCCGCACCGGCGTGCGGGACATCGCCAAGGGCGAGGCGACTCCGCTGTGGATGTCGGAGGTCGATCTCGGCGGCAGCGTCCCGCAGAGCTTCACCGACATGAGCCCGGCACTCGACCTGGCCCGGCGGATCAACGACGACATCCGCGAACTGGAGCCGCGCGCCTGGGTCCTGTGGCAGGCGGTCGAGGACTACGAGAACATGACGCCCGGCCGCGAGAACTCCAACTGGGGCCTGATCCAGACCGACTTCACGCCCGAGGACCCGGCCACCGAGCCGCTGCGCACCAACAAGAAGTACTGGGCGATGGCCCAGTACAGCCGCTTCGTCCGCCCCGGTGCGCGGATCATGGCCACCGACGACCCGGAGACGCTGGCCGCGGTGCGCCCCGGCGGCGCGGGCGTGGTCGTCGTCCACACCAATCCGACCGGCGTCCCGCGTGACGTCACCCTGAACCTCGACGGCTTCGCGACGGCGGCGGACGGCCCCGTCGAGCGGTGGACGACCGACGCCGGCAAGAACCTCCTGCGGGAGGCCGACGCCGCCGTCACCGGCCGGACGCTGAAGGCCACCGTCGGCCCCGGCTCGGTCACCACCTTCGTCCTGCCCACGGTCGGCGGCGTGGACGCGGCCGCGTCGGTCGCGCCCACGGGCATGCCCCGCCTCCTCCGCAACGACCACAGCGGCAAGGCGCTGGCCGTCGCCACCTCGGGCGGGCGCAGCGCCCTCGTCCAGCAGACCGCCGCCGCGGCGGACACCGCCCAGCAGTGGACCTTCACCAAGGTGTCCGCCGCCGACTGGGGCAGCACCGCCGCGTACCGCGTGACCAACACCAGGACCGGCAAGGCGCTCTCCGTGTCCGACGGGGTCCTCGGCCTGGCGTCGCCGGGCTCGTCCACGGCCCAGCAGTGGATGCGTTCGACCACCGGCGACGGCCACCACACGCTCGTCAACGTGGCCGCCGGCACGCTCCTGGACGTCACCGGCGCCTCCACCGCCGACGGCGCGCCCGTGGGGGTCCACCGGCCGACGACCGGCGCCAACCAGTCCTGGACCTTCCCCGCCACGGCCCCGGACGTCTGGCGGCCCCTGGTCCTGCGGCACAGCTCCCAGTGTCTCGACGTGAGCGGCGCGGGTACGCAGGACGGCGTGGCCGTCGTCCAGTACGGCTGCAACGGCGGCACCAACCAGCAGTGGTCGCTCCGGCCCACCGGCGGCGGGTACGTGACCGTCGTCGCCCGCCACAGCGGCAAGTGCCTCGACGTGAGCGGGCTGTCCACGGCCGAGGGCGCCGAGGTGTTCCAGTACGCCTGCAACGGCGGCCGGAACCAGGAATGGGCGGTCCGGAGCACCGGGGACGGACACGTCACGCTGACGGCCCGGCACAGCGCCCGGTGCCTGGCGGTCCGCGACGGCTCGACCTCGGCCGGCGCGCCGGTCGTCCAGCGGACCTGCGACGGGACGACGGCCCAGCAGCTCCGGCTGGGCTGAGGACGCGCGCGAGCCGGGCTCCGACCGGAGGGTCGGAGCCCGGCTCTTCCGCGCGCCGCCGGTGGGGGCTATTCCTCGGTGGGTCCGAGGTCGGGCGCGTCGCGGAGATCGACCGTGCGGGCGCGGTGCGCGGCGTGCAGCTCCAGCACGACGACCTCGTTCGTCCCGGGGCGCAGGACCGGCGCCGGCACGTACAGGGAGCGCTGGGGGCCCCGGGACCAGTATCGGCCGAGCGCGAAGCCGTTGATCCAGGCGTTGCCCTTGGTCCAGCCGTCGAGGTGCAGGAAGGCGTCGGCCGGCTCGGTCACCTCGAAGGTGCCCCGGTGGAAGGCCGGGCCGACGGGGGTCGCGGCGGACGCGGCGAAGGGGAGGGCGTCGAGGGAGGTGAGCGGGAGCGGACGGCTGCTCCATCCGGCGAGTTCGGCGCCGTCCAGGAGGACCTTCCCGAGGAGGCCCTTGCGGTCGTGGACGCCCTCCCCGTAGTTGACCCGGCCCTGGTTCTCGACCAGCACGGTGAGCGTGCAGCCGGCCCGGGGGACGGTGAAGGCGAGGGCGTGCTCGTGGTTCTCCCGCTCCAGGACGCCCACGGGCTGTCCGTCGACGAAGACCTGCGCCCGGTCCCGGACGCGCTCGAACTCCAGGAGGGCCGGGCCCTTCACGGGCAGGGCGGTCTCGTAGAGGACGAAGCCGAAGTCCTGCTCCAGTTCCTCCATGGCCAGGGGGCGGCTCGCCTCGACGGCCGTGCCCAGCAGGGCGGCGTGCTCACGGAGCCCGGCGGTGCCGGTCAGGGCCACGGTCCGCGGGGCGAGCTTGGTGCCGACGGGCGGGACGGGACCCTCGGGCACGGGCGCGTACTTGGCGATCACGTCACGGAAGGCGGCGTACTTCGGGGTCGGGTCGCCGGCCTCGTCGAGCGGAGCGTCGTAGTCGTAGGAGGTGACGGTGGGGCGGTAGGTGTGCTTGTCGTTGGCGCCGTTGGTGAAGCCGAAGTTGGTGCCGCCGTGGAACATGTAGAAGTTGACGGAGGCGCCGGTGGCGAGCAGTTCGTCGAGCTCGCGGGCGGCCTGGTCGGGGTCGCGGACGACGTGGTGCGCGCCCCAGCGGTCGAACCAGCCGATCCAGAACTCCGTGGTCATCAGCGGGGCTTCGGGCCTCACGGCGCGGAGCCCGGCCAGGTGTGCGGCGGACCGGCTGCCGAAGTTGACGGTGGCGAGGACGCCGGGCAGCGCGCCGCGCTCCAGGTCGGCCGGCTGGTCGCAGGTGAAGAGGGGCACGTCGACGCCGCAGCGGCGCAGCGAGTCGGCGAGGTGCTCCAGGTAGGCGGTGTCGTCGCCGTAGGCGCCGTACTCGTTCTCCACCTGGACGGCGAGGACGGGTCCGCCCTGGGTGGCGAGGTACGGCCGGAGGGGGGTGAGGAGCCGGTCGAGGTAGTCGTCGACCGCGGCGAGGAACCGGGGGTCGCGGGAGCGGAGCCGCATGTCCGGCTCGGCGAGCAGCCAGGAGGGGAGGCCGCCGCCCTCCCATTCGGCGCAGATGTACGGCCCGGGGCGGAGCAGGACGTACAGGCCCTCGGCGGCGGCGAGGTCGAGGAACCGGGGCAGGTCGAGGCCGCCGTCCAGCACGAAGCGGCCGGGTCTCGGCTGGTGGAGGTTCCAGGGGACGTACGTCTCGATGGTGTTGAGGCCCATCAGCCGGGCCTTGCGCAGCCGGTCCGCCCACTGGTCGGGGTGGACGCGGAAGTAGTGCAGACCGCCGGACAGGAGCCGAAACGGTGCGCCGTCGAGGGTGAAGCCGCCCTCGTCGATCTGAAGGAGAGGCATGTGCGGTTGCTCCTGTGCTGGGGGTGCGGCTGGGGGTGTGTCCTGCGGGAACGGGGTGGGCCCGCCGCGGGCGCGACGGGCCCGACCCCGTCATGTTTGCGTGAACATAGCTGCCCTGGCAAGCCTCGACACAGGACGGGTGGCACCTCTCAGCGAAGTTCACCGAGCGGCATACGGAACGATTCACCCGTAATCGGGCGGCAGGGCGTCCACGCCGGCATCCGACGGCGCGGCAGGGGACGTCGGGGCGGGCAGGGGGCACTCAGCAGCGACCGCGTCCGGTGTTTACGCTCCCAGCACACCCTCCGGGAGCTTCCGGCGCGGTCAGGCCGTCCGGGGCGGGAGGACCCGCTTGGCGCCGAGCAGCACGCGGTAGCGCTCGCGCGCCGCGAAGTCCTCCGGGCGCCAGACCACCGGGCGCCCCACCTCCGCGCAGAGGTGCAGGATCCCCTCGCCGCCGACGCTCACCCCGACGTGGGCGCCGTAGGCGTCGTCGGTGGCGTTGTACAGGAGCAGGTCGAGCGGGCGGGCGACCGGCACGCGGACGGTGGACGCCGTGTCCTCCCACAGCTCCGAGGAGCGCAGCTCCGGAGGCGTCAGACCGAAGTGCCGGAGCACCTCGTACGCGAACACCTGGCAGTTGGCGCCCGCCGCGAGCCCCGGCCGGGCGGCCACGGCGGCGGAGCCCGGGTAGCGCGAGCCCTCGTAGCGGACCGCCCAGAATCCCGCCGGCAGACGGGAGACGAGCGCATCCGCCCCGCCGTCGCACCGGGACCCGGATTCCACGGAAAACGCCTCTCGCGTCATTCTGGTCCCACCTTTCCCAAACGATTCCGCGGACCCTGCCGGGCACTTCCCGTGACATCTTCACGGAATCGACACGGCGTGATGATCAGTCGGTCCGCACGCCTTCTCAGCGGCGTCGGGGCCGCCCTAAGATTGCCCCGCGCGACTTCGCCCTTCGTCATCGGATCCGTGACTCTTATGGAATTGGGTGAACCATGCCTCCTCGGCTTGTCGGCCATCAAGGCTCCCTGGCTGGACAGCAGTTCCCGATCGGCACCACACCGGTGACGCTGGGCCGCAACGGCGACAACAGCATAGTGATAGTCGGCGAGAACGTTTCACGCTTTCACGCCGAAGTGCGCCGCGAAGGCCATGGATTCGTGCTGTACGACAGCGGCAGCAGTAATGGGACGCGTATCAACGGGACGCGCGTGACCTCCCACGAACTGCAGCCCGGAGATCTCATCGAGATCGGCGCGGAGACGTTCCGGTTCGAGGCGGCCGACGCGATGGAGACCATCCTCGACCTCTCCGTCCTGCGCCCGCTCGTCCCCTCCTCGCCCGCGACCCTGGCGGCGGGGCCGGTGCTGGAGGTCACGGTCTCGGGCGGCGGTCCCGTCGGCCTGAGTTTCGCGCTGCTCCTGGAACACCTCATGGGGCGCCGCGTCGCCCTCACCGTCTACGACGGCCGCTGGACCCAGGACGGGCCGAGGGTGGTGTGGAAGGACGAGAGCCAGGGCAACGTCCGCCGGCAGCAGGTCGTCACGGTGCAGAGCCGCCAGTACCTGAACCTCCCCGAGGAGGTGCAGCGGCGGCTCTTCCGCGGCGACGCGTTCACCGAGATGTGGCCGGTCGGCCCCGACTCGATCCGCGGCCACAGCCCGCGGAACCTCCGGATCGCCTACATCGAGGACACGCTCCTCGACCTCGCGAACGAGAAGCCGGACCGCATCCGGCTGGTCCCCTCCGCCTTCGACCCGGAGGAGCACCGGAATTCCGGGGCGCGGCCGCACGTGCTCGCCATCTGCGAGGGCGGCCGGTCCCGTACCCGGGAGTATTTCGCCGACAGGTTCGGCAGCGCCGACAAGTCGATCTACTCGCTGCACGGCGAGCACATTCAGGACGTCGTCCTCGGCCTGCGCGTGAAGTCGAATCTCACGGATCCCATGACGGTCCTGCTGACCGTCGCCCAGAACCGATTTCTCCTCAACGCCCTGCGCGGCGAGGGATTCCTGAACATGCGGCTCACCGACGCCGAGGCCGCGGAAGTCGTCGGCATCGATCCGGTGCGGCACGTCTTCGAGGAGTGCATCGCCTCCCGCCCGTGCGTGATGGGGCGCGACGACCACGGCGACTTCCAGTGCTCGACGCACAGCACGCTCTTCCTGCCCGCCATGGTCCGGGGTTCGGCGCTGTGGCGGCGGGTGCTGGAGGGGCTCGCGCTGTTCGGCGTCGCCGAGCGGGACCTGAGCGCCGTCACCGCCTTCCGGCTCGACATGGTGCAGCGGCCCCGGTTCACCACCCGGCTGCACCCCGCCACGGCGACCTCCCCGGGGACGTACGGCTTCCTCCTCGGCGACGCCGCCAACGCCATCCACTTCTGGCCCGGCCGCGGCCTCAACAGCGGCCTGGGTTCGGCGATCTCGCTGGCCCGGTCCCTCGACGGGGCCTGGACGGGCCGCCCGTTCCGCGACGCCGACTTCGCGCGCCACGAGGCGGCGATGTCGATGCTCCAGTACCGGCACAAGAGCCGCGCCTGGAACACCATGATCACCACGGACGAGAACGGCGTCAGCCGCCCGATCAAGGAGAAGATCGCCCGGAGCATCGAGGAGTGGGAGGGGAAGGAGCTCGACCGGGAGGCGGACACCGACGCCCTGATGGAACGGCTGCGCTCGATCCGCGACCGCCTGTCGTCCCGCCTCCCCGGCATGCCCGACGACGCGACCCTCCGCGAGCACCTGCGCTCGCTGAACTCCTCGACCCTGCGCACGCTGTGGGAGAGCGGCGCGTGGGACACCCTGATCGTCGGCGGCGAGGAGGTCGACATCGACATCTTCTACCGCCAGGACCCGCCGTCCACCGCGCCGAGGGCCCCGGCCGTCTCCTGACCCTACGGCCGGTGGCGCAGCGCCCCCGGCCACCACACGACCGGTCCGATGTCCCGCACCAGCGCCGGAACCAGCAGCGACCGCACCACGAGCGTGTCGAGCAGGACGCCGAACGCGACGATGAACGCGATCTGCACCAGGAACGCCAGCGGGATGACACCGAGCGCGGCGAACGTGGCCGCCAGGACGACACCGGCGGAGGTGATGACCCCGCCGGTGGCGATCAGGCCCCGGCGGACGCCCTCGCGCGTGCCGTGCAGCTCCGTCTCCTCGCGCACGCGCGACATCAGGAAGATGTTGTAGTCGACGCCGAGGGCGACGAGGAAGACGAAGCCGTAGAGGGGCACCGCGGAGTCGGTGCCGGTGAATCCGAAGACGTGCTCGAAGACCAGGGCGGAGACGCCGAGCGTGGCCACGAAGTTGAGCGCCACCGTGGCCACCAGGAGCAGCGGCAGCAGCAGCGAGCGCAGCAGGCCGACCAGGATCACCAGGATGATCGCGAGCACGACCGGGATGATGAGCTGCCGGTCGCGCTCGGCCGTGAGGCGGGTGTCGTACTGCTGGGCGGTGTATCCGCCGACCAGGGCCTCGGCTCCGGGCACGGCGTGCAGGGTGCTCCGCAGCCGGGCCACGGTGTCCTTGGCGGCGTCGGAGTCCGCGGAGTCCGCGAGCGTGACGTCGATGCGGACGCGGCCGTCGGCGACGACCGGCCGCGTCGTGCCGGGGACCGTGTACACGGCCGCGGAGTCGGCCCCCTCGACGCCCTCGGCGGCGGTGCGCACCCGCTCGGCGGCCCCGGCGTCGGCGATGACCACGACCGGGTTGCCGGCGCCGCCCGGGAAGTGTTCGCCGAGCCGCGCCTGGGCGGCGACGGAGGGAGCGTCCTTGACGAAGATCTCGTCGAGCGGGACGCCCTTCGAGTCGAGCGAGAAGGAGAAGGCCGCACAGGCGAGGAGGGCGGCGAGGGAGCCCGCCCAGACCTTGCGCGGCGCGCGGTCGACGAGCCCCGCGACCTTGTGCCAGACCCGGTGCGCCTCGGCCCCGGCCGCCGCCTTGGGCCGGGCCGGCCAGTAGGCCGCCCGTCCGAGCAGCACCAGGACGGCGGGGAGGAAGGTCACGGCGCTGAGGACCGCGCAGACGATCCCGATGGCACCGACGGGGCCGAGGGCCCGGTTGTTGGTGAGGTCGCTGAACAGCAGGGCGAGCAGGCCGAGCGCGACCGTCGCGGCGCTGGCCACGATCGGCCCGAAGGACTGCCGGAGCGCGGCGCGCATGGCCGGGATCCGGTCGCCGTCCCGCGCGCCGAGCTCCTCGCGGTAGCGGGCGGCGAGCAGCAGGGCGTAGTCCGTCGCCGCGCCGATGACGAGGATGGACAGGATGCCCTGGACCTGGCCGTCGACCCGTACGACGTCGTTGTCCGCCAGGACGTACACGACGGCGCAGGCCAGGCCGAGGGCGAACACCGCGCCCACGATGATCACGAGCGGGAGCAGCACGCTGCGGTAGACCAGCAGCAGGATGACCAGGACCGTCACCAGGGCGACGACGAGGAGCAGACCGTCGATGCCCGAGAAGGCGTCGCCGAGGTCCGCCTGGGTGGCCGCGGGGCCGGCCAGCCAGGTCTCGGTGCCCGGTACGGCGGAGGCTGCCGCGTCGACCTTCCCGAGCACCGCGGTCAGGTCGTCGCCGAGGTCCGGGCGGAGCTGGACGATGCCCCGCAGGGCTTCGCCGTCCGCCGACGGAAGCGCCGGGGAGGGGGCGCCGACGACGCCCTCGGCGCCCTTGAGCGACGCCAGCGCCCGCGTGGCGGCTTCCCGCGCCGCAGGGTCGACGGCGCCGCCGCCCTCGGCGGTCCAGACGACCAGGGCGGGGAGGGTCTCTTCCTGGCGGAACGCCTCCTGCGCCCGCAGCACCTGCGTCGACTCCGCGCTGCGCGGCAGGAAGGCGGCCTGGTCGTTGGTCGACACCTCGCCGAGCTTGCCGGCGTAGGGGCCGAGGCCGCCTCCCACGGCCAGCCAGACGACAAGGACCAGAAGCGGCAGCAGTCTGCTCGCCCACCGTGCGGGTGTGGACATGGAGGCCCCCAGGCTTCTCTCTCGATGATTAACAATCTCAATGATCGAGAGATATTGAAACACGTCGGGTATCGGTGTCGAGTCTTCGCCCCCTGCACGCCGAACGGATGCGGAGGAAGGCGCCCTCGGCGACGCGGCCGCCGGGCCACGGGTCAGGTGCGCAGATGGGTGCGGGTCAGGTCCGCGGGCGGGTGCGGGTCAGGTCCGCGGGGGGGTGCGGGTCAGGTCCGCGGCGGAACGCGCAGCTCGCCGAGTTCGTCGTTGAGCGCGTCCAGGTACCTCAGCACGGTCGCGAGCTCGTCGTCGCTGAAACGGCCGCTCGCACGGTCGGCCGCCTGCGCGAGCGGCATGAAGTAGGCGCGGGCCACCGACCGCGCGCCCTCGTCGTAGTGGATGCGGACGACCCTGCGGTCGTCGTCCGCCCTGCTGCGCCGGATGTGGCCCGCCTTCTCCAGCCTGTCGAGGCACGCCGTCACGGCACCGGACGTCAGACCGAGGTGCTCCCTGAGCATGCCCGGGGTGGCCGCGCCGGAACTGTCCATCACGAACGAGAGCGCGTGGATGTCGGTCGGGTGGAGCTTCTGCTCGAGGGCGAAGCCGTGGACCAGACGGTTCATCTCGCCGAGCATCCGCCGCAGGGCCACCCCGAACCTCTGCCGGGCACCGCTGTCCGCGGTGCGGGCCGCAGCCGCCTCGACGTTCCCCTCGTTCACCGGACCAGCCTATGCCGCGGCCCGGCCTCGCGTCGCATCACCCCGTCCTTCTCCGCTTCCGGCGCCTCCGGCGAACAGGCAGTGCCGATTCCTGCCTGTGGTTCTGCCTGGAGGCGGAACGGGCCCGCTGCTTGGCTGGTGGTGCGGGCGGAAAACCGGCGGTCCTCTTCCGGATCGGCGCGGCGGGCCGTTCGCGTGCGTGACAGCCCGGAGCGACTTCCCCGGAGCGACTTCCCCTGAGCGGAGAGAAATTGAGCGTGGTGATGACGACCGCCTCCGTGCCGGACCGGGACAAGGTGGAGTACTGGAACGACGCGGTGAGCAGGGCGCTGGTGCCGATGGAGGTCGCCCCCCGGGGCGTCGGGCCGTTCGACGGCCGGATCGCCACCAGCCGTCTCGCCTACCTCCAGGTCTCCACCGTGGAGGCCGACGCGGGGCGGGTCAGCCGCACGCCGGCGCTCATCGCCAGGTCGTCCGCGCCGCTGGTGGCGGTCGGTGTCCAGACGTCCGGCACGGCCACCTTCGTCCAGGACGGCAGACGGGCCGAGGTGGGTGAGGGCGACCTGGTGGTGTACGACACGACCCGGCCGTACTCCTTCGACTACCCGCGGCGGTTCGCCACGCACGTCTTCCAGCTGCCCCGCCGCACGCTGGGCGTGCCGGACAGCGACATCCGGCAGGTCACCGGCAACGCCATCGGCACCGGGAACGGCTTCGGCGCGATGCTGCTCCCGTTCCTGGCCACCCTGGCCTCCTCCCCCGCCGACCGCTACCCGCCGGCGGTCGCGGACCGGCTGGCCGGCAACGTCGTCGAGCTGTTCGCCACCCTGATCACCGAGCGGGCCCATCCGGGCGGCGCGGTCGCGGACGCCCCGAGCCATCTGGTGCGCCGCGTCCGCGACCACATCAACCGGAACCTGGGCGACCCGGACCTGTCACCGGAGGGCATCGCCCGGGCGCACCGGATCTCCGTCCGGTACCTGCACCGGCTGTTCGAGGGCGAGGGGACCACGGTCAGCCGGTTCATCCGGCAACGGCGCCTGGAGGAGTGCGGCCGTGAACTGGGCCGCCGCGGCGGGACGACGCCCACCGTGTCCGCCGTGGCCCAGAGGTGGGGCTTCGTCAGCCCGGCCCACTTCAGCCGCTCCTTCCGCGCCGCCTACGGCGTCTCCCCCCGGGAATGGCGCGCCCTGCGCACCGCCGAGGACGATCGCGCGGGAGCCACGGGGGCCGCTCCGGCGTCGGGGCTTCCCGCCCGAGTCCCCGCTGCCGGCCGGCACGCGGCCGGTCCCGCGCCGGCGGGAGACTCCGGGTGACCGAGTTCGTCCCCCCGTCGTCTCGCCCCGTCCTGGACCACGCCACGCTGGCCTTCGTCTCCCGGCACACCTGCCCGCCGGCGGCCCCCGACCGGGATCCGCGGCAGGCCCGGCTGGACTTCGCGCGTCTCCAGGGCTCGGACGAGCCCGACCCGCGCGAGGAGGAGGCCGTCTCCACGGAGTGGCTGGCCCTGCCGGGAGGGCCGACCGGTCACGTACGGGTGCGGGTGGTCAGGCCGGCCGACAGCGTCGGCGAGATCCCCGTCGTGCTGTACCTGCACGGCCTCGGGTGGGTTCTCGGCGACGCCGACACCCATGCCCGTCTGGCGCGCGCGTTCGCCCTCGGCGCGGACGCGGCCGTGGTGTTCGTCGAGTACGCGCGCGCCCCCGAGGCGCGGTATCCGGTGGCCGTCGAGCAGTGCTACGCCGTCGCGAAATGGGTCTGCGAGCGGGGCGGTGACATCGGCCTGGACGGCAGCCGGATGGCCGCCGTGGGCGACTCGACGGGCGGCAACCTGGTGGCGGCGCTGACCCTGCTCGCCAAGGAGCGCGGCGGGGTCCGGCTGCTCCAGCAGGTGCTGCTCTGCCCGGTCACCGACGCCGGCTGCGACACGCCGTCGTACCGGGAGTTCGCCACCGGATCCTTCCTCGGGGGCGCGACCATGCGCTGGTTCTGGGACCAGTACCTGCCCGACGTGCGGCAGCGGAGCCAGGTCACCGCGTCACCCCTGAGGGCGTCCCTGGAACAGCTCGCCGGGCTGCCGCCGGCGCTGGTGGTCACCGGCGACGCCGACGTGGCGCGCGACGAGGGCGAGGCGTACGCGGCGAGGCTCCGGGCGGCCGGCGTACCGGTGGTCGCCCTGCGCTACCACGGGACCGTCCACGGCTTCATGGTGCTGGATCCGCTCCGCGACACGGACTCCGCCCGCGCCGCCCTCGTCCAGGCCCTCGACACCGTGCACGTCGCCCTGCACCGGCGCCGCGGCTGAGCCCCCGTGCTCATGCCGCGGGGAGCGTGGCCAGGAGCCTCCGCGCGGTCTTCAGGTCCTTGCCGTCGACCGCTTCGCCCAGGGCGACGGCCTGACGGAGACAGGACCGTGCTTCGTCGGTCTCCCCCAGCTCGATCAGGGCCTCTCCCAGGTACACGAAGGTGCTGCCCTCGATGTGGGGCATGCCGAGGCGGCCGGACAGCGTCAGGGCGTCGCGATAGTGGTCGGCCGCCTCGCGCCACCGCAGCAGTTCCGCGTAGCTCCGGCCGAGCGCGCGGGTGGCGTTGGCGCGGTTCATGGCGGCGAGGTGCCCGCTCACCGGGCAGTCGGGGGCGTCCAGGAAATCGACGACGCGCTGGTGCAGGATCACGGCCTCCTCGGCACGACCGAGCAGGCGCAGGGAGGTGCCGTGGGTGAACATGGCCCCCAGCCAGCCCTCGCGGTCGTCGGTCTCCTCGTAGAGTCCTATCGCGGCGAGCGAGGTGTCGGCGGCCTCCCGGACCTCGCCGAGCGCCGACCGGGCCCATGCCGCCAGCGTCAGGGCCGACGCCTGCTGGGGGACGTTCCCGGCCCGCCGGGCGAAGCGCAGCCCCTCCGCGGCCTGTTCGACGGCCTCCCGGTACCGGGATTCGCAGGAGAGGGACCAGGAGAGCATGTTGTGGTGAAAGGCCCGCATGTCGTGGTCGTCGAGCGCGGCGGCGGACACCACGCCCAGGCGGAACACCTCCGGCCAGTGGCCCCAGTGGACCCACAGGTTGACGAACCACTCCATGGCGCGGGTCGTCCGCAGGAGCTGGGCGTCCTCCCCCCGCCGATGGGCTCCGCGCAGTGCTGCCAGCCAGGACGGGGCTTCGTTCTGGAGCCAGGTACGGGCCTCCTCCGCGCTCTCCAGCGGGACCAGCCCCTGCCAGGACGGCGGCGGCGCCCCGTACTCGGGCTGGTACCAGCGGCCGGCGACGACGGCCGTCTCCAGGAGCCAGGCGCGCAACCGGTCCTCGGCCGCCTCCCGCTCGCCGGGCTCCTCGTCGCGGGGCAGCCGGGCGCGCCCGAACAGCCGGAGCAGGTCGTGCAGCTGGTACCGGCCCGCGAAGGTGGCCTGGAGCAGTCCGGCCTCGACCAGCTCCTCCATCACGTCCTCGGCCTCGAAGGCGTCGGTGGCGGTCAGCGCGGCACCGTAGGCGGCGGTCATGTCCGGCCCCGGGACCAGACTCAGCAGCCGCAGCATGCGCGCCGCCTGGCCGGTCAGCTGACGGTACGACAGCTCGAACGCCGCCTCGACCCGTACGTCGCCGGCGGCGAGCGCGCCCAGCCGGCGCTCCTCGTCGGCCAGGCGCCTGACCAGGTGCTCGACCGTCCAACCGGAGCGGACCGTCAGCCAGTTGCCCGCCACCCGCAGGGCCAGCGGCAGTCGCCCGCACAACTCCGCCACCCGCGCCACGGCCGCGGCCTCGGCGTCCGCCCGCTCCGCACCCAGGATCCGGCGCAGCAGGCCGACCGCCTCCTCCTGCGTCATCTCCGTCAGCGGGAGGCGGCCGACGTCCTCCAGGCCGGTCAGGGGCCGCCGGCTGGTGACCAGCACCAGACTCCGCCCGCCCGCCGGCAGCAGCTCGCGCACCTGCCGCTCGTCACGGGCGTTGTCCAGCACCACCAGGCACCGGCGGTCGCCCAACAGCGCCCGCAGCAGCCCCGCGCGGCCCTGCGGGTCCTCCTGCGCCAGCCGGCGGTCCGACACCCCGAGGGCCTTCAGCAGCTTCAGCAGCGCCTCGCCGGTGTCCACCGGGCCGTCCACCCCGTGCAGGTCCACCACGAAACAGCCGTCGGGGAACCCCTCCGCCAGATCCGCCGCCGCCTTCAGCGCCAGCGTCGTCTTCCCGCACCCCGGAGGGCCCGAGACCACCCACACCGTCGCTCCCCCGTCGGCCCGGACCCGTTCCGCGGCCGCCCTCAGGAGGGCCAGCTCCGGTGCGCGCCCCGTGAAGTCCCCCACCGAACGGGGCGGTACGACCGTGCCCGCCACCGCGACGGCACGCGTCGGGCGGGCGGCGCGCGCCGTGGCCAGCAGCGCCTCCCGCTCGTCGTCCGCGAGTCCGAGTCCCTCCGCCAGCGCCACCACCGTGCGCCGCTGCGGCACCAGACTGCGCCCGCGCTCCATGTCGCCGATGGCCCGGACGCTCACGCCCGACGCCTCGGCCAGCTCCTCCATCGTCAGACGGCCGCGCTGCCGCAGACCGCGCAGCACGGTGCCGAAGGACTTCTTCCCGTACACGACTCTCCCTCGGCGTGCGGTGGATGTGCGCCGCGGCCGGGGTCCGGGAGCCGAGGCGCACCCGGCCGCCTCTCCCCGCCGCGGTCATCCATCAGTCTGGGGAAACGGCCACGTCGGCACATCGCACGAATCGTCCATTGCCCCGGCGCCCGTGGGGGGTACGAAGCGACTACTCTCCGCTGTCGCGCTGCCTGACCAGCCGGGTGAGCTCCGCGCGCGAGGTGACGTCCAGCTTGGTGAAGGCCCTCCGCAGGCGGGAACCCACCGTGTGCGGCGAGAGGGAGAGCCGCTCGGCCACCTGCCGGTTGGCCAGGCCCTGGGCGACGAGGCGGGCCACCCGTGTCTCCGCCGGCGTCAACTCGGGCCAGGCGTCGTCGGGTCGGGCCGTCGAGGGCCGGCGGCGGACGCCCGCGGCCCGGAGCCGCCGACTCACCCGTGCGGCGTCCCGTTCGGCGCCCGCCCGCGTGTAGAGCGCGAGGGCCTGTTCGTAGGACGGCACCGCTTCGGCCCTGCGGGTGGCCGCCAGCTTGCGTCCGGCGTCCTCCAGCGCCGACGCCCGGGCCAGGACCCGGGGGCAGTCCTCGTACAGCCGGACGGCGCGGACGAGCGGGGCGAGGTCGTTGTCGAGGAGTCCCCGGGCGTGCGCGGCGGTGGCGGCGAGGAAGGGGAGGCCGGGATTGAGCACGGCCCGCCGCTCGGCCGTGGCGACCGCCTGCGCGGCCCGTTCGTGCCGGCCCGCGCGCAGCGCCATGCGGACGAGCACGGGGGCGTCGGCGGGGTCGATCAGGCCGGCGTAGGCGGGCCGGTCCGCGGCGGGTGTCGTCATCACCGCGTCGAGCGCGGCCATGGCACGGTCCGGCCGGTCCTCGTGGTCGGCCATCAATGCCAGCATCCAGGCGCCGAAGTGGCGGACCACGAGCGCGTCGTCGTCGCGCATGCGCCTCGCCTCCGCCGCGTACGCCTCCGCGGTCCGCCGGTCGCCGGTGTGCAGGGCGACGCGCAGCATCACGTACCGCAGCGTGACGTCGGCGAGGTTGCCCGGGCCGGGTTCGCCGGCCCCCGGGAACGCGGCTTCCGCGTCGGCCCGGGCGTCCGACAGCCGTCCGGTCTCCAGGAGGACGCGGGTGCGGGTCATGAGCCACATGCGGGTGGCGACCGTGCGGCCCTGCTCCCCGGTGACCCGGATGCCCTCCTCCGTGGCGGCGAGCGCCTCCGCGGTGCGTCCGGCGGTGTTCGACAGGAGGGCGTGCCACAGGGCCTCCGGTACCCACAGCGAGGTGCTGACGCCCAGGGCGTCGGCCAGCGCGGCGGACCGCTCGGCCTGCCGGAACGCCTCGGCCAGGTCCATGCGGTGGAAGCTCGCGGCGGAGCGGACCGTCGTCAGCGTGGCCTCGGCGGTGCGGTCCCCCGCGACCGCCGCGGTCTCCCACGCCTGTGCGGCGACCCGCTCGGCCGCCGCGTGTTCGCCCGACATCGACAGGCCGACGGCGAGCATGGCGAGCAGGCGGCCCCTCGCGGTCGGGGAGATCCCGGGCAGGGCCGCCCCGGCGCGGGCCTGCCGGACCGCCTCGGTGAAGTCGAACTGCACGGAGAGGCGGGCCAGGGCCAGGCGGACGAACGCCTCGTCCTCGGACGCGAGGCCGCCGGCCGCGAGGGTGTCGGCGCCCAGTGCCCGCGCCTGGGCGACCCGGCCCGTCTGCCAGAGCAGCGGGATCGTCTCGGCCACCACCCGCGGCCGCTCCGGGGCGTCCGCGGCGAGGAGTGCGAGGGCTTGGAGGCTGCGGTCCGCGGCGGTTCGGGGATCGGTGACGGCGAGTTCGGCCGCCTCGGCGCGCAGCCGGTCGGCCTCCGCGGCGTCTCCCGGCGCCGCTCCCCCGCCCTCGGTCGCGGTGGCCGGCGGCCCGCCGGGCGGCAGCCCGGCGTGGCGGCGCAGGGCCTGACGCAGGGTCAGCGGGAGGCCGGCCTCCACCGCCTCGCGGATCAGGTCCTGGCGGAAGGCGAGGCGGTCGCCGCTCTCGGTGAGCAGGTCGGCGTCGAGGGCTTCCCGTACGGCGGTGATGAGCGCCGCCGGGGTCCTGCCGAGCAGGTCGGCGAGGAGCGCGACGGTGACCGTGCCGCCCACGGCGGCCGCCGTCCGCACCAGCTCGCGCGCCCCGTCGGACAGCTGGTCGAGGCGGCGTTCGACGGAGGGGAGGTGCCGTGGGGCGGGGGATCCGGCCGGCAGCGCGGCCGTGCCGTTCTCGATCGTCACCGCCTCCTCGCGCAGCGAAGCGAGCAGCTCGACGAGCAGCTGGGGCACCCCCTCGGCGCGGCGGGCGAGGCGGAGGACGTCCGGGCCGGGAGGGGCGCCGAGGACGTCCTCGGCGATCCGGGCGACCGCCCGGTCCTCCAGCGCCTCCAGGACCAGCTCGTGGGCGCCCGCCTGGCGGATCCGGTCCAGGGTGGTGCGCACCGCGGACGGCACGCTGCCGGAGCGGACGGCGGCCAGCCACAGGATCGGGTGCGCCGAGAGTCCCGCCGCGAGGGTGTGGAAGGTGAGGAGGGTCAGGTCGTCGCACCACTGGAGGTCGTCGAGGACGACGAGCAGGGGTCCGTTCCGGGCCGCCTCCCGCAGGCGGTCCCCCAGCTCCTGGAGCAGCCAGAAGCGCCGGCCGGGGGACGTGGCGAGGTCCCGGAGCGGTGCGGCGCCCGCCAGCGGGTCCTCGCCGGAGAGTACGGCTTCCAGGAGGGGGCCGAGCGGTACGAACTGGGCGTCGGGGTCGGCCGCGCCCTCGAACACCCGTGTCCCGCGCCGCCTCGCGGACGCCGCGGCCTCGGCCAGGATCCTGGTCCTGCCGATGCCGGCGGGGCCCTCGACGAGGACGATCCCGCCCGTGCCGCGGCCGAGCGCGTCGAGCCGCTCCTCGACGGACGCGCGTGCGGCGTCCCTGCCCCGGAGGGGTGTCCGTACGCCGTCGGGCTCGTCGGGCGTGGTTCTCGTCGTGCTTCGCTTCCCGCTCATACGGCGGACCAGTATGAACGATGCGTACCACCCCGTCGGCCGCGGACGGGGCGGCCGCGGGGCGGGGTGACGCCGGGGTCCGGCGTCACCCGGCGGTGTCAGCGGTGCGGTGTCACTTCGCGAGGAAGGCGAGGAGGGCGGTGTTGACCTCCTCGGCGTGGGTCCACAGCAGACCGTGCGGGGCGCCCTCGATCTCGACGTAGTCGGCGGACGGGAGCGCCTTGTGGAAGGGACGCGCGGTGCCCTCGGCCGGCAGGATGCGGTCGGCGGTGCCGTGCAGGATCAGCGCCGGCACGTCGACGGCGGGGATGTCGGCGCGGAAGTCGGTGTACCAGGTGGCCGGCGCGGCGGAGGCGGCGAAGGCGCCGCCGCGGGCGGCGGTGTTCCAGCTGTTGCGGACGGCCTCCTCGCTGATGCGGGTGCCGAGGTTCTCGTCGAGGTTGTAGAAGTCCTGGAAGAAGGCCGTGTAGTAGGCGTAGCGGTCGGCCTTGACGGCGGCGACGACGCCGTCGAAGAACTCCTTCGGGGCGACGCCGTCCGGGTTGTCGTCGCTCTTGAGCAGGCAGGGCTCCAGCGAGGCCAGGAAGGCGACCTTGGCGACGCGCTCGGAGCCGTATGTGGAGACGTAGCGCGCGACCTCGCCGGTGCCCATGGAGAAGCCGACGAGGACGGCGTCCCTCAGGTCGAGGCTCTGCATCACGGTGTTCAGGTCGGCGGCGAAGGTGTCGTAGTCGTAGCCGGTGGTCGGCTGGGAGGACCGGCCGAAGCCGCGGCGGTCGTAGGTGATCACGCGGTAGCCGGCGTCGAGCAGTGCGGCGCTCTGGCGCTCCCAGGAGTGGCCGTCGAGCGGGAAGCCGTGGATGAGGACGACGGGCTGCCCGGCTCCCTGGTCCTCGAAGTAGAGCTCGACGGGGTTGGTGTTCTCCTGGCCCACGGTGATGTACGGCATGGGTGTGCGTCCTCGATTCGGGGTGCTGGTGCGCGCGTCGGAGCGGCGCGGTACACCCGTCACGCTAGGACCGGTCGCGCACCTCCGTTTGTCGTACCGCGCACCGCGCCTTGCACCGGGGCGCAGGGGGCGCGCTCAGTCGCCGGCCGGGGCGCCGGGGTCGTCCTCCGCGAGGACGACCCGCGCCAGGTGGACCCTGGAGCGCACCGAGAGCTTGCGGAAGATCGAGACCAGATGGGTGTTGACCGTGTGCGGGGAGACGACGAGGGTCTCCGCGGCCGACCGGTTGGTGTGGCCCGCGGCGATCAGCCGGGCCACCTTGCGCTCCGAGGCCGTGAGCGCTTCCCAGCCCTGGTCGGTGCGCGGCCGGAGACGGCCGGCGCGTCGGCCGGGGCGGCGGGTGGCCCGTTCCAGATCGGCCCGGACCCGGTCGGCCTCGGCGTCGGCCCCCGCCCGGGCGTAGCGGTCCAGCGCCCTGGTCAGGGCGGCTGTCGCGGCGGCGTCGCCCGAGGCGAGGAGGGCGCGCCCCAGGTCGGCGGAGGCGGCGGCGAGGGGCAGCGGCCGGGGGCCGTCGAGGAGGATGTCCACGGCCCGCTCCAGGAGGCCGTGGTCGGCGTTCACCAGGGCCGACGCGTGGGCGGCCGTCCCCCGGGCGGTCGGCACCGTGGGGTTGCGGGTGGCGTGGGCGGCGGCCTGGGCGGCCAGGTCCTCGGCGAGCCGCCGGTCGCCGCCGCGCAGGGCGATCCCGACGGCCTGGACGACATGGGGGCGCAGGAGCCGCCAGCGGAGGAAGGGGTGGTCCCGCTGCACCGAGCGGAGGAGTTCGGCCGCTGCCGCGTGGTCGCCGTCGGCGTCGGCGACGACGGCCTCGAAGTACCGGTGGGTGGCGTGGTTGCCCGTGTTGGGGCGGTCGGTCACGGCCGCCCTGACGACGTCCAGGTGTTCTCCCGCGGCCTCGCGGTCGCCGCGCAGCAGCGCGAGGAGGCCGCGGTTGACGCGGAGGTTGACCAGGTTGCCGGGCACCTGGAGGTCCGCTTCGAGGCGTTCGGCGGTGACGAAGTCGGCGTCCGCGTCGTCGAGCCGCCCGAGCCCCATGTTCAGGGTTCCCTGGGTCCAGCTGAGCATGGCGGGGCGCGGGGGGAGGTCGCCGGCCGTCCGGAGCAGTCGCCGTACGGCGTCGAAGTCGTCCATGTGGATCAGGGCGACGGCCTCCTCGGGCAGGAAGGCCGGGTCGAACACGCTCAGCGCCGTGTGGTGGGCGACGGCGGCGGCGCAGTCGCCCGCGTTGAGGGCGATCTCGCCGAGTCCCCACAGCGCGAGGACGCGGGCCTCCCGGTCGCCCGCCCGCTCCGCTTCGGCGAGCGCCCGTTCGCCGGTCTCCCGGGCGGCCCTGAGGTCGCTGCCGCGGGAGCGGGCCAGGGCGTGCCGGGCGGTCAGCCGGGCGCGGATCGCCGGGTCGGTGACGGCCGCCAGCGCGGTCGTGGTGCGGCGGGTCAGCTCGTGGACGTCGTCGAGGTGCCAGAGGGTGTCGCCGAGGACGCACTGGAGGCGGGCGAAGACGTCCAGGGGCGGCTGCCGGGCGAGCAGCGCGTCGCCGGTGTCCCGTGCCTGCGTGTACCGGCCGGCGCGGGTCAGCGCGACGATGGCGCGTTCGCCCGCCTCGTACGCCAGGGGCGCACGGGCCGGGGCGAGTTCCAGGGCCCGTACGGCCAGGTCGGCGGCGAGGTCGGGCATCACGGCGAGCACGTCGTCGGCGGCCGTGCCGAGGAGTGCGATCGCCTCCGTGTCGCCGTGTTCGGCGCTCTTCAGCAGGTGCGGGACCGCGTCGCCGGAGCTGCGGCCCGCCGCGACGAGCCGGCTCGCGGCCTCCCGGTGCAGGGCCCGGCGCACGGAGGGGGCGAGGTCGGCGTACACCGCCTGGCGGAGCAGGTCGTGGCGGAAGAGGAGGCGTTCGCCGTCGTCGTGGAGGAGGGCGGCCGCGATCGCCTCGTCGACCTCCGCGCCGAGACCGGCGGCGGGCCGGCCGCAGAGGGCCGCGGCGTCGGCGAGCGAGAACGCGCGGCCGAGGACGGAACCGATGCGCAGGAAGTGCAGGGTGTCCGGGCGGAGTCCGGCCAGCCGGCCGCGTACGCCGAGGACCAGCCGCTCGGGCGGCTCCGGCCCGTCGGCGCCCGTGGCCGCGATGCCCGAGAGCACCTCGGCCGCGAGGAAGGGGTTGCCGCCCGCCCCGTCGAGGAGGTCGCCGACGCGCGCCGGCACGTCCGCGCCGAGGACGTCGTGCGCCAGTTCGGCCAGGGCGGTCGCGGACAGCGGCCGCAGGGGGAAGGTCGTCGTCAGCGGCCCCTGCCCGTACAGCCCGGGGTCCTCCCTGCTGGTGAGCAGCCAGAGGACCGGGGAGCTGAGCAGCCGCGCCGGCAGCACGCCGAGGGCGAACCGGCTGAGCGGGTCGGCCCAGTGGACGTCGTCGACGGCGAGCAGGACGGGCCGGCCCGCCGAGCGTTCCTCGATCAGCTGGGCGAGCCGTTCGACGAGCCGGATGCGCTGGTCGTGGTGGCCGGCGAGGTCGGCGAAGTCCGTGCCGGAGAGCAGCGGTGGGTCACCGTGCAGGAGGCCGGAGGCCAGGGAGGCGAGCGGCGCCAGTTCGTGCAGTTCCTCGGCGCGTCCGTGGCTGACGAGGAATCCCCGGGCCCGCGCGAGCGAGACGGTCTCCTGGAGCAGTGCGGTCTTGCCGATCCCGGGCTCGCCCAGGAGCAGCGCGACCGCGCCTCCCTCGCCGTCGCGCACGGCTTCGGTCAGGGCGCGCAGCCGCTCCAGTTCGGTTTCGCGGCCCCGCAGTCCGGGCCGGCTCAGCCCCGTCGCCGTGCCGTGCCCGTCGGTCCGGTCGGGGCTCATCCCTTGACCGATCCGGCGAGCAGTCCCCGTGCGAGGTGCCGCCGGAGAAGGAAGAAGACGAGCAGCGGGACGAGCGCGGCGACGAAGGCTCCCGCGGTGAGCCGCTGCCACTCGTTGCCGTAGGTCCCGGCCATGTTCGCCAGCCGGACCGTCATCGGCGCGGTCTCGGCCGTTCCGCCCGACAGGGTCAGGGCCACGAGGAGGTCGTTCCAGACCCAGACGAACTGGATGACGGCGAAGCCGGCGAGCGCCGGGCGGGCCAGTGGCAGCACGATCCGGAGCAGCAGCGTCCCGTGCGAGGCGCCGTCGACGCGGGCGGCCTCGACCATCTCCCTGGGCAGCGCGGCCAGGTGGTTGTGGAGGAAGTACACCGCGAACGGCAGCGCGAAGGCCGTGTGGGCGAACCAGACCTGGCCGAACCGGGCGGCACCGGTGAGCTGCCACGCGGGCAGGAACAGCCAGCCCTGGGAGAACAGCTTCAGGAGCGGGACGAGCGCCATCTGGAGCGGCACGGCCTGGAGGGCGAAGACGCCCACGACGAGGGCGTCGCGTCCCCGGAAGTCGATCCAGGCCAGCGCGTACGCCGCGAGGAAGGCCAGCACGAGCGGGAACAGCACCGAGGGGACGGTGATGACGACGGAGTTGACGAAGTGCTCGGCGAGCCGCCCCGACCCGTTCCCGCCGCCGGAGAGCACCTCGGCGTAGTTGTCGAGCGTGAGGTGCGGCGTACCGAACAGCGTCCACCAGCCGGTGGTCTTGATCTCCTGCTCGGGGCGGAACGAGGAGAGCAGCAGACCGAGGGTGGGGGTCGTCCAGAGGACCGCGATCACCACGGCGACCGCGGTGAAGGCACGGGAGGCCAGACGCTCCCGGACGCCGTTCACCCGGTCCTCCGCCGCGTCCGGAGCCGGTGGGCGACGAGGGGGACGACGAGGAGGAAGAGGAGCACGGCGAGGGCGGCGCCGCGGCCCGTCTCGCCGTAGCGGAACGCCTGGTCGTCCATGGCGTGGGCGAGGACGCCCGTGTCGAACTGTCCGCCGGTCATGGCCCGGACGATGTCGAAGGCCTTGAGGGTGCCGATCGCCTGGGCGAGGAGGACGACGAGCAGGGTGGGCCTGATCGACGGCAGGGTGATCCGGCGGAAGACCTGCCGGGGCGACGCGCCGTCGAGGCGGGCGGCCTCGGTCAGCTCGGCGGGTACGGCCCCGATCGCGCCGGCCAGCAGGACGGCCGCGAAGCCCGTCTGCGTCCACACCATCGCCACGATGAGGAACAGGACGTTCCAGGGGGAGTCGACGAGCCACTGCCGCGGCTCGCCGCCGGACGCGACGACGAGCCGGTTCAGCAGCCCGATCTGCTCGGCCCCGGCCGGACGGTAGGCGTAGACGAACTTCCAGACGACTCCGGCGCCGACGAACGAGAGCGCCATCGGGGTCAGGAGCAGGGACAGCGCGACCGTCCTGCACCGCGACCGGGCGACGGCCGCCGCGTAGAGCAGACCGAGCGCGGTGGACGCGAGCGGCACGAGCACCGCCCACACCAGGGTGTTGCGCAGGGCGACGAGGGCCCGGGGGTCGGTGAACATCCACGCGTAGTTGTCGAGGCCGACCCACGTGTCGCCGGCGCTGTCGGTGAACGACAGCGCCAGGGTGCGCAGTCCGGGCAGGACGAGGCCGATCGTGAGCGGCAGCAGCGCGGGGGCCAGCAGGAGCAGCGCCGCGGCCCTCCGCCGCGCCGGCCCCCGGTGGAGGGCGAGCAGGACGAGGGAGACCACCGCGGCGAAGGCGGCGACGCCCTGGAGCAGGTACAGCAGCTTGGGCTGCTGGGCGACGACGTCGAACGGCATCACCGGGTCGGCCAGGACCGTTCGATGGAGCCGGCGACCTGCCGGGTGCCCGCGCCGCCGATCCAGTCGACGGCTCCCTTCCAGAACGTGCCGGCGCCGACCGACGCCGGCATGAGGTCCGAGCCGTCGAACCTGAACTGCGTCCGGGGGTCCTGGAGCAGCCGGATCGAGAGCCGGTCGACCGGGGTCGCGGCGTTCGCCGGATCCACGCCCTTGTGCGCCGAGACGTACGGGCCCTTCCTCATCCGCGCGTTCGCGAAGTCCGCGGAGGCCAGGTACTCCTGGAAGGCACGGACCTCGGGGCGGTCGGCGAACGCGGCGGTGAACACGCCACCGCCCAGGACGGGCCGGCTCGCCGGGTCGACGCCCGGCAGGAGGAAGGCGTAGACGTCCTTGTCCGGTCCGATCTCGGTGCCCTCGGGCCACAGGTCGGCGTAGAACGAGGCCTGGCGGTGCATCGCGCAGTCGCCGGACAGGACCGGTGTGCCGGCCTCCTGGAAGGAGATCGACGCCATCGACCGGGCGGGGCCGAAACCGCCGTTGGCGTACCGGTCGTTCTTGAGGAGGGACCCGACGGTGTCCATGGCCCGGAGGACGCGGGGGTCGTCGAAGGGGATCTCGTGGGCGACCCACTGGTCGTAGACGCGCGTGCCCTGCTGGCGGAGGAGGACGTCCTCGATCCAGTCCGTCACGGGCCAGCCGGTCGCCTCGGCGGACTCGACGCCCGCGCACCACGGCTTGACGCCCGAGGCCGCGACCTTCTCGGTCACGGCCATCAGCTCGTCCCAGGTGCGGGGGACGCTCAGTCCCCGGTCGCGGAAGAAGGCCGGGGAGTACCAGACGAACGACTTCACGTTCGCGACGAGCGGCGTGCCGTAGAGGGTGCCGTCCACGGTGGCGTAGCTGTTCCAGTCCGCCGACCAGCCCTGCTCGGCGAGAGCGGCGACCCCCGCGCCGACGGGCTTGAGTCGCCCGGCTCGCGCGAAGCGCTCCATGAGGCCGGGCTGGGGGAAGAACGCCACGTCGGGGGCGTTCCCGCCGTCGACCCTGAGTTGGATCCGAGCCTCGAACTCCCCGTCGCCCTCGTACCGGACGTCGATGCCCGTGCAGTCGGCGAAGTCCGCCCAGGTCTCTTCGAACAGGTCGGCTTCCCGGTCGCGGTTCTCCGCGTAGACGGTGACCTCGGTGCCGGGGTGCTCGCCGTAGCGGGCGTACGGTGCGCAGTCCGCGGCGGTGCGCGACGGCGAACCGCCGTCCTGCGGGGCGCCGCAGGCGGTGGCGGTGACGGCGAGGGTGATGACGGCGAGCGCGATCCTCGCGCCGAACCTCATGGGTGTGCTTCCTCCGATCGCCCGCCGCGAGTTCTCGGCGGGCGTTTCGGAAAGCTACCGGGTTCGAACGTCATAGACCAATCGTTCGACGCTCAAGCGCAGGTCAGCGCCCCGTGGACCGGGCCGCCTCCAGGATCAGCTCCGCCACGGCCTTGGGCTGGGAGAGCATGACCAGGTGGGAGGAGTCGACCTCGACGGTGGTCATGCCGGCCCGCTCGTACCCGTACCGCTCCACGTCGGGGTTGATCGTGCGGTCGGCGGAGGCGACCAGGCCCCACGAGGGCTTGGTCCGCCACGCGGCGACCGGTGCCGGCTCCGCGAACGCCCGTGCGGCCAGGGGGCGCTGGGAGACGGCGAGCACCGCGGCGAGGTCGGGGGCGACGTCCGCCGCGAACAGGGCGGGGAACCGGTCGACCGCCACGGACACGTCGGTGCCGGGCTCGCCGGAGCCGGGCACCGGGAACGGGGTGTACACGAGCGCCTCGCCGAGACCGGAGTCGGGGAAGCCGCCCTGCAGCTCGCCCAGGCTCTCGCCCTCCTTCAGCGCGTACCCCGCGAGGTACACGAGGGCGCGGACGTTGTCCTCGGTACCGGCGAGGGTGATGACGGCGCCGCCGTAGGAGTGCCCCACGAGGATCACCGGGCCCTCGACGGCACGGATCACGGAGGCGATGTACGCGGCGTCGTCGACGAGGCCGCGGTTGGGCACCGCCGGAGCCAGCACGTCCAGGCCGGCGGCGGTCAGTTCGGGGACGACCCGGGCGAAGCTGGAGGCGTCGGCGAAGGCGCCGTGGACCAGGACGACGGTGGGACGGGCGTGTCGGGGCAAGGGGAACTCCTCGGTGAGGGGAAGGGGGAAGGCGGTCGGGGGCCGGTTCACAGGCCGAAGCGGGCGCGGCGCTCCGGGGGCACCAGGTCGGCGTACGCGGGGTGCTTGCCGATCCAGCCGCGGATGAAGGGGCAGTACGGGAGGACGCGCAGGCCCCGGTCCCGGGCGTCGTCCAGGGCGCCGCGCGCGAGCAGCCCGCCCAGGCCACGGCCGCCGAAGCGGGGATCGATCTCGGTGTGGATGAAGGCGATCTCACCCTCCGAGAGGTGGTATTCGGCGAAGCCGGCGGTCTCGGTGGCGTCGCCGCCGGCGTCGGCGTCGACGACGATCTCGTACCGGGACCTCTCGGGCCGGTCGGTGATCCGGGGTTCCATGGGGCTCCTGTCGGGTCGAGGGGGAAGGGGGCGGGGGCCGGGGGTCAGAGCGTGCGGCGCACGCCCGCCTGGCGTTCCAGGTTGCGGAGCTGGACGCCGAGGTCGCCCTCCACGGCGAGGTGGGCGGGGCCGCTGCGTCCGATGGGCAGGACCTGCTCACTGCGCATGTCCTCGAGCATCAGGGCGAACGCCGTGTACATCGCGACGAGCGCCACCACGAGGCCGAGCGCGCCGGACACGCGCGTCAGCCACTCGACCCCGGTGACGCCCGCGAGGCCGGTGGCCGCCCAGCGCGGCAGGGAGACCGCGAGGACGAGCCACAGCGCCCGCTTGGGCCCGGTCACGGCGGTCATCAGCGCGCCGAAGCAGAGCAGCGCCAGGTTGAAGACGCCGAGGACCTTCGGGCCGTCGGCCGCGCCGCTGAGCATGATGAGGGCGTAGGGCAGCCAGCTGCCGGCGAAGACCGCCATCAGGGTCGCGGCGATCACGTCACGGGCGCCGAAGGCCAGGTAGCTGACCAGGAGTTGGAGGACGAAGGCCGGCAGCACCGTGAACGCGACGGCCGCGCGGGCCTCCTCCCCGAGGATCCCGAGCTGGAGGCATCCCGTCATCACGGACGCGAGGGCGATCGTGAAGAAGCCGAGCGGCATGGGCGAGGCGATGGGGCGCAGGTTGATCCGGGTCATCGACCGGAGGTCCGGCTCGAATCGGCGCCCGGGCGGGACAGCCGCGGCGTCGTCTCCGTCGGCGGCCGGGGAGGCTGTACTCATCGTGTGGTCTCTCTCAGTGGGCGAAGCAGGGGTCGACGAACGACGGCGGCGCGTCGGGGGCGGCGCCGCGCGCGACGCGCCACCGGCGGTGCCGCTCGGACTCGGCGACGGCCTCGGCCACCAGCGAGGCCTGCCGGGCACCGCTCTGGTAGCCGCCGAAGCGGGCCACGGGGCTCCACTCGGGGGTCACCGGCGGGACGGCCTCGTCGAGGCCCTCGTACTCCGCGGTCGCGTAGACGATCCGGCCGCCGACGACGGTGAGGACGGACTCGATGTCGGGAATGACGTCCTCGGGCACCGTGAGGAAGTCGTCGGAGAGGATCGCGAGGTCGCCGTAACAGCCCTCCCGCAGCGTTCCCTTGACGTCCTGCTCGCCGGTGAGCCGCGCGCCGCCCCGGGTGTAGAGGCCGAGGGCGGTCTCCCGGTCGACCAGGTTCCCGGCCGGGTAGAGCGCGGTGCCGCCGACGGTGCGCCCGGTGACCAGCCAGTGGAGCGCGACCCACGGGTTGTACGAGGAGACGCGGGTGGCGTCGGTCCCGGCGGCGACGGACAGGCCGCGGTCGAGCATGGCCCGGACCGGCGGGGTGTGGGCGGCCGCCTCGGCGCCGTAGCGGTCCAGGAAGGCGGCGCCCTGGAAGGACATCCGGTTCTGGACCGAGACGGCGCCGCCGAGGGCGGCGATCCGGTCGAGGCTGCCGGGCGAGACCGTCTCCGCGTGGTCGAAGAGCCAGCGGTTGCCGCCGGGGAACAGCCCCTCCGCGGCGAGCTTCTCGAAGACGGCCAGGTCGCGGCGGATCGTCTCGTCGTACGTGGCGTGGAGCCTGAACCCCCAGCCGTTCTCCAGCAGGAGCCGTACGGCGCTCTCGAACTCGGTCTCGTACCCGGCGGCGAGCTCGGGCCGTGGCTCGGAGAAGTTCTCGAAGTCGGCGGCGGCCCAGGTCAGGTTCTCGCCCGCGCCGTTCAGCCGCAGCCACTCGTCGCCGTCCCCGGGCCTGACCGTCTCGGTCCAGCGCTTGAGGTCGGCGAGCTCCTGCCCGGCGGTCTGCGGGAAGAGGTGGTAGGCGATCCGGAGCGTCAGCTCCCCCGCCTCGGCGAGGTCGACGACCGTGGCGTAGTGGTCGGGGAAGTTCTGGAACCCGCCCGCCGCGTCGACGGCGGAGGTGAGTCCGAAGCGGTTCAGCTCGCGCAGGAAGTGGCGGGTCGACGTCCGCTTGTCGGCCTCGTCGAGGGCCGGCGCCTTCGCCAGCGTCGAGTAGAGGAGGAGCGCGCTCGGCGCCGCGAGCAGCACGCCGTTGGGTTCGCCGTCCCGGCCCCGGACGATCTGCCCGCCGCGGGGATCGGGGGTGTCGCGGGTGAAGCCGGCGGCCTGGACGGCGGCCCGGTTCATCAGCGCGGACTGGTAGAGGTGCAGGACGAAGACGGGGGTGTCGGGCGCGGCGGCGTTCAGCTCGGCGACGGTCGGCATCCTGCGCTCGGCGAACTGTTCGGCGGTCCAGCCGCCGACGACGCGGATCCACTGCCCCCGGGGCGTGCGGCCGGCCTGCTCGCGCAGCATCGCCAGGGCCTGGCCGAGGCTGCGCACGCCGTCCCAGCGCAGTTCGAGGACGTAGTTGAGGCCGCCGCGGATCACGTGGAGGTGGGAGTCGTTCAGGCCGGGGATCACCCGGCGGCCGAGCGCGTCGACGACCTTGGTGCCGGGCCCGACGAGGTGGGCGAGGTCGTGGTCGTCGCCGAGGGCCGCGACCCGGCCGTCGCGGAGGGCGACGGAGCGGGCCTCGGGACGGCCCGGGTCGCCGGTGAACACCTTGGCGTTGCGGACGAGGAGATCGGCGTGCCCGGGCTCCCGTCGCGGGGCGGGGACGATGCCCGCCACCGGCATGCCGGTCGACGGCCCGGTCATGCGAGGGCCTTGCGGAGGGCGTCGGTGGCCAGGCCGATGGCGAGGTCCGCGGCCCAGGTGTCGCGCAGCGCGTTCAGCATCACGAAGTCGTGGATGGCGCCCTGGACGCGCAGGGCGGTGACGGGGACGCCGGCGGCACGGAGCTTCGCCGCGTACGCCTCGCCCTCGTCGCGCAGGACGTCCGCCTCGGCCGTGATCACCAGGGCCTGCGGCAGGCCGGTGAGCTGCTCCGTGGAGGCGCGCAGCGGGGAGGCGGTGATCTGGGCGCGCTCGGCCTCGTCGGTCGTGTACTGGTCCCAGAACCACTTCATGGCGTCGCGGCGCAGGAAGTAGCCCTCGGCGAAGGCGTGGTACGACTCCGTGTCGAAGCGCGCGTCCGTGACCGGGTAGAAGAGGACCTGCTGGACGAGGGTGACGTCGCCGCGCTGCTTGGCCATGAGGGTGAGGGCGGCGCTCATGTTGCCGCCGACCGAGTCGCCCGCGACGGCGAGGCGCGTGCCGTCGAGGTCCTTGTGGTGGCCCTCGCGGGCGATCCACTGGGCGACGCTGTAGTTCTGCTCGATCGCGACGGGGTAGCGCGCCTCGGGCGACAGGTCGTACTCGGGGAAGACCACGGCCGCCCGGGTGCCGACGGCGAGTTCGCGGACGAGCCGGTCGTGGGTGTGGGCGTTGCCGAAGACCCAGCCCGCGCCGTGGAGGTAGAGGACCACGGGGAGCGGGCCGGTGACGCCGCGGGGGCGGACGATCCGGGCGCGGACGTCGCCGGTCGGGCCGCCGTGGACGGTGATCCACTCCTCGTCGACCTCGGGCAGGGGCACGCCCTCGCCGCTCTGGACATCGTCCACGGCCTTGCGGCCTTCGGCGACGGGGATCTGGTAGAGGTACGGCGGCTGGGCGGTGGCGTCGGCGAACGCCTGGGCGGCGGGTTCGAGGACCGGACGGCTGCTCATGAGGGGTCTCCTTCGGGAGGTACGGGACGGTGAGAGGAAGGGCGGGAGGTACGGGTCGGGGGGGTCAGCGGGTCGCGCGCGCGGCGGCGAGGATCACGTGGGTGACCACGGCCGGGCGGGAGACGGCCACGGCGTGCGACGCGTCCACCTCGGTGACGTGCGAGCCGGCCCGCCGGGCCATCCACCGCTGGGCGGCCGGAGGGATGTTCTTGTCGGCGGTGGCGATCAGCGCCCAGGACGGGATCGTCCGCCAGGCCGTCTCGCCGGCGCCCTCCTCCAGGGCGGCGGTGGCGACCGGGCGCTGGGACGCGGCCATGACGGCCGCGTCGGCGGTGGGCACGTCTGCGGCGAACTGCCGGTGGAACGCGCTCTGTTCGATGACGAGTTCGGTGCCGGTGCCGCCGCCGGGCAGCGGGTACGCCTGCGGGCGCACGGTGTCGCCGAGGGTGGAGCCGGGGAACCTGGCGGCGAGTCCGGCCGCGCTCTCGCCCTCGGCCGGGGTGAACGCGGCGATGTAGACGAGGGCCTTCACCCGCGTGTCGCCCACCGCGGCGCCGCTGATGACGGCGCCGCCGTAGGAGTGGCCGACCAGGACGACGGGGCCGTCGACGCCGGCCAGCACGCTGCGCAGGTAGGCGGTGTCCTCGGCGAGACCGCGCAGCGGGTTGGCGGGGGCCAGGACGGGGTGACCGGCGTGCTGCAGCCGCCGGATCGTGCCGCGCCAGCTGGAGGCGTCCGCGAACGCTCCGTGGACCAGGACGATCGTGGGCTTCTGACCGTGGCGGCCGGCGCCGACGCCGGAGTCGGCGTCGACGTGGGCGTCGGACGGACGGCTCGCGGGCCCGGCGCCGACCAGGGCGGCCAGCGTCGCGGGCAGGGCGAGGCCGAGGGTGAGGGCGCGCCTCGTGGGATGCATGGGTGGGTGGTTCCTTCGTCGGGTGGTGTGGTGGGGTGTGCGGGTGGGCTCGGTCGGGCGTGCGCGGTCGCGCGGGGTGCGGTCGCACGGGTTACGGCGATGGGGCCGAGCGGGTACGGCGGTCGGACCGCGCCGGTACGGCGGTCGGCGGGCTCGCCTCAGAGGCCGTACGCCTCAAGGAGCCGGAGCCAGACCTCGCTCACCGTCGGGAAGGCCGGCACGGCATGCCACAGCCGCTCCAGGGGGACCTCGCCCACGACGGCCACGGTGGCCGTGTGGATGAGTTCGGTCGCCATCGGGCCGGTGAGCGTGCAGCCGACGACGACACCTCGGGTCTCGTCGACGACGAGCTTGGCGAGGCCGCGGTAGTCGTCCGCGTGGAGCGCCGCGCCGGCGACGTCGTCGACGCGGTACTCCACCACGCGTACCGCGAGACCCGCTTCGCGTGCCGCGCGCTCCGTGAGGCCGACGCTCGCGATCTCGGGCCGGGTGAAGACGGCCTGCGGGACGGCGAAACGGTCGGCCTCCGCGCTCCACGGCTGCCGGCCGCCGGTGACGGCCGGCCGCCCGGCGGCGCGCTCGGCGATCGCCGCCGCGCACGCACGGGCCTGGTACTTGGCCATGTGGGTCAGCGGCGCACGGCGGTTGACGTCGCCGACGGCGTAGAGCCAGTCGCCCTCGACCGCGGTGACCCGGCAGGTGTCGTCGACCGGAAGCCAGTCGCCGCCCGGCAGTCCCACGGCGTCCAGGCCGAGGTCCGTGGTCCGCGGGCGCCGTCCGACGGCGGCGAGGACCTCGTCGCAGACGAGGGTGGTGCCGTCGTCGGTGTCCACGGTCACCGTGCGGGTGGCGGCGTCACGGGCGACCCGGACGGCCGACACCCCGAAGCGGAGGGTGACGCCCAGATCGCTCAGCCCCCGGGTGACCTCCTCGCCCGCGCACGGCTCCCAGCCGGTCAGCAGGGCCTGGTCGCGGACCAGCAGGGTGACGGAGGCGCCGAGCGAGCGCCACGCGGTGGCCGTCTCGCAGGCCACCACTCCCCCGCCGATGACGACGAGCCGCCCGGGCACCGCGTCGGCCGTGGTGGCCTGCCGGTTGGTCCACACGCCGATCCGGTCGATCCCCTCGACCGGGGGCAGGGCGGGCTCCGTGCCGGTGCAGACCACGACCGCGTACCGGGCCCGCAGGGTACGGACGCCGCCGTCGGCCCCCGTCACCTCCACGCGGCGCTCACCGGCGAGCCGCCCGTGCCCCCGTACCAGCGCGACGCCCGCACGGCCGAGCCAGTCGGCCTGGCCGGTGTCGTCACCGCGCCCGGTGAAGCGGTCGCGGCGGGCCAGGACGCGGGCCGGGTCGAGGTCCGCCGTGACCGCCTGCCGGGCCCCGTCGACCGACCGGGCCTCCGCCCGGGCGGCACCGGGGCGCAGCAGCGCCTTGCTCGGCACACAGGCCCGGTAGGAGCACTCGCCGCCGACGGCGTCGGCCTCGACGACGACGGCGGTGAGACCGGACCGTACGAGCCGGTCGGCGACGACCTCGCCGGCCGGTCCGCCGCCGACCACCACGACGTCGTACGTGTCCATCAGCCGCGCACCAGAGGGGTGTCGACGAGGTGCTCGGCCAGGAACCACACCTGCGCCTCGCCGGTGCGGACGACCTCGGAGACGAGCAGGTCGGCGCTGCCCTCGTCGCCCTCCCCGGAGAGCCGGGCGGCGGCGTCCCGGGCGTCGATCAGGATCCGCTCGTGGGCGTCGAGGAGCCGCGACAGCATGACGGGCACCGGCTCGACGCCGTCCGGCGGGCGGGGGATCCCGGTCAGCTCGGCGACGTGGCGCGGGTCTCCCACGGCGACGCCGCCGAGGCTCTGGACCCGCTCGGCCAGCGCGTCCACGATGGCCAGTTGGGTCTCCGCGTGCTTGTCCAGCATCAGGTGGAGCGAGTAGAAGGTCGCCCCCCGCATGAGCCAGTGGTGCTTCTTGTAGAGGGAGTAGAGGATCTGCGTGTCGGCGAGGACGTGGTTGAGGCGCTGACAGGCGTACATGCGGGTGTCGTGGCCGAGTCCGATCGGCAGCTGCTTCAGCGTGCCGAACGCCTGGGTCTCGGCGCCCTTCTGGTGCAGCAGCGGCTGGCCGCCGCCGTGCGGGGTCGCGAGGGTGTCCATCGGGTGCTCCTGTCGGGGTGAGGGTGAGAAGGGCCCGGCCGCCCGGTCGGGGGTACGCGGCCGGCCGGACCCGGTCCGCGCGGCCGCGCTCAGCGCTCGGCGCGTGCCGGGGCGGCGGGCCGGTGCAGCACGAGCCGGGTGAGAAGTCCGCTGCCGAGCCCGGCCGCGAGCGCGAGGGCGGCCGCCCACAGGGGGTACGGGGTGAGGCCGAGGGCCGCGTCGAGGGACCAGGCTCCGGGGCCGGTGGCGGCGAGGGCGGCGGCGGTGCCGATGAGGACGAGCGGATACTCGTACCCGTCGTTCTGCACCCAGAGCCCGTGGCGCCACTTCACGGTGAGCGCGACCGTCATGACCCCGACGACGCCGGTGGCGGCGAGCGGGGTGAGGAGGCCGGCGGCGAGCAGCAGGCCGGAGCCGATCTGGCCGCCGCCCGCCGCGAGCGCGGTGAGGACACCGCCGCGAAACCCGTCGGCGCGGAACTCCTCGGTGCCGCCTTCCAGGCCCCTGCCGCCCAGGTGCGTGCTGACCTTCTGCACGCCGTGCCCGGCGACGAGCAGTCCCACCAGCAGACGCAGGATCAGAATGCCGGTGTCCACCGCGGTCAGCCGGCCGCGTGCGCGCCGATGACCGACTGCGCGTACACGACACCCAGGCCGTAGGCGCCCGCGTGGGCCTTGACGACCTCGGTGACGGGGACGTACGTCTCCTGGCGCGCCCAGTCGCGCTGGAGCTCCAGGAGCACCTGCACCCAGGTCACCGGGACGGCGCCGGCGGCGATCATCCGCTGCAGCGCGTGCTCGTGGGCGGCCGGGGTGACGCCGCCGGAGGCGTCGGCGACGACGTACACCTCGTAGCCCTGCTCCAGGGCGGAGAGCGCGGGCAGCACCAGGCAGACCTCGGTCCACAGGCCCGACAGGATGATCTTCTTCCGTCCGGTCGCCTTGACCGCCGCCACGAGCGCCTCGTCCTCCCAGGCGTTCATGGTCGTGCGGTCGATGATCTCCTGCTTGGGGAACACCTCGGCGAGCTGCGGCAGCAGCGGCCCGGAGAACGACTCGGCGGCCACCGTGGTCAGGACGACGGGCACGTCGAAGACCTGGGCCGCCTTGGCGAGACCCACGGTGCTGTTGATGATCGCGGCACGGTCGCCGCTGCCGGTGCCGAAGAACATCTGCGGCTGGTGGTCCACGAAGAGCATGACCGCGTTGTCGGGCGTGAGCAGGTCCTTGCTCGGGGCGGCCTGCACCTTGTCGATGTCGAACATGAGGGGTCCTTTCGAAGCCATGGGTGACGCCCCGCCGCCTCTGCGGCGCGGCGCTCCCTCACGCTACGAGCGACCCGACGGCCCGAGTTGATCTCCTGCGCCCAGCCGCTGGCACGACAGCGCACAACCGGGCGGCCCGATCACCGCCCGGCTCGGCGCGCCCGCCCCCGGTCCCGTCCCTCGTACCGCCTGGGCACCGCATCGGCCCGCACCGGACACCGGTTCGCCACGGCGCCGCCGCCGCGAGGGCTTACCTGCGTCGTCGTGCGGCCCAGCGGGCGGTGGCGGGCAGGGCGAGTGCCGCCGAGGCGAAGAGAGCGGCCAGGGTGCTCCAGCCGGCGGTACCGTGGGGAAGGACGAACGCGGTCAGCAGGCCGGGGCCGAGGGCCTGGCTGACGGAGATCCCGGTCTGGTAGATGCCCTGGTAGGTGCCTTGTGCGTGTTCGGGGGCCAGGTCGTAGGACAGGGTCCAGCTGCCCGCTTGCGAGGTGACCTCGCCGAGGGTCAGCACGACGACGGCGCCCACGAGGATCACGGCGGCGGTGCCCGGAGCGCGGTCGGCCGCACACGCGATCGCGATGCAGGCGGCCGCGACGAACAATCCGCCGCGGCGGAAGGAGCGTGCGGCCTGGACCGTTGTGGTGATGCCGCGGGCGGCCCGGACCTGGAGGGCGATGACCAGGGCGGTGTTGACGACGAGGAGCCAGCCGACCGTGGCCTGCGGCGCGCTGGTGCGGGTGAGGAGCCACAACGGCAGAGCTACTTCGAGGACGACGTAGAGAGTGTTGACGACCGCGTTGAGTGCGGTGACGGCCAGGTAGGGCACGTCGCGAAGCGGGTGGGGCGAGTGCCGCTCGGCTCCGGGTGCAGAGGTGTCCTGGCGGGAGGCCGCCGTGCCCGCTGTCCGGGGCGTCTGCGCGGGCGCCTGGGGCTGGGGGGCGGGAATCGCGTGCAGGGGGATCAGCGCGAGGAGGAACGCGGCGGCGCTCAGGCAGATCGCTCCCCGGTACGCCGCGTGGGTGTCGAAGGCGAGGACGGCCGAGCCGAGGGCGGCGCCCGCTCCGATGCCCACGTTGTTGACCGCCCGCAGCACTGCCAGGGCACGGGTGCGCCGGTCGGGCGGAAGGACATGGGCGTACAGGGCGCCGCGTGCGGCGGCGTTGGCGCGGCTGCCGGCCGTGGCCAGGCAGGCCAGGACGAGGAAGAGGGGAAAGGACCCCGCGACCGCGTACAGGGCGATCGCGGCTGTTTGCAGCAGGTGCAGGAAGGCCAGGACCCTTTTCGCGCTCCAGCGGTCGCACGCGCGCCCGGCGGGCAGGGCGGCGGGGATCCCGCACAGTCCCGCCACCGTCAGCACCAGTCCGACCTGCTCGACGGAGTAGCCCAGTCCCCGGGTGAACCACAGGGTGCTGACGGTCAGGAAGAGCCCGTTGCCGACGGCGTTCACGAGAAGCAGAGCGGCGAGCCCCCGCACGGCCGGGTCGCTGCCCGGCCGGGGAGGTGAGGTGGGAGAGGCCGGTTTCGACGCCGGGGTGGTACTGGTGTCCATGGCCGCCAGCACACCTTCGGCCCGGCGCACACGGAATGGTTTTACCCTGGTGCTTAATGATTCGTTTCCGTCTGGACCTGTCCGACCTGGCAGCGACCTCTTTCGCCTACTCGCCGCTGCAGGAGACCGTTCTCAGCCTGCGGATGTGGACCGGTCATGCGCGGCGCTTCCCCGCCCTGCGCGATACCTTCGCGGGCCTGCGGCCCGTCTTCGAATGCCTCGACCACACCCTGCTGACCTCGCTGGTGGCCCGCCGCCGCTACTGGGTGCCCGATTTCCTCACCCCCCGGCCGCACACCTCGGCGCCGGACATCCGCCACGAGTTCGACGCGCTGCGGGCCACCGACCCGGCCATGGTGCGGCCCGGCCTGGAGCAGACTTTCCTGCCGCTGGGCGAGCCGGTCCCGGCCAGGCTGACCGACGCGTGGGACGACCCGTCCCGCCTGCTCACCGACATCGCCGACGCCCTGGAGGAATACTGGGAGCAGTGCCTGCGCCCCCTCTGGTGGCCCCGCGCCAGAGCGGTGCTGGAAGCCGACATCGCCCACCGCGCCCGCGTCCTGGTCGAAGGCGGCGCAGACGCCCTCTTCACCGGAATCAGCTCACAGCTGTCCTGGAAAGAGGGCGTGGTCGCCGTCGAACGCAACGGCCCCCGATCTTCTGTGCCCACGGACATCCCGATCGACGGCCGCCGGCTGCTGCTCACCCCCAGCTGCTTCGCGGACGGCGTCTCCACCATGCTCAGCTCCCGGGCCCTGCCGCACATCGTCTACGGCACACGCGGCCTGGCCACCCTCGCCGAACGCCCCGAACCGCCGGCCACTTCCCAGTCGCTGGAACGGCTCCTGGGCACCCCCCGCGCCCGCCTGCTGACCCTCCTCGCCGAACCCGCCTCCACCACCGAACTCGCCCACCGCCTCGGCGTCACCCCCGCCGCCGTCAGCCAGCACCTGTCCATCCTCAAAGCAGCGCACCTGCTGGAACGAACCCGTCACGGGCGCCACATCCGCTACCGCCACAGCGCGCTCGGCGCCGCCCTGTGCACACCCCACCACGCCCGCAACTCCGACATCCGCTGACTCCGCCCCGGCAAGAGCCACGCGGTTCCTCGCCGCCGCCCTCCTGCTGCGCAGTTCCGGCCTCGCGAGCTCCCGTGCCGACCCCGGCAAGAACAGAAACAGGTGTCTCTCTGCGACATGCCCACTGATGCCAGAAAAGAATTGATAAAGGGCGATATCTATACAGTGCGATTCTTGATCTCTTCTGCTTCGGGAGCTCTGTGTGAGACCGCAACCACGCCCGTTCGCCCTAGGCGCCGCCGCTGCTTTGACCCTTGCAGGCATCTGTCCGTCCGGGGCGGCGGCCGAGGTGCCGGATCCGGCCCCGGGCACGTCCGTGGTGACGGTCAGGACGGGCGGGGACCGCAGCGGTGACGCGTCGGTCGCGCCACTGGCCGGGGTGCGGCTGGCCCTGTTCGCAGGGGAGAACGATCCCGACCCGATCGCGGAGGACTGGGCGCGGTGCACCTCGGATGCCGACGGTGACTGCAGCTTCACCGTGCCCTCCACCGCAAGCGGCCAGATCAACGAGGGCGAGCGTTTCTGGGTGGGGCAGGAGCCCGACGGAGTACCACCGGGGTGGTTCGTGAATCCCTCGCTGCGCACGGGCAAGGGCAGCGGAAGCGGATCGGTCGAGTCGGACTACCGCTTCCGCACCCCCGCTCTGGAGGAGGGCAACACCTACTCCTCGCTGTCGGACTTCATGCGCAGCACCGCCTGGTCGGCCGTGCCGTACGTCGCTTCGACCGGTATCTGGCAGCAGTCCCGGGTGAATCCCGCACTGCCGGCCGCCTGTGGTCTGGACGTCGCGGTGGTGCTGGACCTGTCAGCCTCGGTGGGCAGCGCACTGCCTCAGCTGAAAGCGGCCACCGACCAGCTGACGGACACGCTGACCGGAACGCCCTCGCGGCTCGCCCTGTTCTCCTTCGACCGCAACTCGCCCAGCACCGGAACTGCCAACCACCCCGACCTCGTTCCGGTCTCGACCAGGGACGGCGCTGACGCCTTCAAGGACCTGTACGCGGACTGGGGGCTGGGGTCCGGCACGAACTGGGACCAGGGCCTGAACGCCGTCGCGCAGGCCGGACCGGTCTACGACCTGGTGATCGTTCTCACCGACGGCAACCCGACCCGCTTCAGCAAGCCGTACTCGGGCGACGGCACCAACACCCACTTCGCCGACGTGGAAGGCGGGATCTTCGCCGCGAACGCGGTCAAGGCCAAGGGCTCCAGGGTCGTCGCCGTCGGCGTCGGCAACGGCGTGGAGGGCATCTCCGGGATCAACCTCAAGGCGATCTCAGGCCAAGAGGCGTTCGACCCCGCGGACCCCGCGCCCGAAACGGCCGACTACTACCAGACGACCGACTTCGCCGCGGCGGGCGAGGCCCTGCGTAACATGGCGCTCACCCAGTGCGAAGGAACGTTGTCGGTCATCAAGCAGCTCGTTCCCGAGGAAACCGAGGGCGAAGACGTCACCGGCGCCGCGCCGGCGGGCGCGGGCTGGCAGTTCGGCGCCACGACCACCACAGCGGGAGTCGGAGGACTGCCCGACACACAGACCACGGTGGACGACGGCACCGGCGGCGTCGTCTTCACGCCCACCTTCCCCACCGGGGCGGCAGACGCGGACATCACCGTCACCGAGACACAGCAGCCCGGCTACGAACTGGTCACCCAAAACGCCAGGAACGCCGTCTGCACCAACCTCGACAACGGCCAGCCCGTCGAGGTCACCAACACCGGCGCAGCCTCCGCACCCGCCTTCACCGTCGACGTACCACGCCTGGCCGCAGTCAGCTGCGTCGTTCACAACCGCCCCACCCCCAACCCCACGCCGACGCCCACGGACCCGACGCCGACGCCGACCGATCCCACGCCGACGCCCACGGACCCGACGCCGACGCCGACCGATCCGACACCGACGCCCACGGACCCGACGCCGACGCCGACCGATCCGACACCGACGCCCACGGACCCGACGCCGACCGACCTGCCAGGGGGCTATGGGGACGATGGAGGTTATGGGAATGAAGGTGGGTACGGCGAGCAACTCGCACACGCCGGGGACAGTCACGGGCCCTTGATGCTTCTGGCCGCTGCGGCGATGACAACCGCGGGAACAGCCTTGATCAGATGGCGGCTTCGCCGGCGCGGCAGCTCGATGCTCCGCTCTCACTAGACACCGAGCCTTCCCCGATCCAGCCAAGAAGCACAGCAGTTGGGCTGACAGCATGCTGAAGCCCCTGGTAGATGAGTTATCGGCCAAGAGAACCGTCTCCGCCAGGGGCTTCACATGCTTGTCCACCCGTCGGGTACCGACGTGTCCAGATCCGCACTTCGCCCCCTCACGCAGCAGCTGCGGCGGCACCGCCCCACAATCGGCTCCCGGTGGCGCCTGAGCACCGGGCCGCGCACGACCGCCGCGGGCACGGCCGGTCTTCGACGGCTGCGACGTCGACACCTTCGCCGACGACCTGAACGACCTGCTGACCGGGCTGGACCTGCGGAACGTCACCCTGGTCGCGCACTCCATGGGCGGCGGAGAGCTCGCCGGGTACATCGGCGGGCACGGCACCTCGCGCGTGAAGTCGGCGGTCCTGCTCTCGGCGCCCCCCTGATGATCCAGGGGCCGGACAACCCCGGGGGCGTGCCCGGTCGGTCTTCGACTCGATCAAGGACGGGGATCCTCAATGAACGTTCGCAGTTCTGGAAGGACACCGCGGAGGGGTTCCCCTGCCGGACACGAGTTCGGGTGTCGGCTTGCGACGCAGCCCCGAGCGGGCACCATGGGTCCCGGGGAAAGACCCCTCCGGGGGGGGCATCGCCTCGTCCCGAGGCGCACACACACAGGAGTGCACATGACGCAGCTTCCCCCGCCCGTCACCCCCTACCTCGAACCGGCCGCGAGGGAACTGGCCGAGGCCACCGACCCGCACCCGCGGATCTACGAGGTGCCGCCGGAGCAGGGCCGCGACATCCTCGCCGGTCTGCAGAGCGGCGAGGGGGTGCCCCGGCCGGAGGTGGACGAGGAGTGGGTGGACGTGGACGCCGGCCAGTGGGGCACGGTCCGCACCCGGATCATCCGCCCGAAGGGCGCCACCGGCCCGCTGCCCGTGGTCGTCTACATTCACGGGGCCGGCTGGGTCTTCGGCGACGACAAGACCCACGACCGCCTCTTCCGCGAGCTCGTCGTCGGAGCGGGCGCGGTGGGCGTCTTCCCGGTCTACGACCGCGCGCCGGAGGCGAAGTACCCGACCCAGGTGGAGCAGAACTACGCGGTGGGCCAGTGGGTGCGGAAGAACGGCGCCGACCACGGCATGGACACCTCGCGCGTGGCGGTCACCGGCGAGTCCGTCGGCGGCTGCATGTCCGCGGTCTTCGCGCTGATGAACAAGGAGCGCGACGACGGCCTCGACCTGAAGGCCCAGGTCCTGCTCTACCCGGTCACCGACGCCGACTTCGACACGCCGTCGTACCTCCAGTTCGCGGAGGGCTACTACCTCACCCGCGACGGCATGAAGTGGTTCTGGGACGCGTACACCACCGACCCCGAGGAGCGGAAGCAGCACTACGCCTCGCCGCTGCGGTCGACGCTCGACCAGCTCAGGGGCCTGCCCACGACTCTGGTCATCACCGACGAGGCGGACGTCCTGCGCGACGAGGGCGAGAAGTACGCCAACAAGCTCCGTGAGGCCGGAGTCGACGTCACCTCGGTCCGCGTCGCCGGCATGGTCCACGACTTCCTGCTCCTGGACAGCCTGCGCGACACCCGCGCGGCGAACGTGGCGCGCAAGCTCGCCGTCGACGCGCTGCGCACGGCCCTGCACGACAGCTGACCGCAGTCCGCCCCCCGGCCGGGGGCTTCGCTCCATGCCCACGCGGGCACAGTGCGCCGCGTGGGAACGGAGCGACGCCCCTGACCCCAAGCCCGCCCCGACGGCTGGGCCGTCAACGAGACACGATCACCGACGATCCCCACGACGCGTGGACCCGGCGCCTGCTGCCCGTCGGCCCCGGCATCGCGCCCGACCGTGCCCGGGAGTTCGTCCACGATCTCCACGCGCATGCCCAGTCGGACCTCGGCGACGAGCGGGCCGAGGCCGACTTCGAGCGGAAGGAGTAGCCCGATGGCCAGTCTGTCCCCCGGTTTCCACGGCCGCGGCAGCCGGAGCCTCGTGGAACGCCTGCCCCCGGGCCAGTACCCCACGGAGTCGTTCCCGGTGCTGTCCGCCGGCCCGACCCCGCACGTGCCCACGGACACCTGGTCCTTCACCGTCACCAGCGAGAACGGCGAGAGCAGGAGCTGGACCTGGGACGAGATGAGGGCCCTGCCGCAGGAGCAGCCGGTCGTCGACATCCACTGCGTGACGCGGTGGTCCAAGTTCGACACCCGGTGGGAGGGCGTCTCCCTCGACGTCCTGGCAGCCGGGGTGGAGACCTCCGCCGGATTCGTCGTCGCGGAGTCCTTCGACGGCTACACCACCAACGTGCCCCGTGCGGACGTCACGGGAGGCAGGGCCTGGCTCGTCCACTCCTTCGACGGCTATCCGCTGTCGCCGGACCACGGCGGTCCCGCCCGGCTGCTGATCCCCCACCTGTACTTCTGGAAGTCGGCCAAATGGGTCAAGGGCCTGCGCTTCACGACCGAGGACGAGCCGGGGTTCTGGGAGCGGGCCGGCTACCACGACTACGGCGACCCCTGGCGAGAGCAGCGCTACTGGAACGACGCATGAGCGCCCCGAAGACCGGCCGGAGCCCCTCGGGCGGCTGGTGGCGGGCGCGGCTGACCTCGCGCGACGGGCAGACGACGACCGGCCGCACCCTCCGCTTCGAGGTGCCCGGCTGGCCCGGCCACCGGCCAGGCCAGCACCTCGACGTCCGCCTGACAGCGGACGACGGCTACCAGGCCGTCCGCAGCTACTCGCTGGCGGCGCCCGCCGCCGGGGAGACCGTCGAGCTCGGCGTGCAGACGGCGCCCGACGGCGAGGTCTCCCCGTATCTGAACGATGTCCTGCCCATCGGCGCCGAGGCCGAGGTCAAGGGACCGCTGGGAGGATGGTTCGTGTGGACGCCGGAGACCCGGGGCCCGCTGCTCCTCGTCGCCGGCGGCTGCGGCGTCGTGCCCCTCATGGCGATGCTCCGCGCCCGGCGCGCGGCCGGAACCCTCGTCGACCCCTGCGCGCTGGTCTGCTCCGTACGCGCCCCTGGCGAACTCTGGTACGCGAAGGAACTCGCCGACCCGACAGGCACCGAGGACCTCCGCGTCCTCTACACGCGCCAGGCACCCCCGGGCGAGGAACGCCCGGCCCACCGCCTCGCCCCCGACGACCTGGAGGGCCTGCCCGCGTCCCCGGAGACCCGCTGCTACGTCTGCGGGCCCACCGGCTTCGTCGAGCACGCCGCCGCCCTCCTCCAGTCCCGCGGACATCCGCCGGGCTCCATCCGCACCGAACGCTTCGGCTGAGCCCCACGCACGTACGACCTCTCCCTCTCCGCGACCCCAGGGACACCACCGTGAACCAGCGACCCGCCCACCACCTCGACGGCAACTGCCTCGCCGGCCCGCTCGGCCAGGTCCTCACGCTCGACCCCACCACGGCCTGGTGGACATGCCCTGACTGCCGCACCGCGTCCCCGGTCGGCAGACTGCACGTCTACGGCCCCGAACCCGGCCTCACCGGCCGCTGCCCGGACTGCGCGCAACTCGCCCTGCGCGTGGTCACCCACCCCGGCCACCTCTGGCTCCAGCTCGGCACCGGCCAGGGCGCCTTCCGGTTCACTCTGCCTCCGTCCCCGTCGTAGAAACCGGAAGCGCACGGACTCGGCGGCTCCGGCAGCGCTACGACGTGCCGGTGCAGCTCGGCCACGGAGTCGTGCGCGACCTGCCCGCCGGCGAGCTCGAACGCCTGCAATGACACCGCGGCACCGCGCGAACCCGCCCGCCGAGCCGGCAGGCCGGAGCGCGGTGCGAGCCGCCCGCGCCCCCTCGGGCCACGTCCCGCCGGACTGGAGGAGCCTCGTGACCGAACGCCCTGTCGTGCTCGACCACGCCCGGCTGATCGACGGCACGGGAGCCGCGCCGGTCCCCGATGCGGTCCTCGTCGTGGAGGGCCCCCGGATCCGCTGGTGCGGGCCCACGGCACTGTTGCCGGACGACCCGGACCTACGGTCCGCGGCACGGATCGACCTGGGGGGCCGGACGGTGTGCCCCGGCTTCATCGACACCCACGTGCACTTCGCCCTGCCCGGTCCGGCGGGCGACCCCGCCCTCGGCGTCGCCGAGCACGTCACGTACCGCACCCTCAAGGTGCTCGAACGGCTCCGGACGACCCTGCACAACGGCGTCACCACGGCACGCGACCTCATGGGCCTCGACGCCGGCTTCCGCCGCGCGGTGGCCGAGCGGCGGATCGCCGGACCCCGGCTCCTGGTCGCCGTCACCATGCTGAGCCAGACCGCCGGCCACGCCGACTTCCGCCTCCCCGGCGGCGTCGACGGACTCGCGGCCGCCGTCGCCTTCCCCGGCAGCCCCTCCGGCATCGTCGACACCGTCGACGACATCCGCACCCGTGTCCGGGCCCTGGTGGCCGCCGGCGCCGACTGCGTCAAACTCGCCACGAGCGGCGGGGTCACCTCCCCGCACGACCGCCCCGAATGGCTGGGCCTGCGCCCCGAACTCGTCCGCGCCGCCGTCGAGGAGGCCGAGGCTTACGGGGGCCTGCGGGTCGCCGTGCACGCGATCGGGGAGCCGGGCATCGCCGCGGCGGTCCGGGCCGGCGTCCACAGCGTCGAGCACGGCTACGCCCTGACCGACGAACTGCGGGCGGAGATGGCCGAGCGCGGCCAGTTCCTCGTTCCCACCCTGCTGGAGACCATGGCGGAGCCCGATCCCGCCCGGGTCGGCCCGCACATCCACGCCAAGGCCGTGCACTGGCACCGCGTCGCCCAGGAGGCGTTCGCCCGCTCGGTGCAGGCCGGCGTCCCCGTCGCGATGGGCACCGACGCCGGACTGACCGCACCGCACGGCCGGAACCTGAAGGAACTCGGCCTCATGGTCCGCTTCGGCGGCATGACGCCGCTCCAGGCCATCCGCGCGGCGACCGCCGACGCGGCCCGTGTGTGCGGGGTGGACGACCTCACCGGCACGCTTGCCGCGGGGATGGCCGCGGACCTCGTCGTCTGCGGGGTCGACCCGCTCACCGACCTCGACGGTCTCGCCGACCCCTCCCACATCCACGCCGTCGTCAAGGAGGGCCGTCTCGCCGTCGACCGCGTCGGGGTGCTGGCCCCCGCGGGCCTTCCGGACCTCACCTGAACGGCGGAGAGGAACCACACCCCCGGGAAGGAGCAGACCCCGGTGCCGCCGGTGGCGGGGGCCCGGGGCGTCGGCCACGATGATCGGATGGATCGGGGGCCTCGGCAGAAAGGACCGCCATGACGGAGAACGACACCTGGGGCGACGACGTCTACCAGCCCGACGGCAGCCAGACCCAGGACGACGAGGGGCTGCTCGACGCGGGCGACACCCTCGACGGCCCGCCCGACGACCCCTACGGCGCGGGCTACTCGCCCCCCGACCGCCCCTGGGGCGCCGGTCACACCGGCGAGACCGCCGAGGAGCAGGAACACGGCGAAACCCTCGACGAACGCCTGGCCGAGGAGGTGCCCGACCTGACGGTGCCCGACGGCGACGGCATCGGCGACACGGCGGACACCGACGGGGAGGTCCTGGACGGCGAGGTCGGCGGCCGGCGGGCGGGCCGCCTCCTGTCCCCGGACCAGGACCCCGAGAGCGAGGACTGGTCGGCCATGGACGCCCAGGACGCCGGCCTGGACGGCGGCGCGGCCTCCGCAGAGGAGGCCGCCGTGCACGTCATCGACGAATGACCCGTCCCACGACCCCACGACCCCACAACAGGGGCGGACCGTGCCCGACGTCGACGAACTGCTCGACGCACGTCCGGCTTCGCCTCAGTGGCCATGAGCGGGATCGGAAGGGAGGGGCGCCGCCGCCAGGTCCTGTCCGACCTCACGTACTACTCCGGGGCCGAGCCCGTCGCCTGGACAGTGGACCCCTGGGCGGAGGGGGGCTACGGAGCTCACATGCCGCCTGGTGTGGTGAGCGCCTACGGTGACGTATTGCGCGAGCGCTCCGGCCGGATGCAATGGGCCGGCACAGAAACGGCGACCGAGTGCATCGGCTACTTCGAAGGAGCCCTTCAGTCGGGCATCCGGGCCGCCCGAGAAGTCCTCGGAGCAGGATGACTGCCCGGTACCTCCCGAGCAGAAGCTCCCCGTCCAGGGTGCACGCAGGAACTCGACGAGGCAGACCCTGCGGTCATGTGACCGAAGACGGGCGCAGAGGCTTCTCGGCACTCGCCTGATCACCGCAACCCAGTCTCGCACTCCCTTCCCCTCTCCTCACGAAGGGTTCGACCATGAACACCAACTCGCCGAAACCGACCACCACGACCGACTCCGGCGCCCCGGTGGAGAGCGACGAACACTCGCTCACCGTCGGCCCCGGCGGCCCGATCCTCCTCCAGGACGCCTACCTGATCGAGCAGATGGCGCAGTTCAACCGCGAACGGATCCCCGAGCGCCAGCCCCATGCCAAGGGCAGCGGCGCGTTCGGCCACTTCGAGGTCACCCACGACGTCATCCGTTACACGAAGGCGGCCCTGTTCCAGCCGGGCACCCGCACCGAACTGGTCGCCCGGTTCTCCACCGTGGCCGGCGAGCGGGGCAGCCCGGACACCTGGCGCGACCCGCGCGGCTTCGCGCTGAAGTTCTACACGTCCGAGGGCAACTACGACATGGTCGGCAACAACACGCCGGTCTTCTTCGTCAAGGACCCGATGAAGTTCCAGCACTTCATCCGCTCCCAGAAGCGCCGCGCGGACAACAACCTGCGCGACCACGACATGCAGTGGGACTTCTGGACCCTCTCCCCGGAGTCCGCCCACCAGGTCACCTGGCTGATGGGCGACCGGGGCATCCCGCGCAGCTGGCGCCACATGAACGGCTACACCTCCCACACGTACATGTGGATCAACGCCTCCGGCGAGCGGTTCTGGGTGAAGTACCACTTCAAGACCGACCAGGGCATCGAGTTCTTCACGCAGCACGAGGCCGACCAGATGGCGGCCGTCGACACCGACTACCACACGCGGGACCTCTTCGAGCACATCCGCGACGGAGAGTTCCCGAGCTGGACGCTGCACGTGCAGGTCATGCCGTACGAGGAGGCGGCGACGTACCGCTTCAACCCCTTCGACCTCACCAAGGTCTGGCCGCACGGCGACTACCCGCTCATCCCCGTCGGCCGGATGACCCTGGACCGCAACCCCACCGACAACCACGCGGAGATCGAGCAGGCCGCCTTCCAGCCCAACAACCTGGTCCCCGGCATCGGGCCGAGCCCCGACCGGATGCTGCTGGCCCGCCTGTTCTCGTACGCGGACGCCCACCGGCACCGCATCGGCGGCAACTACCAGCAGCTCCCCGTGAACGCGCCCGTCGTCGACGTCCACACGTACTCCAAGGACGGCGCGATGGCCTACCGGAAGACCACCGACCCGGTCTACGCCCCCAACTCCAAGGGAGGCCCGGCCGCCGACACCGAGCGGTACGGCAGCCCGCCGAGCTGGACGGCGGACGGCGAGATCACCCGGGCGGCCTACGTCTCCCACCCCGAGGACGACGACTGGGGCCAGCCCGGCACCCTCGTCCGCGAGGTCATGGACGACGACGCCCGCGACCGCCTCGTCGACAACGTCGTCGGCCACCTCCTCAACGGCGTCACCGAACCCGTCCTGGAGCGTGCCTTCGCCTACTGGAAGAACATCGACAAGGCGACCGGAGAGCGCATCGAGCAGGGCGTCCGCGCCAAGGCCGACGAGAAGGACCCCAAGGCCGCCGAACAGGGCAACCCCGCCCGCAGCTCCATGCAGCACAAGGCGTGACCGATCTCTGCGGGCACTGCCCGCCACGACGTGGCCCCTTCGCCGTTCGGCGGAGGGGCCACGGTGGCGTGCCAGCGGCTCTGTAGGTGATTCAACAGCGCACGGCTCCCCGCGCATGACCGCCGAGAAGGTCCGACTCGCGCCGGAGCGGGACGGCCCGGGTCCCGGAGCGGAACCCGGGCCGATGGCTCAGCGGTTGGGTTCCTGCATCGTGACGCAGTGGGCGCCACCGCCGCCGTTGCCGTAGAGGTTGTCGAGGTTGAGCTGGACGACCGGCCTGCCGTAGGCGGCCGCGATCGCCGACTTGGCCGCCGCGTCCTTGGCGGTGTCGCCGAACTGGGTGGTGATGACGGCCTGGTTGGTGACCGTCCAGTTCATGTAGGAGCTGAGGAAGTCAGCCTGCTTGCCGGCCGAGACACGGGGCAGGACGTCAGGCCCTTCGATGGTGAGGACCTGGAGGCGGCGGCCCCTGGCGTCGGTCGCGTTCACCAGGACGTCGTGGATGGCCCTGGCGTTCGCGGTCCAGACGTCCGGCCGTACGGCGCCGGCCAGCTGCACCATCACCACACCGGGCTTGATGTACCGGGCGGTGCCGTCGATGTGGCCGTCGGTGACGTCCTGTCCGGTGACGCCGGGCAGCCAGATCATCTTGGTGGCGCCGAAGCGGGACAGCAGCTCCGCCTCGATCTGGCTGCGCGACTTTCCGGGGTTGCGGTTGCTGTTCAACCAGCAGCTCTCGGTCGCCATCAGGGTGCCGTCACCGTCGTACTCGATGCCGCCGCCCTCGCCGACCACGGACGCGTTGGCGAAGGGGGTGCCCACGTAGGCGGCGACCCGGCCGGCGAGCACGCGGTCCTTGGAGTAGGCGGAGTAGGGCAGGCCGTAGAAGGTCGTGGCGTTCTCGCCCCAGGCGTTGAAGTTCAGGCCGAAGGAGTCGAGGCCGCCGGCTCCGTCGACGCGGAACAGCGGGCCGGTGTCCCGCATCCAGCAGTCCGAGACCGGGATCGAGCTGATCACCGAGACGGTGGTCCCGCACATGCTCCGGGCCTGCGAGGCGGCCGACGAGCCGTCCGCGCACATCACGACCGGCTCGTACTTGGCGACTTCCTTGGCGAGCTTGGCTATGTCGGCCTGGATCCTGGACAGGGTGTTGCCCCAGATCGTGTAGCTGGACGGCCAGGCCATCCAGGTCCGCTTGTGCGGCGTCTCCTCCCCGGGTACGCGCCAGGACGCGGCCCGGGCCGGCTGGATGCCGCCGAGTACCGGTCCCACCGCCAGTCCGGCCGCGACCGCTCCGGTTCGGGCCAGGAGGGTTCTGCGGTTGATGCCGGGCCGGTCGCCTTCGTGCTCTGTCTTCACGTGGTGCTCCTTCTCTCAAAGGTTCTGTACGTGCGGGCGCGGGTGGCTCAGTGCAGTCGTTCCAGCAGCCCCTCCTCCCGGACCAGCCGGCGCTCAGTATCCAGATCGAGGCTCCGGGTGAAGGCCCAGTAGAGGGCGCCGGCCACTGGCAGGCCGACGAAGATCGAGCAGTCCACGCCGCCGAGGAGCTTCGCGGCGGGGCCGACGTAGAGGCCGGTGATGACCATGAACGGCGCCATGCAGGCGAGGCCGATGCCATAGGCGAGATTGCCCCGCCAGCCCCAACGGCCGTAGATGCCATGCGGGTTGAAGATCTCCTTGACGACGTACTGGCCACGCCGGACGAAGAAGAAGTCGACCAGGTTGATGGCCGTCCACGGGATGAAGAGGTAGGTCAGCACCACGACCACGTGGGCGAAGAACCAGTTGAACTGGTCGATGCCGACCGCCGTGGAGACCGTCCCGACGGCCACCAGCATGATCCCGATCGTCGCGACGCGGATGGTCCGCGTCGGCTTGACGGGCCGGAACGAGTCCACGATCGAGATCATGGTGAGGCTGCCGCCGTACTGGTTGATCGCCATGATGGAGAGCAGTCCGACGAGCAGCACGACGACCGCGACCGTGCCGAATCCGCCGAACAGGCGGTCCGCCGCCAGCTTCAGGGCGGTGACCGGATCGGTGCCCTCGGGGGCGCCGGCCGAGACCACGGCCCCGAGGACGAAGACCCATATCCCGGAGATCGCGCTGGGCAGGTACGTCCACCAGAAGGTGCTGCGGACCGGGACGTCGGGTCTGAGGTAGCGCGAGTAGTCCGAGACGTACGGCGCCCAGCCCAGCTGGAAGCCGGCGACGAAGACGAACACGAGCATGAAGGGGGCGAGTTCGAACGGGCCCGGGTTCCACGCACCGTCCGGCAGGCCGCCGCCGAAGAGGGCGGCGGCGGTGATCGCAGCGGTGATCACGACGAAGGGCCAGGTGAGCCACCGGTTCAGCCGGTGGATCCAGTCGTACCCCAGGAGGGCGATCGCCGTCGCGACCGCGGCGGCCAGCAGATAGCCGAGCTCGTTGGGGACGCCGGTGAGCAGGTTCATGGCCTGACCGGACAGCAGGGCGTCCGACGTGTTGAAGGCCACGTAGTTGACCAGGGCGAAGACCCACACGGTGAGCGCGGCTCCGAGATAGCCGAACTGGGGCCGCGACTGGACGAGTTGCGGCAAGCCCAGCTGGGGCCCCTGGGCCGAGTGGAACGCCATGAAGAACGTGCCGAAGAGTGACCCGAGGACGGTGGCGACCACCGTCCACACGAGCGAGGCCCCCATCGAGAGCGTCACGACGCCGGTCGCCAGGCCGGTGAGGTTGAGGCTGCCCACGAACCAGATGGCCCCGACGTGCGAGGGTTTGCCGTGCCGTTCGGAGAGCGGCACCCAGTCGATCGAATGCAGCTCGATGCCCGGATGTGGTGCGGAGTCGTGGTACTCCGGGACAACTGACCCCATGGGGGCTCCTGTTCGGGGTGGGTGGGTCCGTGAAAGGCCGGTCGCGGCGCCGGCCTGCTCGTCGGCGTCACGCGGCGCGCGCCCACCCTAGGGACTGACTTAAATTTCAGTCAATGGATCGGACGGAACTCGCCCTCCCCCGTTGCCGTCATGTCCTCTCAGGCCACGGGCTGTTGCTGGGTGACGCAGTGGATGCCGCCGCCGCCCGTTCCCAGGCGGTCGATGTTCAACTGCTCGATGCGGCGGTCGGGGTAGAGGCGGTTCAGGGTCGCCCGTGCGGCCTCGTCCGCCCTCCTGTCGCCGAACTGGGCGGAGATGACGGCGTCGTTGCAGAGGTAGAAGTTGGCGTAGGAGGCGAGGAAGTCCCTGTTGGTGGAGCGGATCTTGTTGTAGTCCGGGCCCTGGAGGCGCATGACGTCCATCTCACGGCCTGCGGCGGTGGTCGAGGCGGAGAGGGTGTCGTACTGACGGCGGGCGTCGCGGGCGTAGGCGTCGTTCTCGGACGGGAGGGGCGTCTGCACAAGGGCCTCGCCGGGGGCGAGGAAGCGGGAGGTCGCGTCGACGTGGTCGTCGGTGATGTCCTGGCCGTAGACGCCGTCGAACCAGATGACCTTGGACGCGCCGTACGCGGCGCACATCGCCCGCTCCAGCTGCCGCTCCGACACGCCGGGGTTGCGGTTGCGGTTCACCAGGCTGCTGCGGGTGGCCATCAGGGTGCCGGCGCCGTCCTGTTCGATGGCGCCTCCCTCGCCGACCAGGTCGGCGTAGGTGAACGGGACGCCCACGTGGGCGGCGATCCGCTCGGCGACGAGGGCGTCCTTGGCGTGGGTCTGCTTGTCGCCCCAGCCGTTGAAGTTGAGGCCCACGGCGTCGAGGCCGCCGTAGCCGTCGGTGCGGAAGACGGGTCCGGTGTCGCGCATCCAGCAGTCGTCGACGGGGATGGAGCTGATGACGGTGACGGTGGAGCCGCACATCGAGCGTGCCTTGGCGGCGCTGCCGGGGTTCGCGCACATGACGACGGGCTCGTACTTCGCGATCGTACGGGCGATGAGGGCGATGTCCGCCTGGACGCCGCCGAGCCTGCCGGGCCAGATCGCGGTGCTGTCCGGCCAGGCCATCCAGGTGCGGGTGTGGCGTACGTCCTCGATGGGGACGCGGAAGACGCCGGCGGCGGGGGTGGCGTCCGCCCGGTTCTGGACGGCCGCGGCGACGGCGGCGCCGGCGGCTGTCAGGCCGGCGGCGGCGAGGAACCGGCGCCTGTTGAGGCCGGGACCCGCGTGGCGGGCGACGGCGTGATCGTTCATGGGGACCTCCGGTGTGGTTGTGGGGAGTTCGGTGGGGTCAGAGCGCCCTGCGGGCGGCGGCGATCGCCTCGGGGTCCCAGCCCGGGCGGGGCACGGATTCCAGCAGGAGCCGCGTGTACGGGTGCCGGGGTGCGGCGAGCACCTCGGTGGTGGGGCCCGCCTCGACGACGCGGCCCCGGTGCATGACGATGACGTCGTCGGTGACGCAGCGGACCACGCCGAGGTCGTGGGTGATGAAGAGGAAGGCGATCCCGGTCTCCTCGCGGATGTCGGCGAGGAGGTTGAGGATCTGGGCCTGGACGGAGACGTCGAGGGCGGCGACCGCCTCGTCGAGGACGAGGACGGCGGGCTCCACGGCGAGCGCGCGGGCGAGGGCGACGCGTTGGCGCTGTCCGCCGGAGAGCTGTTTCGGCCGCGCGTCGGCGGCGCGGGTTCCGAGGCCGACCTGGTCGAGGAGTTCGTGGATCCGCCGCTCGTGGTCGGTGCGGGTGTCGGGGAAGTGCAGGCGCAGGGTTTCACGCAGCACCTGTTCGACGCTGGTCCTGGGGTCGAGAGACAGGTAGGGGTCCTGGAAGACCATCTGCACCTCGCGGGCCCTGGCCAGGCGCTGAGCCTTGCCGCGGGCGCGGCTGGGCCGGGCCCGGCCCCGTACCCGTACCTCCCCGTCGTCGGCCCGCTCCAGGCCGACGACGATGCGGGCGGTGGTGGTCTTGCCGGAACCGGATCCGCCGACGACGCCCAGGGAACCGCCCTCGGGCAGGGCGAACGAGACGTCGTCGACGGCGCGGACGTTTCCGAAGGCGCGGTGGAGGCCGACGGCCTCCAGTGCGTTGTCAGGCATCGACGGAGCTCCCTTCGAGCCGGTCGCTGTGGTGGCAGGCGGCCCGGTGGTGCGGCTGTCCGGGCGCGGGCAGCGGTTCGGGAGCCTGGTGGTCGCAGATCTCCGTGGCCAGGTGGCAGCGGTCGGCGAACGGGCAGCCGTGCAGTTCCTTCCGCAGGTCGGGGGGCTGGCCGTCGATGGCGGCGAGCCTGCCCGGCGGGGCGTCGAGGCGGGGCGTGGAGGCGAGCAGCGCCGAGGTGTACGGGTGCCGAGGCCGCGCGAAGAGGGCTTCGGCGGGTCCGCTCTCCGCGATCCGGCCGGCGTACATGACGTAGACGCGGTCGCTGATGGCGGCGGCGAGGTCGAGGTCGTGGGTGACGAAGAGCAGGCCGGTGCCGAAGCGTTCGCGGAGTCGCGCCAGGAGGGCGATGACCTCGGCCTGGGTGGTGACGTCGAGCGCGGTGGTCGGTTCGTCGGCCAGGAGGAGGGCGGGGTCGCCCATCAGCGCGGCGGCGATCATGACGCGTTGCAGCATGCCGCCCGAGACCTGGCCGGGGTACGTGCGCAGAGCGGTGTCGTCGAGGCCGACGGCCTGGAGGAGTTCGGTGGCGCGCGCGATGGCGTCCGTCCGGCTCGTGCTCCCGGTCAGGATCACGCTCTCCGTGAGGAAGTCGCCGATGCGGCGCATCGGGTTGAGGGCCGCGCGCGGGTCCTGGAAGATCATGGACACCGTGCTGGTACGCAGGGCGCGCAGCTGGGCGGTGTTCATCGTGAGCACGTCCTGACCGCTCACGCGGACGGCTCCCTCGATCGTGGCGCCGGGCGGCAGCAGCCCGAGAGCGCTGCGTGAGGTCAGGGTCTTCCCGGAACCGGACTCGCCGACGAGGGCGACGGTCTCGCCGGCGGCGACGTGGAGGTCGACGCCGTCCAGGACGGGGCGGGCCGTGCCGGGCAGGGTGATCCGCAGCTCTCGGATGTCGAGCGTGGGTGTCGGTGGGGTCAGCGGTCTCATGGGGACCTCCTGGCGACGCGGTCGGCCCAGCGTTCTCCGACCACGTTGAAGGCGACGACGGTCAGCACGATGAACACGCAGGGCAGGACCGCGGAGAGCGGGTAGCCGTGCTGGATGGCGGTCTGTCCGTCGAAGACCATGCGGCCCCAGTCAGGGGTGAGCGCGGGGACGCCGAGGCCGAGGAAGGACAGGCCGGCCAGGTCCATGAGTGCGTAGCCGAAGTTGATGGTGGACTGGGCGAGGACGACGGGGGCGATGTTGGGCAGGACGTGGCGCAGGCAGATCTGGAGGGCCGAGTGTCCCTGGACCTGGTAGGCGCTGACGTAGGGGCGTTGGCGTTCGGCCAGGACGAGGGAGCGGGTGAGCCGGCTGACATAGGGCAGGTAGGCGATGGAGAGGGCGACGACGGGGGCGAGCAGTCCTTCGCCGTGGACCGAGATGATCAGGATGGCCAGGAGCATGCCGGGGAACGCGAAGACCAGTTCGGTGGAGCGGGAGAGGACGGAGTCGAGCCAGCCGCCCCGCCAGCCCGCGGCCATACCGATCGCGACACCGGCGACCGTGGAGAAGACCACGACCCCGAGGGGTCCCAGGAGCGAGGTGCGGGCGCCGAGGAGCAGCCGGGAGAGGGTGTCGCGCCCGGCGGCGTCGACGCCGAGCGGGTGCTCGGGGGTGGTGCCGGCCAACGCGTTGCCGAGGTCGACGGCATTGGGGTCGTGGGGCACGAGCCACGGCGCGAGGAGTGCGGCCGTGGTGACGAGGGCGACGAAGCCGAGGCAGACCAGGTACAGCGGGGACCGGGCGGTGCGGATCCTGGACAGTCCGGGCCGGCGGGTGAGGACGGCTGTCATACGGAGGAGCTCCTCGATCCGAGAGTGATCCGCGGGTCGACCAGGGGCAGCACCAGGTCGACGATCAGGTTCACGGTCATGAAGAGAGCGACGATGATCAAGGAGATGGCCTGGACGGTCGGGAAGTCCTTGGTCGTGGTGGACAGTTCCAGGAGCTGGCCGACGCCTCCGATGCTGAAGGCGGTCTCCACGAGGATCGTGCAGACCAGGAGGGTGGAGACGATCAGGCCGCCGGTGGTGAGGACGGTGCCCAGTGAGTTGCGGAACACGTGGCGGCTGATGACGTGGCGCTCGGGGACGCCGCGGCTGCGGGCGACCGTGACGTGCTCGCTGTCGAGGGCTTCGAGCATGGCGGACCGGGTGACACGGGCGAGCATGCCGATCAGATAGAGCGCGAGGGCGATCGCGGGCAGGGTGAGGTGCCAGACCTTGTCGAGGAAGCCGTCGCCCGAACCGCTGCTGGGGAACCAGCCGAGGTTGACGGCGAAGAGTCCCTGCAGCAGTACGGCGGCGACGAAGGAGGGCGTGCCGACGGCGAGCGTCGTCCCGATCAGGATGGCGGAATCGGTGCCGCCGCCGCGTACGGCGGAGAGCCGGCCCAGGGCCAGGCCGATCACGGCGACCACGACGAGCGCCATCACGACGAGCAGCAGCGTGGTGGGGAGGCGGTCCGCCAGGAGGCGTGAGACGTCGGTGCGGTACGTGATGGACCGGCCGAAGTCTCCTTGGACGATGTCGCCGAGCCAGCGGAGGTACCGGACGAAGAAGGGGTCGTCCAGGTGGTACTGGGCGTTGATCGAGGCGAGGGCCTCCGGGGAGGCCGAGCGTCCGGAGAGCAGGAAGCTGGCCGGGTTGCCCGGAGCCAGGTACATGGCGCCGAAGACCACGAACGACGCACCGAGCAGGGTGGCGGCCATCTCCGCCACCCGGCGTACGGCGAATCTCAGGAAGTTCACTTCGCGGCCCCCGCGTCCGCGGCCCCGACGTCGGCGGCCCCGACGTCGGCGGCCCACGGGTAGTACATGTACGCGATGGTGGTGGGGGCGCCGGTGATCCTCTTGTTGAGGAAGACCGCGGTGGGCCACTCTGCGACCGGGATCCACAGCAGCTGCTCGGCGGCCAGCTTCTGGAGTTCGGCCTCGATCTTCATCCGCCGGTCCGGCTCGTAGACGGCGGTGGCCTGGTCGACGAGGGTGTCGTAGCGCTTGTCGCTGTGGCCGGCGAAGTTGAGGTAGGCGCCGGTCTTGAAGTTCGTCAGCAGGTCGAGCGGATCGGTGATCGAGTTGTAGTAGGTGAGCGGGAACATGTCGATGCCCTCGCGCGCCTCGGGATCGGTGAAGAGCGCGGTGAAGGCGTTGGGGGCGATGGTCTTGAGGTTGATCCTCAGGCCGATCCTGCTGCCGGCGGCCTGGACGGCGGTGGCGAGGAGGGAGACGTCCTGGCCGATGGAGCTGGTGGCGACGGTCAGGGTCTTGCCCGTGGCGCCGGCCTCCTTGATCAGCGCCTTGGCCTTCTCGAGGTCCTGGGTGGCGGGCGGAAGCGCGGCGAACGCGGCCTGCCGGGTCTGCTCCGAGGCTCCGGCCCAGGCGGCACGTGTGGTGAGCGAGTTGGTGACCGTGCCGGCACCGCCGAGTCCGGCCTGGGCGAACCCGGACCGGTCGAGGGCCAGGGACAGGGCCCGGCGGACGCGGACGTCACCGAGCGGGCCCTTCATGTTGGTGATGTTGACGTTGACCGTGCTCAGGCCCTCGCCGAAGTACAGGGTGCCGAGACCGCTGTCGCGGAGCCGGGCGTAGCTTTCGGTGGGGATGAGGTAGCCGCCGTCGATCTCTCCGCTGAGCATGGCGTTGGTGCGGGCCGAGGGGTCGGTGATGATCCGGAAGACGGCCTTCTTCGCCTTGGCCTTGGGGCCCCAGTAGCCGTCGAAGCGGGTCAGCTCGATCGCCTGGCCCTTGCTCCACGTGCCGAGTTCGAACGGTCCCGTGCAGGCGAGTCCGCCGGTGGTGCCGTAGTCCTTGCCCGCGGCCTCGACGCCGGCCTTGGAGGCGATCACACCCGCGGCGGTCGCCATGTACTGGGGGAACTGGGAGTCGGGCTTCTTGAGCTTGACGGTGACCTGGAGGGGACCGGTCTTCCGTACGGATGCGACGTTCTGGAAGTTCTGGGCCCAGGCGGCGGCGTTGTCCGGGTCCGTCTGACGGCCGAGGCTGTGGACCACGTCGTCGGCGCTCATGGTGCGGCCGTCGTGGAAGCGCACGCCGGAGCGCAGGTCGTAGACCCAGGTGGTGGGGTCCGGGTTCGACGCCCTTCGTGCCAGGCCCGGTTCCAGGGTGAGGCCCGGTGTCCAGCGCATCAGGCTCTCGCACACGTTGGACAGGATCGTGTTCTGCGGATAGTCGAAGGCCACCGTGTAGTCGAGCGTGGGCGGCTCGGCGTAGACGGCCCAGGTGAAGGAGTCGATCTCGCCGCGAGCCGGGGGCGTGGACGCGGAGAGTGTGACCGGGGTGCCGGCACCGGCGTGCCGGGGAGGACCGGAGCAGGCCGCGAGGGCGGCGAGGGAGGCCAGGACGGCCGTCGTCGCGGCGATCCGGCGGTATCTGCCGTAAGGGCGTCTGCTGCCGGGGCGGTGCGGTGTGGTCATCGTCGCGCGCTCTTTCCGTGAGGGGGCGGGGAGCCGGAGGACCGCCGGAGCGGCCCTCCGGAAAGCGGACCGTTCCCGGTTCAGGCGCCGGGGGCCGCGGGGATCTGCTGGGTGATGCAGTGGACTCCGCCTCCGCCGTACGCGATCGCGAGCGCCCGCACCCCGACGACCTTGCGGCCCGGGTACGCCGCGGCGATGACCGCGAGGGCGGCGTCGTCCTGGGGCAGGCCGGCGACCGGGACGACGACGCCGCCGTTGGCCACGTAGTAGTTCAGGTAGGAGACCTCGACCTCGGCGCCGGCCACGGTGGCGAAGGCGGTCTGCGGGATCTCGACGATCTCGAACGGCCGGCCCTGGGCGTCCGTCGTGTGCTCCAGGACGGCGCGGTTGGCGCGCATCCGGGCGTGGTCGGGGTGGTCGGGATCGTCGGGCAGGGAGACGACGACCTTGCCGGGAGCCGCGAAGGCGCAGACGCCGTCGACGTGCCCGTCGGTCTCCGTGTCGAGCAGCCCGCCGTACGGAAGCCACACCACCTTGTCGACGCCGAGCTGGGCCTTCAGCTCCGTCTCGATCTCGTCGCGGCTCATCCCCGGGTTGCGGTTGGGATGGAGCAGGCACTGCTCGGTGGTGATGAGCGTGCCCTCGCCGTCGACCGTGATCGCCCCGCCCTCCAGGATCATGTCGGAGGCGATGCGCTCGATGCCGAGGTGCTGCAGGAGGAGGGCGCTGATCCGGTCGTCGGAGTCGTACGGGTGGTGCTTGCGGCCCCAGGCGTTGAACCGGAAGTCGACTCCGGCGCGGTTGCCCTCGCCGTCGAGCACGAAGAGCGGGGCGGAGTCGCGGAACCACGAGTCGTCCTGCGCCATCTCCACCACGGTGATGCCCGCGCCGCACTTCGTGCGGGCCTCGTCGCCGTGACCCGGCGGCGCCACCATGGTGACCGGCTCGAATGCGGCGATGGCGCGGGCGACGTTCGCGTACTCCTCCTTCACGTCGTCCAGCACGCTGCCCCACAGGTCCTCGCGGACGGGCCAGGCCATGAGGCACCCCTCGTGCTCGGACCATTCGGCGGGCATACGGAACGCGGTCATCTCAGGTCTCTTTCCTTTGGATTGCGGCATCTTCTTCCCGACTGAAAATTCAGTCAAGGGTCGAGGCATGCCTTGCTGGGACGGAGGAACTGGTGGGTCACAGGAAATACAGACGGCTCAGGGAGACCTGTTGCGCCGGCTCGGAACGCATCGGATCCCCGTCGAGGGTCACCAGGCCACTGCGCGGGTCGACGTCCACCCGGCCGAGCCGGGCGTTGCGGACCATGTCGGCCGGACCGATGCCACGGGTACCCCGGACGGCCACGCGCCGGCGCCGCGTGCCCAGCGTGTCGTACGGCGAGCCGGGCGAGCCCGACTCGGCGGCGGCGTTGCTGACGAAGGCGACGGACAGCTCGGCCGGGGCGGCTCCGTGAGCGCCGAAGAGGGGGCCGAGGACGAGCGGTTCGCAGGTGTCGGTGGCCGCGTTCGGGTCTCCGGTGACCCCGTAGGCGGGAAAGCCGTTCTTGATGACCATCTGCGGTTTCGCACCGAAGAAGGCCGGGCGCCAGAGCACGACGTCGGCCATCTTCCCGACCTCGATGGAGCCGATCTCGTGGGCGAGGCCATGGGCGATGGCGGGATTGATGGTGAGCTTGGCGATGTAACGGAGGACGCGCGCGTTGTCGTCGTGCGCGCCGTCACCCTCCAGGGGACCCAGCTCCGCCTTCATCTTCCCGGCCATCGCGAAGGTGCGTCTGACGGTCTCCCCCGCACGCCCCATGCCCTGCGCGTCGGACGAGGTGATCCCGATGGCGCCCAGGTCGTGCAGGACGTCCTCCGCGCCCATCGTCCCGGCCCGGATCCGGTCCCGGGCCATGGCGGCGTCGCCGGGGAGGTCGGTCTTGAGCGCGTGGACGGAGACGATCATCCCGTAGTGCTCGGCGACCGCGTCGCGGCCGAAGGGGAGCGTGGGGTTGGTGGAGGAGCCGATGACGTTCGGCACGCCGGCCATCTTCAGGACGTTGGGGACGTGTCCGCCGCCGCAGCCCTCGATGTGGAAGGCGTGGATCGTACGGCCCTCCAGGACGGCGAGGGTGTCCTCCACCGACAGGCACTCGTTCAGCCCGTCGCTGTGCAGGGCGACCTGGACGTCGTGCTCCTCGGCCACCCGCAGCGCGGTGTCCAGGGCGCGGGTGTGGGCGCCCATGTCCTCGTGAACCTTGAATCCGCAGGCGCCGCCCTCGGCGAGCGCCTCGACCAGCGGGGCTTCGTGGGAGGCGGATCCCCGGGCGAGGAAGCCGATGTTGACCGGCCAGGCGTCGAAGGCGCCGAACCCAAGCCCGAGGGCCCAGGGAGAATTCACGCCGACGCCCCAGCTGGGCCCGACCTCCTGGCCGATGATCGTGGTGACCCCGGAGGCCAGCGACGCCTCCATGATCCGCGGGGAGAGCAGATGGACGTGGGTGTCGACCGCGCCCGCGGTGGCGATCAACCCCTCCCCCGGGATCATCGTCGTCCCCGTTCCGACGACCACGTCGACCCCGTCGAGGGTGTCGGGGTTCCCGGCCCGCCCGATCGCGTGGATACGGCCCTCGCGGATGCCGATGGACACCTTGCAGATGCCGAGCACGGCGTCGATCACCAGGACATTGGTGATCACGACGTCACAGGTGTCGCGGACCGCCGCGGCCTTCAGGTGCATGCCGTCGCGTGCCGTCTTGCCGAAGCCCGCCAGGAACTCGTCGCCGTGCGCCTGCGAGTCGGATTCCACCCGGACGACGAGACCCGAATCCCCCAGCCGGACCCGATCCCCCGCGCGGGGGCCGTGCACGGAGGCGTACTCGTACGGGTCGATGTGCCGGCTGCCGCCCGGCGCGCAGTGGTCGCTGTGCCTGGTGGGTCTGCTCATGACTCCGCCCCTTCCGTGCCCAGGTAGCCGCAGGCGGCGGCGCGCCGCAGGGCTTCGGCCTTGGCGCCGGGCGCGTCCAGAGGCCCGTCGACGAGGCCCGCGAAGCCGATCGCGATCCGTTCGCCGCCGATCGGCACGAGCCCGACCTCGACGGCAGTGCCGGGGTCGAACCGGGTGGACGAGCCGGCCGGGGCGGCGAGCCGCATGCCGTACGCGGCGGCACGGTCGAAGTCGAGGCGTGGGTTCGCCTCGAAGAAGTGGAAGTGCGAGGTCACGCTCACCGGGACGGCAGCCGTGTTGCGGACCGTCAGGGTGATCAGCGGTTCCGGTTCCGGCAGGGTGCCGGTGTGGGGCAGGACCGCGCCGGGGGCGCCGGCGTCGTGCTCCACCTCGCCGAACGGGGCGCTGATCACGGCCAGTCTGGTGCCGTCGTCGAACACGGCCTCGACCTGGATCTCCGTGACGACGTCGGTGACGCCGGGAAGCACGTCGTCCGGGGCGAGCACGCGGCGGCCGCGGTCCAGTGCCTCGGCCAGGTGGAGGCCGTCGCGCGCGGCCTCGCACACCGTGTCGGCGATCAGTGCGGTGGCCTCCGGCACGTTGAGGCGCAGACCGCGCCCCAGTCGTGCCCGCGCGAGTTCGGCGGCCGTGAAGAGCAGCAGCCGGTCCCGCTCCGTGGGGGTCAGAGGCATGTCGCCCCCTTCCTTTTCCATGCTGGGGGTGGGTGTGAAAACAGAGTCGCACTGACTGAAATTTCAGTCAATAGTTGAGGGGGGATGCGGCCCCGTCGATCCCCACGAAGGTTCTCGGGGGGGGGGATCGACGGGGCCGGGTGGGACGGAGTGGAGACCTTGCGAGGGCCGCAGGCGGCTCCCGACGCCGACTGGTCGCGTCAGCGGCCGAGCTGCGCGATTTCGGTGTCGATGGCCTCGTTCATCAGGGTGCGCGCGTGGGAGATCTGCAGCGTGCCGCTGAGCCAGCGCATGCTCAGGCCCTCCAGGAGCGCGGTGAGCCGCTCGGCCGCGGCCGTGAGAGCGACCGCCGGAGCCATGGGCTGGACCTGGCCCAGCAGGGCCGCCACCTCCTGGACCCAGACCAGGGTGGCCTTGGCCAGGTCCTGGCGCAGAAGCTCGTCGAAGACGGCACTCGCCCGCAGCTCGCCCCAGGCCGTGCTGTTCTCCCGTACCTCGGTCGTGTCCTGGAGTTCCAGGAGGAGCGTCTCCTCCAGTTCCTCGCGGGGACCGAGCGGTTCGGCGTCGGGATCGCGTTGGGTGGTGTAGCGCTCGGCGCGGTCGTTGATGAACTCCAGCGTCTTGCTGAGGATGCCGGCGCGGTCCTTGAAGTGGTAGTAGATCAGCGCGGTGGACACGCCCGCCTCGGCGGCTAGCTCCTCCACGCGCAGGCCACGGACACCGCGCCGGGCGATCACCCGGGCGGCTGCTTCGAGGATCTGAGTACTGCGAGACGCCATGGCCCGAACCTTACCGGGCGCTTGCCGCGCCTGGGGCTGCGGCCTCGGGCCGCCCGGTCAGGCCGTCGGGGGGACGACCGGCTGCGACTGGGTGGCGCAGTGGATGCCACCGCCGCCGCTCGCGATGTTGTCGATGTCGAGCTGGACGACGGTCCGGCCGGGGTAAGCGGCCGCGAGGATCCCGTAGGCCACGCCGTCGGCGTAGCCGTCGCCGAACTGGGGGACGAGCACGCCGCCGTTCACGGTGTAGTAGTTGGTGTAGCTGGACAGAAAGGCGGTGCCCCTGCCGCGGATGAGGCGGCGGTCGGGGCCGGGGAGTTCGGTGAGGGCCAGCCGACGGCCCTGCGCGTCGGTCGCGCTCAGCAGGATCCGCTTGGTCTCGTTGTAGACGGCGACCCACTTGGGGTCGGTGCCGGGACCGGGCTGGTCGAGGATGACCTGCCCCGGCGCGACGAAACGGGCCAGGCAGTCGATGTGGCAGTCGGTGATGTCCTGACCGGCGAGGCCGGGCACCCAGATCACCTTGTCGATGCCGAGCGCCGACTTCATGGCCTGTTCGACCTGGTCCTGGGTCATGCCCGGGTTGCGGTTGCCGTTGACGAGCGAGCTGACCGTGGCGAGCAGGGTGCCCTGGCCGTCCGTCTCCAGTGAGCCGCCTTCCCCGACGAAGCCGGCCTGGACGCGCTGGACGCCGTACTGGCCGAGCAGGGTCGCCGCCGCGGCCGCGTCGTTCGCGTAGGGCTGCGCGTACGGTGTGCCGGTCTTGCCCCAGCCGTTGAAGTTGGTGTCCACGCCGGCGACGGCGCCCGGGGCGACCACGAAGGTGGGGCCGAAGTCCCGTATCCACAGGTCGTCGTTGGCGATCTCGACGACCTCGATGCCGTAGTAGGCCCCGGCGCCGCAGGCGTACCGGGCATCGGCCGCCTGCGCGGGGCGGGCCAGCACCACGACCGGCTCGTAGCGGGAGATGGCGTCGGCCACCCTTGCGATGTCGCGGCGGACGCCCTCGAGCTGCGTGGACCACACGGAGGACAGGGCGGGCCAGGCCATGAAGGTCCGCACGTGGCGGTCGGTCTCGGCGGGCATCCGCAGCGTGGCACCCGAAGGACTGGTGGCGGCGCGGGCCGCCGTGGGCAGGGTCGAGCCGAGGGCCGCGAGCGGCAGAGCCGCCGCACCGAGCTGGAGCAGTCGGCGTCGGGACGTCGTGGGTGTGTCCATGAGGGAGCTCCTACCTGTGCGAGAGGGGTGGTGCTCCCGGCATGGTGGCGCAGACTGAAAATTCAGTCAATAACTTCTACCGGACCATGAGCCCCTACCGATCCAGGCGGTAGTGCTCGAACGCCGCCCTGACCGGCCCGCCATCGGCGTGGGCCTCGATCAGCCGCACGACGACGATGTCCCGCCCGTCAGGGCTCCGGATGCAGAAGGCCCGCTCGTCGGGCAGGTCGGAGAAGGCGATCCGGGTCACCGGCTCCGTGTCGATGCCCCGGACGCACGCGACGGGGCCGAGCTCGTCCCCGGGGGCCAGAAAGGCGTCGCTGTCCTCGGGGAGGACGAATTCCGTCCGGCTGCGGGCCAGGTACCAGTCGGCGGTGTCCGAGGGCACGACCTTCCTGGCTCTCAGGTCGAACTCGTAGGTGGCGTCGGGCGAGGTCAACTCGACCTCCTTGCCGCCGGGCGCATAGGAGCCGGCGGCTGGATCCGCCGACGAGCCGTTCGGTCGCGCCGAGGCGTCGAGGAGGTACCAGGCCGCGCCGGCCGTCACGAGGGTCGCGAGTGCGACGAGTGCCGTCACGACCAGGCGTCGCCGGCCGCCCCGCACCCTGCGAGAAGAAGGCGCGGCAGGACCGATGCCCTGGAGCGGTACGGGCGGCGGCGCGGGCACGGCCGGGGGCGGCACGGCCGCGAGCGTGGGCTGCGCGTGCACGGGCGCCGTACCGAGAGGCCGTACCGCCATCTCGCTGCTGATCGACCGGGGCAACCACCCGTCACCGAACTCCGGGCGGGGCCCCACCAGCGGATGGGCGTGCACGGCCGCGATCAGGTCCACCGTGGCGGGCCGGTCCTCGGGCCGCTTGGCCAGGCACCACGCCACAAGGTCCTTCAGCTCGTGCGGTACGCGGGTGAGATCGGGCTGCTCGTGGACCACCCGGTACAGCGCCGCCGATTCCGGGCCCGCCCCGAAGGGGGCCTCGCCGCCCGCCACGTACGCGAGGAGCGCGCCGAGCGCGAAGACGTCGGTGGCCGGGGAGACCGGCCGCCCCAGGGCCTGCTCGGGGGCCATGAACGCGGCGGTTCCGATGCTCAGTCCCGTCCCGGTCAGCGCGGCGGAGTCGGCCGCACGCGAGATGCCGAAGTCGATGACGCGGGGGCCGTCTTCGGCGATCAGCACGTTGGCCGGCTTGAGGTCGCGGTGGACGACACCGGCCCGGTGGATCGCCTGCAGGGCCTCGGCGATGCCGGCCACGAGCAGCAGCACCGTTCGCACCGGCAGCGGGCCGTGGCGCTGGACCACCTGGTGCAGCGACGGGCCGGGCACATAGGCGGTGGCCAGCCACGGCGTCGGGGCGTCCACTCCCGAGGCGACCACCTGCGCGGTGAACAGACCGTGAATGCGCTCGGCGCTGGCCACTTCCTGCGCGAACCGCAGGCGGAACTCGGGATCTCCCGCGAACTCCTGTCGCACCACCTTCAACGCGATGGGGCGGCCTCCTGGGGTGTGGGCCAGGTACACCACACCCATGCCGCCCGAGCCGAGCCGGGCCTGGAGGCGGTAGCCACCGATCTCTCGGGGGTCGTCGGCGGTCAGCGCCGCATGAGCGGGCTGGGCGCCGGAAAGCTGATCGGACATGCGGTGGCTCTTTCGACGATGTGGAACGAAGGGCGCAGTTCGACCGCGCGACTGGCGCATAGTCGCCCTAACTAAAGTTTCAGTCAACATGAGACACTTCTGGTTCAGACCACCGAGAAGGGGGATGTGGTGAGGGACCGCCGAACGGCCATCCTGGAGGCCGCCGCCCGGGTCGTAGCCCGGCGAGGAGTACGAGGGCTGCGGATGGAGGAGTTGGCGACAGAGGCAGGGGTGTCCACCGCGCTGGTCTACTACCACTTCAAGGACCGGGCCGGCGTCCTGCGCCACACCCTGGAGTTCATCAGCGACCGGGCCGACAGGTACACGTCCGACGGAGACGGCGGCGGCGGACCGCTCGACGCCAGGGAGGAGCTGGAGCAGTCCCTGCTCCTTGAGTTCCAGGACCTTCCCGCGGTCCGCGAGAACAGCACGGCCTGGGGCGAGCTGCGGGCCAGCGCGGTCTTCGAGCCCGAGTTGCGCGGAGATCTGGCCAGGGCGACCCTGGCCTGGATCCACGACGTCGCCGACCTCCTGAGCCGCGTCCGGCCGACGGCTCCCGCGCCGACCCTCACGGCGTCCGCGGAACGGCTGACCGGCCTGCTGGAGGGGCTCAGCACCCGCTGGCTCAGCGGGGCGCTCCCCCTGGCCCACGCCCGGGGACTGGTGAAGGAGGCGGTCGCCGTCGAGATCGAGAGACTGGGACACCCTGAGATTTGACTGATTTTTCAGTCAGTGTCAGTGTGGCGACACGAAGGCGCATCCGGCCCGGCGGTGCCGCGGGTGAAGTGGATCGCGCGTGCACCCTGATCACGTGCGGCACGCCACCGACAGGACTCGCCTCACCCCGCCGCCCTCCGCCGGGTCCCTGGCCCCCACCCTCACGATCGGAGACCCCGATGTCGGACTTCCGCCCCTCACGCCGGTCCGCTCTGCGCGTACTCGCCGGAATCGGCGCACTCGCCCTCGGCACCACGGCGTGCGGCCCCGGCGATCCAGGCCTGTCGAGCACCCCGGGCACCCCCGGCCCGTCGGCCGCGCCCGAGGAGGCACGCCGCCTGGGCGCCGAGTGGGAGAGCCACGCCCGCACCTTCATGTCGTGGCCCGCGCTCGCGTCCGTGTGGGAGGACGACCTCCCCTACGTGCGGCAGGACATCGCGCGCGTGGCCCGGGCCATCGCGGAGTACGAGTACGTCGTGATGATGGCCCGCCCGGACCAGGTGGCCGCGGCTCAGAAGGCGTGCGGCAGGGACGTCGAGGTCATTCCGCTCGCCGTCGACGACCTGTGGGCCCGTGACACCGTGCCCGTCTTCGTCGAGGAGGGCGGAGACGTCGTCGGCGTCGACTTCAACTTCAACGGCTGGGGCGACAAGCAGGTCCACGACAACGACGGCCAGGTCGGCCGGAAGCTGCTCGCGAAGTACAAGATCCCTCGCGAGCAGGCGCCTCTCGTCGCCGAGGGCGGCTCCTTCGAGACGGACGGCGAGGGCACGCTCCTCATCACGGAGAGCTCGATCGTCAACGACAACCGCAACCCGGGCAAGTCCCGCGACCAGATCGAGGCCGAGCTCAAGGAGCTCCTCGGCATGGAGAAGGTGATCTGGCTGAAGGGCGTGCGGGGCGAGGACATCACCGACGCGCACGTCGACAGCCTCGTCCGGTTCACCGCACCCGGCGTGATCCTCCTGGACCGCGCCTTCCCCGGCATGCCCGCCGACTCCTGGTCCCGCTCCTCGGACCAGGCCATGGCGGTGCTGAGCGAGGCGACCGACGCGAAGGGCCGCCCCTTCGAGGTCATCGACCTGCCGCAGCCCGACCCCGACCGGATCAGCGGCTACAGCGACGACTTCCTCTCCACGTACGCGAACTTCTACATCGGCAACGACGCCGTGTACATGCCCAAGTTCGGCGACCGGAAGGCCGACGACCGCGCGCGGGGCATCCTCAAGGAGCACTTCCCCAAGCGGGACATCGTGCAGGTCAACATCGACACCATCGCCACCGGAGGCGGCGGCATCCACTGCGCCACCCACGACCAGCCCGGCAAGCCGGTCGACTGACCCCGATGCGAGAACCCTCCGTGTCCCCCACCCGACGCCGCGTACGGCCGCGCGGCGGGCTGGTCCCCGCCGCGCTCGCGGCCCTCCTGATCGCGGCGGCCGTCACCGTCGGCGCCTGGCTCCAGTTCGGCGAACGCCAGGCCCTGGACGAGGCGTACGGCGCGGGCTCTTCGGCCCCCGACCGCATCGACGTCCGGGCCTCGATCCAGCGCGTCGACGCCGCCGCCCGGGAGCTCACCCTGCGCGTCCTCGTCACCCCGCGGGGAGAACTGGCCGAGGCCGGCGGCGTCTCCCCCACCGAAGACCTGACGCTCCAGACGTCGACCTCCACCCGCGGCGACCTGTCCTTCAAGGCACACAGCCGTATCGCAACCGCCGACCTCGCCGTCACCATGACCGGCGGCTCGATCACGGACTACCCGTTCGACGCCTACGACGCGGCCATCGAGTTCAACGCCACGCAGGGAGGTGAGCCAGTCCCGGTCCGCGTGACGCTGACCAACAGCGACGCGCTCTTCACAGCTGGAGTCGACGCGACGGAGGTGCGGGGGACGGCGGTCTTCGACGTCACCCTCGGGCGCTCGAACAGCGTGCTGGTCTTCGCCGTCTTCATGATGGCCGCCATGTGGGCCCTCGCCGTCTCGGTCCTCATCGGCGCGTGGTTCCTGGTCACCCGCCGCAAGGGCCTGACCTGGCCCGCGCTCGGCTGGATGGCCGCCACGCTCTTCGCCCTGGCCGCCTTCCGCAACACGGCACCGGGCACACCGCCGATCGGCTGCCTCATGGACTACATGGCCTTCCTCTGGGCCGAGACGATCATCGCTTTCTGCCTCGTGACCACGGTCGTCACCGGCTTCACGGCCGAGCGTCGCTCATCGAGCACGGAGTAGTCGACGTGGAGGCCCACGCTCCGCCATGGCCCACGCAGGTCACGGTGCCGAGACCGCCGCGCTGCCACTGCCTGCGCTACACGGCCAGAGCACCTGATGAACCGTCAGTGAAGTCGGCAAGGGGTCAGCATTCAGCTGACCAGACCTGCTCGCACCCCAGCACGCTCCGAAAGCGCGCCCGCCGACTGCACGACTGCGGAAGGGGCTGCGACCCGTGCCCTCCCGCAGTCGCGACGAGAGCCCCGGCGAAGCCGAGCGCCCCTCGACTTCGACTCGACACAGAAGGGAAAGCCCAGGTCAGCGCACCCTCCCTCGCGCCTTCAGCGGCGTCGCCGGGACCTCCGGGGCGGGGAGGCGGTCGCCGTCGTACCCCTTCACCTCGCCGAAGCGGTCGCTCGCCGTCCAGTCCTCCCTCGCCTGGCGGATCTCCTCGTCCGTGCGGCCGACGAAGTTCCACCACAACACACCTCATTACGGCGTCCCCGCAGGTGAAAGCCACATCGACGCGGCCGAGGTCAGCAAAAGGTCAGCATTGTTCTCACTTCCGACCATCGCGGCGGTACATAGGGCGAGAGCCAGCCGGATTGCCTACCAGCTCCTGACGGCCTCTGCGGGCCTACCGGCAGGGAACCACGCTCGTCTGCGACTGCGCTCGTCCGACGCCAGATCCCCACGGCCCCGAGGGCATCGAGAGGAGGATGCGGGCAACGGGCCGGCTGTGGAGCGCCGGGGCTGAGCCGAACGGCAGACATCCTGCAAACCGGCGGCGTACGCGCCAGCTGTGTGCCATCCAGGTTCCCCGCCGACCGCTCGCTGCTGCTGCCCCACCGAGTGCAGGTCCTCGCACCCTGACAGGTGCTGCTCGGCGCCGAACTACGCCGCCAGGCCGATGTCCAAGATCTTGGCTGCGCTTCCGATCGACCCAGGCATCAGATGCCTGTAGGTCTTGAAAGTGACCTCAATGCTCTTATGACCCATCCACTCGGCCACGTCGGTGATGGGTATCCCATGGGATAGACAGTTAGAGGCGAAGAAATGACGGAACCCATAGAGGGTCATTCCTTCCGGTATCTGCACCTTCCCATCGGCCTTAATTCTCCGCCACCGGTTCTGCAGGACATGCAAAGAGAAGGCTCCAGACGGATCCTTTGGATTCCTGAGAAGATATCCATCGACAACCCCATATTTTTCCACAAAGCCATCGACTGTCGCCTTAACCCTCGCAGGGAGCGGAACATCCCGATACTGCCCCTTTTTTCGATGCTTGAGGGGCGCATAATCTCCTGTCGTCTGATTTACTTGCTCACGCACACGATAGACATCGTCAGCAACGATATTTTTCACGTTAACCGCCAGCGCCTCTCCGTTCCGGAGCCCGCACCCGCTCATCATGTCTGCCACGAGCCTAAACACGTCATCGCTGGCGGATCGGATCTCACGGAGCTCGCCGAGAGAGGGAATGACGGCGTGGCTGGGGTCATATTGGGGCGGCTTCACACCTTCTAGAGGGCTGTCCTCGTACAACCCTAGACGGTGCGCGTCAAGGAGGACCATTTTCAGTTTGTCAAACGCGTTCGATTGAGCGGCCAAGCCGACCCCATTGCGCTCCATGGACCGGATGAACCCCTCTACCACTTTATGGTCGAAGGAATCCATACGCCGACTCCCAAGCGCCGGCAGGAGGTGATGCTGCAATAGAGACTCGAGGTGACGCACAGAGGAAGGAGAAAGGTGACGCTGCCCTTCTTTCCACTCCGCAACATATTCCTCAAACCTCATATCGCCGTACTTTTGAATCCTCTCCCGCTTGCTCTGCCCTATACGCCGAGAGTTCTTTGCGTTATAGATCTCGGTAAGACGATCTATAGCCTTCTTCTGCGTCGGAAAGCCGGATTCTTCGACCTGTCTTCCCGTCGCATTTCGATATCGAATCTTGTACGGGTGCGGACACTTCGGCCAGCCAGGCTCGGAGTGTACGCACTCCTTAAAGAAGGTCCCCATACCGCGCACTAGCGCCCTGCTCAAGCGGTTCCCCCAATCTCATTTTTTCTAGCAACCGAAAGGATTTACGGCATTCGCCGCTGGTCAGCCCACCGCTTGACCTCATTTACTTCAAACTGGATCTTCGCGTTCCTCCCCGAACCGAATTTGTACCTCCGCAATCCGCACCTAGCCGAGTCGCGATAAACCCAGGAAAGTGACATGTTCAAGAATGAAGCCGTCTCACGGGCATCCATGTATCGCCGTTCCATGATTCTCCTTCTCAGTCGATTCAACACAGGTTCGGCTGCGAGGAGCCGACTCAGGAGGTAATGGTCTGCCACCTTCCCCGGTTTCGGAAACCGGGGAAGGTCCGCTATATTGCGCCCCGCGTTCAGCACCCCGTCAGGTCGCGAGGCTGTACCGGCAAACACCACCAGGAAGTTGGCGGCGGGACAGGAACCCGTCCTTTGCCAGACGCTCAAGGTCAACTTGGGCTGTCGACGTTGAACAGCCAACAGCTCTCGCTACCTGGCCAGCCGTCACTTCCGGGTGATTCGCCACCCACACAAGGGCCTTCTGGCCGCGCAGCAGAGCCTGCTGCTTCTGGGTAACGACGAAAAGCCCAGCAGCGCAGAGGCAAAGACATAGGGCAGTCGAGACGCTGACGAGGCCGCCCTGCAGCGATGCCGTAACGGCGTTCGTTGCCCCCATCGCGAAGAGGACGGGGGCAACGTATCGAAGGCATCCGAAATGGAGCAGGGGAATCTCCTAAAGGACTGAGGCCGCCAACTGGCGGCCGATGAATCGGAGGTGTGTAGATTGCCATCCGGATGCGCTCTATTCCAGTCCTGTTCCGAGGATCCCTGTCTGCCGAAAGCGATACCGGCTGTTGCCCGTTTTCTCCTACCGTCTGGGCGATCGCCATGTTCGCCACGTACGCGGTCTGTGAACGTCCCCGGGGCCCAAGGGCGGGCTGTAGGACCGCGGACCACTGGAGGCCGCTGACGAGCGAGGAGGTGTCTCTACGAATCGTGGATCAGGCTCATGGAACCGCAGGGCATCTTGGGCGGCGGTGGGCGGCGTTCCGCGACAACGTGGATCTCTGCGGACTTCCGGCATCGCCGACCTGGCTGCTGAAACTCCGCGACCCGACGGCGGCCCGCAGAACGGGAGCGAGGGCGCGGTCGAGACGATGCCCCTCGCGCTCCAGAGCACCCGCCCCGGCGCCACTCTCCGCCTCGCACGCTGTGGAGAAGCGCTGCGCTGCCTGCGCACGCTCTTCGGGAACCTGCCCGGCGTCGTTTAGATCCGCTTCTGATCGGAGAAGCATCGCCTCATGCGTGGAGGACGAGACCAGCGTTCGTCACGTTCTCCAGGCGGACCTCTGGGGGCTGTGTGCGGTGTGCCCCGTGCTGACACGGCGCACACCTTCTGTTCGTCGGGCACTCGCGTCAGCCTCGGAGGGCTGAGGCGAAGAGCGCGGGGAGGTCTTTCCAGTGGACGACATCACCCAGCCCACTCTAGGAAGCCCGCACCTGGCCGATGAGACGAAGGAGAGTACGAGTCGAGCCGAGGTTGGGCATGACATGGTCTGCCCCTGCTGCTCGTAGTTGCTCTTCAGTGGTGGTGCCTGAGGCGACCCCGATGACCCTGGCACCTCCTTCCAGACCGGTACGTACGTCTTCCAGCGAGTCACCCACGATCACGGTGTTCTTGCGATCGAATTGGTCCCCGTGCTTCGTGGCTGCCCGGTCTTGGGCGATGCGTACGAGAGCCGGGCGGTGGGGATCGTCGGACGCATAGCCGCCGATGTCGGTGTCGAGGTAGCCGATAAGGCCCAGCGCGGACAGCTTGGTCTCGGCGCTGCCTCGCAGGTTTCCCGTGACGACGGTCGGGATCAGGTGCTCCGTCTGCTGAACCGCGGCCAGCGCGTCCACGGCTCCGGGCATGATGACCCCCTCGGTGGCCAGCTGCTCCCGGTGGCCGGACAGGCGGTCGGGGAGCTCGGCGACGATGCGGTCCGCCAGCATCTCCACGCTCTTCTCGGGAACGTGGTTGACGCGCAGGAGCTCACGGACTGCCAGGGGCATGGTGACTCCGGTGCCGCGGGCCGGCAGAGCGGTCGGGGGGCGACCGACAACGCTGGTGAAGCTCTCCCGGTACACACGCCGGTCGATGTCACCGGTGTAGACGAGGGTGCGGTCAATGTCCCACAAGACCAAGATCATGCGGCACGCTCGCTCATGACGGCCTGACCGCGTTCCAGAAGGTCTCGGACGGGAGCCACCGAGGCGTAGCGGCGGGCTTCGGCGAGCATCGCGTCCAGATTGTCGTCCAAACGTGCGGAGCGGACTCCGGTGACGAGAGCGAGGACCTCGTGTCCGGTCGCGGATCCGGCGTCGACGTCGCCGGCGCGCATCTGGGCGGTGGCGGCGCGGGAGAGGAACTGGGCGCGGGTGCGGATCTCATCCGAGCTGAATGCGTTGCGGGCGTCAGCGAATGCCTGGGCGGCCTGGTCGGGGCGGCCTAGATCGAGCAAGCAGCTGGCTGTCTGGCCCATGATCTCGCCGGGGTTGATCCAGTAGAGCCAGCGGGGGTCGTCCTCGCCGCGCCCCTGGGCACACAGGGCCTGGGCCTCCTCCAGGGCGATGCGGGCCTGGCGTTCCTCTCGCAGACGGGCGTGCCCGCGGGCCTGGCGGGTGAGGAGCATGGCGTGCAGGGCGGGCGCGTCCTGGTCGGCGATTACCTGGCGGGCGGTGCGCGCGGCGGTGATCGCGTCGCGGGGGTCGCCCACGGAGTAGCCGTGGATGGCGACGAAGGACAGCGCCCCAGCACGCAGCCTGCTGTCGCCACTGGCATGGGCAGCGCGCAGGGCCCCGAGGAGAAGGTTGCGGGCGACGTCGTGAGCGCCGCTGTCGAAGTGGTACCAGCCGGTCTGGATCGCGGTGTCCGCAGCCACCGCCGCGAGGCGCCGGCCGGTCGCCTCGGTGAAGTCCCCTTCCTTCAGAAGCCGGAGGAGGACCTTGAGGTGTGCCGTGGCGGCTCGGGCGAGGTTGCCGCTGCCGTGGTTGGCATCGGCCTGACGCAGAGCGTCGGTGGTCGACTGCAGGCTCGTGAGGAGCTGGTCGGAGACGCTGATTCCGTTCCGAGCGGTGGAGGCCACGGCCTCAGGAGGGGCGATGGCTGCTTGCAGGATGTACTGCGTGAGGCCGGCCCCACCCAGGGCGATCACACTGCGGCGGTTCAATCCGGTCATGGCTCCTCCGACGGCTGCGTCCAGTGACGTCACCATACGAGCCGTCGTCCACGGCAGGGCCGGGTCGATGGCAGCGCTGAGCCGCTGCGATTCAGCCTGCGCGAAGGGGGTCAGGAGGAGCGGGCGCAGGTCGGCAGGAAGCCCAAGTCCGGTCAGAAGGTCGATGATCGCCTCTCGGCCGTTAACCTGTTTGAGACCGCGCTCCACATCCGAGATGTAGCCCTGGGTCAACCCGGTCAGCTCGCGTACTGCTTTCTGGGAGAGCCCGGATCGGCGACGGACAAGGCGTACGACAGTCCCGAAATCCCAGGCAGCAAGGGCCTTGTGTACTTGCTCGTCGCGCCAGGCCCGGTCCGGGATCGTCGGTGCCTCATCAGTCCGAGCGCAGGCAGCGCACCGCGTATCCGGGTTATACCGGCTGATCGGCAGCCCGCACCGCACACACATCCGCCCAGGCGCCTCTGACATGGCCACCTCAGCTCCCCTGGTCGTGATCCAGCTCGCCCCAGCCGTGAGAACAGGCTAGGCGGAGATCGATATCGCCGCAGCGATATCGCTGCGGCGGTGCCCTGCCAGTCGGCTCGACTCCAAACTCATGGCACTGAATCCGTTACTCCCCGTTGAACTTTGTTGCTTCCAGGCCGTTTTGATCCGCTGCTTCAGAAAGGTGATGCCCCATGAGACGAGGACACAGGGCCGTGTCCGCATCACGTGGCAGGCGTCTTCGGCACTCGAACCAAGTCCTGGTGGCAGGCCCCAGGAGTACGTACGACCAGGTCACCGTCGCGGCCGACCTGCTGCGCGCACTGGTGTCCACCAGCATCTATCCCCTGATGTCGTCCCTGCCCGTCCAGCCGGATCTGTCCCGGCTCCTCGCTGCCGAGAGGTCGGTCGTCAGTCGGGCTCTGCACCGGCTGCACGAGGAGGGGTACCTCTCCGTCCAGCACAGCAGGCGATCAGTGGTCCGCCCGGTGCCGCCGGCCCCGGTGAACGGGCCGCCCACGGTGGAGGACTTGGTCGGGCGGCTGCGCAGTGCGGCGCCGTCCGGTACGGATCTCGACCGTGCCGACTTCCGGAAGAGCTGCCGCCGGGCCAAGGTCTGGTGGAACCGTCGCTCAGTCCCCGACGCCGAATTGCTCCGAGAGGTACGCCAGAGCCTGGTCGCCTCCGCCGCAGACCTCCTGCCGCCCGCCGCCCGCCGGCACCCGGACGCACACGCCGTCCTCGGGTACACCGTCACCGCCGCGCTGCACGACTGGCCGGCGGAGCGGGAGATCGAGGTCTGGCGGCTGGCGTGCGTGGCCACCGCCGTCCTGGACGTCCTCGACCTCGCAGGGGATGCCGCGTGAGCGCCGACCGCCTGCACCAGACCCGGAGCGTGATGAGTACCGCCCCGATGCACCCCCACCTCGCGCGCGAGCTGGTCGCCCGGGCGAAGGAGGCTGACGAGCACTGGGCCCGGCTGGCCCGGATGCAGCCGGCCGACCAGCAGATCGGCGCGGCCCGCCACATCGATCACGGCAACGCCGCGGTCCTGGCGCGAGCCGTCGCGGACTACGGCTGGCCGGGCGTGCCGCTCGTCGGCGAGGAAGGTGCGAGGGCCGCGTGGCGTCTCGCCCTTCGCGCCGACACCCGGGCCGACGTCCAACGGCTCGCCTCCCGGCTGATGTACGACGCCGTGGACCGGGGCACCGCCTCCCTTCGGCAGTGGGCTCACCTCTACGACCGGTGTCTCGTGAACGCCGACCTGCCACAGCTCTACGGCACCCAGTACCGTCTCGGCCCCGACGGGCCCCAGCGGCAGGCGGTGTCCGAACCGGCCGGCGACCTCGACGCGCGCCGGTCCGCGGTGGGACTCCCGCCCGCCGGCCTCGCGCTGCGCAGACTGCGCGACCGCCTGACAGCAAGCCCGTGCTTCGGCGACACGGCACCCGCTGCCCTCGTGGGCGCGGCATGACCGCCGCTGCCGCTCCGGACGCAGCCGTGAGCCTCCGGAAGAAGGCGCGGGCGCTCGCGGAGGAGGTTCTGGCGTGGGCGCCGGACGGTGAGGACCGGCCGTCGCTGGACCGGGCCGTCGCCGCGGTGCACCAGCTCAACGCGTACGGGGAGCGTCTGCGCGACGCGGTCCAGGCCGGTGTGCGGCCGGACTCTCCCGACCGCACGCTGGCCGTCCTCGGCGAGGCGCACGGGCGGCTCGGCCAGCCGCTGACGTCCGCGGTGCCGCCGTTCGTCCTCACGACCGGCACCGTCGTCCGCCGGGCGCAGAACCTCGCGCGCCTCGTTACCGGGCTGCTGTCCGCCCTGGACGCCGGCCCTTCCACTCCGCCCGATCTGGGCGGAAACACCACCAGCACCCCTTGAGAGAAAGGACTTTCCGATGAAGCTCGGTACCGCGGCGGTACTGCTTGCGGGCGCGGCTGTGGCCGGCGTCGGTGTGGCCCGCCTGCGCCAGGAGGCGAAGCACCAGCGGGAGCGGGTCGACATCGCCCTCGCCCGCAACCAGCTCGACTGGCTGGAGAAGGTCTCCACGGACCCGCCGTGGCGGCGATGTGGGCGCCCGCCGGCATGAAGGCCGAGGAGTACATGGGGCTGATGTCCGCCAACCACCTGATCTGCACTCTCAGCCTGCGCGACCGGCTCGGCCGCGTGAGCGGGCGCCAGCTCCGCCTCTACGCCTCGATGATCATGGGCAACGAGACGGCCCGGCGGTACTGGGACCGGTTCGGGGACCTGCGGATCCGGGAGGCCCTGGGAGACCCGCGGGCCGAGCGGCTGAACGACGCCCTGGAGAAGGCCGCGGCCGAAGCCGTACGGGCTGCCGAGCGCGAGACCCAGCCCGCCACCGCCTGACGCGGAGGGGACGTCCCGCGCCGTCCTGACGGCGCGGACCTGAACCGGGGCCTTCCTCGCCCGAGGGAGGCGGCGCACCCGTCCGCGCCCCGGCCGCACCTCCATGGGGGAGCTCGCGGCCGGCCCTTCCCCCTCACCGGTACCGGGAGCCTGGGGCCGACACGGCATCCCCCACCCCAAAAGCACCCCTTTTGCACCGATATGACTGTCAGCCGAAGCGGGGGCGGTGTTCTGGCCGCCCGCTTCGTGTGGCAGCCGCCAGCAGACACGGAGGAGAGCGATGACCTTGTGGGGAGCCCTGTTCGTCGCCGGGTTCTGCGGCGCGGTCCTCTTCCTCGTGGAGATCGTGCCCCGCCTGCCGGGCCGGCGCCGCGCCGACGCGGGGACAGCGCCACCACCGAATGACCAGCACGCCCACGACGACCAGAAGGGAGCGCCTTGACCATGAGGTCCTCTTCGACGATGCGCAGAAGCACTCGCACGGCGCTCTCCGCAGCGGATCCCCGTATGCCCGCGCCCGGCCGGGCAAGATCCGGTACGCCACAGCTCCCCCGCGTCCGCGGAATGGGAGCGGGGCCCGACCAGCCGATGCTCCTCACCCTGCGCGAGGAGCTGCGCTCGGGCGTCTGGCGGCCCGGGACGGTGCGTACCCAGACCGGCCTGCGGACCCGCTTCGGCGAGACCCACCTCATGACCACGGCCGTGACCCGTGTCCTGCGCGACGAGGGCCTGGTCACGCTCGACGGGTTTCCCGGTGTGCGGGCCCTCGGGCCCGAAGGCCAGCCGGCCCACCGCACCAGCACCGCGACCGACGAGGTCGTGCAGGCGATCCGGAAGCGGCTCACCGACCACACCTACCAGCCCGGCGAGCAAATGCCGCCCCAGCAGTCCCTCGCCATCGAGTTCGACACGTCACGGACGACGATCCAGCTCGCCTTCCTCCAGCTCACGCTGGAGGGGCTGCTGCGCCGCCACCAGGCGGCCGAGAGGCCCGGGACGTACGTCCTCGACCCGTCCCGGGAGGCCCGGGAGGCTCTTCTCCTGGCCGATCTGCAGGTGGCGATGCGTCGGGGCGGGTGGACGTGGGCGGAGTACCCCGACGTCGTCGAGCGCGCGCTGCACGTTCTCGTCGGCTCCGCCGCACGAGCGGGGGCTGAGCCGTGACCGACGCCTTCACCGTGATCGCCGCCCTGCTGCCGCTCGGCCTGGCGGGTGCGAGCGCCCGGCACAGACAGAAGAAGCCGGCGCCTGCCTTCCAGACCAGGCGGAACGGGTTTCCGTCCTGCACCGGCTTCCTCGCCGACCGCGCCGCCGCCCCGCTCTCGACCTCGGAGTGACCGTGTTCCTTCTTCCTCTCCCCCGACCGGCGGACCCGGCCGTCGTACGGACGGCGACCAAGCTGAAAGAAGACCTCGCCGCGCTGCGGCAGGTGACCCACCGCCGCGCCTGGCCGGCGGCGGCCGTCGCGGAGGCGCACCACCACATCTATGCCTCGACGCAGCCGTGGCTCAGCCTGGCCCGGACCCGGCGCGACACGACGGACTCGCCGGCCGACCGGGCCCGGTGGGACATGTGGATCGCGGCGCTCACCCCGCCCGAGCAGTCGGTCCGGGGCACCTACGCCCAGGCGTGCGTCCTCGTCGGCCAGGGCCGGGAGATGCTGCGGGCGCTGCGCGAGACGCTCGCCCCCTGCCCCTCGGTCGGGACGGTCGCCAACGAGATCGAACGGCTCATCCGGGCAGGGGCGCTGAAGCCCGCCGCCCGGGTTCCCCGCAGGTCGCTGGCCAGGCGCCTTCGGGTGCCGGCCGTGTACGTCGACCTGGCGCTCGCGGACCTGGCCGCGAGGAAGCTGGTGGAGATCCGCGCCAGCGGGAGCGCCGTCGTCCTGGACGCCGCCGCCCGCGTGAGCGCTCCCGGTCTCCAGCAGGACCCCGCTATAGACGAGACCTCGGTGGGAGCGGCATGACCACCCTCACGCCCTCGCTCGTCACGGCTTCTCTGCCTCCCCTGGACCGGCAGGTTCTGGAGCTCATCGCCGAAGGCCACAGGGATCCGGAGGTGGCGGCCCGACTCAGACTGGGGACCGTCGCGCGCGTGCGGTCCCGGCTCGACCAGATCGCCCGCCACTTCGGTCTGGAGGCCGCAGTCCGGCCGCAGCTCGTCCACCACGGCTACGCCTGCGGCGCTGTGCCACCGCCCCCTCTGCTCCACCCGCTCCTCCTGGACGCGGACGCGTTCGACCTGGTCCGTACGCTCGCCGCCGGCAAGACCCTCACCGCCTACGCACGCCAGCGGGGAACGGCCTCCCACCAGGCCACTTACCTGTTGGAGAAAACCTCCGCCAGGCTTGGGGCGACGACGCGGCCCTCGCTGATCCGGCACGCCTGGCAACGGCAGATCCTCGGCCCCCGCCCGTTCGCCGCCGACCTCGCCGCCCTGCACGCCCAGCGCCCGCGTCCGCCGGAGACCGGGCGGTGGCTGATCGTGCCCCTGCTCAGCGGCTACCGCCTGGCGGCCCCGGCCACCAGGCACTCCCCCACCCGGCACCTCGACATCGCCGACCGCGAGGAAGCGCTCGTCGCGGCCCGCTTCCTCGCCGACCGCGAGGGCTACGCCCCCCTGTGGATCACGCAGCCCACACAGCCCGGCCGCCCGTACCGCGTGAGCTGGGGCCGGCGGACCGCGGCGGCCCAGCCGCGGCACGGCTTCGCCGCCGAACAGGTCCCAGGCCCCGATCACCGCCGGTCCGCCTGACCCCCAGCCGCGTCCGGTCTCGCTCGCCTCTGTCCCCTTTTTCTCGTTCAAGGACTGCCTCATGTGCCAGCACCAACCCGCCTGCCCCACCGCTGACTCCGCCGACCGAGAGGCGGCCAAGCCGGTCGCGAGCCACCCCGAGCAGGGCTGGACCCTGCTGTGCAACGGCGTCCTGCTCTTCGAGGACACCGGCGAGCTGCTGCCCGACGGCCGGATCATCGCCCCGCACCGCCCCACGACGGCGGTGGCCGCGTGACCGCCCTCCCCTACATCCCCCGCCAGCACACCGCCGGCCACCCGCTCGCAGCCGGCCCGCGGATCGAGGACCACGGGCTGCTGAGCGACCAGAAGGGCAGCGCCCTGGTCCGCCGGGACGGCGCCGCCGTCTGGCTGTGCATGCCGCGCTTCGACTCCCCCGCCGTCTTCGCCAGCCTCCTGGGCACCGAGGACCACGGCTTCTGGCAGATCGCACCCGCCGCGCTCATGGAGGGCACCGCCGTCCCTGGCTCGGGCCGCCGGTACGTGGGCAACTCCCTTGCCCTTGAGACCACGTGGGTCTGCGACACCGGCACGGCCACCGTCCGCGACTTCATGGTGCCCGGCGGCGGGTCCCCGCGCCTGGTGCGGATCGTGACCGGCGTGACCGGCAAGGTGACCATGCGGTCGCTGCTGCGGGCCCGCCCGGACTACGGACGCACCGTGCCCCGGATCAGCGTCTTCGACCGGCGGCACGCGATCGACCTCCCCCAGGGCGAAGACGCCCGGCTGTGGCTCGACGCCGACGCCCATGTACGCGTCGAAGGCGCCGATCTGGTCGCGGACTTCACCGTCGCCGAAGGCGAGTCGGTCGCCTTCGGACTCTCGTGGCGGGAGGGCGTGGACAGCCCGCCGCCCGTCCCCGTCGATGACGCCCTGCTGCAGTTCACCCTCGATTTCTGGGAGGCGTGGGCGGCCCGCTGCACCTACACCGGACCGGACCGCGAGGATGTCGTCCGCTCCCTGCTCACCCTGGCCGGGCTCATCTACGCCCCGACGGGCGCGATCGTGGCAGCTCCGACCACCTCGCTGCCGGAAGAGATCGGCGGCACCCGCAACTTCGACTACCGCTTCGGCTGGCTGCGCGACGGCGCCTTCGCCGCTGGTGCCCTTCGCCGGTACGGCTACCTGCGCGAGACGTTCGCCTGGGCGATGTGGGCGGCGCAGGCCGTCAGCAGCGCCGGCCGCCTGCAGATCATGTTCGGCGTCGGCGGCGAGACGGAGCTGCCCGAGCGCGAGCTGGACTGGCTGCCGGGATACGAGGCATCGACGCCGGTCCGCATCGGCAACGCCGCCGCGAACCAGCTCCAGGTCGACGTCTACGGCGAACTCGCCATCGAACTCCACGAGCTTGCCCTGGCCGACAGCAGCTGGGCCCGGCGTCTCGGCTCGCTCGTCGTCACGCTCGCCACCGAGCTGGAGCAGGTCTGGGACCAGCCGGACTCGGGCATCTGGGAGATGCGCGGGCCCGAACGGCACTTCACCCACTCCAAGCTGATGGCCTGGGCGACCATCGACCGTGCCGTCCGCACCATCGAGGCCGGCCACGCCGACGGCCCCCTGACCCGGTTCCGAGAACTGCGCGAGAAGATCCACGCCGAGGTGTGCGAGCACGGCTACGACGCCGACCGCAACGCCTTCACCCAGTCGTACGGGTCACGGGAGCTGGACGCCTCGCTCCTGCACGGCTTGCTCGCCGGTTTCCTGCCCGGCGACGACAAGCGTTTCATCGGGACCGTCGAGGCGGTCCAGCGCGAGCTGGGCACTGACGACGGGTTCCTGCTGCGCTACCGGACCCACGCTGGCGAGGTCGGGCCCGACGGCTTCGCCGGTGAAGAGGGCCGGTTCCTGATCTGCACGGGGTGGCTGGCCGAGGCCCTCGCCCGGATCGGCCGGCCCGACGACGCCCGCACCGCCCTGGCCAGCCTGCTCGCCGTCCGCAACGGGCTCGGCCTGCTCGCCGAAGAGTACGACCCCTATACCGGCCGCCAGCTCGGCAACTTCCCGCAGGCGTTCAGCCACATCGCCCACCTCGACGCGACCGCCGAAATCACGACCCTCGAAACCTGCAGCATCGCCGAGCCGGCGGGAGCGGAGTCGTGACGACCAGGGCCCGACCTCGTCCGGTCCTGAGCCGCTGGGACATGCCCCACTGGATGCCGGACAGCAGCCATACCCTGCCCGCCCGCTGCGACGAGGACTTCACCGCGATCCGCGTCCCGGCCGACCTCGCCCGCCCGGCGCTGACCGCGCTGGGGCCGCGCACCGGCCCCGTCCTCGCCAACCGCACCACGCGGACCTGGCACTTCCTCCTGCCGTCCGACTCCATCCTCCCGGCCGACTGGCCCCACGGCGTGCGGGTCATGCCGAAGGGCAGGTCCATAGGCATCCCCCCGCTGACCACGACCGGCGGCCTGGACGTCCACTGGGCCGTGCCCCCCGGCCAGGGGGTCACCTCCCCCGCCGACCTGCACCGCGACCTCCGGCTCCTGACCGCCCGCGCCGCTCCCGCGCCAGCCGAACCGCCGGCCGCTGCGACGGCGCCGGTCCGCACCGCCGCCCCGGCCAGGCCATCCCCGCTCACCTCGGCCCAGCTGCGGGTCGGACAACTCCTGCTCACCGGGGCGTCGGACGCGCAGATCGCCGAGGAGCTGGGCCTGCCTGTCGGGATCGTCCGCCGGCACCTGACCTCGATCGGCCGCCGCTTCGGCGCCCCGACCGCTGCCCGCAGGGCCACCGCCCTGCTCGCGGGCGGCCACGTCTCTCCACCTCCGGTGTCGATGCTCGCCCCGGACCTCACCGAGACCGACCTCGCCGTCCTGCGCGTCCTCGCCGGCCTCACCACGGAGGACGACCTTCCCCAAGACCTTCGGCCCAGCGGTCTGTTCCTCGACCGCGTCGACGAGCTGCGTGAGCGGTGCGGCGCCCGCAGCGACCAGCACCTCATCGCCCTGGTCGCCTTCCGGGAACTCCTGCCCGACCTCATCGCCCCCACGTCTGCCTCCGGAAAGGAGCAGCTGCCGTGATCCGCATGGCTCGCTTACCCGCCCCCGCCACCAGAATCGGGTGGTCCGCCCTCGACCTCCTCGAAACCGTCCCCGGGCTCATGCTCCTCGGCATGAACGCCGCCGGCCTCGCCCTGACCGGAAGTCTGATCGCCGACGAGGTCGGCAGCCCCCGCGGGCTCGCCTCCGCGTCCGTGCCGGACCTGGAGCCGCACGCCGAAGAGCAGCCGCAGCACGACGCGGCCAACGCCACGGCAGGCACCAGCACCAGCACCCGCGTCTACCGCTATGAGCCCCACATGCCGGGGCCGGCCCACGGCGCTCTGCGCGTGGAGGGCTGGTCGTGACCCCCGATACGTTCGCCCCCTACATCGGCGACCGGCCGCCCACGCTGGAGGAGCTGGACCAGGAGCTGCGGAACACCTCCGCCGAGCACCCGACGCTCTGCGCCTTGTCCGAGATCGGCCGCTCCCGCGAGGGCAGGCCCATGACGATGCTGACCGTCCAGGGCGGCCCCAAGCACGTCCTCGTCCTCGGCGCCCCGCATCCGAACGAACCGATCGGTCTGACCGTGGTCACCGCCTTGGCCCGGTACCTCACCGAGTGCCCCCAGGCGCGGGAGGAGGTCTCCTGGCACCTCGTGGGATGCGCCGACCCCGACGGCGTCGCCGCCAACCAGGACTGGTGGGCGAAGACCTGGCCGCCGACGCTGGAGGACTACCACCGCGGCCTGTACCGGCCCCAGGCCCGCTGCCAGCCCGAGTGGACCTTCCCCACCCCCTCGTTCGACGCGCCCCTGCCGGAGACCCGTGCCCTCATGAGGGTGATCGACACCGTACGGCCGGCGCTGACCGTCTCCCTTCACGGCAGCGACTCCGGCGGGGTGTGGGCGATGGCCTCCCGCACCGAGCCCGCCCGCCCGCCCCGAGATCATGGGAGACCTGGCGGCCCGGTAAGGCCTGCGCGTCGAGAAGACCCCGTCGGACTGCATCGGACTGCCCTCCTTCGGACCAAGCGCCTACCTCTTGGCACCTCCCGCCACCACCGAGACGGACAGTTCTCACGGCAAGGGCGACGACCGCGAGTGGGAGCCGGCCGGATCCAGCAGCGCCCATTACACCGCCCGGCACGGCGGCCTCGACCTCTTCCCCGAGGTACCGATGTGGGACTCCGACCCCATCCGGCTCTCCCCCCAGGAAGCCGTCGGCGTACTCGAAGACGCCCTCCACGTCCTCGGCGACCTCATCGCCGAGCTTGCAGCGGCTTCGGAAGAGGAGACCGTGTTCCTGGCCTCCGCGAAGGAGGCCCGCTCGATCACCCCCCGGATGATCCGGCAGATCCAGGAGAACCCCCAGGCCAGCCGCGACCAGGCCCTCGTCCTCCTCGTCCCGGCGCGCGCCGCCGGCATGCTCCTGCGGCACGCCGACCAGCTCCTCGCCGCCGCCCCGGACCACGACCAGCTCCAGGCCCTGCGAGCGAAGACCGAGGCCGTCCTCATCGCCTGGTGCCACCGGGCGGAAAAGGCCATCCGCCCCCGGCCCATGCCGCTGTCGCGTACGGCCGGCTACCAGGCGGAGATGGTCCTGTCCCTGGCGGGGCTGCTCTCGGCAGCGCCTTCCGGCGCGTCCGGGCCCGCGGTACGCGATGACCACTGAGGGCGCCCTCGTGACCGACCGCTATCGGCTGCCCGCCGGTCAGGGCTCCGGTCCGGGCGTGGGGGGTGCGGCAGCCGTTCAGCGGAGCTCAGTGAACGGCTGGTGCACCGGGCAGCGTGCGCTGCCACTGGGCTGGTTCCATCGCGGTGGCGGCGTTCGCGAGGCTGCGGGCGGAGGCGGTCGTCAACGCGGCGTGACACCTTTCGATCTTGCCGTCGGTGCGGTAGCCGGCCGCCTGGTACTCCAGGGCTCGATAGAGGCAGTCCAGTTTGTCGGCGTCTCGGGCGCACCTGGCTTCGAGGGTCTCTCCGGCTTCGAACTCCTCGATGGCCGCGGTTACAGCGTTCCCGACGGCAGGGTGCGCGCCGGCCACTTGGTCGGCTGTGACCTTCCGCGGGTCGGCGGTTGTGACGTAGCGGCGGGTGACTGGCGTCTGATCGCCGATACGGGTCTCGTGGAGGTCGTGGAGCGTGCACAGCAGGGCGGTGCGGGCGGGGTCGGCGCCTTCCATCGCGGCCAGTGCGACGCCGATGACGGTGGTGCGGTGGCTGTGCTCGGCGACGGTCTCGGTGGCAGAGAGGGGAACGCCGTCGTAGGGCCAGCCGGTGCGTGGCTGGTTGCGCAGGGCGCCGGCCTCGAAAAGGAGAGCGGCTGTGGCGGCGGTCTCGGCGTCGGTGGGTGCGTGTTCGGGCACGTGCTGGCTCCTGGCGGTGCGTCAGTTCGTTTGCTGGAGACGGTAGTGGACCGATTCAAGGTCGCGTCGCGATACCGACGACAGGACGCCGCCGTCGAGGAGTTCGACGGCGCGCTCCCCCAGTTGCCGGGCGGCGGCGGGATCGGCGAGCGGCAGCCACGGATGGAGGTGGAGCAGGGTGTGGAGGGAGTGCACGTACAGGTCGACGGTGCCGGGCGCGTCGTGGAGCGAGCCGGTCAGCTGCTGGAACAGGTGGACCGGGCTCCACGCGGCGGGGTCCGGGTGGTGGAGGAAGTGGTCGTCCGGCTGGGTGGGCGGCATGGAGCCCAGCCAGTAGGCCCAGTAGGCGAGGTTGGCGAGCTCGCTGTGCTGGTCGGCGGCCAGGGCGTCGACGAAGTCGTACAGGGGCACGGGGTCGCCCTGGCGGGCGGCGACCGTCGCGGCGGTGCGGGCCTCGATCCACCGCGGCGTGTAGTCGCGCAGAGCCAGCGCCGGCCGCATCGTGCGCAGCGCCTGATCGGCCCAGTCCTCGGCATCGGGGGCCGGGTCGTAGGAGGCGAGGTAGAGGCTTTGGCGGCGCAGGAGCAGTCGGCGTTCCCCTGCCCGGTCGGCGCTCTCCGCGGTCCGGCGAAGCTGGGCGAAGAAGTGCGTCCGGTCGGCGGCCGAGAGCTGGGGGCCGGCGGGGGCGGGGCCGCGTCGTCGGCGGATGGCGTGCGGCTGCAGGGCGGGCGGGATGATGCCGCGCACAGCCCACGCGATCAGATGCGCTGTCTCGCGGGACTGGACCCAGCCGGCCAGCGGGTGGGCGGCGGGATCTGCCGGCGGGTGCAGTACTGCCGTGAGGATGCGGTCGGCGTCCAGCGCGGCGTCCAGCCAACCGAGCAGGGATCCGCCGGCGCCCAGGAGCGCCAGGGTCCGGCGCAGCTGCAGCAGGTCCATCGTGCGGACGTTGCCGAGCGGCCGGCGCCCGCTCTCCCAGCCCTGGACGGTGCCGAGGTCGACCCCCAGACGCTCGGCCAGAACGGCCTGCGGGAGGGGGACGCTCTCCCGCAGCATCCGCAGGACGAACCCCGAGACCACACCGGTGTCGGTCCGGCTCCGGCTACCGGTCCCCATTGTGGTCCCTTCCGGTCGGCCCCGGCTGTGCCTCGCGCCCGCCCGCAGGGGCAAACCCGTACCGGGAGTGAGTCTTGTTCAGAAGCCGCTCTTCCTAGGCTAGTTCGGCGAACCAGCCCCCAGTGGCGGTTCGGAGCATCGGCCGGAGCGTGCAGCGGGCTGTCGCCCCCGCTCGATGCCTGCTTGTCCGGGTGCCGTTTCCCAATTCCCTGTTCCTGCTTCCGGTCCGTCGTGCCCGTACGGGCAGCGACCGGGCCGGTCGACCGTTCGAGAGGAGATCGACGTGCAGCCTCCGTTGGATCGGGCGAACTCCGCGCCGCCCGACACCGCCAGGCCCAGTGGGCTGACCTGGCTGGTGACTCCCGGCATCACGCCCGCGCGTTTCGACACGGCAGTCGACTCCGGTGCCGAGGTGGTGCTCCTCGACCTGGAGGACTCGGTACCGGCCAGATCCAAAGCCGATGCGCGGGCGGCCGTACTGCCGTTCGCCAGTGCCCGGACGCGGAAGTCCGACGGGCCCCTGCTGGGCGTGCGGATCAACGCGGTGGGCGGCGCGGAGGGTCTGCGGGACCTTGCCGTCATGGCTGAGCAGGGGCTGTGGCCGGACCTCATCGTGGTCCCCAAGGTGGAGTCGGGCCGCCAGATCGAGGCCGTCGTGCAGGCTGCGCGCGGGGCGCAGGCGGCGCCGAAGGTCTGGGCGCTGATCGAGTCCCCGCGGGGAGTCGTCGAACTGGCCGGCATCGTGCGCACCCCGGGCCTTACGGGCGTGCTCTTCGGCGCCGCCGACTACGCGGCGGCGACCGGGTGCCAGCTCACGTCCCGGGCAATGTGGTACCCGCGCGCTCAGCTCGTCACTGCGGCCTCCGCCGCCGGGATCCCTGCCGTGGACTCCCCCTTCTTCTCCCTCGATGACCAGGACGGGCTGCGCCGGGACGCCCTGGAGGCGGTGGAGCTGGGCTTCGCGGGCAAGGTCGCCGTCCACCCGCGCCAGCTGAGCGTCATCGCGCAGGCGTTCACTCCCACCCCGCGCGAGCTGGAGTCAGCCCGCGCGGTGCTCGACGCGGCCTGCGTGGTGGCCACGGAGGGCGGCGCCATCACCACGGCGGACGGCGCGATGGTCGGGCCGCCGCTCGTCGAGGCAGCCCTCGCCATCGTCCGCCGAGCCGGCCACCGCCCCTCCGCCACCATCTCTGCCACGAAAGCGAGCTGATGATGCCGAAGCAGCAGCCCTCGTCCGTCCCGGCCGGATTCCGCCAGGTGGAGGACGGCCGCCTCCGCGAGGTCGTCGGCCTGGGCCTGGGCGACCTCATCCCCGGCCTGGTCATCGAACACCGGCCCGCCCGGACGGTAACCGAAGCCGAGCACGTCCAGGTCCTCGCGCTGATGGGCAACGAGGCGCCGATCCATTCCGACCTCGAATTCTGCCGTCGTACCGGCCAGCCGCGGGTCCTGGTGTGCGGGATGCTCACCCTCAACCTCGTGCTCGGCATGACGGTCCGCACGACCAGCGGCATGACCACCGGCAACCTCGCGCTGGACGAGGTCCGCTGGAAGAACCCCGTCCACGTTGGCGACACCCTCTCCGCGCGCAGCACCGTCCTGTCCGCCCGCCGCTCGAACAGCCGCCCCGACCAGGGCATCGTCACTTGCCGCGTCGACGGGTTCAACCAAAACGGCCAGCTGGTCGTCACCGGCACCCGCACCTTCTTCGTCCCCGCCGACCCGGACGTCGTCCGCGACGCCACCGGCTACTAGAAGGGAGGGGTCCACCATGGATGTGGAGTTCGCCGAGGCCGACGACGCCCAGTGGGCGGAGTACGACGCTCTGGCCCGCCGCGCCTACGGCCAGCCGGTGCCCGACATCACACGCCTGGGACCGTACGCGGAGCGGCGGGTGGCGCTACGCGGCGGTCGGGTCGTCGCCGGGGGCATGGCCGTGCTCGTCCCGCAGTGGTTCGGCGGCCGGCCGGTGCCCGCCGCGAGCATGGGCTGCGGCTGCGTCGCCCCGGAGGAGCGCGGCGGCCGTCTCGCCGCACACCTCGCTCAGGAGAGGGTGCGCGCCGTGCAGGAGCAGGGCGCGGTCCTCGCCACGCTGTGGACGGCCTCCAACGGCTACGTGCGGCGGCTAGGCTGGGACGCCCCGGCGCAGGTGTTCTCCTGGACGGTGCCCACCGCTGCCCTCAAGCAGGCCGCCACCGACACGATGGAGATCACCCACGGCGACACCGCGCAGCTCGCGGACCTGCGGGACCGGCTGGCCGGGCGGTGGAACGGGCCATGGCAGCGACCCCCGTGGTGGGGAGCCTGGCAGCAGGAGCGGCATCCGGACCTGGAGACCTACGCGTTCGCCTCGCGTCGGCGGGAGCCGAGCGGTGTCCTGGCGACGGCGACGCAGCGCACCCCGGGCGGCCGACAGCTGGTCGTCCACGACTTCTGGGCCGCCGACGCGCCGGCCACCGACGCGATGCTCGCCTTCCTCGGACAGCACCACGGCCGCGTCCCCACCGTGATGTTCGAGCGCACCGGACTTCCGCCCGGACCGGTGCTGCAGCAGCGCCTCGCGAGCGTCGGCACGGCGACGGCCAAAACCTGGCATCCGTGGATGCTGCGCGTCCTCGACCCCGTCCGCGCCATCGAGCTGCGCGGCTGGCCCGGGCACCTGGACGACGAGATCGTCCTCGACCTCGCCGACCTGGACGGCGCCGGATTCAGCCGCCACACCCTGAGCATCAGCGCAGGCAGCGCCCGTCTCACCCCCGGCGGCGCGCAGCGCGGCCGTACCGCCGACGTCACGCTGACCATGGGGCAGTTCTCGCTCTGGTACGCCGGCGGCTACCGCAGTCCGGCCACCGCCGCGCTGGCGGGCCTGCGCGGAGAGGACTCCGTCCTCGCCCGCCTGCTCGCCGCCACCGCCGACCGGGAGCCGTGGCTCGCCGACTACTTCTGACCCTCGCCCCCCGCCCGCCATCCGGCCGTTGAACCGGCGGGAACCGCAGCGCGCCCCTCACACCTTTGTGCACGGCCCCACCGAATCCACCCGCTACGCCTCCGTTTGGAGACCGATCTTCATGACGACCGCCAAGCCCACCAAGCCCTTCCCGCCCGAGCTGCGCGACTGGGTCGCCGGCCACCTCTCTGGCCTGGACGCGAACGAGGACCGTTCCTGGCCGCGCAGCACCTCTCTCGTGTGGCGCGTGAGCGCGGCCGGCCGGGACGCCTATGTAAAGGTCAGCCCCAGCGACATCGACTTCGAGCGCGAGGTCGCCGGATACGCCTTCACCGCGGCGCACCTGAGCGAGACCGAGGCGCCGCGGCTGCTGGCCTGCGACCCGGGCCTGCGCGCGATCCTCAGCACGCCCCTGCCCGGCCGCGTCGTACGAGACCTGCCCCTGGAAGCCGACACCGAGCTGCGCCTGTACGAGAACGCCGGGCGGCTGCTGCGCCGCTGGCACGACGCGTCCGAGCCCGGGACGGACGCGGACCGCACCGCGGTGCGGTCCGACATGGAGGACAAGGCCCGTGAGGCCGCCGACTGCCTGGAGGAGGTCGCGCCGTACCTGGCCGCCGACCGGCTCGCCCTGGTCGAGGCCGCGTCGAAGGAACTCCCCGGACTCGCCGAGCAGCTGCCGCTGGTCTACCGGCACGGCGACTACGAGACCCGGAACTGGCTGTACGACGAGGACAGCGGCCACCACGGCCTGATCGACTTCGCGATGGCCGCGCACGGCATCGCCGCGTCCGAGTTCGTGTGGCTGTGCGGCGCGGTCTGGTCCGTCCACCCGGAGCTGCGCGAGGCGTACTTCACGGGCTACGGCCGGCCGCTGACGGCCGAAGAGGACCGCCTTCTGCGTCTGCTGACCGTCCGCCTCGGCGTGTCCTACCTGCGCAACGGCCTGGCCAAGGGCCGCGACGAGCTCGTGGCGCGCGGCCACCTCGTCCTGGACCGGATGGCCGCACCCCGGCCGTAGTCCGCACCGCGCGCGGACCCGGCACCCGCCCGGGTTCGGGTCCGCACTCTTTCTTCCTCTGTCTCGCAGCGATCCGGATCAGGAGGTGCTTGGTGAATCTCGTCCCGGGCCTGCCCGCTCACGCCGCGTCTGCCGTCTGGGGCGGCGTCCCGCAGCCGCTGCGCGCCGCCGTCGAGTCCGCTGCCGGACCAGTCCTCAACGCCGTCGAGGCCGTCTCGGGCAGGACCGCCCGGCTGCGCCTGTCTCTGGATGTCCCCGGGCGTCGGCTGTTCCTCAAGGCCACTCCGCTGTCCCACCGCCACGCGCCCACCCTGGACACCGAGGCACGCCTCGCACCCGCCGTCCGCGCGCTCGCGCCCCAGCTGCTGCACCACGGCATCGCCGGCGCCTGGCGGTGGCTGCTGTTCGAGCACGTCCCCGGCCGATCTGCCGACCTTTCCCCGGGCTCGGCGGACCGTGACGCCGCCGCCGGCGCGCTACGACACCTCGCGACCCTGCCGGCCCCCGCCGCCGCCACACTTCGGGTCGAGGACCGCTGGGCACATCTCGGCGCGGGCCTGGACCTCGGTCTGCTGGCCGGCGACCGGCTCGTACACACCGACCTGAACGAGGGGAACATCCTCGTTCAAGGCGGCAGTGCCGTCCTGCTGGACTGGGCGTGGCCCGGCCGGGGAACCGGGTGGCTGAGCGCCGGGTTCCTGCTCGCGCAGCTGATCGACGCCGGTACCCCCGCGGCGGACGCCGAGGCGTGGGCCCGCCAGGCACTGCCCGGCTGGGCCGCCGCCCCCACCGAGGCCGCCGACACCTTCGTCACCGCGCTCGTCCGGCGCCGTGTCGAGCAGGTCGCCACCTGTCCTCCGGCTCGCCGCGCCGAGCGGGAGGGGCAGCTGCGCTCCGCCCTGACCTGGCACCGCTCCCGCACCTGAACCGCTCCCCTTCTCCCGCCCCGTCGAACGGAGAACCATGTCCCACACCCCCGTCCGCGGCCCCGCCGTCGAACTGGCGAACGTGCAGGTGCCGATCGCCTACGTCGAGGACCTGATGGCCCGGACCTGCACGGCCGTTGGCGTCGGCGACAGCGCGGCCCGCCTGGTGGCCTCCCACTTCCTGACCGGAGAGCTGCGCGGCAAACCGTCCCACGGGCTGGCGAAGTTCGCCTTCGAATCGCGGTTCTTCCCCGAGCGGCAGGCCCCGCCCGAGATCGTCCGCGAGCGCGGGGCGTTCGCCGTCGTCGATGCGCACCGCGAGATCGGACCGCTCAGCGCCGGTTTCGCGACCACTGCGGCCATCGAGCGGGCCCGCCGTCTCGGCGTCGGTCTGGTCGGGGTCATCAACTCCCAGCGCTACGGCGTCCTGTCCACGTTCACCGAGGCCATCGCCGCACAGGGCCTGGTCGGCATCGCCGCCAACACCTCGCGGGCCGAAGCCGTCCCGGCCGGCGGCGCCACCCCCGTCCTCGGCGTCAACCCCCTCTCCTTCGCCCTGCCCACCCTCGGCGAGCCCCTGAGCGTGGACATGGGCACCACACTGGCGCCGATGGGCGTGCTGTGGGAGCACCGCCGCTCGGGCCGGCCTCTGCCCGAAGGGTGCTTCGTCGACGCCGGCGGCCGTGCCACCCGCGACCCCCACGCCGCGTCATCCGCGATCGTCTTCGGCGACCACCGCGGCCTCGCGCTGTCCCTGCTCGTGCAGGCTCTGACCGGCTCCGTGTTCGGCTTCCCCATGGGGGACGACGTCGATTCCACCTGGACCACCGGCTACGTCTTCCTCGCCCTCGACCCCGCCTTCGCCGCCCCCGGCCAGAATGCGGCCACCGCGAACACGCGCCTCGCCGACCGGCTGCGGGACGCGGCGACGGCCGACGGCACCTGGCGCGTGCCCGGCGACCAAGGCCGCGCCCTCGAAGCCGCCGCCCGCGAGAAGGGCACCATCCCAGTCCCCTGGCATCTTCTCGCCCGTCTGTCCGCCCGCGCAGCCGGCGACTTCACCTCCGACTGAACCCCAGGAGATCGACTTGACCCGCTTGCAGTTCCACTGGTTCCTGCCGACCGGCAGCGACGGCCGCACCCTGACCACCGGGATGCGCGGCGTTCACGGGCCCGGCCACGACACGGCCACCGGCACCGGTCCGGGCGCCGACCGGCACCGCGCCCCCGACCTGCGCTACATGACCCAGATCGCGCAGGCCGCCGAGCACATGGAGTTCGACGCGATCCTAACCCCCGCCGGCACCTTCAACGAGGACCCCTGGATCACCTGCGCCGCCCTCGCCCAGGCCACCGAGCGCTTGAAGTTCCTGGTCGCGCAGCGCCCGGACTCGATATCCCCGACGCTCGCCGCGCAGATGGCCGCGACGTTCCAGCGGCAGACCCGGGGCCGGCTGCTGCTGAACGTCGTCACCGGCGGCGACCAGGCCGAGCAGGCCCGCTTCGGCGACCACCTCGACAAGGCCGCCCGCTACACCCGCACCGACGAGTGGCTGACCGTCCTGCGCGGAGCACTGTCCGGCAAGCCGTTCGACTTCACCGGCACGCACTACGACGTACGGGGAGTCGCCGTCTTCTCGTCTCCTGCCCCGCTGCCCAGCGTGTATTTCGGCGGCTCCTCCGCCGAGGCCGCCCCTGTCGCCGCCCGGCACGCGGACGTCTACCTCACGTGGGGCGAACCGCCCTCCGACGTCGCCGCCAAGCTGGACCGCATCCGCGCTCTGGCCGCCGACGCCGGGCGCAGGGCGCCGAGGTTCGGGATCCGGTTCCACGTCGTCGCCCGCGACACGAGCGAGCAGGCGTGGGCCGCCGCCGAACGCCTGCTGACCGGCATCGACCCAGCGCACGTCGCACGGGTGCAGGCCACCTTGGCCCACAGCCAGTCCACCGGGCAGGCCCGGCAGAGCAGCCTGCACGCGGCCTTCCGGGACAGCGGCCGGACCTCTGATCTGGAGGTGTGGCCGAACGTGTGGGCAGGCGTGGGGCTGCTGCGCGGCGGCGCGGGCACGGCGCTGGTCGGTTCGCACCGCGAGGTCGCCGACCGGATCGCCGAGTACGCGGACCTCGGCATCGAGGAGTTCATCCTGTCCGGGTTCCCGCACCTGGAAGAGGCGTACGAGGTCGGCGAGGGCGTCCTGCCGCTGCTCGGCGCCGGTATCGGCCGCGAGGCGGTGGACAGGTGAGCGGTGCCGTGAACGTGCTGGTCGTCGGGGTCGGCCCGCACACCCGCCTCAACCACCTGCCCGCGCTGGCCGTCGCCCAGGACGCGGGCCTCGCCGGCACCGTCACCGGCGCCGACCTGCCCGACGTGGCTGCCGCCGCAGTCGAGTACGGCACGCCGGGCCGGCCACGGCGGATGCTCGTCGTTCCCGTCGAGCCCTTCCCCGTCTCCTGCCGGGCCCTGCCTGGCGGGGTGCGACATGTGCTGGAGGGTGTGGTGGAGCGGGAGCGGATCGGGGCGGTCGTGGTGGCGACCGAGCCGTCCGTGCACCTGCCCTACGCGCTGTGGGCGATGGAGCGGGGCCTGCCGGTGCTGCTCGACAAGCCGCTGACCGTGCATCCCGGCGCGTCCACCGACCCGGTGGCCGCGCAGGCGATCGCCGATGACTTCGACACCCTGCTGGATGCCTACCGGGCGGCCCGGCGGCGCGATCCGCGGATGGTGGTCAGCGTGATGAGTCAGCGCCGCTGGCACCCCGCATTCCGCCGGGTGCGGGAGCTGATCGCCGAGGTGGCCGAGGCCACGAACTGCCCCGTCACGTCGGTCCAGTCCAGTCACGGCGACGGCCAGTGGCGGCTGCCGGACGAGCTCGTCGACCTCGGCTACCACGGCTTCGACCGCGGGTATGGCAAGGCCGCGCACTCCGGCTACCACCACTTCGACACCGTGCCGTGGTGGCTGGCCGCGGGCGAGCGGCCGGGCAAGGAGATCGACGAGATCGAGGTCCACGCCGCGTGCACCCGGCCCGCCGACTTCCTCGCCCAGCTCACCGTCGCCGACCACGCCCGGCTGCTGCCCGGCTTTGCCGCCCGTAACCCGTACACCGAGCAGGACCTGGATCGGCTCGTCACCGGCTTTGGCGAGATCGATGTGTTCCTCAACGTCACCTACCGCAGCCGCGGCCGGGTGATGGCGCTCGGCAACCACAACCTCGCCCACACCACCTTCTCCCAGCGCGGCAACCTCCACGCCGTGGCCGGCGGCCTCTACAAGGGCAACGGCCGCATCGGGCAAGAGGTCCACCTCATCCAGCAAGGGCCCTTCCAGGCTCTGCATCTGCACGTCCTGCAGACCCTTCACGGCGACGAGGGTCGGATCGACCGGCACGCGGCGGGCGGCGCGGACCACATCGAGCTCCACGTCTTCCGCAACGACCGCCTGGGACTGGGCTGGGAACGCCACCGCGCGCTCGGCTTCACCGACCTCGTGGAGGACTGCGGCGACCGGACGGTGCTGCCGACCCAGCGCTCGGCCCGCACCTGCGCCGTCACCGAGTTCCTCGCCCACCTGGCCGGCCGCGTCCCCCGCGCGGAGCTGGCCTCGGACCTGGCCGACCACTGGCGCCCGGCCCGGTTGATGGCAGGCGCCTACCTGTCGATGTCCCGCCGTTGGACCGCGACCGGCCGGCCCGCCGCCCCCGTCGTCCTCGGCTTCCGCCCCACCGCCCCGGCCCCGCGCGCCGGGCACGCACTCGCCGCCCTGGGAGGCACGCGATGACGCTCCCCCTCGCCCCCGGCCACATCGCGCCCGGCCTGGGAGCGGTCCTCGGGCCGCACCTGCAGCTGGTCCTCGCCGCGTGCCGCCCCCACACCGGACGCCTCACCGGCGTCGAGGAGTGCCTCGGCGGCAACGTCGCCCACGTCTTCCGTGTCCGTGGCGAGGCGGGCAACGTCATCGTGAAGATCCGCGGCCACCGCTTCGCCAGGATCCGGCACATCGCGACCGACCCGGCGCTCATCGCGGTCGAGCACCGGGCTCTGACCCTGCACCACAGCCTGCTGCCCGACCTGTTCCCGGAGGTCCTGGCGTTCCTGCCCGACGCGCACGCCATGGTGATGACCGACGTCTTCCCCGACGGCCGGACCTGGCGCGAGCACCTCGACCAGCGCGCCGCCACCGCCGAGGAGTGCACACGCCTGGCCACCGCCCTGACCCGCGTCCATCACGCCACCGCCGGCCTGCCGCCGCTGCGTGAAGGCGACGGCGACGACCTCTTCCGCGCCGAGCACGCCTACGGCTACTGCCTGCGCTCCAGCGGCCACCCCGTCCTCGACGAGGCGTGCCGCCGCCTGGACGCCCTGCCCGGCCGGCAGCTGATCCTCGGCGACGCCTGCCCGAAGAACCTCAGCCTGGCGGCGGGACGGACCGCGTTCGTCGACCTCGACAACGTGCACACGGGCGCGCCGCTGTTCGACCTCGGCTACCTCCTCGCCCACCTGGTCCTGCACCACATCACCCGGCCGTCACATCTGCACCCGCTCGCCGGCGCGTTCCTCGACGCCTACACCCTCCCGGGCCACGCCCGGCCCTGGCGCGACGACGACCTCCTCGCGGCGGTGGCCGCCGGGGTGCTGCTGTACCGGCTGGAGGCCTGCACCGTCCCCTACCCGGCAACCAGTCCACCCGCCGCTGCCGACCCTCTGCGCCACAGCCTGCGCCGCCTGCTGGACGCCGGGCCGTTCAGCGTCCGCGATCTGCTGGATGCCGTCACCGGGCCGGTGACGTCGTGAACGTGCCCTTCGCTCCGCCCGGTGGCACGCCGGACCAGGATCCGCTCGCCGAACTGCGCGCCCGCGGCATCCATGTGCCCAGCGTCCAGTCGCTGGCTCGCGACCAGAGCCCGTTCGCCCACCCCACCCCGGCGCGGAGCCGCGCCCTCGCGCCAGGCGTCGTCTTCGCGGCCCGACCGATCGGCCTCGGCGACGGATGCCTCACCAACGCCTACACCCTCACCCTCGACCTCGACCGCGCCGGGTGCCGGCCCGTATCCTGCCCGCGCGGCTTCCACCTGCGCCGCCTCGTCACCGGCCCTGTCGCCGCCGCGGTCTCCGGCACCTTCGCCTACATCTCCGACGACCCCTCCTATCAGCCTGCCGAGCCCTGCCTCGACCTCGCCCTCCGCGACCACGATGTCGTCAGCCTGCCCACCGTCACCAAACCCGCCCTCCTCATCCACCACGGCCGTCCGCTCGTCCGCGCCCTGGCCGCCACCGGCACCCTCACCGTCGCCGGCCACCCGCACACCTGGACCGGTTCGAAGGACCCCACGCCGGGCCCGGCCCCGGCCGGCCACCTCACCGTGTTCGGTGCGGCGAACTGCCGCATCCGCTACCACGACGATCCCCGCACGGGCTTCCGCCGTGACGTCGACCCGGCCGCCAACACCACGCCCCGGGATCGGCAGGCCCTCGACTGCACAGTCTCCCTCTCCCCCGCCGGGGCCAGGATCACCGCTCTGCATCCCGGCGGCGGCGCCGACCTGTTCGCCGGCGCCTACATCCTGCGCGCCCACCACCCCTGGCCCGCCCACCTCGTCACGAACGCGCCCGTCCGCGTCACGGCCGTCGATGCCTTCGCCACCGCCGGCATCGAAAGCGCCCTGTCCCTGGGGCCGTCCGCCGCCGACGCCGCCGCCGGACGCACCGCGCCCTGGGACCAGAGCCTGGGCACCAGCCCGTTCCGCCCCGGCGTCCGCTACGCCCGCACCCTGCTCGCGCTCGACGGCCGGCATCTGACGCTGACCGTCCTGGACGGCGCACCCCTCGCCCCCGCGTTCCAGGGCGTCACCGTCCAGGAGGCCGCCGAGCTGTGTGCGCGGGCCGGCCACGACCCGGCGGCGGTGTTCCACCTCGACGGCGGCCAGACCTCCAAGATCGCCTACCGGCACGGGCGCGGACCGGCGGATGCCGTCGGCAGCCTCCATTACCTGCGCTGGCCCCGCGACGAGTACGAGCCCTTCCGCTGGCAGGGCCTAGACGGCCGCCGTCTGCACAGCGCCCTGCAGATCACGCTCCACGAGGAGTCCCGTTGACCGCCTCCCGGTCCGTCCTGGTCGTCGTCGCCCACCCCGACGACGCCGAACTCGCCATGGGCATGCGCATCCGCGACCACGTCCTGGCCGGCGACCGTGTCCGGGTCCACTGCCTGACCGTCGGGCACCCCGGCACCATGACGCGCCGCGACGAGTGCCTGGCCGCCGCGAAGATCCTCGGCATCGGCAGTTACACCTTCTCCCCCATCCCCGACAGCCGGTTCACCGACCACCGCGGAGCCATCAACGCTTGCCTGTTCGACGCCTTCGCCGCCGAACGCCCCGACGTCGTCTACACCCACCACCCCGACGACCAGCACCTCGACCACGCCGTCACCGGCGAGGAAGCCACCACCGTCGCGATGCGCGAGGCCGCCGACCTGGTCCACTTCCGCTCCCCCTACAGCCGCAACTTCGAACCGAACCTCTACTTCGTCGGCACCCCCGAACTCCTGGCCGCCAAGCAGGCAGCCCTGGCCTGCTTCTCCTCCCAGCAGCAGCTCGACATGAAGGTCTTCGGCGGCCTGACCGAACTGGCCTACCGGCAGCACGTGCACCACCGCGTCGTCGAGCGCTTCCCCGACGGCGCCCACGGCGCCGAGATGTTCCGCACCGTCCGCGAGATCGTCCACGCCTCCCGCCCGTAGGCGAGGCCACCGACGCCCCTTTCCCGCTCCCTGCCGGCCACATGACCAGGAAGACACACCTGATGATCACTCTCACGCACAGCGGCGAGGAGACCCTCTCGGCCCTGCGGGAGGCATGCCTCCACGCAGGCTTCGACGCCACCCGGGCCCAGCTAATCCGCGCCCTCGACAACGGCATCTGGCGCCTGTCCAACGGCGCCGTCGCCCGGGTCCACCAGCCGGGCACCAGGCTCAACGCACAAAAGGAGATCGGCGGCGCCTACTGGCTCTACGGCAACGGTATCCCCGTCTCCCTGCCCCGCCGCTCCGAACCCGTGGTGGCCGCCGGACGCCCCGTGACCTTCTGGACCGACCTCGGCCCCGGCGGCCCCGCAAACCCGGCGGATGCCGCCCGGATACTCCGGGCCCTTCACCGCCTCCCGGTCCCCGCCGACCTCCGCCTCCCCTCCCACGCCCCCTTCGCACGCTTCCCCGCCCAGATCGCCGCCGCTCACGCCACCCCCGGAGAGAAGGACTGGGGGCAGCCCGTCGGACCACACACGAGCGCTACTCCTGGCGGTCCAACACGTCCCGCTACTTCGAAATCTACGACCGCGCCCTCGCCGACAGACCAGAAAGCACGGCTCGCCCGACTCTGCCCCTCGTTCGGTAGCAACGTCAGCTTGCCGACCTTCTAAGCACATTCATGACCATGAAGAGAACAGTCACGGCGGTGCACGCTCAGGACCCGATCTCGCAGGCGGGGGTGACGAGCCAGTTGCGGACGCGCCCCGAGACCAGCCTGGTGGAGTGGAGCGAGACCGCCAACCCCGCGCCCGAGGTCGTCGTGCTCGTGGTGGACACGGTCAACGAGGACGTGCTGCGTCTGCTGCGACACGTCACCCGAACCAGCAAGGCCCGCCCGGTCCTGGTGACGACCGACATCGACGAACAGAAGCTGGTGAGCGCGGCGGAGTGCGGGGTCGCCGGGGTGATCCGGCGCGCGGAGGCGACCCCCGAGCACCTGGTGCACGTCATCGGCACGGTCGCGAAGGGCGCCGGACACCTCCCCTCCGACCTGGTGGGACGCCTCCTAGAGGAGGTCGGCCGGCTCCAGGGCCAGGTCCTCGGCCCGCGCGGCCTGCACTTCACCGGCCTCGCCACGCGCGAGGTGGACGTGCTGCGCCTGGTCGCGGAGGGCTACGACACGGCGGACATCGCCGCGAAGCTCTCGTACTCCGAACGCACCATCAAGAACGTGCTGCACGCGGTCATCACCCGGCTGCAACTGCGCAACCGCTCGCACGCGGTGGCATACGCGATGCGACAGGGGCTTATATAGCCAAACCGGCCGCCTGGAGGAACGCCGACGGCCAGCCCCGGCAGGAGGGGCTGGCCATCAAGGCTCGGGAGGTCTCGCTCAGATCTCGTCGGTCGGATCCCAGATGTACGGGAGTGTCGGGTCCTGCTCGTACAGGTCCCGCCCGATCTGCTCCAGGAAGTGAATCCTGTTCCGGAGTTGGGGCAGAAGCTCCTGGATCCGTCCCGACGCCTGCTTGGGATCGGCCGGCAGGTTGGCCCTGACCAAGGTCTTCATCTCCGCCCGGGCTTCGGGTTCGGTGGCAGCGTGAGGAAGCTTCACGATCGCGGTGTAGACCGAGACCTCCGAGACGCTCCAGGCTCCGTCCTCCTCCTTCACCGCCCAGATGACCGACTGGGCAGAGGGGGACAGGGTGAGCTGGCACCCGTCACCCATGAGCCGACTGAGCACCGGGAGGGGAACGGCGTCAGCCCCGGCCAGCGTGGCTGCTTCTTCTGCCGTGGGAACAGATATCCGCCCAGTAATCGCATGAGCGATCCGACGTCGAGCTGCGGCAGCCGGCGGAGTCGGCTGCTGAACCTGCGACTCTTCTCCTGCAGCGCCGAGTGCTGTGTCCACGTCGCGCGCCTCCTCCTCGCCATCCTCGTTTGTCCACCAGGTGATTACGACCATGCGACAGTCGGGAAGTGTTGCCGGATACAAGACGTGCGAGACGACATCGATCGGCTCCCAATCCATCGCCGGAATCGACATCCGGAAGATATGCCCGTCCCGATTCTCCGTCAGCTCGTTCGTCGCCTCCCAGATACCCCGTACATCCGCGTCCTTGCAGACGTCGCCGATCAGTTCAATCAGTTCGGCCGAGTCGCTCCCGCGGGCGAGGGCGAACTTCAGCATGCGGACGTACTCGCGAGCATGACGTTCCCAGTCGTGATACTGGACGCGCGCCTCGCCTGACGTAAGCGCCCATCTCATGAGATTGGCACCGGGCTCAAGGACCCAGGGCCACCACTGCGCCATCGCCGGGTTGAATCCGATGATGTTCCAGTGGGCGTCGCACAGGTAGGTAGGAGCCGGCATCTGCTTGTCGATCAGCAGGCGCAGGCCACTGCGAACTCGCGGATCTGCCGTGGCACCGCTGTCAGCAGCGGCAATGGTCAGGTTGTTGTAGAGCAGCAGGGCGATGTACTCATCCCGATCCAGCTGGAGAAGTTCCGCGAGGCTGTCGCACTGGGCGCGGTCGAGGCGATTGCGGCCGTCGCCGCGTTCGAGGGCTCGCCACCACCTCTCCGACCTGCCGACCGCGGTCGCGCACTCTTCTTGGGTCACTCTCCGGCCTCGACGGTGCCCGGCCGCCTTGCGCCAGGTCTTGAGCTGGCCGGCGAAACCCATGACCTGTCCGGCCCACGGGGTCTCCTGCCCTTCGCGCTCCCTGCCAGCCGTCCGCTCCGCGCCTTCCCCGCCGCTCCCGGGGCCCGGGTGGAGGGGCTCAGTCGCGCCCATCCGCTCTCCTCGATCGTCGTGTGCTTCCCCTCGCATTGAGGGCTACCTTCCCCGAGCGGAGGCAACAAAAAGAGGGGGGACCTTGCGCGATACGCGCCGGCCCGCCCCTGCCTCTACTCCAGAGTACGAGATCATTTTCGGTGGCCAGGATCACCTCCGCCCACAGGGTGACGCGCCCCACAGCTACCTACGCTAGCGTAGGTAAGAAGCTCAGGGGCAATAGAGATGCGATCCGCCCGAATCGGACAATAAACCGGCAAGGATTTTCCGGTTCCGAAACCGGCAATTAATTGCCGGTTTTTTCTCTCCGCACACCTTCGACACCTTTACGACCTCTTCACGACCAACTCTCGATGGCCACCCTCCCGCCATCCCTCCTTACAAGAAAGGCAAGTTGGGAGCCAGGTCGCTCCCCAGGACCTCCCGCAGCACCATCCTCTACGCGCGTAATTGCGGCTTGAGATGACGTTGACGATGAATCCCGAGCGGGCTTAAATCCTGGACATCACCAGATCGGCGGCGTAGTCACCCCGCCGTCGAGGCAAGGAGAAAGAAGATCATTTCCGTTGAGCGGCAGACGGAGACGGGCTCCTATGGCCCTGGCCCCCTCACCTCGGGGCACCGCACCCCACACGGACAGTGACGAAAACTAGTGCGAAGTATGGACTTGCGCCGGCGCTCTACGTATGTTCGTCGTCCCTCGCCGGGTAGCCCGGCGAAAGAGCGATATGAGGATCCGAGCAAGCACCTAGAAACGCCGCGGCGCCCAGGAGAGCCAACTCCCGGGCGCCGGAATGCGAAGAGTCCTACCTTTCCGCCGAGCCAACGGCGGACAGGCGACCCGTCACCACCGCACCGGCCCTTCCTACGGGGCAACACCGGAGCGGCTTGTACTACAAGGAGAGTCTTGCATGAGCACGGCCCTGCGCGGAACCCCGTCTTCTGGGACCGGGCCCGTGGAGCCCACTGCGGACACGGCTGTCACGAACCGTCCGGCTCGCCGGCGCGGCGGTGAGGTCTGATGGCCCGCATCCGCACGATCAAGCCAGAGGCTTGGGAGTCGGAGGACCTCGCCTCCGTCCCCGTGACAGCGGTACTGACCTTCATCGGCCTGCTCACCCAGGCCGATGACGCGGGCCGGCACCGCGACCTGCCAGCCGTGATCGCCGGGCGGCTGTGGGCCCTGCGCCCCGACCACACCCCGGCGCACGTCGCCCAGGATCTGGAGCAGCTGGCCGAACGCGGCCTGATTTGCCGCTACACCGGATGTGACGGGAAGACGTGGCTGCACATCGTCACGTGGGATCGTCACCAGAAGATCAACCGCCCTTCGGTGTCCCGCCTGCCACGCTGCCCGCTCCACGAGGCCAAGAAGCCGTGCGGCGAATGCGGCACCCGCGCCTGCCCGGCGCAGGGCCACCTCGGCCGCCGCGAGGGCGACCTGGCGGCGCCCGCCTTCATGAGCCCTCACGACGACCTTATGCTGGCTGATCCGCCGGCCCTCGGCGCCAAAGAGGCCCCCATCACTCCCTCAACCCCTCGCGTGATGGAGGCCACTTCGCCGGAAGGGCCTGCCCTCTGGCGAGGATCCGAAAAAGTCGCAGGTCAGAGCGATACCGCTGGATCTGGTGACATGACGGAGGCCACATTCACTGAGGGTTCCGGTACTGGATCTAGGATCTTGGATCCTGGATCTTCCCGTAGGGGGCGCGAGGCGCCCGCGCCGGTCCCCTCCTCGGAGCAGGTACTGGAGTCCGCCGAGGCGGACGAGTGGTCGGCGAAGCGGCTGATGGCGGAGTACCTCCGCGAATGCAGCCGCCGTCCGCCGAAGACGTTCCTCGGCCACCTGGGCAAGGAGATCCGCCAGCTGCTGGACGAAGGCTTCGAGCCCGACGCGCTACGGCCCGCGCTCGACCGCCTGCGGGCCAAGGGCCTGCACCCGAGCGTCCTGCCGAGCCTCGTCAACGAAGTGGTCAACTCGGCGCCGTCCTCCGCCTCCGGCGCGGGCCCTTGGGCCGCCGCCCCCGCCTACACCCCGTACCTCAATCCCACCGCCCCGACCGGGACCTTCGGAGTCGCCCTGTGATCCGCTCTTGCCTCGACGACCCTCAGACGGCCGCCGACAACCCGGCGATGGCCTGGATGCAGCGCAAGCTCGCCGAGCGGGGCATCGACCCGAACGCCACTGCGCCGCTCGTTGAACGTCCTGAGCCGAACCCGGCCCTGGAAGCCGCCCAGGAGCGCATCCCGTACGAGTACCGCGCCGCTCAGACCGAGCATCCGGACGTCGCCCGCTGGGTGGGCTCCATCGCCGACGCGGCGGTCGGCCACGCCGCCAATGCCCTCGCGCCCCACGTCGGCCGGACCGGCCAGCGCGAGATCACCCACGGCCGCAGCCTGCTGCTCTGGGGGCCCACGGGCGCCGGCAAGACCCACGAGGCGTACGGGGCGATCCGCGCACTGACCGCCGCGGGGTGCGGGGTGCGGTGGGAGGCGACGACCGCGGCGGACCTCTACGGCGCGATGCGGGCCCGGAACGGGCTCGATCCCGAGTACCTGCTGCGCCGGATCGTCCGCGTGCCGCTGCTGCTGCTGGACGACCTCGGCGCCGCCAAGAGCACCGAGTGGACCGAGGAGATCACCTTCCGCCTGCTCAACTGGCGCTCGGAGCACCGCCGGCCGACGATCATCACCACCAACCTGCCGCCGGTCCGCACCGAGCACATGGACCCACGCCAGCCTGTCCTGCGCGACAAGATCGGCGACCGCGTCCTCTCCCGCCTGTCCGGCATGTGCACCCCGGTCCACCTCAGCGGCCCCGACCGCCGCTTCCGCGCCGCCGCCTGACGGCCACGGAACCCCTCACCTGCTTCTCGCCGCCCGCCCCAGCCGCGCGCCGACCACCACCTTCGCGTGCCGCGCCGCTCCTGCCTGCCCGGCGGCATCCCCTGGAGACACCCATGCGCCACATCACCGCCAACGCCAGCAGCCCGACCCCGCCCGTACGAGGCATCGCCGACATCTCCTGGCACGCCCGCGGAGCCTGCCGGGACCTGGAAGCCGACGAGGCCGACCGGCTGTTCTTCTCGGCGCCGCGCGCCCTCTCCGACATCGCCGAGGGGAAGTCGTTCTGCCTCCGGTGCCCCGTCCGCCAGGACTGCTTCACCCACGCCCTCGACAACGACATCCGCTGGGGCATGTGGGGCGGACTGACCCGAGACGAGCGCCGGCCCTGGCACGCCAAGGTCGCCAAGCGCCTCGACTACGCCCGAGTGCGCGCCGCGATCATGGGCCGGGACGTGTTCCTCACCGCCGCCGAACGAGACGCCGTCGCCCGCCACGCCTACGTCCGCAAGTGGACCCCCGAGCGCCTCTCCTACGTCCTCGCCGTCGACCTCGACCATGCCCGCGACCTTCTGCGAGACGCCGGCCACGCCATCACGGACCGCGACCGCTACTGGACGCCGGCGGACCCGGACGACAACGAGGCCGACGCCACGGAAGAAACGTTCTGCCCGGTCCCCCGGCAAGCCCAGACGGATGACCTGATCGATGCCCTGCGGAAGGCGGCATGAGCCGCCCCATCCGCCCGATCCACGCTTCCACCACCAAACGAAAGGCACCTGTTGACCGAGGAGACTGCGGACCGATATGCCCTGACCGCAGCCGTGATGGTGATCGCGGTGCTGACAGGGTCCGGCTTCTGGCTCTCCTACGCCCACCTAGCGGAAGTCGCCGCACGACACGGCCTCGACAGCTCGCCCATCCGGCAGTGGGCCTGGCCGGCCACCCTCGACGCCTTCATCGTGGCGGGTGAGCTGCTGATGTTCCGCGCGGGCCTGCGCCGACGGACGGACTGGTGGGCGATCGGCGTGACCGCCACCGGATCCATCGGATCGATCGCTCTCAACGTCCTCGGCGTCAGCGGTGCGACCCCCGGTCCGGTGCCGCACCTGGACTACGTGGTCGCCGCAGTCCCGCCCACGGCCAGCATGCTCGCCTTCGGGGTGCTGATGCGGCAGATCCACCAGCGCGTCGCCCGCCCCCTGCCTAACGAGGAGCCGGTCCGGGCCTCCGAACCCGGACCGGAAGCCGAACCCGGACCAGCCCCGGAACCCGGACCAGCCCCGGACCACTGCCCGAACCCGGACCCCGAACCCGGACCGGAGACCGAACCCGGACCGACCCCGGAACCCGGACCAGCCCCGGACCACCGCCCGAACCCGGACCCCGAACCCGGACCGGAGACCGAACCCGGACCGACCCCGGAACCCGGACCAGCCCCGGACCACCGCCCGAACCCGGACCCCGAACCCGGACCGACCCCGGAACCCGGACCAGCCCCGAGACCTGTCCGCCGGCGGACGCGAAACGGTCCGGCTCGCCCGGGGACGGTGCACGCTCGGGTACAGGCGAGCCGGCAGTCCCGAACCGGGCCCAAGCGCCTGTCGCACGAGCAGGTGGTCGAGCTGGTCCTCCCCCACGTGCCCGACGTCCTGAGAGAGGACGGCAACGCCCAGATCACCCGAGCCCAGCTCCGGAAGATCATGCGCAGCCACGAGATCCCGCTCAGCAACGAACATCTGACCCCGGTCCTGGCCCTCGTACGGGCCGCCTCCCCGACCTCTACTCCCCCCAAAGGAGCTGCTCGATGAAGACCTGCGACCGCTTCAACCGGATAAAGGCCGGTTTCGAGAATGACCTCGCCATCCTGAACAGCCACGCTGCCCAGCACGAGGGGAGCAACCCGGCGAAGGCGAGCAGCCGGATCGCCAAGGGCGTGAAACTGAACATGGGGCGGGCGCTCTCTCGCCACTACTCCCGGTGCAGGCTCTGCTGCTGAACCCGGAATCCCGACGGTGGCCCGGCCTCGCCGGGCCACCGCCCCGTTCGCCTAAGCGCCCCGGCTCCGAAGGAACCCCATGTCCGCCACCTCTCCCTGCTCCGATTCCGGTGCCGGCCGTCCGCTCCCGGCGGTCGTGTCCTCGCTTCCCTTGTACGGTTCGGCTGACGACAACTCGGTCTCCGACGGAGCAAGTTATCGGCCAAGACACTCTTCCCCGTCGGGGAAGCGCGTCTTGGCCATGCCCGCCATGGAGGGGGCGGGAGCGGTCCAGCACCGGGGGGTGCTGGACCACGAGGCGGCGACCGAGGGCGGATCGCAGCCGGAGAAGCCCGAGCTCGGCCGCAAGCGCCGTGCCGCGAAGACCGCTTCGCGCAAGCGCTCGCCGAAGCCCGATCCTGACAAGCGCTCCTACGTGTGCAGCGTCCGCCTCAACACCACCGAGAAGCAGCAGCTCGCCGGCGCCGCCGCTGCCGCCCGTACGAGCCTTCCGGCCTTCCTCGCCCGCGCTGCGTTGGCCGCCGCCCGTGACCCTGAATCCGCCGCCGGGTCCATCGCCGGCGAACGCGAGCTGATCTCCGAGGTCTTCGCCGCGCGCCGGCACCTCGGTCACGTCGGCAACAACCTCAACCAGATCGCCCGGGCGGTCAACTCCGGCGATCGGCCAGCGGACGCACAGCTCGACGCCGTCCTCGACGCCGTCCGCCGGGCGACCGAGCGCGTCCAGGCCGCCACCGACAAGCTCCTCGAAGGCCGCTAGGAACATGGTCCCGAAGATCCACAAGCGCGGGAAGCGCACCATCGGCCTGCTCTACTACCTATACGGGCCGGGCAAGGCCGAGGAACACGTCGACCCGCACCTCGTGGCGTCCTGGGACCACGCCGCCCCTGACCCCGGTCGCGATCCTGAGGCCACGTACAAGCAGCTCCAGCAGCTCCTCGACCAGCCCTTCGCCCTCCTCACCGACGACCAGCGGGCGAAGCCGCACGTGTGGCACCTGTCAGTGCGCAACGGTCCCACCGACCGGCTCCTCACGGACGAGGAGTGGGGCGACGTCGCCCGGCGCATGGTTGCCGCCGCCGGCATCGACGACCCCGACCAGGGCGCGGGCTGCCGCTGGGTCGCTGTCAGGCACGCCGACGACCACATCCACATCCTCGCCACCCTCGCCCGCGAGGACGGCTACCGGCCCGACCTCGACCGCGACGCCGTCCGCGTCCAGGCCGAGGCCCGCCTCCTAGAGCAGGAACTCGGGCTGCGCCGCCTCAAGCCCGGCGACGGCACCGCCGCCCAGCGGCCCACCAGCGCCGAACGACACAAGGCCGAGCGCCAGGGCCGCGAGCGCACCGCCCGCGAAGAACTCCGTGAGACCGTGCGGCGGGCTGTGGCCGGCGCGGTCAGCGAGGAGGAGTTCTTCGGCCGCCTGGCCGCCGCCGGTCTTCTGGTGAAGACGCGCGTGGCCCCGTCCGGTGACCTGCTGGGCTTCAAGGTCGCACTGCCCGACGACCGCAACAAGGACGGCGAACCCGTGTACTACCCCGGCGCCCGCCTCGCCCCCGACCTCAGCCTGCCCCGCATCCGCGAACGCTGGTCCGCGGACACTGTCCCCCAGGACGGCGACACGGTCCGGCCCCTGCGCCCTGCGGACCCGGCCATGGCGCGGCGCAGCACAGCGGCGGTCGCCTGGCAGGCCCTCCTGATTGTCGAGCAGGGCGAGGACGGCCTGGCCGCCGCGCACATCGCCGCCGCCGGCGAGGTCCTCGACGCGCTCGCGAAGACGTCCGCCGCCCACACCCGAAGCGACCTCCAGCAAGCAGCCTGGGCGTTCGAGCGCGCCTCCCGCTCGCACGTCCGCGCCGTACGCGGGCACGACCGTGCCCTGCGGCAGGCCGCCCGCGATCTCGTTCGCGGCGGGCCGGCCCTCGGCCGCGGCGAGGACGGCGCGAGCACCGCCATGGCGATCGACATGCTGTTCTTCCTGATCACCGCCGCCGCCCACTGGCACGCGAGGAAGGGCCACGCGCAGCAGGCCGAGGCCGCCCAGCAGGCCGCCGAGCACCTTCGCTCCGCCTACCGGGCCGCCGCTGGCCACCCGCTCGCCGTACTCCACCAGCGCGGCCGGCGCCTCTCCCGGCCCCTGCTCCAGCAGCAGACCGTCATCCTGCGCGAGGCAGTCCCCCACCTCGCCGAGCAGGTCCTCGCCGAGGGGGGGTGGCACGCCCTGGCGGCCACGCTCGCCGACGTCGAGGCCGCGGGCCACGACCCGGCCGTCCTACTCGCTGATGTGGCGGGCCGCCGCGAGCTGGGCACGGCCGAGTCAGTCAGCGACGTCCTGGTGTGGCGACTGCGCCGCGCCGCAGATCTTCCGGCTGACGCCGCGAGCGCTCCCGTTCCTCAGCGCATGCCTGGCACAGCCTCGACTCAGCCTCGCGACCGGGACCGCCGACGGCACCGGTAGCCGGCTCCGCCGTTCACGGATTCGTGAGTTGCCCGACGTCCCGCCCGTGGGGCACTCTCGTCGTCCGCTGCCGGGGCGAGGCAGCCGAATGCGAGGGGAGGCCGTATGTTCGGGCGCAGGAAGGCGCGGAAGAGCGAGGGCGAGCTGGGGCCGGCGGGTGCGCCGTGGCTGGACTACCCAGCGCCGACATGGCCGCAGGAGGCCGCGCCCGTCGGGGAGACCCGGGCCGCGCCGGCGGGCGAGGACTTCCTCCCGGCGGACCTCCGGCTCGATCTGAGCACGAAGCGCTTCCTGGTGTGGCGCCGGCCGCTGGTCCTGGAGGGCGAAGTCCGCTCCTGCCCGCAGTGCGCGGCGTACCGCGACTGGGCCATCCTCGCGGTGGAGGGCCAGATCTGGCTCCGGTGCCCTGCCAAGCATGTGACGCCGGAGCCTCGCCTGAGTCTCGCATGGTTCAACCGGAACGCCGGTCCCACCAGCTCGACGTACGGCTCCCTGGACGAGGGCCTGGACGACTTCGGCCTCTGAACCGGTGACGTGGTCCCGCGCCCTGCTCAGCCGCCCTGGGTGAGGCTGGCTTCCCGGACCGCGAGCTCGCCGCCGGCCTCCACGCCGCTGAGGGTATGCGCCGAGCCGGTCCGGAGGAAACCAGGTGCCGGGCGGCCCGACCTCCCGGAAGAATCCAAGGACGCTCGCCAAGGGGCCCGGTGCCAGGTCGAATGACCTGGCACCGGGCCCTGTTTGTGCTGCTGTGTGTGCTGAGGGACGGCTGTTGGCCCCGAAGAGGTACGAGGCCCTGCTGGCGGCTGGCCCCAGGGGTCAGACGGTAGGGCGCAGGGAGAGTTGTCCCTCGCTGTCGCCGGGCAGGGTGTGCCGGAGTACGGGGTCGGGAGAGGCGAGGGAGGCGGCGAAGGCGGCGACGAGGTCGTGCGGAGTGCTCGCGGAGAACCCCGTAGCCCAGAGGTAGCCTCGCCCGATCCGGGGCTCGCACCAGGCCAGCCAGCCGGTTTGCTCGGCGGTGGGGTCGAGGCAGAGCGGGTTTCCGTCCTGGAGGTACTCCGGGAGGAGGCTCAGCGCCATGCCCGCGGCCAGCTGCGGATCGGAGAAGGCGGCCGGATTGTCGATGTCGCGGACCCAGCCGCGCTCCGCGAGCGACTCGAAGACCACGTGCGGGCCTGCATACCCGTGCGCCGGATCCGGACAGGCCTCCAGGGCGAGCAGGAAGTCGGCAACGGCTTCGGGCGGGACGCCGGTGGTGAAGTAGGCGGTCCACTCAGCCAGCCCGTCCGCGGTCGAACGGGCGGAGACGGTCCACGCCACCGGCAGGTCCCCGAGGATGATCGGCTCGTCGGCAAGCACCCACTGGGCCCAGCGAAGTCCGTCGGGAGCGACGTACAGCACAGTGCTGCGAACCACCTGCTGAACCGCGTCCGGATCATCCGGATCAACAGGTTCACGACGGCCGCGAGCGAGTGTCAGGGAAGTCCAACCGGCGGCGGAGAGGTGGGAGGCGACGTGGTCTGCGAGTGCTCCGTCGTCACCGGCAAGGTGGCGCGGGGTGACCCACCAGGCGGGAAAGGCCGGAACGTCGGACGGATCGGAAGGCGTGGACTGGCGCAGAAGTGCTCCTTGTCGTACGGGCGGTCAGGGGGAGACGGCGCGCAGTCTGCGGCGCGGACTCGTCGGCGGGTCGACCGGCGGCATCCAGGTCAGCGCCTCGGCGACTGGCCGGGGCAGGTAGCCGTACTGCACGGCCTCGGGGTCTTCGGCGAGGTACGCCACCGGCTGTCCGTCCAGGTCCTCAGCGACGAGGACGTCAGCAAGACGGTGGGCCATCGGGCAGAAGGGGTTGATGGCGAGACGGACGGGGGTGTCAGGGTCCAGGACGGCGAGGCGGTCGATCAGGTGTCGGACGGTCATGTCCGATGCTGGTGCGGGCATGTGCACTCCTTGCGGGGACGGGGAAGGCGGAAGCTCGGGGACAACAGGAACGCCTGGACGGTGCGGTCGTCAGAGACGTTTGGCCGTAGCCAGAACCTCGGAGACGGTCCTCGCGACCAGGTGGGCCGGCGTGTGGGGATCAAAGGTGATCCTGTAGCCGGGAGTCCGAGCGGTGCCGGTGACCGCGAGCACCCAGCCTTCGTGCTCGGCGCCGGGTCGGCCGGCGGGGAAGTGGCCGAGGTAGAAGCGGCCGTCGGCGGAGGCGATATGGGTGTCGGCCCGGTCGTCGACGATGAAGTGGAAGTCGCCGTTCGCGGCAGGGAAGGTGTCGATGACCTCGGTCGCCTGTCCCGGCCCCAGGAGCCAGTCGTGCAGCCTCAGGCGCTCGGTCGTGGTCCGGAATCCTGCGGAACTCAGATCCACTGTCACGGCATCACCTCTCTGACCTGCTATTTTCCGGGTTTCCCGGAAAGGGTCGTCTAGGTTGACATGCCCCTGAAGCGTGTTCCAGTCCTTTCGCGATCTTTCCTGTCTGCCAGAGGCGAACTGGCATGGCGAGCCCTCCGCGGAGGAAGCGGCTACGGTCCTCAGGTCCAGCAGCGAAGCTGTCCCCCGACGAGACCGCAGCTTCACCCACCCCCAGGTCGGGGCGAGATGTCGTGGGCTTGGGTGCGGCGCCAGACAAAGCCGAGGTCCGCAAGTCGCCCTCTCATTGCCCCGCGTTGCTCCTCCAACTCCAACGAGGCCGGCGAGAGGAGGTAAACGTTTCCCTGGTACTGCCGGAACCCGACGAGCTCCCATCCCCTGGCGATCTTGGTGGTCACCCGGTCCCACTCCGTCCGGTCCCTCAGGCGGTCGCTGCTGAGGTCGGTGACGCCCGGCGAGCACGCGATGGCACGGCAGCCGGCCATGAGCCGGTGGATCGCCTCGGTGGCGAGGATGGCTCCGAGGCCGTGCCCGCGCCACGGCTCGTCCAGGGTCACCTTGTCCATGGCGAGCAGGGAGGACCCCACGTACGGAAGCGAGCTGCTGGCGTCCTCGGTGAAGCCCCCTGTGCTCGGATCCAGCAGGGCCTGGGCGATCTCGTCGAGTTCTTCGGACTCCTCCTCCATGACCCGGACGGCGTTCATGCCCCGGTCGAGGTGCACCCGACAGAAGGTGATCGACCCCACCGTCCCCTCCGTGTGGAGGACGGACACGTCCCAGCGTTCCAGGGTGTCGGCCTGTGGGGTGTCGGCGAGTTCGTCGGTGTAGGAGATACGCAGGCGCAGCTCGAACGGGTCTCCGGGCAGCGTGGACAGTTCGGTCACCGCTGAAGCCTAGCCACGCGCAGCAGCCCGGAGACGGCGGGCAGAGCCGCCGAGCGACGGCCGGAGGTCTGCGGCCCGGTCCCAGGAGCGTCGAGGCTCGTGCCAGGGTTGTCTCCATGACGCCGATGATCCCCGCGCACGTCCCCGACGAGCCGCCGCTCACCTACGCCGACAGCTTCGACATACCGGTCCTGTTCCGTAACGGTCCCGCGGACAAGCCGTGGAAGCAGTGGCGGACGGCCAAGCACAAGGAGTGGAGCGCGACGGACGGGTTCCCGAAGGCGGACGGCTGGTACGCCCCGACCACCACGTGGCGGGAGATCATCAAGGCGGCCACCGAGGTCGGCCGCGACATCAGCCCGCACCTGCAGAACCAGCCGCGGTACGCACACGGGGAGCTCGTCGCCCGCGTCGCCCCGCTGTACGCCTACCTTGGTGCGCACCCCTTCAAGCACCAGCCCCCCGTGCCGGGCGCCACGGGCCGGCGCCTGACGCTGAACCCGGTCTACGCGTACGGCACCGAGCGCACCGCGAAGAGCGCTGCCGCCTACCGGCTGGGCATGACGATGACCGAGTGGGCCTGCCGCTCGCTGCTGGGTCTGGGGCAGACCGAGCACCTCGAACTCGGCGGCCCCATCCCCGCCCTGAGCGCCACCTTCAAGGACCCCAAGAAAAAGCTGCCGGACCTGTGGGGACGACACGAGGCGGAGAAGGTGTACTGGCTGATCGAGGCCAAGGGCGGCATCTGCGACGTCGGCACCCTGCGCGGCGGGTGGGCGCAGCTGGAGTCTGGGAGCGAGGTCCTCGGCTCGTACGCGCACCGCAGCGTCCTGGTCGGAGCCGCCGTGCGGCCCGGAGACGACCTCTTCCTGACCATCGACCACGCCCTGCACCCCGGCCAGCCGCCCCTCCCCCCCGGCCGGATCCGACCCCGACGGCAAGGAAGCCACGGGCGAGGGCAACCTCGAAAACCACCTCGGCGACAACGACGACGCGCTCATCGGCGCGGCCCGCGCCCAGATGCTCGTCTACCAGGCACTGCGCTCCGCTACCCCCTCACAGCTGCGCACCGTCCCGGTGCCGGCCGACCGCGCTTCGCGCCACCGACGCCACGGACTCACCACACCGCTGGAAGACGACGACCACACCCGCGCCATGCGGGCCGACCTCCGCGGAGCGGCACTTCATCTCAATCAGGACCTCACGCGTTCCCAGATCCGCTCCTGGGGGATCGACGACTTCCTCACCTGCCGCATCCCCGGCACCGAAGTCCACCTCGGCATGTCCCGGAAGCTGTTCGCCGTCTGCGCGCGCCTCCACGAGGAAGATCTCGCCATCGCCCGGCACACCCCTGGGCTGCGCGCCGAGGACCAGCTGGCCGTCAACGAGCGAGGCAGCGAAGAGGCTCAGGAAGAGCAGCGGCTCGCCCAGCGGCGGATTTTCCACGAGCAGCAGGAGGAGGCCCGCCCCCGGCTGCGTTCCCTGCTCCGGGAAGCCTATGAGCGTGGAGAGACGAGCGACTGGCGCGACCTGCTGCGCCGTCCCGAGGAACCAGAGCTCGACCTGGCGAGTGACGAAGGGCTCCTCGAAGCGGCGACCCCGGAAACGTACCTGGCCGTCAGCCGCTACGACTTGCCCCCGATCCACGCCTAGCTAGCAGTCAGGTCTGGGGCCTGGGTCCAGCTCGCCGTCCATAAGGGCCTGGATGATCCTCTCGGTGCGGGCACGCGTCTCGGGTCCGTGGCCGGCGAGGTTGTGCTCGAGTTCGTGCTGCTGCATGTCAAGCACCGGCTTCATCTCGCCGATGAGGTCGGGCCATGGCGCAAGCGAGTCGGTCAGTTCCTCAACGTTGCCGGACCACTCGGCCTGGCGTGCTCCCAGGGCGAAGGCGAGCAGGAGGACGGCGAAGAGGGGTTCGCTGTCGAAACCGGCGAGTACCCCGAGCCCTGCGGGGTTCTCCTTGCCGGTGTGGGTGGCGACAGCCCGGGCGACAACGGGGAGCTGGAGGAAGAGCGCCGTGGCCACCGAGCGGGCTTCTTCCCATTCTGGGTCGGTGGCTTCGGCGAGCGCTTCGCTCATCCGCGGCAGGGACACGAAGTCGGCAGCGCCGACGAGGAGGCTCGCTGGACCGGTCAGCCACGGCTCGGCGCCTTCCACCCGCTGCCGTCTGCCCGGCGAGACGCCAAGGACCTTCTCGATCGTTCCCGCCTCGTCTTCCGTCACCTCGGGCCGCGTGCCCAGGGCGAAGATCTGGAACATGTGCGCGACAGCCGTTGCCCGGTCGCCGGCCGGGACACGGATCGGGCGGGGCAGCGCGTTCTTGCCTCGCATCGCGGCCATGGTCGCGGCGAGGGTGCCCACGACCGCGTCCTGGTCGTCGACCGGGTCGAGGCCCTGGCGGGATGCCTCGGCGTGAAGGAGCTGCTCCAACTCATGCGACAGGTCGTCTACCACGATGGTCGCGGAGGTACGGACGGCGTCGAGGTCGAAAGAGAAGCCCTCGACCCACAGCACGACGCGCAGCAGGTTCACGTCCCGTGTGCGCTCGCGCCAGCGCAGGAGCTGGACCAGCTGACGGTCACTGTCCGTCGGGTAGATCCAGACCGGGCGGCGTCCGTCGTTGCCGGCTCGGGTGGGATGGGGCATCAGGCCGTTGCTGATGAAGCTCTCCAGCTTCCTCGCGGTAATGGTGCTGAAGCCGGCGGATGTGGCGGCGCGCAGAAGGTCGGCGCGCTGTAGGAGACGGGGTTCGACTGCCATGCCGGGCAGCGTAGGGGCGCTGCGGTACGCCGCGCGAGCCGAGTACTCCCACTCCAGGCCGGTCTAACTTGCAAACGGGTCGGCCCCCGTTGCCACCAGCAGGTTTGCGCTGCTTCTGTGGGTGCGCGGCACCAACTCGGGCGCTGCTCTCCCCTCTCGAAAGGACTTGTCCATGTCCAGGAATACGGCAGCGGCGGTGACCGGAATGATCGTGCGTTCCCTCGCGAAGCGGTGGGCCGACGCGAACGGCCTCAGCAGGGAGCAGGGCCTGCTCCTCGCATGGGCGGCCGGCGCCCTCGCGTCGGTGGCCGTCATGCGCGTCTGACGCTGTAGCGGAGCGGTATCGGTCTCCGCAGACATGGCGAAGGCCCCGGGAACCGTGGTGGTTCCCGGGGCCTTCGGGCTGAAAGGGGCTTGCCTGTGCCGCGTGCTCGCGCCTCGGCTCCTGGCAGGTCCCTCTGATCAGCCGGTGGTCGGAGTCTTCGCCTCGTCCTGCGTCTTCTTCCGTCGTGCCGCGATCAGCGCCCCGCCGCCGGCCGCGAACAGCAGGCCGCCGGCCGCGAGGAGCCACGCGTTGGAGTCGGCGCCGGTGTGCGCGAGGGAGCCCTCGGAGGGCGGGGTGCTCGGGGTGTCGGTCGGGGACACCGGCCCGGTGGAGGTGGACCGGGTCGGGGTGGCCGGCGGGGTCGTCGCCGGTGTGGTGGGCGGGGTGACCGGCGGGGTCGTCGGGGGCGTAATGGGCGGTGTGGTCGTCGGGGGCGGAGTCGTGGGGGGCGTGGTGGGCGGCGGGGTGGGCTTGTTCTTCTTGGTGTTGGTGAAGGTGGCGGTGGTCTTCGCGGCGGGCTTGGCGGTGATCTTGACGGGGGTGGTGTCGAGTTCGTAGCCGGTGGGGGCCTTGGTCTCGGTGCCGGTGTAGGTGGTGCCGTTGCGGGAGGAGACGGGGAGCGGGGTGGTGGCGGTGCCGTCCTTGCCGGTGGTCAGCGTGATCGTCTTGCCGATGCCGGTGGCGGGGGTGATGTTGATGACGGCGCCGGCCAGGGGCTTGCCGGTCTTCTTGTCGGTCTTCCGCACGAGCAGCTCGGCGGGCTTGAAGGTGTCGATGATCGTGAGCTTCGCGGTGTGCTCGGGGGCGACGATGACGTCTTGGTCGGGGGCCAGGTCGTGGAGGGGGCTGCCGGTCGAGGTCTCCTTGAGGCAGTAGCTGCCGGGGTGGACGCCCTCGAAGAGCAGGATGCCGTCGGCGTTCGTCTTGCCGGTCAGGGCCTTGGCGCCGTTGAGGGTGTCGAGCAGGGCGAACGCGGCGCCGGCGAGCAGGGTGCCGTCCGGGTCCTTCTTGGTGATCTCGACGGCGCCCGGCGGGATCTCGGGGGCGTTGGCGAAGGCGGTCGGGGCCCAGATCAGAGAGCTGGTTGCCAGGGTGGTCGCGGCGACGGTGGCCGCGGTACGGCGGGGACACGCATGAAGAAGGAGTTCTCCTCGGTCAGGTGGTGGGCGGAACGCCTTGAGGGCGGAAGTCAGCGAGAGCGGGTAGCCGGCGTTGGGACGGGTGCCGGGGCGGGGCGTGCCGGAGGCGGGCTCGTCCGAAGGAGAAGTGGCCGCGTGCCGTCAGGTGGCGGCTGGGACGATGGCGTGCTGCCTGTCCGTCTACACGCTGCGGGTTGTCGGGTTCGGGACCGGTGGAGCGGGACCCGAGACTCCTGGTCAGCTGGCCGTGTCGTTCGTGCGCCGGCGGCGGCTGAACAGGTAGAGGCCCGAGCCGCCGGCGAGCAGAGCGGTCGCGCCCGCGATCAGCCACGGTGTGGTGTCCGCGCCGGTGTGGGCGAGGGAGCCGGACGGCGGTGCCGGCGGCGTGCTCGGCGGAGCCGGGGGCGTCGTGGGCGGAGCCGGGGGCGGGGTGCTGGGGCTCGGCGGCGGGGTGGTCGGGACGGGCTGGTCGGCGAGGGTGACCGCGACGGCGGCGCCGGGCTTCGCGGTGAAGGCGAGGGGGGTGGTGTCGAGCTGGTAGCCGTCGGGGGCGGTGGTCTCGGCGGCCCAGTAGCGGGTACCGGCCTTGAGGGTGACGTCGAGGTCGGCCTCGGCAGTGCCGTTCGTGCCGGTGGTCAGCGTGGTGACGACCTTGCCGGGGACGTGCTTGCCGGTCTTGTCCATCTCGTCGGCCCGGATGGCGATGACCGCGCCCGCGAGCAGCTTGCCGGTGTTCTTGTCGATCTTCTTCACCGACAGATCGGCCTTCTTGAACGGGTCGACCAGGTCGATCGGGTTGGCCTGGGCGGTGCGTCCGGCGGTGATCGTGATGGTCTGCTCCGGAACGAGGTCGTGGACGGGGCTGCCGGAGGACGTTTCGCGCAGGCGGTAAGTGCCGGCCCGGAGTTGGCCGAAGGCGAGGACGCCGTGCTCGTCGGTCTTGCCCGCGGCGACCTTCTTCCCGTCCTTGTCCAAGAGCTCGAAGGCGGCGCCGACCAGCCGGCTGCCCTCGGGGTCCTTCTTGCGGATGGTGACGCCGCCGGTCGCCTCGTCCACGGTGACGGCGGCCGAGTCCTTGACGCTCGTGGTGCCGCCGGCGAGGAGCATCCGCTGGGCGGCGGGGTTCTTCGGGGTGAGGACCTGCAGGTGGGTGGCGGGCAGGCCGTCGGCCTTCGCGGTGACGCTGGCGGTGCCCGCGGTCTTCGCGGTGAACGACCACTCGGCGGTGCCGCTCGCGCTCGTGGTGACCTTCCCGGAGGCGGTGCCGGAGCCGGACTCGGCCAGCGCGACGGTCACCTTCGGCACGGGGGCGCCCGCGCTCGTGGCGACCTGCACGGCGACGGTGACCTTCGTCCCGGCGCTGGTGGTCGTCACCGACGGAGTGATCGTGAGGGAGTAGGGGCCGGCGAGCCGCTTGGCCTCGGCGATGTAGCCCTGGGCGAGGGTGCGGGCGGTCGGCGAGACGACCGGGTAGCCCAGGCGCTGCTTGCCGCGGGCGCCGTCGAGGGCGTACGTGCCGCCGGCCAGATACTCGTACACGACGGCGTCGACCGCCGCCGCTTGCGCGTTGTCGCGAGTCTGGCCGTACTTGCCGATCACGTACGCGGCTTGGGCGAGACGCTCCTTCGGCACGGTCTTGCCGGTCACCGACGACGTCCAGGACGTCACCGGCTGCGGGGCGCCGTAGCCGCCTGCGTCGGCGGGGCCCTTGCGCTCGGGGTCGGCGCAGTAGGTCTCGGCGTCGCCGTGGACGGCCGGGCCGGGCGGGCCGTAGGCGCCGATGTGGCTGGAGCCGGCGTTCCCTTCGGAGTCCGGGATGGTGTAGCCCGGGCCGAGGATCTCGCCGGCCGAAGGCGCCGCCAGGGCCGGGGTGGCCAGGACAGTGCCTGCCGTGCAGGCGGCGACCGCGACGGCCAGGTGTACGGATCGGGCGGAGCGAAGACGCATGGAGATGGTGAAGTCCTGTCGGAGTGGGTGTCGGTGGTGAGAGGAGCCGCGAGGCGGGGTTACCGGCTGCGAGCGGCTGGGATGGCGGTCCGGCTGGGCAGGGCCGCAGAGGGTTTCGTCTCCGTACGTATCTGCGGGGCGCCGGGGAACCAGAGCTGGACGTAGCGGTCGATCGCCTTGCGGAGGATGGCGGTGCCGATGCCCTGCCAGGGTGGCGTGTCGGTGTGGCGCCAGTCGGTGAAGGTGCCGTAGTTCCCTTCCCCGGGCCTGGTGCCCAGCCGCTTGTCGCGGACGGCGAAGGCACCGTGGTCGGCGAAGCTCAGCCACTGGGAGTCGATCAACCCCCTTTCCAGGTGCACGACTTCGAGGCGTAGGCCGTCGTAGCGCTGGTGCATGCGGGTGTCGGTGAAGCTGATCCGAAGTCGGAGAGGAAGGTCGGGGGCGGGTCTGGCGTAGTAGGTGTTTCCGACGACGGCCGCCTCCGGATACGGGAGGGTGAGGTGGTCGTCGAAGAACTGCTCGGCGTACAGGGACAAGCGCGGGGCTCCTGGTGGTCAGCGGCGTGCAGCGGGACGGGTGGGCAGAAGCACCGAGGGGGTGGCCGTGCTCCAGCGCGGGATGCTGCCGACGGGGACCGGCGGGCGGACGGCGATCCGGGATCGGATGTCGCGCGGCGTCGGGACCGGTGCCTGGGGCGGTTCGACCGGAGTGAAGGTGGCGTGGGCGGCCAGGCGCGGATGAAGGGTGTCTCGCCAGCGGGGCAGAGGTGCCGGGTCGGTGAACGCCTTCGCGGTGGCGGCGATCAAGTGGGAGGGCGTCCGGGAGCTGAAGGCGATCCCGGCGCGCGTGCCCCACCCAGAGGGTCCGGCCCACAGCGTGATCGCCTCGTCGGGGTGCCGGTTGACGATGTCGATGCTTGCCCCGGCCTGCCCGTCGGGAGCGGTGACGTGCAGCCGTCCGCGGGCCGGGCCGCTGAGTGTCCAGCCGGCCGTGATGAGCGGCGCGACGGCGTCGGACCAGGGGCCGGCGGCGTGGAGGAAGCGGTCGCTGTCTTCCGCCCAGTCGTGCGCGAGCGCGGTGGTCAGGGCGCCGACGAGTTCGGTGGGCGTGTTCTGGTTGGCGATGGCCATCCACTGCGGTGAGGACATCGCGTCGGGTGCAGCGCTGATGGTCCACAGGTCGTAGTCGTCTCCGGCCCAGCCGATCCGGATGCGGTGGTCCGGGCTGGTGACGACGAGTTGGTGGGGGCCGTCGTCGAGGTGGTGGTGGGGCCAGTGGGAGACGGGCGCGAAGCCGGCGTCGCCGTGGCCGGAGGATCCGGCCAGGTATCGGGGGGTGACGTAGACGTCGCCGTCTACGGGCTGCGGGGTGGGCAGGGGAGGCTCCGGGGTTCGTGAGGAGGGGCTGGTCAGCGCATGGCGGGTGCGGTTGGCCGGGGTGCAGGCGCGGGCAGAGGCGGCGCCGTGTCCGGTGTCCGTGCGGGCACGGCAGCGGCGCGGGCTTCGGCGATGAGCCGGCGTTTGAGGCTGGCGCGTTCGACGGGCGGGAGTTCGATCAGGCCGTCGCCGGTGGTGTGCGGGAGCAGGCCGGTGACGAGACGGGAGGCGGCGGCCGGCTGCTGGTTGACGAGTTGGTCGATGGCTGTCTTGACGGCCCGGCGGCGCAGGTCGTGTTCCGGGGAGGAGCGGCGGCGTTCGGTGACGGTGGCGGCGTAGTGGCGGAGGAGGTGCTTGCGTTCGGCTTGGCGCTGCCAGACGGCGGTGAGGAAGCGGCGCGAGTTGAAGACCTTGTACGCGTCGATCTCCGGCAGGTCATAGACGCCGGCGGGCAGCGGACCGAGGACCGAGGAGCTGGAAGCCAGGGCCACGGGGATGGTCAGCTCGGCGAGTTCGTCCAGGGCCTGGGCCCAGCGCCGCTGGAGGAGCGGGTGGCGCAGGGCCGTGGCGCGGGCGTTCTGGGCCCGGACGTCGTCGGCGACCAGGCTGCGGAAGGCGACGGCGCCCTTGGCGAGCAGCTCGTCCACCTGCTGGGTGCGCGGATCGGTGAGGAGACCGTCGTCCCATCCTTCCTCGACCGTGCCGAAGACGTCGGCAGCGGCGGGGCGGAGGGGAAATCCAGCCTCGGCGAACGTCCTGGTGAGCAGCCGGTTGAAGTGGTCGGGAAGGGCGTCCACGAGCCAGTTGCGGGCCATGACGATGACGTCGGTGGAGGGTGGCGTGGCCTCGGCTTCACGCTGTCGTCCCTCCTCGCGCCGCACGGCGGTGGTCTTCCGGGTGACCTCGTGCAGGGCGGTGCGGACGCGTCGCAGGAGGCGGGTGGTCCGGGCGGCACGGGCGTCGCCGTGGTAGGCCATCCACTCGGCGGCGACCTGGAGGTCGCCCTGGGCGAAGGTGAGGGCGTCGTGCAGCTGAAGGAGGCGTCCGGGGGCGTGGAGGGCCGTGTGCTGTTCGGGACGGAGCCGGCCGTCGGCGTCGGCTATCGCAGCCGTGACCAGCTGGTCGAACCGCTCCTCTATATAGAGGTCGAAGGAGCGGTCGTCGAGGAAGGCGACCTCGTGCAGGTGCAGACGCTCGTGCCGGGTGTCGTCGGTCGGCTGAGTCATGGCGGGGCGGTTCCTTGTACGGGTAGGGGTCACGCGGTCGCGGGGCGGCGAGTGGCGGGGTGGCGGCGGAGCTTGGCGAAGGAGACGGCGAGTCCGAGGGCCTGCAGGACGGCGCAGGCGGTGATGACGTGGCCCAGCAGGTCGGGCGGAGTGAGAGCGACCAGGGCTCCGGCGATCGGGAAGGGGGCCAGGAGCAGCAGGATGATCAGGGAGAGGGTGGCGCCGAAGACCTCGGCGGGGACCAGGCGGGCGCGCAGGGTGCGCAGGACGACGGTCATGCCTGCCTCGCCGGCCATGAGGAGGGCCACGAGGACCAGGAAGACGGTGTAGGTGTGGGCGGCGGCCAGGGCGAGGCAGGTGGCGGAGGCGAGGGCGGCGGCGGCTGCGCCGACCGGCCACAGGCCGACGCGATCGATGGCGAGTCGGGCGAGGGCGACCATGGCCAGGGAGGCGACGGCGGCGGCCGACCAGACCAGTCCGACCTGGCTGCTGGTACCGCCGAGCTGCTGGATGACCAGTACGGGGCCGGCGGCCTGGACCAGGCCGATCGCGCAGTTGGAGAGGAGCAGGCCGACACAGAGCCAGCCCAGGGCGGGCAGCGACCGGAGCGTTCTCCAGCCGGTCTTCATGCCCTGGACGACCGGGGCGGGAGCCTCCTGCGGCCAGATCGGGCGCTGGCGCGGGGCGAGCGCGGCGCCGAGCAGGGAGCAGGCGGCGATCGTCAGGAGCATGCCGGTCGCGCCGACGTACTGCAGCAGGACGCCGGCCAGGGCCGGGCCGGCGAGCGTGGCGCACTGGTCGATCCCGAGCAGGACGGCCTGCACCCGGTGAGCGTGTTCGCCCGCGTCCCGGCTCGCGGCGCCGCCGGCGGTCTCGGCCGCGATGTACGCGAACTCGCTCAGGACGCCCGTCGCGGCGGCGAGCACCATGACGGTGACCACGGCGCCCAGGCCGTCGCCCATCGCGGGCAGGGCACCGGCGGCGGCCAGGACGACCACGGCACGCAGCACCGACGCCGTGCGCAGCACCCGCGTGCTGCCAACCCTGTCGACTGCGGCGCCCGCGAGCGCGAAGGCCGAGAGGCGGGGAAGCCATTCGAGAACAAAGGCCAGGCCCGTCAGAGCGGCGGAGTCGGTGACCGCGAGGACCAGGAGAGGGATGCCGTAGGTGCTCATCGCGAACGCGCCGGCATCCGCGGTGCGCGGGACGTAGACGCCGCGCACGGGGCCGAAGACCGGGATGCGGGCGTGGCGGCCGGCGGGCGGCCGGGGCATGGAGTGCGTGCGGGGCATCGGGCGTTTCCAGGGGAAGGTACGTAGGTTCAGCGGCCGTTGAGGCGGCGGCCCGGGGAGCGGCTCACCACCGGGGCAGGTGCGGCGGTGGCCGGGGAGAGGGCCTTCAAGGCGGTGCACAGACCGGTCAGGTGGCGTACGGCGTCGCCGCGGCGGGCGAGGAGCATGTCGATCTGCGGGCCGGTGAGCTGCAGGACGCCGTCGGTGGAACGGTGGCGGTACTGGTCGCGGCCGTCGGCGACGCGGCTGAGCTGATCGATGGCGTACTCGGCCTGCTGGTGGAGCTGCTCGGCGATACCGTCGAGCACGTCGGCCTCTTCGCGGATGAGGCGGCTGAGGAGGGCAGCCGCCTGGCTGCTGGCGGGATCCCGGACGGGCATCCCGCCGAGCAGGGAGCGGACGGTGGCTTCGCCGAGCCGGGGCGCCGGCCGGGGTGTCCGGGTCACCGGCAGGGGCCGGTCGTCGGGGAGGAGAAGAGGTCGGCTGGCCGCCAGGTCTTCGCCGGGGCAGGAGCGGGCGGCTGGGCGACCGGCAGAGCAGGGCGCGTGCTCTGGCGGGCCTGATGGGCGGCCCACTGCCCCGTCCGCGCGGCGGCCGGGAGGCGGGGGGCGCCCCACAGCGGGTGGCTGGCCGCGTCCTTGTGGGGCCGGCCGCTCGCCCAGACGGAGGCGGCCCGGTAGACGGGGGCCAGGGCGTGGGCGGCGTCGGTGAGACGCAGCTCCATGCCCTCGTCCTCGGCGCCGGTGGGCCAGACGGGCTGGCGGACGGAGACGAGGCGGTCGTCGATGAGCCGGTGCACGGGCGGGTACACGGCGCTGGGGCTGTAGCCGGGGAGCAGCGTCTTGCGCAGGGACACGATGCTGGACGGCCCGCGTTCCTTGAGGGCCCACAGCAGGGGGGTGGCGTGCCGGTAGGAGATGAGGGCGAGGGCGTCCTCGGCGTTCTGGGCAGCCGGGATCCGCTCGGGCAGCTGCATCACCTGCGGCTTGCCCTCCATGATGATCGTCGTCTCGACGAGATCCTTGTCGAGGTGCTGATCGCCGTACTCCGCCAGGGCGTGCAGCGTCGGAAGGAGTGCACGGCCGCGGTCGGTGAGGCCGTAAGTGACGTGTCGGTGGGTCACCTCGGTGCGCTCCAGCAGCCCGGTCTCGCACAGGGCGCGCAGGCGCGGGGTGATCTGACTGGCGATGAGCCAGGGCAGGCGGGACTGGATCTCGGTGTAGCGCAGGCCCTTCGGCTCGGAGGCGAGGGTCATGAGCATCCAGACGCTCCAGCGCGGCGCGATCATCTCCAGCGTCTCGGCGACGCGACGCAGGTCGGGGGAAAGGGCTCGGGCAGCGGCCACGACGGAACTCCAGCGGCAGAAGAGGAACGGGGTGGGAAGCGGGTTACCGCGCGCGGGCGGCAGGAGAGACGACGGCCGGCGGCAGGTCGACGGCGGTCTCGGGGACGGCTGGTGGGGTGGCCGGCGCTGGCTCGGGTACGCGGTGGAGGCTCTGCAGGACGTCGCCGAGGACCTGGTCGTGTGCGTCTCGGGCAGTGACGGCGTGAGCGAGGCGACGGGCGGCGTCGATGATGTGCCCGGCGTCCGTGGCCTCGAAGGTGCTCCCGGGGGCGGTCAGGCGATGCAGCTGCTCGGCGTAGAAGGCGACGCCGTGGTCGGCGTGCTGCAGGACGTCGAAGGCGTTGAGCAGGGCGTACCGCATGGTGCCCGGCTCGGCGCCGACCGCGAGTTCGGTGACCGGCCGGCCGTAGAGAGCTGCGATCCGGTCCCCCGCCGCCCGGGAGGCAGCGTACGGATCGGGCACTCAGCGTCCCCGTGCTGCCGGCCGGATCTGTGCCGAGGAGGAGGGCTGCGTGGGAGGCAGAGTGCTGGTCAGGGGGGTGAGGCGGGTGGTCGGCGGCGGCATCGCGGCCAGAAGTGCGTCCAGCGTGCGGATGTATCCGCGCCGGCCATCGAGCGCGGCGTCGAGCCAGTACACGTCGGTCTGGAGGGTCTCCGCCGAGAGCTCGTCCAGGTTTCCGGCGGGGGCCATGCTCGCGTGGACGCGGTCGCGGACGCGGACGACCTGCTCCTCGGACAGGGCGAGCATCGCCCGCACCTCAAGGGCCCGGGTGAGCGCGGGGGACGCCCCCGACCGAACGACCTGCGCGTAGAGGTCGGCGAGCGGAGCGCCGAACGCCCGCTCCAGAGCCTCGTCACGGCTGCTCTTCTTGTCGGCGACGCTCATCGTGCGATTCCGATCTGCGCGGGCCGAGCCGGGGCGGCCACAGGGAGCGTGGTGGTCAGCCGGGGCGCCGGACTGGTTCGCGCGCGCTGTGGTCCGGCCGGGACCTCCACCAGCGCGCTCACCCACTGGGCGTACAGGTCCCGCGCTTCGACAGCCCGGTTCACCTGGTGGGCCAGGCTCATCACCGGGTCGTCCAGAACCTCGCCCGTGGCCGTCTCCAGGGCGACGACGAGCACGTCCTCGGCTTCCTCCAGCGCCGACTGCGCCTGCGTGAGCAGGCCGTAAGCGTGGATGACGCTGGTGAGTCCGGCCGTGGCGGACGCCTGGTTCGCGGACCGGATCAATTCGTCGAGCGGCGTCCCGAATCGGGCTTCGATGCGGCCGGCCAGCACGGCGACGATCTCGCCGTCGAGGAAGTCGGGGGTCTCGGACACGGAAGGTGCTCCAGAAGAGGATGAAGGGCGGGGAAGGTCAGGGGCGGTCGCGGTCGTCGCGGCGGTTGTGCCCGGCGTCGGCTGAGCCGGGGGCACTTGCGGCTGGGGGGACGTGACGTCCTCCGCCGGACGGGGCCGGCCGGGGCGGATGAGACCGGAACGCGAGGGGGCGGCTCGGAAGGACGGTGGCTTCGATGGAAGCGGGCGAGTAGCACACGACGGAGGCTCCGGACCAGGGGGAACAGGGAAAATGCAGCCCTGCGAGAGGGCCGCTGTAGTAGGCAAGGGTCCGGAGAATCCCCGGTTTCGGAAACCGGGGGTCCGCCGCTATATTGCGCACTTTTGATGCTGGCCGAACCTGTCCAAGAGCGGCTGCTTCGGTGGCGCAGGCCCGGCCAGGTCAGCGTCCTGGTGGCCTGGCCGTTGTCGGTGCCGGGGTGACGGGCGTGACCGTCGGCGCGGTGCGCAGGACGGTGGGGGCGGGCGGCTGGAGCGGTGGGGCGTCTCCGTCGCTCCAGGCTTCCCACCACTGGATGGCCTGGTCGTAGGTGGCGAAGCCGCCCTCGCGCAGGGTGTGTGTGCCGGCGCTCATGTCGACACACTCCCGCAAAATCCTGAACTCCGGTCCGGCCTCCGGGTTGAGGGAGCGCAGCATCACCGCAGTCTCGGGGGCGTCGCGCTCGTCGTCGGTGTAGCTGGCGAGCAGGGCGAAGTGGTCACCGTCGCGGCGGATGCGGGTTTCCAGGGCGTGCGTGACGGCGTCGGCCGGCTGGTAGCGGTCAGGGCCGACCACGGCGGCCGGGCAGCCTCGCGCCATCAGCCACGACTCGGCCATCGCGATCAGCGGAAGCTCTGTGCTGTCGATCGTGAAGGTGCGGGCTTTCAGGTCCCGGGCGACGTGTACCGCTCTGAGCTGAGGTGCCCCGGGTATACCCCAGGTAGCGCCCTCGTCGTACAGAACGAAGTAGGCGTCGGTCCACGTGCGGTGCTCGCCGAGGACCTTGTACGACGAACTCTCCACGGCATCGAGGAGGTCCTGGTGGCAGGGGGCGGCGGGCTCGAAGCCGTCGAGGTCGTAGGCGGGGCTGTCGTCGGTCACGTGCGATGGGGCTTTCGGTCGAAGGGGGCGGTCGCGCCGCCGTCGTGTCCCCGCTGCGGGAGCGGGGACACGACGCGGCGCGACGAGTCACGCGGGTGCCGGACGGAGGTGGCCGGAAGGTCGGGCAGCGCCCGGCTGGGGGATCAGTCGAGGCACATGCGAACGTCGCGGTAGACGTAGGTGCCGGAGACCCAGCCCTTCACGCCGGTGGTGAGGTCGGTGATGTAGTGCCAGCCGCTCCGGGAGGAGTGGACGGTGAAGCGGTGGCCCTTGTAGAGGACGCCCACGGCGGTGGAGCTGGTCGTGGGGCTCTTGCGGATCTTGACGGCGCTGGTGCCGATGGTCCACGGACCGGGGAGGTCGCAGGCGCGGACAAGCGGAGTGGCCGCAGGGGCTGTGGTGGTCGCGGCGGTGGCCGCGGAGGCTGCAGCCGGGACGGCGACAGTGGCGAGGGCGACGGCGCACAGGGCGGCACGGGTGAAACGCACGGAGGAACTCCTTGAGGGTTCTGGGGATGAGGGAAGGCGGGGCTGCTGGGCGGGCAGAGCGTCCGCCGGCGGCGAGGCTGGTGGCCTCGGGGCCGTCCGCCGTTGGGCGGCGGGCGGTGATTCAGCGGCTGCGCGCCGGAACCGGCCAGGCGCCGGCGGGACGTGCGGGCGCGGCAGGCTTCTGTTGTGCGGGGTGGCGGGAGCCGACGAGGGTGGAGCGGCCGGCGTCGGTAAGGGTGATGGGCTGGCCGACGATCAGGTCGCGGGAGGCGTCTCTCACGGCGAGGCCGTGGTGTTCGAGGCGCTGGAAGGCCATGTAGTCCACGAGACGGCCCTGGGTCGTCCGGACGGAGACCCGGTGGGTGTGCAGGTGCTCGCGGACGGTTCCGCCGGCGGCAAGCGAGAGCAGGGCGGCCAGGTCGTGCGCGGTGAGTTCGGCGCTGATCGCGGGCGTAGGCGGGGCGGAGGCTCGGACCCTCTCCAGGGCAGCAGCAGCGCGAAGTTGCTTCTCGTCCCGGTCGTCAACGGCCTGGGCGAGGTCCCGTAGGGTCCGCCGCATCCGGTCGAGCAGGGCGTCGTCGACGACGTGCGCGCCGGAGGACAGCCGCATCAGCACATTGCAGTGGTAGGCGACCGCGGTCTCGGCAACCCCGAGGTCGCGGTGCGCGGACGCCAGGGCGGCACGGTCCTCCGAGAGCAGCCCGGCATGGTGATCGTGATGCAGGCCGGCCAGGTCTCCCACGGCTTGCTCGATCGGTCCGTCCAGGGCTGTCGGCGCCGTGGTGCGGGGCGCAGCTGTCACCGGGTCTGCCAGAAGCCTGCGCAGTCCGAGCAGAGGACGGCGAGGAGGGCCGTGCGCCGGTACGACTTGCGGCGTCGGCCGTCCGGGAGGGTGATGTCGCGGCTGGAGACCTCGTACGGGCGCAGCAGCGTGGCCAGCCTGGCCTGCGTGAGGGATGCGTACGGCCAACGTCCCTCGGCCACGCCCGGCAGAGTCCGAAGACCGTCGACGAGGTCAGCGGAGGCCAGGGCGTCCGGAGAGCCGTACGCGGAGAAGACGGCCAGACAGGCAGCCGCGATGCACTCTCCGCCGAGAGGACGACGAGGGAAGCAGCACGGGTCCAGCTGAGGGACGGCCCCGTCCCGGTCGGTCTCGACCGGGACGGCCGGTGCCGAGCAGGTGTCGTCGCCCAGCAGGCGATCCACCTCCCGCCCTGCTGCGATCAGATCCTTGAGGATGGCCGCGATGTCCTCGATCTCGTCGTCGACCTCAGCGTCGGTGACCGGCCTCGGCCCGTTGACGATGTCGAGCAGTTCACGTTCGAGGTCGTCCTGGCGGGCCTTCGCGTCCAGGAGGGCCTGGTGGTGCGGGTTCGGCGCGGGCGTGCGGGCGTCCGTGAGGTCGTCGTCCAGGAGGGTGCCAAGGAGGCGGAAGAACGGGCTTCGGGTGGTCAACGCTGAGGTCCTTTGGGGTCGGTGTGGGGCGTGGGCGAGGTGAACAGGTCCGCCGGTCGCCACGGCGGCGCCGGCGAAGCAGTCGTGGCGGCCCTGGGCGCAGGCTGCGGAGCGTTGCTCTGCAGCTGAGGCGGGATGGTGCGGGCCGCGTGGACACGAGGGCCCGCTGGTGGGCGCGGCCGGTTCACGCGGGCGCGGACGATGTCGTACACCTCGTGCCGGGCGCGGGGCCGGACTGCGACGATGTGCGCCTCGACGGTGTGCTGGGAGCTGGGCGGGGCCTTCTGCAGGCGGTAGACGATCCGCCATTCGGCGCCGGCGCCGAGGTAGAGCTTGCGGTACTCGCGCAGCTCGTAGGCGAGTTCGGGGCCGGTGATCCGGGCCCGGACGACGCCCTCGATCAGGTCGAGTGCCCGGTCCCGGATGTCCTGTGGCAGGGCGCGCAGGTCCGTGAGGGCGCCGGGGTTGAACGACAGCCCGTAGGCAGGGCGGGGCTCGGCCGTCATGACGCGGGGCCGGCTTCGGTCGAGGGCGCGTCACCGTTCTCCTGCCGCTCGGGCGTCACGGGCGAGGGTCCTGGTCGACGGGCCGGGACCACGGAGGAGCCGGTGCTCGGGACGCTCCGGGTCCGTCTGGCAGGCGCTGAGCGGCCCGCCGGGTGAGCGGACGTGAGCCATGGCGTGGGTGAGGAAGTCGCGGTGCCAGACGAACATCCCGGACGCGCCGGCGTCCGGCTCCTTGTGCTGCTGGTAGGCCATCCACAAGGCGTGCAGCCACGCCACGACGTCGAGGTGCTCCTGCCATTCGGGGCACCAGGGCGCGGCGGTGGTGATCTCGGGGCCGTAGACGTCCATCAGGACGTCGTCGACCCAGTCGCTCAAAACGGCCAGCTCGTCCTCGAACTCGTTGCCTTCCAGCTCCAGGATCGGTTTGGGGTCCGGTGGCGGGGTGAAGGCCGGCATGCCGGGGAAGCCGGCGAACGGCATGCCCGCCGATCGCGGATCGGCCGGCGGGGCGGCTGCGAGACGGTCGATGACCCGCGCTTGTTCGGCCGAGCGATCGAGGAGTTTCCGGACGGACACCTCGATCGATTCGAGGTCCGGCTCCCGAACACGGACGGGCTCCAATTCCCCGCCGTCGGGGGACTCGGTGAATTCGGACACGAAAAGGATCTCCTTGCAGCCGGAGCCGGTGACTCAGTGGCTCCGATGGTCCGGAGAATCCCCGGTTTCGGAAACCGGGGATCGGCCGCTATATTGCGCCCTTCCGTTCAGGCGCCGAGGATGAAGTCCTCCTGGGATGCGGTCTCTCGCAGGGTCTCCGACAGGCGCTCGTTGGCGACGGACGCGTACTCCTCGGTCTTCTCTATGCCGATGAACTGCCGTCCTTCGAGCAGAGCGGCCACGCCGGTGGAGCCGGATCCGGCGCAGAAGTCCAGGACCGTGCCGCCGGGCGGGGCGATCTTGACGAGCTCGCGCATCACCGAGACGGGCTTCTGGGTGATGTGCTTGCGGTCCTTGCCCGAGGGCTGCGAGGCGCTGTAGAGGCCGGGCAGGTAGACGGGGTTCGCGGAGGCGTTGACCCGCCCCTTCGCTCCCCAGACGATGAATTCGCAGTCCTGCCGGAACTTGCCCTTCTGGGGCCTGGCCTGCGGCTTGTGCCAGGTCAGGACGCCCAGCCACAGCCAGCCGGCGGCCTGGAGGGCATCGGTGGTAGCCGGGAGCTGGCGCCAGTCGGTGAACAGCAGCGCCGTGCCGCCGGTCTTCGTGGCCCGGTGCGCCTCGGTCATGATCTGCGTCAGCCAGAGCGTGTAACTGCGCTGGTCCATGTTCTCGCCCGTGAAGTCCGGCAGGACGTGCTTGGCGTCCGCGGAGACGTACTTCTGCCGGGCCGAACGGCTCGTGCGCTCCTGCGCGGTCCGGCCGCCCGAGTTGTACGGCGGGTCGGTGATGACGGAGTCGGCGCAGCCGTCGGGCAGGGTCGACAGGACGCTCAGCGCGTCACCGTGGTGCAGGGAAAAAGACATGAGGGTGCCCCAATTCGGAGGAGAAACGGAAGGAGGGTCCCCTGATGGCAGGCCCGGCGGCAGAAGCCGAGTTCGACCGGGCGCAAAGGGGGAGGTCGAAACTCTAGGGCACGATCCCCGGTTGAGAAGCATCACCGCCGAAGAGCCGCCAGAAAAGGCGCTCCGATTCCGGCTGGCGATTTCGGTGACCGGGGATCCGGGTTTACTGTCTTGTCATTGCCCGGCGGACACCGCTGATGGCTCCCCCTCTGCCCGCTCCTGCCTAGGAGGCCCGTGTGTTCCGTCCGTGACCCCGCACGCGCTCCGCGCCGCCCTGTTCGCCCTTCCCTCCCCAGCATCACCGACCTGAGACGGAGGCCGTCATGTACCGCCCCTGCTGACCCCACCTGAACTCCTCGTCTTCCCTCCCCGCGCCATGGAGGTCCTGCTGATGTTCCGTCCGTAACGCCCCTGCCTGACGGGGTGCGTGAGCCAACACGCACCCCGGCCAGCCCGCTCTCGCACCACCGCTCCGGCCGCACGGCCCTTCCTCTCGCACACCGTGCGGCCGGAGCCCGCCCCGAAGGACTCGCCTTGTCCCTGTCCCGCCCCTTCCCTTCCCCACGCGACCGCTTCGCTGACCGCCTTCCGGAGACCGCTCGCGAGTGAAGGGCATCGCCGCCGCGATCGGCGCGCTCTGCCTTCCCCCTCTTCTCCTCGCCGGCACGGCCGTTGTCGCCGCCGCCGGCGGATCCTCGGCCGTGACGGTGCCGTCCTGCACCACCGCCCCGGTCGACGCCGCCGCTGTACAGCAGCAGGTCGCCGCCGTCCTCGGTGGTTCCGGCGCCAAGGGCTCGCGTATCGAGGGCCTCGAACTGCCCGACGAACAGATCCCGCACGCCCGCACCATCGTCGCCACCGGCATCGACCTCGGCGTCCCCGAACGCGGCCAGGTCGTCGCGCTGGCCACCGCGATCCAGGAGTCCCGCCTGCGCAACTTGTCGTACGGCGACCGCGATTCGCTAGGTCTGTTCCAGCAGCGCCCGAGCCAGGGCTGGGGAACTCCCGCTCAGATCCGCGACCCCGCCTACGCCAGCAGGAAGTTCTACGAGGGCCTGCTGAAGGTCTCCGGCTGGCAGCAGATGACCATCACCCAGTCCGCGCAGGCGGTACAGCGCTCCGGCTTCCCGGACGCCTACGCCCAGTGGGAGCCCCTCGCCCGCGCCCTGCAGCAGGCGCTGATGACCGCACTCCACGCGCCCGACGGTTCCGCAGGCGGAACACCGGCCCAGCAGCCGGCCGACTCGTGCGAGCCGCAGACCGGCGGTGCCGCCACCGGTCCGATCCCCGAAGGCACGGTCCCGAAGGGATACACGATCCCCGCGGACGCCGATCCTCGCGCGAAGACCGCTCTCGACTGGGCCATGCACCAGCTCGGTACGCCGTATCAGTGGGGCGGGTCCTGCACGGACGCGCACGGCCAAGACGCCCTTAAGCGCTGCGACTGCAGCTCCCTGACCCAGCAGTCGTACAAGGCCGCCGGCATCGCTCTCACCCGGGTCTCCCAGACCCAGGCGCACGAAGGGCGAGCCGTCTCCCTCACCCAGCTCCGCCCGGGCGATCTGCTGTTCAGCCGCGGGACCAAGGCCGCCCCTGAGCATGTCGGTCTGTACGCGGGCCACGGGCTCGTCATCGAGGCCCCGCGCACCGGCCGCAACGTCCGGTTCAGCACCCTCGCGGACTACGCCGCCCACAGCGCGCGCCGGGTCCTCTGACACCGGCCCCGCCCGGCCAGCCCTTTCGAGGCGCCGGGCGGGCCGGGCCACCTTCGCGCCGCCGAGCGCTTCTCCCCCTCTCCTTCCTTCTTCTCCCGTTCCCCGGCACGGGCCGCTGAGCCCTGCCCTCACAAGGAGCGCACCACCATCTCCCCCGCCACCCTCACCGCCCTCCCGTACGACCATCTCCTGCTCGCCTTCGACCCCGGCGTTTCCCCGAAGGGCGGCGGTCTGCCGGGCCTCGAAGTCCTGCGCACCGTCGTGAACAGCATCAATTTGTTCGGCATCGTGGCCGTGGTCGGCGCGCTCGCCGTCAGCCTCGGCGTGTGGGCCTGGGGTCACCACACCGGCGGCCACCAGGCCGAGGCCAACGGCAAGAAGGGCGCCGTGGTCGCCGCCGGCGCCGCCCTCGGGCTCGGCGCCGCCAACGGCATCGTGGCCTTCTTCTCCGCCCTCGGGTCCCAGGTCCAGTAATGGGGAAACGCTCCCTCTCCCCCCGTGTCGACTGGAGGCCATCACGACGGATCGTCATCGCCGCCGGCGCACTGATCATGCTGCTGCTCGTGGCCGGCGTGGTCGCCTGGTGGACCGGCAGCAGTAAGACGGCCGACGCCTCGCCACAGCCGCACGCCACGACCTCGCCCCCTGCCGGCGCCGCCGGTTCGGCTCCTCCTCCGCACGGCGAATCGGCAGCGCCGGTGGCCGGGCCGCCTCCGGTCTCTGGCCCGCTCGTCTTCGCCCGGGCCAGCGCGGTGATGCTGTGGTCCTTCGACGCCCGGACCACCAGCCACGCCGAGCAGCTCGCCGGGATGAAGTCCTGGATGACGTCCGAATCCGCCTACGCGGACTGGGACTCCGTGCAGGCCCAGATCCCCGACCCGGTGCTGTGGTCGCGGCTGAAGGACAACGGCCAGCACGCCACCGCAGCCGTCTCCGAGGCGCACTTCCCCAGTGCCTTCAAGCAGGCCATCGCCAACGATCCCGCCGCGATCACCGAGGCGTACATCTACGCCGTCACCGTGCGCGGCAAGACCCAGCTGGCCTGGACCGGGGGCGGGTCTGGAGTCGAGGACCGCCAGATCACCCTGGCCGTCCAGTGCCGGCCCAGCGCGGACTGCCGCCTGGTCGCCGTCGCCCCGCGCGTCGCCCCGTAGCCCTCTCCCGTACTTCCTGACCCGAAAGGACGCCCGACGTGGGCTTCTGTGACCTGCCCGTCGCCGGTTCGATCTGCGACATCGGCGACGCGATCGAGTTCGCCTCCGATCCCGTCGGCGCGATCGGGAACTGGATGGTGCAGAGCGCCGGTGACCTCGCCGCCGCGGCGGCCGACCTGGCTGCCAAGGCCATCGACCGCACCACCGCCATCGACCTCGGCGCGAGCTGGTTCCGCGACAACTACGAGACGACCTTGCCCATCGGCCTCATCGTGCTGGTCGCCACCTTCTGCGCCCAGCTCGTCAGAGCCGCCATCAAGCGAGACGGCCAAGCCCTCGTCCAGGCCCTCACCGGAACAGCGAGCGGCGTTCTCTTCGCATTCTGTGCGATCACCTTCACCACCGTGGCCATCGAAGTCGTCGACGCGCTGTCCGCCGGACTGTTCGCGGCGGCCGGCACGGACATCGCCTCCGCCGTGCGCCGGATCGTGAAGGTCTCGGCCATCGGTGCCGTCGCCGGACTGGGCTGGCTCGTCGCGGTCATCGCCGCGCTCGCCTCAGCCGCAGGAGCGTTCCTGTTCTGGTGCGTGATGATGGTCCGGAAGGTCGGCATCCTGATCCTCGTCACCTTGGCCGTGTTCGCGGGAGCGGGCGGCGGCTGGGAGGTTGCCCGCCGGTGGCGCCGCGGCTGGATCGAAGCCACCGCCACCCTCGTCGTCTCCAAGCTTCTGATGACGATCGTCTTCGTCCTCGGCATCTCCGCGCTCGGCGAAGCCGACAGCAAGGACGGCCTCGCCGCCCTGGCGGACGTCGCGGCAGGCATGGTGATCATGCTGCTCGTGCTGCTGTGCCCGTACATGGTCTTCAAGTTCGTCCACTGGGCGTCCGAGGGCACCGACGGCGAATCCATCCACCGCGCCGGTGGCGCAGGAGCCTCAGTGGCCCGCCAGCACGCCGAGAACGCCGGCCGTAAGGCAGCAGCCGCAGCGGCGACCGCCGGCACGGGCGGCGCCGCCGCAGGAGTCGGCGCGGCAGGAGGTGCCCAGGCTGGCGCCGGCGGGTTCCCCGGTGACATCGCCGCCAACCCCGCGACCGACACTGGCATGCAGAGCGAAGGCTCCAAGGGCGACTCGGAGAGCCGTCTGCAGGACCTGCTCCAGCAGACGATCTCGCCTCAGTCCCAGGGCGGCGGCACGCCCGACGGCCAGGAGGGCACCCCTCCGAGCTGGAGCGGGAACTGGGCCGGCAGCGAAGCGACTCCCGCGGGACAGCAGAGCGGTGAGCTCGGCAGCAGCTCGGCTGCGATGCCGCCCGCTCACGGGGCCGCGAGCAGCGACTCCGCACCCGCCGGCCCGCCGCCGGGCCCGTAGCCGCCCCTCCCGTACACCCGCCGCCGGGGGCAGGGGATCCTCCCCGCCCTGCCCCCCGGCTCCTCCCTCCCGGAAGCGATCGTGTCCTCCGTTCTCACCGTCAAATTCCCTACCCGGTCGCGTCGCGGCATCCTCCTCGGCCTGACCCTCCCCCAGCTCGTCCTGGTCTCCTCGACCCTCGCCGTGCTGCTGGCCACCGTGGTGACCGCGGGCCTGCTCGGCGCCGTCGTCCTGGCTCCGCTGTGGCTCACCACCGCCGTCCTGGTCGGCGTACGGCGCGACGGCCGCTCCCTGATCGACTGGGCGCCGCTCGCCGGACGCTTCGCCCACCGCCGACGGACCGGCCAGACCCTGTGGCGCGCCCGCCCCGTCTCCCGGCCCCGAGTGGAGGGGCTGCTGCACCTGCCCGGCACCGCCGCATCCCTGCGCGTCGCCACCGCCGACTCCGGGGCCGCCGCCGTCCACGACCCCCACACCCAGACCCTGACCGCCGTCGCCCGCGTCAGCTCCCGCGCCTTCGCACTGCTCGACCCGGCCACCCAGACCGCCAACGTATCCGCGTGGGGCCGGGCTCTCGCCGGCATCGCCCGCACCGGACGCATCTCGACCGTGCAGGTCCTGGAGCGGACCGTGCCGAACTCCGGCGACAGCCTCACCCGGCACTGGACCGAGCACGGCAACCCCCATGCCCCGATCGCCGGCCAGATCTACACCGAGCTCCTCGCTTCGGCCGGACCTGCCGCCGCCCCGCACGAGGCGTACCTCGCCATCGCCCTGGACCTGAAGGCCGCCAAGCGCCTGATCAGCCAGGCCGGCGGCGGCCTCGCCGGCGCCTTCACCGTCATGGAGCAGACCACCTCCTCGGTCGCCCAGGCCGCCCGCAACGCGGGCCTCACCGTCTCCGGATGGCTGGGGCCCCAGGAGATCGCCGCCGTGCTGCGCACCGCGTACGACCCGGCGTCCACCGCCCACTTGCAGCAGTGGTCCGCCACCGGCCAGGCAGAGGCCGACCCTGCCGCCGCCGGACCGGTCGCCCAGGTCGAGGAAGCCGACCGGCTGGTCACCGACAGCGCCCGGCACGCCACCTTCTGGATCGAAAACTGGCCGCGGACCGAGACAAGCCCGGGCTTCCTGCACAGCCTGATGTTCAGCGCCGGCGTCCGCCGCACCTTCTCCCTCATCTACGCGCCCCAGGGCATCGACTCCGCTCTGCGGGACGTCCAGCGCCGCAAGGCCGCGATCATCGCGGACGCCTCCGAGCGCCAGCGCCGAGGACAGGTCGACTCCGAAGCCGACAGCGTCGAGTACGCCGACGTGAAGACCCGCGAGAAGCAGCTCATCTCCGGCCACGCCGACGTCGCCCTCACCGGACTGCTCACCGTCTCCGCCGACACCGACCAGGACCTCGACGCCGCCTGCACCCAGATCGAGACGGCCGCCGCCGACGCCCAGGTCGACCTGCGGCGCCTGATCTACCAGCAGGCCGATGCCTTCATCACCGCGGCCCTCCCGCTCGCCCGCAGCACCCTGTAGCCCGCCCCGCCGCCCGACGGCGTCCTCCTTCCCCGCGAGAAGCCCATGTCCCCTGATGACCGCCGCGACGCCTTCGACGGTGACGCGTACCCCTACCTGCGGGCCGCCACCGCCGGGCTGCGCCACCACACCCGCGCCCAGAGCGCGACCGGCCAGGCCCAGCCCAGCGACCGGCCGCAACTTGACGCGCTCCACGCCCACCTCACCGCCCTGCACCGCCTCATCGACCAGGCCGCCGAGCAGACCCGCCCCGAGCACCCGGCAGCCGGGCGTCACCTGGCCACGGCCCACGCCCGGGTGTGGCAGGCCGCCGACTCCGTCCACGCGGCCTTCCACCTGGTCCCTGCGGCCACGGAGGACGAGACGTGCCAGCCCGACCGGCTTCCCGAGGGACCGCCCTTCCTCACCATCTGCCAGCGGCACCTCGCCGCCGTCCACGCGATCCGGCGCAAGACCACCGCCGCCGACCTCGCGTCCTGAACCGTCCTACTGGAAGCGTCCCTTGTCCCACCGCCGCGCCAGCGCCACTCCCCTGTTCACCCCGCATGGCATCGACCGCGCCCAGCGCCGGGCTCTGCGCAAGCAGACCGCCCGCGCAGAAGCCCGGGCCCGCACCGCCGCCGGCACCGGACCCGACCAGCAGTCCGGGGAAGCAGCCTTCCCCGCGCCGTTCTACCCACCCACCGGACGTCCCGGTCCCGCCTCCGCCCGCGGCAACCGCCTCAAGCTCCCCGCCCACCGCATGACCACCGCCGTCGCCAGCGCCGCCTACCCCTTCCTCGCCGAAGGCGGCCTGGGCGCCGACGGCATCTACATCGGCAAGGACCTCCACGCCGAAGGCAGCTTCACCTTCGACCCGTTCTCCCTGTACGGGCGCGTCGAGGGCTTCACCAACCCCAACGTGCTGCTCGCCGGGGTGATCGGCCAGGGCAAGTCCGCCCTGGCCAAGAGCCTGGCCCTGCGCAGCATCGCCTTCGGCTACCGCGTCTACGTCCCGTGTGACCCCAAGGGCGAATGGTCGGACGTCGCCCGGGCCTTGGGCGGCGAGTCCATCGCGCTCGGCCCGGGCCTGCCCGGCCGCCTCAACCCCCTCGACGCCGCACCCCGGCCCTCCTCGGTCCCACAGACCGAATGGGCGGGAGAGGTCCGCACTCGCCGTCTGCTCCTGCTTGCTTCCCTGGCCCGCACCGTCCTGGGCCGCGATCTGCTGCCCATGGAGCACACGGCCCTCGACATCGCGCTCGACAGCGCCGTCGCCCGGGCCGCCGCCTCCAGCCGCGAGCCTCTCCTCGGCGACGTCGCCCACGCCCTGGCCGACGGTCCCGGCCTCGAACTGGCCGGCGGCCGGCTCTCCGGACGCCTCGGAGATGCCGCCCGCGACCTCGCCCACGCCATGCGCCGCCTGGTCTTCGGCGACCTGGCGGGCATGTTCGACGCCCCGTCGACCACGGTCTTCGACCCCTACCGGCCGATGCTCACCGTCGACCTCTCCCGCCTCGGCGGCAGCGACGACACCGCGCTCGTCCTCGCCATGACCTGCGCCTCCGCGTGGATGGAAGCCGCCCTCACCGACCCCAGCGGCGGACGGCGCTGGGTGGTCTACGACGAGGCGTGGCGCGTGCTGCGCCACCCTGCCCTCCTCATGCGCATGCAGGGTCAGTGGAAGCTCTCCCGCGGCCTGGGCATCGCGAACCTGATGGTGATCCACCGCCTGTCCGACCTGCTCTCCGCCGGCGACGCCGGCAGCCAGAGCCGTGCCCTGGCCGAGGGCCTGCTCGCCGACTGCAGCACGCGCGTGATCTACCGGCAGGAGACCGACCAGCTCGCCGCCGCCTCCAGCCTCCTCGGCCTGACCTCCGTAGAAGCCGGAGCCCTGTCCCACCTCAGCCGGGGCCGCGGCCTCTGGAAGGTCGCCGGACGCAGTTTCGTCGTCCAACATCAGCTGCATGCAGCCGAATTGGACCTTTTCGACACCGATTCCCGTATGCATTGACCCCTTCTCCTGGAGTTCCCCTGCACCCCGATTACGAGCACTACGACAACATCGGTCGTAGCACCGAACAGATCATCGCCGCGCACTTCGGCATGGCGACGGAGGGCGACCTCCTGCGATGGGCTCGTCGTGACGCCGAGGCGTACCTCGCCGAGCGTCCTCTGCCGACTGGCTCGCCTGTCCCTCTCGACACCGCCGCATATCGCGTCGCACTCAACGAGGCCCGGACAATCGCCGAGGTCAGTGCGGTCACCAGACACCTGATCGAAGCCTGCAGGCCCGTGCTGGAGTCGATGGGCCTGGTCCTGTCAGACATCGCCGACTGGAACGGCCGGTATGGGAAGTCGGAAGCCGACTCCCCGTCCCGGAAGGTGATGGAGGCGGCCAACCGCCTCGTGTCCACGCTCTGGGACGCCGAGGCAGCCGACCTCGCCGCGCTCCGGGCGACGTACGACCCCGCTCCTACACGCCCGGGTTCGAAGCCCGCGCCGGGCCTCCCTCCTGCCCCGCCCGAGGCGCAGTCCTCCGGCCCTAAGAGGTCCTAACAAAGGCGTTGGACGTGTCGGTGGGTGATGAGACAGGTGGCGAGGCCGAGGAAGGCTTCGTGGATGTCGTCGCGTCGTTCCCATCGGATGCGCAGGCGGCGGAATCCGTGGAGCCAGGCGATGGTGCGTTCAACGACCCAGCGGTGGACGCCGAGGCCCGAGCCGTGTGGGACACCGCGTCGGGCGATCACCGGTTTGACGCCCTGGGCCCAGACGAGGCGGCGGTATTTGTCGTGGTCGTAGCCGCGGTCGGCCAGCAGTGTGTCCGGTCGTCGTCGCGGCCGTCCGACCAGGCCGGCGACGGACGGGATCCTCGCGAGCAGGGGCATCAACTGCGTCACGTCGTTGCGGTTGCCGCCGGTCAGCGACACGGCGAGCGGGATGCCCTGTCCGTCGACGAGGACGTGATGCTTGCTGCCCGGACGTGCGCGGTCGACCGGGCTGGGTCCGCTTTTGGGCCGCGCCGAGCGGCCCTGACATGACTGGAGTCGATCACCGCCCGGGACCAGTCGAGCTGCTTCGCCGACCGCAACTTCGTCAGCAGAACGACATGGAGCCGGTCCCACACACCCGCCTCGTTCCATGCGGCAAGCCGCCGCCAACACGTCATGCCGGAGCCGAAGCCGAGCTCCTGGGGCAAGTACTCCCACTGGATCCCCGTGTGAAGCACGAAGAGGATCCCGCACAGAGCCTTCCGGTCAGGAACCCGCGGGCGCCCCGCCACCAGCTTCGGCGCCGGGACTGGCAGCAACGGCTCGATCAGCAGCCACAGTTCGTCCGAAACGATCCACGGCCGAGAGTTCCTCTTCCCCACGAACGGACCAACGAGCATCCAAGCCGACAGTCACACCATCAATGGCTTCTGTTAGGACCTCTAAGACGTCGTTTCTTATGGCGTGATCGTTCGTTGATCCGTTCATGACGGATCTGGTTGAGCGGCTGGTACCGGACGAGTTGTGGGTGCTGTTTCAGCGGGTGGTGCCACCGACTGAGGTGATACGTCCGCAGGGCGGTGGCCGGCGTCGGGCGGGTGACCGTGAAGCCCTGGCGGCAATCATCTTCGTGGCGACCTCAGGCTGCACATGGCGGCAGCTGCCGCCGGTGTTCGGTCCCGCCTGGCCCACCGTCTACCGCCGGTTCGCCCAGTGGAGCCGGGAGCGGGTCTGGGCCCGGCTCTACCGCGTGATCCTCGACGAACTCGGAGCGCGGGGCGAACTGGACTGGTCACGGTGCGCGATCGACTCCGTCAGTCTGCGGGCCGCAAAAGGGGGCCACTGACCGGACCGAATCCGACCGACCGCGGCAAACTGGGATCGAAAATCCACCTGATCTGCGATCGCAACGGACTGCCGCTGTCCCTGGGCATCTCGGGTGCGAACATGCATGACAGCCAGGGCCTGGAGCCGCTCGTGCGCGGTATCCCGCCCATCCGGTCCCGGCGCGGGCCCCGGCGTCGGAGGCCGGCGAAGCTGCACGCGGACAAGGGCTACGACTACGACCACCTGCGCCGATGGCTCCGCAAGCGGGGTATCCGCCACCGCATCGCCCGCAAGGGCATCGAGTCCTCGCAGCGGCTGGGCCGGCATCGCTGGGTGGTCGAGAGAACCGTGTCCTGGCTGGCGGGCTGCCGGCGCCTCCACCGGCGGTACGAACGCAAGGCCGAACACTTCCTCGCCTTCGTCGGCATAGCCGCGACCCTGATCGGCTACCGCCGATTGGCGGCCCTGCTCACGGCCTGAGCCGGTCCTGCTGCACGTCGAAGCAGACCAGTCCCATGGACTCCGCGACGGCCGCCGCGTAGGCCGACGCCTCCTCGGCCATGCTCCACCGCATGGCGAAGTAGATCAGCGGACCACTGGCCTCGTCGATCAACGGACCGGTCGACCAGGGCGAGGTGTCCTCCTCGTCCTCGGTGATGTCGCACCACCGCTCAAGCAGCGCGGCCACGTAAGCCGCAACGCGTTCGGACGGAGGCTCTTCCACCTCGCCGTCGATGTAGCGGTCGTAGAGGTCGCTGAAGACCTGGCCGGCGGTCTTGTCATCCGCCGGCCTCTCGCCTTCCCACACAGCAAGGTCATAGCTCATGACCGGAGACTCTCATGCCGCTCGGACAGCCATAAGAAACGACGTCTAAGCCCAGCCGCTAACCCCTTTCTGGAGGCTGAACTTGTCGACCCGTTCCTTCATCGCTCGCCCCACCGACCCCTCGACCGGAAGCCGGTACGCCGGCCGTTACTGCCACTTCGACGGCTATCCCGAGAACCAGCTCCCTCTGCTGCTCGGTGCTCTGCAGTACCGCTTCGCCGGCGACCTAGAAGCCCTTCGCCGCCATCTCATCGACGCCCCGCACGATTGGTCGGGGCTCGGCATGGACCTGCTGGAAGGCGCCCCCGAGCACGTGCTGAACCAGATCGATCCGCACGCGGAGCGCTTCCCCAGCCGCCCCCTCGACGACGTCGTCACCCTGTCGGGCGAGCCGGCCGAGCCCATCACCATCACGCAGGCCAACGCCGGCGGTCTCGAATGGGGCTACGTCCTGCACGACCACGGCATCGAGGTCATCGCCCTGACCTGGGACGACCGCGGAGGCCCGATCGTGAGCTGGGACACGTCCCCGCTCGCACGCTTCCAGGGCACCCCGTCGCTGTGGGGCCGCGACCAGCCCGTGCCCGTCCGGCCAGCCCGCCCCGCGCTGAAGGTCGTCCCGCCGGTCAGCCCCCTGCCGGCCCCGGCCAAGACCCGCGTCACCCGCTGACCCCCGACTCCAGGAGCCCATCCCTGTCCGCCCCGCAGATCACCGTCGTCATCGCCACCCAGCTCCGCCCCGACCGCCTGCTCTACCTGGAGCAGATGCACGCGAGCCTCACCCGGCAGACCGTTCCGTGGGAGGCCGTGCTCGTCCTCGACGGCGCCCCGCCCGAAAACGTGCCTGCTCCGATCGCCGCCGACCCGCGGGTACGGGTTCTCCCCCTGCCCCGTTCGGTCGGCGCCGCCTGCGCCCGCAACCTCGGCCTGAACCTCGTGAACACCGAGTTCGTGAACTGGGCCGACGACGATGATGTCTTCCCCGACTGGAGCCTGGGCGTACGGCTGGCCGCAGTCACCGACCGCCTCGGGTGGGTCGCCGGGTACAGCGCGGACTGGCTGCCAGACGGCACCACCCGCGTGTGGGAGTGCCCCACGCCGCCCGGTTTCCACGCCGCCGGCGACGTGGTCACGTACTGGCCGCTCCCGCAGGACACCATCCCGATCGGGCCCACGACGATCCTGGCCCGCACCCGCCTCGTACGCGCGGCCGGCGGCATGGGCGGCCTCGTCCAAGGCGAGGACTACATGGCCGCCGTCGGCGTCACCAACCTGGCCCCCGGCGTCCTGCTGCCCTTGCCCGTCTACAAGTACCGCAAGCACGACGGGCAGATGACACAGGGCGAGCAGTACGACGAGCTGGAGCTCGCCGCCCGGCAGCACGCCCACGCCTACGGCCACGCCCTGCGCAACGCCTTCGTCGCCGCCCGGGCAGCGTGAACATGGCCGGCACCGCACTGCCGCAGGCACGGCCGGACGCCGAGATCATCCTCTGCATCAGCGCCAAGGAGGGCCTGGTCGCCATCCCCGTGGGTGAGAAGTACTCCCACGGACACACCGCCCTCCGCTCGACGGGCGCCTTCGAGAAACAGAAGGCGGGCTTCCACGTCCTGCGCGACCTCAGCACGATGCGCGTCGTGATGCCCGCGCTGGCCCAGGCCGCCAAGCTCTATCGGGTCGCACTGACCACCAGCTCCAACCCGTATCTGGGGGACTACGCCCAGAAGCTGGCGCGCTGCCTGCCCGGCGCATGGACAGCGACGGTCGAGGTCTACGCCCACCCTGTGTGGCAGGAGGACTGGCTCCCCCTGCTGTGGGACGGCGGTGAGCTCACCGAGGCAATGGAGCGCTGCCGCGTCCCGTATGGCGCTGTCCTCACGAGCTCGACCGGCGCGGAACTGCTCCTGATCGAGCAGCCGGGCGCCGCAGGTCGCTACCTGCTCGGCGCGTGCGCGAGCAGCACCTTCGACGACAACTACGACAATCCGTTCGCTCCGCCGGCCATCGGGTTGCCCAACTACCCGAGGCTCGCCGCCGCCAAGGTGACGACCAGCTTTCTTCCCCGCTATGAGCACGCGGTGCACAAGCGCCTGTTGGCGGAGGTCGAGAGCGGGCACGGACGTCTGGAAGACCTGCGGCGCTCTGCCGGTGACGGCCCCGCCGAGAGCTCGACGGCCGTGCTCCGCCGGCTTCGCCCCCACGCGGCTCACCTCCTCGACCGAGTCTGGTGGGCCACCACCCCGGACCGGGCGGATGCCGAGGCGCTGGACCGGCTGGACGCCCTGCTCCGGCCGGGGCGAGGCGACCGGCCCTCTGTATTCAGGGCGCCGGCCCCGCTGCCCTCTGCGTCGGCCGACGACGTACGCCGATGGCTCGCCGACGCCCCCGTACTCCTGAAGCACGCCCGGGCCACCCTGCCACCCCCGTCTGCGGCCGACTCCCGCAGGGCGCTCGCCTCGGCTCCCCGAGCCCCCGCAGCCCCGACCGCCTCAGGTCGCGGCCGGTGAGCCCGCTCTCCTTCCTCCCCTCCCACTCCGAGGACGTACATGCCCCATGTCCCCCATTTCCACTTCGGCCTCGACCCCGGCCTCGGTGTCGTAGCCCGACCGACAACGGAGATCACGCCGCATCTGGCCAACTGGTACCTAGTGCATGAGCAGTTCGAGCTCGTTCCCGGCACCGCAGATCTGTACCGGCTCACCCGGCAGGACCACGATCCTTGGCGACGAGGCCGACAAGCCGTACACGATCTCCGCAAAGCCGGATTCGCCGTCCAGGCCGACTACAGCCTCGATCCCGCCCAGTCCGCCCCGCCCGCTCCCACGCGAGGCAACGGGCTGGCCGAGCGCCGAGCCCGCATCGCAGCGGCGGCAGCCAGCCGTTCCCCTCAGCGCCCCCTCACGACAGCGCCCGCGGCAACGGCGCCCATCCCCGCCGCTGGACCGGTTCGCGCTGCTGTCTCGCGGGGGCGGTGACCCGTGGACGACGCCTCGATTCGCATCGTCCGTGAGCGCGGCGGCGAAGTGGAAGTCACCGGCCCTGTCGATCCACTCGCCATGGAACTGCTCCTGAGGGCCGGCTTCCTGGCCCAGCCCACGCTGAGAGGCCCCTGGATCCGTCTCCCGTTCGACATGGGCGAGACCTGGGAGAACGACCGCGCCCAGTGGGCCGCCGACATGCTCCGCACCGCGCGGTACCCCGTCCTCCTCGACTCCAGCCTCAGCTCCGCTTCTCCCCCCGCCCCGCCCCATCGCCGCGCTCCCGCCCTGCGCGCGGCTCCGTCGCGACGCCGCTGACGCGCCGCCTTCCGGAGAACACCCGTGTCCCCTACCGCCCACATCACTCTGCACTCAAGCCCTGACGACGGCATCGTCGCCCTCCCCGGCGGACCAGGTGCCGACTGGGCCGTCATCGCCCTTGACCTCGCGCACTTCGAGTCGGCCGACGAAGGAATCCACGTCCTGCCGATGTCCGACCTCGACCGTGTGCAGAAGGCGCTCGACACGCTCTACACCAACGCGCACCGGTTCGGCATCACGGTGACCACCACCCCCCAGCCGTTCATCAGCGACATCGGGCGAGGCATCGCTGCACGCCTTGATGACTCCTGGACGGTGGAGATCGGCAACTGCCTGCTTTCACCCTCGGATTCACGTAGCCGCCTGAACTTCCTCTGGGACTCCCTGGGGGGATCCCTGTCCTACGTCATGCAGACGCACTCGGAGCAGGTATCGGCAGTGGCCTTCCTCCGCTCAGAAAACGGCCTCGAACTGGCGGTGCTGCGGCGCCCGTGGGACGGCCAGATCGTCGTCGGTGCCCTCGCTCCGGATGCGCAGTTCGCCTCGCTGGGGACGGTGGCGCCGGTCAGCGTCGTCGCACCCGATGTCGCCGGCGTCCTGAAGAAGGTCACGGAGACACTCCTGCCTTCCTACGAACACGCCCTGGCGCAGGCCCACTTCCGGCTCCTAGGACGCGTCCTTGATCAGATCCGGTCGGCCCGGACGAGCGGCGCCCTGCCCCGCGTCTGGGCGTTGAACGAGGACCTCTGCCAACACTGGTACAGCCTCGACCAGCATCTACGCCGAGGCGTGTACGGTCCGCTGCCGAAGGCTCTGGACGATCTCCTCCGCGGGGCCGATGCAGCCCTGACCGAAGGCAGCGCGCAGGATGAGGAAGGAGCTGTTCAGCTCCTGGAGCGCTGGCTACAGCAGGGCACACTGCTCGTCGACCTGGTGCAGTCCCTCGACCCGGACTTCACCGCCTCCTCGGTCACACCGTCGGCACCTGCTCCCCTCCCGCCCGGGCCGCCACATCAAGGGCGCCGGCCGGGGATGAGCAGGTGACGACCGCACGGACGTCGGGACCGGTTCTGGGCGAGCCTTACGTGGCTCGGCTACTGGTCGGCACCATGATCGCGCGGCTCCCGACGGGCATGGTGCCGGTCGTGCTCCTCCTGTTGGTCGCCGACCAGGGCGGGGCCGCGTCCACGGCCGCCCTGATGTGCGCGGCGTACGGGCTGGCCTCCGCGCTCGGGCAGCCGGCACTCGGCCGGGTCGTGGACCGGCACGGGCAGACGGCCGTGACCTGGCCGGCTACCGGCGTCACCAGTCTGGCGATGCTGGCCATGCCCCGCGTCGACTCGACCACGCAGACGCCGCTGTTCATCACCCTGGTCGTCCTCGCCGGCATCTCCACCCCGCCGGCCGAGGCCAACCTTCGAGCCCTGTGGCCGAGCGTGCTGCCCGATCCTCAGCAGCAGCGCGCCGCGCTCGCCCTGGACACCGGCTCGCAGGGGCTGATCTTCATCGTGGGGCCCCCGCTGGTCGCCGCCATCACCACGTTCGCCGGACCGGACACCGCCATGGTCGCGACAGCCATGCTCGGCCTGGTCGGGGCGGCGGTCGTCCTGAGCGCCGCCCCGTCCCGGAGCTGGCGCCCCGGCACGGCCGCGTCGTCCGGGCTTCTCGGCCCCCTGCGCTCGCTCGGGCTGGTCGCTCTGCTCGTCGCCATGACCGGGACCGGCGTCGCGCTCGGTGCCCACACGGTCTGGGCCGTCGCGCTTGCCGAGCGGAGCGAGAGCGCTCTGCTGCTGGGACTCCTGCCGGCGGCGCTGTCCGTCGGCAGCCTCCTCGGCGGCACGCTCTACAGCCGACGGGCGTGGCCGGGCAGTCTCACCTCTCAGCTCGTTGCGGGCTCCGCCGCCTTCGCCGTGTGCTGGCTCCCCCTGCTGCTGAGCCCCGGGCCGGCAGCGGCCGTCGCCGTGTCCGCCCTGCCGGGTCTTGCCCTCCCGGCGCTGGTGACCAGTGCCTTCCTCACCGTGGACGCGCTCGCCCCGGCCGGCACTGTCACCGAGGCGTACGCGTGGCTGATCGCCGCCATCGGCATCGGTCAGGCCACGGGGACGGCCTTCGCCGGCCAACTCACCACCCACCCCCAGCTTGGCGCCGGCCTCCCCGCCGCCGGAGCGGCGCTCACCATCGCCGTGCTCGCCGCGGCGTGGAGCTGGATCTACGTGCCCGGCACCCGCGCACGCCGCGGTCGGCACCGCCGTGTTCCCGCGCACCGCGCGGGGAGGGCTTCGGCCCGGCCCGTCTGACACCCCCTTCCCTCTTTCCCTTCTCGAACCCAAGGAGATCTTCATGGCCGTGCCCACGTCCTTCGAGGTCGTCCACAGCTGTGGACACGCCGTCCCCTACGACATGTCGACCCGGTCGGCCGACCAGCGCGCCGGGTACGCCCGGTGGCTCGCCGAACGGAAGTGCGCCGAGTGCTGGCGAGCCGAACATCGGGCCGATGCCGCGAGTACCGCGGAGTGGCTGGCCGCCAAGCGCGCCGAGGAACAGGCCGCCGCGGCGGCGTGGGCCACCCAGTTCGACATGCCCGAGCTGGAGGGTCCCGAGAAGATTCTCGGCTGGGGCGAGCGCTGCCGGCACCAGCTCGTGACCAGTGCGTACGAGACTCTCGTAACTGAGGGGAGCTGGGACGAAGCCGACTGGGCACAGCTGGAGGAGCAGATCCGCCTGCTGACCCGGGCCGGCTGGTGGGTCGACCAGCGCGACGCCGACGGTGTGGATCTGCCGGAACTCGTCGAGGCTGCGAGCGACCGGGACCGGCCCACGGAGAACCCGTTCCGATAGGACTTGTCCGGCCGATCATGTGACTGCTTCTTGCCCGAGTCGTTCCTGTGGGCATGGGGCGGGGTGATCTGAGTGATGCCGAGTGGAAACGGCTTCGGCCGTTCCTTCCGGTCAGCTACGGGCGTCGTGGCAGGTGGCGGGATCATCGGCAGGTGATCGACCCTCACACCACCCTGCGATGCCACGCACGGCGGCCACCTTGCGGGCCGCAGGATCGCCGACTGGCCGCGCGAAGCCAAAGCCAGCACTCTCTCCCCCCCCCCGTTACCTTCTTCGTGGCTCCGCAATGGGGCTACCGGCCTTCGGGTCCGGCATGACTTCCCCCTCCTGTTGTTGATGATCCGGGGGGTGGTGTCACCGGGCCCGGAGGCATCGACGGACCGCTGATGAGGGGCTTGAGCACCGGCTTCACCCAGGCTGGAAGAGCTCTCCGTAACGTGGATGTGGCAGCTCGGTGCCGTGGCAAGGCCGGACGAAAGCGTGATGGAGGGGCTGGCACGTGATCGACACCGGCGACATCGACGTCTTCCTCGGCCTGGACGTTGGCAAGGGCGAACACCACGCCACCGCCGTCACACCGGCCGGGAAGAAAGCGTTCGACAAGCGGTTACCCAACACCGAACCCAAGCTCCGCGAGCTGTTCGCGAAACTCCAGGCCAAGCACGGGACGGTGCTGGTCGTGGTCGACCAGCCGGCCTCGATCGGCGCCCTGCCGCTGGCGGTCGCCCGCGACATGGGCTGCCCGGTCGCCTACCTGCCGGGCCTGACGATGCGGCGGATCGCCGATCTCTACCCCGGCGAGGCCAAGACCGATGCGAAGGACGCGTTCATCATCGCCGACGCCGCCCGCGCGATGCCCCACACGCTGCGGGCCATCGACGGCGAGGACGAGACGATCGCCGAGCTGGAGATGATCGTCGGCTTCGACGACGACCTGGCCGGCGAGGCCACCCGCGTCGCGAACCGGCTGCACGGCCTGCTGACCCAGATCCATCCGTCGCTGGAACGGGTGCTGGGGCCGCGGCTGCAGCACCCAGCCGTCCTCACCCTGCTGGAACGGTTCGGCTCCCCGGCACAGATACGCAAGGCGGGCCGTCGGCGGCTGGTCACGCTGCTGCGGCCGAAGGCCCCGCGGATGGCCGAGCGACTGGTCGAAGAGATCTTCGACGCCCTGGACGAGCAGACCGTGACAGTCCCGGGGACGGAGGCGGCCGCGCTGATCGTCCCGAGCCTGGCCGGATCGCTCACGGCCGTGCTCGACCAGCGGAAACTGTTGGCCGGTCGGATCGAGGAACTGCTGGAGGGCCACCCTCTTTCCAAGGTCCTGACCTCGATGCCGGGCATCGGCGTCAGGACCGGAGCCCGCATCCTGATCGAGGTCGGCGACGGCAGCACCTTCCCGACCGCCGGCCACCTCGCCGCCTACGCCGGACTCGCACCCGCGACCCGGAGCTCAGGTTCCTCGATCCGCGGCGAACAGCCCTCCCGGAGAGGAAACAAGCAGCTCAAACGAGCCTTCTTCCTCTCCGCGTTCGCCGCCCTGGGCGACCCGGCATCCCGGGCCTACTACGACAAGAAAATCGCCCAGGGCAAGCACCACACCCAGGCCCTGCTCTGCCTCGCCAGGCGCCGGGCCGACGTCCTTTTCGCCATGCTCCGCAACGGAACCTTCTATGAACCCCGGCCAGCCTCAGCCGGCTGATCCTCAGCGGCCTCGCCGCACACAGGGCAGTCCCGCTCGTCGACCGAGTCCATCACGACCGGATGACCACAGAAGTCACACGGCCGCATCCCCTCGCCAGCCGACTCTCGGACAGGCACGTCATTACTCATGACAGTCACAGTGCCACCCGACCACCTTGACCAAAGACATAGGGGCACCCCCCCCGCCCACGAACAAGCCCTCACCGACATCGACACCTGGTGGCACTCGTCCTTCGCCGTCATCTGGCCCCGCTTCTACGCGTACGCCAATGCACACGTCGAACAGCATGGCAGCGAGCACCTCTCCAACGTCAACAAGACCCCGACGGCGTTCCGCTGGGACCAGGCAGCGACAGTGGGCAGGGCCCGGCAGGTCGGGGTGAGCTGCCAGGCCCTGCGGTGAGCTTGTGGTTGCAGTTAGCCGTTGTGGCGGTTGGTGAAGTGGGTGCTGGCGTAGGACCAGGCGCCGGCGGTGGTGGTGGACCAGCTGACCTTGACGGGGTCGAAGGTGGCGTCGGGCTTGGTAAGCCAGGTGAACATCTTCACGGTGCCGTCGGTGTAGCCGTACATGGCGCCGATGTCGTCGCGGCCGTCACCGTTGTAATCGCCCACGACCGTCTTCATCGACGCGTACGTCAGGCTGCCGGCGGGAATCGTGAGCGCGGCGCGCGGGGCGACGAAGGTGCCGTCGGCGTTGCTCTTGAGGACGTAGGCGATGTCGCGGCCGTCGGCGTAGTCGAACCAGAAGAGGATGTCGTCGCGGCCGTCGGCGTCGAAGTCGCCGGAATGGACCTTGGTGGCGGCCCAGTCGCCCCAGCCGTCGTGGACGAAGCCGGCGAAGGGAGCCGCGTACCCGCCGTTGGGCTGGGCGAGGAACGTCCACACCTTGATGGCGCCGCCGGCGTAGTCGTAGAAGACGGCGATGTCGTCGCGGCCGTCGCCGTTGTAGTCACCGGTGACCGTCTTGCCCATGGCCCGGGTCCAGGTGGTGGAGGTCCAGCTCTTGACCGGGGAGCCGAAGCTGCCTTGCGGGTTGGCGACGAAGGTGAACAGGGCGTCGCTGCTGTCGGAGTACTCGTACCAGGCGATGACGTCGTCGCGGCCGTCGCCGTTGGAGTCACCGGAGTGCAGTACGGCGCGTTCCCACTGCCAGCTCTCGATGGGGCCGGTCCAGGTGGCGAACGGGGTCTGGAAGGCCCCGTTGGGCTTGCCCAGGAAGGTCCAGAGCCTGGTCTCGCTGTCGTACCTGTTCATGACCGCGATGTCGGCGATGCCGTCGCCGTTGAAGTCGCCGGAGACCTTCTTCATGTCGCCGAGGTCCCACTGGTCCGTGGCAGTGCGGGCCATCGAGGAGTGGGGGGCGGCGATGGAGCCGTCGGTCGTGCCGGCGAAGCGGTGCATGGCGTCGGTGCCGTCGGCGTAGGTGTACCAGTCGCTCATGTCGGCGAAGCCGTCGCCGTTGAAGTCGTTGCGGACGACGGTGCCGCTGGACCACTGGGAGATGCCCTGCGCGGTGTACACGGTGAGGTTGCCGCGGTCGGTGAGGACGGCGGTGCCGCCTGCGGCGGTGGTCTTCGCCTCCCACAGGTTCGCGGTGTCGGCGGCGTTGCGGACGACGAGGTTGCCGGAGGCGTTCAACAGGGCTGTTGCCCCGGCGCCGGTGGTGCCGGTGGACCACAGGGTCTTGCCCGCGTTGGAGGTGATGACGAGGTTGCCGTCGGCCTTCATCATCAGTTTGGCGGAGGCAGAGGCAAGGGTCACGCCGGGAAGCAGACGCTGGCCGGCCTTGAGACGGGATCCGAGCACGATGTTGTCTGCACGGGCCGCGATCGCCCCAGTGCGGGTCTCGGTCTCGCTCGCTTCGAAGCATCCGCCCTGCCACGAGCGGCTGCTGACACCGACGAGCTCGGGAGTACCGTTCGTCATGCGGGTCAGCGGCGCTCCGGTGTCGCCCTTGCAGATCGCATCACTCGCGGTCCTGCCCGCGATGTGAACCTCAGCTTCAGCGACGGAGTTGACGGCGAATGAGGCCGTGTGGAGCTTGTTGGGCACCCATTCCGTCTTGGTACGGCCGTAGCCACTGACCGTGAGCGTGTCACCGCTCGTGGCCGGGGTGTTGGCCACGGATACTGGCGTAATGCCCGCTGCAGGTGTGGCCAGCCGAGCCATGACCAGGTCGCGCCCTTCGCGGGGCACCAAGTCGACGATTTCACTGACGTGCCCGCCGGTCCCGGTCAGGTCGGCACGACCGATCGTCGCGACGGTCTTCTGAGCCGGCTTTCCGGGCGTGATCTCGGTGAGTCCGCCGGTGAAGCATGAGGCGGCAGTCAGCACCCAGTGGGCGTCGATCAGGGCACCGGAGCAGGCGCGCAGGCTCCGCCCCCCATCGGTGATCTCGATCCTCGTGGTGAATGCGTAGGCGTCCCCGGCGACAGGGGTGCCGGTGACGGCCTGGACGGGGGTGGTGATGAGCGCGCTGACGGCAGAGGCGGCCGTGACGGCGCCGACTATGCGAGCGGTGCGTGTACGTCTTGCAGACACGGATGATTCCTTGGGTACGAGGTGGGTGTCAGCCGGTGATGCGCAGTTCGATGAGCATGGTGGGGTTGCTTGCATCCGAAGCCTCGCCGTAGCCCGTGAAGTCGTTGGCGGGCGCGCTGACGACCTGCGTGGCACCGCTTTCCTCCTTGATGCTGGTCTTGACCGGATCGTCGGAGGTCCAGATGCCGTAAGCCTGGGGAATCTCGAGCGCGAGGTAGGCGGGCCTGGCCGTGACATTGAAGCAGAACTGCTTGGCCCCGAAACGGCTCTCGATCAGGATGTCCTGGGTACCGTCGCATGTGGTCATCAGCAGATGGCCATCACCGTGCTTCAGAACGACACCGGTATCGGCCTGGATCTTCCCCGCGTACGGGTAGCTGAAGTCCTCCAGTGCGTACGGCATCTCTGTCTCTGCAGCAGCAGCCGCGACTGAGGTGCTCGGGGCGGCCTGAGCGACGCCCAGCATGGTGGCCGTGGCCGCAAGCACGCCGGCCAGGCCGGCCAGCAAGGCTTTGCGCGTATGGGACATGGTCATGGTGTGCCTTTCAAAGGCTGGCAAAGGGAAGCGAAGTCTCTATTCACTCAGGGCATGTTGAGCACGCGCAAGTTCCAGACTCTCAGGGTGCTTCCGTGATCCACATCACCAAGAACCCCTGACCTCGGTCGCGGCCTTCGTCGCACTTCGCCCATAGTTGACTAATTCCGGCGATGACTCCACCGGCAGGTAGGAAAACTGCATGCAAACCGGGAAAACACTTCCTGCGTGGACTCTTTACGCAGAGCTGCCGATCTCGGTCGCTCGGGGGGCCCCGCATCAACTTGACCTGTACGTTCCCGCCTTGAAAGATCGACGGGCGCGCTCCCGGCCTGCGCGGCGAGCGCCGCCCGGATGCGCGCCCTATCAAGCGGTACCAGCCGGGCGGGGGCCTTGCGCGAGATATACTCGGGTCGCCATGATCAAAACGTAATTGGCGTTTGTGTCCCGCCACTTGAGTGTCGCTCATGCGACCTGCCTGGCCGAACCGCTCCTTACATTGGAGGGGTCGCCGAGTGAAACGGCGTAAAGCCTCCCGGACGCCTGGTTCGGGAGTATTCAAGAGACTCGCAGCGCGACGCCGGACACCAGCAATTCTGCTGTCCGTGGGCATGCTGTCATGCCTATTGGGAGCACCCGCAGTTGTAGCGGCAGAGTCGCCGGAGCCGACTCAGAGCGTCCGTGCTGACATTGTCGATCTCTGGGAGACCGGCGGGGCCGGCCTGAGGGTCGCAGCCGAGCAGGCGTTGCTCGGCGGGGACGACGCGATCCAGAGGTTCCTGGCCGAAGCCGAGTCGATCCAGCACGACGACAACCGCATCGAGACCGCACGACTGGCGATGACGGGCGGCCCCGGTGTCCGTCAGGCCGCCAAGGACGCGATGCTGCTCCCGCCGGCGGAGCTGGAGTCATGGCTCCTCACGGGCTACTACGAGCCGTTGGATGAGGACCACAAGGTCGAGATCGCTCGGCTGGTGACCCTCGGGGGTCGTGGCGTGCAGGCGGCCGGAAAGGCCGCACTCCAGGGTTCCGCCGAAGACAGGGAGCTGTTCCTCTCTCAAGGCCAGCGCGAGGCCCAGCAAGACGACAACCGGGTAGAAACGGCCCGCCTGGCGTCGACATCGACCAGCGGCCCCAACGTCAAGGCAGCAGCCAAGGCGGCACTGAAGGGCACCCCTGAAGCCATCGAGGAGTTCCTGGCGATCGGGCAATTCGTAGCCCGCAACCGAGACCAGGAACACGCGTCGGTCGCTCAGTTGGTCGCACAGGCCCAGGCGGCCGGCAAGGATGCCGAGGACGCGAGAAAGAAGGCGGAAGAGGCGTCCAAGAAGGCCATCACCGCATCCGGACTGGCCATGGACGCCGCAGTGCACGCGGCTGAGGAGACTGCGGCCGCGAAGGACGATGCCGCCAAGGCAGGAGTCAAGGCTCAGCAGGCCGCCGACGCAGCACGAGCTGCAGCCGAGGCTTCGCAGCAGGCGATCGGCTCCGCGAACGCCGCTTCCGCTGCCGCTCGCCGCGCCTCGATCGCCGCCGCGCAGACGGCCTCGGCCGCCGCGGCAGCCGCGAAAGCGGCAAACGAGGCCCACCGTGCGGCCATCGCGGCAGCCGGGGACAAGGCACTGGCAGACGGCGCCTATGTCGCTGCGGCGCAGGCACGACTCGCAGCGACGGTAGCCAGAACCTCGGCTGTCGCCGCCGACAACGCCGGAAAGGCATCGGACGCTGCCAGGGGTGCCGCCCTCGCGGCCAAGAGCGCCTCCACGAACGCGCGAGCCGCTGCTGACGCCGCTGACGCCGCCAACGATTCCGCGGCAGCTGCCGGTGTGAGTTCCAACGCGGCCCGCCAAGCTGCAGCTGAAGCGCGCCGTCATGCCTCTGCTGCCGACAGGGCGGCCGACCGTTCTGCCGAGCTGGCACGCCAGGCTGCCCTCGCCGCCTACGGAGCCCGGGACGCCGCGAACTCGGCCGCCACTCACGCGGACAAGGCCGCTGACTACGCACAGGAAGCCGCGGTCCAGGCCGGGAACGCGACCACATACGCCGCGGTGTCCAAGAAGAACGCCGATGCAGCCAAGGTGGCCGCCGCCGCCGCGACAACCGCGGTGGACAAGGCCAAGGAGATATTCGCCCTGGCGAGGCAGACTGAGACCGCCGACCTGCTGACTCGGACGGAGGGCCAGATCGAGCAGGCCCGCTCGATGAAGGCCGTCACCGAAATCGGGATCGGGGCCGCTGCCGCCACCCAGAAGCATGCCTTGGCCTTGGGCATCACCGCCGACGCGTTGGCCCAGGAGGCCAGCCGGCCCGATGTCGACATCCAGGCCACCGCCCTCAAGGGCCGCCAGCTCGCCATGCAGGCCATGAAGCTCCTCGGCCCCTGGCACAAGGAAGCCGCCGCCCGGGCGTTGTCGGGGACCGACCAGGACGTCCTGGACTACCTGCGCACCCGCTGGAAAGAAGCCGACCACAACGAGATCCGCCAGCGCGTCCTCAACCTGAGCACGCAGAGCCCGTATGCCTCGGTACGCACTGCGGCTGCGGAAGTCCTCACCGGAACCCCCGAGCAGCTCGAGGCGTTCTACGCCACCGGCCAGTACGAGGCCGGGCTCGACGACATGAAGGTGGAGACCGCCCGCCTGGCCCAGACCGGCGGCCCCGGCGTCAGCGCAGCCGCGAAGGCCGCCCTCGCCGACGGAACAGGAAGAGCACTCGCGACCTTCCTTCAGGTCGGGCAGTACGGCGAGAGCGTCACCGACGAGAAGGTCATCGCCGCCCGACTGGCCGAGACCGGGGGCCCCGAGGTCCAGTCAGCGGCCAAAATCGCCCTGGCCGGCCCGCCGCAACTGGTGCACGAATTCGTTACCGTCGGCCGGTCCATAGCCCAGCGCAAGGACGACCTCGCCACTCACCACGTCCACCAGGTCGAACGCCTCATCGCCGAAGGCTCCCTGGTCGCAGCCACCGCACACGCGGACGCATGGCGCGCCACCGAAGCCGCAGCCAAGGCCATCAACGCCGCCGCCGAAGCCACGGCGGCCGCCGTCGCGGCGCAGCAGTCGGCGGATGCCGCCCAGGGGTACGCCAACGAAGCCGACGCCTCAGCGGACAGCGCCGAACAGAGCGCCCGGGACGCAGCTGCATCTGCCGCTACCGCACGCAACGCCGCCAACCAGGCACACGCCGACGCCGCGGCGGCAGAGTCCTCCGCCGCCGCAGCTTCGTTCTCCGCGTCCTACGCCCGCCAGTCCGCAGCCGCAGCGGACAGGTCCGCGGAGACCGCCCGGGCCGATGCCCTCGCCGCAGGCAAGAGCGCGGATCAGGCCGAAGCCGCTGCGAAGGCCGCCTGGCAGCACACACTCACCCTCTACGAACAGGAGATGGCGGAGGCGCTCCGGCAGGCAGAAGAGGAGCGCAAGGCAAACGAGCCCGATTCCAAGAAGCTCTGCTTCTCGTACACCATTCCCTACTACGGGTACCGAATCGGGGATTGCACCACCGATTTCACCCCGTACATCGAAGCGGCGAAAGACCCTCGCACGTGGGCGAACATCGCCTATGAAATATCGGGCCTGGCCGACATTCAGGCATGTATCGACAACCCCGCTGCCCTCGCCTGCTCGGTGGCTGTCCTCGGCGTCACGCCCTGGGGAAAGCTCAGGCTCCTCGGCAAGCTCGACAACGCCGTCGAAGCCATGCAGGCCGGCCGCACCGTCCGGCGCACCGTCGCCTGCCTGACCGGAGCGGCGCACAGTTTCCCCGCCGGCACCGGCGTTCTGATGGCCGACGGCACCAGCCGTCCCATCGAACAGATCCGGACCGGCGACCTCGTCACAGCTACCGACCCGACCACCGGCGAAACCGGCCCTCGGCGCGTCACGAGGACCATCCAGACCCCTGACGACCGGAACTTCACCGACGTCACCCTCGCCGACGGCTCCACACTCACCTCGACCAGCCACCACCCGTACTGGTCCGAAGGTGACCGATCCTGGAAGAACGCCGCCGACCTCAAGGCCGGCGACACCCTGCAGACACCGCAGAGCGACACCGCCACCGTCGCCCAAACCCGCGACTGGCACGGGCTCCAGGATGCCTACGACCTCACCGTCGAAGGTCTTCACACCTACTACGCCTCTACGGGCACGACGAACGTTCTCGTCCACAACTCTGACGGGACCGCTTCTTGCCCCCTCTGGGTCAGGAATGCGTGGAAGGACATGCCCCTGGATGCGGATGGGCAGATCACGTCAGGATTCGTATTCACTCCCGATGGAAAGAAGCTTTGGCAGAGCCCGGTTCAGAGTGGCCGCACCGCTACCACGGAGGAAATCAGCCGCTTCCTTCAGGGCTCTCCGGATTTTCCATACATCCCTGGCTATTCTCCGCTTGCCCATCACGCTGAAGTCAAGACTGCGTGGGAGATGCGCAACAAGGGATCGGAAGGAGATGTGCTCCATATCGTCATCAATAAAAACTATCTCTGCCCCAGAGTCACCGACGCGGTTCAAGTCGGTTGCAAGCAGTCCGTTCCCGCCATCCTGTTCGAGGACCAGATTCTGTGCGTATGGGTACCTGGATCGAGTAAGGCTGTCCCCTTGCCTGGTAGGGTGAAAAGGTCTGGCTCAACATGGTCCCCACCTGCTGGCGATAGGTGCGCTGTCTAGTTCACGCCGTACTGGAGATGGAATTGTGATTGTTGCAGGCGGAACTCACAAAGGTGCGTTCTATGCGCGATCGGAAGAAGAAATAGACGATCTCATCGATCACATCATGAACGACCTGATTCAGGGCGGAATAACTCCGGACGGGTTCCAGGTCATGCCCGAATACGCAACGGTGTGCATCGTCGAAGGGGAGTATCCGGAGGAGACCGCTGAAAGGTGGCCGAGCAACTACCTCCACGTCGCAGTGAACACAAGTAATGGGTACGGGGCGCTGAGATGGTTCTCCACTGTAACCCCGGAAGGGGCGGATGAGAGTCACGTCTCCCGGTTCGTATGGATCTCGCAGAACTCAGAAGACCCACCTTCTTTCGATCCCGGTCTGATCCTGGATCCCCCGACTCCCATCTATTATCCGCGCGAAGCAGCAATTCCCGTTGCGATGGTTCGCGAGGCGCTCGAAGAATTCTGCCGGGTGCGAACGGGAGAACGGCCCCGATGCATCGGATGGATGCTGGATCAGTCTTCGCTGTAGCGGGATCTGTCTTGCCGACACGCCAGTTCGGGGGTCCTCGTGGTTGACGAGACCGCGAACTCACGCTCCCCGCAGGCGAATGTGGACGCGACCTCAGGCGATCACGGATTCTGAACCCGTTGATCGCACCATGGTCGCGTCCGCATGCCCTCATCGACGTTCTGGGTAACGTTCGGGTCTGCGTTCGTCACGAGGGCCAGCGATACGTTGTGCCAGCCAGCGAGGGGCTTCCGAGAAGACCTTGCTCGCGCCGCGCAGCCGAAAGCGGTTGGCAGCAGCGGTTGCCGGTGCCATCGCCGTACACGCCCGGGTACGCCGACGAACCGCGCGCCGGCCAGGGGAAGGCTGCGCCGGCCCGCACCGCTACGAAGGCCCCGGCCCCGCCTGCGGCCGCCGCGACCGATGCACCCCGTACCCGCCCCCGCTGGCTCGCCCGCCACCCACCGCGCACGTCCCTACCTCCGCGCCGCCGAGGCGCCGGCGCCCCAGAGTAAACCGACGACGAAGCCGAAGATGCGGGCCGCGGGCCCGGCCAGGAAGCCGGAAGTGCCGCCTAAGAGGTCGTTTTCGCCCGATGTTTCATCCCGTGATGGGATGTTCTGTGGTGCTCTTCGGGTCGCGCCAGGAAATGGCGTTCTCGCTGGTGAGGCGGCGGGCCATGAGACCGGTCATCGCGAGGTGGATCATGGCTTCGGAGCGGGTGGGCAGGGTTTCGTAGTCGCGGGCCAGGCGCCGGTGGAGCATGAGCCATCCGTAGGTTCGCTCGACTGCCCACCGTTTCGGTATCGGGGTGAATCCCCTGGTTCCGGGCTTGCGGGCGGTGATCTCCATGTCGATGCCGAGGGTGGCGGCATGCTCGACGAGGTGCTGTCGGTAACCGCCGTCGACCCACACCTTGCGGACCCGGGGGTGGTCGGCGGCGACCTGGTCGAGCAGCGTTGTGCCGGCCACCGAGTCCTGCACGCCGGCCGCGGTGACCAGTACGGCGAGGAGGAGTCCGAGCGTGTCGGTGACGATGCTCCGCTTCCGGCCGACGATCTTCTTGCCGGCATCGATGCCCTGGCTCGAGGCCGGAACGCTGGTGGAGGTCTTGACGCTCTGCGCGTCGATCACACACGCCGAAGGCTCGCCGTTCCGGCCCTCCTTCTCACGCAGCAGCTGACGCAGTAGGCCGTTGAGCTGCACGAACACGCCCTCGTCGGCCCATTTGGCGAAGTAGCCATAAACGGTGTTCCAGGGCGGGAAGTCGTGCGGGAGATAGCGCCACTGAACCCCGGTCCGGTCGACATACAAGATCGCGTCCATGATGTCGCGCAGATCGCGGTCGGGCGGCCGGCCGAAGTGCAGAGCCGTGCGCCGGCGCTCGAGACGCCAGGCGGTCAGAACCGGCTCGATCAACTCCCAGCGGGCATCGGACAGATCACTCGGATACGGACGTCGCTTCGCCATGCTTCCGGCCTACCGCCACGAACCGCATGCGCCCAGGCGCACAGCAGCGGCGCTGGAAGCACGCCACCACGAAGACCGGGCATCATGGGATGAAACAGGATCACGTCGAATCCAGCCCCATCCGCAACCTCACCTGTCCGGCGAAAAGCGGAAGCATCGACAGTCTCACCAGCACCGCCATCCAGCACCCCAATAAACGCCTCATAGGTGGCAGTTCAGGCGAAAACGACCTCTAAGGGCTTGCAGATCATTAACACGTTGTCTTGATCTTGCTGCTGGCTTCGCTGCTCGGAGCGAGAACCCGTGCGTGGAGGACCGCGAGGGCGGCTGGCGGAGTAACGGCGGGTGGGATGGCGACGCCGTGCGCCTTGAGCAGTCTCCTGATCTTCAGGAGGGTGCGGTGCATGGCTGTGCGACTGCTGCCGAAGAGTACGGCGAGGGGTTCCGCGGCCAGATTGACGCACAGGTGGAGCACCGCGGCCAGGACCTGGTCAGGGAATGCCAGCCGCGGCGGGCGGCCGCGCTGGGTGTCCCGGTCCGGTGCCAGAGTCTGGACCAGGTCGTGCAGTTGGTCCGGAGACATCCCGGTGAGCGCGGGGTCGGACAGCAGGGCCGGGGCCCACTCCGGCTCGGACGGTTTCGGGGTCCGGGCGGCTGGGACGGTCGGGGCCGGCTGGGGATGCAGGACGTAGTTCCAGTCGCCGTGGAAGCCGTGGCGGGTCAGCGGCAGTGCCGCCATCTCCGCGTCAGCAATCTGTACTCCGGTCGGGTAGGTGCTGGTGTCGAGTTCGGCATGGACGCGCAGTCCGGTGCGGGTGGTGGTTGCGGCGATGGACTGGACGATGACTTCGTGGCTGGTCAGCGGGCGGCCCCGCCAGTTCATCGTGATGTGGGAGAAGAGGCGGTGCTCGATCTTGTTCCACTTCGATGTGCCTGGCGGCAGGTGACAGACGGTGATCGTCAGTCCTGTTTCAGCGGCGAGGTGGGCGAGTTCGAGTTTCCAGGCCCGGGTGCGGTAGCCGCTGGAGCCACCCGCGTCGGCGGTGATCAGCAGCCGTGTCCGCCTGCGGGTAGGAGGCGTGGCGCTGGCCGTGCCACCAGCGGCGGATCGATTCCACCGCGAACGCAGCGGTGTCGTGATCGGTGCCGACGTTGACCCATCCGGTGTTCGCCGCCAGGTCGTAGACCCCGTATGGGATGGCCTTGCCTAGCTGCGGGTCGGCGAAGTCGTGCATGTGAACCGGCACCGGGTCACCGGCAGGCCGCCACGAGCGGCCGTTGTTCTTGAACTCTCCGACGAGTTCCTTCTTCTTGGTGTCCACGCTGATCACCGGTTGGCCGGCGTCCCGGTGCTCGCGCGCCTGCTCGTTGAGATCGCGGAACTGGGCATCGCGGTCCGCGTGCTGGCCGCCTTCCAGGGTCTTGGCGTTGGCCTGCAGGCTGAAGCCCGCCTCCCGCAGCAGAGCCGCGACGGTATCGGCGCTGACCTTGTGACCGGCTCGGGTCAGTTCCCGAGCGAGGAGGCGGGTCGACTTCACCGTCCACCGCAGCGGCGACATCGGATCACCCCGCTCGTCCGATTCGACCAGCGCCAGCAGCGCGGGCCGCAGCCCCGGATCGAGGACCGCGACCCGCTTGCGCCCTCCGCCTGGCCGCCGCACCCGTCCCAGCGGTTCCTCGCCGGCCTCGAGTTCGTACACGCCCTTGCGGACCGTCGTCTCACTCACCGTGGCCGCCAGTGCGACGGCCCGAACACCGCCGTGCCCCAGGACACGAGCCTCGGCAGCCAGCAACAACCGACGCTGCCGCTCGTCGAGATGCGGAAACAACACCGCGAACTTCACGGAGAGTTGATTACGTGTCTCGTCCGGGATGCGCATACCACACCAACGAGGCCCAGAACGGGAAGCAACACCTTTATTCCCTCAAGCCCTAAGGGTTGTCCCGCAAATGATCTTCGGGTTGCCTTGGGCGTGGTTGGCTGCTGTGCGGCCAACCGGCCTATCCGGCGTGGGCGAGGTTGTGCATCCGGGCGATGCCGAGCATCGCGTGGTGGACGCCTGCGCGGAGAGCACGGACGGGCGGACCGGCCCCCAGTACCCGGTCAAGACCCACCTCCGCCTGCGCGGAGAGCACGGACATCCGGGCCTGGCCGGGATGTTCAGCATCGACCCACTTCCGCCTGCGCGGAGAGCACAAGATCGACTGGCGCAGGCCGTCCGCAGACGCCGACCCACCTCCGCCTGCGCGGAGAGCACGACCACGCGGAACTGGTCAAGGTCCTGGGAGCCGACCCATCTCCGCCTGCGGGGAGAGCACAGCTCACCGACGTGGAGGAGGGAGCCGGCCATCGACCCACCTCCGCCTGCGCGGAGAGCACGCTGGAGCCAGGCGGCGTAGACGTCGAGTTCCTGACCCACCTCCGCCTGCGCGGAGAGCACGCTGGAGCCAGGCGGCGTAGACGTCGAGTTCCTGACCCACCTCCGCCTGCGCGGAGAGCACTTCTCCATGCCCTTGGCGATCTCGACCATCTGCGACCCACCTCCGCCTGCGCGGAGAGCACTGGTCCTGCTCGTACCGGTACAGGGCCGGCGCCGACCCACCTCCGCCTGCGCGGAGAGCACATGGTGGCCAGGCCGATGATGCCCATGCCGATCGCCCCACCTCCGCCTGCGCGGAGAGCACGGAGAAGACCTGGCCGCCGATCTGTACCGGCACGACCCACCTCCGCCTGCGCGGAGAGCACCTTCCTGAGCAGGCGCTCCAAGAGGGCTTTGCCGTTTCTTGACGATTCCTTTCTTTCGAAAGAAACGCCAGCACGTCTGCCCTCCACATGCCTGGTCACAACGGCGAAGCCTACGGCACATCAGCCGGAGCAGTACGCCCTGCTGCAGTGCACCGAGGCAGGCGTGGCACCACGAGGGCTTGCAGATCAGGGCGTTGTCAGTGCCACCTGATACCTGTGGCGTCGTGCCAGAACTTGATGCTGTCTCCGCGTGTGCCGCCGGCCCCGACTGCCGTCTGTGGGGTAAGGAACGAGGCTTGGAGCGTCCTTACCCGGCCATCTGCCATCTGCTGGATGCGGCAGCTGTCTTCGGCGTGCTGTGGGATGTGGTGCTGAGTTCCCGGACCCGGGCACGTATCGCGGAGGCCGTGCAGCTGTCCGAGCCGGAGGCCCGGCAGGTCCTGTCGTTCTGGGCGGGCCTGCACGATCTCGGGAAGATCACTCCGGCTTTTCAAGCTCAGGTGCCTGCGGCTTTCGCGGCCGTGCGGAAGGAGCCGGCGTACTTCGCCGTTCCGGGGGCCGAGCACGAGACCACTTTCCGGCATGAGGTGGCGACGCACTGGGCAGTGACCTCGCTCCTGGACGAGATCGGTTACCCGGGTGACCTCAATCGGATGCGGCGAGCGGTGAGTCACCAAGTGGCCCAGTTGCTCGGTGGTCATCATGGCGTGTTCGGTAAGCCTCTGTTGAAGCGGAAACTGGGTGCCGGGAGCATCCATGCACCGGGTCTCGGCGAGCAGGGTTGGGCCGATCAGCGCCGTCAGCACTTCAGCGAGCTGCGGCGGGTGGTGGGGGCGGTGGCCTTGCCGAAGGGTGGGCTGCCGGCTGAACTCTCCGTTGTCGTTGCCGGTCTGGTCGTGGTGGCGGACTGGCTGGCGAGTCAGACAGACTGGATCAAGCCGCTTCTGCCTGCGGCAGGGTGGAAGGCGACGCCCCGCGCGCTGGACGAGCACTGGGCCAGGGCTTCTCATGCCGCTCCTGGCGTAGTGCGGGCCGCACAGCTGGGCCGGGCGGATTTCGCGCTCCAGCAGTTCGAGGGGATGTTCCCGTTCTCCCCCAACCCGTTGCAGCGGGACTTGGTGGAACACCTTCCCGGGCTGGCGGCAACGCGGGGTTCCGGTCTGCTGCTGGTCACTGCCCCCACCGGTGACGGAAAGACCGAGGCCGCGCTGTATGCGGCTGCGGTGCTCGGGCGGGTGGCGGGGGCGCGCGGACTGTATTTCGCGTTGCCGACGATGGCGACGGCGGACGGCATGTTTCCTCGGGTGGCCGCTTTTGCCGATCAGGCATTGTACGGGGAGCGTGCGCTGACGCTTCTGCACTCCATGGCCTGGCTCGGACCCGCCTACGACAGTTCTTCCGGCACGGGTTCGCTAGCAGCAGGTGCGAGTGCGGTGGTCGCGGAGCGCGGCACGGCGACCGCTGCCGGAACCTGGCTGCGGGGGCCGAAGCGGGGTCTTCTCGCGCCGCTGGGAGCGGGGACGATCGATCAGGTGCTGGCCGGTGTGCTTCCGCTGCGGTACAACGTGCTGCGCCTGATGGGTGTGTCGGACAAGGTCCTGGTGATCGACGAGGCCCACGCGTACGGGCCGTGGATGCACAGTCTGATGACCCGGTTGCTCGAGTGGCTCGGGGCGTTCGGCGCTCCGGTGGTGCTGCTGTCGGCGACCTTGACGGGTTCCACGGCGGGTTCGCTGGTGAACGCCTATCGGCGGGGCGCCGGTTTCCTGGAGCCGGTGGAGGTGAGGCCGTGTTATCCGGGCTGGCTGTTCGCGGACGCGGCGAGCGGTCAGGTGTCCACGCCGCGCGCGACGCTGACCGAGCGGGCTCGGACCGTGGATGTCGAGGTCCACGGTGTGCACTGGGACAGCCTGGACGCTCCGGGTTCCGCTGTCCGCAGGGGCGGGAGGCGCGAACGGCTTCGGGAGCAGTTGCGGCAGTTGGCGGAGGAGGGCGGGACCGCTCTGGTGTGCTGTACGACCGTCGCCGAAGCCCAGGCGACCTACCGGGACTTGTGTGCGACGTTTCCCGAACTGAACCGGCGGGAGGGCGGGCTGCGGATTCTGCACTCGCGTTACCAGGCTCGGGAGCGCCGGCGGATCAGCAGGGATTGTGAGAGGGCGTACGGCAAGCCCGCCGCGGTCGAGGAGATCGGGGTGCGGGCGGGGTCGATCCTGGTGGCGACCCAAGTAGTGGAGCAGTCGCTGGATTTCGATTTCGACCTCGTCATCAGTGACCTCGCTCCGCTCGCCCAGTTGTTGCAGCGGGTGGGCCGCGGTCGGCGGCACCGGCGGGGGTCGAAGGGACGTCCTTCCTGGGCGCAGGCGGAGGAACGCCCCAAGCTGGTGGTTCTGGAGCCGTGGGACGGTGAGGGCCGCACGAAGGTTCCGCCGGTCTGGGGCACGGTGTACGACCACGGGCTGCTCGTTCGCACCGCGGAGCTGCTGCGCCGGGAACAGGCGGGCGGGATCGCGGTTCCCGGCGATGTGCAGCGGCTGGTCGACGCCGTGTACGCGGCTGACTTCGTCGAGGGTCTGGATGCGGCGGTGAAGCAGGAGCTGGCGCGGATGGATCTGAAACGCGCGGCGAAGGAGACGGCCGAGTCTCACCTGGCCCGGATGGCGACGATCTGCGGGCCGCATGATGTCGAGGGAGACCTCGGCAGGCTCAGCGCACTCCAGGACGGTGTGACCGAGGAGCTGTTGACGACCCGGCTGGGAGCGGACACCGGACGTGTCCTGCTGCTGTACACCCAGCCCGGTGGGGAGTTGACGCTCGACGAGGAAGGCGCCATGAGTCTGTCCGCTCTGGCGCGCAGATCGACGCCCACGCGCGAAGAACTGGGCTCGATCATGTCCCGGGTCGCACCCGTTCCGGGGTCGTGGCTGCCTGAGGGCGAAGGCATGCCCCATCCTCCCGGCTGGGAGAAGCAGGTGGCTCTACGCGACCTCGTTCTGGTGGCCGTACACCGTGAGCCGGACGGGGCAAGCTGGCGCGGACGCCATGGGAAGCGATCAATTTCTGTCTCATCAGTAGGACTTGAGATCACTTGACGCCAGCTCACGTCAAGCGCTCTTCCTGTAGCAGCAGGCTTGATGAAATTTATTCAGCACACCACTGACCACCCTGGCCGAGGGAGATACCCCTCTGCCGGACGGCACGCCCGCTCACGCGGGCAGGGGATGCGCTGACCCGGTTGCCCAGTAGCGGCAGGCGAGTCACCTCCGTCTGCACGAAGACCCCGTCGCATTGTGACTCCTGAGAGGCATTGATGCCCGCACGTTCGCACAGCACAGCGGAAGCGCCGCTCTTCCCGGTCATCTGGGCGCCGCACGCGCGAAGCAGTACCTTCGAGCCTCTTCCCGGGATGCTGGGGTTCCGTGAGCTGCTTTTGCGCAGTCAGGACATCACGGGGCTCGCGGTCGCCGAACCGCCCGCGCACTCGGCTCTGCTGCGCATCCTGTACGCCCTGACCGCGCGGGTCACCCGGCTCGACGAAAGCGGTCCCGGTGACTGGGGCGAGCGCCGCATGGACGTGGTCGAGGCGGGGAGGCTGCCCGCTGAGGCGATCGAGGAGTACTTCGCCACCTGGGGACACCGCTTCTTCGTCTTCGACGGTGAAGGGGGACGGCCCTGGATGCAGGACCCCCGCCTGGCGGAGCAGTGCGACGCCGGCAACACCGCGGGCGTGAACAAGCTGATCGTGACGCGCCCCGCAGGCAACAACCACTCCTGGTTCACCCACGTCAGCCCCCTGTCCCCCACCCTTCCGACGGTGTCGGAGGCCGTTCTCAACCTGCTGGTGTGGCACTTCTACGGGCCTTCCGGAAGGTGCTCGGCCCGTGAGGTGGGGGGTGTGAAGAGTGCCAGCGCCACCGCAGGACCGCTGCGTACGGCGTTGTCCTACCACCCCGAGGGCGAAACCCTCTTCCAGACCCTGCTGGCAGGGCTCACCCCGCCGGAGGTCACGGTCCGCCGTGATGTCGATCTGTGCCCGTGGGAGTGGGAGGAGCTGCCCGACCCCGAGACCCCGCCGGCTGACAGGACCGGTCCGCTGGCTCTGCTCACCGCCTGCTCCTCACATGCCCTGCTGCTCGTGGCGGACGAGGAACAACCGGACGCGGTGGCGGACGCGTTCATCACGTGGGCGTACCGCGGCGAGCGCATTCCCCGGGACGACGCCTATCTGATCTGGCAGATCAGCCAGCAGGGCAACCGCTACCCGCGGCCGGCGGACTCACGTCGGGCGCTGTGGCGTGATGTGGACGCCCTGCTGCTGTACGAGGCGGGCGGGCCGGCGCAACCGCGGCGGCCGAAGGTGTTCGACACCGCCTTCGAGGTCGCCGAGACCCTGCGGGTAAGAGCGCTGGGATTCGAACAGGAGGGCCAGGCCAAGGACCGGCAGTTCGTCGAGGGGTCCACTCCTCCCCTGCTGGGCTTCGTGGAGGAAGACGCCCCGCGCACCGAAGCGGCGGCGGGCCGGCTGCGTCAACTCGGCGAGTTGTACGGCCACAGGCTGGAGCGCGCGGTGCGCAGAGCCTGGTCCCTCTACGTCGACGACCCCAAGGCCGAGCAGTCCACCTGGTCCGCCGAGGCCGGCGCCCGCTACTGGCCGCAGGCAGAGACGGAATTCTGGTCGCGCTACCGCCGGCTCGACCGCTCCTCGGCCTCGCTCGACGCGGGCCTGGACCGAAAAGCCACACGCAAGGCATTCCTCGCCCTGGCAGAACGCAGCTACGACACGGTCACCGCACCCCTCGCGTCCCATGTGCGCGGTGCCAGAGCCGTGGCCGAGGCCCGTATCGAGCTCTACGGGGGCCGGCCCCCCAAGGGCGCGGGAACCGGCAGCGCTGCCGGTTCCCGCCTCGAACCCACCGGATCGGATCAGGGAGTTTCCGTATGACCATCCCGTCACCGCGAACGGCTGCCGGCCTTCGCCGAGAGCACCTGCACAAGTACGTCGCCTGGGTCACGGACGCGTGCCGCGACCCCGGTACCCGCAGCGCGCTGCGCGCGGGTCTGCGCCGGGACCTGGACCATGTGCGCCCGATGCACCGGATCGTGGCACCCTGGCTTCCCCGTCATCGCCGTGTGTCCGAGACGGAAGAGCGCGCCTTCTACCTGGTCGCGTCGATGATCGCCGACCGGCCGCGGCACACGTTCACGACCGAGGACGAACCCGCCGAGGCCGCCGAGGAAGCCCCGCCTACGCCCCCTGTCGCGGATGGCCCCGGCTCAGCCCCGGTGCGCGAGAACGAGGACACATGGTCCGAGCACTGGGGCCGGAGTCTGGGCCACTGCCTCGCGCAGGCTGTCACCGAAGGCCCCGGGCGTGAACGCGAGATGCGCGTCTCCAACGCCGAGGCCCGGCTGCACCTGCTGACCCGGCAGAGCGCCGCCGGGCTGCACCGCCACCTGCCGGCCACCGTGCGCCACCTGAGGCAGACCGGCATCGATGTCGACTGGGTCCGGCTGATGGAGGACCTGATCGCCTGGCCGGCGTTCTCAGGACGCATCAGCCGCCGCTGGCTCCAGGACTACTACCGCAAAACCTACGAAGACCAGCGCAACAAGAGCGACCAGACGGACGAGAACGCCCTCCTGGACAACAGGCCGTAACCCCCTCTCGCCGAGCTGTTCCACAGCCCGCCCTCCCCACCACACCGCCCTCACCACAGAATGCGACCCGTCATGACACCGAACACCGCCCGCTTCATCGACGTCCACGTCCTTCACCCCGTCCCGTTCTCGAACCTCAACCGGGACGACGCCAACGCCGTCAAGACCGTGCAGTACGGCGGCACGCTGCGCACGCGGGTCAGCAGCCAGTGCTGGAAGCGCGCGGCACGCGAGGACTTCCAGACGCACATCGGCCAGGCCGCCCTGCGCACCCGGCGCATCGGCGAGCGGGTCACGAGCGAACTGCAGGAGCGGGGGTGGCCAGCCGACCTGGCGCTGCGGGCCGGCGGTCACCTCGCGGCGGGCAGCAGCATCAAGTTCGAACTGGCCAAGACCAAGGACAAGGAGATCATCCCCAACAAGGTCCTGACCAACGCCATGGTCTACGTCCCCGAGACGGCCGTCGGCGAACTCGCGGACCTCGCCGAAGAGTTCCGCCCGCTGCTGGAAGCGGCCAAGGACATCAAGAAGCCCGCAGACAAGAGCGTGCTGCCCAAGGAGCGCATCGAGACGGTCCTGCGCTCCCGCAACGGAGTCATCAACCTCTTCGGCCGGATGCTCGCCGAGGTCGACGAAGCCGGCGTCGACGGCGCCGTCCAGGTCGCCCACGCCCTGACCACCCACACCACCGATGTCGAGGTGGACTACTTCAGCGCGGTCGACGACATCACCGCCGCCTGGAAGGACAGCACCGGCAGCGGCCACATGGGGCACGCCGAGTACAGCGCCGGCACCTTCTACCGGTTCGCCACCATCGACCTGCGCGACCTGTCGGCGAACATCGGCGACGAGCCGGACGCACTGCGCGAGCTCACCAGCGCTTTCCTGTCCGCCTTCATCGAATCGGTGCCGCGCGCCAAGAAGAACTCCACCGCGCCGCACACCCTGCCCAGCCTCATCCACGTCTCCGTCCGCACCGACCGCCCCGTCTCCTACGCTGCAGCCTTCGAAAAGCCCGTCCGCGCCACCGAAACCAGCGGTTTCGCCGAACCCTCCGCCGACCACCTCAGCACCTACGCCCAGGCGGCCAACGCCATGCTCGGCAACAGCCGGATCCTCACCTGCGGCTTCACCAGCACCACCTCCAAGGACCTGCCCGGTCTCGGCATCCGCTACGGCTCCCTCGACGAGCTCCTGGAGACCACCCTGGCCACCGCCCTCACCCCCGCACCGGCCGGAACCAGCGCATGAGCAGCCCCGCCCTGCCCGAACCCGGCCTCCTGCTGCGGCTGACGGGCCCCCTGCAGTCCTGGGGCGAGCACAGCCACTTCACCGACCGCGACACCGCCGCCTTCCCCACCCGCTCCGGGGTCATCGGACTGCTGGCCGCAGCCCTGGGCCGCAGCCGCGGCCAGTCCATCACCGACCTGACCCGCCTGTCGCTGACCGTACGGGCCGACCGGCCCGGCGTGCGCCTGCGCGACCTGCACACCGTCGGCGGCGGCCTGCCCGCCAAAGCCACCGTCACCACCGCCGAGGGCAAAAAACGCAGCGGCGACACCACCACACTCCTCAGCCACCGCCACTACCTCGCCGACGCGGCCTTCACCATCGCCCTCACCGCACCCCCCGCCCCAAGCAGCACACCCGCGGAGCACGCGGACCACCGCGACCTGCTCGCGCGCTGCGAAAACGCCCTGCACTTCCCCCAGTGGCCGCTCTACCTCGGCCGCCGCTCCTGCCCGCCGGAAGGCCCCCTCCTCGTGGCCCGTACCGACGACGCACTGCACCACCTGGTCCGCCTCCCCCTGGCCGCGACCGCCCCGGCGCCCTCCGGCATCGAGTTCCTCTCCGACCGGCCCCTGCACACCCTGCCCGTCCCCGAGAACCTGCTCACCGCCGACACGAGCGACGGCGCCCATCCCGCGGGCCAGGCCACCGACGAACCCCTCACCTTCCACACCACACGCCGCACCTACCGAGCCCGCCCCCTCTACCGGCGCTCCCTGCACCTGCCCGCCGAGCAGTACGCGGGCCTGGGCACCAAGCAGCTCGACGCCCTGGCCGCCTACCTGTCCCGCCACCTGCCGGAAACCATGGAAGGAAACCGTCCGTGACCGTCTGGCTCACCCGTATCGCCCCCGACCCACGCTCGGCCCAGGCCCGCAACGACACCACCGGCACCCGCATGGGCCTCGCCCTCCACCAGCGCCTCATGGCCCTGTTCCCCCCGGACGCCGGGCCGGATCCGCGAGCCCGGTTCAACGTGCTCTTCCGCACCGAAGACACCCCCCACGGCCTGCACCTGCTGATGCAAAGCACCCACGAGCCCGACCTGGCCCGGCTCCCCGAGAACTACGGAACCAGCCTCTCCCGCCCCCTCGACGCCCTCCTCGACGCCCTGCGCCCCGGGCTCACCGTCCGCTACCGCTGCATCGCCAACGCCGTCCGCCGCCCCGGACACACCACCCGCGCCCACTACAACCTCCCCGCCGTCGTCCCCCTCCACGGCACAGCGGCCGACACCTGGTGGGAAGGACAGGCACAAGCCGCCGGCCTCACCCCCCACACCATCGAATCCGTCTCCCTCGACGCCGCCGGCGGACGCCACGGCAAACGCGGCACAACCACCACCCGCGACCTGGTCCGCCACGCCCGCACCCGCTTCGACGGCACCGCCACCATCGAAGACCCCGAACTGCTCCGCACGAAAATCACCGAAGGCATCGGACGCGGAAAAGCCTACGGATGCGGCCTGCTCACCATCGCCCCCGCCCGAGGGTCCCAGTGACCACACCCGACCCTGCACCGAACGCCGCCCGCTCCCACGGGCGGCGTCGCCTTGCCGCACCCACCGTCGCCATGCTGCCCCGCGTCGCCGACTCCCTCTCCTTCCTCTACCTGGACATCGTCCGCATCCACCAGGACGACACCGGAGTGTGCGCCGAAGTCACCAGCGAACGACGCGGCACCGAAACCGTCTACCTCCCCACCGCCGCCCTCTCCTGCGTCCTCCTGGGCCCCGGCACCTCCATCACCGCCCGCGCACTGGCCACCTTCGCCCGCCACGGAACCACAGTCCTGATCACCGGCGCCGGCGGCGTCCGCTGCTACGCCGCCACCCTGCCCGACTCCCTCACAACCACCTGGCTGGAACACCAGACACGAGCCTGGGCCGACGACACCCGACGACTCGCCGTCGCCACCGCCATGTACGAAAAACGCTTCGGCCCCGGCACCGTCCCCGCCGGCGCCAACTTCAACCAACTCCGCGGCTTCGAAGGACAACGCGTCAAAGCCCTCTACCAACTCCTCGCCCGCCAGTACAAGATCGGACGCTTCCGCCGCGCCTACGACCCGGACTCCTGGGACACCCAGGACCCCGTCAACCTCGCCCTGTCCTCCGCTAACACCTGCCTCTACGGCATCGTCCACGCCGCGATCCTCGCCCTCGGCTGCTCCCCCGCCCTGGGCTTCGTCCACAACGGCAACCAGCAAGCCTTCGTCTACGACATCGCCGACCTCTACAAAGCCGACCTCACCATCCCGCTCGCCTTCTCCCTCCACAACTCACCCGACCCCGAAGCCGCAGCCCGCCGCTCCTTCCGCGACGGCCTGCGGCTGTTCAAACTGCTCCCCCGCATCGTCACCGACATCCAGACCCTCCTCGCACCCGGCCACCCCACCGACATCCCCGACCCCGAAGAACAACTCGTAGACCTCTGGGACCCCACCACCGGAACCGTCCCCGGCGGCACCAACCACACCCCCGGCCCCTGACCACACCCCGGGAGACCCCCACCACCATGCCCTCGATGATCGTCATCTCCGCCACAGCCGTACCCGACCACCTCCGCGGCGCCCTCACCCGCTGGCTCCTCGAAGTCACCCCCGAGCTGTACATCGGCACCGTCTCCGCCCGCGTCCGCGACGAACTCTGGACCTCCGTCACCGCCTGCACCGCCAACGGCGCCGCCGTCCTCGCTTATCCCGCCGCCAACGAACAAGGCTTCACCCTCCGGACCACAGGCAGCCGACGCCGTACACCCATCGACTTCGACGGGCTCACCCTGATGGCCTTCGGGAAAAAGAGTCAAGAAATGGCAAATCTCTTTTAGAATCGCAGGTCAGGAAGGGTGCTCTCCGCGCAGGCGGAGGTGGGTCGCGCTGGGTGAGTCCGTCGCGGGTGTACTGGAGGTGCTCTCCGCGCAGGCGGAGGTGGGTCACCTGCAGCGCGGCGTGCGCCACCGACCAAGACGTGCTCTCCGCGCAGGCGGAGGTGGGTCGATGATGGGGCGCCGGATCACCGAGCAGAGGAGGTGCTCTCCGCGCAGGCGGAGGTGGGTCGGCGGCCCCCTCCTCCCCGAGACCGCCGACACCGTGCTCTCCGCGCAGGCGGAGGTGGGTCGTTCCTCGCCGACCTCGCCCGCGCCAACAAGGGGTGCTCTCCGCGCAGGCGGAGGTGGGTCGCGGTGACCTCGGGTCTTACGCGGGACGTGACCGTGCTCTCCGCGCAGGCGGAGGTGGGTCGGCGTTGGTGATGTCGGCCTCCAGGCGCTCCTCGTGCTCTCCGCGCAGGCGGAGGTGGGTCGGAGCAGCCGCTACGACCGCTGCTCTCCGTCCAGTGCTCTCCGCGCAGGCGGAGGTGGGTCGACGTCCTCGAACTCCTTCAGCACGAAGGTGGCGTGCTCTCCGCGCAGGCGGAGGTGGGTCGATCCACAACCTCCCCGGAGGTGCGCGAGAGCCGTGCTCTCCACGCAGGCGGAGGTGGGTCGGAGGCGGCGGCGGCCAGCTGTCGTTCCTGGCGGTGCTCTCCGCGCAGGCGGAGGTGGGTCGACACGGTCGTCATCCGGGGCAAGACGTACCGCGTGCTCTCCGCGCAGGCGGAGGTGGGTCGCTCTTGTCGGTGACGACGCCGGTCGTCATCGGGTGCTCTCCGCGCAGGCGGAGGTGGGTCAGGCCGGGCGCAGGGACGGTGTCGGACTGGGCGCGTGCTCTCCGCGCAGGCGGAGGTGGGTCGTCTCGATTCCGACAAGCTGTCCCGTGACGTCAGTGCTCTCCGCGCAGGCGGAGGTGGGTCGTCTCGATTTCCTTCCGGGTCGGCGCGGGAAAGGTGCTCTCCGCGCAGGCGGAGGTGGGTCGCCAAACAACCCGCCAAAGCCGCAGCCGCAGCCGTGCTCTCCGCGCAGGCGGAGGTGGGTCGGCTCAGGTCGTCGCGGCACGACCGTTCGTCACGTGCTCTCCGCGCAGGCGGAGGTGGGTCGACGTTCCCGGTGCCGGTGTCGCGGACGTAGGTGTGCTCTCCGCGCAGGCGGAGGTGGGTCAGATGGTGCTGTCGTCGCCGGCGATCCTGTCGGAGTGCTCTCCGCGCAGGCGGAGGTGGGTCGTTGTTCGCGTCCGCCGTGCGAGCCGTGAGGAAGTGCTCTCCGCGCAGGCGGAGGTGGGTCGTCCAGTTCGATGTAGTCGATATCGCCGAACTCGTGCTCTCCGCGCAGGCGGAGGTGGGTCGTTCACCCGGACCCTGAGCGACGCCGCCGCGGAGTGCTCTCCGCGCAGGCGGAGGTGGGTCGCGATGGGGATCCACTGGACGGACAAGCGCAAGGTGCTCTCCGCGCAGGCGGAGGTGGGTCGCGGTACGACGCGGGCGTGCAGTGGGCGGTTGAGTGCTCTCCGCGCAGGCGGAGGTGGGTCGGAGATGCTGGACGGGCCGTGGGCCGTGTACTGGTGCTCTCCGCGCAGGCGGAGGTGGGTCGGCGAAGGGTCTGGCGCCGGTGTTGCTGGAGGCGTGCTCTCCGCGCAGGCGGAGGTGGGTCGGCCGCCGGCCGTGGCTGGACGGTGCACAGCGCGTGCTCTCCGCGCAGGCGGAGGTGGGTCGACGTACCGGCCGGAGGGGCTGCGGTCCCTGGGGTGCTCTCCGCGCAGGCGGAGGTGGGTCGTCCGTCGAGGAGCAGCTGATGGAGGCGATGGAGTGCTCTCCACGCAGGCGGAGGTGGGTCGGTCTGCTGGGGCACGTCGTTCCTCGTGGATCCGTGCTCTCCGCGCAGGCGGAGGTGGGTCCTCGAACCCCACGAGATCGGCCGGGCCATGTCCGTGCTCTCCGCGCAGGCGGAGGTGGGTCGGAGCTGTGGCTGCTCTTCGAGAACGAGGACGGGTGCTCTCCGCGCAGGCGGAGGTGGGTCGGTGGAGAACGGCCTGCTCTCACCGTCACGCGAGTGCTCTCCGCGCAGGCGGAGGTGGGGCGTTCTTCTCACCGCCGCGGGTGGCCTGGTAGGAGTGCTCTCCGCGCAGGCGGAGGTGGGTCGCCTTCGATGAGGTCCGGGGTGGGGTCCTTCTTGTGCTCTCCGCGCAGGCGGAGGTGGGTCCTCCGGGCCGGCCGACGGCCCTCTCGGTACGTTGTGCTCTCCGCGCAGGCGGAGGTGGGTCGTCATCGGGCGCGATCTGCGATGTGCCGCGCGTGTGCTCTCCGCGCAGGCGGAGGTGGGTCGATCCAGGCAGGCGCGGAACTCGACCTCCTGAAGTGCTCTCCGCGCAGGCGGAGGTGGGTCGGAGTCGGCCGCATCGAGGGCAAGCTCGACCAAGTACTCTCCGCGCAGGCGGAGGTGGGTCGGCCGGCGCCCTCTACATGGTCGGATGGGGACGGTGCTCTCCGCGCAGGCGGAGGTGGGTCGCCGTCGACTTCGTCCGCGGCCGGCTGCCCGCACGTGCTCTCCGCGCAGGCGGAGGTGGGTCGCTGTAGGTCAGACCCTACATTGTGTGATCATGGTGCTCTCCGCGCAGGCGGAGGTGGGTCGGCTTCGCTGTCGAGCCACAGCTTGTCCGGGTTGTGCTCTCCGCGCAGGCGGAGGTGGGTCGCACCCGTATTCGAGAGCACCGAGGACGCCCTGGTGCTCTCCGCGCAGGCGGAGGTGGGTCGCCCAGGTGGCGGTGATCGGGGCGGGGAAAGCCGTGCTCTCCGCGCAGGCGGAGGTGGGTCGACCTTCATGGGCTACCAGCTCCGTCGCGACCTGTGCTCTCCGCGCAGGCGGAGGTGGGTCGGATGAGAACCTCCTCCGCGCCGCCCTGGTCGAGTGCTCTCCGCGCAGGCGGAGGTGGGTCGCCGCAGGCATGATCGATTGTGGGAGGTGTGGAGTGCTCTCCGCGCAGGCGGAGGTGGGTCGCGAGTCAGTCCGCAGAACTTCCCGTCGAGTAGGTGCTCTCCGCGCAGGCGGAGGTGGGTCGATCGCACCCGGTGAGCCGGACCCCTCGCACGCGTGCTCTCCGCGCAGGCGGAGGTGGGTCGCAGTGGGGCTACACGTACGAGGAGGCCATGGAGTGCTCTCCGCGCAGGCGGAGGTGGGTCGGCCAATCAGTTGGCGACCCTCGTGAAGGTGTCGTGCTCTCCGCGCAGGCGGAGGTGGGTCGTCCCAGGCGTCCAGGGCGCTGGAGAACATCGGGTGCTCTCCGCGCAGGCGGAGGTGGGTCGGCGTTCAGCCGCTTCCTCGCCCGGGAGGCGAAGTGCTCTCCGCGCAGGCGGAGGTGGGTCGTTGGCACCGATCGCCCAGGCCACCCGGCTCGGGTGCTCTCCGCGCAGGCGGAGGTGGGTCGCCCCAGCCGATGTCCGCGGCGCGCCGGCGGTTGTGCTCTCCGCGCAGGCGGAGGTGGGTCGGCTCGACGCGCCGGCCTGGTGGCTTGCGCGCGTGCTCTCCGCGCAGGCGGAGGTGGGTCGACGCCGTCGTGTCCTACGTCCAGAAGATCCACGTGCTCTCCGCGCAGGCGGAGGTGGGTCGGACGGCGCCCTGCCGGTCTACAAGCATCCGACGTGCTCTCCGCGCAGGCGGAGATAAATCGTACTCCGCGACCTAGAGGTCGTTTTCTCACCTGAACTACCGCCTATAAGGCGTTTCTTGGGGCGCTGGATGGCGGTGCTGGTGAGACTGTCGATGCTTCCGCTTTTCGCCGGACAGGTGAGGTTGCGGATGGGGCTGGATTCGACGTGATCCTGTTTCATCCCATGATGCCCGGTCTTCGTGGTGGCGTGCTTCCAGCGCCGCTGCTGTGCGCCTGGGCGCATGCGGTTCGTGGCGGTAGGCCGGAAGCATGGCGAAGCGACGTCCGTATCCGAGTGATCTGTCCGATGCCCGCTGGGAGTTGATCGAGCCGGTTCTGACCGCCTGGCGTCTCGAGCGCCGGCGCACGGCTCTGCACTTCGGCCGGCCGCCCGACCGCGATCTGCGCGACATCATGGACGCGATCTTGTATGTCGACCGGACCGGGGTTCAGTGGCGCTATCTCCCGCACGACTTCCCGCCCTGGAACACCGTTTATGGCTACTTCGCCAAATGGGCCGACGAGGGCGTGTTCGTGCAGCTCAACGGCCTACTGCGTCAGCTGCTGCGTGAGAAGGAGGGCCGGAACGGCGAGCCTTCGGCGTGTGTGATCGACGCGCAGAGCGTCAAGACCTCCACCAGCGTTCCGGCCTCGAGCCAGGGCATCGATGCCGGCAAGAAGATCGTCGGCCGGAAGCGGAGCATCGTCACCGACACGCTCGGACTCCTCCTCGCCGTACTGGTCACCGCGGCCGGCGTGCAGGACTCGGTGGCCGGCACAACGCTGCTCGACCAGGTCGCCGCCGACCACCCCCGGGTCCGCAAGGTGTGGGTCGACGGCGGTTACCGACAGCACCTCGTCGAGCATGCCGCCACCCTCGGCATCGACATGGAGATCACCGCCCGCAAGCCCGGAACCAGGGGATTCACCCCGATACCGAAACGGTGGGCAGTCGAGCGAACCTACGGATGGCTCATGCTCCACCGGCGCCTGGCCCGCGACTACGAAACCCTGCCCACCCGCTCCGAAGCCATGATCCACCTCGCGATGACCGGTCTCATGGCCCGCCGCCTCACCAGCGAGAACGCCATTTCCTGGCGCGACCCGAAGAGCACCACAGAACATCCCATCACGGGATGAAACATCGGTCGAAAACGACCTCTTAGAGGTCCTAACAGAAGCCATTGATGGTGTGACTGTCGGCTTGGATGCTCGTTGGTCCGTTCGTGGGGAAGAGGAACTCTCGGCCGTGGATCGTTTCGGACGAACTGTGGCTGCTGATCGAGCCGTTGCTGCCAGTCCCGGCGCCGAAGCTGGTGGCGGGGCGCCCGCGGGTTCCTGACCGGAAGGCTCTGTGCGGGATCCTCTTCGTGCTTCACACGGGGATCCAGTGGGAGTACTTGCCCCAGGAGCTCGGCTTCGGCTCCGGCATGACGTGTTGGCGGCGGCTTGCCGCATGGAACGAGGCGGGTGTGTGGGACCGGCTCCATGTCGTTCTGCTGACGAAGTTGCGGTCGGCGAAGCAGCTCGACTGGTCCCGGGCGGTGATCGACTCCAGTCATGTCAGGGCCGCTCGGCGCGGCCCAAAAGCGGACCCAGCCCGGTCGACCGCGCACGTCCGGGCAGCAAGCATCACGTCCTCGTCGACGGACAGGGCATCCCGCTCGCCGTGTCGCTGACCGGCGGCAACCGCAACGACGTGACGCAGTTGATGCCCCTGCTCGCGAGGATCCCGTCCGTCGCCGGCCTGGTCGGACGGCCGCGACGACGACCGGACACACTGCTGGCCGACCGCGGCTACGACCACGACAAATACCGCCGCCTCGTCTGGGCCCAGGGCGTCAAACCGGTGATCGCCCGACGCGGTGTCCCACACGGCTCGGGCCTCGGCGTCCACCGCTGGGTCGTTGAACGCACCATCGCCTGGCTCCACGGATTCCGCCGCCTGCGCATCCGATGGGAACGACGCGACGACATCCACGAAGCCTTCCTCGGCCTCGCCACCTGTCTCATCACCCACCGACACGTCCAACGCCTTTGTTAGGACCTCTTAGGCGCGCAGCGCGCAATATAGCGGCGGATCCCCGGTTTCCGAAACCGGGGATTCTCCGGACCCTTTGTCTTCCACCGCCGCCCCGCGACCTTGTGGAAGGACCGTCCGTGCCTGAGACCCGTCCCGTGTACCTGCCGCACGACCCGCTCACCCCGAAGCGGGACATCACCCACGCGCACTTCCGGCCCGGGGAGCACGTGGTGATCTTCAAGGGGGCCGCCGAGGGGCGGCTGTGGGGTGACGCGATGAAGGTGGTCACCGACTCGTGGCACACGCCGACCGACGAGAACGGGTGGCGGCTGCTCGACCCGAACGGTGGCCACCGCTCCTACCTCACCGCCCACCCCCGCTACATGGTGCACCTGTCCACCCGGTGCCCCGAGTGCCTCGTGCACCAGCAGGCCCTGCGCGAATACCTGATACCGCGCGTCGGGACCGGCGAGGAGCCGGTCGACTGCCGCTGGTACTCGGTGACCGCGCTCAACCAGCTGGTCCACGTCGCTGACGTCGGCCGATAGGCGGACAGGCCCACATCCCTCCCCCCCTACCTGTCAGTCCGACACCCCCAGCGAGAACATGATCATTCACCTGTACCGGCACGGTTTCGAAGCCGCCGACGCCCTGGCCGATGCACTCGGTCGTCCCCTCAGCGCGGACGAGGGGCTCACGACCGAGCCCGGCGGCACCGTGGTGGCCTACTGGGACCAGCTCGACCGGTACACCGACGAGAGCCGGTACTGGACGACACCGGAGTGGGCCCAGCACCTCGCCGATCCGCTGGTCGAGCATCCCTTCGCCGCCGCCCCGGACGGCTCCCGACGCGCGATCCTCCACCTGTACGTGCGCCTGCATCCACTGGACCGGGAGCTCTCCCCGGCCGAGTGGTCCGAGGTCGGCCACCGGCTGGCGCGTACGGCCGGCCTGGCTCCGCCCGGCGACGAGTGGTCCTGCCGCTGGGTCGCCGTACGGGACAAGGCCAACCGCATGGACCTGATCGGCAACCTCATCCGCCTCGACGGCGCCTGGGCAACCACCCCCCGCCGCCTGGCCGAAGCCCTGGAGGCAGAAGCCCGCCGAATTGAAGCCGACCTGCTTCTTCACACCGGGCACCCGTCCGTCCAGGAGAAGGCGCCCGCGGCGATCCGGCCGACCGCCGCCTCACCGGCCCGCGCTCCGGCTGCGACAAGTCCGCTCGCAGGCATCCTGAACCAGCTGGCCGCCGAGCAGGCCGGGCCGATCGCGGCGGTGCGGCAGCTCGTCGAGCAGGTCGGCCGCCAGGCCGCCGCCCTGCCCGGCCACGAGACCGCCGCCGCCGGCCGGGACCTGTTCTGGGCGGCCCGCCGCCTCCACGGGGTGCAGGATCAGCTCGGACAGATCGCCGCCCGCCTCGCGCCCGCTCCGCCCGCCCCGGGCCCCGCGCCCGTACTCCCGCGGACGTCTACGCCGGCCGCGTCGGTGCGGCGGTGAGCACAGAGGGCGCGACGGCCGAGCAGACGGTGGTCATCGTGCGCGATCTGGCGACCGACGTGATCACCGCGAGCGGCGGGGACGGTCTGGCCCACGGCATCCTGGAGCGATCCTTCTTTCTGCGGGAGACGCACGGGGGCACCTGGCACCGGCTCTCCCCCACGGTCACGCCGGAGGAAGAGCAGGCCGTCGCCCGTATGGCTGTAGCCCGCCTCCAGGCCGCCGGGTACCGGGTCCTCGCCTCTCCGGAGTTCGCCTGGGAGGGCACCGAGGCACGTTACGTGACGACGGGCCGGGCGATCGAGAACCTCGCCGACAGGATTCGCGAGGCCGCCTCCGTGGACGACCTCACCTTCGAGCTCGCGGAGCTCACCGCCACGCGCGACGGCATCGTCGCCTCGCTCGGTCTGGTCCTGCACGCGCTTGCCGACGCTTACGACCGGTTCAGCGGACCGGCCGATCCGCGCTGGGGTGCCCGCCTGCGCAGCGAGGCAGATCACGAACTGCGGCTCATTGAAACGGAGTTGCGGAGCGTACGCGCCACCCTCGCGGACCGCGCCACGCTTCCGGGCCGTCGCGGGCCTCAGCCCCCGCCACCGGCTCCACCGACGTCTACCGCCTTCGGACGGACCCGATGATCTTCCCCCCTGTCCCCTCATCGAGGAGCCCATGTCCCTCCCCCGATCCCTCCCCGACGACGCCCGCGACCTGGAGTCGTTCGCCACCCTCCTCGCCGAGAACCTGGACGGCGACTGGACGGTCGAGTACCACCCGCACCAAGGCGACGAGGACCAGTTCCGGCACGCCGAAGAAGTCTGGGACCTCAACCTGGTCAGCGGCGCCATCGCCGAGTTCGTCCTGCGTGAGGACGCTCACCTGATCCGGCAGGACGGTACCCGCCTGTACGTCACGATCCGCCCGCTGCACGACGACGAGTTCCTGGTGGCGGCCATCGCCCCGACCGGATCGATCGCCGCCGAGGCGTTCGAAGGGGTCCGGGAGCCCGATGGAATCGCCGTGCCGGGCGATCCCGAGAGGGCCGCTCATGCCGTCACCGCCGACCTCCTGCCCCGCTTCGAGGTCGCACTCGCCCAGGTCAGGCACGCCGCCATGAACCCTCCGCAGCCCGCTTCCCGCCCCGACACGACGGTCGTGATGACCTGGCGGGAGGACGGCTCCCTCTCGGCGACGACCACCGCCCGGCCCGCGTCCGAGGTGCTGCTCGCCGAGGGCTTCGTGTGGGAGACCGCCTCGAACGCCTACGTGCTGGCCGGCGACGACACCCGCGCCCAGGGCCACGCGGTCCAGGCCGCCGGCGCCCGTCTCGCCCGCCTCGGCATCGGTGTTGCGCTGCGAACAGCCCCCCGCCCCGCAGCTGATGTCGCCCTTCCGGCGTCCCAGCCCGGTGGCCGCGCGACCGCTCGCAACCGGTGACGCAGGCCCGCACCCCGCGCCCGTCCGTCCCTCCGCTCGATCCGGTCCGCCGGCCTCGCCTCGCCGTCTTCGTCCTACGCCGCTACCTGCGCGCGGCGGTGGTCAAGGCGGGCGGGACCAGCCGTCTTCCTGCCCGTCCGGCGCCGCCCTCCGGTCCAGCTGCGCCCGTCTCCCGCCGAACCCGCTGACCAGCCTCGCGGGCCAATCCCCTTGGAACGCCATGAACCCGCCCGTCACCGACGACGCCCTCCTCGACGCCATCGCCCAGCACCTCGACCAGCTCGCCGACCATCTGCTGCAGGCAGACGCTCGCCAGGCCGCACAGATCCTGGCGCGGGTCGTTGATCTGGAGGACGGTGTCCTTCGCAAGCTGACCGACCTCGTCACTGACTGCAGCCGGGCGTCCCGGAACCACGCTGCCGACGGACTGTTCCCGCCAGAGGCATGGCTGGCCTTCGGTCGTGCCGGCAACACGCTGGCCAATGTCTCGGGCGACCTCGACCAGCATCGGAACGTCTTCGAGCAGATCGGTAAACAGGCACCTGCCTCCGCGCCGCCGAAGGCCACCGCGTTCGTCGCCCGGGGGCGGCACCGGTGAGCAAGCAGCGACAGAAGTGGTCTGGCTGGGGCGACCAGCAGGCCGCACAGCAGCACTACCTCATCGAGCCTCGATACCTGGCCGGTGGCGGGGACCTGCGGCACATCACCGAATACCTGCGCGCCTCCGGCTGGAAGGACAGCACCCCCCGATCGTCCGCCGCCCTCGTCTTCGGCTCCCCCGACGGAGCCGTCCGTGTCGCCTACCAGCCACCGGGCGGCTGGCAGATCCACGGCTCCGCCCAAGGACACCAGCCGGCCTGGCAGGTCACGTTCACCGCGCAGACGCCGGTGGAGATCGTCGCCGGCCTCACCGACGCACTGACCAAGGAACGCTCCGCACACGCCCCCAACGTGTGGGCGCCGCTCTCCGAACACGGCTGGTCCACCGACACCGGCCAGGAGTACACCGCCGTCAGCCCCACCCGGGACGCCTTCGTCCAGTACGTCGACGCCGGGCCCCAGCAGCACTGGTGGATCGGCGCCCGCAACGAACACGGAGCGGTCTGGAACCTGCAGGCCACCCCGACCACCCCCCTGCACCTGCTGCAGGGCCTGACCGAGGCCCTGGCCTCCCCCGAGCCGGTGATGCGACCGCGCGGGCACGTGCCGCCAAGCAAGCGCATCCGGGTCACCTCCGTGTCCGTACTTCCCGAACAGCTCAGAGGCTGGCAGCAGGCGCGCATCACCGCCGCCCGCGCCGCCACCTGGGCCCGCAACTCCGTCCGCGTCGCCCGGCCCCACACGAAGACCCGCCAGCACGTCCCCCACTGACCCCAGGAACCCCCCGTGCCTTCTCCGCTCCCGCGTCCCACCGCCCCAGAACCGAATGAGACCGGCGCCACCGAGTCCGCACAGGCAGTCACGTGGCTCTGAGCCCCGCCCAGCGAGCCTCCTACAGCCACGACCACCACTCGAAGATCCCGTTCCTCACCACACCCCGGCACCTCTCCGGGCCCGGCGACCCGCGACACGTCACCCACGCACTGCTCGCCTCCGGCTGGAGCGTCACCTCCGCCCCCGGCGACCCCCGCACCGCGCTGACCGGCCCCGACCACGCCCGCCACCAGCTCATCCTCGACCCGCTCTCCACCTCCTACTGGCAGATCGAATCCGCCGACTGGAGCTGGTACGCCTCCTTCGGCCGAATGGTGCCCGCCGAAATCGTCGCCGGATTCACCGACCGCCTCATCGCCGGACCCCGGCGCAGCGACGTCGGCATCTGGGAGCGGATGGCGACGGCGGGCTGGTCCGTCGAGCGCCGCCCCGACGGCACTGGTGAAAGCCGCTCCTCCGGCCCCCACCGACTGCGGGCCGAACTCGTCCAGCTCTATGAGGAAGACCCCAAGCGGACGGCCTGGCGGATCGAAGCCCTGCCGAAGTATCACGGGCCGCCCGCCTGGCGCATGTGGATCAGCGGCGCGATCCCTGAGCACCTGCTGGACGGCCTCGCCGAGCAGCTCGTCACCACCACCCCTGTCATCCGCGGCATGCACGACCCGGAGAGCCACGGCGCCCAACAGGAGCCGAGCGGCCTCACCCCCGAACAAGCGGTCGCAGCGCACTTCACCCGAGTCGACGCCCTCAGCAGACGGGCCCGGAACCGCCGCCGCACCGGGCCGACGGCCTCCCTGCCCGCACCGGCCGCGCCCTCCGCCCCCGCCTCCGTCTCCCTTCGCTGACCTTCGAAAGACCCCCCGTGCCCAACCCTTCCCCTCCCGCGCCCCTGCCCCCGGACCACACACCGCCGATCGCCCGACTCTCAGCCTTCCTCCTGCAGGGCGACGCGGTGATGGCCGCGTGGGAGCGGTTCGACGACGAGAACACCGACCTCGACGGCTGGCCATACGACCAGGACACCTACGACGCCCGGCAGGCCGAGAAGGACGCCGCCCTCTGGCACCGCTTCTCTCCCCTGCGAGAGCAAGCCGCCGCCCTGCTGGACGCGGCCGAGACGTCCGCCGACCAGCTCGCCGGAAACTCCGGCCAAGCCCGCTGGAGCTGGCAACTCGCCCACCTGCGCGGGGCCCTCGAACGAGTCGACACCGCCCACACCGAGTACGAGCGAGTGGTGGCCGATCCATCCACCAGCGCCGAGGACCTCCTCGCAGCCTCCGCCGTACGCAACAAGCAAGCCTCCGAAGCCCTGGTCGACTGGCTCACCCACGGACGTGCCGTCCTGGAGATCCACGCCGCCACCGTGCGAGCCGGGCAGACCGGCATCCGCCTCACCACCCGCGCACCGCACGCCGCCACAACGGCATCACCCGCCCGCCGCCGCTGAACCCCCCTTTCTCTCTTGCTCTTCCGCGCCTCACTTCCTTGGAGCCCTTCGTGTCCCAGCGCCCGCTCGTCCTGGTCGTCGCCCCTGGTGATGACGTGTACCGCGGCTACTGCCTGCGCCAGGTCGCCGACGCCTACGACGTCGCCGTCCTCACCACCGACCCGCTCACCTGGGAGAAGCCGTACGTCGTCGACCACGAGACGGTCGCCGACTTCGACGACCTGGACGCCCTGCTCAACGCCGCCGAAGCCATCACCACGCGCCGGCCGGTCGCGGGCGTGCTGACCTGGAACGAGTCCCACCTCACCGCGGTCGCCCAACTGGCCGAACGTCTCGGCCTGGCGGTCACGACCACGGAGTCGGTCCGCACCTGCCGGGACAAGGCCGCCAGCCGCGCCGCGTTCGCCCGCCACGGCGTGCCCTCCGCCCGCTCCGTCGCCGCCGCGTCCCTCGACGAGGCTCTCGCGGTCGCCGAGGCGATCGGCTTCCCCGTCGTGGTCAAGCCGGCAGCTGTGGGCGGCAGTATCGGCGTCATCAAGGCCGAGACCCGCGAGGACCTCGCCGAGGCGTACGCGTTCGCGACCCGCGGGGTGCAGCAGCACGGCGGCGACAACTGCAGCGTCCTCGTCGAGGAGTATCTGTCCGGCCCGGAGGTGAGCGTCGAGTGTGTCACCTACCAGGGCGTGACCACGCCGGTCGCCGTCACCCGCAAGGAACTCGGCAGCGAGCCGCTCTTCGAGGAGACCGGCCACACCCTCACGGGCGGCGACCCGCTCCTGGAGACCGTCGCCCCGATCGCCAAGGCCGCGGTGCGGGCGACCGGCGTGACCGGGGGCATCCAGCACGTGGAGATCCGTCTCACTCCCACGGGCCCGCGCGTGATTGAGGTCAACGCGAGGGTCGGCGGCGACTGGATCGGCTGGGCCGTCGAGCAGGCCCTCGGCCTGCCCCTCGCCCGTATCGCCGCCGACATCGCCGTCGGCGCCGCCCCCGACCTGACGCCCACCCGCCAGCAGGCCGTCGCGATCCAGGTCCTATACGCCCCGGCGTCCGGCACGCTCGCCCAGCGGAGCATCGCCTCCGGCTTCGCCGAGACGGCCGGCTGGGTCCACGGCCCGGCCTGGCTGATGGAGGAGGGCGACGAGGTCCTCCTCCCGCCCGAGGGCGACCTGGACTCCTCCCGCGTGGGCCTGATCGCGACGTACGCCGACACCATCGGTCTCGCCGTCGCCCGCCGCAGCGCCACCAACAGCCACATCGCCCTCGCCGTCGACGCCCCTGCCCCGGGCCGCCCGTGACCGAGACCGCCCGGCAGCCCGCACTCGCCCAGGTCTCGCCCCGGTACCTCGCCGGAGGCGGTGACCCCCGCTGGGTCACCGCGCCCCTCCAGCAGGTCTACCGGTGGCAGATCGCGCACCTCCCCCTCACCCCGGTGGTGCGTGTCATCCCCCGCGACCGCAAGACGGAGCTGCACCTGTCGCCCGACCCCGACCAGCCCTGGTGGACCCTGCGGCACCTCGGGGCCGAAGAGGAGGAGCCGTGGACGATGTCGTTCGGGGCCCGCACACCGGCTGAGATCATCACGGCGGCGACCATCGCCTACGCCGCCGGGCCCGCGCCCGAAGACCTCCTCGACCCCGTCACGGTCCTCGAACAGGCCGGCTGGCCCTCGCGCCACCAACGGCACTTCGACTCCCCTGACGGGCACGTCCACATCGGCCGTCTCGCCAACGGCTCGTGGCACATCAAGGTCACCGCCGGCATAGAACCCTGGCGGATCTCGCACCAGCAAGTGGCCGTCTGGGAAGCGCACTTCACTGAGCACACCCCTCCGCACGTGGTCGCCGCATTCCTCGCCGACCTCGTCTCCCCCGACCCGGTCCTGCGCCACGAACGGACCATGGCCCCCACCCTGCGATACAGCGTCCGCATCCAGCGCGAACGCGTCCCGGCCCAGCAGGCGGAGGCAACGCTGTGGGCCCGGGTCGAGCGGCTCTTCCCCCTGAGCACCAGCCGCGAGCTACCGCCCTCCCCGCAGCGCCCGGGCAGTCCCCTCCCCCGCCGTACCCGGTGAGCACCATCCCGACCGAAGGAACCACTCTGACCTCCCCCTTTCCCTATCGCGCCGACCAGCACGCCGCCGCCCTCCAGGCGCTGACGGTGTTCCTGGTGCAGAGCGAGATGATCCTCACCTCCTGGGATTCCTACTCCGAGAAGCACACCGACACCGACTGGATGCCGTACGACGACGAGTCGTACGGCTGGCGGAAGGTTCAGCGAGACACCCAGATCTGGCGCGCTTTCGAGCCCGTCCGCCGCTCGGCACGCTACCTGCTCGCCACAGCGCGGTTCCAGCTCCAGCACATCGCCGCCGGCGACGTCGAGCCCCGCTGGCCGTGGCAACTGTCCGAGCTCGCCCAGGCATACGACCGCCTGGAGGCTCTGCGTACCGAGTGGGCTCAGACCCGCGAAACGATGCGCACCTCCTGGACGGCCCACAAAGAGTTCATCAACGCGCTGGCCGAGCGGAACGCTGAAGCCTGGGGCTACCTGGATGCCTGGGCCACCCACGGACACGCCCTCCTCGACCTGCACGCCGTCGCCCTCAAAGCCCCCGCACCGGCACCCATCGCCGTCGCGAACCCCGCCCAGCAGCCCACCGCCGGCCGGACGACGGTGGGGCGCTGATGAACAAGCACGAACTGGTCGACCAGGCGCTGGTGGCCCCCGTCTACCTCGCCGGCCCCGGCGACCCGGCCTGGGTCACTGTGCCCCTGGCCACGGTGTCCGGCTGGACGGCGCTGAACCAGCCCCTCGTTCCTCATGTCGTACTGACCGGCCCCCTCTCCAAGAGCCAGCTCCGTCTGGAGCCGGTACTGGAAGGACCGTGGTGGCATGTGTCACACCGAGACGGCCGCGCCGGAACGAACTGGCGCGCGTCCTTCGACGGATCCACGCCCGTCGAGCTGATCGCCGCCGTCACCGACGCCCTGACCCACCCCGGCCACCCCCTGCGGCAGCCGGTCGACCCCTACGAGCCCCTGCGGCAGGCAGGCTGGACCGTCGCCGGCGGCCGGGGAACCTTCCTGTCCCCGGACGGACATGTCCGCGGCAGCCGGAACACCCTCGCCGGCAGCCGCTCCTGGCGGATCACCGCCGGCCTCGACGAGGACGACCCCCTGTGGCACGCCTTCCTGTCCGCAGGCACACCCAACGTGATCCTGGCTTCGCTCTTCAAGGCCCTCGCCTCCCCGGAACCGGCACGGCGCTCCGCCGAGCAGATGAAGGGCTTCCCGCGCCGCGGGATCACTCTGGAGTGGGAGCGGCGGCCGGCCGAGCACGTCGCCCGGGCCCTGCCCGAGCGGGTCGAGCAGCTCGCCGCCCGGCGCGCGGTCACCTCACCGCCGCCGTGTCCACCTGTTGGAGAAAGTCTCGCCCCGGCAGGGCGGAGGCTCCGGTGACCGACATGATCGACCAGGCGCTCATCTCACCCCGCTACCTCGCCGGCCCCGGCGACGCGGCCTGGGTGACCATTCCCCTCCACGAGGCCGCTGGCTGGAGCCACGGACACGAGCCCCTGCTGCCCCGGGTCCTCCTCTCCAGTCCGGACCAGAAAACGCTCCTGCGACTCGAGCCCGCACCCGGCGACCAGTGGTGGCGGATCATCCACAACGGCGGCAGCGCTGCCACCAGTTGGTACGCATCCTTCGGCGCGCGGACCCCCGTCGAGCTGATCGCCGCGGTCACCGACACCCTGACCGAACCTGCCTACAACGAGCGGGCCGTCGCCGATCCCACTCAGCCGCTGCGCCAGGCCGGGTGGGAGACGGCGCCCTCCGGCGAGTTCCGCTCCCCCGACAACATCGTGACGGGCGAGCGGATCACCTTCTCCGGCATGACCAGCTGGTTCATCACCGCCGCCCTCGACCAGGACCACACGGTCTGGCAGGCGCGCTTCGACGGCCGCGCCCCCGCTAGCGTCGTGGCGGCCTTCACCCAGGCACTGGCCGTCGTAGAGCCCCTGCCGAGAACGCACGAGCAGACCCTCGGCCTCAGCAGGCAGCGTCTGACCCTTCACTGGCAGCAGGCGACGCCCAAGACCGTCGCCTCCGCGCTGCCCGCCCGCGTGCAGCGCCTGGCCGCCCGCCGGAGCAGCAAGCCGTCACCGGCGCCGCAGCCACCTCGGTCGACGCCGCGCCGTACTCACTGACCACCTCAGCACCGCCCCTCCCCGGCACCGCCAAGGAACCACTGCCCCTTGCCCAGTCCCTCTTCCTCCAGCTCCGACGGCTATGACATAGCCCTGAAGATCGGCATCGCCGTCTTCGCCATCGGCTTCCCCCTCGCCAACTTCGCCTGGCTGGCCGGGAACGTCGCCGCCCGGTTGTCCGGGTCCACCCCGTGGGTGTCCTACCGCCCGGCTGACGCGCTCCTCCATCCCGACCAGCTCTGGCCCGCAGCAGGAGAAACGTCCCTGCTCGTCGCCACCCGTATCGTCCCTGTCCTGCTGACGCTGGCCCTCGCCGCCGGCGCGGGCGTCCTGTGGCTCCGGTACAAGAACCGGTCCGGCGGCGGGAAGAAGACCGTCGACGGGATGGCGACGGCCCGCGACATCCAGCCGCTGCTCGCCAAGGCCGTCGAAGCCAAGGCCCGCTCCCTGCGGCCGAGCCTGAAGCACGCCAAGCACATCGAACCCCGCGACGCCGGCATCCTCGTCGGCAACCTCGCTGGGACCCGACACGAGGTCCGCATGGGCTTCGAGGACGTCGCCGTCGCGATCATGGCCCCGCGCTCCGGCAAGACCACGAGCCTCGCGATCCCCTCGATCCTCGCCGCGCCCGGACCGGTCCTGCTCACCTCCAACAAGGCGGCAGGCGACGCCTTTACGGCGACCTTCGACGCCCGTGCCGCCGCGGGGCGGGTGTGGTCGATGGACCCGCAGCAGATCGCCCACGCCTCCCGCGAGATGTGGTGGAACCCCCTCGCCGACGCGAAGACCCTCGACGGCGCCAACCGGCTGGCCGGGCACTTCCTTGCCGCGAGCGTGGACGCGAGCCAGCAGGGCGACTTCTGGTCCAAGGCCGGCAGCAACATCCTCAGCCAGTTGTTCCTGGCCGCCGCGCTGGACGAGCGGCCGATCACCGACGTGATGCAGTGGCTGGCCTTCCCCGCCGACCGGCGCCCCCTCGACATCCTGCGCGACCACAAGTTCACTGCGGTCGCCTCCCAGTTGAAGGGCACAGTGGAGGGGCCGCCGGAGACCCGGGACGGCATCTACGAGACCGCACGCCAGTACGCCTCCGCCCTGCTCAACGCCGAGATCGCCGCCTGGGTCACCCCTCAGAAGGACGTCCCCGAGTTCCGGCCGACCAACTTCGTGACGAGCAACGACTCGTTGTTCCTGCTGTCGAAGGACGGCGGCGGCGGCGCGAGCGCGCTGATCGCGGCGTGTGCCGACAGCGTGATGCGGGCCGCGACCGCCCAGGCCGAACGCGCCGGCGGCCGACTCGACCCGCCGATGCTCGCGATCCTCGACGAGGCCGCCAACGTCTGCAAGATCTCGGACTTGCCCGACCTGTACTCCCACCTCGGGTCGCGCGGGATCATCCCGATCACGATCCTGCAGTCCTACCGCCAGGGTCAGAAAGTCTGGGGGGACGCCGGCATGGACGCCATGTGGAGCGCGGCCACCGTGAAGATCATCGGCTCCGGTATCGACGACCCCGATTTCGCGGACAAGCTCAGCAGGATGGTCGGCGACCACGACGTTGAGACCGTCTCCACCTCGCACTCCGAGTCCGGGAAGTCGACCTCGGTGTCGATGCGGCAGGAGCGGATCCTGCCGGCCGACGCGATCCGCGCCCTGCCCAAGGGCAGCGCCCTGTGCCTGGCCACCGGCATGCGGGTCGCGATGCTCGACCTGCGCCCCTGGTACGCCGAGCCCGGCGCCGACGAACTCAGTGCCGCCTCCGCCCGGGCCTCGAAGGCCATCACCGCCCGGGCCCTCGCCAAGACGGCCTCCCGGCAGGACGACTACGACTCAGCGGCGTGACCAGCCGTCCCCGGCCTCGGGTGCACTCCCCCAGCACGTCGCGACCGAGTTCGCCGTGGCCGCCGAATTTCCCATCCCCGAAAGGATCTCCTCCCATCACACCCTCATCCGCTTCGGACACCGCCGCACCCTTCCGGGACCTCGCCACCCACTTCGCGAAACTGCGCGCCCAAGTCGACGCCGTGGAAAAGGCGCCGGGTCCCGGGTTCCACTCCACGGTCACGCCGCTCCTCCTGGAATCCCAACAACTGACGAGACAGCTCGTCACAGCGTTGTCGTGGCTCAGCACGAGCGACTACGTCACCGTGCCCGGCAACCGCAGCACCCTGGACACCCTCACCGCCACCGTCTCCAGCGCGGCCCTCGTGACCACCCACCTCGCCCAGGCCATTTCCGTCAATCCTCTGATCGGCGCGAGCCTTCCCGGCGCGGCGGTCGACGAGAAGGCCGTCCGTCAGGCCCGCGAGACCGATGCCGAGAGCGGCATCGTGGAGTGCCTGGCCGAAGCCCTCCACGACCTCGACCTCACCGCCACCTGCTGCTCCTACGCCGCCACCAGCATCGGCCGCGCCCTCGAACGCCCGGAGGCGGCCATGCCCCTGCCCAAGCTCAACACCAAGCAGGCGACCGCCCTTGAAGACCTGGCCCAGGGCGAAGGGCGACGGTACGAGGACAGCTTCGGCCGCAAGACCAAGGTCTATCTCTCCGGCGGGTCCTCCGTCCATCCGGCCACCTTCGCCTTCTTCGAGAAATACCGCCTGGTCCAGGTCGAGGCCGAAACCTCCGACCGCCAGGGGCAGAGGGTGAGCGTCACGGACCGCGCCCGGCGGCTTCTCGCCCAGTCTCGTCCGGCCACTCCCACAGGCCGGCCCGCTCCTGTCGCACAGGCGGCGATGGCCGGACGGTCGAGGTGAGGACCATGATCGATGAGCAGAGCCGGTTCCTGGGCTCACCGCGGCACCTGGCCCGGAGCCGGGGACCGTCTCGCCGACGTCCTCGGGCCGCTGATCCACGTTTTCGGGTGGTCCTGGACTCACGATCGGGAGACCGGGCGCGTCACCGTGGTCAGTCCCGACGACACGCTCCAGGTGGATTTCTCGCCGTCCCGCCTGGACGGTATGTGGTGGACGATCGCCCGCAACGACCTGGCCTGGTAGATCACCGCTACGCGGCAGACGCCGCTGGGGGCCCTCGCCGGCGTCACCCAGGCGCTGCCCCAACTGCTGGGCGACATGCGGCATTCGGACCGCATCCCGCTGACGGAACGTTCCGTCGCCGACATCGCCGACCTGTACGACTGGACCGCGGGCACAGGGGCTTACGCCTCTCCCGACGGGCACTGCACCATGCACCACACGCCCGGCCAGCCGTGGCGGGTGGAGCACTCCGTGTTCGACGGATTCGACACCCACTGGGCCGTCCACGCCACGGGCGCCGTCCCGGCCCAGCTCCCGGCCCAGTTCCTCACCTTCCTGGCCACGCCCGACCCGGTGGAGCGCACCCTCGCGGACGTCCCGTACCTGGCCCGGAGCGCAGCCCGGCTGACCTCGCTCACCGGTCTCCCCTCGGGGCTCGGGGCGCAGGTCGTCCACGCCCTCGGAGATCTGCCCACCAACGGGGAGGGGCGCCGGCGATGACAAGCCCTTCGGATTCCCGCCCTTTGTTGCTGGCCGAGCTTGCCCCCGCCCACGTCCTGCTGCTGGCGGGGGAAGTCACCATGTTCCGGGACCGCCTTTCCACACTGGAGTTCTCCAGGCCGGCCGCTCCGTCGGAAGCCCTGGCACACGCAGGACGCGCCGACGACCTCGCCGATGCCGCAAGGGCGGTGAGGACTGAGATCGGCAAGGTCCGGATCTACGTGAGCCCCGCGGTAGAGGACGCGTACAGCCGTATCCGGCTTCTGGAGACCCAGGCGGCCCTCGCGGGCGAGCACCTGCGGCTGGTCCATGCCTACCTCGTCCAGGTGTCGCCCCAGGAGCGTGCCCACCGGCCCTACCCGCGCGGCAGGGTCCTCGACACCCTCCTCGAAGCCGGCCACCACCTGCAGGACGCGTCTCTGCTGACCTCGCTCGGTGCCTCCGACGCCCTTCGTGCCGTCACGGATCTCGCGGGCGCGCTACGCGCCCAGAAGCTGATCGACGGCAGGCCGCAGGCGATGTCGCCCACGCAGTACCAGGCGCTGCGCGCCATCGCGACCGGGCGTCTGAGCGTCGAAGTCTCCAGTGGCCGCGAGTGGGCGTGGATGAGGGACGCGTCGTTCTCGATGGCCACGGTCCGGTCCCTGGAGTCGCGGGGCTGGGTCCGCCGCGAGGCACGCCACCCCGTTCCCGGGGCACGCTCCGCCCGCCTTCACCTCACCGAGGCCGGCCGCGTTGCTCTCGCCTCCTGGCTCGGCCGTGTCCCCGTCGCCTCCCGCCCGGCCGCACTCGCCACCCGGGCAAGCCGGACGCCCGTCCGCTGAGCCGTACTCCCCCCCCGATCCGAAGGCAGCCCCCCATGTCCCGTCACCTCCCTCAGGCCCCCCATTACGAGGTCTGCCTGCAGATGCTGACCCTCGCGACGAAGGTCGCCCAGTGCTTCGACGTGCTCGACGACCGCTCGCTGGCTTCTCCGCAGGCGACCGGGCGGATCGCCCGGCAGGTCACGGCGGTCATCTCGCTCGCCGAGGACGCCGCGGCCGTCGGCACGGCCCATCTGGGCCTGCCGATGTCCCTCATTGACCACACCGACCACACGGTCGCCTCCCGGCTGGCCCAGCTCCAGGTGGTGGCGAAGGCGGCGGCCGAAGCCCTGCGGAGCGCCGCCGAGAGCACCGACCCCGCCTCGATGACCGCCGCGGACACCAGGCTGACCCATGTCCAGGCGGCCCGGGACCTGCTCGCCACCGCGGCCTCCGACCTCCTCGCCTGTGCCGAGCGCGTCGCCGCCGAGATGGAGCGCTACCGGAACAACTACGCCGTCCCCGAGGCCCACCACCAGATGACCGCCGACCAGTTCAGGGCCCTGAGGCTCATTGCGACCGGGGTCGTCTCGATCGACGAGGACGGCCAGCCCTGGGTGGGAATGGACAAGACCGCCGTCCACCCGAGCGCGATCCGCGCCCTCGACCAGCAGGGGCTCATCGAGCCCGTGCCCTGTGCGTCCTGGGCCGAGGAGATCCGCGTCCTGCCCAGCCCGATGGGACGGCTCGTCCTGGCAGTCACCCTCGGTCGGCCGGAGCACCCTGCCGCCGAGGCGCCGTCGGTGCCCAGCCCGCCGTCGGCCGGGCCCGTTGTCTCCGCGGCGAGAGCCCGCCGATGACTGCAGATCACCCGCAGGAAGCCGGTGCGGGATACGCCGGGCGGTCCCCCGGCGCGACCGTCTCCTTCATTGAGCAGCTCCTGTCCTTCGGGACGGACCACATCCTCCAGCACGACCTGCTGGCCTCACCGGCTCTCACCACCCCCAAGGGGGCCCCCGAGATCGCCGTCCGAGCCGCCACGGCGCTGTCCCTGGCCCGGCGCGCGCTGGACCTGCAGGAGAAGCTCGTCGGCCTGCCGCTCCACCAGGGCCAGACCTTCAGGTCGGTCCAGGCGCGGCTGCGGCAGCTCGCCATGCTCGCCACCGACTCCAGCGAGGCCCTGGCCAACGCCGCCGACGCCCTCGCCCCGGTCCGCGGGATCACGAGCCTGGAGGAGCTGGGCGCCCCGTGGGCGATGGAAGCCCGGCAGCTGGCCCGGGATGCTGTCGCCGCAGGCCGCGACTTCATGGCCTTCGGGGCGCAGGACTGCCTCGCCGCCGCGGAAGCGCTCGCCGCCGACCTACGGCAGCGGGGTTCCTGCCCCTCGAAGCGGCCCGCGGGCCTGTCGCCTGCTCAGCACGCCGGCCTGCGGGCCATCGCCCTCGGTCATGTCGCCGTGAGCGACGACAAGACGGTGCACCTGCACGGCGACAGCCGCCCTGTGGCTATCGCCACGATCCGCTCCCTGGAAGCACGCGGCCTGACCACCCGCGAGGTCTCCCCGCTCCACTGGTTCTGGTCCCGCTGCATCCCCACAGCAGACGGGCACCGCGCCCTCGCGGCCACGCTCACCGCGCCAGCCACCTTCCTGTCGGCGTCCGCCCCGGCCTCCCGGCCAAGCCGCCCGACCCCGCACACCACGAACCTCTGACCCCTGGCGAAACGCCGAGGTACACACCCACGGAGATTCCCTTGAACACCACCCTGGCACTCGCCCTCTACGACACAGCCAGCCGAATCGACCGCCTGCGTTTCCAGCTCCAGACGCTGCCGCCGGCACCCAAGACCCCGGCAGCGGACAGCGTCTCCGCACTCATCGTCGATCTGGTCACCATCACCATGGACGTGACCACCCACATCAAGAGCTGCTTGTCCGAGCTGTCCGCCGGCAACTCGCCGAAGACGGCGCTCAGGGCCTACAGCGGCGCGCTGGCGCCGCTGGGCGAGGCGCTGACAGAACTCGGCCGCATGCACGCCGAGATCGCTCACTGGAACTTCAGCGCCGACGCCACGCGCCAACTCGGCTCGATGGGGCAGGTACTTCCGTCCCAGCGCGTGATCGATGCGATATCCGGCTGCCGTGAGGCAGTCGACGAGATCCTCGACGCGACGGCCATCGACCTCCGGACCAGCGCGACCGAGCTGGCGTCCCCTCCCTCGCTTCTCCGGTCCGGCGCTCCCGCACGCACGCTCCCCGCCACCGGCCCCGCGCCGGCTTCGCCTCCCGCTGCCCTCCCCACAGCGAAACGTCGCTGACGCCACCGCGGCAAGCCCTGGCCCCGTCCACGCCCCTTCCTCGCCGAGCCCGCTCCCACCCCCAGGAGCCGCTTCTCCGCCCCCTCATCCAAGGATTTTCCAAATTTCCACCTCCCCCCAGTTCCGCGCTCTTTCCCTTGGCGCCGGCGTCCAGTCCAGCGCCCTGCTCGCCCTCTCCGCAGAAGGAATTCTCCCGAAAGTCGATTGCGCGATCTTCGCCGATACCGGATGGGAGCCCAGAAGCGTCTACGCACACCTTGACCGCCTCGAACAGGAAATCGCCACACCGGCCGGAATACCCATTCTCCGGGTCTCCTCCGGAAATATTCGCAACGATGCTCTGGACCCCGATCACCGCTTCGCTTCGATGCCGCTCTACATCCTCAACGCGGACGGCCGACCTGGGATGACCCGACGCCAGTGCAGCGGGGAGTACAAGGTCAAGCCCATCAAGAAGGAAGTCCGCAAGCTCCTCGGATACCCCTATCCGACGCGTGTCCCGAAGGGCGTCTTCATCGAGCAATGGATCGGGATATCCACCGACGAATTCCATCGCGCCAAGGACGCGGACGTGAAGTACATGCGCAACCGGCACCCGCTGATCGACATGGACTGGACGCGTTCCGACTGCATCCACTATCTCACCTCTCTCGGGCTCGCGGACACCCCGAAATCTAGTTGCCTGGGCTGCCCGTTCCACGGAAATGCCCAGTGGCGACAAATCCGTGACACCTCGCCCGACGAATGGGCGGATGTCGTCGAGTTCGACGCCGCTATCCGGAAAGGCAACGCCCGCGCCAACGCGACCGGCAACACCCTGCTGGGCCAAGCGTTCCTGCACCGCTCGCGCGTCCCCCTCGACCAGGCCCCGATCGACCACGTCACCAGGGCCGAGCGCGCCGCCCTCGACACCGCGGCGGAAGCCGAGGCCGACGCCGCCGAACTGGGCGTGATGAATGGCTGCTCGCCCTGGAGCTGCCGGGGGGACGAGCCGGAGCAGGACGACTTCGGACTCGCGTCGTGATCCCGCCGAAGGGGCTCGTGCTCGACCTGTTCGCCGGCCCCGGCGGCTGGAGCGTCCCCCTGCACCGCTTCGGGATCCGGGACGTCGGGCTGGAGTGGGACGAATGGGCGTGCCGGACGCGGGCGGCGGCCGGCCTGCTGACGATCCGCACCGACGTGGCCGCATATCCGGTGCACGTCTTCGCCGGCCGGGTCCGGGGGTTCATCGCCTCGCCCCCATGCCAGGCATGGAGCCGGGCGGGCAAACGGCTCGGGCTGCTCGACCAGGACCTCGTCCACCAGGCGGTCGCCGACCTCGCCGCCGGCCTCGACACCCGCACCAAGCTCCTAGCCGCCTGCCGGGACGAACGCTCCCTGCTCGCAGCCGAGCCGATGCGCTACCTCCACGCCCTGAACGCCGTCGGCGAGCCGGAGTGGGTGGCCATGGAAGAGGTGCCCGACGTGCTGCCGCTGTGGAAGCAGTACGCGCAGATCCTGAGGTCCTGGGGCTTCTCCGTGTGGTGCGGCATCCTCAACTCGGCAGACTACGGGGTGCCGCAGACCAGGCGGCGGGCGATCCTGGTCGCCTCCCGTGTCCGTACCGCCGAACCCCCGGCGCCGACCCATGCCGAGGTCGCCGAGCCCGAGAGCCTGTTCGGACCGGGCCGCACCCGCTGGGTGTCGATGGCGGAGGCTCTGGGCTGGGGGGCGACCGACCGGCCCGTCCCGACCGTCTGCGCCGGCGGCGGGCCCGGCGGCGGCCCCGAACCCTTCCCCTCCGGGGCCCGCAAGACCCTCGTCGCCGCCCGGGCGCGCGGAACCTGGACGGCTCCCCCAGCCGTCGAGGACGTCGTCCTCAGGCCCCAGACCCGCGGAGCGGGGTGGACCGCCCGTCACGGCGCCCGCGACGACAGCCCCGCCACCGGACCGGCCCCCACCTGCACCGGCAAGACCGGCCACTGGACGTGGTCCCTGCGCAGCAACAACCAGGCCAACGCCACCGTCCGGAGCGTTGACGAGCCGGCCGGGACGCTGTTCTTCGGGCACCGCGCCAACGAGTGCACCTGGATCGCCGCACCGGCCCCTGCCGGGAACGATGACGCTCCGACTCCGGCGTCGATCAGGATCACCGCAGCCGAAGCCGGAATCCTGCAGTCCTTCCCCGCCGACTACCCGTGGGCCGGGAACAAGGGACAGGTCTTCGGCCAGATCGGCAACGCCGTCCCCCCGAGACTGGCGGCGCACATCCTCGCCCCGCACCTCGACCGCACCCTCACCACCGACGACTTCACCCTGGCCGCTTGATGTCCCACAGCCCCGATCCCGACGAGGATGACCTCGGCACGACCCCTGCGCCGCACCCGGTGTTCCATGCCGAGCAAGCCCTCCTCGGCGCACTCCTCTTCGACCCACGCCTCTGCGGCGACGTGCCCGGAATCTCCGCCGACTCGTTCTCCACCGCCGCGCACGCCGCCCTGTTCACCGCCATCAGCACCCTGCCGCCGCCCGACCCTGCCGAACACGCGAAGAGCGCCGCATGGCTTCACCAGGTGCTCATGGCAGGCCAGGAACAGGCGCGCGGCCTGAGCGCCTCCTACCTGCACACCCTCATCCAGGTCTGTCCCTGGCCCCGGCACGCGCCGGCCTACGCGCGGATGGTCGAGGCCGAGCACGCCCGCCGCCGACTACGGGCCGCCGCCGACCGCCTCGTCCAGACGGTCCACGACGCTTCCCTGCCGGAGCCCGTCCAGGCGGTGCTCGCCGAGGCCGACGCGCTCACCGGGACTGTGGACGACATCGCCACACGCTTCCCGCCCCGCGCCGGCGTCCTGCCCCGCACCCCGGTGCCCCCGCCGGACACCGTGCCCGACCGCACCGAAGCGGCAGAGGAGGAACGGCTGCTCCTCGCCACCGCCACTGCCCGCCCCGCCGACATCGAGTCCGTCCGGTGGCTGCTTGCCGAGGACTTCACCCAGCCCCTGCACGCCGGCCTGTGGCAGTGCCTCACCGCCCTCGCCCGGCGGCACGAGCCCGTCGACCCCGTCACCGTCCTGTGGGAGGCACAGCAGCGCGGGCTGCTGCACGATGGAAGTGAGCCAAGCGGCGTACTCCGCCTCCTCGCCGAGCCCGCCGGGTCCGTCGGGCACTGGGGCCAGCGTGCCCTCACGCGCTCGCTCCTGGCCGCCGCCGACCAGACCGGCCGGCGCATCCAGGCGTACTCCGACGACCCGATGAACACACCGTTCCAGCTCGTCGCCGGTGCTCGCCGGGCCCTCGCCGACATCGGCGCCATCCGCACCCGCTGGCAGCACGCCACCGGGCACTCCCTCCCTCAGCCGGCGCGAGCCGCACGCGCCGGACCCGCGGCCCGCCGCGCCCTCGCCGTCTCGCCGCCGGCACGTCCCGTCGCCGCCGGCCGGACCCCCTGATCCTCGAAAGGCCCCCATGCCGTACGCCCCCGCCAACGCCCACATCCACTTCGCCCTGCACCCCGACCACCATCCCGCCGTCATCGCCACCACGACGGGCCCCACGGCCGACGCCGCCCGCTCCCACCTGCACGACCACGGATGGCGCAGCACCGGCCCGGCCACGATGGTCCTGGCCCGCATCGACTGCGACGAGCCCCACTACACCGCCCAGGCCGCCGAGCAGCTCCGGCGGTACGGCTTCACCACCGAGATCGACCCCGCCCTCCAGGAGGAGATCGACACCGAGTGGACCTGGGCGGACTACCCCATGCCCTGGTGCACCCGCGAGGAGATCCGCGAGGTCGGCGCCGCGGCCCAGCGCATCCACGACGACATCGCCGCCGGACACCTGACCATCCACCTGCACGCCCACGACGGCCACACCACCGTCGCCGTCGGCTCCTACAAGGAAGGCGTCCGGCGGCACGTACACCTCCACGGCGAGGACCACCTCCGGCAGGGGACCGACCTCACGTTCCCCACCGAAGCCGAGGCCGTCGCCGAGTTCCACCGCCTCTACGGCGTCGCCGTCCGCCCCGGCCCCGCCCCGCTCACCAGCCGAGAGCAGGCCGTCCGCCAGCTCCTCGCGGGCAAGCCCCCGTCCGCCGCCGAGGAGACCCCCGCGCCCGCGGCCGAACCGCCGATCGCGGAGCCCGGCGAGCACGAAGCATTCCTCGCCGCCCTCTTCGACGAGGACCGCCAGTGGGAGAAGTACCGCCCCTTCGACGAGACGACCATCGCCTCCCACGAATCCCTCACCGTACGAGTGGAGTTCGACCACGAAGCGCGCCACCGCACCGACGTCGCCTGGACGATCGCCGAGTACGACGGCCCCGTCGGCGAGCGCCTCTGGCACGCCACCCTCACCGCTGGCACCCCCGTCCCCCTGATCCACGCGATACTCCAGTACCTCGACGCCCCGCCGCTCAGCACGGCGGACCACCCGGACGACGTCCTCCGCAGCGCCGCCTGGCGCCCAGCGAGCCACCCCGCCCGCACCACCTGGACGGCGCCGGACCGAACCATCGTCTTCGAGTCCGCCCCGCACGCCGTGGCGGACCGATGGACGCTGTACGGCGGAGAGGACCTCGACCGGACGGCGTGGACCATCCGCCTCTCCGCCGGCGTTCCCCACGCCCTCCTGGCCGAGCTCGCCCAGACCGCCGCCGACCTGCTTCCGTCAACCACACGCCCGACCCCGAAGCCGCTTCCGGCGCCCGCCAGCTGGCTTCCCGCAGCCGTGCCTGCCCAGCGCGCCCGCGGTAGGTAACCGACCCCGACGGCTGCTGTCGTAGGGGGCTGCCTACTGAGGGCCAGGCACCCTGGGCTGTTGGGGACGCTCTGGTGACTCGCGCCCAAGGGAGGAGCTTTTTACCTCTGCTGCCCTCAATACAGACTGCACCTGTCTGAGCGCCGAAGGCGCGTCAGGGACCAAGCTGTCGATCCCTCGTCTGTACTTACGTCAACCTGTCAGAGCCCCTCAGTAGCCTTGGCTCATGAGGGCCAACGACTTTTTCCGAACGGTCATCACCGGCACTGGTGGCTGGGGAGAACCCCTAACGGCCTATGAGTTTGAGATGGAACTCGTGGAACGGCTACGCAAGGGACCTCTGGAAGGCACCTTGGACCGTGACGCGGCCGAGGGCTTGTCCACGCTGGTGCACTCGGAGCTGGAGCACTGCGGAACCGACAGCGGGCAGCGGCTCGACGATGAGGAGATCGCAGCTGCGATCATGTGCCTGAAGGCCATGCTTCGGCGGCTCGGTGTCGCATTCAACCCGCCTTTCCGGGACTTCCGAGGGTTCCATGGCTATTGGAGCGCCCAGGGGATGAGCGGCGGGGGCGGCTGGGCCGCGCGTCGGGGGTACCTGAACACGCTCTTCTCGCCGGTCTGGTTGGCCCTGGATGAACTGGAAGCGGCGGAGGACGAGGGCGTCGGCTTCCGTGGGGTCGACGGCGCACCCAAGAACATCATCTTCGCCTCCACTGGGTTCAAGCCCGAGATCGTCATGAGTCAGGTCATAGACGGGGCGATCGAGATCGTGGAGCACGAAGACAACTGTCTGGTCTACAACCGGCCGCTGACGGAGTCCGGACTGACGTGGGGGCAACTCGTCGACTGGTGGCGCGAGCGGAACGGCATGGGCGAGGCAGACGACCGTACCGCTGCTCGATCGCTGTATGAGCGGCTCAAGGAGTCCCTAGCCTCAGACGCTGAAAGGTTCGTCTTCCATGCCTTCGGCAGCCGATACGCCGGGCCCAACGCGATGGAGGAGCCTGCTCTGTTGCCGCAGGTGTATCTGCACTTCGATCCGCTCACAGAGCGACAGCGGCGGACCCTGAACAAACCCCGCCGGCTGGCCCGCGAGCGCATGGACTTTCTGCTCTTGCTGCCCGGCGGAGTGCGCATCGTGATCGAGGTCGACGGCAAGCACCACTACGGTCGGGAGGTTCCCCCTGGATCAGGGAACTGGGAGGCCGCCGCGGACCTCTACTCCGAGATGGTCGCGGAGGACCGTGCGCTCCGACTCAAGGGCTACGAGGTCTTCCGCTTCGGAGGGCGAGAGATACTTGAGGCCCGGGAGGATCTCACCTTCATCCGCCGATTCTTCAGAGATCTGGAGGCTCGATACTGGCCCGCGGCAAGGCCATGACCTTAGGCATTTCGACTCGGCGGCGACCAAGATCCCGGCGGCGCGTACCGCACCGGGTCCCGTAGATGGTCCGTGTCCTGGTGGTTCATCGCAACCTAGGCCACTGGCGACGACTCGACGGAGTGGTACGGACCCGCGTGTCCCACACAGTGAAGCCGCCCCGAGAGCCGGTCCAGCTCCCGGGCCGCCGCCGCGTCACCCTCGCGACTCCGGTATCGCCCGCTCACCGCTGGCCCCCTTCCGGCTGACGCGCTGAGCCGGCGAACTCGTCGTCCTCGACCGCCCCGCCCAGCCGCCATCCAGCCGGAGTCCCCGACGGGCGGCGGCACCGTATTTCGCACCGACGTTACCCCCGCGGGGCAGGGCATCTGGGACGTCCCCAACGCCCACACCCGCGAGTTCGTCGGCTTCATGGCCGACCGCGCCGCCGTCGAACGCTGGCGCCAGACCATGGTGCTGTACTTCGGCGAGGTCTCCGGGCCGCCCACCCCCGGCTGGCTCGGGCTGTCCCCCACCTGCCACGCCTGAACTACTCTCTGCCCCGATTCAGCCGCTGCGTGAATACGACGAGCCGGCTTCACGGCCCCTGCTGTGGACATCAGTGGCCAGCCCCTTGTATCAGCGGTTACCCATCCAGACGATCCGTCCGGCGAAGCTGCCTCGCTCGCCTGCCTTCGCAACGCGGATCGCTTCCAGCTGCTCCGGGCTGAGGCCGAGATCAGCGGCAAGCGCGAGCAGCACCCCCGCCACGTCGGCCAGCTCGCCGGGCGCAGCCCCTTCATCCGCGTCCAAGAGCTCCGCGACCTCCTAACGCAGCTTCTCCCGCAGCCGGGCCCGGTACTCCTCGGCCCCTGCGACGTAGGTAACCGGTTCAGCTCCCTCATTCCGGATGATCTGCGGGATCCGGTCCCGCACCAACTTGCCGTCTCCAGCGCTCGTCTCGGTGCCTGCCATCAGACCTTCCTCAGCTCAATGAGTGACCGCTGGGTGTCCGTCTGCCCTGAGGAGATGCGAACACGTGCGGCTGACCGTGTTGTTCCACTTCGCCCCGGCTGGCCGGACCGGGCTGAATGGATCACGTCATCCTGCCCACAGGATGCCGACCGCCGGGCGCGTTCTACCTTCGGCCATCACCCGTGCGGGTGACAGGGTGGCGGCCCGGCCCGTACCTCGGTCACGATGCCCGGATGCAGGATGACGAACCGCTGGAGGAGTGGGCTCCCGGCGCAATGCACGCCAGGCCGCCTCGAAGGGCAGGCGGCGCGCGGTGCCGCTCGGTGACGGCCCTCATCGTGGGGCCCACGTGGACCCCGAGGCCCCGAGAGCGATCGAGGAGTGGACCGGTAGCGAGTGGATGGTCGTCGGCGTCGTCGAGGACTTGGCTGCCGCGAAGGCCCTGTTGTATCCGCCGCCGCCCATGCAGGAGAAGCCCGCCGAGTGGGACCGGCCTGCCATGGACGAGGGACGCGGCCGGCACCGGAAGCCGTCCTCCGCTGAGGATCGGGACCAGTAGGTCCGAGGTGTGTCCCGGCCTCGCGTCCCTCGCTCATCTCGAAGCCGCCTTCGATTCCTCCCCCGACCTCGCTCGGTCGCAGCGCCTGACCCTCTGATGCGGATAGCTCCGCGTTACGGTCGAAGCGACCCGCAGGGCGTCGTTCCGGCGTCCGAGCCATCGCACCGAGGAGACCGACCGTTGGACACCGCCCCCCTGCCCACCGACGGGGACCTGTTCTGGCAGGAGCGCCGGACCTGCTTCCTGACCACCCTCCGGCCCGACGGCTCCCCGCACACCACCCCGGTCGGCGTCACCTACGACCCCGAGACGCGGATCGCCCGCGTCATCACCGACGGCGGCAACAAGAAGGTCCGCAACGTCTGCGCCGCCCTGGCCTCCGGGGGCGAAGCCCGCGTCAACGTCAGCCAGGCCGAAGGGCGGCGCTGGTCCACCCTCGAAGGCACCGCTGTCATCAAGGACGACCCCGCCGCCGTCGCCGACGCCGAGCGCCGCTACACCGAGCGGTACAAGACCCCGCGCGTGAACCCCAACCGGGTCGTCATCGAGATCACCGTCACCCGCGCCCTGGGGCCCACCAAGCCTTCCGGCTGGTGACCCCGCCCGGCCTCGGCGCGGGCGCAATATAGGCGAGGATCCCCGGTTTCCGAAACCGGGGATCCTGCGGAGGATGGACGACACCACCGCCACTCCCCGCCCCTCCGTCGAAAGGCGCCTCCCTCACCGAGATCCTCGCCCCACCAAGCGCTACGCCGCGGCGTACGACAGCCGGAACAGCTCCAGTGCCCGCTCCACGTCCTTCTCGGAGCGCAGCTGGACCTCCAGGTCGCCCGTGCCGTGATGGCCCAGCCCCGTCACGTCCCGGGTGAAGCCTGGCACGAGTTCCACCGCGGCCGGCGCGACCTTGAGGTACACCAGCAGCTTGTCCTGCCGCCCGGTGACGCAGGCGAAGTTCCGCAGCCGCTGGTACGCGTCGTACTGCTTGCGCTCGACCTTCGTCACGCCCTCGCCCAGCCCCAGCAGCGCCTCGTCGACCACGGCCGCCAGATCCGCCAAGGCGTCGGGCCGCCGACGCGGTGACGCGCCCCGCCCGCCACACAGGCTCTGCCGCCGCATCCCGCTGCCCTGGGCAGCGACCGACGCGACCGTCTCCAGCGCGATGTGGTGCTCGCCCAGCATCGTGTAGCGCACGAGGTCGATGGACCGGCGGTGCTCGCGCACGGCGTGCAGGTCGTAGCGCGTGAAGCCGCCGGCCACGCAGATCAGCCGTGGCGTGCTCCACAGAACGCCGGCAGCTGCCGCCTGCCCGAGCCGCTCGCGGACCAGGGCCTCGAACTCCTCTCGGTGGTCCATCAGCCAGGCCACGTAGAACAAGCCCTGCGACAGCACGCCGGGGTCGGTCGCCCGCTTGTACTCGACGATCACGGGCGAGCCGTTCTCATCGAGCCCGAGCGAGTCGATGCGCCCACGGTGGACGGGGCCGGTGCTGTACTCGGTGGCCAGGAAGCGGACCCCGAGCATGGGCTCCATCGCGCTCTCGACGAGCGCCTGCACATCAGCCTCAGCCTCAGCCAGCCACGGCGTGACCTCGGTCACGCCGTTTGCCGTGTCGAACAGTTTCAGGTCCAGCCACCCCCACTCGGCGATTGCCGAACGAAAACGTCGCGGAGGGTCGGGATTATTTCCCGATAGACACCCTCCGCCCCGTCGAACGGGGCTGGACTGACATATGGCCTTAAAAGGAACACCTAGACCCCTGGGACACCCTTGGGACCGCCGCACCCCTAACGGAATGTCAGGTAGACCGCCGGCCTGCGATACACGCAGACGGCCTCCACCAGCGGGTGCACTTCAAGGCTGCTGCAGCACCCTTCCACTGTCGGCATCTACTACTCCTCTGGGACTTTCAGCTCCAAGCGGTACCAGGATGAGAGAAGGGGGGGACGATTCCCCAGGTCGGACAGCTTGCGTCACGAGTCTGCGCACCTCACAGGGCTACCAAGCCCTGTCGGCACTGGACACGAGAGGCGGCCGGGCGGCAAGTGCCGTAGGTTGACTTCAACCTAGACCTTCTCGCCCACCCCGGTGCCGCGACCGGGAGACTGCTCAGGGGACGAGGACCAGGCGGACGGGGTCGCCGACCTTGTTCTCCAGGCGCGCGACCGCGTCCGCCGCCTCCGCCAGCGGCACGTGAGCTGTGATGGACGGGGCCAGGTCGATCCGTCCGGCGGAGACCAGACCGACGAGCTGTTCCACATGTTCCGGACCCGAGCCGTAGTGCCCCCGGACCTGGTTGATGTTGAAGCAGAAGTCGATGCTGCCGTCGATGGTGACCGGCTCTGGTGTGAGCCCGGCGAGGACGAGGGCGCCGAACGGGCCGAGCGTCGAAGCGGCCTGGGCACGGGCCGCCCCGACTCCCGCGAAGTCGAAGGCGACGTCGAGACCACGTCCGGCCGTCGCCCCACGAACCGCCTCCACGAAGTCCGGCGCGAGCGGGTCGAAGGTGAAGTCCGCACCGAAGGCAAGGGCCCTCGCGCGGGCCGACGGCAGCGGGTCGACCGCGATGATCGGAGCCGCGCCGACCATTCGGGCGAGTCGCACGGCGTGCGCCCCCAGGCCGCCCGCACCCCAGATGCCGACCGCCTGGGCCGGACGGACGGCACCCGTGTCGACGATCGCCGCGTACGGGGTGGAGACGGCATCAGGAATGATCGAGGCCTGGTCGAAGGGCAGGCCGTCCGGGATCGGGAACAGGGTGTCCTCGCGGGCGACGGCGTACTGGGCCCAGCCGCCGTCGTAATCCACGCCTCGCGTCAGCGGCTGCCGGCACATCATGCGGCTGAGGCAGCCCGCACACTCACCGCAGGCCTGCCCCGCCTGGAGCACCACCCTCTGCCCGAGGGTCCATGGGCCCCGCACATCAGGGCCGAGGCTGTGGATGACACCGGCCACTTCATGGCCGAGGGTGACCGCGCGCGCCTCCCTGACCGCGGCGACAGGGAAGAAGGGGCTGACGCTTCCATCGATCAAGTGGATGTCCGAGAGGCACACTCCCGCGGCCCGAACCTCGATCAGGACTTCTCCCGGACCGGGGGTCGGCAGGGGAACCTCCTCGACGGTGAACGCATGCGTGTCCAGCTGGAGCCGTCCGGCGAGCATGGTTTTCATCAGGGGCCCTCATCTCGTTCCGTGGAAAGGGGGTGAGTTTGGCGTCGGCCACCGATTCGTTCGAGTGACCATGTCACTTAACCATGTCGACAGGAGAGCGTTCCGTCAAGAACTACACAGCGCGACCACCTCGCGTGCGACCCTCGCGGATCCTGTGCGGCGCTCGACAGGGTCCCCCGACTTTGTCACTCGACAACGTCGTCTGTACATTGTTGACGACGCCTTATGGCGACCCATGACGCCCAGGGAAAGGCACGCTCATGAGTCACACGCCCGTCTCAGCGCTCCACGCGATTCCGGAACGTCCGGCGCTGCCGCTGGTTGGTCACGCCCTCGGCCTACCCGGAGGAGCCGACGGCCTCGTTCACCTGATGAAGGAGGTCAAAGAGCTAGGCCCCGTGTTCCGGGTCCGCACCTTCGGGACCGAGCTCATCGTGGTGGGCGGCCTGGACCTGGTGACGGAACTGTCGGACGAGAGCCGGTTCCGCAAGAACGTCAGCCGGGACCTGGCCGAAGTCCGGCAGATCGGCAGGGACGGCCTCTTCACCGCCTTCAATCATGAGCCCAACTGGCGCAAGGCACACGACATCCTGATGCCGGCGTTCTCGCTGGGGGCGATGCGCAGCTACCACCCGGCCATGCTCCGCGTGGCCCGCTCCCTCATCGCCAAGTGGGACCGGGTCGGCGGGGGCTCTGTGGACGTGCCCGAGGACATGACCCGGCTGACGTTCGACACCATCGGACTCTGCGGGTTCGGATTCGACTTCGAGTCCTTCCAGCGGCCTGAGCCGCATCCCTTCGTCAACGCCATGGCGCAGGCGCTTGCCTTCGCCCAGGGCAGGACCGAGGCCGTCCCGGGCATGGAACTGTTCCAGCGGAAGCAGGCCGAGCAGTTCCGCCGTGACAACAAGCTGATGAGGGACCTGGTCGACAAGGTCATTCGACAGCGCAAGGCGTCCGGCGACACGAGCACGGACGATCTGCTGGGTCGGATGCTTCACACTCCGGACCCGGTGACGGGCGCGGTGCTGGACGACGAGAACATCCGCAACCAGGTGATCACGTTTCTCATCGCCGGACACGAGACAACCAGTGGCGCCCTGTCCTTCGCCCTGTACTACCTGACCAAGCACCCCGAGGTGCTGGCTCGGGCCCAGGCCGAGGTGGACGCCCTGTGGGGGAACGCGGACAACCCGCAGGCCGAGTACGGGGACATCGGGAAGCTCTCCTACATACGCCAGGTGCTCAGCGAGAGCCTGCGGCTGTGGCCGACCGCACCCGGCTACGCGGTGGAACCCCTTGAGGACACCGTCATCGGCGGCAAGTACGCCGTGCGCAAGGGCGAAGCGCTGTCGATCCTCGCCCTGGCGCTGCACCGCGACCCCGCCTGGGGAGAGAACGTCGAGCTGTTCGACCCCGAGCGCTTCACTCCTGAAAGGGAGGCGGCACGCCCCGTCCACCTCTACAAGCCGTTCGGCAACGGGGAACGCGCCTGCATCGGAAGGCAGTTCGCCCTGCACGAGGCCACGCTGCTGCTCGGCCTGCTGGTGCACCGTTACCGGCTGATCGACCACACCGACTACCAGCTGAAGGTCAAGCAGCAGATCACCATTAAGCCCGACGGCTTCACCATCAAGCTCGCCCGCCGCACCGCCGCTGAGCGACGCCTGCCCGCCGTCGTCGCCGACAGTGCCCCCGGCGGCCGTCCCGTGGCCGCCTCCCGGCGGGCCACCGGCACCGCGCTGGGCTTTTTCCACGGCTCCAACCTGGGCACCTGCGCGGGCATCACCCGAGACCTGGCGGCGGACGGAGCGGATCACGGATTCGTCGCTTCCGTGGCCCCCCTCGACGATCTGGCCGGCCGGCTGAACGCCGCTAACGGCCCGGTGGTAATCGTCGCCGCCTCGTACAACGGCCGTCCCACCGACGACGCCGTCGAGTTCGTCACCAGGCTGGAAAGCCTGGAGCCCGGCTCCCTTGAAGGACTCCGGTACGCCGTCCTCGGTGTCGGCGACCGCAACTGGGCCGCCACGTACCAGCGGATCCCCACCCTGATCGACGAGCGCCTGTCCGCCGCCGGCGCCACCCCGCTCCTGGAGCGCGGCGCCGCCGACGCCTCAGGCGACTTCGCGGGCGCGGTGGACCGATGGACCGCCGACCTGTGGACCACCCTGCTCGACGCGTACGGCGAGGCCGTCGACGGTGCCGCCCCCGCCGGGACGGGCGAGGAGGAAGGGCAGGGCCTGTACGAACTGGAGGACACCTCGGAATCGGTTATCGGCGGCCTCGCGGACCGCCACGGCGTCCAGCCGATGGAGGTCCTCGAAGCGTACGAACTCGTCGACACCGACCACGCTCTCGGCCGCTCCAAGCGTTTCCTGAGGCTCCGCCTGCCGGAAGGCGTCACCTACCGCACCGCCGATCACCTGGCGGTCCTGCCGAGCAACCCCGACGTCCTCGTCCAGCGCGTCGCCACCCGCTTCGGCCTCGACCTGGACCGCACCGTCAGGCTGCGCGCCCGCCGACGAAGCCGCAACGCGCTGCCCGTCGACCGTCCGCTCACCCTGCGACGCCTGCTGACGGACTTCGTCGAACTCCAGGATCCTGCCACCCAGGAGCAGGTCGCCGTACTCGCGGAGCACACCAACTGCCCGCCCGAGTGGCGGCCGCTGGCCGAGCTCGCCGAAGTCGACGCCGAGACGTTCCGGGAGCGGGTCACTGTCGCCGGACGCAGCGTCCTCGACCTGATGGAGCAGTACCGCGCCTGCGAGCTGCCCTTCGAGGGCTTCCTGGAACTGCTGCCCGTGCTGCGTCCCCGCCACTACTCGGTCTCCTCGTCCGCCGCGGCCTCGCCCGGGGAGGTGGATCTCATGGTCTCGCTGCTCGCCGCGCCCCACCGCGCCGGGGAGGGCACCTTCCAGGGCGTCGCCTCGCATTACGTGCAGAACCTCAGGCCCGGTGACACCGTGCAGGCCCGGCTGCTGCCGTGCAGCGAGTCCTTCCGTCTTCCGGAGGACACCACCGTGCCGGTGATCCTGGTCAGCGCGGGTACTGGTGTCGCGCCCTTCCGGGGCGCTGTCCTCGAGCGGCACCACACCGGATCGACCGGCCCCCTGCTGTGCTACTTCGGCTGCGACCACCCCGACGTGGACTACCTGCACCGGGAAGAGTTCGAGGCGGCGGAGGCGGCCGGAGCCGTCAGCATGCGTCCCACCTTCATGCACGCCCCCGAGAACGGAGCCCGCTTCGTCCAGGACCGGATTGCCCGGGAGAGCGACGAGGTCTGGGCCGCCCTGGAGGCCGGTGGACGCGTCTACGTCTGCGGCGACGGTCGCCGCATGGCGCCCGCCGTGCGGGAGGCGTTCATGGCTGTCCATCGCGACCGGACCGGCGCGAGCGACGAAGAGGCGGTGGCCTGGTTGACGGGCCTCGTCGAGTCCGGCCGCTACGTCGAGGACGTCTGGGCGGGCTGACAGCATCCGGAGGCCCCCCCCGGGCGTGTTCGCCGGCGCGCCCAGGGGGTTCCCTTCTTTCCTCACTCCACCGGCACGTCCGTGAGCTCCAGTCGGCCTCCGGCGAGAGCCACCGTCGCGGACACCAGGGCCTGCAGGCCCACGCGTTCGGCGGCCTCGTCCGGCAGACAGATACGCTGCATCGTCAGCCCGTCGAAGCCCGAGAGGACGAAACGGGCGATCGTGTCCGCCGGCTGGGCCAGCTCGTGCCCGGTCCGTACCGCCGTCTCGGTGAGCAGCCGCGCGGTCACCTCTATCACGCGGCGGTAGTGCTCCTGCCGCGCCTCGCTCAGCCGGGGAGTGCGCAGAGCGAACATGGTCAGCTCGGTGAGAAGCTGCTGGTGCGCCGCGGGTTCATGCATGGCTCGCCACAGCGCGCCGGCCAGCGCGGCGATCGTCTCCTCGAACCCGGCGCCCTCGGGAGCCGCCCGCTCCACCTGCGCGATGAGGTCCTCGGTGATCTGGTCCATGACGGCCCGGTAGAGGTCCTCCTTCGTGCCGAAGGTGTAGTGCACCGTGGCCTGCGCCACCCCAAGCTCCGCGGCGATGGCGCGCGTGCTGCCGGCGGCCACGCCCTCCCTGGTCATGAGGTCGATGGCCGCCTTGATGAGCTGAGGGCGGCGTTCGGCCGCGGGAACGTGAGCCATGTCCGAATCATATCGGCGCGCGTCGTCGACTCAGTCAGTAGACCATGTCACATTTCGCACCGCCTGGAACCCGCCGCTCGCCGAGCAGCACCGGCCCAGGGCGGGTCTCGCCCTCGCACTCGACGGGTTCGCTCCGCGGAACGGGCACCCTCTGGTGGTCGAGGGTGGTCCGCTGGTCGTGCTGTGCGAGGGCACCGGCGGGCTTGACGCCTCAACGATCGCTACGCAACGCACTGAGAGCGGCGCGCGCCCCACCGATGGCCGATCACTGCCGTCCCGCTGGGCCGAGAAACGCGGCAGCGCAAACCGCGAAGGGCCCCGGGCAGCAAGATGAATCCGCTGAAGCCGTCGGGAATGTCGCCGCCCGGAGTCGTTGACCGAAGGCCGGCACTTCTTCTCATCGATGAAATGGACGCCGTCAGCCTGTATCTCTACGCCGCTGCCCGTATAGCGCACCCGTCCCGCGCCTTGGGCTCTCGCCGGCTTGAGGATCGTTTCCTTCGTATGAGCGAGGACCTTGCAGCACAGGGCGGTTACCGAGGACTCTCACAGGCGAGTGACACGCGGCCTTCAGAGGCCGGGAAAGTCGGCTTCAACGGCGGACCCGGCGGTGCTGCCCGTTTTCACCCGTCAGGGACGGCGGAGACGGCCCCCACGGCCTCCGAGGAGTCATGGGGGCGATCCCGGCCGACGCGGACGGTGTCGGCACCGCCGCCATCGGGCCCGCCGACACACTCTTCGACTCCCGACCCACCTCATTCTTGCGCATGCGCACTCAGGAATCCGACCAGGTTGAGGAACGCATACGCGCCGAGGACGTAGAAGAACACTCGCAAGGCGACGCCCTTCATCTTCCATCGCTCAACCGTCTGATCGGTTCGGTGATCATCGTTCATAGCAGCTTCCTTCCCGGGTGTAACCGGATAGCGGACCAGGCTGGCCCTTGGGGGCAGGCCGCCGCATTTGACAGCCAAGCCCCAGAGCAGCTTAGACTCAAAATTGATTCCACTTCGAATTACGCATCTCAGGCAGGTGTCGGGAGCGATCATGATGAGCAGTGAGGTATGTGGGACCACTCGCCATGTGCCCCTTGAGGGGTACTCCCGCCGAGCACGGACATGGCGGGAAGCGAGCTGGAGCCGAGTTCTCCGCGAGATCGCCGTCGGCAGCCTGATCATGCTCGTCCCCGTTCTCCTGCTGGGATTCTTCATCTCCTGGTGGGCCGGGGTCGCCATCCTCTGGGTGACCGCGACGATGGCCAGCCTCACCTCCGTCTTCTTCTCCCTCCGGGGGCATACGTTCGGATGCTCCCTGAAGAAGGGCCTGGTTCTGACCCTGGGCTGGTGGGAGCGGGTCTGAGAGGGCACGACGGTTGCCCGCGACATGACACTTCGATGGCCCACACTGAGGTTCGGGCCGAGGCGCGCGTCCGCGTCAGGCCATGCCCCGACCGCCGGCGAGAACCTCGTGCCGCCGAGCCGGCCGAGAATGAAGGCCGCCGGGACGAGGCCAGTGCCGGGCTGGGGAACCGGTACAAGCCGAAGGCCACCTCCGGCCACAGCACGTACACGGTCCCGGCGTCGACCGGGGAGAACAAGGCGGGACGGTGCAGAGCGCCGGCCCCCGTACACGGGCCACACCAGTCCCCGGTGGTTGAACCGCGACCACAAGAAGAAGTGGACGAGCGGATCCTCATTGCGGACCGGGTGCGGGAGAAGGCCACTCGTGCGGGCGATAGCCGCCGAGCTGGATCGCAGCCCGTCCAGAAGCAGCATGGATACCCGCGGCGGCCGAACGGACGCGACGCGCGGCCGGTGACACTACCGTCCGCTCGCGGCCGATGCCGGGGCTCATGCCCGCTGCCCCCTGAAACCCCGCAGGATCAGCTCGGATTCCGAGCCGCAAGACGCCTTCCAGGTGATGCTGGATGGGAAAGCGACGGGCCGATCGTCGGCAGCCCGGTTCACCACACCGATGGTGCTGATGAGCGAACGGCCCGCCAAGGTCGAGGACCGGACCGTAGCCGGCGACGGGGACCTGACCGACGGCAAGGACAGGGAGTCCGCAATCGCCACCTGCTGGAGTGCGCCACCCGCTACATCAACTCGTGCACCTGACGGCCAATCAGTACGCCGAGCCGTTCTGAGAGCCCCTGCATCCACCGTCCAGACCCGGCTCGGCCAGCCGATGCGGTCCCTGACCTGGGGCAAGGGCAGCGGGACGGGCCGGCGCTGCAAGTTCGCCCTCACATCGGACAAGATCCTGGTCTCTTCCTGCGACCGGGCCAGCCGCTGGTGGCTCGGCTCGAACAACACCAACGGCTGCCTGTGCCAGTGCTTCCCCAAGGCCACCGAACAGCCCCCTGCACAACCCCGCAGACCTGGCCGCCGTCGCCGGCCAGCACAACGAACGCCCACGCAAAACGCTCGGCTGGGAAAACCCAGCCGAGCGCCTGCCATGAACTGCTCACTACCTGATCAGCACAACCACGTGTTGCAACGACCCTAGAAACCGCTGTTCAGAGGGCGCCGACGATGTCCTCGACCCGGGCCTTCGCGTCGCCGAAGAGCATCGCGGTGTTCTCCTTGAAGAAGAGCGGGTTCTGCACGCCCGCGTACCCGGAGGCCATCGAGCGCTTGAAGACGATGACCTTGCCGGCCTCCCAGACGGTGAGCACCGGCATGCCCGCGATCGGGCTGCTGGGGTCCTCCGCTCCGGCCGGGTTGACCGTGTCGTTGGCGCCGATGACGAGGACGACGTCGGTCTTGGCGAAGTCGTCGTTGATCTCGTCCATTTCGAGGACGATGTCGTACGGCACCTTGGCCTCGGCCAGGAGCACGTTCATGTGTCCGGGCAGGCGGCCGGCGACGGGGTGGATGCCGAACCGCACGTCGACGCCCTTGGCGCGCAGCTTCGAGGTGAGCTCGGCGACAGGGTACTGCGCCTGGGCGACGGCCATCCCGTACCCGGGGGTGATCACCACGGACCGGGCCTGGCTGAGGAGTTCGGCGGCGGCCTGGGCGGTGATCTCCTGGTGCTCGCCGTAGTCGACGTCGGCGCCCGACGGGGCCTCGATGCCGAAGCCGCCGGCGATGACGGAGATGAAGGAGCGGTTCATCGCCTTGCACATGATGTACGACAGGTAGGCACCGGAGGAGCCGACCAGCGCGCCGGTGATGATCAGCAGGTCGTTGCCGAGGAGGAAGCCGGAGGCCGCCGCGGCCCAGCCCGAGTAGCTGTTGAGCATCGAGACGACGACCGGCATGTCACCGCCGCCGATCGAGGCGACCAGGTGCCAGCCGAGGGCCAGCGCCAGGACCGTCACGGTGATCAGCAGCCACAGCTCCGGCGTGATCACGAACCACACCGTGAGGCCGACGAAGAGGACTAGCGAGCCGAGGTTGAGGGCGTTCTTACCCGGCAGCACCAGCGGCTTGGAGTTGATCTTCGCGGAGAGCTTCAGGTACGCCACGATGGAACCGGTGAAGGTCACCGCGCCGATGAAGAGGCCGATGAACACCTCGGCGTGGTGGATGCCCAGCGTGCCGAGGGCGTCCAGGGCCTTGGCCTCGTGGCCGTCGGGGTCGTGCTCGACGTTGAGGTAGCCGTTCCAGCTGACCAGTACGGCCGCCAGACCGACGAAGGAGTGCAGCAGCGCGATCAGCTCGGGCATGCCGGTCATCTCGACGCCACGGGCGCGCTGGAAGCCGATCACCGCGCCGATCAACATGGCGCCGGCCATCAGGCCGAGGCCGGCGGCGCTGACTTCGCCGTCGATCGCGAGGACGACCGTCGCGACGAGCGCGACGCCCATGCCGAGCATGCCGAAGGCGTTGCCGAGTCGGGCCGACTCGTGCTTGGAGAGTCCCGCCAGCGCCAGGATGAACAGCAGCGCGGCGACGAGGTAGGCCGCCTGTGCGGCAAGGGTCGCAGACATGTCAGCTCCGGTTGAACATGGCGAGCATGCGACGCGTCACCGCGAAGCCGCCGAAGACGTTGATACTGGCCAGGAGGATCGCCACGACCGACAGCACGGTGACCGCCGTGCTGGAGTGGCCGATCTGCAGGAGCGCGCCGACGACGATGATCCCGGAGATCGCGTTCGTCACCGACATCAGCGGCGTGTGCAGGGCGTGGTGCACGTGGCCGATCACGTAGTAACCGATCACGATCGCCAGGACGAAGACCGTCACGTGCGGCAGCAGCGCCGCGGGGGCGAACGCGGCGAGGAGGAATAGCGCCAGGGCGCCGAGGGCCACGCCGCCGAACCGCTGCTTCGGCGTCATCGGCGTCTTCGCCGGCTTCGCCGGTTCCGCCGCGGCCTTGGCGGGTGCGGCGGCCGGGGCCGCCGAGACCTGGACCGGCGGGGGCGGCCAGGCGGACTCGCCCGCGCGCACCACGGTGATCGAGCGCTGAACCGGGTCGTCCCAGTCGAGGACCAGGTGCCCGTCCTTGCCGGGCGTCATCAGCTTCAGCAGGTTCACCAGGTTGGTGCCGTACAACTGCGAGGCCTGCGCGGGCAACCGGCCAGCCAGGTCGGTGTAGCCGATGATCGTCACGCCGTTGGCGGTGACGACTTTCTCGCCCTTCACGGTGCCGACGACGTTGCCGCCGTTGGCGGCCGCCATGTCGACGATCACCGAACCGGGCTTCATGCTCGCCACCATCTCGGCGGTGATCAGCGTCGGCGCGGGGCGTCCCGGAATCAGGGCGGTGGTGATGACGATGTCGACCTCGCGGCACTGCGCGGCGTAGAGCTCGGCCTCGCGCGTCTTGTAGTCGTCGCCCATCTCCTTCGCGTAGCCGGTCTTGGAGACCTCCACCTCGGGGGACTCGATCGACAGGTACTCGCCGCCCAGAGAGCGGACCTGGTCGGCCACCTCCGGTCGCGGGTCGGTGGCCCGGACGATCGCGCCGAGCGAGCCCGAGGCGCCGATCGCCGCCAGGCCGGCGACGCCGGCGCCCGCGACGAGCACCTTCGCGGGCGGCACCTTGCCCGCGGCCGTCACCTGGCCGGTGAAGAACCGGCCGAACTCGTGCGCCGCCTCGATGACGGCCCGGTAGCCGGCGATGTTCGCCATCGAGGACAGCACGTCCATCGACTGCGCCCGGCTGATGCGCGGCACGGCGTCCATCGAGAGCACGGTGAAGGGGCGGCGGCCCAGGTCCTCGACCATCGCCGGGTCGAAGGCCGGGGAGAACATGGCGATCACCGTCGCCTCCGCCCGGACCCCGTCCAACTGCGCGGCACTTGGGGCGTTGACCCCGAGGACCACGTCCGCCGCCACCGCATCACCGACGGTCGCGCCGGCGGCCTCATAGGCGCCGTCGGTGAAACCGGCCGCCACGCCGGCCCCCGGGTCGACCACGATCTCGTAGCCCAGTTTGCGGATCTGTTCGACCGTGGCCGGCGTGGCCGAAACGCGACTCTCACCTGCCCGCGCTTCCTTGAGGACTCCGACAATCACGAGTGTTCTCCGTTCGCTGCGTTCGCCGTCAACAACCCGCCGACTTCTCAAATTCATATCGAGTTTCAGGCCTGACCAGCATCAGGCCGCCCCCACCTCGATAGGAAGCTCTCCAGCCGTGATCAATGCCACATCATCCCTACGACCCTGACCAGGGGCCTTCGGTGTCCGCGCCCCCCGAGCATGTGTTTGCCGCTCCTGCATCACAACCGCATTGACCCGGCTGGTTCGTCATGCATGCGCCGTGCACACCTTGGCCTGCCCCTGCGGCTCGCTCTCGGCCAGGGCGTTCTCGTGGCCCTCGTCCAAGCCGCCGGTGAAACCAGAGGGTCCGAACGCAGGCGTACGTATTGGCCAGCGCGGAGTCCGGGTACAGCTCTCCGTCGCCGTGCACCTGGCTCGCCCTGTCGAGGATCCGCTGCACCGACACCAAGGTCGCGACCTTGATCGCCTGGATCTCCCCGCGCCCTCCACGAACGGCTCAACGGCAGTACGGCCCCTGGGCCATCTACCTGGTTCCGGCCGGCAGGTCGAGCACCGGCTTCCGACGCGGCAGCAGGCCAGGCGCGAGGTCAGTCGCTGAGGACGTCTCCGAAGAGGTCGAGGCCCCCGGCGTCGGCGCCGATCGGAACCTCGGCCCAGATCGTCTTTCCCTCACGGGTGTAGCGGGTGCCCCACCGATCGGCGAGCTGGGCGACCAGGAACAGGCCGCGGCCGCCCTCTTCGTCCGGCCGTGCCCTCCGCAGGTGCGGCGAGGTCTCGCGGCTGTCCGAGACCTCGCAGATCAGGGCGCGGTCCTTGTCCCGCAGGAGCCGCAGGTCCACCGGCGGAGCCCCGTACCGGATGGCATTGGTGACGAGTTCGCTGACGATCAGCTCGACGGCGAAGCCGACGTCGTCGAGGCCCCACTGCTCCAGCTGCGCGTTCGTCGCCGCCCGGGCTCCGGCCACCTCGACCGGATCCGGGTCGACGCGCCAACCGGCCATGTGGTCCTCGGCCAGGGCGTGGACGCGGCCGACGACGAGCGCCACGTCGTCGTGGCCGTCGGCAGGAAGCCCGGACGCGACGATCCGGTCCCGGACCGCGGCCGGCGGAAGACCGGAGCACTCGTCCAGCGTCCGGCACAGAACGGCGACTCCCGCCTCGGGATCATGCTCGGCGCCCGTCACGAGCCCGTCGGTGAACAGCGCGAGCAGGCTGTTCTCCGCGATCTCGAACTCGGCGGACTCGAAGGGCAGGCCACCGACGCCCAGAGGCAGGCCGACGGAAACCTCGAGCGGCGCGGCGGCGCCGCCGGGAGCGATCAGGACCGGCGGCAGATGACCCGCGCTTGCCACGGCGCACCGTCCGTGTACGGCGTCGTACACCAGGTACAGACACCGCGCGCCCACCGCCGGGTCCATGCCGTTCGCCTCCTTCGGATCGATGCCGATACGCGCCTGTCCGATCAGGTCGTCGAGCCGCCCGAGGAGCTCCTCGGGCGCGAGGTCGAGCGCGGCAAGGGCACGTACGGTTGTCCGCAGCCGCCCCATCGTGACCGCAGCGTGCAGCCCGTGCCCCACCACATCACCCACCACGAGCCCGACGCGGGCGCCTGACAGCGGGATCACGTCGTACCAGTCGCCGCCGACCCCCGTGAGCCCCTGACCGGGGGCGTAGTAGTGGGCGATCTCCACAGCGGTGTGCTCGGGCAGCTCCTGCGGGAGCAGGTTGCGCTGGAAGAGCAGGGCGGTGGCGTGTTCCTTGGCATAGCGCCGCCCGTTGTCGAGGCAGACCGCCGTGTGGGCGACCAGCTCGGCGGCCAGTGCGCGTTCGGCGTCGCTGAAGGGGGCCCTTTCGGCGGTTCGCACAAGGGTGACCATCCCGAGCCCGGCGGCTCCGGCGGTCAGGGGAAGGGCGAGTCGCCTGCCGTCGGCCGGGAGCCCCCTCCAAGGCGCACCGCCGTGACCTGCGCCGATACCGCCGGTGACCCTGCGGGAAGGTGTCGATTCGCCCCAGGGAGCGGGTTCCTCACCAGTGAGTACGGACTCCGCCAGGTCCACCCATGCCACGTCCGTGAGATCTGGGGCCACCACATCGACGAGTTCCTCGCACGTTCGGACCCCGTTCAGTGTCGTGCCGATGCTGGAAGAACGGCTCAGCAGCTCGAGACGTCGTTGGGCCTCGTAGCGCTCGGTGATGTCGAAGGCCGATTCACAGACTCCCAAATGGCGGCCGGCGGCGTCCTGCAGGCGGAAATAGGAGCAGGACCAGACGTGGTGTGTGGGTGGGTCGCCCGGCAAGGCACTTCGGAAGTGGAGGTCGATGACGGGTTCGCCGGTCCGGAAGACGTCCTCGATCACCGCTTCGAGCGAGCGGCCTCGCCATTTCGAGGAGATGATCTCCCCCTCGGGGAGGATCCTTCGAACCTGCAGGCCGTAGTAGTCGTCGCCCCTGAAGCCGAACTCGTTCTCCATGGCGGGGTTGACCCACTTCACCCGGGTGCCCTCGTCCATGACGGTCAGCGAGATCGGCGACTGGGCGGAGAGCCCGGCCAGCATGGCCTGGTCGGTCGCCCAGCGTTCCATCTGATCCGCCTCGACGGACACGACGCCCCAGGCCGCGGTAGTCGGCTGCGCCTCGGCGGGCCCAAGCCGCAGGACGTACAGCACCACGTGCACGACGCTCCCGTCGCGCCTGCGGAGGGCCCACTGATCGCCCCACGACTCGACGGGTTGGTCCGGGGCGAAGAGAGGAGGCCCTTCGACGGGGACGAAGCACCTGTGGGCCGGCGTTCCGAGGACGTCCTCGGCCCTGTACCCGTACAGGTCCTGGGCCGCGGCGTCCCAGCCGATGATGTCGCCCCGGTGATCGAGTACGGCGGTGGCCATGATCCCCAAGCTGAACGGAGTACCGAGGTAACGCTCTCCTGCCCCGGGCGTACTCATGGCGGCCTCCCGATGGACGTCTCCCCCGTCGTCAGGCTACTCGGCGTAGGCGTGACAGCGCTCGACGGAACTGCGCGCCGGGGCCCGGCAGGACTCGCTGACGGACTCTGCGGTGCTCCGACCACGCCTCGCCACGAACTATATCCGATCATGATTCGAGTTCGAGAGTTGTGCACCCGATGCGACCCGGCCCGGCCAGGCGGCACCAAGGGCTCCTACCCGCGGTCAAGCCCGACCGTTGCTCCGCCGCCCGGACCTGGCCGCCCGCGGCACGGGACCTTCCGCATCAGCGAGGTCGGTCGTCGCACCAGCCGTTCGGCGCATCGCCTACATGACGTCATGGAAGTGGAGTCCCCCACGACATGTCGGGGCGCGATCGAGCGCTCCGCCGAGACAGCCGGGGAAGCGGACTGAAGGCTGGTGCTCTACGACATCCAGCCCGACGCCGACGCACGCCAGCCACTCATGTCGCGCGGAACCGGCCTTCCTCCGCCTCCGCGACCCGTCCTCCGCTCATCAGCCGGTCAAGGTGTTGCACGGCGGTCCTCCGTTCCACCGGCCTCACCTGTGGCCCTTCGACGTGGGGCCGGTAGACCAGTCGATGCTCGACGATCTCGTCCACGGTCCGCGGCTCACGGAGGAACGTGAGGAGCGCCGCGTCCCTCTTCTCCACCACGTCGGCGAAGGCATCCAGCCTGCGGCGGAACTCCGCGGCGCCCTCGATGACGCCTTTCTGGTGGGACGTGCCGTACCAGCGGGCGTCGATCTCCCGGCAGCGGCGCATCGACGCCTCGAAGTCCACGAGGTTGCTGCCGACGTCGCCGTAGTACGGACCGAACGACGTGAGGTCGATGTCCGCCACGAACAGGAAGCCGTCCGGCTCGATCAAGAAGCCGCTGTGGCCGGCGGTGTGGCCGGGGAGGTGTACGACGGTCACCGTGCGGTCCCCGAGGTCGAACACGGTCCCGTCGCCGAAGCCCCTCGCGTCCGGCCGTTCCCGGACTTGGAACGCCTCCCACATCTGCTCGCCGAGGGCATCGGCCTCATCGGACGGGAGGCCGAACTGGGCGAGCAGAGCCTCGCGCGATCGCAGCGCGTCGAGATCGCCTTCATGGATGTGGACCGGCACCTCGTAGCCTCCGAGACCGGCGATGTGGTCCTCGTGCGCGTGGCTCACGAGGACCGCGTCCGCCGGGGGAGCCGCCCCCAGCAGCGACAGCGACGGATCAACGACCAGCGACGCGGACGAGCCGCGCACGAGGAGCGAGTTGCCGTGCGGGTAGGCGCCTCCTCCTTCGCCGACAAGCACGCTGACCCGGCCGTACTCTGCCGGCCTGTACCCTCCGGCGGGCGTGTCCATCACGTGTTGATCCTCCGGGTTGACGTTCGGTTCCAAGGCCGGTCGCCTCACGCGGCAACCGTCACCCGGCTCGTCGCGTGCATCAAGGCCGCGTGATCCCCCTCCGTGCCGGCGAGCTCCAGAAGCTCCGCATCGGCCGCGCCGGGAGAGGCGGCGGAATTTCGACGACCTCTCATCCGGGCTGCTTAAACTCAAAACTGATTCCAGTTATAGTTTAGCGGCCGGCCTCTTCCTCTGACAGGTGGATTCCGGATGAATCCTGGTCGTGCCGCGAGGGACACCGGCCGACGCGTCGGCCTCCACGGCTGGAGAGGCAGGAACACAAACCCTGCACCACTCGCCCCTTCACCCCTGTGAGATGACGGTTCGGAGACGGTGGAGGTCCTCCTCTCCGACGCCGGAAGGACGCAGGACGGCGTTCCAGCCGTCGACGTACTCGGCCCGGTAGGTGTGGCCGTGGCCGTCGGGCACACCCGTTGCGAACGGGAGGTCGGCAGTGACCTGCCAGAACGTCACGAACGGGACCCAGAACATGCTCTCCAGCACATCGTGACCGGGAGCTTCACCGATCCAGTCCGGCTCGTCGTACATCAGGTGGGGTCCCCACCAGACGATCGGGTCCGAAGCGTGCAGCAGGTACAACACGCGCGTGCCCTCCCACGGCGTGTCCGACGGCGGGACGGCCATCGCCGCGTCGGAGGCGAAGCGCACGGTGCGCCCGTTCTCATAGACGGGCTGAATCTCGGGGCTGCCGGCCTCGCGGTGATCACTGAATCGTCGAAACAGCGTGTTGAACTGGGGCGGGCCCGCGAAGAGCGTGCCCGACGTACGGTTCCGGAGGTCGTACTCACCGCTGAAGGCGGTCTCACCGCCGAACGACCCGAGGCTCTCGCCGGCCACGTACAGCCGCGGGCGGGCGTCGGGGGGCAGCTTCGACCAGGTGTCGTAGACGGCGTCGAAGAGTTCTCGGCCCGCCTCGCGGGCCTTGGACTGGTCGACGAGGTACGACATCCATGACGGCAGGTAGGAGTACTGCAATGCCACGGTCGCGGAGTCGCCGCCGGTCAGGTACTCGAAGCTGTCCACCGCGGCGGGGTCGACCCAGCCGCTGCCGGTCGTCGTCATGACCAGGAGGTTGTGGCGCCGGAACCCGCCTATGCGGCGCAGGTCGGCCACCGCGCGGGCGGCCCGGGTCTCCGTGTCGCCCGCCGTCTGCAACCCCGCGTACGAACGAACAGGCTCCTGCGCCGGGCGGCGGGTGAACCGCTCGATCTCGGCGGCTGAGGGTCCGCCCGCCACGAACGTGCGCCCCTTCCTGCCCAACGAGTCCCATGGCACGAACGTCCCCGGGCCCCCGGAGCGCAGTGCGGTCGACGGCCGGACCACCCCCTCCTCGGTCTGGGTGTCCCGCAGTGAGAAGGCCTGGTTCGCGGCGGCGACCAGGCCGTCGACGAGCAGACCGCTCAGCAACAGCACGGACGCGGCGGCTACCAGGATGCCGCCCACCGCCTTCGCCGCCCTCTCACCCACATACATTCGGAGCAGGCCGGCCACCCAGCGGTACACCCGGCGGACCCCGCGAGCGGCCAGCAGGATGATCCAGAAGAACAGGAAGGCCACCAGGGGCATGACGATCGCCTGGAGAAGGCTGTACTCCGTCACACCGAGGAGCAGGCGGATCCGGTGCTGCCAGTACTGGCCGAGGCCGAATGCGACGCCGAACAGGACGACCCCGGCGACGAGGAGGACGCGCCAGGACCGGCCTCTCGCAGGACGTGGTTCCCTGTCGGTGAAGGCCCGCCAGATCCACGCGGCGGTCACACCGAGCGCGTACCCGATCGCGGCGAGGATCCCGGTGATCACCCCCTGGAGGATCCCTGCACGGGGCAGGAGCGACGGGGAGAAGGACAGGCAGCCGAGAAGCAGGGCACCGCAGGCACCGGGCAGGGTCGCGTGCCGGATCGGCAACCGTCTGCGGGCGTCGGTCGGCGCGGCGCCCCGCTCCTCCGCGTGCCGCCGGCCGTCGTCAGGTGGCGGCACGCCCGGTGCCGTCGGTGGCCCCTGGTCCATGAGTCCTTCCTCCTCCTCGTGCGCGAGAAGCGCTCGGTCACCGGAACCGCGAAGCCGCCGGGTGGGCACGGCGTGACGAAGACGACCCCCGCCACGGGCGGACCGGCGGAGGACCGGCGTCCTCCGGAGCCGCGTCGACCCTGCTCATACGCTGTCCAGGGCGGAGACGAGACTGGCCACGGTCACGGTGTTGAAGACGAAAGCGATGCACGCGTTGACCGTCACGGTCCGGCGCATCTCCTTGGACGTCACGTCGACGTCGGTGGTGCCGAACGTCGTCATGACCGAGAAGGCGAAATAGACGTAGTCGATCCAGCTCGGGATTTCCTCGCCCGGGAAATCCAGCGCCTGTTCCTCCTCCACCAGGTTGTCGGCCTGGAAGGCGACCGCGAAGGAGACGGCCACGCAGATCCAGGCGACGGCGACCAGGATGAGCGCCACCGCCGCGCGGGGAAGGGGTTCGAGTTCGGAGCCCATGTGCCCGGGGCGCCACACGACCGCCACCACGAGGGCGGCAGCCGCGATGAAGAGAGAGACCCCCGGGCCGGGCGCTGTCCCGTACACGTACCGCTGGAGCACCGTGCCTCGAGACTCGCGGTCGGCCCAGCTGCGCACCCTCTCCGGGGATGCGGTCGAGAAGGCGATGGTCGTGATCAGGAGATAGGGAAAGAGGTAGGCGAGCAGCAGGAGCACGCACACGTCGGCCCCCGAGATCTGCGCCCAGCTGTGATCGAGACCGAGGAGCAGCGCCGCTGTTCCCGCGGCGATGCATCCGCTCACTGTCGACCGGCGGCGTTCGGAGAGCCACTGGTTCCGACGGCGCGGTCCGGAACGTGACGGATGCACGGGTGGACTCCTTCAGGACACCGACTGCCGGCCAGTTCGAATCCTGAAATTACGGCATGCCTCCCGCCCACCGGTGGTACGAGGCGGGGTGTCGTCCGGGCAACGAGCAGCCTCACACACCCTTCCCGCTCGGTTCGATCGCCGGCAGCAACCGTGTCACCCTGCGGAATCGGCTGGTGCGGTGGGCGCAGCGGGCTGAGAACGACGCGAGAACCAGCGTGCGACGGGTTCCATCGTGACTCCGTGCAGGACGACGCTCAGCAGGACGGTCGCGCAGGTCACCTTGACGACGAAGGCCGCGTCGTCACCCGTCAGCTGGGTGTACGCGAGGACGGCGAAGACGATGGACGTGACGCCGCGCGAGCCGAGCCAGCCGACGGTGAGACGTTCGGCCCGGCTGAAGCGCGTGCCGGTGAGCGCGGCGACCACGGGCACGATCCGGGCAACGGTGAGAGCGAGCAACGCGTAGCCGAGGACCGGCAGGTCGATTCCGTCGGCGAACTCCTCCGCGATCAGCGCGCCGAAGGTGAACCACACCGCCAGGGCCATCAGATGGCTGGCGTCGTACACGAGATCGAGGTTGTCGTCGCCGACGGCATGCGCCGTGCGGGCGTAGCACAGACCGGCGACGAACGCCGCGACGAAGCCGTTGCCGTCGATCAGCACGGAGGCCGCGAAGGCGAGGAACGGCAGGGCCAGGATCGCCATGCGCAGCCCGGCGGGCGTGGCCCACGCGCGCTCCAGGCACCTCCGCACCAGCCAGGCGGCCACGAGCCCGATGAGTCCGCCGGCCAGAACCGCGTACCCGGCCCCCTTGAGAGCGTTCACGACGAGGTCGGTGAAGGTGTCGCCGTCAGTGGTGCGCAGATTGGCCACGCAGAACACGAAGAGAGGGGAGATCAAACCGTCGTTGAATCCTCCCTCGATGTTCAGGGCTGCCCTCACCCGCAGGGGAATCCGTTCGTCCCTCAGGAACATGAGGACGGGGGCGAGGTCCATGGGCATCACGCAGAGCGCGGCCACGGCGAGGAGCCACCAGTTCGTTCCGGGGAAGAGCAGGGCGCCGAAGAGTACGGCGAGGAGGACGGAAGCCGGCAGGGCCAGGCCCAGGAGACGCCCCTCCCCCACCGTCTTGCCCAGCCGCTCGTATCCGGTGGCCTCAGTGGCGTCCGTGAACAGCATCACGGCCAGCACGAGTTCGACGATCCTCTGGAACGTGTGGGTGTCCAGGTCCAACGAGACCGCCGGACGGTCTCCACTGGTGAGGACGAGTCCGGCGATCGCGAAGGCGATGGGCGCCGTGACGCTCCAGCGGGCGAGCCGCTCCGACACCAGGGACCAGAGGAACAGAAGGGACAGGAGGACGAGGACAGCGACCATGAGGACTCACAGAAGCAGAAGGGTGACAATTCGAGCCATAGGGGCATCCTCGCAAATCCCGGGTGAGGCGTCGGCTCCCCCGTGGTGTGATCACACCGTGTCCGCTTTCTGCGATGCAGCCGAGCCCACCGCCCGCCTCTCATGCGATGTCTCGTTGAGAGGCTGCCGCGGGCAGGGGCAGGGAGGTGGCCTGAGGGGACCTTGGTAGACTGTCGAATTATGATCGAGTTTGCTCGTCCGGCTGGAGGACCGCGTGGTTGAGGAGAGTGCCGGCGGGTCGAAGCGCGGCCGATCGGCAGGCGCAGCGCCAGTGGCGCCCCAGGCGCCCGCCCGGCCGGAAGCGTCACTGCAGCGGCGTGGAGTGGCCCGGGTCAAGGCGATCCTGGACGCCGCGGAGGAGATCCTGGCGGAGAGTGGCTACGAAGCGGCCACCCTCAAGGCGATCGGAGAGCGGGCGGGGATTCCGACGCCCTCCGTGTACCACTACTTCAGCGACCGCTATCAGGTGGACGCCGCCATCATCAAGCGTCACGGCGAGGCGTTGGCGGGTGTGCTCGACGGCATCGAGAGCGAGGAGTTCCGATCGGTCCCGGATCTCGTGACCCTCGTGTTCGATCCGATCGTCGCGTACTTCCGGGCGCATCCGAGCTGTGTCCAACTCTGGTTCTCCGGCCGCAACGAGACTCTGAGCGCCCTGGTCAAGGAGTTCGACGATCGCGTGGCGGAACGGCTGTGGCGTCTGGGGATCGGTCGCGGACTGCTGCGCGTGGACACGCCCATCCTCGTGATGAAGCTGGCCTTCGAAGCCGGCGGCCGTATCTTCGATGTCGCGTTCCAGCAGGACCGGAACGGGGACGAGGCGACGATCACGGAAGCGAAGCGTCTGGTGACCGCCTACCTCGAGACCTACGCGGAAAAGGTCACGACCTCTCGGGGCGAGTGACGTGCCGGGCCCGGGCCCCTGTCCCGGGCGCGAAGGAGGCGGATGCCACGGGGCGGACCGTCGACGGTCCGCCCCGTCCCGCGGTGTGTCACCGCAGAGGGGCGCCCCACCGCACCTGTTCCCGGATCCGGTTCTTGAGCAGCTTGCCGCCCGCGTTGCGCGGGAGCGCCTCGGCGACGACCGTGGCGTACTGGGGAACCTTGAAGTCGGCGAGCCGGTCCCGGCAGTGCGCGAGGACCGCCGCGAGGTCGAGCCCGTCCCGGGCCGCGTAGAGGACGGCGCCCACCTTCTCGCCCATCACGTCGTCGGGCACGCCGAGGACGGCGGCGTCCTCCACGCCGGGCGCGGAGAGCAGGACGGCCTCGACCTCCACGCTGGAGACGTTCTCCCCACCCCGGTTGATGATGTCCTTGATCCGGTCGACGATGTGGACACGGCCGGCGTCGTCCACCCGGACGATGTCACCGGTGTGCAGCCAGCCGTCCACCACCGTCGCCGCCGTGGCCTCCGGCCGGTTCCAGTAGCCGGACATCACGTTGGCGCCCCGGACCACCAGCTCGCCGAGGTTCGGATCGTCGCCGAGCGGCACCAGGCCGAGGTCCACCGACGGCACCGCGTATCCGACGGAGTCCGCGTGCTCGACGGCGTCGTCGTCCGGCAGGGCGGTGATCAGCGCGGCCGTCTCCGTCATGCCGTACCCGTTCATGACCCTGGCCTGCGGGAACGCCTCGCGGAGAGCCCGAACCAGGACGGGGGCGATCGGTGCGCCCCCGTACGCCACGGTGCGCACCCCGGAGATGTCGGCGCCGGCGAAGGCCGGGTGGCGCAGCAGCAGGGCGTACACCGCGGGCACGGTCACCAGGAAGGAGATCCGCTCCGCCGTCAACGCCTGCACCAGCTCCGGAAGGTCGAGCGCGGGCATGATCACGGATGTGCCGCCGACGTAGGCGGCGACCAGCAGTTGCGCGTTGCAGGCGGTCACGTGGAACAGCGGTACGGAGATCAGCGTCCGTAGGTCGGGGCCGGCCGTGCGCGGTATGCCGAAGCAGCGGACCACGTTCTCCGCGCTCGTGAGGAACGACTCGTGTGTGGTCGGCACGCCTTTGGGGTGGCCGGTCGTGCCCGAGGTGTAGAAGAGAGCGGCGATGTCGTTGCGGTCGGGGTCCGCCGTCACGAACGGCGCCCCGTCGGGCAGCGGGGCGTCGGCCGACAGGTCGACGCGCACGCCTGCGTCCTCGAGGACGAATTCGACCTCCGGTTGCGCGGACCGTGTGTTGACCGCGACGGCGATGGCGCCGGCCATGACCGTGCCCCAGAAGGCGAGCACCCAGTTCGTCCCCGCCGGGTACCGCACGGCCACCCGGTCCCCCTGTGTCACGCCGAGGGCGCGGAGGCCGCCGGCGACGCGCGCGGCGCGTTCCCACAACTGCCGATAGGTCAGTCGGTCCCCGCCGAGTTCGACGAGCGCCTCGGCGTCGGGCCGTTCCTCGACGTGCGTGCGGAGCAGGTCGAGCAGCGTCGCCGGTACGTCCGCGTAGTGGGGGACGCCGTTCGCGTCCCTGGTCAGATCGTCCTGGGGAAAGGGATCACGCGCGCGCGTGAGGGGGATGATGGTGTGGGGCATGGCAACGGCTCTCCTGGAAGAGGTGGGGAACACCTGCACACGTGCGGTGTACGGGGTGACCAGGGCGCCGCCGCACCCCGACCTCCCCGGTACGAGGTCGCGGCGACGCCCTGATCGGAGCCGAGTCGGGAGCGTCCCTGGTGCGCCGACTCGACGTTCTGGTGGCGCGGTGTGTCCGCGTGGTGTCAGCCGCGCAACGCGGAGGCGAAGATTCCCGGTAGGGCGGACCAGCGGGGCGACGCGGCGAAGTCGGCAAGGAGACGGCCGGTCGTGGCTGCGGTGCGGTTGCTGACGAACCACGGGGGCTTGGGCGACAGGGCGGCCTCGCCGTGCAGGACCGACCGGGGCGCCGGCCGGAACGGGCCGCGGACGACGGTGCGTTCCGGCGTGTCGAGCAGGAGCGCGTTGTGCACGATGCCGATGCCGCTCTGCACGTCGTCGAGGGTGTGGCCCGGGAAGGCGCCCCAGGTGGCCGTGGCGGTGAGGTAGCCGACGCCGGTCCAGGCGTTCAGGGCGACCGTCCCGTAGCGGAGTTCGGCGATGATCCTGTCGAGCGAGCAACCCAGCTGCGCGATGGTGCGCGGATGCGCGATGAGGTTCACGCCGAGCGTGCCGGCCAGCCTCTCGTTCGCGGTGAGAATCGCCTCGTCGAGAAACTGCCCCATGTCTCCCGGGAGTTCGAGCACCGCGAGCACCGGGCCGAAGTACTCGGTGGTCAGGGCGGGGCCTGGAGCGGCCGGGTCGAGGTCCGTGAGGAGCACACGGCCCCGGTCGAGGCGTCGCGCGCCGGGGTACGCGTCGACCGCCCCCCTCACCCGGTCGTCGCTGCCCGGGTAGTAGGCGGGCCGGGCCGGGGCTTCGGACAGCGCCCGGCGTACGTGCGCCAGGAAGCGGTCCTTCTGGGGCCAGTCGGAGTTGACGACGAGGACCTGGCTGGCCACGCAGTTGTAGCCGCCGTTGTGCAGCTTCTGGGTGGCGATGTGCTCGGCCTGGTAGCGCAGGTCGGCCTCGGACCAGTCGCCCGGTATCACGATGGTGGGCGAGACCCCGCCCAGTTCGCTGGTGACCGGCTTGTCCAGGAGCGGCTTCCCGGCCCTCTTGCGGGCCGCGCCCTCCTCGCCCGTGCCGAAGACGATCGCGTCGTGCGTCGCCGCGCTGCCGGTCATGTGGACGTGGCCGACCTTCGGGTGGCGCACGAGGTACGTTCCGACGTCGGCGCCGCCGGTGAGGATCCGCACCGCGCCCAGCTCGATCAGGGGGGCCAGGACCCGGCTGAAGACCTCGTACAGGCCGTCGGTGACGGGGTTCAGCTTCAGGGCCACCACCCGGTTGTGCGCGTACAGCTCGTACAGCACGTCCAGGACCGGGATCGAGGTGATGTTGCCCGCGCCGAGCACCACCCCGACGCCGCCGGTCTCGGTCGGGCGGAGCTGGCCCAGACCTGCCTGGGCGCGGACCGTGTCCTCGGTGGCGCCCGGCGGCATCCACACCTCGGCGCTGAAACCGCTCAGCAGCAGCTGGTCCCAGACGCCGTGCGGCAGCACCCGGACGGCGACCCGCCCGCCGGGCGCCGGCTTGACGGAGAAGCCGTCGACGGGGCTGCGGCCCGCCTCCAGGGCGCCGACGGTCGCCGCCAGCGCGCCCGCGGAGGTCAGCACCGGATACGGGCCGGTGATCCACTCCTCGCCGAGCAGCGGGCTGTCGTCCGGCAGCCTCTTGTACGCGGCGGCGGCGCGCACCCACGCCTCGGCCTGCTCGGCGGTGGCCGCGTGCACCCGCTCGATCAGTTCGCGGCGCTCGGCCAGGCCGCAGGCGGCCCAGGCGGCCTCGCCGCGGACCAGGTCCTCGACGGCCCGGTCGATCTCCCACACCTGCTCGGTGGAGGGTGGGGGCGGCGTCATCGGACGGCTCCCTTGATGAGGTCGGCGGCCTTCTCGGCGGCCATGATCGTGGGCGCGTTGGTGTTGCCGCGCGGCACCGACGGGAAGACCGAGGCGTCGACGACGCGCAGGCCCGCCACGTCGTACACGCGCAGCTCGGGGTCGACCACCGCGCCGATCGCGCACGTCGACGTCGGGTGGAACAGCGTCTGCCCGGCCCGACGCGCCCAGTCGAGGAGGCCGGCGTCATCGTGCGAGGTCGGCACGTCGAAGGCCTCCGTGACCAGACCGGCCACCGCCGGCCGGGCGGCGATCTCCAGGGCGATCCGGAGGCCGGCGACGATGGCGGCCCGGTCCTCGTCCGTCGTCAGGTAGTTGTGGACGATCCGGGGCGCCGCGTCCGGACGGGTGGAGCGCAGGGTCACCGCGCCGCGGCTGCTGGGGGCGACCACGCACGGGCCGAAGGAGAAGCCGTGCCCGGTCGGGGCGCCGAGGCCCTCCTGGTGGAAGAGAACCGGAGCGGCGTGGAACTGGACGTCGGGGGCGTCCAGTTCGGGACGGCTGCGGAAGAAGCCGCCGGCCTCGCCGATGTTGGAGGTGAGCGGGCCGCGGGCCTCGCTCTGCAGCAGCGCCGCGTTCTCGGGGGACGCCGCACTGATCAGCGACTCGGTGTCCGTACGGAAGTTGAGCAGCGTCATGTAGTGGTCCTGCAGGCCCTGGCCGACCGGCAGGTCGCGGACGACCTCGATGCCGAAGGCCGACAGCTGGGCGGCGGGCCCGATCCCGGAGAGCATCAACAGCTTCGGGGACTCGTAGGCCCCCGCGGACAGGATCACCTCGCGCTCGGCCCGGACGACCTCGACCTCGCCGCCCCGCTCGACCTCGACGCCCGTGGCTCGGCCGCCCTCGATCACCACGCGGTGGGCGAGGGCCGAGGAGAACACGGTCAGGTTCGGCCGGTCGAGGGCGGGGTGCAGGTAGGCGACGGCGGCGCTGCACCGCAGTCCGCCGCGCTGGGTCAGCTGGTAGCGGCCGACGCCGTCCTGGGTCTCGCCGTTGAAGTCGTCGTTGGCCTGGTGACCGGCCTGTTCGGCGGCCCGCACGAAGGCCGTGGCGAGGGGGTGGCGGGACCTGCCGTCGCTGACCGTGAGCGGCCCTCCCTCCCCGTGGTAGAGGTCCTCGCCGCGCTCGTTGTCCTCCGAGCGGCGGAAGTACGGCAGCACGTCGGTGTACGACCAGCCGGTCGCCCCGGCTGCGGCCCAGCCGTCGTAGTCGGCTCGGTTGCCGCGGATGTAGATCATCGCGTTGATCGAGCTGGAGCCGCCGAACACCTTGCCCCGGGGCAGGTAGGCCCGCCGGCCGCCGATGCCCGGCTCCGGGTCGGTGTCCAGGTCCCAGTCGAGCGTGGACTTGAACAGCTGGGGGAAGGCGGCCGGGACGTGGATCTCCTGGGCGGTGTCGGGGCCTCCGGCCTCGATCAGCGCGACCCGGACGTCGGGGTCCTCCGAGAGTCGCGCCGCGAGGACACAGCCTGCGGATCCGGCGCCGACGATGACGTAGTCGTACATGTTCATTCCGTCCCTTGAATGAAGAATGCATGGTCACGAACTAGGGGTGTGGGGAGCGCGTGCCGGTGGGCGTGCGCTCCCTGGCGTGCCGTTACGTCCGTGGCGCGCGGTATCGCCCCGGGGGCCGGGACGAATGCCGCGGGTCGAGGCGATCCGTCAGGAAGACCAGCTGATCGGCGAGCGCCCGCGCCTGTCCCGGTCCGTCATAGACGTCGAGATGGTCGACGGCGTACTCGCGCAGCTGCGCCCACGTGCCGGCCCTGGCGGCCGTTCGACGCGCCGCTTCGGGCGGTGCGATGCGGTCCAGCGTGCCGACCTGCACGAGGATCGGGCAGGCCAGGCGTCCGACGAAGGTGGTGGGCCGGTTCAGCCCGACCTTCAGTGCCGCGCGGGCGCACACCTCGTTACGGAAGGTGGGGCCGGCGAACGAGGAGGCGCTCTTCAAGGCGTCGGGGAGGGTCATCATCGCCAGTGCCCCCGGGTCCCCCACGACCGGCACCTGGTGCGGCGGTCGCCCGGTGAGGGCGTGAGCGGTGTCCCGCAGCCCGTGGCCGGCCAGGCGGCCCAGCGGACGGACGCCGCCACGGCGCAGAAGGTGGGCCAAGGAGGCGAGGCCGTCCGTCACCGGCGTCAGTGACACGACCGCCGCCACCCGCCCGTCCTGGGCCGCGACCACGAGGGCGTGACCGCCGGAGTACGAGGCTCCCCACAGCGCGATCCGGTCCGGGTCGACTCCCGGCAGACGCCGCGCGGCCGCGAGGGCCGCGTGGTAGTCCTGCCGCTGGCGGCGGACCGAGACGTCCTGCCGGGGTGTGCCGCCGGAGTCACCGAAGCCGCGGTAGTCGAAGACGAACGCGTCGATGCCGGCTTCGGCGAAGGGTTCGGCGTAGTTCAGCAGGCCGCTGTCGCGGGTGCCACCGAAGCCGTGGGCCATGACCACGCACGGCCGCCCCTCCGGACCGGCCAGCGCGTCGCTCCGCGCCGGTACGTGCCAGGCGGCGCAGGTGACTCCGTGGCTCGTGAAGCGGATCTCGGTCTTCATCGCGTTCCCGTCGGCCGGGAGGTCGACCGGGCGGGCGCCGCGGGGGCGGCGGTCCTGGTGAACCTCAGCGCGTTGTCGTCGACCGGTTCGTCACGCAGCCGCTCGACGTCCTTCTCGTACGCCATCTCCACCGTCCACGGCCCCTTGGTCCCGCGGCGGGGGAACATGCCGATCCCGCGCTGGACATAGCCCGAGGTCAGGTCCATGTAGGGCAAGCGGTCCATGGCACGGTCGTTCAGGACAGGTTCGACGGTGGTGTAGCCGTGGGTGTCCATGTGGTCGAGCAGACGACAGAAGTGCTCGCAGACCAGATCGACCTTCAGCGTCCAGGAGAGGTTCGTGTAGCCCAGCGCGAACACGAAGTTGGGCACGCCGGAGAGCATCATGGCCTTGTACGCCGTCGTGTCCGGCACGTGCACCTGCTGCTTGTCGATGCTCAGCCGGATCTTGCCGAACACCGCCATGTTGAGGCCGGTCGCGGTCACGATGACGTCCGCGGCGAGTTCCTGGCCGGACTCCAACCGGATGCCGGTCTTGGTGAACCGGTCGATGCGGTCGGTGACCACCGACGCACGGCCGGAGGAGATCGCCTTGAAGAGGTCACCGTTGGGCACCACACAGAGCCGCTGGTCCCAGGGCGCGTAGTGGGGCGTGAAGTGGGTGTCGACGTCGTAGTGCCGGGGCAGCTGCCGACGCACGTTGGCGATCAGCAGTCGGCGCATCAGCTTCGGCATGCGCCGGCAGACCTTGAAGAGTCCCCGGGTGACGAAGATGTTCTTGCGCCGGACGAGGTCGTGGGCGCGCCGGTGTCCGACCAGTGTCCTGAGCGTTTGGGCGATGGCGTCCTCGGCAGGCATCGAGAACACGTAACCGGGCGAGCGCTGGAGCATCGTGACGTGGCCGGCCGTACGCGCCATGGAGGGGATGAGGGTGACGGCCGTGGCGCCGCTGCCGATCACCACCACGCGCTTGCCGGTGTAGTCGAAGTCCTCGGGCCAGTGCTGCGGATGGATCACCGTTCCGGCGAAGTCCTCGACACCGGTGAAATCGGGGGTGAAGCCCGCATCGTGGTCGTACGGGCCGGTGCCGACGAACAGGAACCGGGCCGTGAACCGCGCCTCCTTGCGACTACCGGACTGCTGGGCCGTGACGGTCCAGCGACCGGTCGCCGTCGAGAAGTCGGCGCCGATCACGCGGTGGCCGAGGCGGATGTGTCCGGTCAGGTCGTTCTCGGCGGCCGTCTGCCGCAGGTAGTCCAGGATGAGGTGTCCGTCGGCGATGGACTTCCGGTGGGTCCACGGCCTGAATCCGTAACCGAACGTCGGCATGTCCGAGTCGGACCGGATGCCGGGGTACTGGAACAGGCTCCACGTGCCACCGATCTCGTCGCGTGCTTCCAGGATCGCGAACGACGTGCCGGGGCGGTGGGTACGGAGGTGACTGGCCATGCCGATCCCCGAGATCCCGGCGCCGATGATCAGCACGTCGACGTCGTCGTGGGTGGCGGCCTCCGAGGGCGTCCGCCTGGTGGTCGTGCTGGTCACTGGTGCCTCCTGGGCGCGGGGGTGAGGGGATGCACGGGGCCGGCGGCCGCCGCTCGGGCGGCCCTCCGGCCGAGTTCGGTACGTGCGAGGGCGTTCTTGTGCGCCTCGTCGGGTCCGTCGGCGAAGCGCAGGGAACGGATGCCGGCGTAGGCGCGGGCGAGGGGGAAGTCCTGGGAGAGGCCGGCGGCGCCATGCGTCTGGATGGCCTTGTCGAGGATCCACTGGACGGTGCGGGGCGTGGCGATCTTGATGGCCTGGATCTCGGTGTGGGCGCCCTTGTTGCCGACGGTGTCCATCAGCCAGGCGGTCTTGAGCACCAGGAGGCGGAGCTGCTCGATCCGCACCCGCGACTCGGCGATCCAGTCGCGGATCACGCCCTGGCGGGCCAGTGGCTTGCCGAAGGCAACCCGTTCCGCGGCGCGGTCGCACATCGCTTCGATGGCCAGTTCCGCGACGCCGATGAAGCGCATGCAGTGATGGATCCGTCCCGGTCCCAGGCGGGCCTGGGCGATCGCGAATCCGTCGCCCTCCTGCCCGATGAGGTTCGCGGCCGGGACCCGTACGTCGTGGAAGAGCATCTCGGCGTGGCCGCCGTGGTCGTGGTCGTCGTAGCCGAAGACCTCCATCCCACGGCGGATCTCCAGACCGGGGGCGTCGCGCGGGACGAGGATCATCGACTGCTGCCGGTGCCGCTCGGCTTCGGGATCGGTCTTGCCCATGACGATGAACACCTTGGCGTTGGGGTTCATCGCGCCGGTGATCCACCACTTGCGGCCGTTGATCACGTACTCGTCGCCGTCACGGACGAGGGAGGTGGCGATGTTGGTGGCATCGGAGGAGGCGACGTCGGGTTCCGTCATCGCGAACGCGGAGCGGATCTCACCGGCGAGGAGCGGGTCGAGCCATTCCTTGCGCTGGGCCTCGGTGCCGAACATGGAGAGGACCTCCATGTTGCCGGTGTCCGGCGCGGCGCAGTTGAGCACGGCGGGGGCGAGTTCCAGGGAGCGGCCGGTGATCTCGGCGAGCGGCGCGTACTGGAGGTTGGTGAGCCCCGCGCCCTCCTCGCCGGGCAGGAAGAGGTTCCACAGCCCGCGTCGACGGGCCTCGGCACGCAGCTCGTCGAGGACGGGGACCGAGTCCCAGGCCCAGGGGTCGTCCAGGGCTCCGAGCTCCTGCTCGAACACCGGCTCGGCCGGATGAATGTGGCTCCACATCAAGTCCTGGAGGTTCTCGCGGAGCATCTCGGTACGGGGGTCGAACGCGAAGTGCATGGTCAGTGTTCCTTGAGTGCGGCGAGTCCGGCGTCCAGAAGGGGATGGACCACCTCGCCGATCCGGTCGAAGCCGGGGCCGACCGTCTGTCCCTTGAGATGGCGGTAGTGGATGCCTTCGAGGATCGAGGCGAGCTTCAAGGCCGCGAGGCCGAGATGGAAACCGAGATCGCCGAGATCGCGCGCGCTGCGGGCGGCGTAGCGGGCGACGATCTCCGCCTCCGTCAGGAAACCGGGCGCCAGGCCGGCGTCGGGAGCGATCTCGGCACCGACGAGACGGGCGAGGCGGGTGTAGAGGAGCATCAGCGCCAGGTCGGTGACCGGGTCGCCGACGGTGGCCATCTCCCAGTCGATGACGGCCCGGATCCGGCCGTCGCCGTCGACCAGCACGTTGTCGAGGCGGAAGTCTCCGTGGACGATTCCGGGACGGGCGGCGGCGTCGGCTGCGGGGGCCCGTTCCTCCAGCGCGGCGTGCAAGGTGACGGCGTCGGGCAGGTCACGGGAGTACGAGGCGCCCAGCTGGCGTCGCCAGCGCGCGACCTGGCGGGTGAGGAAGCCTTCGGGGCGGCCGAAGGAACCGAGCCCGACCGCATCGGGGTCCACCGCGTGGAGGTCGGCGAGGGTGTCGACAAGGGCTCCGGAGATCCGCCGCACCCGCGCCGGCCCGAGCGGTCCCAGGTCCGCCGCCGTGCGGTACGGCCTGCCGGGGACCGCTTCCATGACGTAGAACTCGGCGCCCAGGATGCCGGTGTCGAGGCACATGCCGTGCAGGGCGGGCACGGGGACGGGGGTGTCGGCGAGTGCCGCCATCACCGTGTACTCCCGGCCCATGTCGTGGGCCGTCGCAAGGACGTGGCCCAGGGGCGGCCGGCGCAGGATCCAGTCGGCCTCGCCATCGGTGAGGAGGTAGGTGAGGTTGGACCGGCCACCGGTGATCAAGGTGGCGGAGAGCGTGCCGACTCGCGCGTGCGGCACGGCCTCGGCGAACCAGGGGCGCAGGCGTGCGAGGTCCAAGCCCGGCGTCCTGTCGTGACACGAGCCGCCCGTCATGCTGCACCCCCCAGTGTGAAGCCGCCGTCGACGACCACTGTCTGGCCGGTCATCCACGCCGCGTCCTCGGAGAGGAGGAAGGCCGCGGCACCTGCGACGTCACGGGGAGCACCGAGCCGGCCCAGCGGGTACGCCGCCGCGACCTCCTCCTCGCGCCCCTCGTACAGGGCGCTCGCGAACTTCGTCTTCACCACGGCCGGGGCGACCGCGTTGACCCGGATACCGGGACCGAGCTCAAGGGCGAGCTCCGCCGTCAGGTGGATCAGCATCGCCTTGCTCGCGCCGTACATGGCGATCCCGGGCGCGGGCCGGATGCCGCCGACGGACGCGACATTGACGATCGCACCGCCGTGCTTGCCCATCCATGCCTGGTGGGTCTTCTGCACCCAGGACAGCGCGGAGATGCAGTTGACCTCGACGATGGTGCGGGCGACGGCGAGATCGAGTTCCGTCAGCGGGCCGTAGACGGGGTTGATCCCGGTGTTGTTGACCAACAGATCGGCGCTGCCGAAGGTGTCGATCGCCCGGGTGATGACCTCGTCGCAGTGGTCGGCGTCGGCGGTGTGTCCGGCGACGCCGAGTGCCTGGTCATGCCCGCCGAGGCGGGTGACGGCCTCGGCCAGTGCGTCCGCCTTGCGCCCGGTGATCACGACCTTCGCGCCGTCGGCGACGAGTCGTTCGGCGATCGCGAGACCGATGCCACGACTGGCACCGGTGATGATCGCGGTTCGTCCCGCGAATCTGTCGGACATGGTTCCTTGTTTCTCCTCGCACTGGGAGCGGACCGCGGAGGTGGCCGTCGGTAGGCAGGCGTCCGCAGGTGGAGCCTCGCGCCCGGGTACAGCACTCAAAATTGACTTGAATTCGAGTTTAGGTCTCGGCCTCGCGGTGTCAACCCTCTGGGCGCCGCAAGGTGCGGTTTGGCTGATGTAATGTCGAATTGTGTTCGAGAAAAAGTCGACCCTCCAGACGCCTCCGCGCCCCGCCAGGGCACAGCGTCGTGGCATCGCGCGCAGACAGGCCATCCTCGACGCCGCTGAGGCCCTGCTCGGCGAGCAGGGTTACGAGGCGGCCACGCTGAGGGGGATCGGTGAGCGAGCGGGTATCCCCGTCGCCTCCGTGTACCACTACTTCTCCCACCGCCATCAGGTCGGGGCCGAACTACTGCGACGCCATGCCGACGCACTGGACGCCCGACTCGCTGCCGCCCTGGCCGACGAGCGGCCGCGCACGCTTCCTGACGTGGTCGACACGGTGATCGACTCGCTGCTCGACTACTTCCGCAGCCACCCCGGCTGCGTCTCCTTGTGGTTCAAGAGACATCTCGCGCCAGTGAGTGCGCAGGTCCGCGCGTTCGACGAGGTCCAGGCCGAGCGGGTGTGGCGGCTCCTGGTCGCACGCGAGCTCATTCCCGCCGACCTGCCCCTCCTCGTCGTGCAGCTCGCCTTCGACGTGGGCAACCAGCTCTTCAACGCGGCCTTCCGGCACTCACCGGAAGGTGACGACGCCACGATCCGGGAAGCGCGCCGCATCGTGATCGCGTACGTGGAGACCCACATCGCCGAAAGGCGTGCCGGGCGGAACTGACCCTCCCGGGGTGGACGGGGTGGTAGAAGACCGGGGCACCACCGCACCCGCCCTCCTCGAGCGCGGCTCACGGTGACGCCCCGGCCGGGGCGAATCGCGAGCGTCCCCAGCGCGGCGACTCGCCGATCTCGCGTCACGGAGCATCCGCCCCCTCCTGGGTATGCAGACCCCCCGGGCCCCTCCGGCCCCACGGCGACCGAGCCGGCGCACCGACCGACCGAGGGTCGGCTTCGCCCAAGCCGGGGCGGCATGAAGCGCGCGTTGACGGGCCTGCGCTTGTCACCCGCCCCAACGTGGCAGCAGGCCACGGGCCGCGCCGTTCCACTTCCACCGCCAAGGACAGCGACTCGCCCATCCGTGACGACTCAGAATCGAGTTTGAGCTTAACCCTTGGGCAAGTGTCGTCAAGGCTCTCACGGCCGGAGTTCAGTTCGACGCTGCGGCCCGGGTGGTCACGCCAACTGGGCGAAGTCGCCGCTACGCCTGCCAGGTCGCTGCCACGGGCCCAGGTCAACAGGCCCACGGGCCGTGGCGGTTGACGCTGGACGATTCGCTGTGCATAAATTCGGAGTCAATTCGAGATCAACTTCGACTCTCTCGGCGCGATTCTCACGGCCTACCGCCCGGCGCGTAGCGGGACATCACGGCTGCCCCGCGCCCGCCGGAAGATCGGCTCGCTCCTCCCGTACGAGGCCGCCGCGCCCGCCACTCCTCAGCGCCCGGAGGTTTCCTTGCGCGCCCCCTTCAGCCCGGTTCCCCCAGGCGGTCCGCCCGCCTCGCCACGAGGCGTCGGCCCCCATGACGTCGGCCGACGCGTACGGCGAACGTTCCTGGTCGTCAACGCGGTACCCCTGTCCATCGGGGTGGTGCTGTCCTGCACCCCCGCGATCGCCGGTGTCACCGTGTACGGACGACTCACGCTCGGTGTCGTATGGGTCGCCCTGCAGCTCGCCCTCTTCCTCCTCAGTACGTGGTGGTACGAGGACCGGTCCACGCGACTGTGCGAGGGGGCGGGGCCGGGCACGGCCGGCAGCCCGCCCCGGGCCGGGACCGCGGAAGCGTCTTCCTCGCGGCAGCCGGGGTGGTGAGCCGGTGACGACTCCGCTTCTCCTGAGCTGGGGCACGGTCGACCCGGTCGGCTCGGCCGCCCGGGGGCCCGTGATCAGTACTTTTCTCGTCTTCATCGGTCTCTGCCTGCTCTGGGTCTTCACCCTTGCCAGCCAAGACGACAACCCCGAAAGGCTCTACATCACCGACCGTTCCCTCTCACCGGTCTTCAACGGCTTCGCGCTGGCCGGCGAGCACATCACGGTCGTCGCCCTCTTCGCGGCACCGGGAGCGGTCGCGCTCTTCGGCTACGACGGATTCGCCTCCGTCATCGCCGACAGCGTCCTCGCGCTCGGAGTGCTGCTCCTCCTCGCCCAGAGGATCCGTGACAGCGGTCACTACACACTCGGCGGTCTCTTCTCCCTGCGCGCGTCCGGTCCGGGAACACGGACGGCGGCCGCCGTCGTGACACTCGTCATCACCGTCCCCTTGCTCATGGTCCAGCTGCGCGCCGCCGGCATCAGCGCGGCCCTCCTGATCGGCATGTCGAGTCCTGCCTCGCAGGTGGCCTGCACGGTGCTGATGGGATGTCTCATCACGTGCTTCGCCGCGGTGGCCGACCTGAGGGGCACCAGCTTCGTCCAGGTCGTCAAAGTACCCGTCACGCTGGCGACGCTCGTGGTGGTCACCCTGCTGGCCCTGGACACGTTCTCATGGGATCCGGGTGACATGCTGTCGGCCGCCGCGGATCGGAGCACGGCGCCGGACACGTACTTGAGCCCCGGACTGTGGGCGCACACGGTGAACCTCGGCCCGGTGAACACGATCAGCGATCACATCGTCGTGATCCTCGGCACGGCGATGATGCCCCACCTCGTACTCCGCATCGGCGCCTCACGAAGCGGAAGGTCGGCCCGACGTTCCACGAGTCTCTCGGTGGGACTGACGGGCGCCTTCTACCTCCTCCTCGCCACGACCGGGGTCGCGGCAGCGGCGGTGGTCGGCAGCGAGGAGATCAGCGCGGTCGACGCGAACGGACAAGCAGCCCCCATCCTGCTCGCCTCCGGCGTGCTCGGGCACGCGTCGACGTGGCGCGTGGTCCTCATCACCCTCGTGGCGTGCGTCGCCTTCCTCGCGGTGCTGACCGCGGTGACCAGCGTGACCTTCGCCGCTTCGGTCTCCCTCACGCACGACGTCCTCACCCGGACCAGGCGCTCTCTCTCCGGAGCCGGAGAGATCTGGGCCGTTCGTCTCGCCGTCGTCCTCCTGTGCGTCGGAGGAATGGCGCTGTCCGTCACCTTCCACCGGTATCCCGTCGAGTTCCTGGTGAGCTTCTCCCTCGGCGTGGGGGCGACGTGCGTCTTTCCCGTACTGGTCTACTCCTTCTTCTGGCCGAGGTTCAATCGCCGGGGTCTCCTTTGGTGCGTCTACGGAGGACTCCTCACCTGCGTCGTCCTGACGGTCTTCTCCCCCACCGTTTCCGGAACTGACTACGCGCTGCTGCCGAAGGTGGACTTCAGCTGGTACCCGTTCCACACTCCGGGTGTGATCTCCGTACCGACGGCATTCCTTCTGGGCTGGCTGGGCAGCACGAGGCCGTCGGGGCGAGCCATGATCGAGTCCCAGCAGACCGATGCCGTGAAGGCATAGGGCGCCGACCGCGCCTCCGGTGCGCCCCTCCCGTACCACCGGCCGGACAGAGCTTGACAGGTTCTCGGCGGAAACCCCTAGAGTCGAAACTTGACTTGGATTCCACATCTAAGTCCATGCGCACGGATTGCCCTGTCGGCCGCAACGGGACCACCACCCGCGTACCGACGACGGCACCAGAATCAAGAGGGACTCACATGATCACGACCCCCTTCACCGAACTGTTCGGGGTGGACCACCCGGTCGCCTGCGGCGGCATGACCGGCGTCGGCACGGCGGAGCTTATCTCCGCCGTGGCCAACGCCGGTGCGCTCGGCTTCCTGACGGCGCTCACCCAGCCCACCCCGGAGGCACTGGCGGCGGAGATCGCCCGCTGCCGCAACATGACCGACCGGCCGTTCGGCGTCAACCTCACCATCCTGCCCACCATCAAGCCGGTTCCCTACGCCGAGTACCGCGCGGCCATCATCGAGAGCGGCGTGACGGTGGTGGAGACCGCCGGCAGCAACCCGGCCGAGCACGTGGCGGACTTCAAGGCCCATGGCGTCAAGGTGATCCACAAGGCCGTGGCCGTCCGGCACGCCCTCAAGGCCCAGAAGCTCGGCGTCGACGCCGTCAGCATCGACGGCTTCGAGTGCGCCGGCCACCCCGGCGAGGAGGACATCCCCGGCCTCGTCCTCATCCCGGCCGCCACACGGCAGCTGGACATCCCGGTCATCGCCAGCGGCGGCTTCGCCACCGGCAGCGGACTCGCGGCCGCCCTCGCGCTCGGAGCCTGCGCCATCAACATGGGCACCCGCTTCGTCGCCAGCGCCGAAGCCCCGGTGCACCAGAACGTCAAGGACCAGATCGTCGCCAACGACGAACGGGCCACCCAGCTGGTCTTCCGCGAGTTCGGCAACACCGGCCGGGTCGCGCGCAACGCGATCTCCGAGGAGATCGTCACCCGCTCCCGCCGCCCCGGAGCGGTCTTCGCCGACGTAGCCGACCTGGCCTCCGGCGTCCGCGGCCGCACCCGCGTGCTCCAGGAGGGACAGATGGACGACGGCCTGTGGTGGGCCGGGCAGGCCCAGGGACTCATCGAGTCCGTCGCCACCTGCGAGGAGATCGTCAGCGGCATCGTGACCGACGCCGAGAAGATCATCGGCCGCCTCTCCGACCTGCGCGGATGACCCCGGCACCGACACCGCACCACAGAGACAGGAACCCACCCCCATGACCTGGACCACCCTCCACCACAGCATCGACGACGGCATCCTCACCGTCACCCTCGACCGGCCCGGCCGCCTCAACGCCTTCACCCCCACGATGGCCGGGGAACTTGAGCGCACCTTCACCGAGGTCAACGACAACGACGACGTGCGCGCCGTCATCGTCACCGGCGCGGGCAAGGCGTTCTGCGCCGGCATGGACCTCGGCTCCGAGGGCAACGCGTTCGGGCTCGACGAGTCACGCACGCCCACTCTGGCCGACCTGCGCGACCTGAACGACCCCGCCGTCAGCCGGGTCCGGGACACCGGCGGACGGGTCACGCTCGCGATCCACGCCTGCCGCAAGCCCGTGATCGCCGCGATCAACGGCGCCGCCGTCGGGATCGGCGCCACCATGACGCTGGCGATGGACGCCCGGCTGATGTCCACCGACGCGCGCTTCGGCCTGGTCTTCGGCCGCCTCGGCATCACACCCGAAGCCGTCTCCACCTGGTTCCTCCCCCGCCTGGTCGGCATGCCCAAAGCGCTGGACCTGCTGTACTCCGCCGACATCCTCGACGCCCAGGCCGCCGCGAAGGCCGGCCTCGCCACCGAGGTCCACGACCCCGACCAGCTCCTGAAGCGCGCCGTCGAACTGGCGGACCGCTGGACCCTCGGCCGCTCCCGGGTCTCGACCGCGTTGATCCGCCAGATGACGTACCGCAACGCCTTCCTGGACGACCCGCAGGACGCACACCGGGTCGAATCCCTGGCCATGTTCTACTCCAGCATCGGCGACGGCGCCGAGGGCGTGGCGGCCTTCCGCGAGAAGCGCTCCCCGGTCTTCACCCAACGGGCTTCCGCGATGCCGCCGTTCTACGACGAGTGGCTCGATACGCCCGCGTCCTGAGGACCGGCCATCGGCCCGCGCGCAAGGCTTCCTGCCCGCAACGGCTCTTGCGCACGTCTTGTCGCCCTACGGTGACGCGGTGGCGGCGGACGTGGTCCTCGGGGTCAACGCCCCAAGTGCCGCGCAGTTGGACGGGGTCCGGGCGGAGGCGACGGTGATCGCCATGTTCTCCCCGGCCTTCGACCCGGCGGTGGTCGAGGATTTGGGCCGCCGCCCCTTCACCGCGGTCTCGATGGACGCCGTGCCGCGCATCAGCCGGGCGCAGTCGATGGACGTGCTGTCCTCGATGGCGAACATCGCCGGCTACCGGGCCGTCATCGAGGCGGCGCACGAGTTCGGCCGGTTCTTCACCGGCCAGGTGACGGCCGCGGGCAAGGTGCCGCCCGCGAAGGTGCTCGTCGCGGGCGCCGGCGTCGCCGGCCTGGCGGCGATCGGCGCCTCGGGCTCGCTCGGCGCGATCGTCCGGACGACTGACCCGCACCTACGGCAAGCCCCGTCCGCCTGCGGTTCGTCCTCGAATCGGCCCTGACCTGCGAAATGTTCGACACCAACGGCGCCACTCCGCACCGGGTGGCCGCGGCCTGCTGCTCGTCGCCCAGCTCGCCAAGCGCCGAGGCGCGCATCACGGCTGCGAGGGCAAGTCCACCCGGGCCGAGCAGGCGTTTCCGTAGGCCGACGCATCCTGTCGGCCGCGAGTCCCGAGTCGGCCTCGTTGACAACGAGACCTTGACTGCAGTCGACGGACAGCTAAACTCGAATTCGATTTGATACCGAACTCTCGCCTTCGGCTCTTCAGCCGTCCGCGACACGGAGGTCGCCGCGCGTACCCGGCGACGACAACAGAACGGAGCGGGTCATGACCCACTGTTATGACGTTGTGGTGCTCAAGGCCGGAGTCGTCGCATGACGGCGCGGCGGGTCGTCTTCATCGGCGCCGCGGGCGAGATGTGCAAGGTGGCCATCGAGCGCTTCGCGCGAGCGGGCGGCGACTTCGAGCTCATCCTGTGCGACATCCGGCCCGAGCTGCTGCAGCCGCTGGTGAAGAGGCTGCCGGCGGGCCGGGCCAAGGTCCGGCGGCTCGACCTCTACGACCGCGAGGCCCTTCTCGACGTGGTGAAGGGCGCCGCCCTGGTCGTCCTGGGCGCGGGCCCCTACATCCGTACCTCCGAGCCCGTCATCACGGCCTGCATCGAACTGAAGGTGCCGTACCTCGACTTCGACGACGACGTCGAGAGCACCCAGCACGCGCTGAGCCTCGCCGACAAGGCGCAGAAGGCGGGAATCCCGCTCTACATCGGCTGCGGCGCCTCGCCGGGCATGAGCAACGTGCTGGCCGTCGACGCCGCGAACGAACTCGACACCGTCGAGGACATCGAGATGTTCTGGACCGTCGGCGACGAGCGGCCGGACGTCGGCCGGGCCGTGCTTCAGCACCTCATGCACATCGCCGCCGGTGAGTGCCTGACGTGGGAGAACGGCGGGCCGGTCGTCCACGAGTCGTACGTGGAGACCGGTACGGCGCCGATGGGCGGCGGTCTGGGCGAGACCCTGCTCTACGAGACGGCCCACCCGGAGCCCGTCACCATGCACCGCCGTTATCCCGAGGCCCAGCGGATCCGCTGTCTGGGCGGCATGGACCCGGCCCCCGTAAACGGGCTCGTCAAGGGACTCGGGCAGGCCATCGAGTCGGGCCGGATGACCTCCGACGAGGCGGTCGACTTCATGATGTCGATCGTCAAGAGCCGCTTCGGCACTCCCGTGGGCTGGCGCCACGCCCTGGGCGGCATGATCACCCAGGTCCGCCGAGGCGAGAGCGGAACGGGAGAGCTGCTGAAGTTCCTCGGAGCCTCGGCCGTCCGGCGCCGCTACACCTGGCGGGGCGGCCTGCTGGCCCGCGTCAGCGGCACCCGGAACGGGCGCCCGGCCGTGGCCGTCCGCCGTACGCCGGTCAGCGGGCCGGGGGCGTACCTCGTCGCCAGCATGGCGACGGTGACGGGCACCGCCTGCGCCGCGTTCATGGTGCTGGCGCTCGACGAGGCCGGCAAGCGCGCCGGTTCGTTCGCCCCGGAGGACTGGGCCGAGCCGGAGTCCTTCTACAACGCCCTGGAGCGTGTGGGCACACCGCGATACGAGATCGTCGAGTCGGTGCGCTAGGGATCGCCTCCGACCTGACCCTGGCCAGGGCATCGCTGCGACCGTGCACTCGGAAGGTTCGGGTGCAACGGTGCCCTGGTCGCCCCACCCCTGCAGGGCGGCTGTGCACAACGCCTGCCGCCGGGCCGGCCGGAGCGCTCCGTCGCAGGGGGGCTATTCCGCTCCGCGTCGGGGCTCTCCCTTACGGGAGGCCCCCACCCACCCTCCGCACTCCGTCACCGACCGCACCACGGCCGCCACGAGGCGCTCACCCGCCCCCTGCTCTCCCGCTCTCCCAGCAAGGGCCCCGCGGGCTGCCAGTCAAGCACCAACCCCTCGGTGCAGCACCTGAACCGGTCAGCCGGCGCGGACCAGGTTGCGGAGATCGAGCGAACGGGTTCTGCACCACGCACCGCACGCGCGCCGTCCGGATGTCATGGAGTCGGCGACTCCAAAGTTATCGAAATCGATTACAGTTTTAGTTAATGCACGAGGAACAGGTACAGGGAGTCGCGAGTCATGGCCGCAGTGCAACACAGTGACGAGGAGACCTGCGACGTCGTGGTCATCGGCGCGGGAATGTCGGGCCTCATGGCGGCGACGACCCTCGCGGGCAAGGCCGACGTCGTCGTGCTCGAAGCGGCGGACCGGCCGGGCGGACGCGTCGAGACCGTCCGGAAGGGTGACTACTGGATCAACGTCGGCACCCAGTTCACGGAGGGGACCGGGCCGTTGATCGACGCTCTCCATCGGCACGACATCGAGATGGGTTCCCTGGCCGACACGAGCGTGGCGCTGGTACTCAACGGGACACTGGTCGACACGTCCAATGTGCTCGCCCTCATGTTCCGCACACGGATGAGTCTCAAGGACCAAGTCGGCCTGGCCATGGTCGGTGCCCGCATCCTCTCGGCGGTCCCGTTCCTGGAATCGGAGAGCCGTCTGGCGAAGAAGGTGCGGGCCAGGCTCGACAGGCGTCCCGCGTCGGACCTCCTGCGCGGCGTCCGCTCCGAGGTGACTCGGGCCGTGGTCCGGTCCTGGTCGGGTCAGTGGATGGGGTGCGAGCCGGAGGAGACGGCGGCGACCCAGCTCGTGACCTCGATCGGAATCGCCCTGACGGACCCGGCGAAGGTGCCGAACTTCGCCCTGCCCGTCGGGGGGAACCAGACCCTGACCGACGTCCTCGCCTCGGACCTCGGCGAACGCCTCCGGCTGGGCTCCGCCGTCCAGTCCGTGAAGACGAGCGAAGACGGCGTCGTCGTGGACTACGTCGCCACGGGCCGCCCCGCACGGCTGCGCGCGAAGCACGCCATCGTCTCGGTCCCCAGTGACGTCGCGCTGCACATCCTTCCGGAACTCCCGCAGACGTACCGCGCCGCGTTCGACGACATCCGCTACGGACGGTACGTGGTCGTCGGCTTCTTCACGGAAGAGGAGGGGCCTCAGCCCTGGGACGGACTCCTCGGGGTCTCCACACCGCAGCTCTCCTTCCAGGCGGTGTTCAACCACGCCGCCGCCCTCCGCAAGAACGGTCCACGGAAACCGGGCGGCGCGCTGGCGTGCTTCGCCGGCGGCGCCTCGGCCGACGCCCTCTTCGAACTCTCCGACGAAGAGATCGTCGCCCGGTTCTCCAAGGACTTGCTCACGGTCTACCCCCAGCTCGCGGGGAAGCTCGGGGAGGGAATCGTGCGTCGCCACCAGCGCGTGGTGCCGTTCTGGGCGCCCCGAGGACGCGAGTCGCTGCCGACGCTGCGCGCGCCCCTCGGACCGATCCACCTGGCCGGCGACTATCAGCTCGACATGCCGTCACTCGCCGACGCGGCCACGTCCGGCGAGAACGCGGCGAAGGCGGTTCTCTCGAGTCTGGACCACTGACCGTTCCGCCCGGGCATCCCGGCGCCCGGGCCGAGTGCGGCGCACACGGAGTGCCGAGGCCGACAATCACCCCGCCTGTGAGGACGTCATCCTCGGCTTCGGTCCGGAAAGCACGCCCAGGTCGGCTGGCGCAGCCAACGACGAAAACCAGCTGCGGCCGCACCAATGAGGCGGATCTCGCTATACGCCTCATGGGCCAAAGTGGGTTTGTTCATGAGCCCTAAACGTACGCCCAGTCGGGCGTAAATCTCGACGACAACCATCAATTTCATCCCAATTGCCAGGCTGCGGGTTGAATTCATCAGGAACCCAGCTAGCGGGGGGACCTTTACACAGGAGGAAGTCGTGCCACGAATCCCCGCCGCGGAACGGCGCGGCGTCTTCATCGAGGCAGCGGTGAAAGTCATCGCGACGCGGGGTATCGACGGCGCCACGACCCGGCGGATCGCCGAACAGGCCCAGGCACCCCTGGCGACGCTGCACTACTGCTACCGCACCAAGGAAGACCTGATAGCGGACGTCTACGATTTCACGGCCCGCAGATTCCGCGATGTAGTCAGGGGCAGCGCTCCCCATGCCGACCGGGCCACGACGGCTCGACGACTTCTCCGCAGGCTGATGGAGTGCTACCTCGAATCAGCCGACTTCGCGACGACGGCGCTGGAACTCACCGGCTGGGCGCGGCGGCGGCACGAAGACCGCAGCATCAGGGTGTACGACGGGGCCGTCGAGGCCATGCGCACAGTGCTTCGGGGCACGGCCTCGAGCCCCCCGGCCGAAGCGGAAACCATTGATGAGATCGCCTATGCCATCGCCACCTTGGCTGCTGGCTTCGCCCTGAACTGGCTTGCGTACGCGGATCAGTCCACCGCGGTGAAGCAGATGGAGATCACCACGTCGATACTCGACAGTTGGCTGGCAGATCGGCTCGTGTCCGTGCCGGCAGCACCTGGCTGACCGCGGACCCTTCACCACGAAGTGGAACGCATCAGCCGGCTCTCCGGCCATGAGAACCGGCTCGCGGACGTCCATGGCCTCCTGCGATGGCAGGAGGCCATGGCGCGTACGACCGGTCCAGCAGTCGGGACGGCCGTAGGGCAGCTTTCTCGACGATGGGGCTGCACTGACTCACAGAGGTAGGTCGAGGACGTCGACACCGACCACCCTGTCGCTGTAGAGGGCGCACACCGACTCGGCCGGCCCGTGATCGCCGACCCGCGCCTCCGGCGGCAGATCCGCGAAGAGCTGCCTCACCCGCCGTCGCTCCATCCCCTCGGTGAAGCAGCCGCCCGGGCCACGCAGCAGACAGCCGTCCTGCGTGGTGCCGTACTTGGCCGCGTACCGCTCGATCGCCTCCCACACCGACCACGGCAGCAGCGTCTCCCCGGAACTCCGCCGCCTTACGGCGCTTCAGCTTCGTCGGCCTCAGCGTGTTGGAGTGGGTCTACTCGGGCACCCCGTAGTCGTCCTGGGCCACGACGTTGTGGACGCTCACCGCTCGCGCCTTGCCGTCGCGCAGGCCGCAATCTCGCAAGAGGGTCTTGGGGGCCGTGAATCGGCGCTGTCGCCGGGGTGACGCGGCCCTACTGGATGAAGGCGGTCATCTCACGGGCCGTCCGCAGCAGGAGGGGGGCCACCTCGTCCACGCGCCACGGGGGAAGACGGTCGTTGATCGCCGAGATGGTGAGGGCCATGTACGGTTCGACGGTCGCCGACAGGATCGGGGCCGCCAGCCCCGAGACGCCCTCCAACACGGTGTCCCTGTCGAAGCAGTAGCCGCGTTCGCGTACCTGGGCGGTCGCCTGGCGTACGGCCGTCACGTTGTCGCCGAGGTCCAGGATGGATCCCCGCAGCGTGCGCTGTACCGACTGGTTGGCCCGCACCTGGGCTTCCATGGCCTCCGGGCCGTGCCAGGAGAGCAGGGCGATGCCGGCGTAGGTGACGCCCAGGGGCATCGTCTCGCCCACGTCGACGAGCCTTGCCCGGATGGGGTAGGCGCCCTCGCAGCGCGTCAGGTAATGCACGCCGTCGAACCGCCGGATGGCTACGTAGACGGTGTCCCCGGTCTGCTGGGCGAGGCGCTGGGCCGCCCTCTCGATGTTCCCGAGGTCGCGGATCGGGCTGGGGGCGCCGAGGCCCAGCGTGTAGAGAGCCGGCCCCAGTCCGTACCGCTTGCCGGAGCGCTGTTCGATGAAGCCGGCCCCCATCAGTTCCTGGAGAATCCGGTGCACCGTAGGGCGGGCGATGCCCGTCGCGTCGGCGACGTCGAGCAGACGAGCCCCTTCCGAGCCATGCCGAGTGACCGCGGTGAGGATGCCCGTCACCCGGGAAACCACGCTCGTTCTTGTCGGTTCCATTACGCCTCCCTGTCCGGCCCATACTGCGGTACTCATGCCGCCATCCGCAACGAAGTCCACTCAGTGGAATTCGCGAAAATCTCTTTCTACTGGACACCTTCCTGTGATCGGCACCTCTTGACTTAGGAATAGGTCGAGCCTTTCATCAAACGGGGAGGCGATCCCAGCCGATCCGAATGATCTAGAGCCGCGAATAGTCCACTGAGTGGACTTCTATGCCGTGCACACCGGAAAGAGGAACCGTCATGAGTAAGGTCGAATCAGAGCGCCAGGCCGCCGAGGGGAGCTTGACCGTCGACGGCGCCGAGGTGCGGTACTCCGATTCGGGCGCGGCGCACTTCTCGGGCCAGGGAGACGACCGGGCTCCGATCGTGCTCGTGCACGGCACCGGCGGCAGTACGCAGAAGCACTACGGGTACCTGTTCCCCCTGCTGTCCGCGCGGCAGCGCGTCGTCTCGGTCGACCTGGCCCAGCCAGTCCCGGCCGGCGGCACCCTCACGGTCGAGCACCTGGAGAAGCAAGTCGCGGCCGTCGTCGAAGCCGTGCTCCCCGGCCAGGCGGTCACGCTGGTGGGCTACTCACTGGGCTCCGTCGTCGCCGCGGCCGTCGCGGCGCGCCACCCCGAGCTGGTGCGCAACCTCGTCCTGGTGGCCGGGTGGATCACCACGGACGCCCAGCAGAAGCTGCGCAACAAGGTGTGGCAGCAGCTACGCAAGGAGGGCTCGTCCGCGCTCGGCGAGTACACGGCCTTCTGCGCGTTCGGCGGCCCCTTCCTGGCCCTCGCCAACCTCGAGGAGCTGGCGCACACACTCAAGTCCCTCGCCCCGGACGACTTCTACGACCTGCAGATGGCGCTGAACCAGACGGTCGACATCTCCGGGCTGGTCCCGGGCATCAAGGCCACCACGCTGGTCGTAGGCTGCACGCACGACCAGATGGTGCCGGTGCGGCACAGCAAGGCGCTGTTCGGCGCGATTCCCGACGCCCGCTACGCCGAGATCGCGTCGGGGCACGCCGTCGTCTTCGAACGTCCCGCCCAACTGGTCCAGATCATCGACCAGTTCAACGCGTCGCCGTCGCGGCACGCCGCCGGCTCGATCGTTCCCGCCGACCGCCCGTAGAGCCACTCACCCCAAACGGAGATTTCCCATGAACACGCCCACCACCTCCCAGGGCCAGATCACCGAGGACCCCCTCGCCCACGTCGAGGTCGTCATCATCGGCACCGGCTTCGCCGGCCTCGGCATGGCCGCCCAGCTGAAGCGCAACGGCCGAGAGTCCTTCGTCGCCCTGGAGCGCGCGCACGACGTCGGCGGCACATGGCGCGACAACACCTACCCCGGCGCCGCGTGCGACGTCCCCTCGCACCTCTACTCCTTCTCCTTCCGGCCCAACCCCGACTGGTCGCGGATGTTCTCCCCGGGCCCGGAGATCCAGCAGTACCTGCGGGACACCGCCCGTGAGGAGGGGCTGCTGCCGCACATCCGGTTCGGCGCCGACGTCGAGGACGCCCGCTGGGACGCCGACGCGCAGCTCTGGAGGGTCAGGACCTCCAGTGGCGTCTTCACCGGACGCTACCTGGTGACCGGCACAGGACACCTCGCCGACGAGAGCCTTCCCCCGATCCCGGGCCTGGACGGTTTCACCGGCCAGGTGTTCCACTCGGCCCGCTGGGACGGCGAGGTTTCCCTGGAGGGCAAGCGGGTCGGCATCGTCGGGTCCGGTGCCACGGCGATCCAGGTAATCCCCGAACTCGCCAAGATCGCCTCCGAGTTGGTGGTCTTCCAGCGCAGTGCCCCGTACGTCATTCCACGTCCGGACCGCGCCTACAGCGAGATCGAGAAGCGGACCTTCCGCCGGGACCCGGAGTCCATGGCCACCCACCGCTCGGAGATCTTCTGGATGCTCGAGAACTCCTACGCGCAGCGGCGGGCGGTTCCGCAGTACCTCGCCCAGGCCAAGGCGCTCGCAAGCAAGCACCTTGCGAACCAGGTCGAGGACGAGACGCTGCGTGCCAAGCTGACGCCCGACTACGAGATCGGCTGCAAGCGGGTCCTGATCTCCGACCTCTTCTACCCGGCACTGCAGCGGGACAACGTCACGCTGGAGGCCTCGGCCCTCGATCGCGTCGAAGGAGAGAAGGTCTTCTCTGCGGACGGCAACGCCTACGAATGCGACGTGCTGATCTTCTGCACCGGATTCGAGGTCACCGAGCCGCCGTACGCCGCCCTGGTCCGGGACGCGGAGGGGCTCTCACTCGCCGACCACTGGGCCGAGGGCATGGAGGCCTTCGCGTCGACCACGGTCGCCGGCTTCCCCAACCTGTTCATCATCAACGGCCCCAACACGGGACTCGGCCACAACTCCATCGTCTACATCATCGAGGCCCAGATCGACTACGTCCTGGGTGCGCTCGAGTGGAGCAAGGCCCATGGCAACCGCGTCGTCGACGTGCCCGCCGAGGCCCAGGCGCGGTACGTGGACGAACTCCACGAGCGTAGCCAGGGCACCGTCTGGCTCAGCGACGGCTGCAAGAGCTGGTACGTCGACGAGCGCAGCGGCCGCCTGACCATCGTCTGGCCGGAGTTCGCGCACGAGTTCCGGTACCGCAACGGCACCTTCGACCCGACCCCGTACACCACCGCCGAGCTCGCTACGCCCGCGTAAGCACCATGGGGCCCGGTAGAACACCGGGCCTCATCCCTCACGGCATGTCCGAGCACCACTCCCACTGCGAGAAAGAGTCCTGAGGACCACGGGGCACCCCCGCCGACAGATTACGAGCTGGTGCGTGCTAGCGGCCGAGGGGTGCTCGCGCGAGGGTGGGGTGATCCAGCCCGTGGTGATCATGATCAACCGGAACATCCTCGCGCATCAGCTGTTCACGGATGTCTCCCGGCATCATCTGGGCTGCTCGGCCGAGGGCGTCGAGCTGCGACTGGACGGTTCGGAGCCGTGTTCCTAGGGTGTGCCGCGCTTTGTCAAATCCCCCTGGTGCCGGGGAGGCGTCATCTAGCGTCTGCTCTGTCGCGAAAGGCTGGAGGGGGCGCTGATGAGCGGAAGCGGCGGGAAACGGAACCGTGTTTCACCCAGGGCGATCCTCGCTGTGTGGGTGCGCAGTGGAGGCAGGTGCATGCTGTGCAACGCGTATCTGCTGGAGGGGGCCATGTCGGGACGGACACTGCCTTTGGGGGAGGTCGCGCACATTGTCGGGCAGAGCACTGATCCACGCTCGCCGCGCGGCGGGGATCCGTTGGACATAGCCCTCCGGGATGAGGCAGACAATCTGATGCTGCTGTGTGCCCAGCAGCATATGGAGATCGACGCGAAGGCCGCTCTGGACGTCTTCACCGTCGAGTGGCTGCGCCGTGTGAAGCAGCAGCACGAGGATAGGGTCAGGCACCTGACCGCGCTGGGACCGGAGAGGGCCACCACGGTGGTGCGGATGGTGGGGTCGGTGCACGGCAATGCGGTGGAGCTGTCGCGGGAAACCGCTGCCGACGCAGTGACGGCGGGCCACCGGTTTCCTTTGTACCTGGAGTCCTACACCCGGCATGGTGTGGAGATCGATCTGCGGCACACTCCCGGCGAGCAGGCAGCCGCTGCCTGGGATGCGGAGGCCGCCGCCGAGGCGAGCCGCCTCTACTACCGGCAGGCGGCCAAGGTCATCGACGGCGTGGTCCGCGATCGGCTACGGCCGGGGATAGAGCGGGAATCCGTACAGCACATGAGCGTGTTCGGGTTCGCACGTCTGCCGTTGCTGGTCTATCTGGGGTCGGTCTTGGACGACACCGTGCCCACGGACATCTACCAGCGTCACCGGCACGAGCAGTCCTGGGCATGGCCGGCCGAGAGCGGCCTGGTCACCGAATTCACCGCGCGTCCGGTTCAGGGTGGGCCGCACGGACACGAGGCTGTCGTCGTGATGAACGTCTCAGGGGTCATCGCCCCCTATGAGATTCCGCAGGAGCTTTCGGCGCTGCGCCGCTACGAGGTCAGGCCGGTGAATGCGCAGGCCGGTCCGGACATACTGCGGTGCCGGGCATCACTGCGGCAGCTGGAGGTGACGCTGCGGATGTTTCTGGCACGGCTGGAAAGGGAGGCGAAGTCGCTGCGCCGCCTGCATGTCCTGCCTGCCGTTCCCCTCTCCGCGGCTGTCGTCCTGGGCCGTGCTCACCATCCGCAGGTGCACCCGCAAATGGTGATCTACGAGCGTCTGGCGGGCCGCTATGTGTCCACCTTGGAGGTGGGGCAGGTCCGGGCTGATAGTGGAATGGGACGCCGGGCGGCATCCCATTCTTCGGGTGCGGAGGTGTAGGGCCGCGGCACGGCGTGCGGGGTTATGGGGAGCTGTGCCGGAGGGCGGCCGGGGTTTGAGCGGCCTGCCGCCGAGAGCCGACAGCTTAGCGGGGCCGGCAGCCCTGCCGGAATGCAGGGCTGCCGGTTCAGCGGCGCGAGGGGGGTGCTCCTTACCCGGTGGGGTAGGGGATGAAGCGGTGTGCCGGGGCTGCCCCGGAGTGAGGCTGAGCGCATAGGTGGGTTCCGGATACGGGGTGACGCATCTGGGTGCCCAGCATGTTGATCAGGGTGGCGGTGGTGGCCATCAGGTCGGCGGCGGAGCCGTGGAAGGTGGGAGTGGAGCAGCCTCGTGTGGGGCGCAGTTCCTCGCCCGGATCGGGTTCGTCCCACAGGGCGTGGTATGCCTCGAGGCTCGGGTCGTTGAGAACGTGACCCCCGACGGTGTGGTCAATGGCGGACAGGGAGGTGGGGGTGTCGGGGGCGGCGATGGTGAGGATTCCCAGACTGGCGGTGAGGCTGTCCGTGGCGAGCTGCGCCAGGACGGCTTTGCGGTAGGGCTGCTGGGCAAGGAGGTCGAGGAAACGTCCGGCGGTGATGCTGACGGTGGCGTCGATGACGAGGTCGGCTTGGTCCGCGGCTTTCAGGAGGGCGGGGTCGGGAGGCGGGGCGGCAATGTCGATACGGAGGTCGTCGCGGAGGGTGCGCAGGCGTGAGGCCAGAGCTGTCGCCTTGGTCATGCCGAGGTGCTCTTCGGTGTAGTTCTGCCGTACCAGCAGGCCGCCGGTGACGCGGCCGGGGTCGCTGAGGGTGAGATGTGCGGCCCCGGCGCGGGCCACCATTTCGGCCGCCCAGGAGCCGATGCCACCGCAGCCCCAGATGTGGATGTGGCAGTCCTGGAAGACGCGGACGGGGCGGAGGGTGTCGCGGCGGGTGGTGACTTCGGGGCGTTCGTCGGAGAGGTAACACCATGCGAGGGGGACGTCGGCTAGCTCCTCGGGCAGGCTGCCCAGGCGGCTGGGGGTCGAGCGGCGTGCGAGGCGGCGCAGTGTGTCGGCGGCCTGGGGTGGCAGGCGGCCGACGAGGAGGAAGACGGGTGTCGCGGGGGCGGTAGGGTGCCGGACGGCCAGGACGAAGTGCTGGGGGGTGTCTTCGGGGTTGCGCAGGGCACTAGCGGCGAGTGCGGTCAGCAGCGCCGGGGAGGCAGCATCGGCCGTTTGCGGGTCGTGGGCGGTGGGGGGACGGGTAAGGGTGAGGAGTTCGGCCAGGGTGCTGCCCGCTCCCAGGGGCAGGGTGTCCACGGGCAGGATCGGGGTGCGGTGGCTGTGGGGGTCTGCGGGGGCGCAAGTCAGGTCGAGCCGGTCGGGGGTGCGCTGGGTGAGCCAGGCTGTGGCCGGCCGGTGCGGGACGGGCTCTCGTACGACGACGGTGGCCGTGCCGGGTGTGTGGTGCAGGACGCCACCGACGGGGTGGTAGAGGGCGGTGGCGGCATCGAAGGCGCCGGCTGCGGCGTCGGTGAGCCACTGCCACAGCCGGTTGATGACGGGGGTGATTCCGGCGGCGGGGTCCCATTCGCGGGCCGGGTCGAGGTAGAGGCACAACCGGTTGCCCTGCAGGACGTGCGGGGTACCGGCGAACCGGATGTGGGAGGTGCGCACCTGGGGCGGGATCATCGGGGTGGCGGGCAGGGTGAGAAGGAAGTCCTCGCTCTGCTGGAGCGGCAGTCCTCCTGCAACGTGGGGCATGTTGCTGGTGCGGACACTGATGGGGACAGTGACCAGGCCGTCGGTGCCGGTGCGGGGGCGGCCGGTGATGCGCAGGTCCGGTGCGTGCGCGGCGGCCAGCGCGGTGAGCTCCTCCAGCAGGCGGCGCTGGGAAGGGCTGGGGCGGGCCGCGGGCGGCTTGTGCTTGGTCATCCGGCACGCCCGGTGCGAGACGTCGTGGTGATGAGCAGCGGGGTGGCGAACTTGGCCGCCGCCGGGGTGAGGGAGGCGGCGGGACGCGGCTGGTCAGGGAAGGCGTCGCCGAACAGCTTGCGCCACAGCCGCACGCTCCGGTCGTAGTCCGGCTCGTCGTATGCACCACGGATCTCGCGGGCGTGGGTGTGGATGCGGTCCCGGAAGTAGCTGTAGGTCGCCTGATCCCAGCGGTGGTCGAAGGTGACACCCGATCCGGAGGGGTCGGCGATGGAGGGCTTGTAGGGGCGCGCCTGCAGCCAGCGGTCGAGGTCCTCGACGATGGTGAGCAGGGTGGTGGGCACGTCGCTGTAGCAGCCGGGGTCCGTGAGCGGCTTGATCTCCTCGACGCGCTCGCCGAGCAGGGTGGTGAGGATGATGGAGCGAGTACCGGTGAAGGAGCCACGGTGGTTGCGCAGGTACTTCATCAGGCGGATGACCTTGCGCAGGTTGTTGTTGGCGATGCCGTCCTTCTTCTGCATCCAGGCGGTGAACCCGGCCGGGTTGGCCTGCTCCCACGTGTTGGCGTCACGGTTGACGATCACCTCGCGGCCGTCGGCCAGCTGAAGGTAGGGGACGATGTCGACGTGCATGGAGTTGGCGTAACTCAACTGTACGCAGCGGCACTTGCGGGTGTGAGGCATGGCGCCGTAGATGCTGTGGCGGTGGAGTGCGGCGTAGACCTTGTCGATGTAGGTCTTGGGGCTGTCGGCCCACTCGGTGTTCTCGGTGAGGTGGAGCATGAAGTCGGCGTCGAACTCACTGTCGCCGACCGGGTTGATGATGGTGCGCTGCGCCCAGGACCCCTGGGGCTTCTTGCCGCGGATGAGCGGGCCGAGTTCGGGGTCGGCCTTGAGGGCCTGATAGATGGCCTCGACGCGTACGTCGAGGAGGGTGAGCTTGGCCTGGCTGAGGTTCACGGTGTTCTTGAGGAAGGTGTCGAAGTTCTTGCGGCACTGCATGGCGAGGGTTCCTTTCTGCGGCGAGCCGGCTGAGGGCTCGGGGTGACGAAATGGGTTTGGGGCATGCCGACGGGAGCCGTGACGGCACAGGGCATGAAGGGATCGGGAAGGTCCGGGAGCTTGCCCATGAGGGGGCGCACGACTGCGGACATGGGTGGGCTTGCGCGAGGGGCCTGGTGTGGGCTCGCGGAGGAGGCCGACCATGGCACTGGGCAGAGGGTCGGCTGATGCGCGGCATCAGCGGATGGCCTTGGGTGACGGCTGGCCATCGAGTGGAGCCGGTGCGGTCCGGTCGACGATGCCGACCATCACGGCCAGGCACGCGTACGCGGTATCGCCCAGGGGGGGTGGTCTGGCCCGTCAGCCTCACGCCGAGCAGCGGCCACCCGTTACACACAGAGACCGTCACTCTCTGCGGTAACCAGTGCACCACATACAGCGACACTCACGCAAGACACTTTTCGAAGGTCAGCCTTGCTGACATCTCTTCAGTGCGGGTTAGACAGCAGCTGGTTCGACTCCCCCAGTCTTGGCCATCCGAGACGGGAGGGAGAAGGATAGGACTCCTCAGCAGCCGTGGCAGGAGGCAGGGGGAACGTACAACGGATGGCAGGAGGTCGAGCCGACGGGTTTGGTCGGGTGGCTTCAGTGAGCGGGGCCGGAGACGATACCGAGGTTCATCAGGCGGTAGGTCATGGCCATCTCGCTCATCTGGAAACGCTTGGCCAAGACCCGCACGAGGTCGTCCGTCGTACGGAAGCCGATGTGCTGTGCCGCCCGGCGGACCATGCCCTCCGGGGCCAGCAGCGCCGCGGCGAATCGGTTGGCGTCGATCTCCTCGCGGTCCGTGGCCATGCTCGAGACCGCATTGCGGTAGTTCACGCGCGCGTCGGTGTCCAGAATCAGCGGGCGCCCTTCGTGCAGGCGCAGGTGCCCCAATTCGTGCGCCACCGTGAAGCGTCGCCGCTCGAAGGAGTGCGCCTGGTTGACGCCGATGACGCAGGCTCCGTCTTTGCGCAGGAGCATGCCTGAGACGTCGTCGTCCATGTGCTGCGGAACGACGAGGACACCGAGGTGTTCGGCCAGAGCGAAGGGGTCCACCGGTGGGGCGTCGATCCGGAATTCTCGGAGCAGCCCGCGGGCCGCCAGGTCAGCCTTCGCCACCGGCACTCCTCCTCTTCGAGGCCTGCGCCCACACCGCGGCGACATCGGCGGCATGACGCGCGGCGAGTCCGGATGCTTCGTCCAGGCGGAGCGAAGGAAGCAGGTCGGCAGGGGCCGCATTGACCGCTGCGGCAATCAGGGCAAGCCGGTAAAGAGGGGGGGACTGGGTTCCGGACTCGATGTTCGTGATCGAACCGCGCGTCAGCCCCGCTTGACGCCCTACGTACTCCTGCGTCACCCCGGCACGCATCCGCGCCTCACGGATCAGCCGGGCAACGGTCTCGTTGAACTCCCGCTCGTCCACATATCCCCCAAGCGCTGCCAGTCTCACTGACAACCTAGTTCCCCGCCCTGCACCCGACCAGCCCTGGACGGCGACACGCTGACCGAACCGGCCCGCTTTACCTGCTCACCGGAAAGCAGGGTTTGCCTGAGCATGACAGGAGGCCGCCACCCGGCAGGAGGCACACGGCACCTGCGGCGACGGGAGCACTTGCGATTCCCGACCGAGGCTGGGGTACAGCCCTGCGGTACGCCCGTGCGCTTCTACCCCCCAAGTGACCGCGCTACGGCCGACGGCCGTAGCTAAGAGGGCAAGCCCCGCCCACGGAGGGCACCCCCGTTCCCGATCGATCCCATGCCTTCCCCCCTGCCGCCCTGGCCGGCGCGCACCAAGATCCGGACCATGCCCCGACCAGCCCACGCCATGAGCCGCATCGGCTGCCGTCTTGCCAGGTCAGCATGGGCGTCCCCGCTGTATCAACAGCAGACGAAGAATCTGCAGGTCAGATGCCGCCGAAGCAGATGGCACGTGAGGGCGCCGCACGCCCCCTACGGATCCGGCTCACGGAACCGGCCGATCCCAGACTGGTAGGGAAGCCCAGATCGGCCAGGTCCCTCGCGGCTCGTCACCGATCAGGCCGATGCCGAGTAGGGCGTCTCCGCTGCAGCCCAGGGCGCGCAGCAAAGGGCTCGCACAGGGCCTGCGTCTCCTACGACGTCTCGTCGGCCCACGAACGGCACAGGCTACGGTGCCGAAACCGGCGCGCCGTCACCCTGCGCCACACCCTCAAGGAACCTGATGGCCTGTCAGTAAAGTCAGCAAAAGGTCAGCATTCAGCTGACCAGACCTGCCCGCAGACGAGCACGCTGTGAAAACGCCTGCCAACTGTGCGACTGCGGGAGGGCTGCGACGTGCCCCCCTCCCACAGTCGCCGCGCCAGCGACAGGCAGGGGTCGCGCATCTCTCAGCCCTACGTCCGCGCGACAGAGAAACCACAGGTCAGCGCACTCGACCTCGCGCCTTCAGGTGGGTCGCCGGGACCTCGGGGGCGGGGAGCCGGTCGCCGTCGTACCCCTTCACCTCGCCGAAGCGATCGGACGACATCCAGTCCTCGCGGGCCTTGCGGATCTCCTCGTCGGTGCGACCGACGAAGTTCCACCACATGATGAGCAACACGCATCGCCGCAGGTCAGCGGCTTGCGAATCTCGGAGGTCAGCAAAAGTCAGCATAGGCGGCAGGAGGTGGCCGATGCTGATCTTCTTCGTATGACGATGATGTGGAGAACTCAGTCGGTGGCATCGTAGCTGGGGCTCGAGGCCGCCGACCGCGTTTCTCACTCGCGTCCTGAGACAGGCCCGGCGCGCGAGGTACCGGTTTCCAGGACCGGGGCTCCTCGCGCTGTCCTTGCTCGCCGACGTGAGAGGCTGTGCTGTCGTGTCCGTCCTGGCCGATCGGCGCAGCGGGCTCATGGGCGCCATGATCGCCTTCACCTCGGCGGCCCGCCTCCCGCTCTCCCCGGTCCCAGGCACCGACCCGGGCGGCTCGCTGATGACCGGTCCCGGAACGCCTTCGCGGTCCTGCTTGCCCTCCTGCACCTCATCCATGCCAAAGAGCTCGGCACCACGCCCCCGTGGTGTGACCTCAGCTCGGAGCGATCGTCACGATGTCAGGCGCGATGTCCAAGACCAGGAGCGCCGCTGCCACGTGGGTCGGGTTGTCCTCCACCTTGACGGCCGAGAGCTCGTTGGCGCGTGAGACGCGCCGTTCGACGGTGTTGCGGTGCGCGTAGAGGTCGGCGGCCGCCCGGGTGGTGCTGAAGCCGCACTGCACGTAGGTGAGCAGTGCCTGTCGCAGGGCTGTGTCGGCTTCGGCCAACGGCCCGAGGGTGTTGATGACGAACCGACGCGCGCCGGGCCGGTCCTTCGTGAGCGCGTCGATCAGCTCGACGTCGGCGTAGGCGGTGAACCGCCGGTCGGAACCCAGCCGGATCACGAGCGCCTGCGCCGCGAGGGCGTCCTGGTGGCTGGAGCGGAAACCTTCGAGACCTCGTCCCGGCCTTCCCACCGCCGCGCGGACCGCGTCGGTCGCCGCGAGGTCCTTCTCCACGTGGTGAAGGTCCGGGACGGCTTCCCCCGAGAGCCAGATCCACCGCGACGTGGCGCTGGCGCGCGCCACCAGGGCGCTTCGGCCTCCGGCGGAGCAGCGCACGGCGGCGATCGCCTCGTCCAGGGCGTCGGCCTCCTGGGGATCGTCGACCCAGAGGACGAGGCCCACGTGCCACCGCGCCATCCGGTAGCGCAGGCGTCCTTCGGCGAGGTCCTCCGCCATCGGCGCCCCACTGGCGATCAGCTGGATCAGCGCGATCCCCTCGGCATCCGTGTTTCCCATCGCCGCGGCGAGGCCGGCTTGCCGCAGGGCCGCGACGGAGTCGAGGGCGTACTGCACCAGCGACTGCGCCGTCACGTCCAGGACCCCCACGAGAAGATCGGGGTCCGCGCAGTCCGCCACGCATTCCTCCAGCCATCGCCGCCAGCCGATCCCCAGGGCCACGCGCCAGGCACCGGCGAAGTCGGGCGCGATGCCCCGGGAGACGAGGTCGTTGATGTACGCCGTGGTCCTCGGGCTGACGTAGGGCTCCACCCTCCGCCCCGGTTGCTGAACGTTTGCGGTCAACCACTGGACCACCTCAGAGCGGTTGAGCGCGCGATCCTCCTCGACCAGCGATGCGTCCGCGAGGAGAGCGGGATCGTTCTGGGCGACGAGAGAGGGCCTTGCGAAGGCGTCGATCAGGGCGTCCGTTTGCGTCAACAGGCGCTGACACAGGGACCTGATCGCATCGGCGACCTCACGCGAGGGCGGGGGCCACAGCTCTTCCATGTTGTCAGTGTCCCTCTGCTCTCGGGGAGCCGAGGCTCCCGACATGCCGTGTCCCGGACAGGTGAGGGGCTCGTCGGCGACCTGGCCGCCGACACGGGCGCGGACCCTCGACTGCTGTTTACTACCACTAAACGGCGGCAGGTGTACCACGCCCTCACTGGCGCCACAAGGGGTTCGACGCCGTCGCCCCCTCCGCAGGGGCGCACCGGCCGCCCCTGGCGCGCATGCCTTAGCCTCGTGCCACGGAGAGGACTCGTCCGGGTCGGCCCGTCACCTGACAGGCACACGACCTCGGCCTCGGGACGGGCGGTGAGCACACCATGTCCATCGGTGACGACGGGACAGCAGAAGGAGCGGAACGCGGCGCCGCCGCCCTCGAAGCGTCCACGGGTGCGCGGCTGCGGAAGATCAGGCTCGACCGCGGCTTGTCGTTGACGGAGGTCGCGCACCGGGCAGAGGTCACCAAGGGCTTTCTGAGCCAGTTGGAGCGTGGGCTCACCAGCGTGTCCGTCCCGACGTTGCTGCGCGTCTGCGAAGTGCTGCGGATCGGGGTCGGGGAGCTGTTCGCGTACCCCGAAGAGCACGTCGTGGACGGTGGAAGCAGGATCGACATGGGCGGTGAGGGCGTGGCCGAGTACCTGCTCACGCCCGCCGACACCACGGCGTTCCAGGTCTTCCGCTCCGTGATCGAGCCGGGCGGGGGCACCGGGGGGCCCTATCGGCTCGACACCGCCACGGTCTTCGCGATGGGGTTGAGCGGTTCGACCCGTCTGATCGTCGGGGGCGAGACCCGGATGCTGTCGGCAGGGGCGTCCACGTCGTTCTCCGGCCAGACGCTTCACCAGTTCGACAATCCGGGTACGACGGCGAGCGAGGTCCTCTGGGTCCTGTCGCCTCCCCTGCCGCGCGCCGCGCGAGGGCCCGCCTAGATCCTGTCGTCGCATGCCGCCCGCGTCAGGAGTGGTACGGGGGCGACGGCTGTTTCGCAGGACCCGGCGGTCTTGTCGCAGCGGGTGGCGATCTCGCACCGCGTCGTCACGGAGCAGGCGTCGCCCGAACCCTCAGGAACCCCCGCGCCTGCCACGGCGGAGCGCCCGTCGGGCCCGCGTCCTGCTGCCGTTGAAGAAGTCGTTGAACCGGTCCAGCCCCCAGACGGCCCGGAGGACGAACGGCTGCAACAGCAGCGACATCGACGGCGAGTACTTCGAGGCGTCCGACCAGATGCCGGCGAGGTCGTCCGACATCTCGCCGTCGACGATGTAGTCGGCGAGCTGATGGGTCACGTACGGCACCTGGCAGAGGCCGTGGCCGTTGCAGGCCATCGCGTAGAAGACGTTGTCACCCACCTGCCCGGCGACCGACAGCCAGTCCGGGCTGATGCCGATCCAACCGCCCCAGGCCCGCTCGATGGCCACGTCGGACAGCGACGGGAACCGGTTGGCCAGGTCCTTCCCCATGTCCCGCACGACGCTGGGGTCCGGGACCCGGTCCGGGAGCGGGTAGGTCTGGCCTCGCTGCGCTTTGCGGACCCCGCAGACGATGGTGTTGCGCTCGGTGAGCCGGTAGTGGGTCATCAACTGGTGCTGGGTGATGATGCCGGACCGACTGGTCCAGTCCAGCGCGGCGAGCCGCTCCGGCGCGATGGGTTCCGACTCGATCTCGATGACGTACAGCGGCGTCGCGAGGTTCTTGGGCGTGATGTCCCACTCGCCGCCGTAGACGCTGGTCGCGAGCAGCACCTTGTCGGCCCGAACGGTGCCGCGCGGTGTCGTGATCTCGACGATGCCGCCGGTGCGCCGGACATCGCTCACCCGCGTCCGCTCGAAGACCTTGGCCGAGGAGTCGAGCAGTGCGCGACGCACACCACGGGCGAGCTTGCCCGGGTTCAGCATCCCCCCGATGGATTCCCTCATCCCGCCCACGAAGCCGGCGGGGAGGCCGAGCTCCTCTCTGCTGCCGACGGTCCCGCCCCCGCCGAAGGCGCGCAGGATCGCCGCCTGGGTACGCACCCTGAGCATCATGAGGGGTGAGACCGCACCCCACACCAGACCGTTCGCCACGTAGTCGCAGTCGATGTCGTGCCTCTTGATGAGGTCTTCCACATAGCGGCCCGCGTGTTCCGCCAGTTTGGCCATGACCGGCATCTTCTTCGGGGACTGGAGGCTGAGCATCCGCAGGTCGCCGCCCGGCGCCCCGGCGATCTGACCGCCGTTGCGCGAGGCCGAGCCGTAGCCGCAGAACTCGGCCTCCAGCAGGACCACGTCCTGGTCGCGCTCCGCGAGGCGCAGCGCGGCCGCCATGCCACCCATGCCGCCGCCGATGACGGCGATGTCGCAGGTGAGGTCGCCGTCCAGCGCGGGCTGCACGTCGTCCGGCGGGTCGATCCAGCCGGTGAAGCTGGTGTACTTCGTGCTGTCGGTCCTCATGCTGACCCGATCTCCTTCCAGGTGGGGCGTCCGCCCCACTTCGTGCTCTCTCAGTCCTGAGAAGTCGTGGCCCCGAGTGAGGCCCGGCCCGCTCGCCGCTCCCCCTTGGCCGCGACCGAACGGACGGGCAGGTCCCCCATCGTCAGGAGACCGGGACGCGCCTCGACGACCGCGGTGGAGGCGTTGACCGCCGCCGCGACGGTGCTGAGGAAGGAATCGAAGCCCACGGAGGAACGGAGGTCGACGACCTGCTCCTCTCCGACGATCCGGTAGTCGTCGCCCGCGGCCACCTCGTCGGCCGGCTCGAAGAACCCGAACGTGATCTCCAGATCGATCACCACCTCGCCCTTGAGCACGCCCCGGGCGGCGTGAGTGACCGCCGCGATCTGCCCCGGTTCGATGCGCAGGTGGTCCCCTACGCGCGGCGAAGTCGTCACGACAGCGGGTTCGACCTCTCCCACGTCCACCGAGTCGAGATCCCATCCGAGCCCTGCCGCGAGCGCCCCGATGGCCTGCTCGAAGCCGTGGTGCCCGACGACCTCGCCCCGGCTGCGAGCCGTCGCGAACTCGCGCGTGGTCAGACCGAGGCCGAACTTCGACAGGATCGCGCCGTAGCGTGACATGTTCGTCCGCCGGCGGATCCGCACGCTCTCCACACGCTGGGTCAGTGCGGTCAGGAGGAGAGGAAGGGTGTCCATCAGGACGCCCGGGTTCGCCCCGCTGCCCAGGACGGTCACGCCGTGCGCCTTCGCCGTGTCGTCGAGCCGCCGGGCCAGATCGGGGTGGCTCCGCCATGGATGGGCCAGCTCTTCGCAGATGCTCAGGACGTTGTACGAACGTTCCAGCAGCGGCAGCAGGACGTCGGCCGCCCTGTGCAGATCCGAGACGGTCGCCACGATCGCTAGGTCGGCGGCGGGCAGCTCGGCCGGGTCGCTCACGACGACGACACCGTTCGCGACGCCGCCGAGGAGCACTCCGAGGTCCTGACCGACCACGCGGGGGTCCCGGTCCGCCGCTCCCACGATCTCCACGTCCGCGCGTCGCAGCATGGAGGAGGCGATGGCCCGGCCAGTGGCACCGAGCCCCACCACGACAGTCCGATTCTTCAACGTCACTCCCTCGGGCGCCTCGGTCGGCCCGCCCACGACACGGTGCTCGGTGAAACCGGACTTCGCCGGTGGCGGTTGCCTGGTACCCCACTGTCACAGGCCACGGCCGTGGTGAGAACGACACTGGGCACCGGCTTCCTCCGGGGGCGGTGCACGGTGCACAGACCGACCGCGCCCTTGCGCTCACGAGCTGCCCGGCACGTCGCTCAGAGTCGCTCGTAGACAGCCGGCCGGCGCGCGCGCAGGACGAGGGCCTGCACCGCGCCGGCCACGGCCGAGAGGGCGACGAGGCCGCCGATCACCCAGGCACCCGTGGTGGTGCCGACGAGGAGCGGGAAGTTGGCGACCATCATGCAGACCACGCAGGCCAGGCCGAGGAAGGCGACGGCCGGGGCCACGACCGTCCGCCACACCGACGGCCGCCCGTCGGTGCGCCGGAAGAAGCCGATGACGGCGAGGCTGGTGGCCGCCATCAGCAGGACGATGCCGAGCGTGGCGGCGCCGGAGAACCAGGCGTAGAGGTCCCCGATCGGGTCGAGGCCGAGCGAGGCGACGACGAGCGTGGTGACGAACGCGACCGCCGAGGCGACGGCCGAGGACGCCGACGGTGCGCGGTGCCGGGGGTGGACGACGCTCAGCGACGCCGGAAGCGCGCCGGCCCGGGACAGCGCGAACTGGTAGCGCGTCACGACGTTGTGAAAGGCCAGTACGCAAGCGAACTGACTTGTGATCAGCAGGAGTTGCATGGCGTCGGCCCAGACGGACCCCACGTAGCTCCGCGTCAGCGTGAGGACCAGGCCCTCGGGGTCGGCCTGCGCGGCTCCGACCACCGAGTCGACGCCGGCCCCCACCACGATCGCCCACACGGTGAACGAGTAGAAGGCTCCGATCACCAGGATCGCGACGTACGTCGCCCGCGGGACCGTGACGTCGGGGTCCTTCGCCTCGTGGCGGAACACGGCCGTCGCCTCGAAGCCGATGAAACCGAAGAGGGCGAACATGACGCCGAGGCCCAGGGAGCCGGTGCCCACGATCGAGGGCGACACCGGCTCGGCCGTCAGTCCGTGGGCGCCGCCGTGGCCCACGATGCCGAGGTCCAGGACCAGGAGCAGCAGGGATTCCAGCACCAGCACGGCACCGAGCACCTTGGCGCTCAGTTCGATGTCGCGGTAGCCGAGGAAGGCGATGACGCCCAGCGAGACGAGCGCCCAGGCCCACCACGGGGAGCCGACGTCGGCGTACCGCTCGATGACGTTGCTCGTCGCGACCCCGACGTAGGCGTTCACCCCGACGAGAAGCAGCGTGTAGGAGAAGAGCGCGAGGGTCGCCGCCGAGAGACCGGGGATCCGGCCCAGCCCCGCCTGGACGTAGGCGTAGAAGGCCCCCGCGTCGCGTACCCGTCCGGCCATCAGCGTGAAGCCGACCCCGAAGACCAGCAGCAGCACGGTGGACAGCGCGAAGTACAGCGGCATCCCCGGGGTGCCGCTCACGGCGAAGGCGAGCGGCACCCCGCCGGCCACGAGGCCGAGCGGTGCCGCCGCGGCGACGACCATGAACACGATCTGCGACACGCCGAGCCCGCGGTGGAGCGGGTTGCCCGATCCCGCTTCACCGCCGGGTGCTTCGGCGTGCCCTGTCTTGGAGAGGTCGGTCATCGCGATCACCTTTCGGCTCACGGGCCGGTACCGGCTCGTCATGGGTGGGTGAAGGAGTGCGTGGAGCGGTACGCCTGCGCGAACGAACGGGTGCGGGTCCCTCGCGGTGGCTGGGCCGGAGCGGCAGGAGGTGGCTCCTCCCGCCCGAGAAGACGTGGCCCCGTGCGGGTTCCGGGTCGTCGGCCGCTTCCGCTCGGCCGCGATCGGGGGAGTGACGGCGGCGGTCCCTCTCCAGCTCGATACGCCTGTGGGCCCCGCTACGCCGCGTGGTCGTGACGACAGCGGGTTTGACCTCTGCACATGACCTCGACCCCGCTGTTTAGTACCACTAAACAGCGGCAGCAAACCTCTACCCCCTCGGTCTTGCTCCCGCAATGGTGCGCCGGCGAGAAGCCGCTGGACGGTCGTCTCCGACCGCCCTCCCGGAAGGGCCGGGCCGCGGGCTCGACCGGGGCCCGGCCCGAACGTCGGACACCGTACGGGCGCAACGGCCCGGTCCGCCTGTGCATCGTGCACCGAGCCCTGGCGAAGGAGGTGCCCGCTGTCGTTCTCGCAGGCGGTCCTCGCTGGCGACAGTGAGGCAACCGCCACAGGAACAGCGAGGAAACGCCATGACAGCTGAGGTGTTGGACGCCGTCGAGGAATTCGACGTGGTGATCATCGGAGCCGGGATCTCCGGGATCGGCGCGGCCACCTATTTCAGCCGGGAGCTGCCCGACAAGTCGCTCGCCGTACTGGAAGCGCGCGACGACATCGGAGGCACGTGGGACCTGTTCCGCTATCCCGGCATCCGCTCGGACTCCGACCTCCACACGTTCGGGTACGCGTTCAAGCCCTGGCGCCACGAAGCCGCGATCGCCGACGCTCCCCTCATCAAGGAGTACCTCCACGAAACCGTCGAGGAGAACGGCCTGGAGCGCTTCCTCAGGCTCGGCCACCGGGTCGTCCGCGCGGAGTGGTCCACGGCGGACTCACGGTGGACCCTCACCGTCCAGACATCGGACTCCGCGACGGGAGCGACCCGGACCAGGACGATCCACGCGGGATGGGTCTTCGCCGCCACCGGCTACTACCGGTACGACGAGGGGTTCTCCCCGGAGTTCCAGGGACGGGACGAGTTCGAGGGCCGGATCGTCCATCCGCAGCACTGGCCCGAGGGACTCGACTACAGCGGCAAGAAGGTCGTCGTCATCGGCAGCGGCGCGACCGCGATCACTCTGGTGCCGGCCATGGCCACCGGGGCGGGCGCCGCCCGGCACGTGACGATGCTGCAGCGCACCCCCACCTACGTCATGGCGCTCCCCCGCGTCGACAAGGTCGCCCTGGCGCTCACGAAGCTGCTCGGGGAAGAGCGCGGGTACGCCGTGACGCGGTTCAAGAACATCTGGACCGAACACGCCGTCGTGAAGGGCCTGCGGACCTTCCCCAAGGCAGGACGGGCCTTCATCCGACGCGAGAACGTCAAGCGCCTTCCCAAGGGATTCGACGTCGACAAGCACTTCAACCCGCCGTACGACCCGTGGGACCAGCGGGTGTGCGTGGCACCGAACGGCGACTTCTTCGACGCGATCAAGGGCGGAAGGGCCTCCGTCGTCACCGACGCCGTGGCGCGTTTCAGCAAGCGCGGCATCGTCCTGGCGTCGGGTGAGGAACTGGAAGCCGACATCATCGTCACCGCGACGGGGCTGAACCTGCGGCTCTTCGACGGCATGCCCCTCGTGGTCGACGGGCACCAGGTCGACATCGCGGACGCGCTCTGTTACCGCGGCATGCTGCTGAGCGGGATGCCGAACTGGGCGATGGCGATCGGCTACACCACCTCGTCCTGGACGCTCAAGGTGAGCCTGATGTGCCGTTACTTCATCGACCTGGTCAGGCACATGGACGCCCGCGGATACGACACGGTGGTTCCGGTCGCGCCGCCGGGAACGAACCGCAGGCCCGTCATGGACCTCCAGGCCGGGTACGCCAAGCGCGGCGAGAAGCTCATGCCCAAGCAGGGCCCCGAGAAGCCCTGGCGGATGGCGATGTCCTACCCCGAGGACGCCAGGGCGCTGCGCGGCCCGGTGGCCGACGAGAACCTCCGGTTCGGCGCCCGCCGGGCGGCCGCGCCGGCACCCGGCGGGAGGCGAGCCACCCGTGCCTGAGACGAGCGCCGTCGAGAGCGCCGACCAGTACGCGACCCTGCCGTCCGGGATGACGATCTGCTTCCGGGACCACGGCGACAAGGACGACCCCGTGATGCTGCTCATCGCGGGACTGGGCGAAGACCTCACCTTCTGGACCGACTCGTTCGTCGGCTCCCTCGTCGCCCACGGTTTCCGGGTCGTCGCGATCGACAACCGTGACGCGGGCCAGTCGACGTTCGTCGCCACGCCCCCTCCCGGAACCTGGCGCCAGATCGCCGCGCGTCCGCGCGGCGACGCGTACACGCTCGCCGACATGGCCCAGGACGCCGTCGGCGTGCTCGACCATCTCGGGATCCCGCGGGTGCACCTGGTCGGGCGGTCGATGGGCGGAATGATCGCGCAGACGATCGCGGCCACGGCGCCCGAGCGGGTCCTGTCGCTGGCCTCCCTCTACTCCACGACCGGGGCGCGCAGGGTCGGTCAGCCGGCCCTGTCGACGATCCGGCTCCTCGCCGCCCCGCCGGCGAGGAACAGGACCGCGGCGGTCCGCGCCCACCTGAGGCTCACCCGGCACGTAGCGGGAACGGAACATCCCATCGACGACGCGGCCGAGGCGGCCATCGCGGCGCGCGGCTGGGACCGCAGCGGCGGCGACCCGGCGGCCGGCACGGCGCGCCAGATCCAGGCCATCCAGCGCTCCGGGGACCGGACGGCCCAGCTGAGCCGGATCACCGCCCCGACGCTGGTCATCCACGGCGACCGGGACCCGCTGGTGCACCCGAGCGGCGGCGCCGCGACCGTCAGGGCGATCCGCTCGGCCCAGCACGTGGTCATTCCCGGCATGGGCCATCACCTCCCCGAGTCCCTCGTCGGCCCCGTCACGACCTACATCGCGCAACACGCGAACCGCGTGGGTGAAGGAGGCAGCCATGTCCGGATCTCGTGAGCCCCGCTCCGGGAACACCACGGTCGACGTCGTGGTCGTCGGTGCCGGTTTCGCCGGTCTGAGCGCGGCGGAGCGACTGGTGAGCACGGGGCGGTCCGTCCTGGTCGTGGAAGGCCGCGACCGGGTCGGAGGCCGCTCGCTCTCCGGCGAGGTGGCCGGCGTGAAGGTCGACCTCGGAGCGACCTGGGTGGCCCGGCGCCACACCGCCGTCCGGGACCTCGCGAGCCGGGTGGGGTGCACCACCACCGACCAGTTCGCCCAGGGGCGCAACGTGCTGTGGATGGCGGGTCGGCGCCGCACCTACAGCGGGACCATTCCCAAGGTCTCCCCCGCGGCCCTGGTGGACATGGCGCGCATGCAGGCGGCGGTGAACAAGCTGGTCGCGACCGTCGACGTGGACGCGGCGTGGGAGACGCCGGGGGCCGGCCGGCTCGACGCCGTCTCGTTCGGCGAGTGGCTCGACCGGAAGAACGCGCTGCCCGGCACCCGCGCGCTGATGACCGTCATCAGCAAGGTGCAATGGGGCTGCACCCCGGGAGACGTCTCCCTGCTGCACGCACTGCGCTACATCCGTTCGGCGGGCGGACTCGACCACATGCTGGACGTCGAGGGCGGCCAGCAGCAGGACCGGATCGTCGAGACCACCCAGGAGATCGCCCAGCGGGTGGCGGAGCGGCTCGGCGACCGCGTGTGCCTGGAGACACCGGTGCGCCGCATCGCACAGGACGACGACGGCGTCACCGTCCGCACCGACTCCGGCGAGATCCGCGCCCGGTACGCGATCGTCACGGCCTCGCCGGCGCACCGCGCCGCCATCGCCTTCGAGCCCGCTCTGTCCGAGCAGGGCGAAGGGCTCACGCGGACCTGGCGCATGGGCGTGCTGAGCAAGGCGTTCGTGGCCTACGAGAGGCCGTTCTGGAGGGCGGAGGGCTGTTCCGGTGAGGCGGTGACCGACACCGGGACCGTGTTCATCACCTTCGACGTGTCCCCCGCCCCCGGCGGACCGGGCGTCCTGATGGCCTTCTGCGATCCGCGCGTCTTCGACGGCTTCGGCCCCGGGGCCCGGCGCGACCGGGTGGTCCGGCAGCTCGCCGACCTCTACGGTCCGCAGGCGCTCGCCCCGATCGACTACGTGGACCACTGCTGGGGAGCGGAGCCCTTCGCCCCGGGCGGCCCCAATCCCGCCGTCGCCCCCTACGCGACCACGAGCTTCGGCAAGGCGCTGAGCGAGCCCCACGGGCGCGTCCACTGGGCGGGCTCCGAAACCGCCGGCGAATGGGCCGGAACCATGAACGGCGCGGTTCTGACGGGCCAGCGCACCGCAGAGAGCGTCCTCACCCTGCTGACTCGCGACGTCCGAGAGGGGGCGTCCCGATGAAGGAGACGCTGTTCCTGCTGGCCGACCTGTGGATGATCTTCGCCGGTTACTTCTACGGCTGGAAATTCATCCGCCGCTACGGCAACTACCTCCTGGGTCTCGAATGGATGGTCGTCGCCACGTCGGGCACCAACTTCCTGCTCTGGTCGCTGCTCGGGGCCAAGAGTGACAGCGTGCTGTACGACGTGGCGTACTTCTTCGACGCGTTCTCCAGGTCGGTCGGCATCACCCTCATCCTGGTCCTGGGCCTGATGAAGGTCACCCATCGCTACAAGCCGAGCCGCGGCGTCGACGTCGCCGTGTTCGGGGTCGCGATCGTCGCCGCCCTGTTCCTCCGCCCCTTCCACGGCGCGGATCTCGACACCGACCGCGGTGCGTTCTGGGTCTCCGTGTTCTACGTCGTCGTCAACCTGCTCACGGCCGCGTTCCTCTGCTTCTTCGTCAAACGGCTCTGGAGCGCGGGCGCGAGGTGGCCGGCGGTCTGGACCGGACTGGTCACGGCCGCCGGGACCACCATCGCGATCACGTACGACTTCTTCCCCCTGCCGTTCGACGACGCGAACCGCACGATCTTCTACACCGCCGCGCTGGCGACCTGGGGCACCCAGGGATTCGTCTACTTCCGCGCCTACCGCGCGCTGCACGACCGCAACGCGGCCTTGGACTCGAACCCGGCCCGCACGGCCGGGGCCCCCGCATGAACCCGAATCACGACGAAGGAGTCAGCATGGCGAAGAGGCACGTGTACGCGGTGGTGGACCCCGCCAGCGGCAAGCTGGTCAAGGAGTACCCCACCGCGACGGACGAGACCGTCGACGCGGCGCTCGACGCGGCGGCGGAGGCCTACGCGCAGTGGTCGAGGCAGACCTCCGTGGAACAGCGCGCCCAGCTGTTGCACGCCGTCGCCACCCTGCACGACGAGCGCAGCCGGCAGCTCGCCGAGATCATCCACCGGGAGATGGGCAAGCCGGTGGAGGAGGCCGTCGGGGAGGTCGAGTTCAGTGCCTCGATCTACCGGTACTACGCCGAGAACGCGGAGAAGTTCCTCACCGACGAGCCGATCGAGCTCCTGGAGGGAGAGGGCACCGCCTTCGTCCGCCGCCAGCCGGTCGGCGTGCTCCTTGGGATCATGCCCTGGAACTACCCGTACTACCAGGTGGCCCGGTTCGCCGCGCCCAACCTCGCGCTGGGCAACACCATCGTGCTCAAGCACGCGTCGCAGTGTCCGGAGTCGTCCGCGGCTCTCCAGCAGCTGTTCACGGACGCCGGCTTCCCCCAGGGTGCTTACGTCAACGTCCACGCCACCGGGGAGCAGATCGGCCGCGCCATCGCGGACCCCCGCGTGCAGGGCGTCTCCTTCACCGGTTCGGAGCGGGCCGGCGCGGAGGTCGCCGAGAAGGCCGGACGCAGCCTCAAGAAGGTGGTGCTCGAACTGGGCGGCTCGGACCCGTTCATCGTGCTGTCGACCGACGACCTCGACGCCACGGTCCAGGCGGCGGTCGAGGCGCGGTTCGAGAACGCCGGGCAGGCGTGCAACGCCGGGAAGCGCTTCATCGTCGCCGAGGACCTCTACGACGCCTTCCTCGCCACGTTCACCGAGAAGGTGCTCGCGCTGACCGACGGACTGGCGCCGCTCTCCTCGGTCGCCGCCGCCGAGTACGTCGAGGAGCAGGTCGGGCGAGCCGTCGCCGAGGGGGCGACCTTCGTCTCCGCACGGCAGCGCGAGGGGGCATACTTCCCGCCCGGCGTGCTGACGGGCCTCTCCCCGGCGTCGCCGTCGGCCGCCGAGGAGCTCTTCGGCCCCGTCGCGACCGTCTACCGGGTCGCCTCCGAGGACGAGGCCGTCGAGCTGGCGAACGACACCCCGTACGGGCTGGGCTCCTACGTGTTCACGACGGACGCCGAGCAGGCGCTGCGCGTCGCCGACAGGATCGAGGCCGGCATGGTCTTCATCAACGGCGTCGGTCTCGACGGCGCGGAACTGCCTTTCGGTGGCGTCAAGTTGTCCGGCTTCGGCCGCGAGCTCGGCCGGGCGGGAATCGACGAGTTCGCCAACAAGAAGCTCATCCGCACCGCTCGGACGTGACCGCCCCACCACACGGAAGGAAGACCTTCATGACGATCGAGTTCGACGCCGCCGTCTTCAGGACGCCGAACGAACCACTGACCATCGAGCGGGTGACGATCCCCTCGACGCCTCCGCCCGGCGAGGTGCTCGTGCGACTCCGGGCGAGCGGGGTGTGCCACAGCGACCTCCACGTCCTCCTGGGCGAATGGGAGGTTCCTACGCCGATGATCCTCGGCCATGAGGGAGCCGGGATCGTCGAGAGCGTCGGCGAGGGCGTCACGACGCTCAAGAAGGGCGACCACGTCGTGCTGTCCTGGACGCCCTCGTGTCGCCGCTGCCGCTACTGCATCAGCGGCAGGCCCGTCCTCTGCGACATGGTCAGACAGCACTCGGCGAACCACCTGTCGTTCGACGGCCGGCCCCGGATCACGTCCGCCGACGGGGGCGACGTGCTCAGCTTCGCGGGCCTCGGAACGTTCGGCGAGTACGCCCTCGTGCCCGAGTCGGGTGCGATCGCCGTCCGGGACGACGCCCCGTTCCCGCAGGCGGCTCTGGTCGGATGCGCCGTCACGACCGGTGTCGGCGCGGCCGTCAACACCGCCGACGTGCGGCCGAGCGACATCGTACTGGTCCTCGGCTGCGGCGGCGTCGGCCTGAACGCGATCCAGGGGGCCCGGCTCGCCGGCGCGCGGAGGATCATCGCCGCGGACATCTCCGACGAGAAGCTGGAGCAGGCGCGCGTCTTCGGTGCGACCGACCTGATCAACAACGGCCGCGAGGACTTCGCGGACCGGGTGCGACAGCTCACCGACGGACGCGGTGTGGAGATCGCCATCGAGGCCATCGGGCTGCCCCGCACCATCGAGGCGGCCTACGAGGTCCTGGCCCGGGGCGGCACGGCGGTGGTCGCCGGGCAGGTGGCGGACGGCCTGAAGGTCTCCATCGACCCCTTCGTCATGTCCGATCAGGAGCTCTCGCTCATCGGCTCGAACTACGGCTCCAGCAAGCCCGCTTCCGACTTCCCGCTGCTGATCGACCACTACATGAACGACCGCATCGATCTCGACTCCCTGGTGACGAGCGTGATCGGTCTGCAGGACGTCAACGAGGCGTTCGACCAGATGAAGCGCGGCATCGGCATCCGCTCGGTGATCACGTACTGAAAGGCAGGGGCGATCTCATGGCCCTGGAATCATCACGCTCGGCCTTCGAGCGAGCCCGCCGCAGTGTCGGCGGGGGTGTGGGATCGGGCCTGCGCGCCGCGATGCCACCCCATCCGCTCTTCGTGCGCGAGGCGCGGGGCGCACACGTCTGGGACCTGGACGGCGACCGGTACGTCGACTACGTGATGGCCTGGGGGCCGCTCGTCCTCGGTCACGGTGACCCGCGTGTGCTGTCAGCGGTGTCGGAGATCGCGACGAAGATGCAGGTCGTCGGCACCGGCCACCCGCTGGAGTACCTCGCGGCGGAAGCGGTCCTCGAAGCCGTGCCGCACGGCGAGCGGCTGCTGTGGAGCAACACGGGGACCGAGGCGGTGCAGGTGGCGCTGCGCCTCGCGCGCGCCGCCACGGGGCGGCGCCGCGTCCTCAAGTTCGCCAAGAGCTACCACGGCTGGCACGACACCGTGTACGCCGGGATGGCCGAGGACGACTGCGATCGCCCCGCCACCCCCGGTGGGGCGGGACAGTCGCCCAGCGTCCTCGACGACCTGGTCGTGGCGCGCTTCAACGACGTGCGGCTGGCCGAGCGTCTGCTGGGCGAGGCCGTCGAGCGCGACATCGCGGCCGTGCTCGTCGACCCGGTGATGAGCAACGCGGGCGTCGAAGCGCCCTCACCGCAGTTCCTGTCGACGCTGCGGACCCTCTGCGACCGGCACGGCGTCGTCCTCGTCTTCGACGAGGTGATCGCCGGGTTCCGGATCGCCCGGGGAGGGGCGGCCGAGAAGTACGGCGTCCTTCCCGACCTGTCCGTCTTCGGGAAGGCGATGGCCGGCGGCTTCACCCAGAGCGCCGTCGTAGGCCGGTCCGATCTGATCGACCAGGTGACCTCCGGTGTCGTGCACGCCGGAACCTTCAACGCCAACCCGATCGCGCTGGCGGCCGTCACGGCGACGATGCGCGTCCTGGCCGATCCCGCGGTCTACGAGCAACTCGAAGGGGTTTCCTCCGAGTTCGAAGCCCTCGTCGGCGCCGTTCTCGGTTCGTCGCCCGACTTCGGCAGCTTCAACCGGGTCGGCTCGCTCCTCCAGTACGTCCCCGCCGGTGGCGCGACGGGGCTTCACGGAACGAGCGGGCTCTGGGCGGTGATCCTCGAAGGGATGCTGCGGCAGGGCTTCCTTTTCATGCCGTCCGGCAAGGTCTTCCTCAGCACGGCGCACACCACCGCCGACGTCAAGGCGACGGCCGAGGCCCTCGACCGGCTCCTGCGGAAGTCGTGACACCCGCATCGAGTCCCGCGTCACCCCCACCCGCTCCGAGCCAGGCCGCGTGTTCTGTTCCTCCGCGGCCTGGCCCGGTCCACCTTTTCGGAAATGGCACCATGCTGAACCTCTCGGTCCTGCTCGAGGACTCCGCCCGCACGTACCCGGACCGCGACGCCGTCGTCCTCGGTACGACGCGTCTCACCTACGCCCAGATCGACGCCGCCGCCAATCAGGTGGCCAACCTCCTGGTGGACCGAGGCATATGGCCCGGTGACAAGGTCGCGCTCAGTTGCCCGAACGTGCCCTGGTTCCCGATCGTCTACTACGGAATCCTCAAGGCCGGCGCCGTCGTCGTCCCCCTCAACGTCCTGCTCAAGGGCCGGGAGGTCGCCTACCACCTCGCCGACTCGGGTGCGAAGGCGTACTTCTGCTTCGAGGGCGGCGAGGGCCTGCCGATGGGTGCGGAGGGATACGCCGGGTTCACCGAGAGCCCGGGCTGCGAGCAATTCCTCGTCATCACCGCCGATCCCGCGGCCGAAAGCCCGATCGAAGGCGTCGAGACCCTGGGCGCCGCGCTGCGGGGCACCGCGGCGACGTTCGACAGCATCGGGACGTCGGGGGACGACCCGGCCGTGCTGCTCTACACGAGCGGTACGACCGGGCAGGCGAAGGGCGCCGAACTCAGCCATACCAACCTGGTGCTCAACGCCCTGGCGGTCAACCAGCTGTTGGAGAACCGGCCGTTCCTGGACACTCATCTGGTCGTACTGCCGCTGTTCCACTCCTTCGGCGCGACCGTACAGATGAACGCCGGCTTCTCGACGGCGAGCACACTGGTGCTGCTGCCGCGGTTCGACGCCCGGCAGGCGGTGTCCCTGATGCAGGAGGAGGACATCACCTTCTTCGCGGGCGTCCCCACCATGTGGTGGGGGCTGTTGCAGGCGCTCACCGATGACGTCGACGTCGAGAGGATCGCGAGGAACCTGCGCGTCGGCGTCTCCGGTGGCGCCTCGCTCCCCGCAGAGATCGTCAAGCAGGTCCGGGAGCGGCTGGGCGTCCAGGTCCTGGAGGGCTACGGCCTCTCCGAGACCTCGCCCGTGGTGACCTTCGGCGATCCGGCGCGGGAGCCCCGGCCCGGGTCGATCGGCACACCGATCTGGGGCGTCGAGGTCAAGCTCGTCGACTCGGACTGGTCGGAGGTCGAGGACGACGGCACGGGCAGCGCCATCGGGGAGATCGCGGTCAAGGGCCACAACGTGATGAAGGGCTACCACGGCCGCCCCGAGGCCACCGCCGAAGCCGTCAGGGACGGCTGGTTCCGCACCGGCGACCTGGCCCGCAGGGACAAGGACGGCTTCTACTACATCGTCGACCGGGCGAAGGACCTGATCATCCGCGGCGGCTTCAACGTGTACCCGCGCGAGATCGAGGAGGTCCTGATGACGCACCCGGCGGTGAGCCTGGCCGCGGTCGTCGGCGTGCCGCACGAGAGCCACGGTGAGGAGGTCAAGGCGTTCGTCATCCTCGACCGCGGCGCCGAGGCCCGCCCCGACGAGCTGATCGCCTGGGGCAAGGAGCAGATGGCCGCCTACAAGTACCCGCGCATCGTGGAGATCGTGCAGACCCTGCCGATGACGTCCACCGGAAAGATCCTCAAGCGCGAGCTCACGTGACCGGCACGCCAAGCGCACTGACACGGGTGGGAAGGACGGCAGATGGCAGTGGATGAGGGCCGCCGGTGGGACGCGTTCCCCGGCAGGGCCGGTACGGGACCGGACACGGCACCCGACTCGCTCGTGGCCGCGTGGAAGGCGCGTGTGGCGAGGAACCCGGAGGGCGTCGCGCTCCGCTTCTTCGACGGCGCTCTGTCCGCGCGGGAGGTGGACGCGGCGTCGGACGCCCTGGCCGCCGCGTTCGAGGCCCGCGGGACCGGCCGGGGCGACCGCGTCGGGGTGTACCTGCAGAACGTTCCGCAGTACGCGCTGGTGCTGCTGGCCCTGTGGAAGCTGGGGGCCACGGCGCTGGGACTGAACCCGATGTACCGGCGCCGGGAACTGCGCCGGATCATCGACGACTCCGGGGCGGTCGGGGTCGTCTGCGCGGACGAGGACGTCCACGAGACGCTCGGCACGCTGGCCGGGAGTTCGGTGCGGTGGCTGATCAGCACGTCGGCGCTGGACTACCAGTCGAAGAACGACCCACGGGTCTTCGCGACGACGGAACGCCACGCCCCGGCCCCGGACGGCGACCTGGTGGCCCTGATCGGCGAGTTCGCGGGCCGCGGCCCCTCGCCCGTGGAACCGACCCGCGACGACGTCGCGTTCCTGACGTACACCTCGGGAACGACAGGCCCGCCGAAGGGCGCCATGAACACCCACGGCAACGTCCTGGGCGTGGTGGCGACCTGCGCGTCGTGGATGGGCGTGGGCGACGGGGACGTCGTGCTCGCCATGGCCCCGCTGTTCCACATCACCGGCGCCGTGGTCAACGCGACGATCTCCCTGCTCACCGACACCACCCTCGTCCTGGCGGGCCGCTTCCACCCCGAGGTCGTCCTGGACGCCTTCGCCGAGCACGGGGTGACCTACACGATCGGCTCCATCACCGCCTACAACGCGATCTACGAGCTGCCGCAGGCCGGACCGGAGCACTTCGCGTCGGTGAAGGCCCTGTACTCCGGGGGCGCGCCGATCCCGCCGGCGACCGTCGAGCGGTTCCGGGAACGGTTCGGCGTCTACCTCCACAACGGCTACGGGATGACCGAGACGACGTCCGCCGTCATCGCCGTGCCGCCGGGTGAGCGGGCGCCGGTGCACCTGCCGAGCGGGACGCTGTCCGTCGGCAAGCCGCTGCCGCACCTCACCGCGCGCGTCGTCGACCTGCACGGCGATCCAGTGCCCTGCGGTCAGCAGGGTGAGCTGGAGCTGAGCGGGCCGCAGGTGGTGCCCGGGTACTGGGACAAGCCCGAGGCCACCCGTCGGGCGATGCCGGAGGGCCGGCTGCGTACCGGTGATGTCGCGGTGATCGACGAGGAGGGCTGGGTCTACCTGGTGGACCGGCTCAAGGACCAGATCAACGTGTCCGGGTACAAGGTCTGGCCGCGCGAGGTCGAGGACGCGCTGTACGAGCATCCGTCGGTCCTGGAGGCCGCGGTCGTCGGGCAGCCGGACGCGTACCGCGGCGAGACCGTCGTCGCCTACGTCTCGCTCAAGGCGGGTCTGAACGCCACGGCGGAGGAACTGATCGCCTTCTCCCGCGAGCGGCTGGCCGCCTACAAGTGCCCCCGCAAGGTCCATTTCCTGTCCGACCTGCCCAAGACCCAGAGCGGCAAGATCCGGCGCGCCGAACTCCGCGACACGGACGGCACCGGGCCGGCGCACCTCCCGAAGGACTGATCCATGAGCCAGAACCACACCGGCCGATTCTCAGGCCGCACCGCCGTCGTGACGGGAGCGAGCCGGGGCATCGGTCTCGCCGTCGCCGAACGGCTCGTCGCCGAAGGGGCGCGCGTGTGCCTGACCGCGCGCAAGGCCGGTCCCCTCGAAGAGGCGGCGGCCTCCCTCCCCCCGGGCAGCGTCGTCACCGTCGCCGGGAAGGCCGATGATCCCGACCACCGTCGCGAGGTCTTCGACACCGTCGCGCGGGAGTTCGGCGGGCTGGACGTCCTGGTGAACAACGCGGGCATCAATCCCGCCTACGGCCCCGTCGTCGGCCTGGACCCCGACGTCGCTCGCAAGGTGCTGGAGGTCAACGTCCTCGCCACCCTCGCCTGGGTGCAGGACGCCGTGGCCCACCCGAAGCTCGGTTTCACCGAACGTCGGGGCGCCGTCGTGAACCTCTCCTCCGTCACCGGTGACACCCCGTCACCCGGCATCGGCCTCTACGGAGTCAGCAAGGCGGCGGTGTCCCACCTGTCCCGGACCCTCGCCGTCGAGCTCGGCCCGGAGATCCGCGTCAACGCCGTCGCCCCCGCCGTCGTCAAGACGCGGTTCGCCGAAGCCCTGTACGAGGGCAGGGAAGCCGAGGTGGCCGCCGACTACCCCCTGCGGCGCCTGGGCGTGCCCTCCGACATCGCCTCCGCCGTGGCGTACCTGGCCTCGGAGGACGCCTCCTGGGTCACCGGCCACGTCCTCACCGTCGACGGCGGCCTCACGGTCGCCGGCGGCACCGCGTAACGACCTCGCTCCTCCCACAAAGGACAGCCATGACCACCCCTGACCTTCCGCCGGAGACCGCGGAGCTGCGTGAGCGCACGCGCCGGTTCATCCGCGAGACCGTCGTCGACGCCGAACCCGCCCCCGGCGGACGTCTCGACCAGGCCACCCGCGACCGGCTCCAGACCGCCGCGAAGGAGGCCGGCGTCTTCGCGCCGCTCGTGCCGAAGGAGTACGGAGGGCAGGGCCTGCCCATCGAGCACTGGTCGCCGGTCCTCCAGGAGGCCGGATACTCGCCGATCGGCCCCAGCGTCCTCAACTGCATGGCCCCCGACGAGGGCAACATGCACATGCTCCACCTCATCGCCACCGAGGAGCAGAAGAAGCATTACCTCGCGCCTCTGGCGGCCGGCGACGTCCGGTCCTGCTTCGGGATGACCGAGCCCCACCCCGGAGCGGGATCCGACCCGGCGGCACTGCGGACCACCGCCGTGCGCGCCGACGGCGGCTGGATCATCGACGGCCACAAGCGGTTCACCAGTGGTGCCGTGGGCGCGGCGTTCTGCATCGTGATGGCCCGGACGCCGGCGGTCGACGGTGCTCCCGAGGGGGCCACCATGTTCCTCGTCGACCTGACGAACCCCGGGATCCGGATCGGCGAGGCGATCCACACCGTCGACCGCGCCATCGACGGCGGCCACCCGCACCTGTACCTGGAGGACTGCTTCGTCCCCGACGACGCGGTCCTCGGCGAGGTGGGACTCGGCTTCCGGTACGCGCAGGTGCGGCTCGGGCCCGCGCGGCTCACGCACTGCATGCGGTGGCTGGGACTGGCCCGGCGGGCGCACGACATCGCGCTGGACCGGGCCGCGAAGCGGCAGCTGTTCGGCGGTCCGATCGACTCGCTCGGCCTGGCCCAGCACCTGATCGCCGAGTCCGTCATCGACATCGAGACCTCCGACGCGATCATCACCAAGACCGCCACCCTGCTGCACGGCGACCCGAAGGCGGGCTCGGCGATGTCCTCGGTCGCCAAGGTCCACTGCTCCGAGGCGATCTACCGGGTGATCGACCGCGCCGTCCAGATCTGCGGCGGCGACGGCGTCTCCGACGGGCTCCCGCTCGCCCAGTACCTCAACGAGGTCCGCCCGTTCCGCATCTACGACGGCTCCAACGAGACCCACCGGTGGGCCATCGCCCGGCGGGCGTCGGCCGGCCGGCGGACCGCCGTCCAGGCCGGTGAGCGATACCTGGGCGACGCCGTCGTCGGCCGGGACGGGGGCGCGTGATGCACACCGTCCCCGACGGCGTGGAAGTCGTCGCGAACCGCGAGCGGGCCCGTCATCTCGACAGCCCCCCGCTCCTGGTCCTCGACGCGGTCACCGGCTTCCTCGACGCACACGGCATCGGCAGCGGACCGCTCGCCTGGCAGCGCATCGGCGACGGCCAGTCCAACGTCACCTACCTGATCGAACGCGGCCGCGAGTCCGTCGTCCTGCGCCGCGGCCCGCGCCCGCCGCTGCCGAAGTCGACGCACGACATGGTCCGTGAAGCCCGCGTCCAGAAGATCCTCCGCGGGCACGGGGTCCCGGTGCCGGAGATCCTCGCCGTCTGCGAGGACGAGGCCGTCCTGGGCGTGCCGTTCTACCTCATGGACCGGCTCGACGGCACGATCGTCACCGACACCATCCCGCCCCACCTCTCCCCCGCCGACCAGCGGCGGGCTACCAGCGAGGCGGTCGTCGACACCCTCGTCGCCCTGCACGGCATCGATGTCACCGAAGGGGAACTCGCCTCCCTGGGCCGCCCCGACGGGTATCTGCGTCGACAGGTCGAGCGGTTCCGCGGCCTGTGGGAGGTCAACACCACCCGCGGCCTGCCCGCGGTGGAGCGCATCGCGGACTGGCTCGCCCAGAACCTGCCGACGAGCCAGTCGGCGTCGGTGGTGCACGGCGACTACCGCATGGGCAACCTCATGTTCGCCCCGCGGGCCCCGGCCGAGGTCCTCGCGATCCTCGACTGGGAGATGGCCACGCTCGGCGACCCGCTCGCGGACCTGGGGTACCTCACCGCCACCTGGTCCGAGGCCGGCAGCCCTGCCACCCCGCTCGAACTCACCAAGGTGACCCGTTCACCCGGCTACCTCACCCAGCGCCAACTGGCAGAGCGCTACCAGCGCCGCACAGACCTCGATCTCACCCCGCTCCCCTGGTACCAGGCCCTCGCCCTCTGGAAGGCGGCGATCTTCTGCGAGGCCATCCACACCCGCTGGCTGCGCGGCGAGCGCCCCCACGACACCACCTTCGGACCGTCGCTCGAAACCGGCGTCCCCCGGCTCCTGGAGCGGGCCGGGCACTACGCCGGCCTGACCGCGACCAGCCGCCGCTGACGCCCGACGCCGCGGTGCGAGGCGCTTCACCAGCCTCACCGCGGCCGGGCCGTCGTGCTCTGACGTCACGCCGAGGCCGCCGTTCGCCGTGGAGCCGGCGCGACCTCCTCCGCGGACGTCGCGCCACCGTCCGACCTCGGCGGTCACCGGCGTGGCTTCCGACCGGTACGGAACACGGCTGCCCGGCTCCCCCGCCCGTCCTCGACGGCTGCGACCGTCCCCCGCCCCCTCGCACCGAGTCCGTCTTCCCTGTCCTTCCAGAGAGAGGTCCCGTGCCCTCCGATTCCTCCCGGCATTCCCCCCGTGACACACGGATGCTGGTCACCGTCAACGCGCTGCCGCTCGCCGTCGGCGTCCTGCTCTCCTGCTCCACGACTCTCGGAGAGATCTCCGTGTACGGCCGTCTCACCCTCGCCATCACGTGGGCATTCACCCAGCTGGTCGTCCTCGTCGGCGGGACCTGGTGGTACGAGCACCGGGCCGTGTCCTCCTTCGAACCGGCCTCGGCGACGACTACCGCCTCCCGTTCGGCCGGGGGCGCGTGGTGACGACGCACCTCCTGAGCGTCGGCTCGCCCGATCTCATCGGCACCGCCGCGAGGGGCGCGGTCATCAGCGCCTTCCTCGTCTTCATCGGCCTCTGCCTGCTGTGGGTCTTCATGCTCGCCACGCAGGACGACGACCCGGAACGCCTCTACGTCGCCGGCCGGTCCCTCCCGCCCGTCTTCAACGGCGTCGCGATGGCGGGAGAACAGATCACGGTCATCATCCTGGTCTCGCTGCCGGGAGCGATCGCCCTCTTCGGCTACGACGGAGTCTCGACCGCCGTCGACAGCGCCCTCGCACTCGGCGTCTTCCTGCTCCTCGCCCCCAGGATTCGCGCGACCCGCCGCTACACCCTGGGCGAGCTGTTCTCCCTGCGCGCCGAGGGGCCGGGAGTACGGATCGCCGGCGCCGTGGTGACACTGTGCATCGCCGTGCCCCTGCTCATGGTGCAACTACGGGCCGGCGGCATCACCACCGCCCTTCTGATCGGCATGCCGAGCGAACGGGCCCAGGTGGTGTGCACGGTGCTGATGGGATTCCTGGTCACGTGCTTCGCAGGGGTGGCCGATCTGCGCGGCACCAGTTTCGTGCAGGTCGCCAAAGTGCCCGTGGCCCTGGTGACGCTCGCCGCGGTGACGCTGCTGGCGCTCCGCTTTTTCGACTGGAGTCCCGGATCCCTGCTGTCGGCGGCAGTGGACACGAGCGTGTCACCGGGCGGATACCTCAGCCCCGGACTGTGGGAGCACTCCGCCGGAGGCGGACCGCTCGGCACGCTCAGTGACCACATCGTCGTCATCCTCGGAACCGCGATGATGCCCCACCTGCTCCTGCGCGTCAGCGCCAGCAGGGACGTGCCCGCCGCCCGGCGCTCACTGAGCGTCGCCGTCGGGCTGACCGGCCTCTTCTACCTGCTGCTGATCACGACCGGCTTCGCCGCGGCCGCGGTGGTGGGCAGCGGACGGATCGGAGCGGTCGACGCGAAGGGGCAGGGAGCCCCGATCCTCCTGGCGTCGGAGGTCCTCCCCCACCACTCCACCGGCCGGGTCGTGCTCATCACCCTCGTGGCCTGTGTCGCCTTCCTCGCCGTGCTCACGGCCGTGGCGAGCGTGACCTTCGCCGCCGCCGTCTCCGTGACCCGCGACCTGCTCGGGCGGAAGGGCCGTACCCGGATCGGGATCGGAGAGCCGGCGGTCCTGCGGCTGTCCGTCGTCGCGCTCTGCGTCGTGAGCCTTCTCCTCACCACCGCCGTACACCGCTATCCCATCGAGTTCCTCCTCGCCTTCTCGCTGAGCCTCGCGGCCACATGTGTGTTCCCCGCGGTCGTCTACTCCTTCTTCTGGACCGGCTTCAACCGCCGCGGACTGCTGTGGCTCGTCTACGGAGGGCTGTCCCTGTGCACCCTCCTGACCCTCGCCTCCCCCGCTGTGTCCGGGACGAGATACGCGCTGCTGCCGGAGCAGGACTTCAACCTGTTCCCGCTCCACACCCCCGGCCTGATCTCCGTACCGGCGGCCTTCCTCCTCGGATGGCTCGGCAGCACGCGTCCCTGGGAGCGGACCGCACACCGCCGGCACACGGCGCCGGGACCCGCTTCCGCCCGTAGCGCCCCCGCAGCTCGCGTCGACTCCGGCAAGGACGCCGTGAGCGGATAGCTCCGCCGTGCCCGCGACCGGACGGTGCATCGTGCACCGGGCCCGGGCGAAGCAGGTGCCCGCTGTCGTTCTCGCCTGCGGCACCGGCTGGCGACAGTGAGACGACCACCACAGGAACAACGCGGAAACGCCTGGCCACCGGACCCACCTGATCGTCGCGAGGACGCCGCGCGGGAGTCCCGGACGACGGAACGTCCGCAGCTGATCGAACGGCCGGTCAACCGCGCTTCGGATCGAGGAAGAGGACACGCATGACGACCCAGAAGAAGACCCAGTCGCTGACGTCCGTGGCGAACGACACGCCTGCGGAGGAGATCCTCGACATCGTGACGCGTGACGGCGGCGTCGTCATCGAGGGCTTCCTGACGCAGGAGCAGATCGTCCGCTTCAACGCCGAGATCGAGCAGCCGCTGCGGGCGCTCGCCCCGGGGTCCCTCCACGAGGACGAGATCGTGGCCGCGTTCCACGGCAGCAACACCAAGCGCCTCACGAACCTGGTGACGCACAGCGCCACGTTCCGCAGCGAGGTCATCGACCACCCCCTGGTCCACGAGATCAGCGACCTGGTCTTCCTCCAGGAGTCGGGCACGTACTGGATGACCACCGCCCAGGTGATCGAGATCGGCCCCGGCAACAAGGCGCAGATGCTCCACCGTGACCTGGAGAACTGGTTCCCGTTCATCGGCATGGGGCCCGGCGGGCCGGAAGTCACCATCAACTTCCTGGTCGCCCTGACCGACTTCACGGAGGAGAACGGCGCCACCCGCGTCATCCCCGGAAGCAACCACTGGAGCGACTTCGAGGACCGCGGGACGCCCGAGCAGACGATCCCCGCCGTCATGAACGCCGGGGACGTCCTTCTCTTCAGCGGCAAGACCGCGCACGGCGGTGGGGCGAACCGGACCGACCACGAGTACCGGCGCGGCCTCGCCTTCGCGTTCAACGCGGGCTTCCTCACCGGTGAGGAGGCGTACCCCTTCCTGGTCGACAGGGAGCTCGCCAAGACGCTCTCGCCGCGCGTCCAGCGCATGCTCGGCTTCCGCTCCCAGTACCCCACGGGCTCTCCCGGCCTGTGGCAGGTCGACTACGCCGACCTGGGCGACCACCTCGGCCTCTGAGCGCCGGGTCGATCAGAGGCCGCCACAGCCGTCCGAGGAGCGCACGCCATGGCTTTCCCGTACATTCGCACTATGGGAACCGAGGTCGATGCGTTCCTCGGTCAGCTGGCCCGCCGCCTCAGACCGCAGGTGAAGACGCTGGCCGGCCTGCTGCTCCAACGCCTGAACGGCGAGCTCCCCGAGCTGTGGGAGAACGCGGACATCGAGGCCTTGACCCTGGAGGAGACGGCCCAGCACGTCACCGCCCTGCTGGACCTCCTGGAGGCCCGCCCCGGCGCGAGCGCGCCGGAAGCTCCTCCGGCCGCCTTGGACATCGCCCGCCTCTACGCCCGGCGGGGGATCCCGGTGAGCCGGCTCCTCCGCGCCTACCGGCTCGGCCATCTCACCCTGCTCGAACAGCTCCAGGCCGAAGCTCCCCGCCTCACCGACGACTGGCACATGATCAACCAGGCCACGGTGAGGCTGGTCGCGATCGGTTTCGACTACGTGGACCGTTCCTCGGAACAGGTCGTCGCCGCCTACCAGGAGGAACGCGACCGTCTGCTGCGGCGTCGGCTCGCCCTCACCGACCGGGCGAGCAAGCGGATCGGGACCACGCTCGACATCTCCCGCACCGCGGAGGAGCTGACGGAGGTCTGCACCGAGGACTTCGCCGACTTCGTCACCGTCGACCTCTTCGACTCCGCACTCGACGAGACCGGCACCGGTCCGTCGGAGGCCCTGACGCAGCGCCGCGTCGCCCAGCGCTCCGTCCTCGACGACTGTCCGGAGTCCCCGCTCCGCGTCGGTGGGACCCACACCTACCCCGACGACTCGGAACCGGTTCGAGCGCTGACCACCGGACGGTCCGTCCTGCACCACATCGCGGGGACCGAGATGCCCCCGTGGGTGGCGCCGTCGGAGTTCCACGGCCGAGTGCTGCGCGACCTCGGCCTTCACTCCGTACTCCTCGTGCCTCTGCACGCCCGCGGGGAGACCCTCGGCCTGGTGCAGTTCGTACGTCACCGCACCTCGGCCCCCTTCGACGACGACGACCTCCTGCTGGCGCAGGAGATCGCCTCCAGGGCGGCGGTGTCCATCGACAACGCCCGCCGGTACACCCATGAACGTTCCACCGCGCTCGCCCTCCAGCGAACCCTGCTACCGCGGAACACGGTGGAACACGCGGCCGTCGAAACCGCCTCGCGCTACCTGCCCGCCGGGTCCCGCGCCGGCGTGGGCGGCGACTGGTACGACGTCATTCCCCTGTCGGGGGCCCGCGTCGCGCTCGTCGTCGGCGACGTGGTCGGTCACGGCCTGCGCGCCGCCGCCACCATGGGCCGGCTCCGCACGGCCGTCCGCGCCTTCGCCGACATCGACCTCATGCCCGACGAACTCCTCACCCATCTGGACGACGTGGTCATCCGCATGCAGCGCGAGGAGTCGCCGGACGAGGGCGAGACCAGCGCCACCTGCCTGTACGCGGTCTACGACCCCGTCTCGCGCAGGTGCTCGCTGGCCAGTGCCGGCCATGTCCCGCCGACCGTGGTGACCCCCTCGGAGATCAGCGAGGCCTTGCCGGAGGTACCGATCGGACCGCCTCTCGGCCTGGGTGGACTCCCCTTCGAAACCGCGGAGTTCGAACTGCCGGAGGACAGCCTGCTGGTCCTGCACACCGACGGGCTGATCGCCGGCCGCGCGCGTGACGTGGACCAAGGACTCGCCACGCTGCACGACGTCCTCACCTCGGCGCCGGACTCGCTGGAGGAGATCTGCGACCGACTCCTGGCCGCACTGCTGCCCGGCCGCCCCGCCGACGACGTCGCCCTGCTCGTCGCCCGGACACGTGCCCTCGACCCGGACCACGTGGCCACGATGGACCTCCCGTCCGATCCGGCTGCCGTGTCCGGGGCCCGACGCTTCGCCTCCGACGTCCTGGCGACCTGGGGGCTGGACGATCTTTCCTTCACCACGGAGCTGGTCGTCAGCGAACTGGTCACGAACGCGATCCGCTACGGCAAGAGCCCCATCCAGCTGCGACTGATCCTCCAGTCGACGCTCACCTGCGAGGTCTCCGACGCCAGCAGCACCGCCCCGCATCTGCGCCGCGCCCGCATCTACGACGAAGGCGGCCGCGGCCTGCTCCTCGTGGCCCAGTGCGCGGAGCGCTGGGGGACACGACACGGTCGCGAGGGCAAGGTCATCTGGGCCGAGCAGGCCCTTCCCGCGGATAACGCGTCGACCGCCGAAGTGACGTGACGCCTGATCCGGGCCGACTTGATCGATCGACTAAGTCGATATAGTGGGCCCTATGGCTCATGTTTCCGCGGCGGAGCGCCGCCCCCAGCTGATCAAGGCGGCCATCGACCTCATGACCCGGGAGGGCGTCGCTGCGGGGAGCACCCGCGCCATCGCCGCGGAGCTCGGTGTCGCTCAGGCCACCGTCCACTACACCTTCGGTACGAAGGAGGACCTGTACCGAGCCGTCATGGACCAGATCACCGACGAGCTGGTCGCGCAGGTGCGGCGGGCGGCGCCGGAGGACGCGGGCTTCGAGGAGACCTTCAGCGCCCTGGCGGGTGCCCTGTGGGGCACCGTGCGCGAGCCGACGTCCCACCACCAGCTGCTCAGCGAGCTGACCATGTTCGCCCTGCGCGTGCCCGGTCTCAACGAGGCCCGGCAGAGCCACTACCGGCGGGTCATAGAGGTGACCGCCCAGGTGATCGCGGAGACGGCCGAGAGGACGGGGCAGGAACTGGCCGAGTCCCCGGAGACGGTGGCCCGGTTCTTCCTCTCCGGCTTCGACGGACTCACCATGCAGGTCCTCCAGTGCCTGCCGGACGAGGCCACCGAGCGGACGGGGCTGAGGGCGCTCGTGGGCGCGACCGTGGCGCTGGCCAAGGGGGCCCTCGACCTTCCGGACGTACCGATGGCCTGACACGACGCGAGAACGGTTGTGGGCGCACCTTTCCAGGTGCGCCCACAACCGTTTCTTCCTCCTTGCGAGAATCAGCCGGCCCAGACGTCCTCGACGTAGCGTCCGGACCCGACGAGCGCGGCGAGCCACGCCTCGGCCCGCTCGTCGCTCTCACCGGTGCGCTCGCGGTAGATCGCCATGAACGCCTCCCGTACGGCGGGGGCCATGCGACGGCCGTCGCCGCAGATGTAGACGCGCCCACCGGCTTCCAGGACCGACCACACCTCCTCGCTCTCGCGGGCGATGCGCTCCTGGACGAAACGGGCGCCGTTCTCGGGCGCGTGCATGAAGGTGGGACGCATGCTGACGGCGCCGTCCGCCTCGGCCGCCTCGAACTCCTCCCGGTGCAGGAAGTCCACGTCCGGGTGGTCGCAGCCGAAGTAGCAGAGCAGGGTGCCGGTCGAGCCCGTGTGATGGCGGTCCAGGACGGCTCCGCGGAAGGGTGCGAGGCCGGTGCCCGCGCTGACCAGGATCACCGGCACGGAGGTGTCCTCGGGGAGGCGGAAGGACTCGCTGCACGGCAGGACCCGGGCCTGGATCACGTCGCCCGCGTTCACGGTCTGCAGGAAGTGCGAGGCGATGCCCCGGAAGGTGCCCTCGCCCGACCGGTGGGGCGCTGCGAGCAGCGACACCATCAGGTCGGCCTCGCCGGGCCGGGCCGCGGCGGACGACGAGATCGAGTAGTGCCGGGGGCGCAGGACCGGGAGCAGTTCCAGGAAGCGCTCGAAGGGCAGCTCGCACGCGCGGTAGCGCTCCAGGAGGTCCAGGACGCTGAGGCCCGCGACGGTCACCTGCTCCCGGAAGGTCTCGGGATCGGCGGTGGCGAAGGCGGTGAGCGGCTGCTTCTCGGGCGGGCAGTCGGTGTGCTCGGCGAGCACGGCGACCTGCTCCTGGGTGGCCGCGTCCTGGAGCTCGACGAAGTCGGTGAGCAGGCGGCGCAGGGTCAGCGGCCGGTCGACGGGCAGGGCGCTCCGGCTCCGGCGGCGGGCGCGCAGCCGGACGGTTCGGTCCAGGTCGAGGCCGAAGCGGTCGGCGACGCGCTGGACGAGGTCCTCGGGGTTGCTGGGCAGGACGGCCAGGTGGTCGGCGGTGCGGTAGGTGACGCCCTCGGGCAGCCGGAGCCTCAGGAACCGCTTGGAGCGGCCCAGCTCGTGGTCGGTGTCGACGAGTTCGTACGCTTCGAGGACCTCCATCGGCTGGACGCCGTGGCGCTCGGCGAGACCACCGAGGACCGACTCCGAGGTGTCCTCCAGCTCGTACAGCCCTTCCCCCTCCACCTCGAGTGCGGGGGCGGCCGCTTCACCGGCGACCGCCTCGCCGTACTCCTCCAGGAGCGCCTTCCACAGGTCTTCCGTCCACTGGTCGACCGCTCCGCCGAAGTCGCCGGAGGCGTCGGCGCTGCCGCGCTCCAGGAGCGGGACGGCGCCGGCGGCGGTCAGGCGCTCGTCGATCAGGGTGGGGATCCGCTGGTACGTGGCGGCCCAGTTGCGGTCGCCGACACCGAGGACGGCGTACCGCAGCCCGGTGAGCGAGCCGGGGGCGAGGTTCTCCAAGGAGGCGACGAACTCGGCGGCGTCGTCGGTCGGGCGGCCGTTGTAGGAGGCGGCGACGATGACGACCGGTCCCTTGGAATCGGCCAGCCTCTCCGTGTACGCGTCGAGGGGGGAGACGGCCGGGGCGAAGCCGTGCTCCTCGCCGTCCGTGCCGAGGTCTCGGGCGATGCCGGCGCAGGTGCCGAGGTTGGAGCCGTGGAGCAGCGTCAGCGCGGTCCCGCTCGCCCGGCGCGTCACGGCCGTGGTCCGGCCCGCGGCGGCGTCCACCGCCGCGGCGACGGGCAGGCGCCGTTCGTCGCTGGTGCGGCGGGCGAGCCTCAGGCTGAACCCGTCGGGCTTGATCGTCAGCGTCGACTTGATCTTCATCTGGTAGTCGGTGTGGTCGATCAGGCGGTAGCGGTGCACCAGCAGGCCGAGCAGCAGGGTGGCCTCGTGCAGCGCGAACTGCCTTCCGATGCAGGCCCGTTCGCCGTTGCCGAACGGCTTGAAGGCGTGGACCGAGCGGGCCGCCTCCCGCTCGGGCGTGAAGCGCTCGGGATCGAACAGCTCGACGTTCTCCCCCCAGGCCGCGTCGCGGTGCAGGGCCGAGGCGATCACCATCAACGACTCGCCCTTGCGCACGGGGTACTTGCCGCCGATGACGGTGTCCTCGATCGGCTCGACGGCGTACGCGGGCGCCGTCGGCCACAGTCGAAGGCTCTCGTTGAGCACCTGGCGGATGTACGTGAGCTTGCCGATGTCGCCGTACTGGGGATCCGGGGACTCGGTGTCGCCCCACAGGGCGTCCACCTCGGCCTGGGCCCGGGCGAGCACCTCCGGATGCTTGGTCAGGTAGTACAGCGCGAAGGAGAGCGCACTGCTCGTGGTCTCGTGGCCGGCGATCAGGAAGGTGATCACCTGGTACCGGATGTTGACGTCGTCCAGGAGCTCGCCGGTGACGGGGTCCTTCGTGTGCAGCATCAGCCCCATCAGATCGTCCGTGCTGGTGTCGCCGGAGGCGCGGCGCTCCCTGATCACGTCGTCGACGAGCTCCGTCATCAGGTCGATGTCCGCGCGGAACTGCTCGACCTTCTTCCTCTTGAACAGTTCGGAGCCCGGGATGGACTCGCCCTTCTCCTGGGCGAAGACGAGGGCCCGGGACATCGCCTCGACGAACGGGTGCAGGTCGTCGCGGCGGAAGGACTGGAAGTCGTAGCCGAAGCCGCACAGGCCGATCGTGTCGAAGGTCAGCCGGGTCATCTCGTCGGGCACGTCCACCGACTGCACCCCGGCCAGCCGGTCCCACTTGCCGATCAGCGACCGGGCGACCTGGAGCATGGGGGCGTGGTAGCTGCGCATCGAGCCGAGTGAGAACGCGGGCATCAGGATGTCGTGGGCCTTGCGCCAGTTCGGCTCGTGGTTGTAGGCGGTGAACAGACCGTCCCCGGCCAGGGCCCGGACCTCGACCAGGTCGGCGTGGACGTGCTTGCGGAAGCGGGTCTCGTCCGACAGCTCGGTCACGAGGTCCAGACCGCCGACCATGACGGTGTCCCTCCCGAAGAGCCGCAGCCGGTACACGGGCCCGAATTCCCTGAACTCCTTCAGCAGGTAGGCCAGGAAGTCCGCGCCCGCCGGAACGTTGAACGCGTGGCCTACGAGGGGCAGCGGGGGGCGCTCGGGGATCGCCCGCGCCGCGCCTACGGACACCTGAGTCATGAGCGTGCCTTTCGTTGCACTCCAGCAGTCACCAGCCAACATACACATGACTTTGTCAGGTGAACATGTCGAATGACTGTATTGAACGACACAGTCACAGGACGGAACTCGGAGCATGCCGTGAACGTCCGGCGGGAGCGGCTTGACAGATGACACCGTCAGTAGACACGGTTAATCGACATGGTCAGTCGACCATGTCGAGCGCCTGAGCTACGCACGCGCTTCCTTCATCGAGCACATCGAGGTCTCCGCATGAACACCATGCTGGCCGGGCGGCTGCGCCTGGACACCCGTACCTTCGCCGTCGAAGAGGTCCCGATCCCGGTCCCCGGCCCGGGCGAGGTCCTCGTGGAGGTGCGGGCCGCCGGCGTATGCCTGTCCGACATCCATCTGATCGACGGCAGCCTGAGCCCCTTCTTCCCCACCGACGCCGTTACGAAGGCGGGCGCCGTCACCCTCGGCCACGAGGTCGCCGGGGTCGTCCACACCCTCGGCCCGGACGTGAAGGGCGGCTGGACGCCCGGACAGCGCGTGGTCCTCCAGGCCGGCGAGGCGTGCGGCGACTGCGGCGGCTGCCTGCGACGGATGACGTGCCACCGGCCGATCACCCGCGGCCTGGACTACGACGGCGGCTGGGCGCAGTACGCGATCGCCCGCGAGGGCACGCTGCTGCCCATCCCGGACGACCTGCCCTTCGACCAGGCCGCGATCATCCCCGACGCGGTCTCCACCCCGTACGCCGCGATCGTGGGCACCGGCGCGGTCCGCCCCGCCCAGTCGGTCGGCATCTGGGGCGCGGGCGGCCTCGGCGCCCACGCCGTGCGGCTCGCCCGGATGGTCGGCGCGGCCCCGATCCTCGCGATCGACCCGCTGCCCTCGGCCCGCGAGCGGGCCCTCCTCTTCGGCGCGGACGTCGCCCTCGACCCCCTCGCCCCGGACTTCGCGGAGGCGGTGCGGGAGGCGACGGCCGGGCGCGGCCTCGACGTCGCGTTCGACTTCGCCGGCGTGGGCGCCGCCCGCGCCCAGGCCGCGTCGGTCCTCGGTCCCTTCGGTTCGCTCGTCCTCGCCGGACTCACCCCGGAGCCGGTCGCGATCGCCGACAGCATCGGATTCTGCTTCAACGTCAACCAGGTCCGCGGCCACTACGGCTCCGAGCCGGAGCACGTGGAGCAGCTCGTCGGACTGGCCGCCGCCGGACGGATCGACCTCGGCCCCTCCGTCAGCGCCCACGTCCCGCTGGCGGAAGCCGCGGAGGCCGTCGCCCGGCTGGAGAAGAAGATCGGAGACCCGATCCGCCTCGTGCTCACCCCCTGAGCACGAGGGGTGGTGGCCGGCTCACTCCGCACGCGCGGACGAACCGGCCACCGCCCCACCATCGCCCGAGGACCGACGGCACCTGTCAGACGCCCTGCCCACCATCCAGCGCCGCGACCATGCCGGCCACGATCACCGTGTTGAAGACGAACTGGACGGGCTGAGATCCCGTGCCCCATTCCTTCAGTTGCTCCGGCGTCATTCCTGCGGCAAAGGATTCCTCGGCCACCTTGTTCCGCAGGTCGCTGAGGAGCCATGCATCGATCGCCTTGCGCTTCTGCTGAGCATCGCCGCTTTGGGTGTCCAGCCAGTCACTGAACTTCTGGTTCGCCTCCGTCCAGCCAAGCTCAGGACCACGCTCCCCACCTTCCGAGTCCAGCATGGTGTCGATCAAACTCACGGCAGAAACAAGCGCCTCCTGCTGGAACGCCGCCATCGGTGGAAAATCCGCCGGCGCCGAGGCAGGAACGAAGCCTCTCGCGGCCGAATGAAGCGAGTTCGGCTCCAACGTCACGACCGGCGCCATCACCTCAGACTGCCCGAGCTCCGCACGGAACATCAGACGGAGTTCATCCCGCCACACCTGCAGCGGATCCCGCAACTGCCAGCCCCTGCTGGCCTGAAGAATGGACAGGCCTAGACGGTAGCGCCCCTCCGCGTTCGACCACTTGGTCGTCTCGTAATAGTGCCCCGACGAAGCAGGAAGGATGATCTTGCGCTCCGCTGACCACTGCGCAAGCTGAAGAGCCGCGACTCGATCATCCGCCGTCCCGCTCCGCTGCCCTCTCATCGCATCGCTCACGAGGCGCCATTTGTTCTGATCCAGATAGACGACGAGCCGTCCGGCCAACTGGTCGGCTCGGTCAAGCCTGGGGAGCTCGAACACGATGCTGTCGCCCTTGAGAGTCTCCACAACCAAGCCTTCGAAGGTCGGCGGGTAGGAGACCCGAGACAGCAGACTTGTCGGTTCGAACAAGGGGCCCGGCAGCGGCAGCCGCGCCTCTTTGCCGTCGGACCTGACCAATACGAGGGCGTCCGAACCACGATCGGCTGTGATCATCACGATGGACAACTCGCCTGGGCTCTCCATCCGCTCATGATGCACAAGCAGCGGCGCTGAGGACATGGCGGTCCGATGATCGGCACTGTCTCGGGGTGCAGGCTGGGCATGCCAGATCGCTGGACGACCACCAGGCGAGGAAGCCACTGCCCCCGGCAACACACCTGATGACTCGTCAGTAAAGTCAGCAAAAGGTCAGCATTCAGCTGACCAGACCTGCTCCCACACGAGCACACCACAGAAGCGCGCCGCGCCGGCTGCGCCACCGAGAGAAGGTGCGAAACCATCCCTCCCGGTGGCACGCCGAAAGTCGGAGGCACGGCCGAGCGAGCCTGCTGCGAACATCGACCGCGAGGAGAAAACCCCAGCTCAGCGCACCCGCCCTCGGGCCTTCAGCTGGGCTGTCGGGACCTCCGGGGCGTCCAGCCGGTCGCCGTCGTACCCCTTCACCTCGCCGAAGCGATCGGTGGCCATCCAGTCCTCGCGGGCCTTGCGGATCTCGTCGTCCGTGCGGCCCACGAAGTTCCACCACATGACGATCTCCTCCTCGAAGGGTTCGCCGCCCAGGAGCATCAGGCCCGCGTCGGAGACCGCGCGGAGCGGGAGGGAGGTGCGGCCGCAGCCGAGGTAGAGCATGGAGCCGGGGAGGACGGGGACGCCGTCGACGTGGGCCTCGCCGGACATGGCGAGGACGGCGTACTCGAAGTCCCGGTCGAGCGGGAGCTCCGTCTCGGTGCCGGAGGCGAGCGCCAGGTCGGCGCCGACGAGCGGGGTGTACGTGGTGCCGGGCGAGGCCGCGCCGTCGAGGGAGCCGAGGATCACCGTGGCGGTGAGGCCGGGCGCGGTGACCCGGGGCAGGTCGCCGTGGTGCTCGAAGTGCGGCTCGACGTGCCGGTGGGCGTCGGGGAGCGCCACCCAGAGCTGGGCGCCGTGGAGGAAGCGGGCGTGCGACCGGGGGCTCTCCTCGGAGTGGGAGATCGCCCGGCCCGAGGTCATCAGGCCCAGCTCGCGGGGGCGGATCGTCTGGAGGCTGCCGGTCGAGTCGCGGTGCAGGACCTCGCCCTCGTGCAGCCAGCTGACGGTCTGGAGGCCCATGTGGGGGTGGGGCGGGACCTGCATGCCGGGGGCGTCCGCGATGTCGTCGGGGCCGTAGTGGTCGACGAAGGCCCAGGCGCCGACCATCCGCCGGCCGAGGTTCGGCAGCAGCCGCCGTACCTCCGTCGACTCTCCGAGCTGGACGTGACGGGGGCTGAGGAGTTCGCGTACGGGCTCGGCGACGACGAAGCCGCGGCCACCGCACACCGCGAGCTCTGCCTGGCGGTCGAGATTACTCATCGAGGATCGACACCTCTCCAGTGGGGGGACGTCAGGGAGATCGAGGGGATCAGGGGGGATCGAGGGGGACCAGCAGTGGTGGAATGTTCAACTACTCTTGCGTGTTGACGAGGTCGTGCCACCCCCCAGGGTGGCAGATCCGGCACCCCGGAACAGGGAGAGCAAGTGAGCGACACGTACTACGAGTTCGGAACGGCCGCGGACCGCTGGAGTCGGGCGCAGCTGTTCTTCGACGCGAAGGAGTACCAGACCGCCGTCCGCATCCTGCGCGGCCTCGTCGCCGAGCACCCGGACCAGACGGCCCAGCGGCTGCTGCTCGCCCGCGCCTACTACCACTCCGCCCAGCTGCGGCTCGCCGAGACCGAGCTGCGGGCCGTCCTGGAGCGCGACCCGGTGGAGCACTACGCGCGGCTGATGCTCGGCCGCACGCTGGAGCGCCAGGGCCGCGCGGACGAGGCCGCCCCGCATCTGCGGATGGCCGCGGCGATGAGCGGCGAGCTGCCGTCCTGACGCGGACCTGATACCCCGGCACGGTATGGTCGGAGGCCAGGAGGTCCTGACCATGCCCACACCCCGGCCGCGCCACGGCGAACGAGCGGGAGGTGCCCTCGCGCACCTCCTGCTCGTCGTCGTGCTCGCGCTCGGGGTGTTCATGATGCACTCCACGGGGCACCCCGAGGGGCCGTCGGCGTCGCACGCGGCCGCCGTCGGCACCAGCGGCGCGCCCCACGCGGCGGACGGCGGCGGCCACGGGGCCGGCGCTCAGGACGAGGGGCACGCGCCCGGTTCCGGGATGGACATGACCACGCTCTGTGTGGCCGTCCTCGGCGCCTGGCTGCTCGCCGGTCTCGTCCGGGCCGCGCTCGGCCGCCGGCCCGACTGGCTCGTCCTCCTCCTCGCGCGGCTCGCGCCCGCCCTCCGGCCGCACGCGCCGCCGCGCCGCCCGCCCGACCTCGCCCGGCTGTCCGTCCTGCGGATCTAGGCCGTACCCCCGCGCCGCGGGTCGCTTCGCGATGCCCGTGGCACCACCGGTATGAGCCCCTGACCGTACGTACAGCACACGAGGTATCACCATGCGTACTCTCCCGAAGCGCACCACCCGCACCCTCGGCCTGGCCGGCGCCGTCACGGCCGCCGCCCTGCTCCTGGCCGCCTGCGGCGACGACACCATGAGCGGGATGGAACACGGCGGCACCGCGACCGCCTCGGCCACCGCGCCGGCCTCCTCCTCCGACGCCGCCTCGGGCCCGTCCTCGGCCGCCCCGTCGGCCTCCGGGGCCTTCAACGACGCGGACGTGATGTTCGCGCAGATGATGATCCCCCACCACGAGCAGGCCCTGGAGATGGCGAAGCTCGCCGACGGGCGCGCCGAGGACGACGGCGTCAAGAAGATCGTCGCCGCCGTCGAGAAGGCGCAGGACCCCGAGATCCAGAAGATGAAGGCGTGGCTGAAGGGCTGGGGCCAGCCCGAGTCCGCCGGGATGGGCCACTCCATGGCCGGGATGATGTCCGAGCAGGACATGAAGAACCTCGCCGCCGCCAAGGGCAAGGACTTCGACCGCATCTTCGCCGAGCTGATGATCGCCCACCACGAGGGAGCGGTGGAGATGGCGAAGGACGAGCAGAAGAACGGCGCCAACGCCGAGGCGAAGGCCCTCGCCGGCGAGGTCGTCCGGGCCCAGACCGCCGAGATCGCCGAGCTGCGGACGATCCTCGACCGGCTATGACGGCCGGGCCGGGCTCCGGCCCGCGGCCTGATCCCGGCCGGCCCGCCCCGGGAGACCGGGGCGGGCCCCGCGCCGCGCCCGGCCGCCCTCCGCCTTCTCCTCCCCTTCTCCCTCCGTCGGAAAGAACGATGACCACGCAGCGTCTCCCCCGGACCGCGGCCGTCTCCGCCGCGGCCGCCCTCGCCCTCGCCCTGACCGGCTGCTCGCGGACGCCGCCGGACGACAGGGACGGTGCCGCGGGCGCGGAACCGGCCTCCGCCCTCTCCCACGTCCACGGGCTCGCCCTCCACGAGGGCACCCTGTACGTCGCCACGCACGAGGGGATCCACTCCCCCGGCCCCGGCGGCGCGCCCGTCCTCGTCGGCGACCGCCGCGACGACTTCATGGGCTTCACCGTCGCCCCCGACGGCACCTTCCTCGCCAGCGGCCACCCCGCGCCCGGCAGCGGCGGCCCCTCGGACCTCGGTCTGATCGCCTCGGCCGACTCCGGCCGCACCTGGACGGAGCAGTCCCTGGGCGGCGAGGTCGACTTCCACGCCCTCGACACGGCGCCCGGCGGGCCGGTCTACGGCTACGACAGCACCCACGGCCGGCTCAGGGTCACCCGCGACCGGAAGGCGTGGGAGGACCGCGCCGAGCTCCGCGCGCTCGACATCGCCGTCTCGCCGACCGCGCCGGACACCGTGCTCGCCACCACCGAGTCCGGCGTCGCCCGCAGCACCGACGGCGGCAGGACCTTCACGCCAGGCGGCGGGCAGCTCCTCGCGTACGTCTCCTGGGGCGCGGCGGACGCGCTCTACGGGGTCTCCCCGGACGGGGTCCTCTTCCGTTCCGGGGACGGCGGCGCCGCCTGGACCCGGATCGGGACCGTGCCCGGCGGGCGGCCGCAGGCGCTGACCGCCGTCGACGGGCGGCGCCTGCTCGTGGCCACGCAGGAGGGGGTGTACGAGTCCGGGGACGCGGGCCGCTCGTTCGTCCGCCGCATGGAGGTGACGTCCGGCTCCGGCGGCCACTGAGCGCGCACCCCTGCCCCGGGGCATCGGCCCGGCCGGTCACCCGGCGGCCGACACCACCACCTCGCCTCCGACGACGACCGTCTCCGCGACCGTGCCCGGGATCTCCTCCGGCGCGATCCGCAGGATGTCCCGGGAGAGGACCACGAAGTCGGCGAGCTTGCCGACCGTGAGCGAGCCCCGCTCGTGCTCCAGGAAGTTGGCATAGGCGGAGCCTCTCGTGTAGCCCTCCACGGCCTCGGCGACGGTGAGGGTCTGCTCCTCCGTCCAGGGCTCGCCGCCCGCGAGCGGGCGGCGGGTGACGGCGGCGTGAATGCCGACCATGGGGTCCATCTCGGCGACGTTCCAGTCGCTGGAGAGGGCCAGCACCGCGCCGGCGTCCCGCAGGTCGCGGAGCGGCCACGCCTTGTGCCAGCGCTCGGGGCCGACGTTCTCGGCCCAGTCCTGGCCCGGTCCGGCGATGTCGGGGGCGGCGTGCCGGGGCTGCATGCAGGCGACCACGCCGAGGGCGGCGAAGCGCGGGGTGTCGGCGGGGTCGAGGCACTCGACGTGGACGACCTGGTGGCGGGCGTCGCGCGGGCCGTTGGCCACGCGCGCGTGCGCGACGGCGTCCAGGACGGTGCGGATGCCCCGGTCGCCGGTGGCGTGCACGAAGCACTGGAAGCCGCGGGCGTCGAGGCGGGCGAGCAGGGCGGCGAACTCCTCGGGCGGGTAGAAGGTGTCGCCCCGGTGGTGGGCGCAGCCCGCGTACGGCTCCAGGAGGGCGGCGGTGCGGGGTTCGACGACGTCGTCGATGTAGAGCTTCAGCGGGCCGACCCGGAAGCGGTCGTCGGCGTGCTCCCGTGCCGCCGCCTCGAAGGCGTCGAGGTCGGCGTCGGTGGTGCCGCGCGGATGGAAGAGCGCGGCGACGATCCGGGAGCGGAGCCGGCCCTCCTCACGCGCGCGCGTGAAGAGGGCGAGGTCGTCGAGGGAGTTCTGGGGTTCGACGACGGTGGTGATGCCGAAGCCGATCGCGTCGTCGAGGCTCTTGGCGAGGCGGCCGTACTGGCGGTCGGGCGAGGCCCAGGGGACACCGAGGGCCCGCAGGGCGCGGTGGCCGTCGCGGGAGAGGCCCTTGACGGCGAAGTCCTTGACGAAGCCGGTGGGTTCGCCGGTGGCGGGGTCGGTGACGGCGGTGCCGAAGGGGAGGTCGGTGTGGTCGCGGTCGACGCCGAGGGCGCGCAGGGCGGCGGTGTTGAGCCAGGCGGTGTGGACGTCGTAGCTGAGGACGAGGGCGGGGGTGCCGCCGGTGGCGGGGTCGAGGTCGGCGGCGGTCGGCATCCGGCCGCCGGGGATCGCGGAGTAGTCGAACGCCTCGGCCTCGATCCAGACGGCGTCGGGGTGGGCGGTGTGCCAGGCCCGCACGCGCGCGTGGATCTCGTCGAGGGTGCGGGCGCCGGCGAGCTGCACGCAGGCGTCGTCGGAGCCGAGCCGGACGTGGTTGTGGGCGTCGACGAAGCCGGGCAGGACGAGCCGGCCGGCGGCGTCGAGGACGCGGGTGCGGGGGCCGGCCCAGGCGGCCGCGTCGGCGTCGGCGCCGAGCCAGACGATCCGCCCGTCCCGTACGGCCATCGCCTCCGCCTCCGGCAGCGCGGGGTCGACGGTGTGGATGCGGGCGCCGGTGAGGAGCAGGTCGGCGGGGGCGGGGGCGGGGGCGGTGCCGTTCATGCGGGGTGCGTTCCTTGTCGTACGGGGAGGGGGCGGTGCCGGTGGTCAGGCGGCCGGGTGCGGGGTGGCCGTGCGGCGGGCCAGGAGGACGTACACGAGCGCGGCGACGGGCGCGCCGAGCAGCGTGAGGTCGGCGCCGCCGAGCGGGGCGACGAGCGGGCCGGTCCAGAGCGCGGAGTCGCAGGTGAGGGCGGCGAAGAGGCCGCCGGCGAGCAGGGCGGCGAGGCCGGCCGGATGCCAGCCGGCGCGGTACCAGTAGGCGCCGCCGGGACCGGTGCGGTGGAGGGCGCCGGCGTCGTACCGGCAGCGGCGCAGCACCATGTCGGCGAGGAAGACGCCGCCCCAGGGGGCGAAGACGATGATCAGGAGGGAGAGGAAGGAGAGGAGGGAGGTGGTGAAGTCGGTGAGGAAGAGGGCGCCGAGGGAGCCGGCGGCGGTGACGGCGGCGCTGACGGCGAGGGCGCGGGCGCGACTCCAGGGGACGCCGAGGACCTGGAGGTTGAGGCCGGAGGAGTAGAGCGTGATGACCGAGTTGGTGACGGAGCCGCCGAGGACGAGGGCGAGGAAGACCGGCCGGAACCAGCCGGGCAGCAGGCTCTCGGCACCGGCGACCGCGTCGGTCATGTCGGTCCGGGTGGCGGCGGCGACGCCGGCGACGCCGAGGGCGACCGAGGAGAGGAACCCGCCGAGGGCGCCGCTGACGGTGACCGCGCGCAGGCTGGTGGCGCGGGGCAGGTAGCGGGTGTAGTCGGCGGGCATCGGGAGGTACGAGAACGGGCCGGCGAGCATCACCACGAGGGCGAGGCTCCAGCCCGCGGCGCCGGGCCCGGTCGCGGGGGCGGAGGTGTCGGCGCCGGGCACCAGGAGGACGACGAGGACGCCGAAGCCGGCGGCGAGGACGTACGCCATCCAGCGCTCGGCGAACTGGACGGTGGCGTGGCCCCAGTAGGAGATCGCGAAGGTCAGGGCGAGGGTGACGGCGAGGGCCAGGGCGCGGGGCGCGGCTCCGCCGGACCAGCCGAGGGCGGCCAGGAACGCTTCGAGGGCGAGGGTGCCGACGACCGTGTTGACGATGGTGTAGCCGATGCTGACGACCCAGTTGAGCGCGCCGGCGGGGCGGTTGCCGCGGGGGCCGAAGGCGGCGCGGGAGAGCACCAGGGTGGCGGTGCCGGTGCGGACGCCGCCGAGGCCGGCGGCGCCGATGGCGAGGAAGGACAGCCCGCCGATCACGACGACGGCGGTGGCCTGCCAGAAGGAGAGGCCGAAGGCGACGGCGAGGGCGCCGTTGATGACGTAGGTGAAGGTGAGGTTCGAGCCGAACCAGACCCAGAAGACGTCCTTGGCGCTGCCGTGGCGCTCGGCGTCGGGGATGGGGTCGATGCCGTGTTCCTCGACCTGGAAGACCTCGTCCCTGCCGCCGGTCGTGGCGGTGCCGGCGGTCGTGGCGGTGCCGGGCGTCGTGGCGGTGCCGGCCGTCGTCTCGTCGTCGAGCACTCCGCGCTCGTCTCTTCGCATGTCTGAACCCCTGCCTGGATATCTCGCGGCGGATCTCTCGCGGCCCGGATGTCGAGCCGGATCTTGAATGGCGTTCTAAGTTCTTGAACGGCATTCAAGATGAGTGACGGGTTCCGGCCACGTCAAGACCCCGGCCGCGATCCGGTTAGGGTCGGGGGCGTACGAGGACGGGCCGGACGACGGATCGGGGCAGGGCGACGGTGGCAGGGGCGGCGCGGCGGCGCGACGGACACGTCACGCAGGAACGGATGCTGGAGGAGGCCATGGCGGCGATCGCCGAGGACGGCCTCGCCTCCCTCACGATGTCGGCGCTGGCCGAACGGCTCGGCACCAGCGGCGGCCACATCCTGTACTACTTCGGCTCCAAGGACCGGCTGCTGCTCGCCGCGCTGCGCTGGAGCGAGGCCGCGCTCGCCGAGGAGCGCCGGACCCTGCTCGCCCGGAGGACGACCGCCGAGCGGAAGCTCGACGACTTCCTCCGGCTCTACCTGCCGCGCGGCCCGCGCGACCCGCGCTGGACACTGTGGATCGAGCTCTGGGCCAGGACCCCCGGCAACCCCGAACTCCGCGAGGCCCAGCGGGAACTGGACGCCGACTGGCAGCGCGACCTGGAGTCCCTGCTGGCCGCCGGCGCGGCCCGTGGCCGCTTCGCCCCGCTCGACGCGACCGCCCGCGCCTCCGAACTCCTCGCCCTCCTCGACGGGCTGAGCACCCGGGTCGTCCTCGGCCAGGACGCCGCCCCCGACCCCCGCCCCGCCGTGGAGGCGGCCCGCGCCGCGGTCGCCCTGCTCGTCCCGCGCGCCTGACGCCCGCGCTCAGCCCTCCACGGGGGCGTCGGCCTCGAACGGCCAGGCCGGTGCGTCGGGGTGACGCTCCGTCTGCTGCGCGTACCAGAGGACCTGCTCGGTGTGGAGCGCCGGCCGGGAGAGCCGCGCGATCGCCGGGTACGCGGCGGCCACCGCGACCGCCACCCCCAGCGCCGCCCGCGCGTCGGACGCCGGGTCGCCCGGACGCTCGTGCGCGACGCCGTACCACTGGGCGACGGCGGGCAGCGACCGCCCGCCGGGCCGGTAGCGGTCGGCGTGCCGGTCGAGGACCAGCGGGTCGCAGACCGGGGCGACGACGCCGTCCGGGAGGCGGTCGGCGAGCGGGGCGAGACCGTGGCGGAGGAGTTCCGCGTGGAGGGTCGTCAGGACGTGGGGCGCGTACCAGACGACGAGGAGTTCGCGGCGCGCGAGGTGGTCGGCGAGGAGGGTGGCGAGCTCGTCGAGGGCTTGCGCGGGTGGGGAAGGCGAGGCGGCTTGGACATCGGATCCCGCACGAGGATCCCGGACGTCGGATCCGGGAGACGTCTTCTGGGCGGGGGACCCGAGATCCAGTACCCAGTCCCGTGCCACCCCGTCGCTCCCCCGCACCGCCGCCGCCGTGATCCGGTCCCGCCACGGCCTGTTCCCGGTGGATCCGATGTCCAGGGACAGCAACCGCCGCCGGTGCCAGCCCGGATGGTCACCGGCCGGCGGCGGGCCCGGCACGGGCGCGTGAGCGCGGTGGTACACGTCCCAGCCGCGGACGCCGTGCCGGAGCACGCCGACGCCCGCCGCGACCGGCCCGCCGCAGCGGGCGCACACGGCGTCGTAGGCGTTGGCGCGCTCCTCGGGGCTCCCGGGGTCCACGGGGCTCATGCGGCGCTCGGGCTCACGCCGGGTCGGCGCCGTCCCGGTACGCCTCCAGGAGCCGCAGCCAGACCTCGCTGAGCGTGGGGTACGAGGGGACGGCGTGCCACAGGCGGGAGACGGGCACCTCGGCGGTGACCGCGACGGTGGCGGCGTGGACCAGTTCGCCGACGGCGGGGCCGACGAAGGTGGCGCCGAGGAGGACCTCGCGGTCGAGGTCCACGACGAGCCGCGCCGCGCCGCGGTAGCCGTGGGCGTAGAGGCCGGCGCCGGCGACCGAGCGCATGTCGACGTCGACCGCGCGGACCCGGTGGCCGGCGCGTTCGGCCTCGGCGAGGCTGAGGCCGACGGCGGCGGCCTCGGGATCGCAGAAGACCACCTGGGGGACGGCGGCGTGGTCGGCGGTGGCCGCGTGCGGGCCCCAGGGCACGGCGTCCTCGGATCCGCCGCCGTTCGCGCGGGCGGCGATGGCGGCACCCGCGATCCGCGCCTGGTACTTGCCCTGGTGGGTCAGGAGCGCGCGGTGGTTGACGTCCCCGACCGCGTACAGCCAGTCGGTGCCGGTGACGCGGAGGCTGTCGTCGACGTCGAGCCACGAGCCCGGTTCCAGGCCGACGGTCTCCAGGCCGATGTCGTCGGTGCGCGGGGCGCGGCCGGTGGCGAAGAGGACCTCGTCGCCCTCGACCGTCTCGCCGCCCTCCAGGACCACGGTGACCGGGCCGCTGCCGCCGTCGCGGACGACCGCCTCGACCGAGACGCCGGTGCGCACGTCGGCGCCGCGGGCCCGCAGGGCCTCGGCGACGCGCTCGCCGACGAAGGGTTCCATGCGCGGGAGCAGCCCGTCGCCGCGGACGAGCAGGGTGACGTGGGAGCCGAGGGCGTGCCAGGCGGTGGCCATCTCGACGCCGACGACGCCGCCGCCGACCACGACCAGGCGCCCGGGCACGCGGTCGGCGCTGGTCGCCTCGCGGCTGGTCCAGGGGCGGGCGCCGGTGAGCCCGGGCAGCGGGGGCAGGACGGCGCGGCTGCCGGTGCAGACGGCGACGGCGTGCCGGGCGGTCAGGACGTGGTGCTCGCCCTCGGGGCCGTCGACGGCGACCCGGCGCGGCCCCCGCACGCGCCCGTGCCCGCGGTAGACGGGGACGCCGATCGAGTCCAGCCAGTCGACCTGTCCGTCGTCCTTCCAGTGCCCGACGGTCTCGTCCCGGTGCGCGAAGACGTCCAGGGCGTCCAGCGGCCCGTAGACCGCCTCGCGCAGTCCGGGGACCTTGCGGGCGTCGGAGCGGGCCAGGACCGGCCGGAGCAGGGCCTTGCTGGGCATGCAGGCCCAGTAGGAGCACTCGCCGCCGAGGAGTTCGGCCTCCACGATCGCGGCGGTCAGACCGGCGGCCCGTACCCGGTCGACCACGTTCTCACCGACCGGTCCGGCCCCGAGGACCACCACGTCGTACTCGTGCTCGTTCTCCACCGTTCGCGTCATGGGGACCAGTCTGGTGGGTGGCGGCCGGAATAGCACGGCGCGAAGGTCCGTTGTGCGGGGCGAGTCCCCAGGGGACCGTAAGGACACCACCGGAGACGGAAAGGCGGCAGCATGAGCACCATCGAGCTCACCAAGGACAACTTCGACGAGGTCGTGAGCGGCAACGACTTCGTCCTGATCGACTTCTGGGCGTCGTGGTGCGGTCCGTGCCGTCAGTTCGGTCCGGTCTACGACGCGGCGTCCGAGCGCCACCCGGACCTGGTGTTCGCCAAGGTCGACACCGAGGCGCAGCAGGAGCTGGCGGCCGCCTTCGAGATCCGCTCGATCCCGACGCTGATGATCGTGCGGGAGAAGGTGGCGATCTTCGCGCAGCCGGGCGCGCTGCCGGAGGCGGCGCTGGAGGACGTCATCGGCCAGGCCCGGCAGCTGGACATGGACGAGGTCCGCAAGTCGGTCGCCGAGCAGCAGCAGCGCTCGGAGTGACCGGGACGCGCCCCGCGCGGTGAGAGAGCCCCCGCTCCGGCGGGGGCTCTCTCGTCCGTGCGCGGCGGTCGGGTCAGCGCTCCAGGACCAGCGCCAGGCCCTGGCCGACGCCGATGCAGAGGGCCGCGAGGCCCGTGCCGGAGCCCGCGGCGGCGAGCTGGTGGGCGACGGAGCCGGCGAGGCGGGCGCCGGAGGCGCCGAGCGGGTGGCCGAGGGCGATGGCGCCGCCGCGCGGGTTGACGACGGCGGGGTCGAGTTCCGGCCACTCGGCGAGGCAGCCGAGGGCCTGGGCGGCGAACGCCTCGTTGAGCTCGAAGGTCGTGAGGTCGGCGAAGGAGCGGCCGGACTTGGCCAGGGCACGGCGGACGGCCTCCACCGGGCCGAGGCCGAAGAGCTGGGGCTCGATGCCGGTGACGGCGGAGGCGCGGACGCGGGCGAGGGGCTCGCGGCCGGTCGCGCGGAGGCCGTCCTCGTCGACGAGGAGGAGGGCGGCGGCGCCGTCGTTGAGCGGGGAGGCGTTGCCGGCGGTGACGGTGCCGCCGTCGGTCCGGAAGGCCGGCTTGAGGCGGCCGAGCGCCTCCAGGGAGGTGTTCTCCCGGACGCACTCGTCGCGGTCGAGCTCCGCGCCGGGGTACGGGACGACCTCGTCGTCGTACAGGCCCTTGGCCCACGCCTCGGCGGCCTTGCGGTGGCTGTCGAGGGCGAAGGCGTCCTGGCGGTCGCGGCCGATGCCGTGCCGGTCGGCGACGAGTTCGGCGCCCTCCCCCAGGGAGACGGTCCACTCGGCGGGCATCCGGGGGTTGGTCATGCGCCAGCCGAGGGTGGTCGAGTGGAGCTGCTGGTGGCCGGCGGGGAAGGCGCGCTCGGGCTTCTGCAGGACCCAGGGGGCGCGGGACATGGACTCGACGCCGCCGGCGATGGCCACGGAGGCGTCGCCGAGGGCGATCGCGCGGGCGGCCTGGATGACGGCCTCCAGGCCGGAGCCGCAGAGCCGGTTGACGGTGACGCCGGGGACGCCGGTCGGCAGCCCCGCGAGCAGGACGGCCATGCGGGCCACGTCGCGGTTGTCCTCGCCGGCGCCGTTGGCGTCGCCGAAGTAGACGTCGTCGACGCGGGCCGGGTCCAGGTCCGGGGTGCGGTCGACGAGGGCCTTGACGACATGGGCGGCGAGGTCGTCCGGGCGTACGGAGGCGAGGCCGCCGCCGAACTTCCCGATCGGGGTGCGGACGGCGTCGACGATGTACACGTCGCGGATACTCATCGGATCTCCCGGGTGACCGGCGGAACTGCTCTGTTCGCCTGGTGAAAGAAGTCTCGCACTGGTGCGCGCGCAGAGTCTGGGCCCGCCGGTCCGCCCTGTCAACGGCGCCCCCTCCCGGCCCGCCCGGCCGTGCGGCCGGGGTCGGGGCGGGGCGCCCCCGTCATCCCGTCGCCGCGTCCCTCACCAGCGCCACCAGGCCGTAGTCCAGTTCGCGGCCGTCCACCAGGAGGGCCTCCACCGTGCCGGTCTCCGGGTCGATGTCGGCGACCATGCCGTGGCCCTCGTAGATCGGGTAGCCGGACTCCCCGTGGCGGCCGGTGCGCTCGACCACGGCGGACCGGACCGCGCTGTCGGCGACGCTCGCTCCGCCCCGGTCCTGGACGTGGGCGGGCACCAGGAGGATCTCGTAACGGTTCGGGTGAGTGCTCATGTCCCGACGCTAAGCGCTCAGCTGGACTCCCGCCGGACGACCCGCGAGTCCAGGAGGGAGCGGGCGTCCGTGCTGCCGGCGACGCCGTTCACTGCGTTGTCGACGAGCTCGGCCAGCTCGCGGCCGAGCATCATGTCGATGCGGACGGTGCTCAGGCGCGGGCGCAGCAGGCGGCCGAGGAGGAGGTCGTCGGCGCCGACGACGGCGGTCTCCTCGGGCACGGTGGTGCCGGCGTCCTGGAGGGCGCGCATCAGGAGCATGGCGTACTCGTCGTTGTAGGCGAAGACGGCGTCGAGGGCGAGGCCCGGCCAGCGCCCGGCGAGCTCCTCCGCGGACTCCTCGGTGTACGCGAGGGGGAGGGGCACGACGGTGGCGCCGGCGGCCTCGGCGGCGCGGCGGGCGCCCTCCAGACGCGGCCCGGAGAACATCGCGAGGCCCGGCTCCTCCGGCACGACGACGCCGATCCGGCGGCGGCCGGTCGCGATCAGGTGCTCGACGGCGGCCGCGCCGACGCGCGGCTGGTCCAGGACGAGGGAGTGGGTGCCGTCCGACGGCCGGGTCCCGACGGTGATGACCGCCTTGACCCCGGAGCGCTTGAGGATCTCCACGGCCTCGGGCGTCACCTCGACCTCTCCCGTCGAGACGACGGCGGCGGGGCGCAGCTCGGCCCAGGCGCGGGCCGCGTCCTCGGGGGCGAGGCCGACGCTGCCGTACTGGACGACGGTGTAGTCGAGGCGGCGCAGTGCCCACTGGAGGTCGTTGTGGAAGCGGCTGTAGAGGGGGCCGACGGGGACGTGCGCGGTGGGCAGGAGCACCATGCGGCTGTGGCCGGCGCGCAGCGTGCGGGCGGCCGCGTGCGGGACGTAGCCCAGTTCGCGGGCCGCCTCGCGGACCCGTTCGCGGGTCGGTTCGCTGATGCGGACGGCCGAGGTGTTGTTCAGGACGTAGCTGACGGTGGCCCGGGAGACGCCGGCGAGGCGCGCCACGTCCGCGCTGGTCGGCACGGCACGGACGGGAGGGCGGCCCGCAGGGCCGTCGGCAGGCTGTTCGATCGACTGACTCATCGCTTCGGCATCTTTCCAGAACAATCCGGCGCAGGGTCTGGCGGATGGCCGGATCTGAGTGCTACACAATGCTGACACGCGTCACTGACACGTGTCACTCCCCCGGAATCATCCGCTTACCGCCCCCTCACCGGGCGTTCTCCCCTGGAGGGCAACGTGGCCCTTTCCTCCCCCGGAACCGGAGCCGGTACGGGCTCCGCCTCCGCCGCCGGCCCCGGCACCCCCGCCGCTCCCCGCCCCACGCGCGGTCTGCTGCCGCTGCTCCTCCTCGGCAACAGCGCGATGTACGCGCTCTACATCGGCGTCCCGGGACTGCTGCTCGCGCTCCAGATCGAGGCCATCGACCCGGCGGGGAAGGTGGCGAACTTCGGACTCGTCTCCGGCATATCCGCCCTCTTCGCCACGGTCTTCAACCCGGTCGCCGGCGCGCTCTCCGACCGCTCGGGGCGCCGCAACCCGTGGATCCTGGCCGGCGGCCTGCTGACCGTGCCGGTGATGCTGCTGCTCGGCAGCGTGGACACCGTCCTGCTGGTCACCATCGCGTGGTGCCTGGGGCAGGCCGTGATGAACGTCTACCAGGCGGCCCTCACCTCGGTGGTGCCCGACCGGGTGCCGCTCGCCAGGCGGGGCAAGGCGTCGGCGGCCGTGGGCCTCGGCCTGCCGATCGGCTCCACCGTCGGCGCCCTGGTCGGCGCGGCCTTCTCCGACGACTTCCGGACGGGCTATCTGGTCTTCGGCGCCGTCGTGGCCGTCACCTCGGTCGTGTTCACCTCGCTCGCCCGCGAGGAGCGGATGCCCGCCAGGGCGCCGATGCCGGTCAGGGCGCAGATCGCCGCCTTCGGCAGCGCCCTCGGGGACCACGACTTCCGCTGGGCGTTCATCGGCCGCGCCCTGCTCGTCCTGGGCTACTTCGCGGTGGCCGGATTCCAGCTGTACATCCTCAAGGACCACACCGAACTGCCGGCCGGACTCTCGGCCGAGGAGGCCGTCGCCCTCCTCATGCCGGTCAACTCCGTGGCGATGGTGGTCTCCACGGTCCTCGGCGGCTGGCTGTCCGACCGGTACGACCGCCGCAAGCTCTTCGTGGGCGCCTCGGCGGCGCTGGCCGCCGTCGCCCTGCTGATCCCGGCGGTCTCCTCCAGCTGGACGGCGATGCTCGCCTTCTCGATCGTCAACGGCCTCGGTTTCGGCTGCTACATGGCGGTGGACACGGCCCTGGTGACGATGGTCCTGCCGAAGGCGGAGGACGCGGCCCGTGACATGGGCGTCCTGAACATCGCCAACGCCGGTCCGCAGATCGTGGCGCCGTTCGTCGCCTCCGCGGTGGTCTCGATCGGCGGCGGCTACACGCCGCTGTTCCTCGTCGCGGCCGTCCTGTCGGTCCTGGGGGCCCTCGCCGTCCGGCCGATCCGCTCGGTCCGCTGATCGACGAGGGCGACCGACCACATCCGGACCGGCGGGTTCTGACGTACCGTTCGGGCATGGACGCGTCGATGGACAGCTCGATGGTGGGACTGCTCGGCCGGGTGACCGGGACCATCGGCCCCGGGCTCGTCGGCGAGGTGATCCTCCGGATCCGCGGCGGAGCCGAGCACTTCCTCGCGTACGCCGCCTCCCCGAAGCAGCGCATCGAGGTCGGCACCCTCGTCACCGTCGTGGAACACCTCCCTCCGCGCACCGTCTACGTCACAGCCGTGTACGACGTCTGACACGACGTACGGCGAGACGGTTGAGCGGTGTGCCTCCCGGGCGCACACTCCCCTCACCGGATCCGCACGGCTCCGGTGAAGGGGGACCCTGCCCATGGGCATCGGCATACTGGCGGGCGCCGTCGTCGGCTCGCTCGTCGTCCTGATCGTCCTGTTCAAGATGATGTGGCGCGTCGCGGAACCCAACGAGGCGCTCATCATCTCCGGTTCCAACCACAAGAACGAGGGTCTCGGCGAGGGCATGGGCTTCCGCATCGTGACCGGGCGCGGCACCCTCGTGGTGCCCGGCGTCCAGGCGGTGCGGAAGCTGTCGCTGGACCTCAACGAGACCCAGTTGCAAGTCGAGTGCGTCACCCACCAGGGCATTCCGCTCAAGGTCCGCGGTGTGGTGATCTTCAAGGTGGGCGACGACTTCGTGTCGATCGCCAACGCCGCCCGCCGCTTCCTCGACCAGCAGAAGCTGATGAGCGAGCGCGTGCACATCGTCTTCGCCGGCCATCTCCGCGCCATCGTGGGCGGGTTGACCGTCGAGGACATGATCCGTGACCGGGAGAAGCTGACCGGCCAGGCCCGTTCGGCCTGTGGCACGGAGATGGAGAAGCTCGGTCTGATCGTCGACTCGCTCCAGATCCACGAGATCGAGGACCCGACCGGCTACATCAGGAACCTCGCCGCCCCGCACGCGGCCGCCGTCCAGCGCGACGCCCGCATCGCGCAGGCGGAGGCCAACCGGCGGGCGACCGAGGCCGAACAGCAGGCGGCCGCCCGGATGTCGGAGGCCACCCGCGACAGCGAGATCCTCCAGGCCGGCTACCAGGCCGAGCGGGACCAGGCCAGCGCCCGGGCCCGCCAGGCGGGTCCGCTCGCCGAGGCCGCCTCCCGCCAGGAGGTCGTCGTCCAGGAGACCCGGGTCGCCGAGCTGGAGGCGCACCGCAAGGAGCAGCAGCTCCAGGCGGACGTGCGCAAGCCGGCCGACGCGATGGCGTACGAGACGCGGACGCTCGCCGAGGCCGAGCGCGACGCCCGGATCTCGGCCGCCCAGGCCAAGGCGCGGGAGACCGAACTGGCCAGCGCCGCGGCGGCGACCGCGACCCGGGTCACCGGTGAGGCCGAGGCGGCGGCGACGCAGGCCAAGGGACTCGCGGTGGCCGAGGCCGCCCGCGCCAAGGGGCTGGCCGAGGCGGAGGCGATCAAGGCGCGGGCGGCGGCGCTCGCGGAGAACCAGGAGGCCGTGGTCGCCCAGCAGTTGGCCGAGAAGTGGCCGGAGATCGTCGAGGCGGGCGCGTCCGCCTTCGGCAACGTGGACCAGATGGTCCTGCTGAACGGCGCCGACGGCATGGCCGACATGTTCGCCAAGGCCCTGACCATGGGCGGGACCGGTCTGGGCCTGGCCCGCCGGCTCCTGGCCGACATGGGCCCGAACGGCACCGACCGGACGGCGGCCGCACCGGCGGTGCCCGCTGCCCGGGACGGCGAGGAGGAGGTGACGACGGTGGAGATCACCGTCGGCGACGACGCGTGACACCCCGGAGGTGCGCGGGACGGGGCCCGGAGCCGCGAGGGCGCCGGGCCCCGTCCCGCATCCCCCGCCTCCCGTGTCCCCCGCGGTCAGTTGTGCCCGAACTTCCGCTCTCGGCGGTGGGACGGCGTCTCGATGACGGACCGCGGCACCTGGGCCGCGGACGGGCTCCCGCCCTTCTCCTTGGCGGACGCGGCCTCGCGGTGCTCGTGACCGCCCGTCCGGGCGCCCTTGTTCACCCGGGTCTGTTTCTTGCCCACGATCGTGCCTCCCGTACGACGGCTCTCGGACGCGGATCCGTGTCCCTTCAGGCTCGCACGGCCGTACGAAGTGCGCATGGCGGGCCACTCAGCCGGAGGGCTCCAGGACCCGGCGGAACGCGGCCAGCGTCGGGGCCCCGGAGGCGCGGTCCAGGACGGCGAAGACGATCTCGTCGAAATGGCCGGCGAACCGTCCGTCACCGGTCAGCAGCGCCCTGAAGGCGCCCGCCACCTCGGCCGGGTCGTTCTGGAAGACGCCGCAGCCCCAGGCGCCGAGGACGATCCGGCGGTACCCCTCGGCGGCGGCGGTCTCCAGGACCCGCTCGGCGCGCGAGGCCAGGGCGGCGGGCAGCCGGTGGGCCTGCTCCGGGTTCCGGCGGCGGACGACGCCGGCGTTCGGAGCGGGCGAGGTCAGGAAGCCGACGGTGAAGGGGGTGGCGAGCAGGGCGCCCCGGTCGTCGCGGAAGACCGGCACCCGGGGCGAGTGGATCACCCGGTCGGTGTAGAAGGCGTCCCGGTCCCCGCGGTGGTGCTCGTAGTAGGCGGGCGCGCGGAGCAGGGTGGCGTGCAGGGCGGAGGAGCGGCAGAGCGCCTCCTCCTGGGCCTGCGCGCCGTTGAGGTAGCCGCCGCCGGGGTTGCGGGCGGAGGCGAAGTTCAGGACGGCGACCGGCCGGCCGGGGTCGGCGGCGGTCATCCGGCGGGCGGCGGCGAGGCTGCTCTCGCCGGTCACCTCGATCCGGCCCGGGCGGCCGGTGCCGGGGGTGACCGGGACGGGCGCGGGCCCGTGGAGACGCGTTCCGGCCAGGGCGGCCGCGAGGTCCTCACGGAGGGAGACGGTCCGCCCGTCGGGGGCGGTGTAGGAGCCGGCGGCGACGATCGCCTCGGTCTGCCGCGCGATCTCGCGCAGTCGTGCACTCATGCCCGCAGGATGATCGTTTCGGCAGGACCGGGACAAACGGTTTTCCGGCACGGCCCCGTCCCCCGTCCGCCCCGCCCGAGGGGCGTCCCCCGGACGATCCGAGGGCGATTTACGGACGTTCGGGGGCACAGGAGGCGCGCGTGGGGGCGCTGAGGCGCTCTTGCACGCCGCCCGGCGGTGCCTTTAGGTGGAAGGCAGCGGCTTCCCGAACGGTTCCGCGACAGCACCTGGAGGTGCACGGATGGCGCCCAGCGGCACCCCGCGCGGCGGTCCGCCCCTCACCGAGGAGGCGGCGGAGGACCTGCTGCGCTGTATCTGTTTCAAGACCGGCCCGCCCCGGACCGTGGGGGCGGAGCTGGAATGGCTCGTCCACGACCTGCGCGACCCGCGCGAGCCGGTGCGTCCGACCCGGCTGGCGACGGCGCTCGACACCGTACGGTCCCTGCCGCTGGTGTCGGCGCTCACCTTCGAACCCGGCGGTCAGCTGGAGCTCAGCTCGCGACCGGCCGGTTCCCTGATGGAATGCCTGGACTCGCTCGCCTCCGACCTGGCGGCGGTGCGGTCGGCGCTGGGCCCGCTCGGCCTGACGCTGAGCGGCTACGGGGTCGACCCCTGGCACGCGCCGCGCGAGCGGGTGCTGCGCGAGCCGCGGTACGACGCGATGGAGACCGCGCTCGCCCGGACGGGCCCGGCGGGCCGGGCGATGATGTGCGAGTCGGCCTCGGTCCAGGTCTGCCTGGACGCCGGCCACGAGGAGCCGGGCCCGCTGGGCTATCTGCGCCGCTGGGAGCTGGCGCACCTGTTCGGCGCGGTGCTGGTGGCGGTCTTCGCCAACTCCCCGCAGCACGGCGGGCACCGCACCGGCTGGCGCTCCACCCGGCAGTCGCTGTGGGCGGACCTCGATCCGCGGCGGAGTCTCGCGCCGCCGGCGGACGGCGAGCCGCGCGCCGAGTGGACCGCGCACGTCCTGGACACGCCGGTGCTCTGCGTCCGCGCGGAGGAGGGCCCGTGGCTGGTGCCGGAGGGGCTGACCTTCCGGGAGTGGCTGCGGACCGGCGGGCCGCGGCCGGCCGACGCCGACGACCTGCGCTACCACCTGACGACGCTCTTCCCGCCGGTCCGGCCGCGCGGCCATCTGGAGCTGCGGATGATCGACGCGCAGCCGGGCGCGGACGGCTGGATGGTGCCGGTGGCGCTGACCACGGCGGTCTTCGAGGACGCGGAGGCGGCGGAGTCGGTGTACCGGGCGGTACGGCCGCTGGCGGCGCTGGCCGGCGCGGATCCGGCGCCCCGCAACCCGCTGTGGCGGCGCGCGGCCCGCGACGGGCTCGCCGATCCGGCCCTGCACGCGGTCGCCCTCGACGCCTTCGCGGCCGCCCGGCCCGCGCTGCGCCGGATCGGCGCGACCGAGCGGGTGCGACGGGCCGTGGACGCCTTCCAGGAACGGTACGTGGATCCCGGGGGCTGCCCGGCCGACGAACTCCAGGTGATGACGTCATGACCGGAACGACCGACACGACGACGAACGGCGCGGGCACGGCGGCCGACGCGGAGGCGCTGCGGACCCGCGCGCTGGCCGCGCTCAACAGGGCCCGGGAGCGCACCCGGCTCCTCACCGACAGCGTGGACGACGGGGAACTCACGGCCCAGCACTCGCCGTTGATGTCCCCGCTGGTGTGGGACCTGGCCCACATCGGGAACCAGGAGGAGCTGTGGCTGTGGCGGGAGGTCGCGGGCCGGGAGGCGCTGCGCCCGGAGATCGACCCGCTGTACGACGCCTTCGCCCATCCGCGTTCCGAGCGCCCCTCGCTGCCCCTGCTGTCGCCCGGGGAGGCCCGGGCCTACGCCGCCGACGTGCGGACCCGGGTGCTGGACGTGCTGGCCGGTGCCCGGATGGAGGGGCGGCCGCTGCTCGACGCGGGCTTCGCCTTCGGCATGATCGCCCAGCACGAACAGCAGCACGACGAGACCATGCTGATCACCCATCAGTTGCGGAGGGGGCCGGCCGCGCTGACCGCTCCCCCACCGCCGGTCCACCCTTCCGGCCCGCTGCCGGAGGAGGTCCTGGTACCCGGCGGGCCGTTCACGATGGGCACCTCGGACGAGCCGTGGGCGCTCGACAACGAGCGCCCCGCGCACACCCGTACGGTGGCCGCCTTCCACATCGACACCGTGCCGGTCACCAACGGCGCCTATCTGGCCTTCATGGCGGACGGCGGCTACACCGACCGGCGGTGGTGGCATCCGGACGGCTGGGCCCAGATCCGTGAACACGGCGTCGTGGCACCGCTGTTCTGGCGGCAGGAGGCCGGGCAGTGGCTGCGCCGCCGGTTCGGGGTGACCGAGCCGGTGCCGGAGGACGAGCCCGTCGTCCACGTCAGCTGGTACGAGGCGGACGCCTACGCCCGCTGGGCGGGCCGGCGGCTGCCGACGGAGGCGGAGTGGGAGAAGGCGGCGCGGCACGACCCGGTGAGCGGCCGCTCCCGCCGCTATCCGTGGGGCGACGCCGATCCGGGCCCGGACCACGCCAATCTGGGCCAGCGGCACCTGCGGCCCGCGCGGGCGGGGAGCTACCCGGCGGGCGCCTCGCCGCTGGGGGTGCGGCAGCTGATCGGGGACGTGTGGGAGTGGACGGCGAGCGACTTCCTGCCGTACCCGGGCTTCCGCGCCTTCCCGTACAAGGAGTACTCGGAGGTGTTCTTCGGCCCGGAGTACAAGGTGCTGCGCGGCGGTTCGTTCGCCGTGGACGCGGTGGCCTGCCGGGGCACCTTCCGCAACTGGGACTATCCGGTGCGGCGGCAGATCTTCGCCGGCTTCCGCACCGCCCGCTCCGCGGAGCTGGACTGATGTGCCGCCACATCGCCTACCTCGGCGAGCCGGTGGCGCTCGGCGAGCTGCTCCTGCGGCCGCCGCACGCGCTGGTGCGCCAGGCGTGGGCGCCGCGCACGCAGGTCAGCGGGGTGGTGAACGCGGACGGCTTCGGCGTCGGCTGGTACGCGGACGGCGACCCGGTCCCGGCCCGGTACCGGCGCACCGGCCCCATCTGGGGCGACCTCTCCTTCGCGGACCTCGCCCGGGTGGTGCGGAGCCGGGCGCTGCTCGGCGCGGTGCGGGGGGCGACGCTGCCGGGCGCGGACGGGGAGGCCGCGGCGGCGCCGTTCGGTTCCGGGCCGTGGCTCTTCAGCCACAACGGAGCCGTTCCCGGCTGGCCGGGGGCGCTGACGCCGCTGGCCGCCGGCCTGACGCCGGCCGAGCTGCTCGAACTGGAGGCGCGGACCGACTCGGCGCTGTTGTGGGCGCTGGTGCTGCACCGGCTGCGGGCCGGTCAGCCGCCCGGTGACGCGCTCGCCGGGACGGTCCTGGCGGCGGCCGAGGCCGCTCCGGACGCGCGGCTCAACCTGCTGCTCACCGACGGCGACCGGATCGCGGCGACGGCCTGGGGGAACAGTCTGTGGTGCCTTCACGGTCGCGGCCGGGTGGCCGTGGCCTCCGAACCGTACGACGACGATCCGGGCTGGCGGGAGGTGCCCGAGCAGACGCTCGTCACCGCCTCCCGGGCCGACGTCGTCCTCACCCCGCTCAAGGAGTTCGCCGCGTGAGCACGTTCCAGCTGACCCGCACCCTCGCCCCGGACGCGGCCGCCGCCGATCTGCGCGCCGACGTGCTGAAGGGGCTGACCCGCTCGCCGAAGGAGCTGCCGCCGAAGTGGTTCTACGACGCGCGGGGCAGCGAGCTGTTCGACGAGATCACCCGGCTGCCCGAGTACTACCCGACGCGGGCGGAGCGGGAGATCCTGGTCGCCCGGGCCCCGGAGATCGCGGCGGCGACCGGGGCCCGGACGCTGGTGGAGCTGGGGTCGGGGTCGTCGGAGAAGACCCGGTTCCTGATCGACGCGCTGCGGCCGGGCCTCGCCGCGTACGTGCCGGTGGACGTGAGCGAGTCGGCGCTGACGGGGGCGGCGGAGGCGCTGCTGGCCGACCGGCCGGAGCTGCGGGTGCACGCCCTGGTCGCCGACTTCACCCGGGGCATGACGCTGCCGGAGACGCCGGGGCCGCGGCTGGTCGCGTTCCTGGGCGGGACGATCGGCAATCTGCTGCCGGACGAGCGGCGGGCGTTCCTGCGGTCGGTCCGGTCGATGACGGCGCCCGGTGACGGTTTCCTGCTCGGCACGGACCTGGTGAAGGACGAGTCGACCCTGGTGGCCGCGTACGACGACGCGGCCGGGGTGACGGCGGAGTTCAACAAGAACGTGCTGGCCGTGATCGACCGGGAGCTGGGCGCGGACGCGGATCCGGCCGACTTCGACCACGTGGCCCGGTGGGACCGGGAGCGGGAGTGGATCGAGATGCGGCTGCGGGCCCGGCACGCGCTGACCGTGAAGATCCCGGACCTCGATCTGGTGGTGCCGTTCGAGGCGGGTGAGGAGCTGCGGACGGAGGTGTCGGCGAAGTTCCGTCAGGAGGGGGTGCGGGCGGAGCTGGCGGAGGCCGGGTTCGAGCTGTCGCGGTGGTGGACGGACGGGGAGGGCCGGTTCGCGTTGTCACTGGCGACGGCGCGGTAGCCGGCCGCGGCAGGCTGCCGGGGGACGGCGGGGAGCGGGGCGGTGCGCGGGGGCGGGGCTGCCGAGGAGTGGACGGCGCGCTGGGCCGCGGCGGCGAGGAGCCTGCGGTCCGGATACTGGATCACGGATATCGGATCCAGTATCCGAACGCAGGCGGTCAGTCCCGGCGTCCGCACCACCCGCCACAGCGAGGCGCCCAGCGGGTCCTCCCCCACGTACGCCGCGGCCCCGTGCGGCCGGTAGTCGATCCGCACCGGCTGGACGTCGGCGCCCGTGTCCACGGCGGCCTGGAAGAGGGCCGGGCGGAACCGCCCGCCGGCCCGGCCGCACCAGGTGGAGCCCTCGGGGAAGGCGGTCACCCGGCCGCCCGCCGCCAGCGCCCCCGCGACCCCGCGCACGGCGCCGGGCAGCCGGCGTAGCCCGTCGCGGTCGAGGAAGAGGGTGCCGCCGAGAGCGGCGAGGGCCCCGAGCACCGGCCAGTCGCGCACCTCCCGCTTGGCGACCATCCGGCCGGGCAGGACGGCGGCGACGAGGGGGATGTCCAGCCAGGACACGTGGTTGGCGACCACGAGGGCGGGCCCGGCGCCGGCGCGGTGGGCTCCGGTGACGGCCGGCCGGACGCCGAAGGCGCGGACGACCGTCCGCGCCCAGAGCCGTACGAGGGCGAGCCTGCCGGCGGCGGGCAGCAGGCCCGCCGCCGGGAGGAGGAGCACCCCGAGGAGCACGGTCGCGAGCCCGGCCGCCAGGCGGGCGCAGGCCAGCGGGGCGGGCGCGGGCCGGAAGGCGGCGGGGGCGGGGTCCGGGTGGGCCGCGCAGGGGCGGCCCGGGGTGCACGGCGCCGTGGGCAGCCACGGCGACGGGAGCGGGACCGCGCCGTTCACGAGGCCGGGACGAGCGAGAGGAAGTGACGCAGGTAGCGGGGGTCGGTCCGGCGCAGCGACAGCAGCACGTAGAGGTCGGCGACGCCGAAGTCGGGGTCGTGGGCGGGGGCTCCGCAGACCCAGGCGCCGAGCCGGAGGTAGCCGCGGAGCAGGGCGGGCAGTTCGGTGCGGCCCTCGGGGCGGCGGACGCCGTCGGAGTTCCACAGCCGGTGCGGGGTGACCCAGTACTCCTCGGGGGCGAGGTGCTTCGCCCTGACGGTGTCCCAGGTGGCGGCGGCGAGGGTGCCGCCGTCGGCGAGCGGGATCGAGCAGCAGCCGGCCAGCCACTCGTGGCCGGTGCGGGTCATGTAGCGGGCGAGACCGGCCCAGATGAGGGCGATGACGGCGCCGTTGCGGTGGGCGGGGTGGACGCAGGAGCGGCCGACCTCGACGAGGTCGTGGCGGACGGGGGCGAGCCGGGTGAGGTCGAACTCGGTCTCCGCGTAGAGGCGGCCGGCGACGGCGGCCCGCTCGGGCGGCAGGATCCGGTAGGTGCCGACGATCTCGCCGGTGGACTCCTCGCGGACCAGGAGGTGGTCGCAGTAGGCGTCGAAGGCGTCGGTGTCGAGGCCCGGTTTGGGTCCGTCCAGGCGGGCGCCCATCTCGCCGGCGAAGACCAGGTGACGGAGGCGCTGGGCGGCCCGGACGTCCTCCTGGTCGCGGGCGAGACCCACGAGGTAGCGGGGGCCGGACGGGGCGCCGCCGGCCGGGCCGGACCGCGCGGGGACGGCGACGGGGTCGATGCCGGCCGGCACGGGGACGGCCGGTGCGGCGGAGTCGGCGAGCGCGGGCGAGAGTGCGGGCATGACGGTCTCCTCCGGCGTACGGAAGGTGAGGGGTCGGCGCCGGTCCGCGAGCGGTGCGGGCCGGCACCTCGTTTCTTCCGCCGCCGGCTGGATTCGACATGACCGTCCGGGGGATCGCGGGTGTGGGACGGCTGAATGCTCCGCGGCGCCCGCCCGGGGGCGCCGCGGGCCGGATCACTCGGCCAGGGTGTCGGTGATGGCCTCGGAGGCGGCGCGGGCGGCCTTCTCGGCGTTCTCGCCCTCCAGGACGGCGGTCATGAAGGGCTTGATGGGGTTGTCGCCCTCGACGCTGGCCCACTGGGGGGAGTTGGGCGTGGCGCGGCCGTTGGCGGCGCCGGCGGCCATGGCCGCGGTCGCCTCCTGGCCGGAGACGACCGAGGCGAGGCTCTTCTTGTTGGGCACGTAGCCCATGGCCCGGGCGAGTTCCGTCTGCCACTTCTCGCCGGCCAGCGCCTTGACGACGTCGAGGGCGGCGGCGCGATCGGGGGCGTTCTCCGGGATGATCAGGTCGGAACCGCCGGTGAAGACCGCGCAGGGGGTGCCGGCCTTCTTGCCGGGGATGGGGAAGTAACCCAGCTTGCCCTCCAGGGCGGGGTTGGCCTTGAGGATGGCGGCGACGGCGCTGGGCACGGCGACGATCTGGGCGACGTCGCCGCGGGCGAAGACCTCGGCCTGGGGCGGGTTCTGCTCGTCCGCGTCCTTCGGTCCGGAGCCGAGGGACTGGAGTTCCTTGTAGAAGTCCATGCCGCGCAGGGCCGCGGGGCTGTCGAGGGTGCCGGTCCACACGCCGCCGTCGTCGACGGCGAGCTCCCCGCCCTCGTCCCAGATGAAGCCGGCGAGGGTGTACCAGTCCTGGCCCGCCAGGTAGATGCCCTGGGAGCCCTGGCGGTTGAGCTTCTCGGTGACGTCGAGCCACTCCGCGCGGGTGGCGGGCGGGCCGTCGACGCCGGCCGCGGCGAAGAGGTCCTTGTTGTAGATCACGATGCGGTTGGCGGCGTACCAGGGGATGCCGTACTGCGAGCCGCCGACGCTGCCGGGCTCGGCGAGTCCGGGGAGCCAGTCCTCGCCGCCGAGGTCCCGGACGGACTCCAGGGTGAGGTCGAAGAGCCGGTCGGTGTCGGCGTACTGGGCGACCTGGGTGTTGCCGACCTCGATGAGGTCCGGGCCGCCGCCGCCCTTGATGGCCTCGATGACCTTCTTGCCGATGCCGGTCCAGTCCTGGATGGTGACGTTGAGCTCGACGTCGCCGTGCTCGTCCTCGTACGCCTCGGTGAAGCGGTTCAGGAAGTCGTCGCTGACGCTGTCCCGCATGAGCCAGATGTCGACCGTGCGGGTCTGGCCCCCGGTCCCGGGCAACAGCCCGCAGCCCGCGAGGGCGAGCGCGGTGGCGGCAGCCAGCGGACAGGCGAGCAAGCGGTTCTTCACTGAGGTCACCTTCGGTTCAGCACACGGCGGTGCGGCATGGGGCTGACCCGACGTGTGGGGGGACCGAACGGGGTGTTCGCGCGGGTATGTGGCCTGGATTCTGGTCTGGACCAACCGAGTGGTCAAGTCCTTGACCATCCCGTTCCCGGAGCGGACGGGGCGATCGGAACGGTTACCCACGGGTACGGGCGAAGGGGGCGGGACCGCCCGCGTCGTGTCGCGCGGTGCCCCGCCCTGGGGCACGGTGGAGGGAACCCACCGAGGGCATCGAGAGGAGTCCGGCTCCCATGTCGAACCACACCTACCGCGTCACCGAGATCGTCGGCACGTCCACCGAGGGCGTCGACCAGGCCATCCGCAACGGCATCGAACGCGCCTCGCAGACGCTCCGCGGCCTCGACTGGTTCGAGGTCACCCAGGTGCGCGGGCATCTGGTGGACGGACGGATCGAGCACTACCAGGTCGGCCTGAAGGTCGGCTTCCGGCTGGACGACGCCGCCTGAACCGTCCGTTCCGGGCGGGAGCACCCGGGCCTTCGCACGCCCGCCGGCACGCGCGTGCCGGCGGTCAGGTCCTGCCCTCGCGCTCCTGGGCCTCCTTCAGCGCCTCGGAGGGGGTGGCCCAGCGGGCGCGGACGACGGGGAAGCCCGCCGCCTCGGCGGCGTCGCAGACCAGCTCGTCGTCGTCGACCAGCATCCGGACCTCCCGGCCGTCGCCGAGCCGCCGCAGGATCTCCACCTTGGTGATCCGCGCGGGCCGGAAGTCGCGGTGCCGCCGCATGTGGAGCGGCCCCTCGGGAAGCCCCTGGCCGGCCAGCCAGGCCAGGGTGTCGCGCCGGCAGCGCTCCGGACGGCCCGTCAGGTACACCACGTCGCACTCCTCGGCCGCCGACCGGCACAGCGCGACGCCCTCCGCCAGCGGCGGGTCGTCGGGCGCCGCCGCGAAGAAGCCGTCCCAGTCCTTGGGCCTGCTCTCCAGGAAGTGCTGCCGGTGGGCGGTCGCGGCGAGCGTGTTGTCGAGGTCGAAGACGGCCAGCGGCCGGATGTCACCTGTCACACGGCCAGCCTAGGCCGTCTCTTCCGGATCATGCCGGGCTCGCGACACCTGGCACGCACCCTCGCCGCGGTGTCGTCGGTCGCCGACTCCCCCGGCCACCGCCGGGAGGTGCCCCACCGCGTCGACCCCTCCCCCGCCTAGCGAGCGCACGCACCGGACGCCGCTCCCCGATCCGGCCTGATCCCGAAAGAAACGGCCTAGGAGCCACCACCGACATCCGCCGAGGAACCGGCGCCGGCGCCGGCCCCCAGGTACGCCTCCCGTACCGCCGGGTCCGCGTGGATCTCGGCCGGCGTGCCCTCGGCGAGCACCCGGCCGAGGTCGAGCACCACGACCCGGGTGCACAGTTCCCTCACGAAGGCCACGTTGTGCTCGACGAGCAGCACCGCGCAGTTCTCCTCCTCCGCCGTCCGGCGCAGGACGGCGGCGAGCCGGTGCCGCTCCTCGGCGGTCGTCCCGGACGCCGGCTCGTCGAGGAGCAGGACCCGCGGCGGGTCGGCGAGGGCGCGGGCCAGCTCGACCATGCGGGCCTGACCGACGGGCAGCCCGCCCGCGTACGCGCCGGCCAGGTCGTCGAGTCCGCACGCGCGCAGGACGCCGGCGGCCCGCTCCCGGTGGCTCCGGGCCCCGGACCGCGTCCCGCCCCGCCAGTCCCGGGCCACGACCAGGTTGTCCGTGACGGTCAACTGGCCGAAGAGCTGCTGCCGTTGGAAGGTACGGCGGATGCCGTGCCGGGCCCGCCAGACCGGGGACCGGCGGGTGACGTCCGTCCCGTCGTACGTGATCGTGCCCGCGTCCGGGCGCCGCATCCCGGACAGCACGTCGAAGAGCGTCGTCTTGCCCGCGCCGTTCGGACCGATGAGGCCGCAGATCTCCCCCGCGCGGACGGCGACGGTGACGCCGCGCAGGGCGTGGACGCCGCCGAAGCGGACGTCGATGCCCTCGGCGTGGAGCACGTGCCGGTTCACGGGCGGACCCCCGTCCCCAGGTAGGCGTCGGCGAGCCGGTCCCGGTCGACCCCGGACCGGGGCCCGGACCAGGCGATCTCGCCCTGGGCGAGGTACGCGACGGTGTCGGCGATGCCGAGCGCCTCGGCCGCCTTCTCCTCGACGAGCACCAACGCGGTCCCGTGAGCGCGGAGTTCGGCCAGAAGGCGGAAGACCTCGTCCACGACGCGCGGCGCGAGCCCGAGGGACGGCTCGTCGGCGACGAGGACGGCCGGCGGGCGCTGGAGCAGCGGGGCGAGGGCGAGGAGCTGCTGCTCGCCGCCGGAGAGGGAGCCGGCGAGGACGGTGCGGCGGGCGGCGAGCGCCGGGAAGCGGGCGTACACGGCGTCGCGGTCCTGGGCGTCCGTGAGGTGCAGGGCCAGGTTGTCCTCGATGGAGAGCCCGGCGAAGATCCCCCGCCCCTCGGGGGCCAGCCGCACGCCACGGCGGGCCCGGGCGACCGCCGCGTCACGGGTGGCGTCCTCGCCCCGCACCCGTACGAGACCTCCGGCCGGCCGGAGGAGCCCGGCCGCCACCCGGCAGAGGGTGGTCTTCCCGGCCCCGTTGGGCCCGAGCAGCACCAGCGCCTCGCCCGCGCGCACCGTGAGGTCCACGCCGTGCAGCACGGACGCGCCGCCGTATCCGGCGTGGACGCCGCGCAGTTCGAGCGCGCACGGCTCGGCCGGACGGGGGGACGCGTCCCCCTCCGCCGCCGGCCGCGGGAGCGGGGCCGGCGCGGCGGCCCGCGGCGTCCCGGATGCCCCGGCGCGCCGGGCCGCCCGGCGCGCCGGCAGCGCGGCGCAGTACCCGTCCGGGTCGTTCGCGAGCGCGAGGCCCGCGAGACCGAAGAGGATGACCGGCAGGTGCGCGGACTCCGTCACGTACTGGTTCATCAGGTGCGGGACCACGGCGAAGACCAGTCCGGCCACCACCGCGAACTGCGGCCTGCGCACCCCCGCCGCGACCACGACCGCCAGCCACACCAACCCGGTCATCGCGGTGAAGTCGGTCGCCGTGACGCGGGTGTTGTACGAGGCGTAGAGCACCCCTCCGAAGCCCGCGAGGCCGGCGGACAGGGTGAACAGCAGCAGCTTGGTGCGGACCACCGAGACGCCCGACGCGGCGGCGGCCTCCGGGGCGGAGCGGACCGCGAGCATGGCCCGGCCCCAGCGGGAGCCGCGCAGCCAGGTCAGCAGGGCGACGACCACCGCGCTGAGCAGGACCAGCGCGAGGCCCATGGCCCGGTCGTCGGCCAGGTCGACCGGGCCCGCCGCCGGGCGGGGTATCTCCCATCCGGTGTCGCCGTTGCGCAGCGGGCCGAACTGGAAGAGCACCTGGTCGGCGAGGAAGGCGAGCGCCAGGGTGGCGAGGGCCAGCGACCGGCCGCCGAGCCGCAGGGCGGGCAGCGCGGCCACCGCGCCGAGGAGGGCCGCCGCGGCCGTGCCGGCCGCCGTCGCGGCGACGAAGGGCCAGCCGTGGCTCATCAGCAGTCCGGCGACGAGGGCGGCGCCGGTCACGAAGGTGGCCTGGGCCAGCGAGACCATCGCGCCGAGGCCGGTGACCACCGTGAACGACATGAACACCAGCCCGATCGCCAGCCCTTGGGCCAGGATCCCGCTCCAGAAGGGGGTGGTGACGGTGTAGAAGGCCGTGCCGAGCAGTGCAGCGGCCGCCGCCCACGCGCCCCAGCGGCGGCCGGGGCCCTTGCCGGCGAGGTAGTCGACCGGCGGCGGGTCGGCGGCCGCCGTGCCCGCCGCGCGGCGCCGCCGGGTCAGGACGACGAGCCCGGCGAAGAGGATGAGGAACGGCACGGCGGTGCGGAAGCCGGTGACGCCGTCGGCGAAGGAGGCGTACCCCGCCACCAGGTTCTGGAGCACGCCGAGTCCCAGGCCGGCCGCGAAGGCGAGCGGCACGGACACGAAGCGGCCGAGGGCGGCGGCGGTGGCGGAGACGAAGAGGAACAGCGTGTAGTCGTGCGCGGAGAGCCCGAGCAGCGGGGTCGCGAGGACTCCGGCGAGGCCGGCGAGAGCGGACGACAGCATCCACGCGATCGAGGAGAGCCGGTCCGCGCTGATGCCCCGCAGCTCGGTCAGCGTGCGGTCGTCGACCGCGGCCCGCAGCCGCAGGCCGAGCGTGGTGTGCCGCATCAGGAGCCACAGGGCGACCGCCGCGAGGGCGGTGGCGATCCAGGTGATCAGCTGGTCGGAGTCGACGCCGACGCCGTCGAGCGGCTGCCAGGAGACTGCGGGGCTGGGGCCGACGCCGGGCAGGCCGAACTGGTTCTCGGCGGGCTGGACGGGGGCGCCCGCCCGCTCCAGGAGCTCGACGGTCCACAGTCCGGCGGCGGGCAGGGCGACGAGGAGACCGATCGTGGCGACGATCTGCGCGGTCTCGCCGACCCGGGCGAGTCTCCGGAACATCAGCCGGTCCAGGGCCCAGCCGAGGCCGGGGGCCACCACGAGGACCAGGAGCAGCGCGGTGGGGACGGCCGGCCAGCGGAAGCCGGAGTGGAGCTCGTGGAAGGCCAGCGCGCAGAGGTAGGCGGTGGCGCCGTGCGCGAAGTTGAAGAGTCCGGAGGCGGAGGAGGAGAGGACGAGACCGGTGGCGAGCAGCGCGTACAGCGCGCCCGAGACCAGTCCGCTCAGGACGAAGCCCAGCAGGTCACCCACGTGCCGCGCCCCCTCAGCCGAACGGGATCGGCGGGTAGCACCTGAACGGCACGGCCACCTCGTACTTCCCGTCCTTCAGCCGGACGAGCGCTCCGCAGCCGAAGCTCTCCTTCTTCCCCTTGGGCAGGGCGCGGTCGCCGACGAGGGTGCCGGTGTCGGAGAAGCCGTCGGCGGCCTTCTGGAAGGACTCGACGGTGAGGTCCTTGCCGGCCTTGGCGGCGAGGGAGAGGAAGAGGTCGGCGCTCATGTACCCGGTCATCATGTGCATGTTGAGCGGGACGTCCTTGCCGCCCGCGGCCTTCCTGACGTCCTCCTTGAACTGCCGCATGGCGGGCGTGTCCGCCTCGAAGGGCTGGAACTGCAGCAGCACGTACACCCCGTCGAGGGCCTGCCGGGTCGCGTCCTTCGCGAGCAGCCCGGGGTCGTAGTCCGTCGGGTCGGAGAGGACCCCCCGGTAGCCGGACCGCTTGAGCGCGGTGAACAGGCCGATGTTGTACGGGGTCTGCATCACGGAGATCACGGCGTCGGGCGCGCGGCCGCCGGGGCCCGAGCGGAGGATCTCCTTGGTGTACGCGGACCAGTCGCTGGGCATCGAGGTCGCGGGCACCACGGCCTTGGCGTACGGCACCTGGAAGCCGGCCGCCTTGAAGCCCTGGGTGAAGGTGCGGATGCCGAACGTGCCGGCGTCGTTGTCGCCGGCGATCAGCGCGACCGACTTGCCGCGCGCCCCGCCCAGGACGGCCGCGAGGCTCTCGGGCCAGGTCTGGTTCAGGGTGCCGCCGGGGGTCGGGACGAGGCAGCCGTTGAAGCCGTAGACGTGGGCGGGGCCGCAGAAGGAGGGAAGGGTGCCCCAGCCCACCGTGGGGACCTTCTGGGCGTCGAGGAAGTCGGCGCCGGCGAAGGTGACCGAGCTCATGGGAGAGACGGCGAAGACCTGGTCCCGCTGGACGAGCTTGCGGGCCGCCGCCAGGTTCCTGGCCGGGTCCTGGCCGTCGTCCTCGGCGCCCAGGTACTCGATCCGCCGCCCGTGGATCCCGCCTTCGGCGTTGGCCCGGTCGTAGCGGGCGCGGGCGCCGAGGTCGGTGTCCTTCTTGGAGTAGCCGCTGGCGGTGGTCATGGAGACGATGCCGCCGACCTTGATCGTGTCGGCGGTGACCCCGCGTGCGGACGAGGAGGTGCTTCCGCCGGTGGAGGCGGAGTTGCAGGCGGTGACGAGGAGCAGGGTGAGCGCGGCGGCTGCGACGCGCAACGGTCGAGGCACGGGCGATCCCTCCGTCGGGTGACCGCATTGTGTGACCGAGCTGATGAACCGTCAATAACTGATACATCGTCAATTGACGATCCGTCGGATCACTGCCGGATCCGCGCCGGACCGGCCGCAGCGCGCCCCTGCGCGCCGTCCGCGGCGCGCCCCAGACCGGCGAGGAATCGGATATTGGATAAAATCTACGAATGCAGGATCCGATCTCCGCCCATGACCCGTACGTGCGTGTCCGCGGCGCCCGCGAGCACAATCTCCGGTCCGTGGACGTCGACATCCCCCGCGACACCCTCACCGTCTTCACGGGCGTCTCCGGCTCAGGGAAGTCCTCGCTCGCCTTCGGGACGGTCTACGCGGAGGCCCAGCGCCGCTACTTCGAGTCCGTCGCGCCCTACGCCCGCCGGCTGATCCACCAGGTCGGCGCCCCGAAGGTCGGGGAGATCACCGGCCTGCCCCCGGCGGTCTCCCTCGAACAGCGCCGCGCCGCCCCGAGCGCCCGCTCCTCCGTCGGCACGGTCACCACCCTGTCGAACTCGCTGCGCATGCTCTACTCCCGCGCCGGCGACCACCCCGCCGGGGCGCCCCGCCTGGACTCCGACGCCTTCTCCCCCAACACGCCGGCCGGCGCCTGTCCCTCCTGCCACGGCCTCGGCCGGATCCACGAGACCAGCGAGGAGCTGCTGGTCCCCGACCCCGGCCTGTCCATCCGCGAGGGCGCCGTCGCCTCCTGGCCGGGCGCCTGGCAGGGCAAGAACCTGCGCGACGTCCTCGACGCCCTCGGGCACGACGTGGACCGGCCGTGGCGCGAGCTGGACCCGAAGGACCGGGAGTGGATCCTCTTCACCGAGGAGCAGCCGGTCGTCACCGTGCACCCGGTCCGGGAGGCCGGCCGGATCCAGCGCCCGTACCAGGGCACGTACACCGGCGCCCGCCGGCTCGTCCTGCGCACCTACTCCGAGTCGAAGAGCCCCGCCCTGCGGGCCAAGGCGGAACGCTTCCTCACCAGCGCCCCCTGCCCGGTCTGCGGCGGGAGCCGGCTGCGCCCGGAGGCGCTGGCCGTCACCTTCGCCGGCCGCACCATCGCCGAGCTGGCGGCGCTGCCGCTGACCGCGCTGGCCGAGGTGCTGGCCCCGGCCGCCGCGCCCGGCGCCCCGGAGACCGCCAGGGTCCTCGCCGAGGACCTGCTCGCCCGGATCGCCACCGTCACCGAGCTCGGCCTCGGCTACCTCTCCCTGGACCGCACCACCCCCACCCTCTCCAGCGGCGAGCTCCAGCGCCTCCGGCTCGCCACCCAGCTCCGCGCGGGCCTCTTCGGCGTCGTGTACGTGCTCGACGAGCCGTCCGCCGGGCTGCACCCCGCCGACACCGAGGCCCTCCTGGTGGTCCTCGACCGGTTAAAGGCGGCCGGCAACACGGTCTTCGTCGTGGAGCACCACCTCGACGTGGTCCGGCACGCCGACTGGCTGGTCGACGTCGGCCCGCGGGCCGGCGAGCACGGCGGCCGGGTCCTGCACAGCGGCCCGCCGGAACTCCTCGCCCGCGTCGAGGAGTCGGCCACCCGCCGCTTCCTCTTCGACCCGGCTCCGGTGCCCGCGCGTCCCGCCCTGGAGCCCGGTGCGTGGCTGCGCACCGGGCCCGTCACCCGGCACAACCTCAGGGCCGTGGACGCGGCCTTCCCCCGGGGCGCGCTGACCGCCGTCACCGGTGTCTCCGGCTCCGGGAAGTCCACCCTGGTCGGCGCGTTCACCGAGGAATCCGCAGGGGTGGGTAGGCTGGTGACGGTCGATCAGCGGCCGATCGGGCGGACGCCGCGCTCCAACCTGGCCACGTACACCGGCCTCTTCGACGTGGTGCGGAAGCTCTTCGCGGAGACGGAGGAGGCCCGGGCCCGCGGCTACAAGGTCGGACGCTTCTCCTTCAACGTGGCCGGCGGACGCTGTGAGACGTGTCAGGGCGAGGGCTTCGTCTCGGTGGAGCTGCTGTTCCTGCCGAGCACGTACGCGCCCTGCCCGGACTGCCACGGGGCCCGGTACAACCCGGAGACCCTCCAGGTGCGGCTGCGCGGGCTCACGATCTCCGAGGTCCTCGACCTGACCGTGGAGTCGGCGGCGGAGTTCTTCGCCGGGGTCCCGGCGGCGGCCCGCAGCCTGCGGACCCTGCTGGACGTCGGGCTCGGCTATCTGCGGCTCGGCCAGCCCGCCACCGAACTGTCCGGCGGCGAGGCCCAGCGGATCAAGCTCGCCTCCGAGCTCCAGCGCCCGCGCCGCGCGCACACCCTGTACGTCCTCGACGAGCCCACCACCGGGCTGCACCCGGCCGATGTCGAGGTCCTGGTCCGCCAGTTGCGCGGCCTGGTGGACGGCGGCCACACGGTGGTCGTCGTGGAGCACGACATGGACGTGGCGGCCGGCGCGGACTGGGTGGTCGACCTCGGCCCCGGCGGCGGCGCGGAGGGCGGCCGGATCGTCGCCGAGGGACCCCCGGCCCGGGTGGCGCGGGCGGCCGGAAGCCGCACCGCGCCGTACCTGGCCAGGGCCCTGGGGCTGGACGGCTAGGCCGCCTCTTTCGGATCATGCCGGGCTCGCGACGCCTGGCACGCACCTCCCTGATGCGGCCTGATCCGAAAGAAGCGACCTAGCCGCGGCCCGTGGTGGAGCCGAAGCCGAGCCAGGTGTGCCGGTTGTTCCACCAGCACCAGCCGACCTTGGGCGCGCCCTTGCGCTCCCTGCCGTCGCGGCCGGTGCCGTTGCTGATCCAGATGGCCGGAGTGCGGGCGTCGAAGGCACCGTTGGGCTTGCGCAGGCGTGAACCGATCGTCATGAAGCACTTGTTGCGCTCCAGGACCTCGGGCCGCTGGAGCAGCCAGTGGATGCCCTCGGTGAGGACGAGCGGCGTCCGGCCGGCCTCGTGGAGCGCCGGGAGGGCCTCCTCGGGGCTCCAGTTGCCCAGGTGGTCGCCGCGGTCCAGGTCGTGGACCAGGTAGAAGGGGCCGTCGGGGAGTTCCACGCCCTGCGGGGCGAAGGAGTCCACGTCCGCCATGTCGACCACCAGGAAGCCGGGCTTGTCCGCGAGCCTGAGCAGCGGGGCGAGGGCCGAGGCGGGCGCGGCGTCCGGGTGGAGGGCCAGCAGGGAACCGGCCGGGGCGTCGGCGGCGGCCTTCTCGGCGTAGGCCCGCAGCTCGCCGGCGTCGAGGCCGGTGAGAGCGGGCACGCCGAGCTCGATGAGCCGCTCGGCCTGGTCGGTGAGCGGGGGCAGCGGGAAGGGGCTGGAGAAGGTGTCGGCGGTCGGGGCGGTGCTCTGCGCGTCGGGCAAGGTTCTCCTCGGTCGGGATGGCGTCGGCCCGGGGAGAACGGCCCGGGCCGGCGCTTTGTTCCCGGTGGCGGGAAGTCCTCTCACTTCACCTTGCGCCGGGCCCGCAGCCACTCCTTGTTCATCGCGGCGATCGACGGCAGCGGGATGCCCTTCGGGCAGGCCGTGGCGCACTCGCCGGTGAGCGTGCAGCCGCCGAAGCCCTCCGCGTCCATCTGGGCGACCATGTCGAGGACCCGGGTCTCGCGCTCCGGCGCGCCCTGCGGGAGCACGTTCAGGTGGTTGACCTTGGCGGAGGTGAAGAGCATCGCCGAGCCGTTCGGGCAGGCGGCGACGCAGGCGCCGCAGCCGATGCACTCGGCGTGCTCGAAGGCGAAGTCGGCGTCCGCCTTGGGGACGGCGGTGGCGTGGGCCTCGGGCGCGGAGCCGGTGGGGGCGGTGACGTATCCGCCGGCCTGGATGATCCGGTCGAAGGCGGTGCGGTCGACGACGAGGTCCTTGACGACCGGGAAGGCGGAGGCCCGCCAGGGTTCGACGTCGATGGTGTCGCCGTCGCGGAAGGAGCGCATGTGGAGCTGGCACGTGGTGGTGCGCTCGGGGCCGTGGGCGTCGCCGTCGATGACGAGGCTGCAGGCGCCGCAGATGCCCTCGCGGCAGTCGTGGTCGAAGGCGACGGGGTCCTCGCCGCGCAGGATGAGGTCCTCGTTGAGGGTGTCGAGCATCTCCAGGAAGGACATGTCGGGGGAGATCCCGTCCACCTCGTAGGTGGCCATGGCGCCCTCGGCGGCGGCGTTCTTCTGGCGCCAGACGCGCAGGTTGAGCTTCATGCGTAGCTCCGCTGGGTGGGGTGGACGTACTCGAAGTCGAGGGTTTCCTTGTGGAGGACGGGGGTGCCGCCGGGGCCGCCGAACTCCCAGGCGGCCGCGTACGAGAACTCCTCGTCGCGGCGGGCGGCCTCGCCGTCCGGGGTCTGGGACTCCTCGCGGAAGTGGCCGCCGCAGGACTCCTCGCGGTGCAGGGCGTCGAGGCACATCAGCTCGGCGAGTTCGAGGTAGTCGACGATCCGGTTGGCCTTCTCCAGCGACTGGTTGAACTCCTCGCCGCTGCCGGGGACCTTGATGCGGCGCCAGAACTCCTCGCGGATCTCCGGGATGCGCCGGAGCGCGGTGCGCAGACCCTCGGCGTTGCGGGCCATGCCGCAGAACTCCCACATGAGCTCGCCGAGTTCGCGGTGGAAGGAGTCGGGGGTGCGGTCGCCGTCGACGGCGAGGAGGAGGTTCAGCCGGTCCTCGGTCTCGGCCAGCGCCTCGCGGACGGCGGGGTGCTCGTCCGTGACGGGCTCGGACGTCGGGTGGCGGGCCAGGTAGTCGTTGATGGTGGCGGGGAGGACGAAGTAGCCGTCGGCGAGGCCCTGCATGAGGGCGGAGGCGCCGAGCCGGTTGGCGCCGTGGTCGGAGAAGTTGGCCTCGCCGATGGCGAAGAGGCCGGGCACGGTGGTCTGGAGGTCGTAGTCGACCCAGAGTCCGCCCATCGTGTAGTGGACGGCGGGGTAGATCCGCATGGGGACCTCGTACGGGTTCTCCGCGGTGATCCGCGCGTACATGTCGAAGAGGTTGCCGTACCTGGCCTCGACGGCGGCGCGGCCCATCCGGGCGATGGCGTCGGCGAAGTCCAGGTAGACCCCCTGGCCGCCCGGGCCCACTCCCCTGCCCTCGTCGCAGACGTTCTTGGCGGCGCGGGAGGCGATGTCGCGCGGCACCAGGTTGCCGAAGGAGGGGTAGATCCGCTCCAGGTAGTAGTCGCGCTCGTCCTCGGGGATCTCGGCGGCGGGGCGGGTGTCGCCCTTCGCCTTGGGGACCCAGATCCGGCCGTCGTTGCGCAGCGACTCGCTCATCAGGGTCAGCTTGGACTGGTGGTCGCCGGTGCGCGGGATGCAGGTGGGGTGGATCTGGGTGAAGCAGGGGTTGGCGAAGTACGCGCCGCGCCGGTGGGCCCGCCAGACGGCGGTGGCGTTGGAGTTCATCGCGTTGGTGGAGAGGTAGAAGACGTTGCCGTAGCCGCCGCTGGCGAGGACGACGGCGTCGGCGAAGTGGGTGGAGACGCGGCCGGTGATCAGGTCGCGGGCGACGATGCCGCGGGCCCGTCCGTCGACGACGACCAGGTCGAGCATCTCCGTGCGGGGGTGCATCTCGACGTTGCCGGCGGCGATCTGCCGGGACAGTGCCTGGTAGGCGCCGAGGAGGAGCTGCTGCCCGGTCTGGCCGCGGGCGTAGAAGGTGCGGGAGACCTGGACGCCGCCGAAGGAGCGGGTGTCGAGGAGGCCGCCGTACTCGCGGGCGAAGGGGACGCCCTGGGCGACGCACTGGTCGATGATCTCGACGGAGATCTGCGCGAGCCGGTGGACGTTGGACTCGCGGGCGCGGAAGTCGCCGCCCTTGACGGTGTCGTAGAAGAGGCGGTGGACGGAGTCGCCGTCGTTGCGGTAGTTCTTGGCGGCGTTGATGCCGCCCTGGGCGGCGATCGAGTGGGCCCGGCGCGGCGAGTCCTGGAAGCAGAACTGGACGACGTGGTAGCCCTGTTCGGCGAGGGTGGCGCCGGCGGAGCCGCCGGCGAGGCCGGTGCCGACGACGATCACGCGGTGCTTGCGCCGGTTGGCGGGGTTGACCAGCTTCGCCTCGAAACGGCGGGTGTCCCACCGTTCGGCGATGGGGCCGGCCGGGGCCTTGGTGTCGGCGATCGGGTCGCCGGTGCGGAAGTCGAGGTAGCTCATGGTCAGTTCACCACTCCGGTCATGACGCCGACGGGGACGGCGATGAAGCCCGCGGTCAGGGCGAGTGCGAGGGCGTTCGCCGTCAGCCGCAGGGCGCGTTCGCGCCGGGCGTCGCCGACGCCGAGGGTCTGGGCGGCGCTCCAGAAGCCGTGCCGGACGTGGAGGCCGACGGCCAGCATGGCGACGATGTAGACGACGTTGCCGTACCAGGTCGAGAAGGTGTCGATGACGTTCTGGTACGGCCTGCCCTCCTCGAAGCCGCCGGAGTGGACGGTGCCGGTGGTGAGGTCGAGGACGTGCCAGACGATGAAGAGGCCGAGGATGATCCCGCCCCAGCGCATGGTGCGGGTGGCGTAGGAAGCGCCCTTGCGCCGGTGGGCGTACCGGATGGGGCGCGCCCGGATGTCGCGGCGGCTGAGCTGGTACGCGGAGACGGCGTGGGCGAGGACCGCGGCCAGGAGCACGATCCGGGCGATCCACAGCCCCCAGCCGTGGTGGAGGACGGGGGCGCCCATCACGCGCAGCCAGTGCCCGTAGCCGTTGAACTCCTCCGGACCGAAGAAGACCTTGAGGTTGCCGGCCACGTGCGCGACCAGGTAGGCGAGCATGATCAGGCCGCTCACGGCCATCACGGTCTTCTTGCCGAGGGTCGAGGACCAGAAGCCGCGGGACGGGGTGCGGGACGGTGGGCGGGCGGGGGCCGCTTCCCGGGCGGACGCCGGGCCTCCCGCGGCGGCCGCGTCCTTGCTGGGTGCCAGAGCCATGCCGTCGACGCTAGGGCCGAAGGGCCCGAGAGGTCCAAGACATGGTCCGGCTGATCTCCATAGGCTGAAGCTATGCATGTGCTCTAGGCTGGTGGTCATGCAGTTCCAGCAGCTCCTCTACTTCGTGGCCGTGGCCGAGACGCTCCACTTCACCCGGGCCGCCGAGCGGGTCCATGTCTCTCAGCCCTCGCTCTCCCAGCAGATCAAGGCGCTGGAGCAGGAGCTGGGGGCGGAGCTGTTCAGCCGGGCCCGGGGCAACATCGCGCTCACCGACGCCGGCGAGTCGCTCCTGCCGCTCGCCCGCCGGATCCTCGCCGACACCGAGACGGCCCGCCGCGAGGTGCAGGAGCTGGCCCAGCTCAAGCGCGGCCGGGTGCGGCTCGGCGCGACGCCCAGCCTCTGCACCGGGCTCCTCCCCGACGTGCTGCGCGCCTTCCACGACCTGCACCCGGGGATCGAGCTGCTCATCGAGGAGGGCGGCTCGCACGACCTGGTGCGGGAGCTGGCCCGCGGCGCCCTGGACCTGGCGCTCGTCGTCCTGCCGCTGCCGACCCCCTCGCCGGCGCTGACCACGGTGGAACTGCTGCGCGAGGACCTGGTGGTGGTCTCGGCCGCCTCCGCGCCGCCGCCCCGCCGCCCGGTGCGGATCACGGACCTGCGCGACCAGCCGCTCGTGATGTTCCGGCACGGCTACGACCTGCGGGAGCTGACCGTGGGCGCCTGCCGGGCGGCCGGCTTCGAGCCGACGTTCACCGTCGAGGGCGGCGAGCTGGACGCCGTCCTCGGGTTCGTACGGGCCGGCCTCGGGCTCGCCGTCGTCCCGGCCATGGTCGCCGCCCGCGCCGGCCGCGACCTGCGCGTCACCGCCCTCGCCCGCCCGGGCCTGCGCCGCACGATCGCCCTGGCCCACCGCAGCGACGTGGCCCCGCCCCGCGCCGCCCGCGAGCTCCAGAAGCTCCTGATGGCCACCCGGCGCGGCACGCCGGCGCCTCCCGCTCCGTAGGGCTCCTCCACCGGCCGTGCCCGGGAAATCCGCGTGCGGAACGGCCGAGCGGGCTGCGAGCATCGCCGGATGGATCACGCTCTCGAACGCCTGCTCGTCCGGCACACGCTGCGGCTGTCCGTCCCCGCCGGCCCCGTCGGGGACGGCTCCGCCGCCGCCCTGCGGCTCGACGCCGCGCTGAGGACGGGGGGATTCGCGCTGTCCTCCCCGCTGCTGAAGGAGCTGTCCGGGCGGCCCTCCGACACCGTGGTCGAACTGGCCCGGTGGGCGCTGGAGGCGGTCCGCGAGCGGGTCGGCGACCACGTGCGGCACAACGCCTACTTCATCGACTTCCCCCGCAACGTCCCCGACACCCGGGAGTTCTGGCTGTCGTGCGTCCTGAAGGCGCTCGACGATCCCGAGGCCCGGGAGGCGGTCGAGGCGCAGCTGAGCGCCGGGGTCCTGAATCTGCTGACGCTGCCCGCGTACGGCCGGTACCAGCACACGTACGAGGAACTGCTCGCGGCCCACGCGGAGTTGACCCCGGCCGACAGCGACCGGCTGACCGTGCTGCACCTCGGCGGCCCCTTCGACGAGGAGATCGGCGCGCTGTACCGCTCCCTGGCGGGGGCGGTGACGCCGCTGGGCGACGAGCACCTGGCCGATCTCGCGGTGCTCGCCGCGCGCTGCGCGGACGGGCCGCAGCCGGCGGAGATCCCGGTCCGGGAGAACCGGGCCGTGGTCAACGCGGCCCGGCTGCGGGCCGGCGCGGCGCCCCTGCTGGACACGGTCACGGACGTGCTGCGGCTGGCCTGCGCCCTGTCGGACGGCGACGTGACGCTGCGGGAGGCGACCCGCTTCCGCGCGCTGTCCCGGCCGCTGCGGCGGACCCTGCTGGCCGGCCTGGACGGTGTGGTGGCGGCGGCTCCGGCGAAGCTGGCCGACGTGGGGCAGCACCGGGAGGCGTGGAAGCGGCTCGGGGAGCGGCTGCATCCGCACGAGTACCCGGCGTGGCCGCACGCGGCCGAGGTGTTCGCGGTGGCGAGGGGCGAGCTGCGGGCCCCGTCGCTCGACTCGCGGGTGGAGGCGCTGCTCGCCGGCGGTGACGTCCCGGGCGCGGCCGAGCTGCTGGCCGCGGCCGCGCCCGGGCGGCTCTTCCGCGCCCTGGACCGGCTGCTGCGCACCGCGGCGGACGACGCGGCCCGGGAGGCGGTCCTGGCGGCGGCGGAGCGCGTCGCGCCGGCGGTGGCGGGCCGGGTGGTGCTGTCGGTGCGGGAGCACCTGCAGAACCGGCACGACGCGTCCGGCGCGCCCCGGCGCCTTCTCGTGAACCGGAACGGCACCGCGTGGGTGACCGCGGACGCCCGCCGCGACCTGCCGAGGGAGGTCCAGCGGCGGCTGCTCGCGCTGCTCGACGGGGAGACCCGGCGCCGGCTTCCCGCGACCGGGCGCCTGCTGGTCGACCCGGCGGTCCTGGACGTGGCGCTGCCGCTCAGCGGACGGGCCTCCTCGGGCGGGTTCGGGGTGCTGCCGCGCGGCTCCGTCTCGCCGGTGGAGGGGGAGCTGCTGCGGTTCTTCATGTACTGGAAGGAGGCGCGCCGCAGGACCGACCTGGACCTGTCCGCGCTGCTGCTCGACGAGCGGTACGCGACGATCTCCTGGCTGTCGTACACGGAGCTGACCACGGTCGAGGGCCGGCACTCCGGGGACGTCACCGAAGCCCCGGACGGGGCCTCGGAGTTCATCGAGCTGCGGCTCGGCGCGGTGCGGGGAGCGTTCGTGGTGCCGCACGTGCACGTGTACGCGGGCGAGGACTTCGAGGAGACGGCCGAGTCCTTCTTCGGGTACATGCTCCGCGAGGGCGAGCAGGGCGGCCGTCCCTTCGAGCCGCGCACGGTCCGGATGAAGTCCGAGCTGCGCGGACCGGGGCGGGTGGCGCTGCCGGTGGCCTTCCGGCGGGACGAGGAGGGGCGGTGGCACGCGCACTGGCTCCACCTGTGCCTGCGGGGCACGCCGTCGGACAACCGGGTGGAGGACCACCGGGTCTCGCTGGCGGTCCTGGTGCGCGGGGCGGTCGAGCGCGCACCGGTGACGGTCCGTCATGTGGTCGCGTTGATGCGGGAGTCGGGCGCGGAGGTCGTGGAGTGGACCGGCGGCGACGTACCGGCGGAGCCGGTGACGTACCTCGGCCTGGCGCGGCCCGAGGGGCTGGCGCCGGGCTCCCGGGTCGTCACGCCGGAAAATCTGCGCGACCTGGTCCCCGCCTGAGTGCTACGGTCGGTCCGGGGCGAGGCTATGAAGGGGCTTCCTTCTCATACTCCTGATGACATAGTCCCTTCGCTCTCCTCGCCCCCTCGCGCTTCACCGGTGTGGGCCCGGTCCTCAGGAGGACCGGGCCCACACGCGTGTGCGCGCTCACACCGCGTCGGCGAGGACCAGGGAGTGGATGCGGTCCGGGGCGCCGGGGCGGGCGTAGTACCAGCCCTGCGCGGTGTCGCAGCCCAGTTCGCGGAGGCGTTCGGCCTGGGCCGCGGTCTCGACGCCCTCGACGGTGCCGGCGAGTTCGAGACTGTGGGCCAGCGAGACGATGCCTTCGACGATCTTCAGGTCGACGGGGTCCACCGGATGCTGCTGCATGCCGCGGGTGAAGGACCGGTCGAGCTTGAGGACGCTGACCGGGAGGCGGCGCAGGTTGGCCAGGTTGGAGTAGCCGGTGCCGAAGTCGTCGAGGGCGATGTCGACGCCCATCTCGGCGAGCTGGCGCAGCGGTTTGAGCAGGTCCTCGTCGGCGCCGATGAGCGCGGACTCGGTGACCTCCAGGCAGAGCGCGCCCGGTGCGAGCCCGGCGCGTTCCAGGACGTCGACGGTGTCGGCGACCAGCCGGGGGTGGTGGAGCTGGGTCGGGGACAGGTTGACGTTGATCCGGAGCGGGGCGCCGGTGCCGGGGTTGTCGAGCTGCCAGGAGCGGGCCTGCCGGACGGCCTCCTGGAGGACCCAGCGGCCCAGCGGCACGATCAGCCCGGTGTCCTCGGCGAGCGGGATGAAGCGGTCGGGGCCGAGGACGCCGTGCTGGGGGTGGCTCCAGCGGACGAGGGCCTCGGCGCCGTGGACCCTGCCGTCGTCGAGGTGGACGAGCGGCTGGTACTCGATGAAGAACTCGCCCCGCTCCAGGGCGGTCGGCAGCGCGGTGGTGAGGCCGTGCCGGGTGATGGCGCGGGCGTCGGCCTCGGGGTCGGCGAGCTCGAAGCGGTTGCCGCCCGCGGACTTGGCCCGGTACATGGTGATGTCGGCGCTGCGCAGCACCTCGGCGGCGGTCCGTTCGCCGGCCGGTCCCTCGACGACGCCGAGGCTGCCGCGCACGGTCAGTTCGCGGCCGTCGACGCCCACCGGCGTGGCGAGCGCGGCGAGGATGCGGTCGGCGAGCGCGGTGGCGTCCCGCTCGCCGCCGGCGGCGGGGCCGGTGGTGAGGGCGACGAACTCGTCGCCGCCGAGCCGGGCGACCATCTCGCCGGGCCCGGTGGCGCACGCCTGCAGCCGGTCGGCGACCTCGACGAGCAGCCGGTCGCCGACGGAGTGGCCGAGGCTGTCGTTGATGGCCTTGAAGCCGTCCAGGTCCAGGTAGCAGAGCCCGAAGCGGCTTTCCTCGCCGGTCGCGCCGGGGGCCAGCGCCTTCTCCAGGCGCTCGAAGAACAGCGTCCGGTTGGGCAGTCCGGTGAGGGCGTCGTGGGTGGCCTCGTACCGCAGGCGCAGATGGAGCAGGCGCCGTTCGGTGATGTCCTCCATCAGCGCCAGCTGGTACTGGGGCAGGCCCTGGGCGTCACGGAGCAGCGAGACGGTGAGGTTGGTCCACAGGACCGTGCCGTCGCTGCGGTAGTACGGCTTCTCCACCCGGTACTGCTCGCGCTCGCCGCGCACCAGTTCCTCGTAGAGCCGCCAGACGTGCGGCCCGTCCTCGGGGTGCACCCACTCGCTGACGTTGCGGCTGCGGACCTGCGCCTCGACGCCGCCGAACATGCGGGTCATGGTGTCGTTGACCTCGACGATCCGCCCGTCGAGGTCGGCGATGCCGATGCCGATGGCGGCCCCGTCGAAGACCGCCCGGAAGCGGCTCTCGGTGGCGTGCAGGGCGATCTCGGCGGCGCTGCGGGCGGAGAGCGCGGAACGGGCGATGGCCTCCTGCTCGGCGCGGGTCCGCTCGCGCAGGGCCTGGGCGTAGCCGGTGGCCATGGCGTGCTGGAGGCGGGCGCAGCGGGCCCGCAGTTCCTCGGCGGTGAGCTCGGGGTCCGTACCGCAGTAGAGGACCAGGTACGAGTCGACGACGCCGAGGCTGCGGCCGAGCGCGTCCGGGTCGGTGCAGTGGGCGTCGACCAGGCCGGCGCCGGCCCGCTGGGCGGGGGCGGTGTCGAAGGGCCGGGCGAGCAGCGCGCCGCACAACAGGCGGGCGAGCGGGAGGAGGTGGCCCTCGAACTCGGTGCGGGTGAGGGAGGTCGCGGTCACGGGGAAGATGGCCCGGCCCCAGATGGTGACGAACCGCCTGAGTCTGTCCTCCGGACCGTCGGCTTCCGCGGTGTTGCCGGACGGCTGCGACGGCACCTTCACGCCTTGCGCCCCACGCCCGCGAAGCCGGAGAAGGCGTACGGGTCCTCCTCCTCGGCCGGGGAGTCCGGCCGCCAGTGGGGCATCGGGACGAGCCCGGGCTCGACGAACGCGGTGCCGTCGAAGAAGCGGGCGATCTCCTCCCGGGAGCGCATCACCAGCGGGCTGCGGGTGTTGCGGTACACGTCGACGGTGGCGCCGGCGCGTTCCTCGTCCACCGGAATGCCCTCGTACGAGGCGTGGGTGACGACCAGGAGGCTGCCGGGGGCGAGCGCGTCGAGGAGTTCGGCGACGGCTTCCCCCGGCTCGTCGCTGTCCTCCAGGAAGTGCAGGACGGCGACGAGCAGCAGGGCGACCGGCCGGTCCAGGTCGAGCAGGCCGGTGACCTCGGGGCTGTGCAGGATGTCGGCCGGCTTGCGGAGGTCGGCGGGGACGACCGCGGCGCCGTCGACGCCCTGCAGGACGGCCCTGCTGTGGGCGACGGCCACCGGGTCGTGGTCGACGTAGACGATCCGGGCGGCGGGGTCGGCGGCCTGGGCGACCTCGTGCACGTTGCCGAAGGTCGGTATGCCGGAGCCGATGTCGAGGAACTGGGTGACGTCGTTGTCAACGGCGAAGCGGACGGCGCGGCGCATGAACGCCCGGTTCGCCTGCATGATCTTGGGGAGGCCCGGCATGAACTCCATGGCCTTGCGGGCCGCTTCCCGGTCCACTTCGAAATTGTGCGAGCCGCCCAGATAGAAGTCGTACATACGGGACACGCTGGGCACCGAAATGTCGATGCCCGGCGGAGCCCAGGCGGGACGCTCCATCAATGTCTCCAACAAGTCGCCATGGGGGATGCGGCCCGGTGTTCGCGGCCGTGTTCGAGGTGAGGCTACTGATCGCCCGCCGAGAGAGCGAGAGGAAACGGAAATTAGCGGTCCGTTCTTGGTCACACGCGTTTGGCACGTGCGCGCGGAACGAAGGGTTCACGCCTTCAGGTCGTGCACCTTCACGTGCATCTGACCGTGCGTCCGCTCTTCCGCCGCCCTCGGCGTGACCGGTGCGCGGCCTCCGCACCGCCCTTACCTCGGCGGTCGGCCCGGCGGAGCCCGACCGCCGCAGCGCATTCCGCCGAAGGGCCGGGAGACCGGCAGGGCGACAACCGGACACTTCTTCCGAACGGGCCCCGCTCCGACCCCCGTCGGCCATTTTCTCCCCCGGTCCGCAGCGAAAACGTCAAATCGCGCAACGCGAGAACCCCACCATCCGGGGAATCCGCTCGCATTCGGGCCCTGGTTCGGCGTCCATGTGTTCAAGCTCTTCGGCGTGTCTCTGTACGGATCACCCCTCACGCGGTCGCTGGCGGCCGCCGCACTGGTGTGGCTGCTCGCCGCGCCCGCGCCGGCGGCCGCCGACTCCTGCGCCTACGCCACGGCCGGGCCGGACGGCTCGCACACCTCCGTGGCCGTCATCGGCCCGGGCGCGTGCTCCCCCTCCCCGAAACCCGACCCGCCGGCCCCGACGAAACCGCCCGGCGTCCACCCCGCACCGAAGCCGCCGACGAAACCGCCCGGCGTGCGCCCCGTACCGAAGCCGCCCACGAAGCCGCCCGGCGTCCACCCCGCGCCGAAGCCGCCGCCGGCGCCCGCCCCCGAGCAGCCGCCCGCCGCCACCCCGGCACCGCGGCCGACCCCGACCCCGGCCCCGCCCTCCCCCGCGCCCGCCACCCCGGCGCCGGCGGAGCCGCCGGCCCCCGCTCCCCCGGCCCCGTCCCCCGCCCCGACGACGGCGCCGCGCCCCGCGCCGCCCGCGACCCCGGTCGCGCTGCCGCACTACAAGCGGGCCTCGCGGCCCCAGCCGAAGACCACCTCGTCGCCGGTCACCACGATGCTGCTCATCACCGCGCCGGCCGTGCTGGCCACCGCGATCCTGCGCCCGCGCTCCTCCCGCTGACCGGCCCCGAGCGCCGCGCCTCCGACTCGAAACCCCGAGAAAGACCGAGGAACCATGTCCGAATGGCTCGTCCTGACCCTGGCGATGGCCGCCGCGTGCGCCGTCGTCCTGGCCATCGTCGTCATCAACCACCGCCGGATCCCCGACGACGACGACCCCAACGAGACCCCCGACGTCATCGAGTACATGACGATGATGATCGGCGTGATCTACGCGATCGTCCTCGGCCTCGCCATCGCCGGCGTCTGGGAGGGCCGGGGCGCCGCCCAGGAGGTGGTGCGCCAGGAGGCCCAGGCGATGCACGAGATCTCCGAGCGGGTCGAGGTGTATCCGCTGCCGGTCCGCGAAGGCATCCGCGCCGACGTCGACGCGTACGTCGACTACGTGGTGAACGAGGAGTTCCCGCACATGGCGGAGGAGGGCGAGACCACCCCCGAGGGCGACGCCCTGCTCCAGAAGGTGCGCCGCAGCGTCACCGACTACGAACCCGCCAACGACTTCGAAGGGCAGGCGTACCAGCCGCTGGTCGACCAGGTGATGGTCGCCGACGACGCCCGCGGCGCGCGCGGTCAGAGCGCCGGCGAGACCATGCCGGGGGTCGTCTGGTTCGGCCTGATCATCGGCGCCCTGGTCTCGGTGGGCCTGATCTTCACGCTCCAGATCCGGCGCACCGGCCGCGAGTTGCTGCTGGCCGGCCTCTACAGCGCGCTGATCGCCTTCCTGCTCTTCCTCATCTGGGACTTCGACGCCCCGTTCGGCCGCGGCCTCGCCGCCACCGCCGCGCCGTTCACCGATCTGTTCCCGCAGGTCACGGAGTGAGGGAGCGGGCGGGGCTGGGCCGCCCGGGGGACAAGGGTGCCCCATTCGCACGTCTGGGATCGCGGCTGTGGTAGTGCGCTCCTAGCGTTTCCGGCAACGAGGTGCACGCCGGCTCCACGCGGCCAAACCGCCGCGGCCGGCCCTCGGGACCCGGAGGAATCACCATGCGCGCGATACGTGCCGCGTCCACCGCCCTGCTGGGGGCGGCCGCCCTCGCCCTGGCCGCCCCCGTCACCGTCGCCCACGCGGCCGACGGTGCGCCCGCGCCGAACCCGCGGGTGCGGGGCGCCAAGGCCCCGGGCGATTTCGTCGTCTCCCCGTCGCTCGTCGCCCCCGGCGGGCGGGTGACGCTCAGCGCGCCCGGCTGCGCCAGTACGGCGACGGCGACGGCGGGCATCTTCGACACCGTCCAGATCGCCCCGGGCTCGGCGGTCACCGCCACCGTGGACGCGGACGCCAAGCGCGGCGCCGTGTACACGGTGGCGTTCAACTGCTCGGGCGGCGTGCAGGACACCGTGGACCTGACGATCAGCGGACTGGCGACGCTGTCGCCGACCGCCCGCTCGACCGTGCTGCTCACCCCGCGCGGGGTGCAGGGCGGCCTCGGCGGCTCCCAGGGAAGTCTCGAGTCCGGGACGCTGGCGGCGGGCACGGCCCTGGTGCTCGCCGCAGCGGCGGGCACGGCGTACGTCGTCCGGCGCCGTACGCACGACCGCCGGCACTGAGCCGGACCCGTCCGTCCCCCGCGCCGGACGGCCCGCCGCCGACAGCCCGCCGCCCCCGGATCCCTTCCGGGACACGGGGGCGGCGGGCACAGGAGGCCGACCGGGAGGTTCGGCCGGTCAGGCGCCCGTGCCGGTCATCCGGCGGCGACGGAGCACGAAGACACCGCCGCCGAGCGCGGCGGCGGCGACCAGGCTGCCGCCGACGGCCATCTCGGTGGAGCTGGGCGCCAGCGAACCGCCGAGACCGCCCTGGGCGCCGCGGCCCGCGAGCACCCGGAACGGGTGCGTGACGACCCGGGAGTTGTCGCTGCACTTGACGGCCAGGTTGTAGTTGCCGGGCGTGGCGTTGTTGTAGACCCGGGCGATCGCGCTGGACAGGCCGTTGGAGTTGACCGAGAGGCTGGTCTCCGGGAAGGCGTTGGACGTGACCGTGCCGCCGTGACCGCAGCCCTTGGCCGTGATGGTGATCGTCGACCCCGCGTGGACGTCGTAGGGATTGACTTGGACGTTGCTGGGACCGTTGGTGGCGGCGGCGAGGGGAGCGGCCAGGGCGACCGCCGCGAACGCGGTGGCGGTCACCGCCAGAGTGCGTGCAGCACGCATGGTTGAACCTCCAGTGGAAGGCGCCCCGAAGCGGTGCTCCGGGAGATTCGACGAGTACGCCTTCCATGACGAACCATCACAACTCGGACCCCTCCCTGCACCTCGGCACTGGGCCGGTCCGGTGAGCGGTCGTGCCGCCGATCGAGTTGCGTCCGACGACACAACCGCAGGTCAGGGGCGCGCGAAACGATTGTCTGACGAGTACTCGGATGGGTCAGCGCGCTGTCACCCGGGCGGACAGGGGCGGCCGACGCCGAGCGTGCGCGCGCTTTCTGACGGTGCGTCCGCTCCGCTACGGGTCCGGGCGGGGCCCGTCGTCGGCGCGTCGCCACCCGTACGGAGGCGGGGGGTGCCCCGTTCGGGCCGCCCGGAGGGCAGGGGTGCGGAGTCGCCCTTACCGTTCACACGTCGCCACGAAGGGAGAACCATGCCCCCGAAGGACTTCCGCGTCCCTGAGCGCAGGAGACGACAACCCTGGGGCGTCCTGGCCCTCGCCATGCTGTCCGGACTCGCGATGATGCGCAACGGCGCGGACATCGCGGGAGGTCCGCCGCAGCCGGCCGCCGCGGCCCGTCCGGTGGCCCGTCCGGTCGTCGCGCCGCCCGCGGAGGCGTCGGCGGGCGTCCAGCCGCTGCCGTTCGCGCCCGCCTCGCGGATCCGCATCCCGGCGATCGAGGTCGCCGCCCCGGTGATGGACGTCGGGCTCGACGCGGACGGCTGGGTGGCGGCCCCTCCCCCGCAGGACGCCAATCTGGCCGGCTGGTACCAGAACGGCATCGCGCCCGGTCAGCGCGGCACCTCGGTGATCGTCGGGCACGTCGACAACAACAGCGGCCCGGCGGTCTTCTACGGCCTCGGCTCCCTGGAGAAGGGCCAGCACGTCGAGGTCGAGCGGTACGACGGACGGGTGGCGGTCTTCGAGATCTACGGCGTCGAGGTCTACTCCAAGGAGGACTTCCCCGGCCCGCAGGTCTACGGGGACACCGGCCACCCGGAGCTGCGGGTGATCACCTGCGGCGGCGGCTACACCCGGGCGAAGGGGTACGACGGGAACGTGGTCGTCTACGCCCGCATGGTGGGTTCGCGCTGACGCACGCGCACGTGGAGGGCCCCGGGGGCGTCCCCCGGGGCCCTTCCTGTGACGTCCGGGCGGTCAGCGCCGGGGGACGGTGACGGTGTAGCCCTCGTCGAGGAGCGCCGGCAGGTAGCGGCGCAGGGCGGCGACGCTCTGGGAGCGGTTCCCGCCGGCGTCGTGCGACAGGACGATGACACCGGGGCCCGCTCCGTCGAGGACCCGGCGGACGATGGTGCCGGTGCCGGGCTCCTTCCAGTCGAGGGTGTCGACGGACCAGGCGAGCGGCTCCATGCCGAGCTCGGCGCCGATCTCGAAGGAGTGCCGGTTCCAGGCGCCGTACGGGGCCCGGTACCAGAGCGGCGCGGCGCCCAGGGCGCGTTCCACCACCTCGCTGGTGGAGCCGAGTTCGTCCCGGATGCGGGAGGGCCGCAGCTTCGGCACGAGCGGATGGGACCACGAGTGGTTGCCGACCACGTGCCCGTCGTCGGCCATCTCCCGGAGCAGGTCCTGGTTGGCCACCGCCATCTCGCCGCAGACGAAGAACATCGCCCGGCAGTCGTACTGCCGCAGGGTGGCCAGGATGTCGGGGGTGTAGCGGGGGTCGGGCCCGTCGTCGAAGGTGAGCACCATGGTGCGGCCGACGCCGGTGAGCGAGAGGAAGGGCCGCCGCCGGACCGGGGGGAGCGCCCGGGGCCGGGTGGCGGGGGCGTACGCGGTCATCGGCTGGAGCCGGTACGCGGAGGGGCGCAGCCGGGGCGAGGAGGCCGGCGGCCCGGCGGCGGCGCCGGGCGGCCCCTGGGGCGCGGCGGCGGCGCCTTCCCCGGCGGTGTCGCCGGGGCCGAACCGGTCGAGGGCGAACGCGCCGGCCGCGACGGTGACGCCGAGGCCGGCGGCCAGGCGCAGCACCGACCTCCGCCCGATGGGCAGCTGATCGTTTTTCATGACCAATGGTTCGTACGGGGTGGGTCCCGGGCCCCTCACCGACACCGGGCCGCCGTCCGATTGCACCCGTTGGGCCGATACCCTCGAAGGGTGAGCGAAGACCAGCCCCACCGGTTCGAACGCGGCACCGACGGCCCCAAGGTGATCATGGCCGGGGTCGACGGTTCGGAGTCGTCGCTGCGGGCGGCGTCGTACGCGGCCGGTCTGGCCCGCCGGCAGAACGCTCTGCTCGCCCTTGTGTACGTGCAGCCGCTGGTCCCGGCCGGCGCCTCGATGGGCGCCCCGGTGGCCGGGGCGACGGAGGAGATCGCGGAGGAACTGGCGGCGGAGATCCGCGCCTCGGCCGAGCGGGTGAAGGACCTGTGGCGGGTGCGGTGGGAGTTCCGCACCTTCAAGGGGGACGCGTACACCGGGCTGGTACGCGCGGCGGAGGAGCTGACGGCGGACGCCGTGGTGGTGGGCGCCTCGGAGTCGGCGGGGCACCGCTTCGTCGGCTCGGTGGCCGTGCGGCTGGTGAAGGCGGGCCGCTGGCCGGTCACGGTCGTCCCCTGACCGGCCGCCGCCGGCGCTACTTCCCGAGGGTGAGGCCGTCCTTGTCGGCGCCCCGGCCGAGGACGACCTGGCGGATCGTCTCGCGGATGCCGGGGTGGCGGGGGTCGGAGTCGTCGGCGCCCAGGTTGACCACGCGGCCGCGGCCGGTGTCGAACCACTGGGGCACGAACTCGGCCTTGGTGACCTCCCAGCGGGCGCCGGGCCTCTTCGGCGGGGCGAAGGTGAAGCGGCCGAGGGTGCCCTGGTTGCCGCGGGGGTCGAAGACGCCCTCGTGGTTGATCATGTCGCCGGCGATCTGGTCGCCCATGCCGTAGATCACCCAGGTGCCGTTGACCTTCTCGTACGCCTGGGGCACGTGGGCGTGGGTGCCGACGATGAGGTCGATGTCGGGGCGGCCGCCGGTGCGGGAGGCGGTGAGCGAGCGGGCGAGCGAGAGCTGCCGCTCGTCGGGCTCGGTCTGCCACTCGGTGCCCCAGTGGACGCTGACGACGACCACGTCGGCGCCGGCGGCGCGGGCGGCCCGGGCGTCGGCGAGCACCTTGGCCTCGTCGAGCAGGTTGACCGCCCAGGGCTGCCCCGCGGGGAGCGGGTAGCCGTTGGTGTCGTAGGTGTAGGCGAGCTGGGCGACGGTGGCGCCGCCGGCCTTGAGCAGCGTGGGCCGGGCGGCCTCGGCGGCGGTTCGGGCCGATCCGGCGTGCTTCACGCCCGCCGCGTCGAGGGCGTCCAGCGTCCGGCCGAGGCCGGCCGCCCCGTCGTCGAGGGTGTGGTTGGAGGCGGTGGAGCAGGAGTCGTAGCCGGTGGCCTTCAGCGCGGTGGCGACCTCGGGCGGGGACTTGAAGGCCGGGTAGCCGGTGTAGGGCCCGCCCTCCTTCCCGTACACCGTCTCCATGTGGCAGAGGGCGAGGTCGGCGCGGGAGACGACGGATCTGACGCCGGCGAGCATGGGGCGGAAGTCGTAGCCGCCGTCACCGGCGTCGGCGGCGGCGCGGCGGATGATCGAGTCGTGCGGGAGGACGTCGCCGGAGGCCACCAGGGTGAAGCCGGCCGGCTTGGCGGCCGGGGCGGGGCGGGGCGCGGTGGAGCCGCCGGGCGGGCTGCCGGGCGAGCCGCCGGGCGAGGGGGTTCCGCCGAGGCCGCCCTGGCTGCACGCGGCGACGACGGCGAGCAGGGAGCCGGCGAGGACGGTGGAACCGGCACGGGCGAGTCTGGCGCGTACCGGTCTGGTGCCTGCGGTCATGACGACTGCCACCCCGATCATAGGAAGAACATGTGTTCTGCCGAATTCATCCTTCGGGGGGTCCTCAGTCAAGGGACCGGGCCGGGGTGGAGCGCGAACCCCACCGAATCGGACGTATGCCCCTCGCCCGCACACGTTCCGACCGCTCGCCGCGCCATTCGCCGCTCGTTCCGACCGTTCGTCGCAGACCGTTGTCCGTTCCCTGTCCTCGTCCGCCCGGATGCGTTCGTATACGGCGCGGACGACGAACCGCCGAGCGGGCGGCGAAGGGTGGGACTCATGACGACGGCGACGGCGACGACCGACGAGCGGACGCTCCAGGAACTCCAGCGCGAGCACGGCCCCGCGCTGCTCTCCTTCCTCCTCGGGCTGACCTACGGGGACCGCCAGCGCGCCGAGGACCTCGCCCAGGAGACCCTGGTCCGGGCCTGGCTCCACCCCGAGGCCTTCAGCGGCGCCTACTCCTCGATGCGGCCCTGGCTCTTCACCGTGGCCCGCCGGCTCGCCATCGACGCCCGCCGCTCCCGGCTGGCCCGGCCGGCCGAGATCGGCGACGGGGTCCTCGCGGTGACCCCCGACCCCTCGGACGCCACGGAGTCGGCCGAGGCCGCCCTCGACGTACGGGCGGCGGTACGGGAGCTGAGCCCGGAGCACCGGGCGGTGCTGGTCCGGCTCTACTTCCACGGGCTCACGGTCAACGAGGCCGCCGTCGACCTCGGCATCCCGGCCGGCACGGTCAAGTCCCGCTCCCACTACGCCCTTCGGCAGCTCGGCCGCTCGCTGCCCGGCTACCGGCCGCGGCACGGCGTCGTTGCCCGCCGGCGGACCGCGGCCGCACAATGACGCCGTGACGCTCCCTGACACCGTGGCGCTGACGCCCGCCGCCGCCGAGAAGATCCTCGCCGACAACTTCGCCCCGTGGGTCCTGGACCTCGGGCTCACGGTCGACTCCGTCGACGGCCACGAGGCCGTCCTCCGCCTCCCCTGGTCCGACCGGCTGGCGCGCGAGGGCGGCGGCATCTCCGGCCAGGCCCTGATGGCCGCGGCCGACACGGCCACCGTCATCGCGGTCTCGGCGGCCCGCGGCGGCTTCGTCCCGATGACGACCGTGCAGCAGTCCACCAGCTTCCAGCGGGCGGTCCTCGGCGCCGACGTCCTGATCCGCGCCCGTCTCACCAAGCTCGGCAAGCGGATGGCCTTCGCCGACATCACCATGACCGCCGACGGCTCCGCCGATCCGGCCGCCCACGCGACCGCCGTCTACGCCCTGCTCGGCTAGCCGCCCCCGGCACCCCTCCGCGCGGCCCCCTGTCGCGGGGTGGGGAGCGGGGGTCTATGCACTCCATGTATACACCGTGCGTATAGTCGCACCCATGGCCTCACGACCTCACACCCCGCCCCTCCCCCGCCTGTTCAAGGCCGTCGTCGTCACCTGCATCGCCGTCGGCGCCTCGCACCTCGTGCTCTCCGACACCCTGCGCTTCGCCCTCGTCGGGCAGGCGTCGGCCGCCCTGGGGGCACCGACCGGGTACGGCGAGGCCCAGGTCTTCACCACCGCGCTGCTCAACACCGCGCTGGTCATGCCGCTCGTGCTCTGGACCGGGATGCGGCTGGGCGGGGAGCGGCAGCCGGGGGCGATGGTGCTGGTGGGGAGCGTGGGGTGGATCGTCGCCGTCTGGAACGGGATCGACGGCCTGGACGACTCCTTCGGCGCGATCCTGCCCGTGCGCTCGCTCGCGCTCGTCGTCGGCGTCACCGCGCTCTCCTCGCTCGTCCGCCGGCGAAGCCCCGCCGCCCCTTCCGTACCATGCGCCCCCGCAGACCCGTCGGCACCGATCCGGCCGGGGAACGTATCCGAAACCACACCGGCGAGTTGAGCAAAGCGGTCCACGCGGACGCCCCGAGCGGAGGAGGCTCTGCTCCGGGTCCCGAGAACCGCGGGTCCCCGACGTCCGGGAGAAGGTGGGAGCGTTGCCGCCCGAGAGCACGAACGGCGCCGGCCGCAGGAGCGGCGGCGGTCTGGCCGTACCGATGGCCTGGCTGTGCGCCGAGTACCTGGCCGACCAGTATCTGACCGCGGCCGGCCTGACCGACCCCGGCTCCCTGGAGCACCGCGCCTCCCTGCGGGCCCTGGCCCTCACGGTCCACCTCTCCGGGGAGCCCGCGGCCGACGAGTGGCTGTACCTCACCGCGCACGAGGCGGGCTGGCCGGACTGGGTGGAGGAACGGCTCGCCGCCGCCGAGGCGGAGGACCCGGACGGGGCCGATCTGGCCCTCGCCCGGGACACCTGGCGGACCCTGCGGGAGACCTGGTTGCACGCCGCCGACCTGGACGGCCTGCCGGGGACGGGGCCGGGGCCGCTGGTCGACGAGACGGCCCGCGCCTGGCTGCCCGCCTGGCGCCTGGGCCTGCCACTCGCCCACCTCGCCGTGTGGCTCTCCTGACCGGTCACCGCGTCGGCGACGGATGCACCCCCGGACGGTACTTGGGGAAGCGCGCGGTGACCTTCATGCCGGCGCCGACACCGGTCTCGATGACCAGGCCGTGCTCGGCCCCGTACACCTGACGCAGCCGCTCGTCCACGTTGGACAGGCCGATGCCGGAGCCGCCCGGGTGCTCGCCGCGCAGCACCGCCCGCAGCCGCTCCGGGTCCATGCCGACGCCGTCGTCCTCGACGGTCACCACCGCCTCCGATCCGGCGTCCCGCGCGGCGATGGTGACCCGGCAGCCCCGCTCCCGGTCCTGGAGGCCGTGCTTGACGGCGTTCTCCACCAGGGGCTGGAGGCAGAGGAAGGGCAGCGCGACCGGCAGCACCTCCGGCGCGATCTGGAGCGTCACCTTGAGCCGGTCGCCGAAGCGGGCGCCGGCCAGCGCCAAGTACTGCTCGATCGCGCGCAGTTCGTCGGCCAGGGTGGCGAAGTCGCCGTGCCGGCGGAAGGAGTAGCGGGTGAAGTCGGCGAACTCCAGGAGGAGATCGCGGGCCCGCTCGGGGTCGGTGCGGACGAACGAGGCGATCGCGGCCAGGGAGTTGAAGATGAAGTGCGGGGAGATCTGGGCCCGCAGCGCGCGGATCTCCGCCTCCACCATCCGGGTCCGGGAGCGGTCCAGCTCGGCCAGCTCCAGCTGGACCGAGATCCACCGGGCCACCTCGGTGGCGGCCCGGACGAGCACCGCCGACTCGCGCGGCCCGTAGGCGACCAGCGCGCCGAGGACCCCCTCCTCCCCGGTGAGCGGGGCGGTCACCGCCCAGCGCAGCGCGCACCCGGGGTCGGCGCAGTCCGTGGGCACCGAGCGGCTCCGGCCGGTCTCCAGGGTCGCGGCGGCCAGCTCCGGCACGTCCGCGTGGTGGTGGGCCTCGCCGGGGCCGTCCCAGGCGAGGACGGCCGAGCCGTCGGTGAGGCAGAGCGCCTCGGTGCCGAGCAGCGAGCGCAGCGGACGGGCCGCCTTGCGGGCGGTCTCCTCGGTCAGCCCGGCGCGCAGCGGCGGGGCGGCGAGCGAGGCGGTGTGCAGGGTGTGGAAGGTGGCGCGCTCGACGGGGGTGCCGAGGTCGAGGTCGGCGGAGCGGGCGCCCCGGCGGGCGGTGAGCCGGCCGAGGACGACGCCGGCGGCGAGCAGCACGGCTCCGGCGGCGCTCGCGGCGGCCAGGGCGATGCCGCTCACCGGCGGGCCTCCTGGGCGGGCACGGGGGCGGTGAACTCCTCGGGCAGGTGGAGCCGGGCGAGGGTCGCCGCGGTGCCGGGCGGGACGCTGCGCGGGGTGACGAGCGAGACCAGGATCATGGTGAGGAAGCCGAGGGGGACGGACCAGACGGCGGGCCAGGCCATCAGGGTGTGCGGCCAGCCCGCCGGGGCGAGTCCGGCCCGGGTGGCCATCACGGCGGCGAGCGCGGAGCCGCCGCCGAGGAGGAGTCCGGCGGCGGCGCCGGGCGGGGTGAGCCGCCGCCACCAGATGCCGAGGACGAGGAGCGGGCAGAAGGAGGAGGCGGAGACGGCGAAGGCGAGGCCGACGGCGTCGGCGACCGGCACCTTGGAGGCGGCGACGCCGACGGCGAGCGGGACGGCGGTGGCGAGCAGCGTCGCGAGCCGGAAGTGCCGGACCGCGCGCGAGGGCAGCACGTCCTGGGCGAGGACGCCGGCGACGGACATGGTGAGTCCCGAGGCGGTGGAGAGGAAGGCGGCGAAGGCGCCGCCGGCGAGGAAGGCGCCGAGGAGGTCGCCCAGCGCGCCGCCGACGATCCGGTCGGGCAGGACGAGGACGGCGGCGTCGGCGGACCCGGTGAGGGCCAGCTCGGGGGCGTAGATCCGGCCGAGCGCCCCGTACACCGCGGGCAGCAGGTAGAAGACGCTGATCAGCCCGAGGACGACGAGGGTGGTGCGGCGGGCGGCCCGCCCGTGGGGGCTGGTGTAGAAGCGGACGGCGACGTGCGGGAGGCCCATGGTGCCGAGGAAGGTGGCGAGGATCAGTCCGTACGTGGCGTACAGCTGGTGGCCGTCGCGGCCGCCGGCCAGCGGCTGGGACCAGCCGAGGGGATCGGCGCCGTTCGCGCGCCGCTCGGGGACCGGCGTGCCGGGCGGGAGGGCGAGGACGGTGCCGCCGTCGACCCGGTGGGTGCCCGGCGGGAGGGTGACCCGCCGCTCCTCGTACCGGACGGAGTCGACGGTGCCGGTGACGGTGAGGGTCAGCGGGGCGTCCAGCCCGACGCGTACGGTGTCGGCGACCCGGACGACGGTGTGCTCCCGGAGCACGGCGGGGGCGTCGAAGCGGGCCCGGGGCGCCCCGTCCCCGTACCAGGCGGCGACCAGGAAGAAGGCGGGGACGAGCAGCGCCGTGAGTTTGAGCCAGTACTGGAACGCCTGGACGAAGGTGATACTGCGCATGCCGCCCGCGGCGACCGTGCCGGTGACGACCACGGCGACGAGCAGGCCGCCGACCCAGTCGGGGGCGCCGGTGAGGATCTCCAGGGTGAGTCCGGCGCCCTGGAGCTGCGGCAGCAGGTAGAGCCAGCCGATGCCGACGACGAAGAGGCTGGCGACCCGGCGGACCCGCCGGGACTCCAGGCGCGCCTCGGCGAAGTCGGAGAGGGTGTACGCGCCGGAGCGGCGCAGCGGGGCGGCGACGAGGACGAGCAGCACCAGGTAGCCGGCGGTGTAGCCGACCGGGTACCAGAGCATGGCCGGGCCCTGCACGAGGACGAGTCCGGCGATGCCGAGGAAGGAGGCGGCGGAGAGGTACTCGCCGCTGATGGCGGCGGCGTTGAGGCGCGGCCCGGCGGTCCGGGAGGCGACGTAGAAGTCCGAGGTGGTGCGGGAGACGCGCAGGCCGAGGGCGCCGATGAGCACGGTGGCGAGGACGACGGCGGTGACGGCGACGACCGCGTGGGTCTGGTTCATGCGGGGCGGTCCACCGGTTCCTCAGCGCTCGACGAGGCCGGTGAAGTCGCGCTCGTTGCGCTCGGCCCGGCGGACGTACCAGTGGGCGACGGCCCAGACGACGGGGTACACGCCGACGCCGAGCGCGGCCCACACCAGCGCCTCGGGGGCGGGCAGGGCGAGCAGCAGCGGCAGGGTGCCGACGAGCAGGGCGAGGGCGCCGAGCGCGGTGAGGGCGGCGCGGAGCTGGCTGCGCATCAGGGAGCGGACGTAGGTGTGGCCGAGGGTGGTCTGCTCGTCGATCTCGGAGCGGGCCGGCGGGTGCAGCGGCCGGGTCCGCAGCCCGCGGCCGGGCCGGTCGCCGAGGGCGGTGGCGTGGGTGACGGTCTCGCGCCGGGGCCGGCGCGGCTCGGGGTGCTCCGGCATCGGCGTCGCTCTCTGACGGGCGGGTGGGCCCGTGGAGTGTAGGCAGAAGGGACCGCGCGCCGGTAGGGGGTGCGGTCAGCCGCCGGCGCGGCGCATCAGCAGGTCACGGAGGTGGCGGGCTTGCCGGCGGCTGACGGCGAGGTCGGTGGCGCCGACCCGGACGGAGGTGGCTCCGCCGTCGAGGCGGAGCTCCTCGACACGGTCGAGGGCGACCAGGTGGCTGCGGTGGATGCGGACGAAGCCGCGGTCGGCCCAGCGCTCCTCCAGGGTGGAGAGCGGGATGCGGACGAGGTGGCTGCCCTGGTCGGTGTGGAGCCGGGCGTAGTCGCCGTGGGCCTCGACGTAGGCGATGTCGTCGACGGCGACGAAGCGGGTGACGCCGCCGAGTTCGACGGGGATCTGCTCGGGGGCGGCGGCGGCCGGCGGCGGCGGGGTGGTGGCGTGGACGAGTTCGTGGACGCGGCGGACCGCCTCGGCGAGCCGTTCGCGGCGGACCGGCTTGAGGACGTAGTCGACGGCCTTGAGGTCGAAGGCGGTGAGCGCGAAGCCCTCGTGCGCGGTGACGAAGACGACGAGCGGGGGGCGGGCGAAGCCGGCGAGGAGGCGGGCCACGTCGAGGCCGGTGAGGCCGGGCATGTGGATGTCGAGGAAGACGACGTCGATGGTCTCCTCGCCGTCCGGCCCGGAGTCGAGCGCGCGCCCGATCCGGCGCAGCGCGGCGGTCGCGTCGCCGGCTCCCTCGGCGGTGCGGACCCGGGGGTCGGCGCGCAGCAGGTAGAGCAGCTCCCCGAGGGCGGGTTCCTCGTCGTCGACGGCCAGTACGCGCAGCATGCGCGGGAGCCTACTTCAGGGGCGGCGGCCGGTCCCGGCGTGCCTATTTGAGCAGCCGGGACAGGCGGCGGTCGGCGAGGATCTTCCCGCCGGTCTGGCAGGTGGGGCAGTACTGGAGGGAGGAGTCGGAGAAGCTGACCTCGCGGATCGTGTCGCCGCAGACGGGACAGGGTTCGCCGGTGCGGCCGTGGACGCGCAGGCCGGTCTTCTTCTCGGCCTTGAGCTTGCCGGCGGCGAGGCCGTGGGAGCGGGCGACGGCGTCCTGGAGGGTGGTGCGGAGGGCCTCGTAGAGGGCAACGGTCTCGTCGGGGGTGAGGGTGGCGGTGGGTTTGAAGGGGGACATCCGGGCGGCGTGCAGGATCTCGTCGCTGTAGGCGTTGCCGATGCCCGCTATCAGGCTCTGGTCGCGGAGGGCGCCCTTGATCTGGCGGCGTTCGCCGGCGAGGAGGGCGGCGAAGTCACGGGGGCCGAAGTCCTCGGCGAGCGGGTCGGGGCCGAGGCGGGCGATGCCCGGGACCTCCTGGGGGTCGTGGACGAGGTGGACGGCGAGGCGTTTGGTGGTGCCGGCCTCGGTGAGGTCGAAGCCGTCGCCGCCGGTGAGGGCGGCGCGCAGGGCGAGCGGGCCCTTGCCGGGGCGGGGCGGTCCCGAGGGCAGCGGGTCCTGCCAGCGGAGCCAGCCGGCCCGGGCCAGGTGGACGACGAGGTGCAGGGGTCCGGCGGGGGTGGCGGCGGTGATGTCGAGCCACTTGCCGTGCCGGGCGACGCCGGTGACCTCGGCGCCGTCGAGGACGCCGAGCGGCGGGTCGTACGTCTTGAGGACGCTGATCGCGACGGGCAGCACGCGGGCGAACTCCTTGCCGACGAGGTGCTCGCCGAGGAACGCGCGGAGGGCTTCGACCTCGGGCAGTTCGGGCATGGCACCACCCTGCCGCACGGCACCGCCGGCCGCGCGCCGATCGCTCCCGGGACGCGGGGCGACGGCGCGGGGCAGGGGTGCGGGTTCAGTCCCCGGGGTCCTGGTCCGGGACGGCGAACTCGCACCAGACGCACTTGCCGCCGCCGCGGGACTCGACGCCCCAGCTGTCGGAGAGCTGGTCGACGAGGAGCAGGCCGCGGCCGGAGACGCCGGCCTCGCCCGCCTCACGGCGGCGGGGCAGGGCGCTGGAGCGGTCCTCGACCTCGACGCGGAGCCGCCGTTCGGCGCCGGGCAGCATCCGCAGGGTGACGATGGCGCCGCCGTCGGTGTGCATGAGCGCGTTGGTCATGAGTTCGTCGGCGACGAGCTCGATCTCGTCGGCGCGGGAGCCGGCGCCCCAGGCGCGGACGGCGGCCCGGACCATGTGGCGGGCGGCGCTCAGCGCCTCGGGGTCGCTCTGGGCGACGTGCTGGCGGAAGCGCCCGCCGGCCGGGGTGTACGCGCCGAGGCGGCGCAGCAGCAGGATGGCGACGTCGTCCTCGCCGCCCCGGTCGGCGACGACGTCGCACAGGTGGTCGGCGAGTTCCTGCAGGTCGGCGGGGCCGTGCCGGACGAGGGAGGAGAGCCATTCGAGGCCCTCGTCGAGGTCGGCGCCGGGCTTCTCGACGAGACCGTCGGTGAAGAGCATGAGGGTCTGGCCGGGGTCGAGTTCGACGGTGGTGACGGGGTAGTCGAGGCGGCCGAACTCGGCGGAGAGCCCGAGCGGGAGGCCGCCCTCGACGGGGACCCGGCGGCAGGTGCCGTCGGCCTCGCGGACCAGCGGGTCGACGTGTCCGGCGCGGACCACCTGGACGACGCCGGTGCCGGGGTCGGCCTCGGCGTAGGTGCAGGTGGCGAAGCGCTCGGTGTCGAGTTCGTGGAGGAAGACGGAGGCGCGGGCCATGACGGTGGCGGGGGTGTGGCCCTCGGCGGCGTAGGCGCGGAGCACGATCCGCAGCTGGCCCATGACGGCGGCGGCGTGGGTGTCGTGGCCCTGCACGTCGCCGATGACGGCGCCGACCCTGCCGCCGGGGAGCGGGATGACGTCGTACCAGTCGCCGCCGACGTCCCGGCCGAGGCGGGCGGAGCGGTAGCGGACGGCTATCTGGGCGCCGGGCACCTCGGTGATCCGGCGGGGCAGCATCGCCTGCTGGAGCCCTTCTGCGAGGTCGTGCTCCTGTTCGTAGAGCATGGCGCGCTGGAGGCTCTGGGCGATGCTGCTGCCGAGGGCGACGAGCAGGGTCCGCTCGTCCTCGCTGAAGCCGCGCTTGTCGCTGTAGAGCAGGCCGAGGGCGCCGATGGGCCGGGCCTGGGCGATGAGCGGGAGGTAGGCGGCGGCGGTGATGCCGAGGCCGCTGATGTGCGGCCAGAGGACGGGGAAGGAGGCGGCGAAGTCCTCGGCGGTGTCGATGAAGCGGGGCCGCAGGGTGCGGATGACCTCGCTCATCGGGTACGGCTCGTCCACGCGGGTGAACCGGGTGCCGGGGACGAAGGCGCCGTCGGGCCCCTCGGCGACGAGGTGGATGCGGCCGGCCTCCAACAGGCCCATGACGAGGCTGGCCGCGCCGAAGTGCTCCAGTGCGTGCGAGTCGTTGAGGAGGTCGATGACGTCCTGGACGGTGCGGGCGTAGGCGAGGGCGGCGGTGGTGCCCTCGACGACCCCGGCGCGCTGCCGGCGGCCCTCGTCGAGGCCGAGGCGGGCGGCGGACTCGGTCAGTTCGTGGGTGGCGTCCCGCAGGACGCCGACGATCCGGACGGGGCGGCCGGTCGGGTCCCGGTAGACGATGCCCTGGGTGTGGGTCCACTGGTGGGAGCCGTCGCGGCGGCGGATGCGGAAGTACGCCCCGTACTGCTCGCTGCCGTCCTTGAGGGCCTGGGCGACGAGGGTGTCGAGCTGGCGGCCCTCGTCGGGCAGCACGCGGCTGCCGAGGGTCTCGGGGCGCCCGTCGTACTCGGCGGGGTCGAAGTCGAAGACGTCGAGGGCGGCCTCGTCCATCTCCATGGTGCCGGTGACGAGGTCCCAGTCGAAGCCGCCCATGCGGAAGGCGGCTCCGAACGCGCTGAGGATCGGCGTCGCCGCCGCGCCCTCCGCCGCCGGTGCCGTGTCCGGCCGGCCGGCCGTGTCCGCTCCCCCGCTGCCCACGCTCATGGGGGCCACGCTAGGGCCAGCGCGTTCCTCGCGCACCACAAAGATCTTCAGCCGGCGAAGGTGTCGGGTTCGGCGGGCTCCGGCTCGACGGGGAGCGGGAGGAGCGGATCGCCGCCGCCGGGGTCCGGGTACGGCTCCGTGTACGGGTCGGTGTACGGGTCCTGGTACGGGTCGGTGTAGGGGTCCTGGTACGGGTCGGCGGGCGCGTCCGGCTCGGGGTACGGCTCCGAGGGCGCGTCCGGGACCACCGGCTCCTCCGGGGTCGTCGGGGTCGTCGGGGTGTCGGGGGTGTTCGGCGCGTCCGGCGTCGTCGGCGTGGCGGGGGCGGCCGGGGTGTCGGGTGTCGTGGGAGCGGGCGGCTCGGCCGGGCGTTCCGTGGGGGGCTTCGGGGTGACGCTCTCGGGCGCGTCGGGGTCCGGGGCGACGGGGTCGCTGAGGGCGCAGGTGTCGGGGTCGCAGTCGGGAACGGTGTCCGGCTTGCGGTCCTCGTCGCCGTCGCTGCCGGCCTTCCGCTCGATCCAGCTGTCGTCGGCGACGTTCACGATGACCAGGCTGGTGACGACGGTGGTGGTGGGCTTGACGATGATCACGCGGTCCGGGTCGAAGCCGGTCCAGGGGTCGCCGTGGTGGACGGCCCCGGAGACGCTGACGGGCGTGCGGAGCGGGTTGCCGCAGGCGCACCGGACGCGGGGGGCGCCGTAGGGGTCGACGAGGACGGCGGTGCCGGCCTGGAGGACGGACTGGAAGGCGGAGGCCCGGCCGTCCCGGAAGCCGTGGTTGGTGACCCGGGTGTCGGCGCGCAGCACGACGGGGGTGAGGTCGCGCAGCCAGTCGGCGACACCGCCCTCGGGGATGCCGGCGGCCTCGGCGAAGGCGGTGAGCTTGGCGGGCTCGGCGGCGAGGTAGGCGACCTGCTGCTCGACGTCGCAGCTGGACTCGGCGCGGGTGCCGCCGTAGAGGCCGGGGGTGGAGCCGGTGACCTCACGGATGCCGGGGGCGCTGACGGGCTGGGCCGCGGCGTCCGGTTCCTGGAGGGCGCGCAGTCCGGCACCCCGGGCGGTGGAGGCGGTGAAGGGGTCGGGGCCCTGGGCGGCGACCGGCTGGAGGTGCACCTCGTGGGCGGCGCCGAGGGCGGCCCGCCCGGCGGCGCCGCCGGTGTCGGCGGACGAGCAGCCGGCGAGGAGGAGGGCGGCGGCGCCGAGCGTCGCGGCGAGGGCGGGGCGGCCCTGGTGGCGGGCGGCTCCGGGGGCGGGGCGGACGGCGGCGGGGTTGCTCCGCGTCCGGCGCTGCGTGAGGCGCACGTTCTTCTCCCGGTCGGCTCGGGTGGGTTCCTCCTGTTCTGTCGCAGACGGTGACGGGGTGCAAGCGGAGAGCGGCCGACCGGGCGGCGGGGGGAGCACCCTCCCGGACTTGAACGCGTTCAAGAGAGGCCCTAGTCTCGGTCCCGCCACTGTTGAACACGTTCAAGTAAGGGGGCTGCTCCGCCATGACCGCACTGTCGGCCTTCGTCATCCCGGTCGTGACGCTCGGGATGCTCTGGGTGGTACCGACCGGGCTCGGCCTCGTCGAGGGGCCCCGGCCGCCGGGCTGGGACCTCCTGCGGCGGGCCTGGCCCCTGCTCGCCCTGCCGGGAGCCGTCTCCCTCTGGCTGCCCCGCTCGGACACCGCCACGGCACTCGCGGCCTGCTACGCGCTCGCCACCCTGGCCCTCGCGCTCCAGGCCCCGGCCCGGCTCGCCCTGACCACCTCGCTGCGCCCCGGCGAGATCGCCGTCCTCACGGCCCTGGTCTCCCCCTCGGTCGCCGGACTGGCGCTCGTCGCCGAGCGGGCCGCGTACCCCCTCTTCGGCTTCGACCTCGACCTCCTGGCGCTGACCGTGCCGCACTTCCACTTCGCGGGCTTCGCCGCCGCGCTGGTCGCCGGACTGCTCTGCCGTACGTCCGGCGACGGCGCCCTGGCGAGCACCGCGGCGCTCAGCGTGCCCGCCGGCACCCTGCTCGTCCTGATCGGCTACTTCGTCGACGACTGGGCGGAACTGGCCGGCGCGGCCCTGCTCACCGCGGGCATGGCCGCCGTCGCGGTCCTCACCCTGCGCGAGCGGCGCGCCCTCGCCACCGGCCCCGCGACCCGCACCCTGCTCGCCGTCTCCGCCCTGGTCCTGGTCGCCACCATGGCGCTCGCGCTCTGGTGGGCGCTGGGCGAGGCGACCGGAATCCCCCACCCCACCCTGACCTGGATGGCCGCCACCCACGGAGTCGGCAACGCGCTCGGCTTCGCCGTCTGCGCCCTGCTCGCCCAGCGCCGGCTGCACGCCACCGGCCACCACCGCCCCGCCCCTCTCCCGCGAACGGAGCTCCCGGCATGACCCGCGTCCTCGGCGACCTGACCCCGCGCCGCACCCTCACCTACCGCGAGGTCGGCGCCACCCGCACCCCCGGCGCCCTCCCCGACGGCTACCACCACCTGCGCCACAGCACGCCCGTCGGCCACGGCCCCGCCGCCTTCCGGGCCGCCGCCGAGGCCGTCACCACCTGGCGGATGCACCGGGCCACCGGCGCCCGTGTCCGCTCCTCGGCCGGCCGGGCGGCTCCGGGCGTCACCCTGGAGGTCGCGCTCGGGATCGGCCCGCTCGCCTTCGGGGCGCCCTGCCGGGTGATCTGGGTGCCCGAGGAGGAGCACCGGGCCGGCTTCGCGTACGGCACGCTCACCGGCCACCCCGAATGCGGCGAGGAGTCCTTCCTGGTGGAGCTGGAGCCCGACGGCACCGTCCGCTTCACCGTCACCGCCTTCAGCCGCCCCGCCGCCTGGTACACCCGGCTCGCCGGGCCCCTGGTCCCGCGCCTCCAGCTCGCCTACGCCCGCCGGCTCGGCCGCGTCCTCGCCGGGATCGCCGCCGGGTAGGACGCCGGACCGGCCCCGCGGGGCCGATACTGGAGACGATGGAGTGGTTCAACGCGCCCGAGCTGTGGCTGGGCCGGACCGTCTTCCAGCGCGGTCTGGCCGTGCTGTACTGCGTGGCCTTCCTGTCGGCCGCCCTCCAGTTCCGGGCGCTCATCGGCGAGCGCGGCATGCTGCCCGTCCCGGAGTACCTGCGCCGGACCACCCCGCTCCGCACGCCCTCGCTCTTCCACTGGCACTACTCGGACCGCTTCTTCGCGACGGTCGCCTGGACCGGCTTCGCGGGGGCCGCGGCGCTGGCCGCCGGGGCCGGCGACGCGGTGCCGCTCGCCGTCGCCATGCTGCTGTGGCTGCTGCTGTGGGGCCTCTACCTGTCGATCGTGAACGTGGGCCAGACCTGGTACGCCTTCGGCTGGGAGTCGCTCCTCCTGGAGACCGGCTTCCTCGCGGTCTTCCTCGGCAACGACGACGTCGCCCCGCCCCTGCTCGTCCTGCTGCTGCTCCGCTGGCTGCTCTTCCGCGTCGAGTTCGGCGCCGGACTCATCAAGATCCGCGGCGACGCGTGCTGGCGCGAGCTGACCTGCCTCTGCCACCACCACGAGACACAGCCGATGCCGGGCCCGCTGAGCTGGTTCTTCCACCGGCTCCCCCGCCCCCTGCACCGCGTCGAGGCGGCCGCCAACCACGTCGTCCAGCTCGGCGTGCCGTTCCTGCTCTTCGCCCCGCAGCCGGTGGCCACGATCGCGGCCGCCCTGATGATCGTCACCCAGCTGTGGCTGGTGCTCTCCGGCAACTTCGCCTGGCTCAACTGGCTCACGATCGTGCTCGCGGCCGCCGCCCTCGACCTCTCCTCCCTCACCGGCGACCACCCCCGCCCCGACCCGCCGCTCTGGTACGCGGCCCTGGTCCTCGCCGTCACCGCCCTGGTCCTCGTGCGCAGCTACCGGCCGGTGCGCAACCTGCTCTCCCGCCACCAGTCCATGAACCGCTCCTACGACCCCTTCCACCTGGTCAACACCTACGGGGCCTTCGGCACGGTCGGCCGGGTCCGCGACGAGATCGTCGTCGAGGGGACGAGCGACCCGGAGCCGGGCCCCGACACCGAGTGGCGCGCGTACGCCTTCAAGGGCAAGCCCGGCGATCCCCGCCGGCTCCCCCGCCAGTTCGCCCCGTACCACCTGCGGCTCGACTGGCTGATGTGGTTCGCGGCGCTCTCCCCCGGCTACGCGCGCGAGTGGTTCGGGCCCTTCGTGGAGCGGCTGCTCGCCGGGGACCGGGACACCCTGCGGCTGCTCGCGCGCAATCCGTTCCCGGACGCCCCGCCGGTCCACGTCCGCGCCCGGCTCTACCGGTACCGCTTCTCCACCTGGCGCGAGCTGCGCACGACGGGGGCCTGGTGGCAGCGGCGGCTGCTGCGGGAGTACCTGCCGCCGGTCCGGCTGCGGGGCTGAGCCGGACACGCCGGTGCCCCCGGTCCGGGAGGGACCGGGGGCACCGGGGCCGTACGGGCCGCGCCGGGGCGGCCGGAGGACGACGCCTCGCGTCGGGCGGCGATCAGTCGACGCCGGGCAGGATGTGGGGCTCGGCGAGGTCGTCCTCGTAGCCCGCGAGGCGGATCGGGGCCGAGCGGGCCCACACTTCGAGGCTGCCCAGCTCGCCGTTGCGCCGCTGCCGTTCGGAGGGTTCCGACGGACGGGATTCCTGCTTCGTGGTTTCGGGTGTCACCGCGCACTCCTTTGTGTCGCGTCATAGGGGGAACGTGGGGCCGTTCGGTCGCGGTGGCGCCGGTCTTCGGGCGGGGCCGCGGCCGAGGTGGGTGGCCAGTCCCCTGGCCGGCTGTGGAGCGGGTGTCGCTCCGGTGGCCGACCGTGGGCATCAGAGTAACCAAATGAGCGCGCTTGCGCTCTAGCGGGCTCAAAAGTGTGACGCGTTCGGGTGACGGAGACCGGAAGAGCGCCCTTTCCGGGCGGAAAGGGCGCTCTCAGGAGACGGGCCGACGGGCCGGGACTACCACTTGCCGGGGAAGTAGTCCTTCATGAAGACGCCGTACAGGTCCTCGCCGGCCTCGCCGCGCACGACCGGGTCGTAGACGCGGGCGGCGCCGTCGACCAGGTCCAGCGGGGCGTGGAAGCCCGCCTCGGCGAGCCGCAGCTTCTCGAAGTGCGGGCGCTCGTCGGTGATCCAGCCGGTGTCGACGGAGGTCATCAGGATCTTGTCGGTCTCGAACATCTCCTGGGCGCTGGTCCGGGTCACCATGTTCATGGCCGCCTTGGCGGCGTTGGTGTTCGGGTGGCCGGCGCCCTTGTAGCCGCGGGAGAAGACGCCCTCCATGGCGGAGACGTTGACGACGTACGCGCGACCGCTCGCGGCCTTGGCGGCGGCCTCGGCCATCGACGGACGCAGGGCGCTGATCAGGATGAACGGCGATGTGTAGTTGCAGAGCTGGGTCTCCAGGAGCTCCACCGGGGAGATCTGGTCGATGGTCTGCACCCAGGTGTTGGTCTCCACCACGTCCGGCAGCAGGCCGCCCGCGTCGATCGCGGTGCCCGCCCGGTACTGCTCCAGGCCGGCGTTGCCCGCGACGAGCGCGAGGTCGGCGACCTTCTGGGCGTCCAGGCCGCTGGTGCCGACGGGCAGCGCGGCGAGGCCGTCGACCGCGCCGGAGTTGAAGGCGCCGATCACGTGGTGGGCGGGCAGCTCGCCGGCCGGCAGCGGCGCGCTCTCGCCGTCGACCAGGGCCGCGTACGCGGACGGCAGCCGGCGCACGGTCTGCGTGGCGTTGTTGATCAGGATGTCCAGCGGACCCGCGGCGGCGACCTGCTCGGCGAGGGCCACGGCCTGGGCCGGGTCGCGCAGGTCGATGCCGACGACCTCCAGGCGGTGGATCCACTCCGCCGAGTCCTCCATCGCCTTGAAACGGCGGATGGCGTCCTTGGGGAAGCGGGTGGTGATCGTGGTGTGCGCGCCGTCGCGGAGCAGCCGCAGCGCGATGTACATGCCGATCTTGGCGCGGCCGCCGGTGAGCAGGGCGCGCTTGCCGGTGAGGTCGGCGCGGATGTCCCGCTTGGACCGGTTCAGGGCGGCGCAGTCCTGGCAGAGCTGGTGGTAGAAGTAGTCGACCTCGACGTACCGGGTCTTGCAGGTGTAGCAGGACCGGGGGCGCTGGAGTATGCCCGCGATCTTCCCGGCCTCGGTGACGGAGGAGGGCAGGATGCCCTCGGTCTCGTCGTCGATGCGCTGGGCGGAGCCGGTCGCGGTGGCTTCGGTGACGGCGCGGTCGTGCGCGGTCTTGGCGGCGCGGCGCTCCTGGCGGCGGCGCTGCTTGACCGTGCGGTAGATGCCGGCGGTGGCGCGGCGGACGGCGATCGCGTCGGGGTGGTCGACCTCGATCTTCTCCAGCTCGTCGAGGACGCTCAGGCAGACGGCCAGGCGCTCGGGGTCGATGCCCGGCCCGTACTCCTGGTTCTCTTCAGTCACCGTCATGGCCGTGGTCGTTCCTCGATCGCTCGCGGGCGGGATGCCGCCGGGGGGTTTGAAGTGTCAACTTTACGGAGCGGGGGGCCGCCGCTCCAAACCCGTTCCCGGGGCGTGGTCGAACACACAGTCGCCGCACAGCCCGCCGGAGGCGGACCGGTAGTAGAGGCAGCACGTGGTGCGGCGCAGCGCCGGGCCGCGGAGGGTCGCCGCGAGGTCCGGGTGGTCGAGGAGACCCTGGACGAGGGCGGCGGCCCGGTCGGCGGTGCCGGGCCGGCCGTGGGCGCGGGACCAGCGGACGAGTTCACGCAGGGCGCCGGCGAGCGCCGACCCGGCGTTGCCCCACAGCAGCCGGGGCGAGATCCGCCCGTCGCGGGCGAAGGCGGCGTGCAGCGGGACGAGATGGGCCTCCTGGACGGCCTCGCGGAGCGCGGCCACGGTGCCGGGGCGGGTGTCGGTGCCGGACCACCACAGGTCGTCCGGGGCACCGAGCGCCGGGTCCCAGTGCAGCTCCGCCGGGTCGAGGGAGGGGAAGCGGCCGTGCAGGGCGGCCGGTCCGAGCGCCGTGGACCAGAGGCGGGCGGCGAGCCCGAGGTGGGCGACGGAGGCGCCGACGCGCCGCTCGGGCGCGCCGAGGGCGGCGACGACCCGGTCCACGCGCGCGTGGAGGGGCGCGTCGCCTGCCGGGTCCTCGTCGCCGGCGTAGAGCCGGGCGAGCGGGCGGTGGTGACCGCCGGAGGGCGGCGGGGCGGTCCGGAGGGCGAAGAAGCCGCCGAGGGCGGGCGTGCTGTCGTCCGGATCCATCGCTCCCCCGTGGTGGTCCCGCCGGTACGGCCCCGGCGGCGCGGCGCCACCGTACCCCGGCCGTCCGGCCGGACCTTCGGCCGCTTCCGGATCTTGCGGTCCAAAGTGGACCGGCAAGTGGGGCGACTGGCTCGGGATGTGGATCCCGACCGCTCGCCGGGACGCCCCCGGTACCGCTTCCGGAGCCCGGCTTGACCCGCTTTCCGCCCCTGTGAGCTGCAATGACGTACGCCTGTCGGTGTACGGGCCCCCCGCGTACTGCGTCGGCGGTACCGGCGAAGGCGTTCCCTGGTCTGACGACGGGAACGGTCCGGGGGGCGATCGTGGAGGGTATGAGTCCCCTGCTGGTGTCGGTGGTCCTGTCGCTGGTCTCCGCGGTCGCGTACGCGGGTGCGGCGATCGTGCAGGAAAGGGTCGCGGCGGCCGCCTCCGGGCTGACGTACGCGCCGCTGCGCAATCCGGTCTGGTGGGGCGCCGTTCTGCTGAACGGGCTCGGCGCCGCCCTGCACGTCGTGGCCCTCGCCTACGGGCCGCTGAGCGTGGTGCAGCCGCTGGGCGCCCTCACCATCGTGTTCGCGCTGCCGATGGCCGCCCTGTTCGTCCGGCGGCGGGCGGGACGGCGGGCCTGGCACGGGGCGCTGATGGCGACGGCCGGTCTGGCCGGTCTGCTGAGCGTGACCGACGGCGGGGAGGGACGGACCCCCGACGGCCCGGAACGCTGGCTGCTGGCCGGGGCCACCTTCGCCGTGGTGGCGGCGCTGTTCGTGCTCGCGCGGCTGGCCGGCCGCTCCGCGCTGCGCGGGGTCGCGCTGGCGGCGGCCGCGGGCGTGGCCTTCGGGGTGGCGTCGGTCTTCACCAAGGCGGTCGCCGAGGAGTGGGCGGCGGACGCCCCGCTCGCCGAGTGGGGCTCCGCGCTGGTCCTGTCGGCGCTCGCCGTCACCGGACTGCTGCTGTCCCAGGCGTCCTACCGGGGCGCCGGGCTCGCCGCCCCGCTCGCCACGGTGACCGTGGTGAACCCGGTGGTGGCGGCCACGGTCGGTCTCACCCTCTTCGGCGAGGGCTTCCGGTACGGGGCGGCGGGCACCGTGGCGGCGCTGGTGTGCGGCGCGGTCGCGGCGGGCGGTCTGGTCGAGCTGACCCTCGACCGGCTGGCCCGCCCCGGCGGGGACGGGCCCTCCGCGTCAGAGGGAGACCCCGCGGGCCCTGAGGTAGGCGAGGGGGTCGATGTCGGAGCCGTAGCCGGGCCCCGTCCGCACCTCGAAGTGGAGATGCGGTCCCGAGCTGTTGCCGGTCGATCCTGAGCGCCCGATGCGCTGACCGCCGCTGACCCGCTGTCCCTCGCGGACGGAGACGGCGGAGAGGTGGGCGTACTGGCTGTAGCGGCCGTCGTCGTGGCGGACGACGATCTGGTACCCGTAGGCGCCGCCCCAGCCGGCGGTGACGACCCGGCCGTCGGAGACGGCCTTGACGGTGGTGCCGGTGGGCACGGGGAAGTCGACGCCGGTGTGGTAGCCGCTGGACCAGGACGAGCCGGGCTTGCCGTAGCGGGTGCCGATGTCGGCGGAGACCGGCGCGGAGTAGCGGTCCTCGCGGGGCTCGCTCTGCGGCTTCGGCTTCGGCTTGGGGCGGGGCTGGGGCTTCGGCTTGTTCTCGGGCTTCGGCTGGGGCTTGCTCTCGGGCCGGGGCCGGGGCGGGGTCTGCGGCCTGGCGGCGGGCTTCGCGGCCGGCTTGGCCGCCGGTGCCGGGGCCTTCTTCGCCGGCGGCTTCGCGGTCTGCCGGTCGGCGGCTGGCTTGACGGCCGGGGGCTTGGCGGCGGGCGCGGACGTGGCCGGCGGCTTCGGCGCGGGCGTGGCGGGGGGTGCGAGCTTCGGCGGTGTGACGGGCTTGGCGGTGGGCAGCCGGGGTGCCGTCGGGCGGGCGCTCGGCGCGGCCGGCGGGCGGGCGGGGGCGGCGATCCTCAGGGTGAGGCGCTGGCCGGGGTGGATGAGGTCCGGGTCGTCGCCGACGACCTTGCGGTTGATCTCGTACAGGCGCTGCCAGCCGCCGCGGACCCGTTCGTCGCGGGCGATCTCGGAGAGCGAGTCGCCGGGGGTGACGATGTACATCTCGCGGACGGTGGGCACCGTCGTCGGACCGGGCTTCTCGGGCGCGGCCTGCGGTAAGGCGCGCTGCGCGGGCAGCGACGCGGTCCGTACGTCGTTCCCGCGGCCGTCACCGCCGGGGGCGGTGTCCGGTGCGGGCCCGCCGCGGGCCAGTCCGGCGCGGCTGCCGCAGGCGGGCCAGGCGCCGGGGCCCTGGCCCTTCAGGACCCGCTCGGCGACGGCGATCTGCTGGTCCTTGGAGGCCAGGTCGGCACGGGGCGCGAACTCGCGGCCGCCGTACGCCTCCCAGGTCGACTGGCTGAACTGGAGCCCGCCGAAGTAGCCGTTGCCGGTGTTGATGCGCCAGTTGGAGGAGGACTCGCAGGAGGCGACCTTCTCCCACACGTCGAGCGAGGCCGCCTCGGCGGCGCCGGCACCGATGAGCGGCAGCGCGATGCCGGCCCCTCCGACGGTGGCGGTGAACGAGGCGCGGTTGATCCGGCTCGGCTGGTGGCGGCGGTGACGTCCGCGTACGGCCATGGGCCCCCCTAGAACACAGCGACAGCGGTCCAAGTTACGGGGGTCGCACGCTGTGTGACAAGCCGGTCGCGGAAGTCCGCCAGGTCCGTGGAGTCCCGTGCGTCACAGCGCCGTTGACGCGCCGGGCGGCGACGCGCCGGGCCTGCCGAGCCCGGCGGGGCCGGGCTGCGGCTGGGGCTCCGGAGGCGGTACGGGCCCGCCCGGCTGCGGCGGCGCGGGCGGCGCCGGGTCGGGCGGCGTGGGCACCGGGTTGGGCGGCGGCACCGGCGGGGGCGTCGGCTCCGGCGGCGGGATCGGCGAGGGCGGCAGCGGGTCGGGATACGGATGGGTCATGACGGACCTCCCGGTCGACGGTCCCCCCGGACTCACCCCCTCGCCTCCAGGGTGGCACCGGCGGCGCCGTCCCGGCCCGCGCGCGCCTCCGTACGGGTCACGCGCGCGGGCGCGGGCTCACCACAGACCGGGGGTGGCGCCCAGCTGCCGCTTGGCCGCGCGCACCACCTCGGCGGAGGCCGGGGGGGCCTCGTCGGGGTGCCGCTCGGCCCACTTGGCGGCGTACGGGCAGAGCGGCACCACGGGCACGCCCTCGCGGGCGGCGATCGCGTAGAACTCGCGCACGAGCGCTCCCGCGATCCCCCTGCCCTCGTGGTCCGCGTCGACGACCGTGTGGACGGCGACGAGGGCGTGCGGCTCCTCGTCGAGGGCGAAGTAGACGATCACGCCGGCGAACACGTCGTCGACGTACGCCTCCAGCCGCCCCTTCTCCCGCACGTCACGGATGACCGGCTCGACCGCCTGCTGCTCTGCCATGCGGAGCGCTCCCTGGGCTCAGACCTGTGCCGGCACCGCGTGCGGCGGACGCACGGTGTCGCTGCCGGGCACGGGCGCCGAGGCGTCGGCACCCAGTTCCACGATGCGGTTCGCGGCGTCGACGTGCACGACACGGGGCACGTACGCCCGGGCCTCGGCGTCGTCCATCTGCGCGTAACTGATGAGGATCACGAGGTCCCCGGGGTGCACCAGGTGCGCGGCGGCCCCGTTGATCCCGACGACCCCGGACCCCCGCTCCCCCTCGATGATGTACGTCTCCAGCCGGGCACCGTTGGTGATGTCCACGATGTGCACCAGCTCACCGGGCAGCAGATCCGCGGCGTCGAGCAGATCGGCGTCGACGGTCACGGACCCGACGTAGTGGAGGTCCGCCTGGGTGACGGTGGCCCGGTGGATCTTGGACTTGAACATGGTGCGCAGCATTTTGAGCTCCCAGAAGACGGCTCCCTGCCCGCTTTCTGCAGGTCAAGGGCGTTCTGCACTCTACACCGGGAGGCGTCCGATCGGAGATCCCAAGGAAAATCGACTTGCCTCCGGCGAGAAGGCCCCTGGCCTGCACTTCCGCGGGCACCAGGCTGTTGTGACGCTGCCGCCCAGGCGTCGTATCAGACAGCCGCTTCGGAATATGGGGGACCGATGCTGACCATATGCTGACTTTCCTGACGGCGCGTCACGCAAATTGGGAGGGCTCAGGCCGACTCGCTTCCCCAGAGAGCACCTCAGCCTTGCCCACCGTGATCAAGCAACCGGTCACCGCAAACCAGGCCGCACCCTCTTCATCCTGGGCCAGTTGCCGTACTGCTATGTGGCAGTTCCGCCAGTCCTTCACTCGCGCAGACGGTACTGGTCACGTCCGCTGGAGTGGTATAGCGACGGCCACTCGGCGATCTCGTCTTTGAGGCTATGCGGTGAGTTCGGTCGGAATGATAGGTTCGCCGGTTTCTGACTCGATCGGGTGGAGTCGGGACTTGGCGAGGAGTTCGCGGCCCATGTAGCAGCGGGCTTCGGTCCATTCGTCGTTCTGCTCGGCCACGACTCGCCGACGAGCCGGATGACGGCGGTGCGGTCGGGGAAGATCCCGACGACGGCGGTGCGGCGCCTGATCTCCTTGTTCGGCCGTTCTTGCGGGGTGTTGGACCAGATGTGCCGCCAGATCTCGTGGAGAAAGGTGGTGAACGCCAGGAGTTCGTGCTGGGCGACGTCGAAGTGCTCGGCGGGCCTTGGGGAACGACCACCGTTGCAGTGTGTGGTGCTGGTGACCAGCACCGAACCGTCCGTCTGCCGGCGCACGCCCACGATGCGGTGGCCGCACTGGACAGGGCAACACGGACATTGGGGCACACCTCCCCGGAGGACGACCTTCCGGCGGTGGCCGCCCGCGCGGGTGTCTCCATCGAAGAAGCGCGAACTTTGCTATCTCGTATACGCCGAACGGTCCCGCTGGAAGACCTGGCCGAGGCGATCGGTGACGACGCGCTGCACGAGGAGGCCGACCGGAGCCTCCACGGGCCGCACTGGCGTGAACCCGACGCCTACTACAAGGACCTGTCCCCGGAGGAAATCCACCGCCTTCTCCACTGCCTCAGTGCGCGAGAGCTCCGGGTGATCGCCTTGCGGCACGGGCTCGACGAAGGGCCCGAGCTGACCCTGGATGCCATCGGCCAAGCCCTTGAAGTCACGAGGGAACGAGTGCGCCAGATCGAATCCAAAGCCATGTCAAAGCTGCGCCATCGTGTCCTCGAACACCTTCACCCTCCCATCGTTACCCCGCCGCTTCCGGATGTCGAACCGCCCGCCGTCACAGCGCGCACCGGCCCCGTGGATTCGCCTGTGGATCTCGCTGACGAGCTCCACGTGACCAGGAAGGTCCACAACAACGGTCAGATCAGGGTGGATCGGCAGATCATCGATGTGGGCATGCAGTACTGCGGAGAGAACGTCACCGTGCTCCTGGAAGACGAGTGGTTCCGGGTGCTGTTCAAGGGACACCCGATCGCGGCCACTCCGCGGCGCCCCCGCACCGCGACCCGCAAGATCTACGACACCGCCGGCTGAGTCGCAGCCCGGACTCACCTCGGCAGGAACTGGCTGGGCCATCCCAAACCAAGAACCCACGCCCATTTCGAATCCCGGAGGTTCGTCTGTCCGCCGTCGGCTTGAGTCACAAGCTGTCTGCGGCTACTTCCACGGTCCCCACGTCTACTACACCTTCGAAGAGAACCCTTGGGTTTCTGAGCAATAGCCTCCTCGCAGGATTCCCGGACGGCGTGGCGCGAGCAGAGTGCGTGGCGCGGTGGGCGAAGACGACCACGAGATCGAAGACCTTCAGGTGGAAGTGGCCGGTGTTCGGATTGAAGCATGGGGTCTGAATCCCAGACCTGCTCGAATTCATCGATCATCTGTTTCACCCTCGCGGCCTCGACCAAGCGCGGCCCATCATCGGGTTTCCAGTCGAGGGCTGGCGCTACGACCTCTTCGACGTGTCCGCAGGCCAGTGTCACCTTCCAGAAGGCCGACGTGTGTACTTCATCGTGGCGAATCACGGCCCACACGTCGGCATCGTCCCATTCGGGGTGCCACCGGGTCCGCAGGAAAGCTCACCCCTTGCCGGTCTCCCCACTCAACGATGTCGTGGTAGGGGCATCACCGAAATCACCGTGCTGACAGTACACCTGCCCCGGCGGCAATGCTTCACCGTCCCAGAGGCCACGCCCCTGCCTCTCGCTCGGCGGGATGCAGTCACCCGCTGTCAGTAGCTCCTTGATGCAAGCGCAATCCAGCTCAACCCGCCATCGGAAGTACCGGGCCGGGTCCGGCGCGAAGAACGGCCACAGCACCGGAGGAATCCCCCTGCGGCGCTCGGAATTGAATTCCTCGTACTCACGCAGGACGGCCGTGCGCCGCTTCGCCCGGCCGGGAAGCCGACGCGCTACAGCAGGTGGGCGCACACCTACGGCAGAGTCGGTCACGTTCGAGTCCTCTCACCCAGCGAGACACTACCTGCCGACGGTAGGAACCCTGAGATCGGACTGCTGCCGAAATGGCGATCGCTTCGCCTGAACGAAGGAGACGAAGCTGCCGTCGCCCTACTCTGCAGCCTCGTCGTCCGGTGGATGACTGCAACCGTGTCGCCGACGAGGACGGCCGGGCTCGGCCTCAACGACGTCGGGCTCCACGTGACAGTTCCCAGATGCCAGATGGTGGCTTGGTCTGTGAGGACTCATGCTGACCAGCAGCTGACTTTCCCGACGCATCGTCAGGCCGCTCAGGAGTCCCGGCCGCGCCCCGCTGACCTCTGGGAGGCTATTGCTGACGTCGGGGTTGCCGCCCCGGCGCACTCACAGGCGGGGTGGCGACATCTTCGTCTCCCTCGTGGCAAGCGCGCGCAGGGCGGTCTCGATCGAGGCCATCAAGGTGGAGGCGGTCACCCTGTCCATGCCGTCCTCGCGCCGGCCGAGTACCAGTTCCCAGCTCCCGTCGGGTTGCGGTAGCGCTTCCAAGAGCAGTTCGAACCCGGACCGGGGCGGGCGGATTCGGACCGGTCGGCACTCGACCAGTTCTCCCAGGCGGGCCCGGGCGGGTTCCTGTTGCAGGATGACCCAGGCCTGGAACCACGGATGGCGCCCTCGCGCGGGCCGCAGGAGCCGGACCAGTTCGTCGAACGGGGTGCGGCCGTGCTCCGTGGCCTGCGAGGCCATGCGGGCTGCAAGGTCGAGCAGGTCACCGTCGGAGAGGTCGGGGATGCCCTTCAGGGGGATGGGCAAGGCGTTCACGAAGTAGCCGACGATTCGCTCCACCTCCGGGCTGATACGACCGGAGGTCACCGTACCGAGGCACACCTCGCGCACTCCGAATACCTGGGACATCGCCCGCGCCACGGCGGCCAGGAGGCCGCTGACGGGCAGACCGCCACGTTGGCCGGCAGCCCGGGTGAGGGCCCGCGTCGTCGCGGTGTCGACGTGCAGCACCGTCTCCGCGCGGGCCGCCTCGTCCGTCCTGCGCGGCTCCGGCAGGCAGGGTTCGGGCGGGTCCTGGAGGAGCCGGCTCCAGTAGGGCATGTCGTGGTCCCGCCAGGACGGCAGCCGTGTCTGCTCCCACCGGCTGTAGTCGGCGTAGGCGACGCCCAGTTGGGGATTCCCACGGTCCGAGTCCGCGTATGCCGCTTCGAGATCCCGCAGCAGTACGGATTCGGACCATCCGTCGAAGGCGAGGTGGTGGACACGCAGGCACAGCACGTGCAGTCCGTCATCGACCTTGCACAGCCGGGCCCGCAAGGACGCCTCCGATTCGAGCCGATAGGGAAGGTCCCACCAGTCGCCGGTGACGAGTTCGGCGAGTTCTCGCGGATCTTTTGTACCGGTCGGGCAGGACACGGTTTCGAGGGCGAAGGAAACGTCCTCCATCGGCAGGACCCGCTGCACCGCGTCATCACCTTCGAAGGGATAAACGGTGCGCAGGATCGGGTGCCACTCGACGAGACGCAGCATCGCCCGGCCCAGCCGAGCCGCATCGAGCGGACCGTGCAGCGTGTATCCGAGCACGATCGTATGGTCGGAGTGCCCAGGGCTGAACTGCTCGGCCAGCCAGAAGCGCTGCTGGGCCTTCGACAAGGGTGCGGTGGCTTCGTCCGGCCTTCGCGGGATGGCTGACTCGGCCATGCCGGTTCCGCCCCTCCCACCACCTTCCCCGCCGTCCGCCAGCCGACGCAGAGTGCGCTCGCGGTAGACGTCGGCGACCGTGATCCGCCGCCCGGTGTACTGGGACAGGCGGGAGGCGAGCCTGACGGCGTCGAGCGAGGTCAGCCCTGCCGCGAAGAGATCCTCGTCCATGCCCGGCCGACTCACTTCGAACAGTTCCCGCACCCGGGACCACAGCGGGGCGTGCTCGTCTTCTGAGGTCGGTTCGCCGGCGGGCGATGCCGCCGCGGCGGCATCCAGGGATGCGACGAGAAGATCGCGTGCGGCGGCCTGATCGGCCTTGCCGGTGGGCCCCAGCGGCAGGCGCGCCACATGGAGGGACCTCGTGGGCAACATCGCGGGCAGTAGGTGCGGGTCGGCGTGTTCCCGGATCTCCTGGACCGGTACCGGCTCCCCGTCCTTGGTGGTGAACACGCAGCCGATCTCAGGCCGGCCGGGGCGTGGTTCGAGCCGGACGACGCAGCACGTGGTGATCCGCGGATGCCGTTCCAGCACCGACTCGATCTCACCGGGCGCGATCCGCACTCCGTTGAGCTTGAATTCTCGATCGGCACGTCCTCGGTAGCGCAGGTTTCCTTCTGCGTCGAGGACCCCGAGATCCCCGGTGCGGTAGTGCCGCACCCCGTCAACGACCGTGAAGGCACGGTCCGTCGCTTCAGGATCGTCGAGGTAGCACAGGGCCAAGCCGTCGCCGGAGACGGCGATCTCACCGGTCTCGCCGGGAGCCACCACGGCACCCGCCTCGTCGATCAGGCGCACACCGGTCCGGGGGACGGGCACTCCGATGGGGATCTCGGTCGCGTCCTCGTCGACATCACAGGGCCGGATGACGTGCGTCGTCGTGAAAATGGTGCTCTCGGCCGGGCCGTATCCATTCACGATGCGCAGACCGGGGAAGGCCCGCACCACCTGGCGGACGTGTGCGGGAGACACCCGCTCTCCCCCGACGAGGAGTAGCCGCAGTCGGGAGAACGCATCGAGGTCCTCCTCGGAGAGGACGTTGAAGAGGGAGCTGGTCAGCCAGAGGCTGTTGACGCCTTGGTCCACCACGGTCCGTAGCACAGCGGTGTCGAGCGCCATGTGATCGCGGCCGAGCAGTACGCAGCGACCGCCGTTGAGCAAGGGAGCCCACAGCTCAAGGGAGAGGCCGTCCCAGGGCAGCGGGGCAGCCTGCAGGAAGACGGTGCTCGCGTCGAGCGGTATGGACGGGTGGCCGACGAGGGTGCGCACGGTGCCTCGGTGCGGAGACAGAACCCCCTTGGGAGAACCGGTGGAGCCGGACGTGTAGAACACGCTGGCGGCACGGCTGCCGTCAGTGAGCTGCGCCCCCGTGGGCGGCTCGGTGGGTGCCCCGGCGCACAGCGCCGGAAGGGTTTCTGCGTCCACCACGACAGGTGCCTGCGCCTGTGAGATGACGAGTGCAGACCGGGCCGCTGGCCAACCCGGATCCATGGCGATGTACGCGGCCCCCGTCTCCAGAACGCCGAGCAGGGCCGCCACCAGGTCGGGGGAACGCCCCAGTCGAACGGGGATGGTGTCGCCCTCGCCCACGCCCGCTGCCCGAAGGCCGGAGGCGATGGCTCCGGCCCGGGCACACAGCTGCGCGTACGTGACCGTCTGCCCATCCTGCTGAATGGCGACGGCCTGAGGGGTCCGCGCCGCGTGGTGGGCGACGACGCGTTCGATCCGTTCGCCGTACGTGTAGGGATCGCTGATGCTGTCCATGGCGCGTCAAACCCGTGTGTCGTCGAAGTAGGTGCGGCGGGAGACGATGAGCATCGCCCCGTCATCTTCGACCAGGTCGAAGAAGTCGCTGAAGGGGAGCTGCACGCGAGAACCGTCCCGCAGGACGCCGGTGAACCAGCCCTCGACCGCTATGCGGCTGCCGGTTCGGAACATGGAGTGCACCTGGTGGCTGCCCTCTTTGATGATTCGGGTGCCGCTGTAGAAGTCGCGGAAGGCTCCCATGCCCTCGATCAGGGGGTAGCCGGGCCGTTTGTAGCGGATGTCGGGGTGGAAGAGCTCGAACATGGCGGGGTCGTTGTCGTCCACGCGTGTGTAGTACGCGCGGATGAGTGCCTCGGCCGCGTCCACCTGGGTCGCCTTGAGGACGGTCATATCAGGATGTCCTCGTCACGGGCCTCGTCGACGAGGGCGGCGAGGTCGCTGAGCACGGTGTGCCGCTGTACGGCTCCCCGTTCCAAGGTCACGGAGAGTTCCCTGTCGATGCGGCTCTGCATGCGGAAGGCGAGCAGCGAGTGGCCGCCGAGCCCGAAGAAGTCGTCCGCGGGGGTGACCCCGGATGTGTCGAGCATTTCCTCCCACAGGGCGATCAGGTAGCGCTCGGTCTCCGTCGCCGTGGCGCCGGGCGTCGGTCCGGCCTTGGCGGCCGCTGCGGCCGGACCGGAGTCCGTACGGTGCTCGACGAGGGCGCGCAGCGCCGCCGTATCCCTCTTGCCGTGGTGGTTGGCCGGTATCTCGGACAGGATGCGGAAGTCGCTCGGCACCATGAACTCGGGCAGCTCGGATTCGGCGAAGGTCCGCAGTGCCACGGACAGTGCACCGTCACCGGCCGGGTCCGGTGCGCCGCCCCTGGCGGCGAAGGCCACCAGGTGCCGGTCCCCCGGACCGCCCACGGCGAGCACCACTGCGTCGTCCACCTGCGGATGCCTGCGCAGCACCCGCTCGACCTCGTCGGGCTCGACCCGGTAGCCGCGTACCTTCACCTGGTTGTCCGCCCTGCCGAGGAAGTGGAGGACGCCGTCCCCGTCGCGGCGGACCAGGTCTCCGGTGCGGTAGAGCCTCTTGCCGCCTGCGACCCCCGGGTGCGTGACGAAGCGCTCCGACGTGAGGTCGTCCCGGCCGAGGTAGCCGCGTGCCACCTGTGCTCCGCCGAGGTACAGCTCGCCCGCCGTGCCGTCGGCGACGTGCACGCCGTCGGCGTCCAGGACGTACGCGTCCACACCGTGCAGCGCACGGCCGATCGGCACGGAGTCGCTCTTGGCGTCCCGTGCCGTCACCAGGTGCGCGGTGCATGCGGTTGTCGCCTCGGCTGGTCCGTAGAGGTTGTAGAGATGGCCGGAGAAACTCCCGGACAACAGGGCGTCGCAGGCGGCGGGGAGGATCACGTCACCGGCGAACAGGAGCAGCCGCAACGCGTCGAAGGCGCGGGCGTCCTCCCGCACGACGTGGTTCACCACCATGGTCGGCACCAGCATCGCGTCGATGCGCAGACGCTCCATCTCGCTGCCGAAGCCGGCCGCGAGCAAGTCTGGCACCGCCGGCAGGACCACGACCTCGCAACCCGAGGCGAAGGAGTTCCAGGTCTCGAAGTGGAACAGGTCGAACGAGAGGCTCGATATCTGCCCGACCCGTTCCCCGGCCCGGAGGGACGGCAGCGCGGGGTTGCAGGCAAAGGCCACGATGTTGCCGTGTTCCAGGACGATGGCCTTGGGCGTACCCGATGAGCCCGAGGTGAACAGCACGCTCGCGGCAGAGGTCGGGTCCACCACCACGCCCGGCTCCGCGGCCTCGACGGCGTCCGGCTCGGGGACGGCGAACGGCAGGATCTGCAGGCCCAGACCGGCTGTCCGCGACACCCACTCCGGTTGGACGATGACCAGGCGCGCACCGCTGTCGCGCAGCATGAGGTCTCGGCGGGCGTCGGGGTAACGGCTGTCGACCGCGACATAGGCGGCTCCGGCCTTCAGGACCGCCAGCAGGGCGACGAACACGTCGACCGAGCGGTCCATGTACAGGCCGACGCGGTCTTCGCGGCCGATCCCGTACGAGACCAGGCGTGCCGCCAGTGCGCTGGAGGCAGCGTCCAGCTGCCGGTAGTCGAGGGTCCGCGAGCCGTCGCTGACCGCCGGCTTGTCCGCATAGCGCTCGACGCTCAGGCGGAACAGGGCGAGGAGGGTCTGGGGAGGCTGGGTGAGGTACATCGAGAAGTCCGTTCTCCGGTGGGATTCGGAAGAGGGCTGAGCACTCACTGCGGCTCGCCGGCGCCCGGAGCGTCGGCGTGCGGATCGGCCGCATCGACGAGGGCGACCTGATTCACCTCGAAGAGGGCGCTTACGGATTCCCCCTTGTGGATCCTCCGGATGGCCTCGGCCAGCGCGGGGGCCACGGAGATGACCGTGAGCTTGTCCGTGCGCTTGGAGGCGGGGATGGGCACGGTGTTCGTGCACACCAGCTCCACCACGTCGGGCGCGGCAGTGAGCTTCTCCACTGCCCCATCGGTGAAGAGACCGTGGGTGCAGGCCACCCGGACCGAACGCACGTTGCGGGCCCGCAGCTCGTCCAGCAGTCCCAGAACGGTGCTGCCGCGGGCGATCTCGTCGTCGAGGACGATCACGTCCCGGCCCTCCACATCACCGATGATCGAGGTGATCGCGATCTGGTCCGCCGCGAGCCGCTGCTTGGTCGCGGCAGCCATGGGAACGCCGAGCATACGGGAGAAGGAGGCTGCCTCTTTCGCGTTGCCCAGGTCCGGGGAGACGATGACGGTGTTCGACAGGTCGAGCCCACGGAAGTGGCCGGCCAGCTCGAACAGCGCGTGCAGGTGGTCGACCGGGATGCCGAAGAACCCGTGCACCTGAGGAGAGTGGAGGGTCATGGCCAGGACCCGGCCGGCCCCCGCGGTGGACAGGAGATCGGCTACCAGCCGGGCTGCGATGGAGATCCTCGGCGCGTCCTTCTTGTCCGAGCGGGCGTACGCGTAGTGCGGCAGCACGGTGGTCACCCGGGCTGCCGACGCCCCGCGGGCCGCGTCGAGCATCAGCAGCAGCTCGACGAGGTTCTCCTGCACCGGAGGCACCAGCGGATGGATGATGAAGACGTCCTTCTCACGGCAGTTCGCCTGGAGCTGTACCTCGATGCAGTCGTTGGCGAACCGCTTGACCGTGGACGGCAGCAGGGGCACCCCGAGGTTGTCGCAGATCTCCTGTGCGAGTTCACGGTGTGCGCTGCCGGCGAATACGGCGATGTTGTTCATGGTGGTGTCCGTGTCGTGTCTGTGGGGTGTACCTGCGGGCCCGGGCTGGATTCCTCGTGCGTTCAGCGGATCGCGCGGGCGGAGAGGACTTCTTGCAGCGCGGCACGGCGGCCAGGGGCGGTGAGGTCGACCAGCCGGCGGTAGTACGGATTGGCCGTGGCCGGCTCCCCCTCCCCCAGGGTGAGTTCCAACGTGTAGCAGAAGAACTTGCAGCACAGGAACAGCAGGGCGTCGTACAGCTCGGCGCCTGTGTACTCGAGTTCGCCGACGGCTTGCGCGTAGCCGTCCAGCACGGCTGCAGCCAACGTCCCGTCGAGAATCTCGTCCGGCGGAGTCGCGAACTCCATCACGACCAGGGCCAGGTCCAGCAGGATCAGCCCGCAGTAGGCGTCGTCGAAGTCGATGAACGCGACCAGCTCGCCGCCCCGCACGAGGATGTTCTCGTAGAAGAGGTCGCCGTGGACCACACCCGTGGCCCTGTCCCGGTCCGGACGGAAGGCCGCCTCGACCGATTCCCAGGCCGTGCGCACGTGGTCTGCCACGCCCGGCTCCGCCTCGGCCACAGCGGCGAGGGTTGTCCGCAGCAGCGGGAGGACCGCCTCGTGGTCGCCGCTCTCGCGGGCTCCGTCCGGGGTGAAGTCGGCCACGGCCGCGCGGAAAGCGCCGTAAAGGGAGCCCACCTGACGGGCTAGGGAAGTGGTCAGGCCCTCCTGGCCGACGGTGGCGCCGGGAAGGAACGTCAGTACCGAGAAACAGCGGCCGCCCAGGCGCCCCAACGGCTCACCCTCGAGGTCGCGCAGCGGCCGGGGTGCCGGGAAGTCCGCCCGTTCCAGCTGTTCGAGCACGGAGAGCTCGAAGCGGACCTCGGATTCCAGCCGGTCCGGTGCGTAGATCCGCAGCAGCCACTCGAAGCCGGTCACACTGACGACGCGGAGGTTGGTGTTGATCAGCCCCTGACCGCACAACGACCACGAGGCCACCCCACCCAGCCCGTATCGCTCCGCAACGGACGCGACGTCCTCGTCCGATACCGCAGAGATCTCGTGAAGCCTGTTACCCATGATTCCTTCTGGTTCCGTGTTGTCGTATCACGCCTGGACGGCGGCGGAGAGGTCGAGGGAGTCAGCCGGTCTGCTGCCCCACTGGCGCTTGAACTCGACGATGCCGGGCTGGTGGGAGTAGCCGAGGTCGACCACCCGGTCCCCCCGGTCGGCGAAGTACCGCAGAGCGTGATGCACCATCAGATAGTTGGCGCGCAGTTTGGCGTGGGTCCGGTCCCAGCCGGTTGCCAGGTAGCCGACGTTCCCTCCGGTGCGCAGGAACACGCCGACCGAGATCAGCCGGCCTTCGTACCAGCAGCCGAGAACCGTGCCGAAGTCCGGCCCGCCGTCGACGAGCGCGTCGAGCAGACCGCGCGGCATCCGGTACGTCGCACCCACCTCCGCCTGTGTGAGGTGTACGAGGGCCAGGGCCTGGCCCGCGTCCGCCGTGGTGACCAGCCTGACTTCGACACCGGACCGAAGCGCCTTGCGGACCGAGCCCGGGAGCGAGCGCGCGTAGGAGGACAGCTGCTCCTGCTCGGAACCTGCCAGATCCACCAGGTACGTCCGGCGCCTCTCACCCTGGTCGGGTCCCTGCGGAAGGGCGGCCTCGCCGAGCGGCGGTGTGACCAGCCGTCGGCACGGCAGGTCCAGGAACTCCTGGGCGGCGACGACCGCGCGCACATGGTCGGAAGCGTCGAGTGTGGTGCCCGCCGCTTCCGGGACGGCCCCCCCGTAACCGATGTGGCCGGAGCAGAATCCTCCCTCGGCCAACGATCCGCCGACGATGACGGGGAGCAGCACCGGATCCGGCAGCTCGATCCGAAGCGTCCGGAAGGTACCCCCGAACAGTCCGGACACCACCTGGCCCCAGTAACGGGTGTGGTAGGGCCACATCTCCGGCCGGTCGTGCCCGAACAAGGGTTGCTGGTCCGTGACGTCCGAAACGCGGTCACTGCTGACGGTGGCGGGCATGGGGTCCTTCCGTTGTCTGTCCGCCCATTGCGGTCCGGCCGGGGACCGGGTGGGCTGTTCTGATCGCGTGAGCGACCTGGCGGATCTGTTCGTCGGTGTGCCGCCCTCGCCCAGGTACGCACAGCACGCTCTTCCACAACGCGTCGCTGACCTGGAGCCGCCCCACCCGAACACGGCCCCGGTACTGCCGCACCCGGTGCATCGGGTAGTACAGCCAGGTCGTCTCCACCCCCAGGGAGGCGAAGTGCGCGGCGATGCTCCGGCGGTCGGCAGGCGCACAGACCAGCGGGACGAAGTTGAGCTCACCTGCGAGTACCGCGTCGGGCGGAGGCAGCAGCGCCGGGCTCAGCGCTGACGTGTAGCGGGCAGCAGCAGCCCGGACCCGGCTGCGGTCCTGGTCCAGACGGGACAGCTGGTCCAGGAGCAGGGCGCCGTGTACGGCCGGCATGCCCGCGGCACCCGCGTCGGCGAGCTGGTAGTGCTCCAACGGGACGCGGGCATCCTCCACCGGCGCGGGCTGCAATCGCAGCCGAACCGGCAGCCGGGTGTCCAACCGGCGCAGGGCGTCCATCCTCGCAGCGTGCAGAAGGGAATCCCAGCCCGCACCACGTCGCGCGCGCTGCGGCAGGGGTTCGGCCAGGACCTCCGCGGCGCGCTCGTCGAGGACCAGAGCGCCCCCGCCGCCGGCGAACAGCGGCTTGTGCCGGCCGAAGCTCAGCACACCGCAGCGCCCCCACGACCCCATGGGCCGACCGGCCACGACTCCGCCCAGGGCCTGGGCAGCGTCGTCGACGAGGTCGATGCCGCGGGCGTCGCACAGCTCCTGCAGCCCCGGCAGATCGGCTGGGGTGCCGAATATGTGGGCGGCGATGACGACGCGGGTGCTCGCGGACAGGACGGGCGAGACCTGCTCGGGGCCCATGGCCCAGTCCTCGTCCAGGTCGCACAGGACCGGAACCATGCCGGCGGCGAGGACTGCCGCCACCAGGCTCGGGCAGGAGAAGGCGGGCACGACCACTTCGTCCTGCGGGTTCCTCCGCAGCATCCGCAAGGCCGTCACAAGAGCGTGACTGCCGGATTCGGTCAGGAGGACGCGCGCGGGATCCACACCCAGCCGACGGCCGAGTGCGATCCTGACGGCCCGGTCGGTCCGCGTGGGATCGCCGCCCAGGGCCGCAAGCCGCCGCAGGAAGCCGATCGTAGGCCGGGGGGCAGGGCACAAGGGGACCCTGACACGGGCCGGAAGGGGGTTGTAGCGGGTGTCCCCGCCGTCCTCCTCGTAGACAGCAGGAATCACGATGTGACTCCCCAGGTCTTCATGAGGGCCTCGGCGAGGACCACGCAGTAGTCGACGAGTTCCGACACGTCCACCCACTCGTCGCTGCTGTGTGCCCGCCGCAGGCTGCCCGGCCCGAAGACGACGCTGGGAATGCCGAACGCCTCGAAGAGCCGGGCATCGCATGCGCTCGGGAACTCATCCCGCAGCAGGAGCATGCCGTGCCGCCGGCCGGCGGCCAGCAACTCCTCGACCAGCGGTTCGTCGCTGAGCTCGCTCCCGGGGAAGCGCAGTCCGTAGTCGCGGATCCGAGGGCTGCGGGGCCAGCTCTGCGACAGCCTTGCGAGATCGTCGGCCAGACGCCGCATGACCTCATCCACCCCGACCTGCGGCGGCAACGCCAAGGTGACGCGCAGTTCCACGGACTCGGCCGGTACGGCGGCGTCACTGCCGCCTCGCACATCCCCGTACATCACGTAGCGCCGCGCCGTACGGGAGCCGGCCTGATCGGCGACCCATGCGTCCAGCTCTTCCAGGGCGCCGATCAGCGCCGGAAGCGCTCGGTTCGCGTTGTCGAAGGGCTGGGCGAACACCATGTGCACCGGCTCGCCGGTGTAGTGGATGGCGAATTGGTGGAAGCCGCGTGTCTGCTCGCACACGGTCAGATCGGAGGGTTCCGCGATCAGGGCGACATCGACGGGCTTGCCGCGCGGCTCCAGCAGCTGTGCCAGCGTGCCGTTGCCGCCGATCTCCTCGTCCAGGACGATCTGCACGGTGACGGCGCCGCGGGCCCGGTCGAAGAGCGGGGCCATCTTGCGCAGCACGTACAGATAGCAGGCCACGCCACCGAGCATGTCGCAGGTGCCCCGACCGTACACCCGGCCGTCCGCCGCCAGGCCGGAGGACCAAAGGCCCGGACGGTCCCAGCTGTACGGGGAGGTGACGAATTCCACGTCCACGTGGCCGTTGAGAACCACGTGGGGGCCGTCCGCCGGAAAGTCCGCCCACGCGCTCACCGCATCCCGTGGCACGTCTCCGTACGTGGTGAACTCGCCCCCGAACGCGGTCACGTCGACGTAGTGCTCAGAACGGCGAAGCGCCTCGTGATCGACTTCGAACCGGCGGACTGCCAGGCCCGTCTCCCGCAGGTGTCGCTCCGCGACGTCCATGACGGCCTGCTGGCCGGGAGTCCCGTACACCGGATGGCATCGCACCAGCTCTTGGAGCAGGGCGACGAGTTCCTCGGAGTCCGAGCGCAGGGCGTCGGTCACGGCCCCGGTCTCCGCCCTCACGCTCGGGCTCCTTCGCGTTCCAGGATGTCACGACACCACCGGGCCACTTCGAACACCTTCGTGCGCCGGCGGTAGTCCTCCTCGCGGATCTCAAGAGTGACCGTCCGGGCACGGGCGGACCGCGCGATCGCCGCGAAGGCGTCGGCGTACACGCGCTCGGGAAGGGTGCTCTCCCAGGGGGCGACTCCTTCGATGCACTGCTCACCACCACGCACTGCCTGTCCCAGGAAGGCGCTGAAGTGGTGGTGCACGATCAGATCGTCGATCGTCGTGAAGTCGAGATGGCCGACGCCGTCGGGGACGGGGACGTAGTCCGAGCTGTCGGGCACGAGCCCCTGTGCCAGCAGGCCCGCGATGTGAACCGAGTAGCTGTAGTGGCAGAAGTCCCAGGTGAGCCCGATGTTGTCGCTGCACAGGCCAGCGACGTCTTGAGGAAAGACCAGCAGGGGATCGAAGTCGGTGGCGTCGTTGCCCATCAGCGGCATGTTCTCCAGGCCGATCCAGAAGCGCTCCCCCGCCACCCGCCGGCCGAGCTCCTGGACGAATTCCGCGAAGCGATCGCGCTCGGCCCGCAGGTCCAGCTCCCGCCATTGCTCGGTGGTGCGGACCCGGTTGGAGTGGAGGACCAGGCCGTCGAGTTCGTTGTCCGCGACCATGTCGACGGCTTCCCACAGCCGGTCGCGGACGACCGGATCGGCCACGTAGTCGCAGTCGTTGACGGGGAAGTGGAACGTGAACGAGGGGTGCCGCCGTGCACCGGCCACCGAGCGGACCGTGCGCCGCACCGTCGCCCATGAGTCGGGGTCCAGCAGATCGGCCCGGTCGAAGAGGGAGGCCTCCGTACCGAATCCCTCGTCGGCCCACGCAGGGTCGTACTGCTCCGGTTCACAGGCCAGGAACGGAATGGCCAGGGTCTTCACGACTGCCGTCCCGCCGACGTGGCCAGGAGGCCCAGCACGGTGTCCACGACGTGCTGGTGCTCGTCATCGGCGAGCCCGTGGAACAGCGGCAGGCTCACCATGCCCGGAGCAATCGTGTCGAGGTGGGGGAACCCGGCCGGGGCGGACACGTGCGTACGGAAGGCGGGCTGGAGGTGCAGCGGAATGTAGTGCACTTGCAGCGTGATGCCGCGCTCCGCGAAGTATCCGAAGACCGCCCTGCGATCGAGGCCCACCGCCTTCAGGTCGAAGGAGACGGGGAACAAGTGCCATCCCGAGAGCCTGCGGTCGGCTGCGGGCAGGTAGGCGAGCCCGTCACTGGCCGCGAACGCCTCCCGATAGCGGCGGGCGAGCGTGCGGCGGCGCTCCAGGCTCTCCGGCAGCCGGGCCAGCTGGACCTGCCCGATGGCTGCGTGCAGCTCGGAGAGCCGCAGGTTCCGGCCGGGTTCCTCCACTGCGTAGAACCACGGATCCGGGGTGTCACCGACGGCTCCGGACCGCTCCCACGCCGCGGCGCTGCGGTCCATGTTGTGGTTGCGGTACAGGCGGAGGCGGGCGGCGAGTTCCGGGTCCCGTACCGAGACGGCACCGCCTTCGGCCGCTGCGACCGGCTTGTTGGGGTGAAAGCTGAAGACCGCGCCCAGCGAGGCGGGGTGGCTGCCGATCAGGGGGCCTGCCTCGTTGTAGCGGCCGCCCAGGGCATGGCAGGCGTCCTCCGCCAGCTCGGCGCCGTACACGGCGCAGACCGCAGCCAGGGTGTCCATGTCTGCGGGAACTCCCGCGAAATGCACGGGCATGACCAGGATCTGGTCATAGGAATCGGACGTCCGCGCGAGCAGAGCCCGCAGCGACGACGCGGACATGTTCAGGCTGCGCGGGTCGATGTCGGTGAACGCGATGTCGTAGCCGGCGTGCCGGGCAGCAGCCGGCCCGCCGGCGAAGTTGAGGGAGGAGGTGACGAACAGGCTCCGCGCCCCGGGCCGCTTCACGAGGGTGAGCAGGGATTCCAGGGCGGTGGTGCCGCTGGAGACAGTCACGATCTCCTCGGCACCCGTGGCGGCTCGCAGTCCGTCCTCGAACTGCTGGACCCGCTTGCCGGAGGTCCACCAGCCGGAACGGACCGTCTCCGCGACGGCGTCCACTTCCTCTTCGGTCCAGTACGGGCGCGCATAGGGGATCGTCATGTCCCCTCCTTTCATCAGATGTGTTGGTGGCCGGCTCAGCGCCGGCGCAGTGCCCGGACGTCGCTCACGGCCAGCGGGACGGCCATGGCGATGGTCGCGGCGGCTGCCGCCAGGAGCAGGGTGTGTCCCGTTCCCAGCAGCCCGGCGACAGGGCCGACCATGGCCATCCCGGCGGGGCGCAGCACGCTCGATCCGAGCCGGTTGACCGAATCGACGCGGGCCATCAGCTCGGTGGGGACCCGCTCGGCGATCGTGTACTGCTCCAGCACGTTGAACAGCCCCATCGCGAGGCCCGCCCCCATCTGGGAGACGGCCAGCATCCACAGCGGGGCTTCCAGGGCGAGGGCAACGAGGGCAGGACCGGACAGGCACACCATGGCGGTGCACGCGGCGACCAAAGGCTGTCGGACACGCCATTGCATGCCCAGCAAGCTGCCCGCCGTCGCGCCGATACCGAAGGCCACCATCAGGACCGACCACCCCGCCGCGGTCCCCATGATGTCGGCGATCACGCTGGGGCCAAGCACGTCCAGACTGGTGATGAAGAAGAACTGGAAGGCACAGGCACTGAGGATCAGCACGCCCAGCCAGCGTTCACGCCTGAGGTGGACAAACCCACCCAGGAGTTCGCGGCGCAGTGGGGGCCGCTCCGCCGAGGGCCGCGGCCGACTGAGCGGCAGCCGCCACACCAGGGCGGCACTGACCGCGAAGGTCATCCCGTCCGCGATGATCACACACCCCGGGCTGAGCCAGATCAGCAGCCCGCCCGCCACCGCCGGGCCGAGGAGCTCGGCGGCCGTCGCGGCCGTGCCGAACAGCCCGTAGGCACGTTGGAGCAACCCCGACGGGGTCACGTCGGCGATCGCTCCCGTGGCCGCCGGATTGAAGAAGGCGGAGGTCGTCGCACGCACCGCGACGAGCGCGGCGACGAGGGGAACAGAAAGTCGGCCGGTGAGAATCACGACCCCGAGCGCGAGCTGCGAGAGGCACGCGACCGATTCTGCTACCACCATCACATGACGTCTGGAGAGGCGGTCTCCGACAGCTCCTCCCAGCAGGAGGAACACAACGCCGGGCACCGATCTGGCAGCGAGGACGAGCCCCAGATCCGTCGGCCCGCCGCCATTCTGCAACAGGGCCGTGGCGAGTGCGACGGGCACGAGGAAGTCTCCGAGCAGCGAGACGCTCCTGGCCCCGAAGAGCAGCCTTACCGGGCCGTGCGACAGCAGCGCACGCGTCTGTGCCCGCCCTGCGCTCCGGTGCTGGGAGCCGGCCTCGGCGGGGGAGGTGTCACTCATCGGGCGGACTGGGCCAGCACGCCGTCGGCCGTTTCGCGCATCGCCCGGACCACGGCTGTGATGCCTTCGTCGACGGACGTGCTGGGAGCGTAGCCGAGGATCGTGCGGGCCTTGTCGATGACCGGTCTGCGGGACCGCACATCGGGGACTGCGTCACCGATGACGCGGATCGAGGAGGCGGAGCTCGTGAGGTCCACGATCTTCTCGGCGAGCTCCAGCAGAGACAAGGCTGTTTTGTCGTCGCCGAGGTTGAAGATCTCGCCGACGGCTTCGGGCATGGCGAGGCAGCGGATCAGGCCGTCCACGAAGTCGGTGATCTCGCACCAGGCCCTGCTCTGGGAGCCGTCGCCGCTGATGTGCAGTTCCTCACCACGCAGGGCCCGCGAGACGAGTGCGGTCATGGCGTTCGACCCCGCTCGGTGGGGGCCGTACACATTGAAGGGGCGTACGGTGACGACCGGCACGTGGTGGTGCTCGTGGTAGGCCCGGCCGTAGAACTCGACGGCGAGCTTGCTCGCCGCGTATCCCCAACGGGTGGAGTCGGTCCCCACGACAGCGGGATCCGTCTCGGACACGTCCGATGCCTCTTGCCCGTAGACCTCGCTGGTGCTGAACAACACCACGCGCTTCAGGTCCTGTTGCGCCCGGGCGAACTCCAGCACGGTCCGTGTGGCGAGGATGTTCACGTCGAGAGTGGCTACGGGCTGTTCCACCACCTTGTGGATGCCGAGGAATCCGGCGGCGTGGACGATGTGCGTGAACTCCGTCCCCAGACCGCTGAATGCGCCCGGATCCATGAGGTCCCCGATGACACACCGGACGTCGGGGTGAGTGGTCAGTCCGAGCGCCTCTGCGCAGGACCCGGCCGGTGAGGCGATGTCGAGGAGTGTGACGGAGTTTCCGTCGGCGACCAGCTTATGCGCCAGCCAGGACCCGATGAATCCGAAACCGCCCGTCACGAGGACTCTGCTGTCGGTGACGGAGATGCTGGAACTTCCGGCGGTGCTCATGCTTGAACCAATCGGTATGCCGCGCACGGTGGCGGCGAAGACGATCTAGGCAGGGAGGATCTTCTGCAGCCAGCGGGGGACACCGGTGGCGTAGTACTCCTTGAGTGCTGCGCGGTCGCCCGCGGTCACCGCGCGGCGCCACACCATGGCCCGGCCGACACTGGCGACCTTGACGGAGAGGTCGGCCGCGGTACGCAGGGCGGACCGGTCGAGCGCATCGGTCCAGGGCTCCAGGTAGGCGTCGCGAAGGCGGTCGATACGGACCGGATCTCGACCACCGGGCAGTTCTGCGGCCTGCAGCAGCGGATAGATCAGGCTGCCGAAGGGGTGTGCCGCGCTTGCGTCGGCCCAGTCGAGGTAGCAATGCCGGCCGTCGGCCACGAAGACGTTGGAGCGGTGCAGATCGTCGTGCTGGAGGCTGGGCAGGATGCCGTAGGCATCGAGTTCGTCGCACATGGCAGCGAAGCGCGGCCGGAAGTCCAGTAGCCGGGTGTGGACCTCCTGCGTCATCCCCGCGGGCTCGTCGACACCGCACACCCCGGGGTCACCCAGCATGTCGTCGAGCAGGCCGGGCATGGCCGCGGGGCGGCAATCGGGAACCCCGAGCGCCAGCATGTCGGAAACGTGGGGTTCCAGGCTCCGCTGCAGGGCGCCGTATTCGCTCAACGCCGCTTCCCAGTGGCGGACATCGGAATCCGCGGCCAGCAATGAGGCCAGATCCGGTCCGGCGTCTTCGGTGAGGAACCATCCCAGGTCCGTATCGGCCGCTATCACCGCAGGTACGGCGCCTGGAGTCCATTCGCCCATTTTCAGGAGAAGGGCGGCTTCGTGTCGCGCTGCTTCGTTGTTCGCCTTGAACCAGACAACGCGTTCACCGACTTCAACCCGCATGACGGTCGACCAGGCCCGTACGTGAGTCTGACGAATGGAATGAACGATTCCAATTCCCAGCTCCGCGCAGACCGCCCCGATCCAGGAATCCGCTTGTTCTCGCCACCCGGGGGTCTCCCAGTCTTGGCGGGTGCAAATTTCAACACTCATGATCGCTAGATCGTAGTCAGCCGTCACGCCGCTGAACAGGCCTGATGACCGCTGCACGCTCGTGACCCTTGTCACTCGATCAAGCGAACAGAGCATGAACTACCTTTTGAGGAATGGGTAATTCCGGTAGCTACTCCAGGGATTTCAGTGCAGAATGTCCACAGTTGCGAGGGTCCAGCCGCCCATTACATCTCCCACCAAAACGGTCATGCGGGAATTTCCGCACTGCACTGCGGAGGCCGATCCGGCCCATTGGTTGCGAACGCCATGATCAGATTTGCCCGATTTGGCTGACTGGACAAGCGGCCTAGCGGTTGGCAGGGTGCATCACGGGCTGATCGATCGGGTGCTGAATGCACCGATTCGGCAAGGCTGTTCCCTATTCAAATATTCACCCTGGGTTGACCTCCGGTGACGGATCCCCTCTTTCCTCGCACATGGCGCTTCCTTTAAGCCGGGACGGCTGCGGCATTCGCTGCCTCTTCGTCGAACCCGGCGCGTTCTCCGGAACCGACTTCTTCCTTCCCTGAGATTCTCCGAAAGGAGCCACCCGTGGACCTTGTGGTCGTGGGACTTGGCTACGTGGGGCTGCCCCTCGCCCGAGAGGCGTGCCGGGCCGGCCTGCGGGTGGCGGGCCTGGACCGCAACCCGGAAGTGGTCGCCGAGCTTCGGGCGGGCCGCACGCGGGTGGACGACGTCGACGACGGGGACGTGCAGGCCATGCTGAACGACGGCTTCCGGCCGTCCGGAGACGAGGCGGTCCTGGAGGGGGCACGCACGGTCGTCATCTGCGTGCCCACACCCCTCACCTCCGACGGCGGCCCGGATCTGGGACCGGTCAAAGCAGCGGCACAGGCCATAGCGGACCGTCTGCGGCCCGGCACCCTCGTGGTGCTGGAGTCGACCACGTACCCGGGCACCACCGAGGAACTCGTCCTGCCCATTCTGGAGCGCAGCGGGCTGGTCGCCGGCGTCGACTTCCACCTGGCGTTCTCTCCCGAGCGCATCGATCCGGGCAACCCGGAGTACGGACTGCGCAACACGCCCAAGGTCGTCGGCGGGTACACGGCCGCGTGCACCTCGGTCGCGGCGGCCTTCTACGGGAAGCTCGTCGACCGGGTGGTGCAGGCCAAGGGAACCCGCGAGGCCGAGATGGCCAAGCTCCTCGAGAACACCTATCGGCACGTCAACATCGCCCTCGTCAACGAGATGGCGCTGTTCAGCCGCGAGCTCGACGTCGATCTGTGGGACGCCATCGAATGCGCGGCGACGAAGCCGTTCGGCTTCCAGGCGTTCCGCCCCGGGCCGGGCGTCGGAGGCCACTGCATCCCCATCGACCCGAACTACCTGTCCTACCGCGTCAAGCAGCTCGGCTTCCCCTTCCGGTTCGTCGAGCTGGCACAGGAGATCAACGACCGCATGCCGCGCTACGTTGCCGAACGCGCTCAGCAGATCCTCAACAACGAAGGCAGGTCGGTCAAGGGAGCCAGAATCCTGCTCCTCGGAGTCACGTACAAGAACGACATCGCGGACCAGCGGTCCTCTCCCGCTTCGGCCGTCGCCCGGCGGCTCCGCGCCCTCGGAGCCGACCTCGCCTACCACGATCCGTACGTACCCGTCTGGAGGGTGGACGGCATCCCGGTCCCGGCTGCCGACGGGCTCGTTCCTGCCCTGGAGGAAGCGGACTTGGTCCTGCTACTGGCAGGGCACCGGGAGTACGATGCCGCCCTGCTCGAGCGCCATGCCCGGCTCCTGTTCGACACCCGGGGCCACACGCGTGGCCGAGCCGGCAACCGAGCCGACGTGGACCAGCCCGGACGGTTCGAGCTTCTGTGAGCGCCGAGCACATCGAGATCGACGGTCGGCCCGCGACCGTGGCGGGCATGGCGGAACTGGCCTTCCTCAACTACGGGCACTCCACGGCCATGCAGGTCAGGGGAGGGCGGGCGCGTGGGCTCGCGCTCCATCTGGACCGCTTGGTCGAGGGAACCCTCGAACTCTTCGGCGCCGACCTCGACCCGGTTCTGCTGCGGCGACGCATCCGCGACGCGCTGCCCACCCCGGACGCCGACGCCACGGTACGCGTCTACGTCTTCGGCCCGGATCCCGCGGAATCTCCCCGCACCATGGTCGTCGTCGCGCCTGCCTCCGAAATGCCGCGTGCGCCCCGCAGCTTGCGCACCGTCGCTTACCAGCGGCCTGAACCCCATCTCAAGCACATCGGGAACTTCGGCAAGATCCGCCTGGCCCGGGCCGCCGAGCGCGACGGCTACGACAGCGTGCTGCTGACCTCGGGCGGGTTCGTGAGCGAGGGCGCGACCACCAACATCGGCTTCTTCACCGAACGCGACGTCGTATGGCCCGTGGGTCCAGCCCTCTACGGGATCACCATGCGGCTACTCGAAGCACACCTCCCACAGCGGGGCATCCGGACGCGCCGCGAGCGCGTGCCCGTCGACGGCATGGCCACGTACACGGGCGCCTTCGTCGTGAACTCCCGCGGCGTCGCGCCGGTCTCGCGACTCGACGACCGGCTGATGCCCGATGCGCATCCGCTCATGCCCGCGGTTTACGACGCGCATGCATCCGTGCCGTGGGACGCCCTGTGAACCCCGCCGCCGCACCGACGGCTCTCCACACCCCAGGACGGCGCCCCCGGCGCTCCGTCCCGAACACGAAATGAGGAAGACGCACATGAGTCTGGTCGACGTCCACAACGAGTGGGACCCGCTGGAAGAGGTCATCGTCGGTACGGCGATCGACGCCCGCGTCCCCAAGGGCGACCTCTCGATGCGAGTGATCGAGTTCTCCGACGCCCAGACCGAGGAGGACGTTCCCTCCGGTCTGCACCCTCAGCACGTGATCGAGGAGACGGAGGAAGAGCTCAACGTCCTGTGCAAGGAGCTGGAGAACGTCGGCGTCACCGTACGCCGGCCCGCTCCCCGCGATCACGCGGTCGTCGCGGGCACCCCCGACTGGCAGACCGACGCCTTCCCGGACTACTGCCCGCGCGACGGCTTCCTGACCATCGGCAATACCATCATCGAAACGCCGATGCCGCTGCGCGCCCGGTTCCACGAGTACCTGGCCTACAAGGACCTCTTCCTGGAGTACTTCAACAGCGGCGCGCGCTGGATCTCGGCCCCCAAGCCGCGCCTCGCCGATGAGATGTACGACCTGTCCGCGCCGGTCGGCAAGCGCGTCCAGAACCTGGAGCCGGCATTCGACGCCGCCAACGTGCTGCGTCTGGGCACCGACATCCTCTACCTCGTCTCCGACAGCGGCAACGAACTCGGCCTGCGCTGGCTGCAGTCCACCCTCGGGGACCAGTACAAGGTCCACCCGGTGCGCGACGTATACGCCTCCACGCACATCGACACCACCTTCGTCGCCCTGCGGCCCGGCCTGGTCATGGTCAACCCCGCCCGCGTGACCAAGGAGAACATGCCCGCGGTCCTCAAGGACTGGGACGTCATCTGGGCCCCCGAGCCGGTCGACATTGGCTTCGCCGGCGAAGAGGCCAACTGCTCCATCTGGGTCGGCATGAACATGTTCAGCGTCAGCCCCGACCTGGTCGCCGTCGACAAGCGCCAGACCGGCCTGATCCGGGAGCTGGAGAAGCACAAGATCGACGTCCTGCCCGTGCAGCTCACCCACGCCCGCACACTGGCCGGCGGCTTCCACTGCGTCACCCTCGATGTCCGCCGCCGCGGCACGCTCGAGACCTACAGCTGATCCGTACCCTCGTGGGTCCGCCCGCACCCCCGTGGTGCCGGCGGACCCACGAGGACAGGACGACCCGAACCGACTGAAAGGACCAGACGTGCTCGCGATCGACGGCAGCACACCGCCCGAGCAGCGCGACTGGCTCTGGCACACACCGTCATGGCGCGCGGAGGCCTGCGCTTGGGTGTCCCACCGCCTGGCCGATCACGGCATCCGCCCGGCCGGTCCGCTGGAGCAGCTCTACACGCGCCCCTACGCCACGATCATGCGGCTGCCCACCGATCAGGGCGTCGTCTGGTTCAAGGCCAACGGACCCGGCTACCGGCACGAAGCACGGGTCCTGCGTGAACTCCGCGGCTGGGCCGGAACCCGTGTCCCGCACGTCCTCGCAGAGGAAGCTGACCACGGATGGTTCCTGACCGCCGATGCGGGCCCTCCGCTGAGCAGCATCCTCGCCACCGAGCCTGCGCTGTCCCACTGGGAGACCGTCCTCAGCGAGTACGCCGCCCTCCAGGTCGAATCCACCGCGCATCTCGACACCCTGAAGAGTCTCGGCGTCCCCGACAAGTCGCCCGCAGCCATGCCCGGGGTGCTAGCGGACGTACTCGCCGACGACGAGCGCCTGCTCGGTCCTGACCCCGGGTTGGACCACGGCGAACTCGACGCTCTCCACGCCGGCATGGCCGAGTTCAACGCCCAGTGCGTGCGCTTGGACGCTATCGGCATCGCGTACACCATCCAGCACGACGACCTCACCCCCGGCAATGTACTGATGCCCGCGACCGGCCCCGTCTTCATCGACTGGACCGACGCCTGCGTCGCCCATCCCTTCGCAAGTCTGACGTATCCGATCCGCCACGTGATGCAGCAGTTCGCTGTCGGCTCCGACAGTCCGGAGGTCCGCCGGGTGAAGGACGCCTATTTCGAAGCGTGGGCCGGCCGCCACAGCCGCGCGGAGCTCGATGAGGCGGCCGAACTGGCCATCCGGCTCGCCGTGGCCGGGAAGGTCACGGCCTGGCGCAGCGCCCTGCAGGGCCTCGACCGCTCACCCCTCGGCCCGTACTTCCAGTACGCCGAAGCGCGCTGGCTGCGAAAGCTCCTCAGCGAAGGCGCCTCCTACTAGCCCGCAGGGCCCGACGAAAGACGACGAAAGGCGGTGCGCGTGATGACGCGCGGCGACACCACCCCGCTGTTCACCCCCTGCGACGGCCCGGAGGCTCTCGCAGCGGCCGGACGCGACCTGGCCGCGGGGAACCTCACGCGAATCCCCTTCCTGGCCGCTGGGCGTCCCGACCTGCGCCGAGCCGCCCTGATGGCCGAGGAGGTGTACGACGGGACCACCCGTCCGGAACCGGCCGACCATGGTGTCGACCTCCTCGGCGCCGGACCCGCGGCGGACGCCGTACGCGTGCTGCTCCGTCCGCTGGCGCGCCGCTGGTCCACGGACCCGGCAGACGCACCCGCCGCGGGCCGGCTGCTGGTGTGCGGACTCCATCAGGATCTGCCGTCCGGCGTGCTGGCGCCGCTCATGGGCTACCACGCGCCCCGGCCCGGGGTCGGCGTGCTCACCGGCCGGGACCTGGCCTCGCTCAGCTGGCTCGCGGCCAAGCAGTACGCCCGTGTACGGGCCGACGTCACCGAGCGGGCCCTGTTCACCGGCCTCGACCCCGTGGACTCCACACCCTCGGTCCAGGTCCTCACCACCGAGGACTTCGCCACCCTTGACCTCCGGAACCACCTCGCGGCGCACACCTGGCGCAGCCTGAAGTTCCAGTCCCACAGCAAGGACGACCTCCTGCACCTGGGCGACTGGGGACTTTGCGGTCTCAGCGACGCCGAGGCCCCGGAGGGGCCCGTCACCCTCAAGCCCCGCTGCGGCTACGGCCACCCCTGCCCGAAGGATGCCGACAAGCTCATCCGGCCCACCGATTTCCGCGCAGCCGAACTGATCCTCAGCGGATGCCACAGCGGCCCGTTCGTCGATGCCGGCTCGTACGCGGTGCGGTACCAGCTGGCTCTGGCGGCCATCGACGGAACGGCCCAGACCGTGGTCGCCACGGTGACCGCGAGCGACGCCGGGCGCCGCGAAGCCCTGCTCTTCCGCGACGACTACACACCGGGCGAGGACCTCGTACAGCTGTTGCACGCCAGCACGGCCGACGTGGACCCCTACGCGTCCTTCCTCCGCTACGGCGCCGCTCCCCAGGCGGGACCGGCCATTCCCCCCGCCCGTCCGCCGCACCTGCTGCGGCCAGCCGTGATCCAGGAGACGGAAGAACTCCTGGCCATCTCCCTCGACCGGGCACTGGCCTGGGCGGAGAGCGACCTCCTCCCGACGAGCCACCCGCTGCGCCCCGCTTTCTCGAAGTTCGCTCGCAAGTATCTGCGGCTCATGCCCCGTGGTTCCGCGGCCGAAGCCGCCACCCTGCGCACACGGCTGACGCGCGACCTGCACAGTCTGGACCGCGCAATCGCTCAACGGCTCGCGGACGAACCGCGCGACGCGATCATGGACTACACCAACTACTGGGCCGACCGAAGCGTCGTGCGTACGCCGGCCACCCCGGTGGCGTGCGGTGCCTGCGGCGACACGGCGCAGAAGTTCCTGCGGTCCGGTCAGGCCCGGGTCATCCCCGACATCGAGGTCATCGTGTGCGTCCGCTGCGGCGACGGGTACTTCCGCTTCGACGGCGGACCGGACCTCCGGACGTCCTCACCGACCTCGGTCGTGCTCGGAGGGCCGCTGGCTGCCCGAGTCGAGATGGCTGACGCCGCCCCCGGGCCGTTGCACTACGGTCTCCTCACGCCCCGCTACCTGACCGACTACACGCTCGACCAGCCGCTGCGCGAGACGACGGTCGGGGACGACGGGCGGGCTGCCGACACGTTCACCCTCGCATTGGGCCAGGAAATCGTCCCCCAGATCTACTACTACACGGCCTTCTCGGTGCAGAACCTCGCCGTCAGCATCGCGCGGCACAACTTCGGCATCCTGCCGCACGAGGATGCGTCCCAGGCATGGTGACGCCAACCGGGCCATGGCTCCAGGTGCTGCGCTCCGCGTCGGACTCGCCGGCACAGCGCCTTCTGGTCTTCCCACCCTCGGGGAGCGGTCCGGCGACGCTGGGTCCGCTGCTGCGCGGCATCCACCGCTCGGTCGAGGTCGTCGGCGTGGTCCTGCCAGGTCGCGGTGCGCGGATAGGAGAGGCCCCCAATACCTGTGTGGACGCTGTACTCGAAGCGGTTGAGAGCGAGCTGGCACGCCACCGCCGGCTGCCGACCCTCGTCTTCGGCCACAGTCTGGGCGGGCTCCTCGCCGCACTCGCCGCGGACCGCCTCGCGGGCAACGTTGCCGCCCTCGTGATCAGCGGTTCGGACCCGGCCACCCGCGAAGGGCACCCGAGCCGCACGGTCGACGAGCTCATCGCAGCGGCCGGTGTCACCACGCCGGACGTGCTGGCGGACGCCGAGTGGCGCGGGCACCTCCATGCGGTCATGCAGGCGGACCTCACGTTGGCCGCCGAGGCCCGCGCACGCCTGAGCGGGGTGCGGATCGACGTACCGGTCACCGTCCTGGGGGGGACGCGTGACCCACTCGTGTCGGAGCAAGCCCTGGCGGACTGGCAGACGCACACCAGCCGCCCGATTCGCATCCGCCTCTTCGACGAAGGTCACTTCTTTCTCCTGGCCGACGAACACATCGACTGCATCGCGGCACTGCTCACGCTCCCGCCGCGCTGTTCCGTTCCGGCCGCACGACCCGTTTCCTCTCCTGATGGGGTGAGCTCACGATGACGCCGACTGCCGCGGAACCTGGCTTCGGGCAGCACTTCACCCCCCATCTCGTCACTGCCGAATGGTCGCGCGAGGACGGCTGGAACCGACCGGTTCTGCGACCGTACGGTCCCCTCACTCTGGATCCCGCCACGGTGGGCCTGCACTACGGCCAAGTCGTCTTCGAAGGGCTGAAGGCCTACCGGCAGCAGGACGGCCGCATCGCGATCTTCCGACCGCATGAGCACGCCCACCGGTTCGCTGCTTCCGCCCGTCGCCTCGCGATGCCGGAATTGCCTGCGGACGTTTTCGTCGACGCGGTGACGCAGCTGGTGGCCGTCGACCGGGCCAGTGTCCCCTCCGCTGAAGGCCAAAGTCTCTATCTGCGCCCACTCATGTTCGCTTCGGAGGCGAACCTCGCTCTGCGGCCCGCCGACCACTACCGCTTCCTGGCGCTGGCCTTCGTCTCGGGTTCGTTCTTCGACCCGGCCAGGCCCGCGGTCTCGGTGTATGCCGGCCGCCGCTATGCGCGGGCCGTGCCGGACGGTACTGGCGCCGCCAAATGCGCCGGGAACTACGGCGCGACGCTCCTTGCCCAAGCCGAGGCCGCGGAACACGGCTGCCAGCAGGTGCTGTGGCTGGACTCCCGCGAGCGCCGCTGGGTCGAGGAGCTGGGCGGCATGAACCTGTTCTTCGTCCGACGCCGGGGCGATTCGGCCCAGGTTGTGACCCCGCCACTGACCGGCACTCTGCTCCCGGGGGTGACGCGTGCTTCCCTGTTGACCCTTGCGGCGGACCTGGGCCATGACGTGGCCGAAGAGGCCATCACCATCGATGCGCTGCGACGGGACTGCGAGAGCGGCGAGATCACCGAGGTATTCGCCTGCGGCACCGCAGCTGTGGTCTCCCCGGTCGGGGTCCTGCATACCGAGGACACCTCGTGGACGGTCGGAACCGGTGGCATGGGACCCGTGGCCGAACAGCTGCGCAGAGCACTGTCCGACGTGCACTTCGGAAGAGCACCCGACCCGCACGGCTGGCTGCTGCACCTCCCGGTTCCGTAGGCCAACGGCCACACCCTGGCAACCGCCGCGCCAACTGGTGCCTCTGCCTGCAACCCAAGAGGCTGATGCTGACCGTTTGCTGACCAAAGCCCCGTCGCCACGCCGCTGACCTGGGGAAACGTCCAGATGTCAGATGTGGGACTTGAACATGGTACGGATCATCGAGGTACTCCTGGAGGTAGGCTCCCTGCCTGCGTTTGTGCAGGTCAAGGGCTGTTTCCACACACTACATCGCGTCGCGGGCCGGGGCGGCCGCCCTCGGGTTCTCCCTACCGCGACGACCCCCAAGCCTACGCAGCACCGTTCCGGGAGCCCGCGTGATCGTCGTCACCCCGGCGCACCCCGCGAGCCCCGCACCGCATCACCCCGAGGAGCGCGGGGCCCGACCGGCAGGTACGCGGATGGTCAGCACGGCTACGTCGTCGTCGTTGTCCGAGGGACGGGCTTCCATCAGGGCCTCGTTGAAACTCTCCAGCGGCTGGCGGGCGAGGCGGGCGGCGTGGCGGCGCAGTCGCTCCAGGCCGTCGTCGATGGGGTGGCTGGGGGACTCGATCAGCCCGTCCGTGTAGAGCACCAGTGTCGCCCCGGGCGGCAGTGTGCAGGTGGCGTCGGTGCGGCCGACGCCCGCCTGGGCGCCGAGCAGGATGCTGTGCCCGCCCGTGAGGTAGTCGGCCTGGCCGTCCTCCGTGACCAGCAGGGGAGCGGGGTGGCCCGCGTTCGTCCACCGCAGCTGCCACTGCCCGTCCGCCTGGAACTGGAGCCGGCCCAGGACCATCGTCGCCATGCCGACGTCGGTGATGTGGGGCAGGGACCGGTCGAAGCGGTCGACGATGACGCTCGGCGGTTCCTGCTGGGACCAGGCATAGGCGCGCAGGATGTTGCGCAGCTGGGCCATGCCGGCCGCGGCGTCCAGATCGTGTCCGGCGACATCGCCGATCACCAGGGCGAGTGCCCGGTCGGGCAGGCGGAAGACGTCGTACCAGTCGCCGCCGACCTGGGAGGCGTAGGGGGCGGAGAGGTAGCGGGCGTTCATCTCCAGGCCGGGCACGCTCGGCAGCTGCGGCAGCAGGTGGCGTTGCAGGGTGTCGGCGACCTTGCGCTGGCGCTGGTAGAGCCTGGCGTTGTCCAGCGCCAGACCGGCCCGGCGCGTGATGTCCTCGAGGAGCGGGATCTCGGCCGTGGTGAACGGTTCGGGCTTCCTGGACCGGCCCAGGGTCAGTGCACCGAGAACCTCGCGCAGGCCCCGGATGGGGGCGATGACCGCGGAGTGCATGCCGGTGGCGTCGAAGAGTCGGCGCTGTTCGGCGGCGATGTGGGTGTCGGGCGGGCCCTGGTACGTCTGGGGCGTCGCCAAGGTGGAGCCGGCGCCGCGCAGCGCGCGGGACAGCGGCAGCGGAGAGGTCTCGGGGACGGAGAGCAGGGTCCCCTGCAGGTCGGGTCTGCGGGTGACGCCGCTCTCGTCACCGTGGGCGACGAGGGTGCGCTGGACATGGCCGCTCTCCGTGATCAGGTCGACGACCATCCAGTCGGCCAGCATGGGGATGACCAGCCTGACCAGCCGGTCCAGCGCCTCGTTGACGTCGAGGGTGGCCGTCAGCTGCGTGGTGGTCTCGGCCAGCAGCGCCAGCCGCTCCAGCTCGGGAAGCAGCCCCGCGTGAAGGGTGGACGCGGGCAGGGGGACACCGGCCGGGTCGTACTCGTGGAAGACCACCAGGGCCCCGGTCTCCCGGGTGGTGAAGCGCAAGGGGGTGACCAGCCAGGACGCTGTCAGCAGGGTGCCGTCCCCGCGTGCGAAGAAGCCCTGCTTCTCCTGGCGTACCTGGCCCGCCATGAAGGCTTCCATGATCGAGCACTGGCTGCGCGGCATGCGCATCCCGTTGGCCTCCCGGTGCAGGAGGTCGTGCGCGTCCTGCCCCAGCGCTTCGTCCGCGCTGAGGCCCAGCAGCATCTCGGCCTGCCCGTTCATGGCGACCAGAGCCCAGTCGGCGTCCACGGCGTAGGCCCCGGCGCCCAGCCGGTCCAGCGCCCCACCCAGCAGACGCTGCAGCGTGACCAACCGCTCACGAGGACTCACCGGACCCACCGTGTCGTTCATCCCCGCACCTCCACGCTCCGGAAAGACCAGTGCGCCCAACACCCGGCCCCGGACCAGAGGGCGGGGCCGGCCACGGCACCGGCGACCGCGCAAGGGACACGGCGCTGCCGCTGCTCAGGGACGGCTGAGTAACACAGGCACCGTACACGGTGGATATCGGCGACCCCGTACTGCGTCCACGCGCCTGCGAGCCGAGATCCCGAGGCCGTGTACGATCAGCGATTCACATGATCCGGAGGGAACGCCCTGGGGACGGCGAACGGTTGGGCGTCGGCGAGCGGCTGGAGGTAGCGGTCGGCCCAGTCGCCGCCGGTGGGATACGCCCCGCGGCCACATCCCCACGACCGGCACCCGAGCCCTCGCCGACCTCCTGCGCCAGCCGACGGGTCGGCTGCGGCGTTCCGGCGGCAGGCTGTCCTCAGGAGCGCACCCGGCTCTGAACGTACACACCACGTACTCGGCCACCCCGCGTACACGCAAAGGATCTTCAGGTGGCGGGCGACGACCGGCTGAGCGGTGTCGGCGGTTCCATGCGGCGCGGGCAGCGAGTCCCGGCAGCGTCGGCGTCGCGGCCGTCGGACCGGGCTCCGTCCCCACGGGCCACGAGGAGCCGTCCCGAGGGTGATCGACGTGCCGCGATGAGTTTTCGCGCCGGCGTCGGTCTTGACTGGTGAACAACGAAACCCCTGGAGAGGCGGTCTCCGTCATGGACAAGCAGTTCACAGCGACGCTGCGGAAGAGCCCGAACAAAGGCGGTTGGACGTACGTGGTGTGGCCCGAGTCGGTCGAGTTCTTCGGCACCCGGGGCCTGGTGAAGGTCCGGGGCACGATCGACGGTCATCCGTTCCAGAGTTCCTTCATGGCCCTGGGCGACGGCACGCACAAACTGCCGGTGAAGGCGGAGGTACGCAAGGCGATCGGGAAGACGGAAGGGGACACCGTGACGGTCCGCCTGGAGGAGCGTGTGGACGACTAGCGTCGACTCCTCGCCCCTCCCCCTCACGCTTTACCCCTCACTCCTCTCCACGGTCGCTCGCCCACGCCCGTGCCCGGCCTCCTTCTGGTCTGTCGGTCGGTTTGCGCGGACGTTGCCTGTCGGGCGGGCCGTCGTTGGTGCTCACGGCAGGGCGGGCTTTGGCGCCTTGTCGTTGTGTTCGTACGCCCATGAGGAGCAGCGATGACCGAGCGGGACTTTCTGACAGCGAAGATCGAGCGGGGTTTCGACCACCTCGATGTGGACGGCAATGGCACGCTCACCGAGGACGACCACGTGGAGATGGGCCGCCGGGTGGCGGTCTCCCTCGGCCTCGCCGAGGGCTCCCCGGAGGCTGAGCGGATCACCGCCGCCTACACCGGTATCTGGCGGGAGGTGCACCTGCCGTTCGTCCCGCCCGGCAGCCAGGGGATTCCCAAGGACCAGTTCGTCGCCTCGACCCGTGCCCTGGCAGAGAACCCCGAGAAGGCCCGGACCGTCCTCGGCGGGCTTGCCGACACCTACCTGGCGATCGCCGACATCGATCAGGACGGCCAGATCGACCCGGCCGAGTTCCTCGCGTTCCAGCGGGGGCATTTCCCGCAGTTCGGCGAGGAGGAGGCCGCCGAGGCGTTCGCCCGCCTCGACACCGACGGGAACGGCGTGCTGTCGCCCGAGGAGTTCACCAACGCGGTGATCGAGTTCTGGTCCAGCTCGGATCCTGACGCCGTCGGCAACTGGTGGATGGGGCGCCCCTCGTTCCCTCCTCGCTGAGCCCTCCCGGCACCGACGTCCCGAACGGCCTCTGCCCCTGCCCGCCCCCCGCCACTACTGGCGGGGGGCAGGTCCTGAGTACGGCGACGTGGACGTCTCCGGTCGCCGGTTCGTCTGTCCGTGCTTGCGGCCGCGGAGACGGGGTACGCGCGTCTTCCGGAACGGCCTGGAGCCGCACGCGCGCGGAAGGAGACGTCATGCCCCCGAAGCCCGGATCCCGGCGGGCGTCAGCGGCCGACGACGGCGCGGCGGTCCGGCTGGTGCTGGTGCGCCACGCGAAGGCCGTGCGCAAGGACCGGCGGATCGACGACGTCGACCGCGAGCTGAGCAAGCGGGGCAGGCGCGACGCGCCCCGGACCGGCCACTGGCTCGCGGGCTGCGGGTTCAGACCCGACGTGGTGCTCTGCTCCCCGTCGCGCAGGACCCGCCAGACCTGGCGGCTCGCCGCTTCCGCGCTGGACGACCCGCCGCCCGTCGTCCACGACGAGCGGCTCTACAAGACCCCACCCGCCGAGCTGGCCTCCGTGCTGGCCGAGCGGAGCCCGGGCCTGCGTGTCGTGGTCCTCGTCGGCCACAACCCGGGGATCCGCCAGCTGGCCGCCGGCCTGTGCGGGAGCGGGCCTCCGGAGCTGCTGAAACGGGTGAGGGCGGGCTTCCCGACCTCGGGCGTGGTGCTGATCGAGCTGCCCGGGGGCTGGGAGTCGCTGGCCCCCGGCAGCGGGAGGGTGATCGCCTGCTGGTCACCGGCCGACTGATCCCGCCGCCCGGCCCGGTGGAAGTGGAAACGGAACACGACAGAAAGGCAGCCTCATGACTCCCTCCTTGGCCACCGCCTCCGGACTCGCCGCGTCCGGATCGTCCTCGCTGTTCCTGCTCCTGGTGGGAGTGGCGCTCGTCGCCGTGCTGATCGCCGCGTTCTGGTGGGGCTCACGGCGCGTCGCCCGCAGACGGCGCGACGCCCGGGTCGCCCAGCCGCCGCCCGCGGAGGCGAGGCGGGACTCCTGGTCGGCCCCGGAGCAGAGGCCGGAGTGACGAGGAGGGACGCGCGCGTCCCGCGACCGAAGGGAAACGGAGGAGAGAACATGGGCGAGCAGAAGCGGTACAGGACGGACGAGGACCGCGCCGGCCGGCCCCGCACCACGCCTGCCGACGCGGAAGGCGAGAGCGGCGACGAGGAGGCCCGTCGGGAGGCCGACGAGGCCGTGTCCTCCCGGGGACTTCCCGGCGGCCGGCGGGGTGCCGGCGAGCATCAGGGGACAGCCGGCGGTGAAGACCGCGAGGGCGCCGGCGGTCACGCCGCCAAGCATCAGAGCCCCGGGGTGGGGCGCGAGGAGCAGACGCGCGGGCACGACGGCTGACGGCCGCGCGCCCCCGCTACCGGGCCGACGGACTGTCCGCGGCCGCTCCCGCCCACCGGTGCCCCGCGCGGCACCGGTGGGCGGCCCCCGGGTTTCCGTCCGGCCGATCTCGGGTTGTGGGACGATGCAGTCCATGACTTGTACCCGAAGGGGCCGTGCCTCGTAGACCACCAGCTTTGCTTCGGCTTCGGGGGCGCGGCCGGCGCAGTCCCTGGTTGCGGTATCGCGATGTCCCGGGTCTGTCGGGAGCGGCGAATGCGGCTGTCCGTGTGTTCGAACGGGATCGATCGTGTCCGGGCATCGTGGCGGCGGCGCTGAGCGTGTGGTCCGTGCGCGTCCACGGCACGAGGCGCCGGTGGAGGCCGTGGGAGGAGGAGTTCACCTGCTTCTGCTGCGGCGAAGGTGGGGCCCGGGACCATCTGCAGGATGCCCTGTTCATGCTGCCCCCGAGGGCCGCCGGCGAACTGCGGGTGCAGGTCGAGCGCCTGGACGCGGCGCTCCTCCGGCGCACGTATCACGAGCCGTCGGAAGACCCGGAGTTGGCGTGGTGGCATCGCAGGTGCTGACCGCACTCGTGTCGCCCACAGGTTCGTCGGCTCGTGCGTGACCGGCCGGGGATCCGGCAGAGGCGGAGCGGCGACGTCCGGAGCCGCTCCTGCCCACGAGCGACGACCGCTGTGGGCAGGGGCGCGAGCACCCGTAGATGATCAACGGCATCCCGCAGCGGGTGCGAACCGGGTGTGCAGTGGCGTGGCCTGCCTGAACGCTACGGGCCGTGGAAGACCGTCTACGAGCACCACCGGCGCCGGTCGGCCGACGGAACCTGGGAACGGCTGCTCAGGTGAGGCGCTCGGTCGCTCCTGAGAAAGGTTCACCACCAAGATCCATCGGAGCGCGGACGGGCATGCCGCGTGCTTGCACTGGTACGTCTCAGCGGTGGCGCAGCCTGCCGAACAGGCGGCGGGCCTGGGCGCGCCTGCGCGGGTCGGCCGCGGCGCGGCGAAGGGACGCCGCCGCGCTGCGGCCCCGGGGGCTGCGGGCGAATCGCTTGATGCGGTCCAGCAGTGCGGTCATGGGTTTCTCCTCCGATGTCCGTGTCCTGACACGTCGTGTTGCCCCCGGGCGGCGGTCTCACACCCGCGGAGTATTGATGAGCCGTCAGGTGTGCTGTGGGGGGCGACTGTTCCTGTGCGCGAGCGAGGAGCGGTCGGTCATCGCCGTGGGCGGGCGCGCACGTTCTGCGGGGAGGCGGTCCCGGAGGATGGTCGAGGGCGCGACGTCGCGGTGGACGACGCGCCTCCTCGGCCGTGCAAGGGGGCGAGGGCCGAAGCGGGCAGACCCGTCCGGCAGGGCTCAGCGGGCGGGAGGACGCCTGGGCGACGCCGTCGCAGGGTCGTCCCCGGGGTGAGCCGCATCACCAGGAACGGCCGGCCGTCGTCGCGGCCCGTGTCGTGGACGGTCACCAGGCCGGCCGTCGGGCCTCGCACGTGGCACGGCCAGCGGTCCGGTGGGCGCCCGTTGGCGGGGGCTGCTTCACCGCCGGGGGCCGCGACCGCAGGCCCAGGGCCTCGTCCACGGCCGCCGCGCCACACCGGCTCCCTCGGGATGTTGCCTGCCGGCTGCCGGCGGGGCGGGGTCCGAGTGGCTTCGGGAAGGGGCGGAATGTTCCCGGGAGACCCGGGTACGCGGACACCGTCCAACCCGCAGGGGAGGAGCAACCAACCATGGGTCTGGGACTGTTCATCATCATGATCGCCGTCGGCGCCATCCTCGCGTTCGCGACCGACTGGGAGATCCAGGCGGTCGACCTCGATCTGGTCGGCCTGATCCTGATGGGCGTCGGCCTGCTCGGGACCGCCGTCTACACCAGCGTGTTGCGCCGCCGGCGCATGGTGGTCCCACCGGTGGCGCCCACGGTCACCGACGACGACCGTCGTGACCTGCTCTGAGGCGGCCCGCACGTCCGGCACCGCGCCCTGCACGAACACAGCGACAGAGGAGTGACAGCGATGACCGACCATCTGTGGTCCTTCAGCACCGAGTCCGGCCACCTGGCGGGTACCGACCTCACCGGGTGGCGCGTCGAGGCCTCCGACGGGCACATCGGCAAGGTGGACAAGCACTCCGACGAGGTGGACGACTCCTATCTCGTCGTCGACACGGGCATCTGGATCTTCGGCAAGGAGGTGCTCATCCCGGCGCGGGCGGTGACCCGCGTGGACCTGGAGGAGCAGACCCTCCACCTCGCCCTCTCGAAGGAGCAGGTGAAGGACTCGCCCGAGTTCGTCTCCGACAAGCACCTCGCGGACCGCCAGCGCCGCGAGGAGATCGAGCAGTACTACCGCACGTCCTGGCGCTTCCCGGGAGGCATGGGCGGCCTCTGACGGGCCGGTCCGCCCCCCGTACGCACAAGCTCAGCAGCACGTCCCCGACGGGGAGACGATCCCCGTCCGAGAGAAAGGTGTCGCCATGTCCCAGGTGGAGGAGTCGGTCGAGGTCGCGGTCCCGGTGCGCGCCGCGTACGACCAGTGGACCCAGTTCGAGACGTTCCCCCGCTTCATGGACGGAGTGGAACGGATCGAGCAGCGCACGGACACGCTCACCCACTGGATCACCGAGATCGGCGGGGTGCGGCGCGAGTTCGACGCCGTCATCACCGAGCAGATCCCGGACGAACGCGTCGCATGGACGACGGTCGAGGGCGAGGCCCGCCAGGCGGGCGTCGTCACGTTCCACCGCCTCGACGCGACGCGGACGAAGATCATGCTCCAGATGGAGTTCGACCCCGAAGGGCTGACGGAACAGGCGGGCGACAAGCTCGGGTTCGTCAAGCGCAAGGTGGCCGGCGACCTCAAACGGTTCAAGTCGTTCATCGAGGAGCGCGGGGGCCTGCAGACCGGCGGCTGGCGCGGATCGGTCTGAGGATCCGGCGCCGGCGCGCCCGGGGCGAGGGGGCGAGGGGCGACCCCCGCCCACCCCCGGGCCGCCCGCCCCCGCATGCGACCGGCCCGCCCGGGCCCCCTCCCGGTGCGGGCCGGTCGCATGCCCCGGCCGTCCCGCGGCCCTCCGCCGCGGCTCCCGACCGAGGGGCATGGATCCCGGTCGGCGGGGCAGACGGATCCCGAGCGAGGGACACGCTCGCGCCGGACGATCCACGGTTTCCCCCCTTGCCGTGGATCGGCGGCATCCGTGAGTGGCCCGCACCCCGAGGAGGCCCCGCCCGTCCGAGGGGACAGGCGGAAGCTCCGAGTCCTCGGGGTTTGACCCCGGGCTGAGCGGCAAGCCGAACTGGTAAGCCGCGGAGGCGGGGTGACGGACCATCGGCCCTCGGTCCGCGGATCCCACCCAGGAGGCGCTCATGTCGAACCGACGCGAGTCCTCGTCCGCGTGGCGCCTGGCGCCGCGCCCGGGGACGGGTCCACGCCCGCGCGCTCCGGAGGCCGCAGTCCCGTCCGAGGACCCCAGTGCCTCGGGCCGGAGCGGGGAGAGCCGTACGCACGCTCCCGCCGCGACCCCCCGACGCACCGCGCCGACGGGACGGGCAGCAGGGGCGGGAGGTCCCGCACGGGCGGGCCGACGGCCCCGCCACCGGTGACGGTGGCCACGCGCCCCCGCGCACGGCCGGTACGCCGCGGGCCTGACTCCGCAGCGTGCCGCGTCGGACGGAAGCCCCCATGCTTGACGGGGGCTTCCGCCGTGCGGCGGTGCGGTTCCGTTCCTGACCCGTGCTGTAGAGGAGGATCCTCATGGACGAACGAGACAGCGGTGCCGGCGGTGCTCCGGGCGGCGACCCGAGGGTGCGCCGACCCGGCGGCAAGACGTCAGAGCCGGCCACCAGCCCCCAGAGCGACACCGAGACCGACACCGACCCCAGCACCACCACCAGCACCGACCCCGGCTCCAGCACCACGAGCGGTGAGCACGACGGGCGGGGCGAGACCGAGCAGCAGCGGGCCGACCGGCGCTGGCAGGAGCTCCTCCAGGAGATCCGGGTGGCGCAGACCGGCGTGCAGATCCTCCTCGGCTTCCTCCTCACCGTGGTGTTCACCCCCCTCTTCCACGAGCTGCAGTCGACCGACAAGACGATCTACCTGGTCACGGTCGTCCTCGGGTCGCTGGCGACGGGCGCGCTGATCGGCCCCGTCTCCTTCCACCGGATCGTGTCGGGGCGGCGGGTCAAGCCCCAGGCCGTCGTCTGGGCCTCCCGACTCACCTTCACCGGCATCCTGCTGCTGCTCGCCACGCTGACGTCCGCCCTGTTCCTCATCCTGCGGGTGGCGACGCACGACCCGTACGTGCCCTGGCTGGTCTCCGGTGTCCTCGCCTGGTACCTGACCTGCTGGTTCGCCCTGCCCCTGTGGGTCCGCGCCCACTACGCCGACGGGAACTGACCGGACCGCGACGACGGAGAGGGGCGGCCCGCCGGGTGGCGGGCCGCCCCTCTCCGTGCCGGACGAGATCCGGCGGTCCCCCGCTCAGCTCGCGCCGGAGGGAAGGTTCTCCTTGATCTTGGCGATGGCGAAGCCCCACCCCTGCGACACCGTCGGCTTGCCCGGTACGGCCACCTCCGCCGGGTTGGTCAGCACGTCGAGGAGGACGGGGCCCGGGAGGGCGAGCGCCTTGCGCACGGCCTCGTCCAGTTCGCCCGGCGCGGTGACGCGGATGCCGGTCAGCCCGAGCGCCTCGGCCACCGCAGCGAAGTCGGGGTTGTCCAGCACCGTCCCGAACTCCGGCAGCCCCGCCTGCTCCTGCTCCAGCTTGACCATGCCGAGGCGGCGGTTGTCGAAGACGACGAGCTTGACCGGCAGCCGTTCGGAGCGGATGGTCATCAGGTCGCCGAGCAGCATGCCGAGGCCGCCGTCCCCGCAGAAGGCCACGACCTGCCGGTCCGGCGCCCACAGCTGCGCCCCGATGGCCTGGGGCATGGCGTTGGCCATGGAGCCGAGGTTGTAGGAGCCGATCAGCCGACGGGTGCCGCGCATCCTCACCAGCCGCGAGAGCCACACGGTGGCCATGCCGGTGTCCGAGGTGAAGATCGCGTCGTCGGCGGCGTGGCGGTCGACGGCCGCCGCGAGGGCCTCGGGACGGATGTCCGCCTCCCGGTTGTCGAACATGGCCCGTACGCGTCCCAGCAGCCGCCTGTCGTGGGCGGGGTCGGCCAGGTCGGCCTGGCCCTTCTGCCAGTCCGCGTACCGCTCGCGGGCCTCGTCGAGGTGGGAACGCGACGTCACGGGGGCGAGCAGCGGCAGCAGGGCCCGCAGCGTCGCGCCCACGTCCCCGGCGAGCCCGACGTCCACCGGGACGCGGCGCCCGAGGTGCTCCTCGCGGGTGTCGATCTGCACGACCCGGCAGTCCTCCGGGTACCAGTCCCGGTAGGGGAAGTCCGTCCCGAGCATGATCAGGGTGTCGCAGGAGTCCATGGCGTGGGCCGCGGCCGGATTGCCGATGAGGCCGGTCTGGCCGACCTCGTACGGGTTGTCGTCCTCGAAGCCCTCCTTGCCCTTCAGGGTCAGCACCATCGGCGCCGAGAGCAGTTCGGCGGCGGTCAGCACCTCCTCGCGGGCCTCCCGGGCTCCGCGCCCGACCAGGAGGGTGACCCGCGAGCCCCGGGCGATCGCCTCGGCCGCCTCGGCGAGCGCCGGGTCGTCGGGGCGCGTGACGGCGGGGCGCGGCAGCGCGAACCGCGTCGGCCGGTCCTCCTCGACCTCCCGGTCGCCGAGGTCGCCGGGGACGGTCAGGACCGCCACGCCGCGTCGGGTCACGGCCGCCCGCACCGCGGCCTCCAGCAGCCGGGGCATCTGGGAGGGGGAGGTCACGGTGGCCCGGTAGACGGCCACGTCCCGGAAGAGGAGGTCGTTGTCGACCTCCTGGAAGTAGTCCCCGCCCACCTCCGACAGGGGCACCTGGCCGCAGACGGCCAGGACCGGCGCCCCGCTCTTGGCAGCGTCGTACAGACCGTTGAGCAGGTGCACCGAGCCCGGTCCCACCGTGCCCATGCAGACGGCCGGCTCTCCGGAGAGCTGGGCGCGCGCCGAGGCGGCGAAGGCCGCCGCCTCCTCGTGGCGGAATCCGGTCCAGTCGATGCCCTCGGTGGTCCGGATGGCGTCGGTGAGCGGGTTGAGCGCGTCGCCGACCACGCCGAAGACGCGGTCGACGCCGAGGTCCGCGAGCCCGTCGACGATGACTTGTGCGACGGTACGGGGCATTGGGTCTCCTTTCGCTGTGGCTGTCGACCGGTGCACCGGAGGGTGAACCGGTCGGGATGAGCCGCTTTCCCGTCGCCTGCCCACGAGTCCGGAACCGATGCGGGCGGCGGGAGCGGACCGGGTGGGAACGGCTCCGGGCGCGCGCGGCGGGGCCCTGGGCCGGGAGCGACCAGGTTTAGCGTGCGGGAGTCCGGCGAGACGAAGCCCATGAGTGCTTCGGAGAACACCGGACGGAATCAGTTCCCCTGGACGGGCCCCTACGCCGTCCCGGACCATCCCGGCCTGATGCGGGTGGACGACCCCGACGTGGCGCGGACGGACGACCCCGACGTGGACGAGGGGTACGAGCCGGACGATCTCGGGGAGCCGCGCGTCCTGCCCGCGCCGTTCGCCGAGAAGGCCCGCGCGGCCGCGTACGTGGCCCGCGGCGCCGGGAGCGACCTGTGGTCCGCCGCGCGGGCGCACCGGACCGTGACGGCCGGTGCCGTCGCCGGCACGGCGGCGGCGCTCGCCCTCGCCTACGGGTGGGGGCGCCGGGCCGGGCGCCGGGCCGCGCGGCGCGACCTCGGTCCGGTGGCCCTGTTCTTCGGGCGCCGCGCCTGAGCGGGCGGCGCTCCCCGCCCGCGCGGGAGGCCGTGCGCGCCTGCCGTCCGGCCTTCCTCCTCCGCTTTTCGTCACCGTCCTCACGGAGGTCGATCCGCATGCTCCCCCTGCTGCTCGTGCTGCTGCTGGTCCTGCTCCTCTTCGGAGCCGGCTTCGCCGTCAAGGCGCTGTGGTGGGTCGCCGTCCTCGTGCTCGTCCTGTGGCTGCTGGGCTTCGTGGCCCGGCCGAAGGGCGGCACCGGCCGCTGGTACCGCTGGTAGACGGCCCCGCTGCGCGGCCGAGCCCGGCACTTCCGTCAGGAGAGTGCCGGGCTCGGCCGTGTGCTCAGCCGCTCAGCACCGAGTCGTCCTCGGGGCGCGCGCCCGGCAGGCGATGGCGGGCCGCGATCAGTGCCGCGTCCACGTCTCGCGTACCGGTGGCGACGCACAGCGTGTACGCGAGGTCGTCCATGCGCCGCCGTACCTCTTCGCCGCCGTTCTCGGCCCGGAGCACCTTGAGCGTCGCGTACTGCTCGATGAGATCGCGCAGGACCGCGGGGTGGGCCATCAGCACGTACTGCTCCCCTCGTCGTGGGGCGGGGGACCGCCCGGTTCGACGCCCGTGTACCCCGGCGGCGGTGTCGTACGCACTCCGCCGGGCGCCGGAGGGGACGGGTTCCGGCCGGATGACCGGCACCGGCCTCCTCTTGTCGATCACGGAAGGGTAGTGTCGTCATGATTGCCGTACGGCAACGATCCCGGCGGCTCACGCCGTCCCGGGGTGCGGTCGCCCGGCGCGTGGCGCGGGCCGTCCGGTCCGCGTGCGCCCGCTTGCCGGGAAAGGAGGATGGGCATGTCCGAGACGACGACCAGGGGCCTCTCCGGCCTGGAGCACCCCGGACCGGCCGCGGTGGTCTCGCCTGAACTCCGTCAGCCGCCGGCCGGGCTCACGGCCGTGCGGAACGGCGACCTCGCGATGCCGCCGGGAGTCCTGACCCAGGCCGCGTACGAGGAGAAGGAGCCGGGACGGGCTGGACCAGCCCCTCGCGCGCGGCAAGCCGGACACGGACGACGACCTGTGCGTGGCCGGTGTCCAGGTGTTCCGACCCCGACCGTCCACCCCGCGACCGTCCCCCCACGGAAAGCCCCCACGGAAAGCAGGAGACATGTCCGAGCGTGAACCGAACCTTGAAGTCGACGTCGAGATCCGCGACGGCCGCACGGCGGTGCTGACCGTGTCGGGCGAGCTGGACATGGAGACGGCGGACCGGCTGCGGGAGGTTCTGGCGGAGCAGTTCGGCCAGGGGCGGCGCCGTGTCGTGCTGGACCTGTCCGCCCTCGACTTCATGGACTCGTCGGGGCTGAACGTCCTGATCCAGGCGGTCATCAGGGCGCGGGAGGCCGGCGGTGACCTGTATCTCGCCGGGCCGACGCCGGCCGTGCGCCGCATCCTGGAGATCACCGGCGTGACGACGACGCTCCCGCCGCACGACGCCGTGGCGGACGCGCTGGCCGCCGCCGGCGACGCGAGGTAGCGGACGGGCGGCGGGGTCCCCGCGCACGGGGACCGGGCGCAGGAAAGAGGACGAGGAAGAGGAAGAGGAAGACCGTGTGCGAGATCGCCGAGATCGAGCAGGCGCTCCGCCGGGCGGCTCCGCACCGGCTCGTGGCGGTCGTCGAGGAAGCCCTCAGGGACCGCGGGGTGCTGCGGGTGGAACTCCGCATGGCCGACTACGGCCTGCGGACGCTCCAGCTCGTCGGGGACGTCTCGGGGGCGGACGTGTCGGTGCCGATCCACGACAGTCCCCAGGGGCGCGCCTTCGGCGCCCAGGAGCCGCACGTGGTCCGGGAGGCCGGGGCGCTGTGGCTGCATCTGCCCGTCACGGTCCGCGGGGACCGGCTGGGGGTGCTGACGGCCGAGCTGCCCCCGCGGGCGGACGTCGGGCCGCTGCTGCCGGCGCTCGCCCAGCTGTGCGAGGCGCTCGGGCACGAGATCCTGGTGGCGGAGCGCGACACGGACCTGTACGTCCTGGCGCGGCGCGCCACCCGGCTCACGCTCGCGGCGGAGATGCAGTGGCAGCTGCTGCCCGGCCGCTCCTGCGCCCGGCCCGAGTTCGCCCTCGCCGCCCATCTGGAGCCCGCCTACGCCATCTTCGGCGACAACTACGACTGGTCTGTCTCGGACGGCCGGCTGACCCTGACGGTCACCAACGGCATGGGTGAGGGCATCGAGGCCGCCCTGCTGACGAACCTCGCGATCAACGCGCTCCGCAACGCCCGCCGGGCCGGGCTCCCGCCGGCGGACCAGGCCGCACTGGCGGACCAGGCCGTGTACGCCCAGTACCGGGGCGATGCCTTCGTGTCGGTGCTGCTGCTCTGCTTCGACCTGGCCACGGGCGAGGTGGAGGCCGTGGACGCCGGCTCCCCCCGTCTGTGGCGGCAGCGGGGGCAGGTCGTGGAGCCCGTCGGGTTCGAGGCGCAGCTGCCCCTCGGCATGTTCGAGGACACCGTGTACGTACCGGAGCGCTTCTCGGTGCGGCCGGGCGACCGGTTGCTGTTCGGAAGCGACGGCGTGTACGCGGCCGTCTCGCCGGCCGGCGAGAGCTACGGGGACCGGGCGCTGGCCCGGGCGCTGCGGGGGACGCGACTGCTGCCGCCCACGCAGGTGCCGCAGGCGGTGCTCCGGGAGCTCGCCGTGCACCACGGCGGCAGCCCGCTGGAGGACGACGCCCTGGTCGTCTGCCTCGACTGGTACGGCACCACGTCAACAGTTGCCGCGTGACAACTGTATGGTGGGATCAACACCTGGCGGGTGCCCGGAAGAACCCCGTCGAGGACGACCAGAGGTGGCAATGAGGACATGGGGTGTGCGCCCGGCCGGAGCCGGAGTCACGCGGGGATCAGGCCGAACTGACGTCCTTCAGCGGCGTGCGGGCCGGTGACGAGGCGGTCGCCCCGGTCCTTCCCACGGCCTCGTGGAACCCCGCGAGTCCGCGCAGCAGCGCCTTGCGGCTCGCCGGTGACATGCCCGCGATGACCGCGAGCAGGGCCTCCTCACGCTGGACCCTGAGGTCCCGCAGGTACGCCTTGCCGTGCGCGGTCAGGTGCAGCTCCAGCTGCCGACGGCTCACGGGGCTGGGCAGCCGCTGCACGAATCCCAGCGCCTCCAGCCGGTCGCACATGCGGCTCACCGAGGGCGGTGCGGAGCCGAGCAGCTCGCCCAGGGTCCGCAGGCTGATGCCCTCCTCGCGGTCCAGGCTGTACAGCACGCGCAGCTGACTCGCCGAGACGGGTGTCGACGACACCATGTCCCGGCCGCGCTCCCACAGCACCTCCAGCAGCTCGATGAGCTCCCGGGCGGACTCCGCCGTCCGCTGCGGTTCCCGTGACGGCGGGGCGGGGTTGCCGTTCATGCCTGCCGACCCTCCTCGGACACCCAGGGCCGGGGACGGCGGCATCGCGACGGTCCGGTCATCTCCCCATCTCCCCATCTCCCCAGAAGGCGGTACGGATCCGGTGGATCGGCACGTGACGGTGGAAGGCGCACTGCGCCGGGCGGCACCACACCTCCTCCTGGACTCCCTCCGTACCTGTCTCGCGGACCTGTACGCCGCGATCTCCGCCGACCTGCTGCTCGTCGACTACGGCTTCACGACCCTGCGCCCCGTGGAGCCCGTCCAGACACCTGCCGGGATGCCGCACGTGCCCGTGGACACGGGCCCCGCCGGCCGCGTCTTCCGCACCCAGCAACCATATCTTTTCCGTGATGTCGGGCCCACGGCGACCGTTCACCTGCCCGTCACGGTCCGCGGCGACCGGTTCGGCGTGCTGGTCGTCGACCTGCCCGCGGACCGGTCCGGTCCGGAGACCACCGCGAGCCTCGCCCGGGTCGCCGAGACCCTCGGACACGCCCTGCGCGTCGCCGACCGGCACACCGACCTGTACCGCCGCACCCGCAGGACCCACGCCCTCAGCGTCGCCGGGGAGATGCAGTGGGACACCCTGCCGGGCCGGGCCTGCTCGGCACCGGCCTTCGACCTCCACGCCCACTGGGAGCCCGCCTACACCTCCGGAGGGCACCTCCTGGACTGGAGCGCCACCGAGCGGGACCTGGTGATCGTCGTCGCCGACGGCGCCGGTCCCGGCACCCCGGCCGCCCTGGCGAGCACCCTCGCGCTGACGGCGACCCGCAACGCCCGGCGGGCCGGGCTCGACCTGGTGACCCAGGCCAGCCTCACCGACCAGGCGCTCTACGGCCAGTACCGCGGCGAGCAGCCGCTCTCCGCCCTGCTGCTCCGGCTCGACCTGGCCACCGGCGAGGCCGAGGTGGTGGACGCCGGGTCACCGACGCTCTGGCGCGTCCGCGACGACGTGGCCGAGCGCGTCGAGCTCGACCGCCAACTGCCCCTGGGGATGTTCGAGGACACCGTCTACTCCCCCCAGCGCCTGCGCCTCCGGCGCGGCGACCGGCTGGTCTTCGTCGCCCGCGGCGCCGGAGAGCCGACGGCCGGCGCCGGGCACGAGGCGCCGGACGGTCCCGTCGCCCGCGCCCTCACCGGCGCGCGCCACCGCGAGGCCGCGGATCTCCCCCGGGCCGTCGTACGGGCGCTGCTCGGGACACCCCGTGGCGCGCCGGACGCCGTCCTCGTACTCTGTCTCGACTGGCGCGGCCACGAGGCCGGACGCCCGGACGAGGAGCCCGCACCGGCCGCGTGCGCGGCCCCCTGACGCGCGGTCGGCGGGTGTGATCCGCGTTGCGGGCGGTGTGGGAACCATGAACAGGGGAAAGCGGGTACGAGGAGGCCGACCGCCGACCCGGGACGAGGGGAGTACCAGCGCCATGACGGACGCGATCACCGCGGAGCGCGCGGTCCCTGAGCCCTTGCTGTCCGCGGGCGTCGTCTACGGCGACGCCTCCCGCGGCGGGGCGATCGCGTCGGCGCGCGCCTTCACGGCGGAGTTCCTCGCGGCCGCCCCGGCCGTGCTGCACGGACCGGTCGGCGACGAGCGCGTCGAGATCGCGCAGCTGGTGGTCAGCGAGCTGGTCACCAACGCGATCCGGCACACGGACGGTCCCTGCCGGCTCCTCCTCGAACTGGGCCACGACGTCCTGGAGATCTCGGTCTTCGACCAGGAGGACGCCGCCCCCGTGCCCCGTGGACACGACCCCCGCCGCATCGGCCAGCACGGCGTCGAGATCGTCGTCGCCGTCTGCGAGAGCCTGACCGTGGAGCCCGCTCCGGAGGGCAAGCGGGTCCGCGCCCGCCTCTCCCTGCTGCCGTAGCGCACCGGCCCGGCGCACCCGGGGAACCGGCGATCCCGTGGGCACACCGGCACCTCGCCCGGCCCGCCGCTGCGGCTGCGGCTGCGGCTGCGCCAGGGGCGAGCGCGGGCACGGTTCGCGTACCGGGCCGTGCCGGCGGGCCCTCCTGGCATGCCGCGGACGATCTTCACCGCATCGGCGCATCCGCCACGACGGTACGAGGTGTAACAGGGGCGGGACGGGACAAGCGGACACCGCACCCGCTCGCTGACAGCCCCTCAGCAGGAGGACCTCATGCCGCAGCCTTCCGTCGCACCACTGCCCGCGCCCCGCGCCCTCACCCGGCCCATGGCCATGGACCTGTTCACGTCGGACGCGGTCGTCCGGATCGACACCACCGTCGGCTACGACTCCCGCGACCCCCACGCCCTGAGCATCGCCTTCCATCTCCTCGGCGCGGAACCGGTGGTGTGGTACATGGACCGCGAGATGATCCTCGCCGGATCGCTCGGCCCCACCGGCGACGGCGACGTCAGGATCCGCCCCACCCCCGACGGCGGACTCCTGATCCAGCTCGGGCCGGAGGAACAGTGCGCCGTCGTCGGCTGCGAACAGGAGGCGCTCGGCCGCTTCGTGCGCCACACCTTCGTCCTGGTGCCGCAGGGCACGGAGGAACGCCACATCGACTGGCGGCCGCTGCTCGCGTCCCTGGGGCGCTGACGTGCGGCGGGGAGCGGTTCCCTCAGCCAGGCCGGCCGCGGGCGGCCGGGCGGAAACAGGCCGTGACGTCCTTGCCCCGCGGGCAGGGACGGGTCCGCACGTCGTCGGCGAGCGCGTCGACGAGCAGCAGTCCGCGCCCGCCCAGCGCGCCGTCGTCCGGACTGCGCTGCTCGGGCACCAGCGGGGAGGCGTCGTGCACGGTGACGTGCAGGCACTCCTCGTCCCAGGTGAGGATCAGCTGCGCGTCGCTGCGCGCGTGCACATGGGCGTTGGTGACGAGTTCGGAGACCGTCAGCACGACGGAGTCCGCCACGTCGGGGGCGGTTCGGTCCCAGCCGAGCGCCGCCAGGTGCTCGCGCGTCCAGTCCCGGGCCGTCTTCACGCTGCTGCCCATCGGCAGCGACCGCGCCCAGCCGACGGCCTTCATCGAGGGATCCCGTGTCATGTCTCTCCTTCGGACGGTGGGTCAGGGATTCCGTCTGCCCCTCGCCCGGAGGGGAAAAACCGACCGCGAATCCATGACGGTTCGACAGGTCTGGACGGCGGAAGTCGGGGTAGGCGGCCAGTCTCGGGCCACGCATCCCGATGAGGAACACACGTGAAAGGGGACAGGTGTGACGATCACCACGATGTCGAAGGCGGGAGTCGAGTCCGGAGCGGGGACGCTGCCGCAGATCCCGGACACGTTGGCGGTCGCGCCCAAGGACGCGAGGGCCCTGTCGAAGGTCTTCTTCCAGGAGCTCGCGACGCTGGAGGAGGGGACGCACGCGTACCAGTACGCGCGGAACACCCTCATCGAGATGAACATGAGCCTGGTCCGCTACGCCGCCGGGCGCTTCCGGCACCGGGCCGACGAGATGGAGGACATCGTCCAGGTCGGCATGATCGGCCTGATCAAGGCGATCGACCGGTTCGAGCTGTCGCGCGAGGTCGAGTTCGTCACCTTCGCCGTCCCCTACATCGTCGGCGAGATCAAGCGGTTCTTCCGGGACACCTCCTGGGCGGTGCACGTTCCGCGCAGGCTCCAGGAGGCGCGGGTGGAGCTGGCCAAGGCGACCGAGGAACTCAGCACGCGCCTCGGGCGGATGCCGACGGTCAAGGAGCTGGCCGAACTGATGAGCCTCAGCGAGGAGGAGGTCACCGAGGCGCGGCTGGCCTCCAACGGCTACAACTCCTCGTCGCTCGACGCCGCCCTCAGCGGCGAGGACGAGGACGGCGACGCCTCGCTGGCCGACTTCATCGGCACCGAGGACCCCGCCATGGAGCTGGTGGAGGACTTCCACTCGCTGGCCCCGCTCATCGCCGACCTCGACGAGCGGGACCGCCAGATCATCCACCTGCGGTTCGTCGAGGAACTGACCCAGGCGCAGATCGGTGAGCGGCTGGGCTGCTCGCAGATGCACGTGTCGCGGCTCCTCGCGCGCACCGTGAAGCGCCTGCGCGAGGGGCTGCTGGGCACCGGCGCCGACTGACCGGGCCGGGCGGCCGGCGGTGGCGCTCTCATCCGTCGGCTCCCCCGGCCGGGGCGTGGTCGGGGTGGCCGGGCGTGCGGCGCTCCCTCTGGAGCCGGGCCTCGAAGCGGTGCTCCCGGCCGCCGGACAGGGCCGCGACCGCGGTGCGCTCCAGCTGCCGGAACGGCTCGTAGTAGGTCTCGTTGTAGGCGTCGACGATCTGGTACGTCCAGTGGCCCGGCATGACGTTGCGTCCCAGGATCTCCGTCTCCACCCGGTCCGCCCAGGCGTGGTGCCCGGCCTCCCGCAGGAGCCGGACCGCCCGGTCGAGCTCGAAGTCCGCGGTGCCGGTCAGCTGGTGGAATCCGTACAGGTGGCCCCGGGCGCGCTCCGCGGTCTCCAGCGCCTTGGACAGCGAGCCGAGGGCGTCGACCGTGGTGGCGTCGGGGGCGGCGGGGGCGGGGGCGTCCCGGTCGTGGTCGTGAGTGCTCATGGAAGCCTCTTGCCCCGTCGGCGGGCCGACACGGGCGTGTCGGCCCGCGCGTCCCCCGGACGGCCCGACCCGCCCCGACCGAGAAAACCGCCGCCGCTGTGGCGACCCGGAGCGGCGGCGCCGAGAATAAGGAGACCGGACCGTGTGCCGGACCGGTGGCGTGCAGGGATTCAGGTGATCGCGTATGTGTCGGTGGCTCGCGTACCGGGGGACGCCGGTGCTGCTCGAAACGCTCCTCTACCGTCCGGCCCCCTCCCTGATCGACCAGAGCCTGCACGCGAAGATGGGCGTGGAGACGACCAACGGCGACGGTTTCGGCATCGGCTGGTACTCGCGGCACGCCGACACGCCGGCGCTGCTGCGGGAGGTCGGCCCCGCGTGGAACAACCGCAATCTGCGCGAGCTGGCGGACCACGTCGAGTCCCCGCTCTTCTTCGCCCACATCAGGGCGTCGACCGGAACGGCCGTGCAGCAGGCGAACTGCCACCCCTTCCGGCACGGCCGCTGGATGTTCATGCACAACGGCGCCATCGCGGGTTTCCCGCTGCTGCGGCGCGACCTGACCCTGCTCGTCGACCCCGCGCTCTACGCGGACATCGAGGGCACGACGGACTCCGAGGTGATGTTCTACCTGGCCCTCACCTACGGCCTCGACGACGACCCGCCCGCGGCCGTCGCCAGGATGGCGGGCGTCGTCGAGCGGGTCGGACGCGCACACGGGGTGGAACACCCCCTCCAGATGACGCTCGCCCTCACGAACGGCGAGCGCGTCTGGGTCTTCCGCTACTCCACCGCCCGGGCGTCCCGTTCGCTCTTCTACAGCAGGCGGGTGGACGCGCTGCGCCGGCTCCACCCCGACGTCGCGTTCCTGCAGGGCATCTCGGAGGGGACCCGTCTCGTCGTCTCCGAGCCCCTGGGGGACCTGCCGGGCGCCTGGAACGAGGTGCCGGAGAACAGCTACGGCGTCGTCCAGCCGGGCGAGGACGAACTCCACCGCTTCGCCCCGGCGGCGGCCTGACCGGCGGGGGTGCGCGCGCCGCCGAGGAAGGCGGTGAGCCCGGCGTCGAAGTCCAGGGCGGACGGGACGAAGAGGACGGTTCGGTCCGGCGCGACGTACACCTTGCCGCCGCCGCGACCGGCCTGGACGGCGCACACGCCCGCGCCGTCCGCCAGCTCGACCACGTTCACCCGGGAAGCCGGCGCGAGGCCGAGGAACGCCCTGCCGACCTCGGCCAGGTGTTCCGCGCCGGTCCTCGGCGGTGGGGGCGGAGGAGGCGGGCCGGGCGCGAACGGCCTCAGGTCCCGGGGCTTGCAGCCGCAGCCGCCGGGCGGCCGCGCGCGGGGGCTCGCCTCCCCCCGCTCGGGGAAGCACGCCGCCTCGTCGCTGTGCACGTGGACCTGGCCCCCGCACGGCGGGCCGCCGAACGCCGGCCGGCGGCACACGACCTCCCGCCCGCAGTGCGCGCACCGCATGGCGTCTCCTCGTCCCTCGCCCGCTCCCATGCCGGCTCCTCAGCTCGCCTCGACGCCGCGGGCCGCGAAGGTCTCCCACTTGCCCGGGGCGACGAGGACGCCGGCGTCCACGGCGGTGACGCGCCTCAGGTTCGGCAGCAGCGCGAGGTCGTCGAGGGAGCGGATGTCGAAGAGGTCGTCCTCGCCGTCCCAGGCCGGGGCGCAGTGGCGGTAGACCTCCAGGCCGGCGTCGAAGCAGAGCGTCTCGACCTCGGCCAGGTGCTCGTCGCCGATCACCAGGTCCTCGAAGAAGGCGCGCGACTCGTCGAGGACCTCGTCGTCGAGGTCGTTCTCCAGCACGTACGCCGCGGGTATGCCGATCCCCCGCTCCCGCATGCGGGCATCGAGGTCGAAGGCGGGCGCGAGGAGCTCGCGCCGGTACATGAGCACCTCGATCACGGCGAGCTTGAAGTTGAAGTCCTTGAATGCGGCCATGCGGCAGATGTACCACGCGGCTCCGACAGCGACGGGGCCGCCGGTTCGGTCGCCGTCCGGCCGGCCCCGGAAAGGGCCCCACCCCGGGTGGTCCGGGGCGGGGCCCTTCCTTTCTGCGCTGTGCGTTCGGGCTACTCCTCGGCGGTGCGGCGGCGGCGCGTCCACCAGACCAGGGCGGCGCCGACGGCGGCGATCGCGGCGGCGATGCCGGAGATCAGGCCGATCGGGGTGTCCGCTCCGGTGTCGGCGAGGCCGCCGTCCGGGTCCGGCCGGTTCGCCGGCGGTGTCGCGCCCCCGCTGCCGCCGCCGTCACCGGTGCCGGGCCCGGTCGGGTCCGGGGCCGGCGAGGTGGGCGGCCCGGTCGGGCCGGTCGGCGTCGGCGCGGGGTCGGTCGGCGTCGGGCCGGTCGGGGTCGGCTTCGGGTCGGTCGGTGTCGGTGTCGGGGCGGGCTGTCCGCCGTCCGTCAGAGCGGCGCCGTTGCCTCCCAGGAACGCGGTGTCGCTGTCGCGGGCGGAGGTCTCCGTGCGCACGGAGTCCTTCGTCGTGCGCGGCAGTTCACGGTGCTGGCCGGTGAACTCGACGCCGGTGATGTTCCGCTGCGGCACCTTCGCGAAGTCGACGCCGCCGACGAAGAACGTGTAGATCCGGCCGTCGCCGAGGGGCCACTCGTAGGTGAAGTCGCCCTTGGTGAAGGACTTCACCATCTCCTGCCACACGGTCCGCTTGTCCCAGTCGGCGTTCTCCCCGCGCAGCGGCCACCGGCTCAGGTCGTTGCTGTCGATGAGGGGGCGGAAGTCGGTCTCCTTCTTCGCGTCCTGCCGGCGGATCCACTCGGCCGCGACGCGGGACTTGAAGACGCGGCGCAGGTCGGCGTACTTGGGTTCGGTGTTGACCTGCTTCTCGACGTGCGGCACGAGGTACTGGGTGATCAGCCGGTGGCTGCGCTCCTTCTCCTCCTTGCTCAGCCTCTTCGAGCAGTCCTCTCCCTCCACGGGGGTGGAGAAGTCCATCGCCGCGTGGTTGACCTCCAGCGGGGCGTCGAGGATGTAGATCCCGCCGTCCTGTTCGCGGACCTTCGCCCGGCCGGGAACGATCCAGTTGCGTCCCGTGCCCCAGCACGGCACCCCGTCGACCTTGGGTGCGGCGTCCATGAACTCCTTGCCCGGGGACTTCTTCGGGTCCATCGCGCGGGAGAAGTCGCGCTTCATCTCCATGTCGGCCACGAGGAGCACACGGCCGGCGTCGGTCTCGCCGAACGCCTTGTCCATGATGGTGTCGGGCTGGTCCGGGTTGAGGTTCACCCACTGCCGGTCCGGGGTGAGCGCCAGCCATGTGAACAGCGCGTCGGACGCCAGTTCGATCTTCGTCTGGCCTCCCCACCCGGGGTTCTCGTCCTCGTCGGGCATGAGGTCGGCCTTCAGGGAGTAGTCCAGCGCCTTGCCCTTGACCGGGTTGCCGACGTACTGGAGCTCCAGGGTGGAGAAGTCCACCCCTCCCGGGCCGCGGCCGAGCGCGGACCGGGCGTTGTCCGCCAGGTACTGGTTCTGCAACTGCCGGGCCTGGGCCGGGCTCCGTCCCGAGCCGTAGGCGAGCGAGGCGCCCGGGCCCTGGGTGCCGCGGTTCGGCAGCGGGTTGAACACGTCGTACGTCTTCGTGTACTTCGTCTGCGGCCACAGGCCCTTGGCGGTCGCCCGGCGCTCCGCGATCCGGATGGGGTTGTTCCCCGTCCCCCGCTCCGTCCGGAGCTTCTCGTTCTCGGCCTTGTAGTCGCGGAGGGTGGCCCCGTTCGGCTTCTCCGACGTGAACATCGTCAGACGGTGCCGGGTGAAGTCGTGCGTCGGGTCCTTGTGCCGCAGGATGATCCGGTCGGCCCGCAGCTGGCCCGGCTTGCGCTTCCCGTCGGACTTGAACTCCCCCAGCTCACCGGTGCGCTGGTTGTAGGAGTCGTACCGCCGGGAGGCGATCTTCCGGCCGTCCTTGTCGAAGATCTCGATCGTGACCTCGCACAGCCAGTCGGGGCCGACCATGTTGAAGTCCTGGACCGCCTTGACCTCGAACACGCCCCCCTTCTGCTTGCTGACCTGTGCGCTGATGAGGTTGACCTTCCAGCTGCCGAACGGCTTGGGACTGTTCGACTCGCTCCGGTGCCGCTTGTAGCGGGAGTAGATGGCCTTGCGCATGTCCTCCGGGTCCCTGGAGGACGCGTACGCCCTGTCCCACTTGTCGATGTCCGCAGGGCTGCCGGTCACCTGCCCCAGCTCGGCCGCCGTGGGCGCGGGGACGTTCTCGAAGCCCTTGTAGGAGTTGTTGTAGTAGTACTCCTCGTCCGGCCCGGACCTCGTCCAGTGGTGCTGACCCGTGGGTGCGCCCGAGTTGTTCGGCGTACGCGGGACGGTCCTCTTCAGGTGCGTCTGGTCGCACCGCTTGCCGCCGGTGATCTTCGCGTAGTCCCCGGGTGCGGCCGATGCCACGGACGGCAGGCCGACCAGCAGCACCGCCGCCGAGGAGACGACCGCCAGCGCGGCAGTCAAGCGCCTCTTCAGGCGCTGTCGTATCGATGTGCTCACGTACTGTCCCTGGTCGTGGGGGCCACGGGACTCATGACTGCGAGGGCAGGCCGGACAAGGGCCCCCGTGGCGTGTCCGCTCCTGCCGACCCACCACACTAGGGCCGCCAACTACCCGCAGGACACGCGTTGTTGACGTGGCGTGTGATGACTCCGCGAAGATCCTGCGCAGGTCACGAGGCCGTTCGGTAGGTTCGGGACATGACCACACCCCACCCCGGCTACGACTCCACCCGCCACCCCGACCTCCTGGCCTGGCTCGCCGAACGCCAGGTCGCCTTCGGGGACTGGGCGCGGGAAGCCGGCGGCGACGCCGACCGGTTCGACTTCTCCGACGCCTCCCTCGACGCCCTGGAAGAACGGGTCAGGGAGACGTTCGCCGCACCGGAGGAGATCACCGCGCGGCGCCGCTCCCCCTTCGTCCAGGGTGCCGTGTGGTACATCGGCGAGACCCTGCGCCGACGGCGCGAGGGCTGGGTGTGGAAGTTCGAACCGGACGTCGACTTCGGCCTGCTCCCGGCCTTCTATCCGGCGGTCCCGGACCCCGCGTACCTGGACACGCCCTGCGTCGGCGCACCCGGCGCCGAGCCGGGCGAGCACTGGTACCCGCTGAACACGCTCCGCCGTCTCCTGGTCACCGAGGACGAGTTCGACAACCCGGTCGACGAAGGGCTCGTCGGCATGATCGAGGGCTGGTACGAGGAGGAAGAGGAGGAGGACGAGTGACGGGCGCCCACGGCGCAGGCGTCAGGCCGTGTCCGCGGACGCGGACGGGGGCAGCAGCGTGACGGTGTAGCCGTCGGCGGCGTCCGTCCACGGCACGCTCACCGAGGCCGAGTCGTCCCTCACGGGCAGGATCCGGTCGGAGACCGTCACCGGCCCCGCCACCGGGCCGCCGCCGTTGTACGGGATGCGCCGGACGATCGCCCGCACCCGGCCGTGCTCCACCACCGAGGTGGTGTCGAGACGGTGGAGGGCGACGGTGATCTCGCCGGTGCCGCCGTCGCTGCCCAGCAGGATCTTCGCGTGGCGCGCGGCGTCGTCCTTCGTCGCCACCCCGTCGGTGTGCGTACCGGGCGTGAGGTCCACGACGACGCCGGTCTGCGAGCCGTAGTACCGGTACAGGAACCACTCGCCCAGGGGCAGATACCGCCCGCCGGTCCGGGTGAGCAGGTGGGCGGCGCCGTCGTGCAGGTCGGCGCCCCAGGCCCAGTTGGCGCGCATGCCGTCCGCCCCGGCGCGCTCCAGACGGGCGATGTACCAGCCGCCGCGGCCGGGGTTCTGCTCGGCGTCGGCGGCGTACTCGTTCACCTGGAAGGGGCGGCTCGTGGCCATCGACCGTGCCGCCAGCCGGGAGCGGACGGCGGCGGCGTCGGCGACCGGGTCACCGGGCAGGTCGTGCCAGCTGTAGACGTCGGGTGCGACGTCGTGGGCCTTCACGTGGTCGAGGTACGTGTCCCACCAGGGGCCGCCCCGGTCGGCGGAGGGCCGGCCGGCCGTGCTGGCACCGACGATGACGGCGCCCGGGAGGGCGGCCCGGATCCGCCGGTGGGCCCGCGTCCACATCTCCAGGTACTGGGCCTGCGGCCGGTCCCAGAAGGAGGGGTGGTCGGGCTCGTTCCAGATGTCCCACTGGAGGTCGGTCAGACCGGCCGCCTTCGCGTCGGCGAGCAGCCGGTCGTAGAAGGCGTCGAAGCGGGACCAGTCGCCGTCGTCACCGGGGAGGGTGGGCGAGGTGGTCCCGTCGGCGCCCCACAGGTCGTGCGGGAGGACGACGAAGGTGCCGCCCAGCGCCTTGGTGCTCCGGTACTGGGCGAGGGTGGAGTTCCACCGGCGGTCGTACGTGCCGGCGACCCAGCCTCCCGGGCTGTCCAGTTGGGCGCCGCCGGCCCGCATGAACGTCCACTTGATGTCCCTGTAGAAGTGCTCCGGGGGCAGGGAGCCGTCCTCGGCCATCCCGTAGAGGGTGCCCGAGGCACGGTACGCGGGGGCGCCCTTGGCGACGGAGAAGTCGACGGTGACGGTGCCGGACGACGTCATGCTGCGGCTCCTGGCGTGGACGGAGAAGGGGAGGACCTCGTACGGCCCGCGGTCGTCAGAGGTCCGGTGTGAGGCCGCGCTCGCGCAGCCAGGACAGCTGGACCGGCGGGTTGGAGCCGTATCCGCCGCCGTGGTCGCCGAAGGGCCAGACGGTCATGGTGCGGTCCTCGCCCCCGTAGTGGTTGTAGGCGGCGTAGACCGTGGAGGGCGGGCAGACGGGGTCCATCAGGGCGACGCTGAACAGCGCGGGCGCGGTGGCCCGCTGGGCGAAGTGGACGCCGTCGAAGTAGTCGAGGGTGGCGAGGGTCCGCTCGACGCGGCCGCGGCTGTGCCAGCGCAGGTACTCGGCGATCTCCGGGTACGGGCCGTCGCCGGCGATCTGCACGGCGCGGCGGAAGTGGCACAGGAAGGGGACGTCCGGCAGGGCCGCCGCCACCCGGTCTCCCGCGAGCGCGGCGACGGCGAGGGTCAGGCCGCCTCCCTGGCTGCCTCCGGTCAGCACGATCCCGCTCGGGTCGAGCCCGGGCAGCCCGGCGACGGCGTCCACGGCGCGTACGCAGTCGGTGATCAGCCGCCGGTAGTAGTAGTGCTCGGGGGAGTCGATGCCCCGGGTCATGAAGCCCCCGGCCCACTGCGTGCCGTCGCCGGTCGTCCGGTCCGGGGTGTCGTGGCCCTGGCCCCGGCTGTCGACGACGAGCTGGGCGTAGCCGGCGGCGGACCAGAACAGGTGGTCGGTGGGCAGTCCGCGGCCGCCGCTGTAGCCGATGTACGTGACGACGACCGGCAGCGGTCCCTCCGCGCCGCGCGGACGCAGCAGCCAGGCGGCCACCGGTTCGCCGTTCCAGCCGGGGAAGCGCACGTCGTCGACGTCGACGGTGTGCAGCAGGTGCGCGGAGGTGACGCGCTCGGTCTTGACGGTCCCGTCGTAGGACCGGGCTTCGGCGAGGGTGCGGCGCCAGAAGGCGTCGAAGTCGTGCGGAGCGGTCGGCTGCGGCCGATAGCCGACGAGCTCGTCGGTCCCGAGGTCGGTGAGCGGCATGGGGTTTCCTCCGGTCGGAGTGTGGACGGGGTGAGGGCGTGCGAGGGGCATCGGGGCCACGTGCCGCGCGGGTCCGGGCACGGCTGGGCGGGGGGGCGGCCCGCCCTCCCCCACGTCGGACGGGCCGCCGGTTCACGGGCGGGCGCGAGCGGTCAGCCGGCGCTGCCGGGGCGGCCGAAGCGGAAGGCGGAGAGGCGGACGGCACCGTGCAGGGTCAGGCGCAGGTCGTGGACGCCTCGGGGCGGGGCGTCCAGCGCGCCCGCGACGGTCCGCCACGCGTGGCGGTCGCCGGTGACGGGGATGTCGAGCTCGGCCAGCACCCGGTCGCCCGCCCGGACGACCAGCCGCGCCTCGCCGGGTCCGGCGTGCTCGCGGGCGGTCTCGGCCTCGACGCGGACGGCGCCGGAGAGGTCGACGGCGCGGAAGAGAAGCGTCCCGGGACGCGCGGGGTCGGTGGGCGTGACCGCGTCGCCGTCGGTTCGCGTGGCGTCGACGAGGGTGACGTCCGCGCAGTCGTCGAAGTCGACGGCCAGGGTGCGCCGTTCCACGACGGCCCGGGGCGCGGGGGCCGGCCCGGTGATCGTCAGCGGCGCGGTGAGGACCGGGAGGTCGGCGGAGCGGGCGACGATGATCTCGTAGGCGCCGGGATCGACGGTGAAGGCGGAGGTGGCGACGTCCCAGTGGGCGAGCCGTTCGGCGGGCAGGCGGAACGCCACCTCGCCGCTCTCCCCCGGTTCCAGGCGCACCTTCCGGAAGTCGGCCAGGCGGAGCCCGGGCGCCTCGTGACGGGCGTCCAGCGCCCGGACGTAGAGCTGCACCACCTCGCTGCCGGACCGGGCACCGCTGTTGGTCAGGGTCACCGTGACGTCGACCGCGCCGTCCCGGCCGGTCGAGGAGCGCGACAGCCGCAGGTCGCGGTAGGTGACGTCGGTGTACGACAGGCCGTGGCCGAAGGCGTAGAGAGGCGCCGGCCGGTGGTACTGGTAGGTCCAGCCGGCCGTGATGATGTCGTAGTCGAGCGGGGCCGGCAGCGGGTCGTCGCCGCGGTACCAGGTCTGCGGGAGGCGTCCGGCGGGTTCGGCCTCGCCCAGCAGCACGGCGGCCAGCGCGTGGCCCGTCTCCTGCCCGCCGTGGGAGGTCCACACCACGGCGGGCAGGTGCGCGTCGGCCCAGTCGACGGCGTACGGGTAGCTGCTCATCACGACGAGCGCCGTCTCCGGGCGCACGGCCGCGACCGTGCGGAGCAGCTCCTCCTGCCCCGAGGGCAGTGCGATGTCCGCGCGGTCCTCGGTCTCCCGGCCGTTGATCATGGGGTGGTTGCCGAGGACGACGACCGCCGCGTCGGCGGCCTCGGCGGCCGCCCGGGCCTCGGCCCCGCCGTCGTGCAGCAGTTCGCGTGCCCAGCGTTCGGCGGCGTCCGGGGCGTCGGCGGTCAGGGTGACGCCGCCGTCGGCCGGATCGACGGCGGCGTAGCGGCCGGTGAACACGGACCGCAGCAACACGGTGTCCTCCCCGGCCGGTTCGAGCCGGAAGGTCTCCTTGACGAACCAGTTCTTGAGCACGTCCTGGTCGGCCGCCACGGTGGCGTCGTCCTTGAGCGTCAGGTAGTGGCCGGTGCCGGAGGCGCGGAGGGTCAGCGCGCCGCGCCCCCAGTCGGTCACGTCGAAGGCGGTCTTGCCGAGGAGTTCGCCGGTGGTGCGGGAGCGCAGCGCGATGCGGTCGGCGCCCTCCACCCGGACCACCGCGCCGCCGTGGGCGCCGAGGGCGGCGGCGAGGCCGTCGGCGACGGTCACCTGGTAGGGCATGGTGCCGCTGTACCAGTCCTCGCACAGCGTGTCGGCGAGGGGGCCGATGACGGCGATCCGTGGCGTTCCGGCGGGGTCGAGCGGGAGAAGGCCGTCGTTCTTGAGCAGCACCACCGACTCGGTCGCCGCGTGCCGGGCCAGGGCGCGGTGCTCGGGGCAGTCGATCACCTCCGGTCCGATCCCGGCGTACGGGTCGAGGTCCGGGTCGAACTCGCCGAGGCGGAAGCGGAGTTCGAGCTGGCGACGCACCGCGCGGTCCACGTCGGCCTGGTCGATCAGGCCGCGCTCCAGCGCCTCGCGCAGCCGGCCGACCGGTGTGGCGCTGTCCTCGTCGTGGTCGGTGAAGCTGTCGATGCCGGCCTTGAGGGCGGCGGCGTGGGACTCGGCGTGGTCGTCGAAGTAGTGTTCCGGGTCGACCAGGTTGGAGGGGGCCTCGGCGTCGCTGACCACGAACAGCTCGTGTCCGGTGGGCCGCGCCCAGCGGCGCAGCTCGGTCTCGATCAGCGGACTGACGTGGCAGGGACGCCCGTTGACGAGGTTGTACGCGGCCATGGCGCCGGTCGCGGCGCCGGAGGCGACGACGGGCCGGAAGGCGGCCAGGTCGTACTCGTGGAGGACGCGCGGGCGCACGCCGGAGGAGGTGGTGCAGCGGTCGTCCTCGTTGTTGTAGGCGAGGAAGTGCTTGAGGACGGGGGCCGTCCGGAGATAGGTCGGGTGGTCGCCGGCCAGGCCCCGGCAGTACGCCTCGCCGAGCCGGGCGGTGTGCACCGGGTCCTCCGAGTAGCCCTCCTCGTTGCGCCCCCAGCGCGGGTCGCGCAGCAGGTTGAGCACGGGCGCCCAGGCCTGCAGGCTGTGGGGGCCGTCGCCGGCGGCGGGCGTCCGGTGGTGGTGGAAGGCCCGCAGCTCGGCCGAGACGGCCTCGGCGACCCGCCGCACCAGGTCCTCGTCCCAGGTGGCGCCGAGGCCGACGGCCTGCGGGAAGACCGTCGCCACCCCCTTCCAGGAGACCCCGTGCAGGGCCTCGCTGCCCGTACGGAAGGCGGCGAGGCCGAGGCGGGGGACGGCCGGCGCGTACTGGTGCAGCATCGCGATCCGCTCCTCGGGCGTGAGCCGTGCGAGCAGGTCGTCGACGCGCTTCTGCAGCGGCAGCGCGGGATCACGGAAATCGGGTCGCTCGGATGCGGACGCGGGCGCGGAACTCACGTGGATACCCCTCGGGCGAGCTGGTTGCGATGGGCGTTCGTCGAAGCGCTTCGACGGTCCCATTCGTCTCCCTTGCCTGTCAATGAGAGGCGCGGAGAAACCCCGGCCCCCACCCCTCCCCTGACTCCTCTGGATGGCCCCTTCGCCCGCGTGCACCGGGTCAAGCGGTTCGACGTCAGGCCCCGGTGCCCTCCCGCACGTCGACGATCCGCTCGAAGAAGAACTCGTGCTTGAGGAAGGAGACGTCGTACTCGTGCCCCGGGTACGGCGGGATCAGTTGCGCGGCCTGGAACAGCCGCCAGCCGTCCCGCAGCGCGGCCACCCCCGACTCGTACGGCGGCTCGTCACCGTCGCCCGTGGTGGGCGAGGTGCGGCCGGTGCCGTCGTAGCGCGACCAGCCCACGACCGGGGAGTCCAGCGCCGAGCCGGCCAGGTACAGCACGAGCACCTGCTGCCGCGGCACCGGGGCGGCGGAGGCGTCGCGGGCGGCCGCCGAGGCGGGCGGGGTCGCTTCGGGCGTCATTCCACCGTCTCCTTCGGGCGGTTGGAGACCCTGGTCACCCAGCGGTCGACGTCGAAGTCGCCGTCGCCGGTCAGCTCCCGCCACAGCAGGATGCGGTTGTACCGCTCCAGCCGGCCGGTCGCTCCCTCGTACCACGGGAACATCACGTCCAGCTCCGCGGTCACCCGCGGGTCGTGCAGGTCCGAGGTGTCCCACAGGCGCCGTTGACGGACCCGGGGATTGAAGCGGATCTTGAACATGTAGCGGCGGACGTCGCTGTCGTTGCGCCGGCCGCCGTGCCAGATTCCGTGGTGCAGAAGCACCACCGTGCCGGCCGGGCAGACCAGCCTGTCCTGGCCCCGGAGGTTCTGGTAGCGGCCGGTGTCCGATTCGTTGGTCCGCCGCAGATGGCTGCCCGGCACACTGAGCGTGCCGCCCATCTCCAGCGTCACGGCCTGCGGGTAGTACATCAGCTGGACGTCGAAGGCGTCCGGCCGGACGTCGATGATGGCGTCCCCGTGCAGTCCCTGAGCTTCGCCGCCGTGCGGCTCGCGGATGTGCACGAAGTGGTGGTCCACCCACGGCTCGGGGCCGACGAGGCTGCGCAGGGCCCCTGCCACCTGCGGCAGTTCGAGCAGCCTGCGGACGAAGGAGCCCTTCGCGTACGCCTCGGACAGCGGCGTCCCGTACGGCACGGGCGGCACCCCGGCCGCCAGGACCGCCAGGCCCTCGGCGTTCATCTCCGCCGGCACCACCGCGTCCAGCTGCAGTGACCCGCGCGCCACGAAGCGCGCCATCCGCACCGAGTTCAGCAGTTCTTGGCTGTTCTCCATGGCGGCCACGCTAGGTCCGGCCGGACCCGTGCCGCGTGGGCCGCGTTCACCCTCCGCTGGTCGATTCTCACCCGCCCGTCCGCCGCGCGCTCCGACGACCGCGCCCCGGGCCCCTGCGTGGTCCGCCGTGGTAGAACACGTGCCCATGCAGACGGTCCTCGCCCCTCTCGACGACCCTCCCGCGCTCGCCGCCGTCGGTATCGGCGTGCACGGTCCGGCCGGCCACGTGGACGTGTTCTCGCTGCCGGACCTGTGGCAGCTCCATCTGTACGGCTACGACGCGGACCTGACGGTCGACGGAACCGAGCACGAGATCCGGCCCGGGCGGGTCAGCCTCGTCCCGCCCGGGACCGAGGTGCGCTACCGCTACCGGGGCCGCTCCGAGCACCTCTACGCCCACCTCCGCCTGGGTGCGGCGGGAACACCCCAGGGAATTCCGGTGATCCAGCCCGCCGGGCCGGAACTCGATCTGCTCTCGGCCCAGTTGCGGCAGGCGCTCGCCGCCTGGCCGCGCACCCCGGCCCGGGCCACCGCCGAGGTGTGGGCCGCGCTGTGGCGGATCGCCCGGCTCGCCCCGCCCCGGGAGCGGAGCGCCCCGGCCGTCCATCCGGCGGTGGCGGCCGCGACGGCCCTGATCGAGGCGAGGCTGGCCGGGTCCCTGACGGTGCCGGAGATCGCGAGGGCGGCCGGCGTCTCCCACAACCACCTGACCCGGCTCTTCCGCGCCGCCACCGGGGAGACCGTCGTCGGCTACATCCGGGCCCGCCGGATGGAACGGGCCCGCCACTTCCTTCGGGCCACCACGCTCTCCATCCCCGCCGTCGCCGCCTCGGTCGGCATCCCCGACCTCCAGGCCTTCAACAAGGCCTGCCGCCGTGAGCTGGGGGCGTCGCCTCGCGGCATCCGCGGCGCCGGTCCCGCCCCGCGCGACGAGGCGGCCCGGTAGACCCCGGTGATCAGCAACCCCGTCCGGCCACGCGCCGCCGTCGACCGCGTGGACGCGTGGGGTCTGGAGGAGGCGTCCTTCGACAGCGAACCGGTCGTCAACGTGCCGATCGCCGACGCCGTCCGGTACGGCGCGCCGCCGATCAGGCTGCGGCTGATCGGCGGCGCGTCCCCGATCTGCGCGGTCTTCGACGGAGACGATCTGGTGCGCGCAGGCCCTCCCCCGGGCCGGTGAGGCGTGCCGCTACGGCGTGACGCCGGGGCCGTCGCCGTGGTCGGGGATGGGAAGGCGTTCGCCGTCTCGGAGGGCGGACCGGTGGGCGATGATGCCGGGGAGGGTGTAGCGGGCGGCGGTCCACGCGTGCAGCGGAGGAGGCGTCCGCGTCGTGACCGCGACGGCGAAGTCGTCGGCGAGGAAGTGGTGACTGCCCTCGTGGCCGTTGGGCGCGTGCGCGAACTCACGCGGGAGCCGGGAGCGGTCGTGGACAGGGGCGGTGCGGGAGGCGAAGGCGTCGCGCAGTTCCGGGGCGACGTGGGAGAGCGCCGGGTCGTCCGGGGTGAGGGTGGGTGCGGCGTGGAGGTGCGCGGTGATGTCGCGCTCGCCCTTCTTGTCCTGCCACAGGCTGACCGAGCCGAGTTGTTCGAGGACCGCCTCCGTGCCGAAGTAGCGGAAGCGGGACTCCTTGCCGATGTATCCGACCCTGCGGAACTCGTTCGTGCGGAAGCTGCCGCCGCCCGCGACCTCGAACAGCGCGGTGGCGTTGGAGAAGTCGTTGTCGAACTGGCTGATCTCGCGGTCGAAGACGCCGTCGCCGCGCTCGTCCGGGACGCCGATCGCCGAGACGCTCACGGCGTGCGTCCGCCAGGCGCCGAGGACTCCGCCGATCGAGTGCGTGGGGTAGAGCAGCGGCGGGTAGCTGGCGGTGGCCTTCCAGTTCGCGCCGCCGCTGTACCTGTACGCGTCGTAGAAGCCCCAGTCCATGTCGTGGACGTAGTCGCCCTCCGCGTAGAAGATCCGGCCGAACGCGCCCGCGGCGATCCGCTCGCGGGCGTAGACGGTCGCCGGGTGGTAGTAGCTCGTCTCGCCCATCATGTAGATCCGGCCGGTCTCCTCGACCGCCGCGATGATGTCCGCGATCTCGGCCTCGGTCACGGCCATCGGGACGGCGCTGTAGACGTCCTTGCCCGCGCGCAACGCCCGTACGGCGAGCGGCCCGTGGGTCCAGCGCTGGGTGAAGAGCGCGACGGCGTCGAGGTCCGAGTCGAGCATGGCGTCGAACGAGGGGAGGGTGCCGGCGAGGTCGTGCTCGGCGACGAGTGTCTCGGCGCGCTCCGGGAGCAGGTCGGTGACCTTGATGTCACCGACGTCCGGGTGCAGGCGCCAGAGGTTGGCGAACGAGCCGGCGAACTGGCCGGCTCCGACGATGCCGAGTGAGAACACGCGAGATCTCCATCAGGGACGGGGGCGTGGATGCGGGCGGATGCCGGTCGCGCGACGGCGCGGGCTCCGGCACTGCTCCCTGACGGTAGGGTCCGAGGACACGGGATGTCTGCGCTGCTTCGAAGAGAGAACTTCTTGGATCCTCAGGGTGCTCTGGTCGACGAACCGTCGTCCCTGCGCGGCTGGTCCGGTCGTCCGACGCTGATGGCGGCGGCGCACCGGCACGACGACCTGGAGATCAACTTCGTGGCCGGCGGCGGGCCGATGCTCTATCTCCACGGCGGCGAGCTCCTCGACGTCGCGGTGGGTGGCCTCGCCGTGTTCTGGGCCGCGATCCCGCATCAGCTGGTGGCGAACAGGGCGACGCGCGTCCACTGGCTGCACGTGCCCTTCGACCGGTTCCTCGCCTGGGGACTGCCCCAGCCGTTCGTCGGCCGCGTGCTCTCGGGCGTGCCGGTGGTCTCGTCCCCGGACCGTGCCGACGCGAGCGATCCGGCGAGGTTCACCCAGTGGGCCGCAGATCTGGCCGCGGGCGACGACGAACTGCACCGCATCGCGATGCTGGAGATCCAGGCGCGCGTCCGGCGCCTGGCGCTCGCCACGGTCGGCGATCCGGTGCGGCGCCACCCCGGTGACGATCCGGCCCTGCGCCAGGCGGTGTCCATGGCGCGGTACATCGCGGACCACTTCCGGGAGCCGATCTCCGTCGCTGACGTCGCCGCGGCGGCGCACGTCCACCCGACCTACGCCATGACACAGTTCCGCAAGGTCGTGCGGACCACGATCGGCGACTACGTGAAGCTGTACCGGCTCGCCGAGGCGCGCCGGCTGCTGGTGACCACCGACCTTCCCGCGAGCCAGGTGGCCGCGGCCGCCGGCTTCGGCTCGGTCAGCCGCTTCTACCGGGTCTTCACCGACGCGTGCGGAACCACCCCGGCGCGGTTCCGGCACGGACGCGGGCTCTGACCCCACCGGGCACGCTCCGGGTCGTTCTTCGGAGTCCCGGAGTCGAAGCGCTTCGCCTGCACGCAGCCCTTGTCTCTCGTGAAATTCGTCCGTTACCTTACGGCTGCGAGTGAAGCGCTTCGACGGCCGTCGCCGCCCGGCCTGCCGGGCACGACCCGGCACCCCCACCCGAGGAACCCGCCCGGCACCGACCCCGAAAGGGCCGCCATGACCAAGGAACCAGGGACCTTCCAGTGGGGACACGAGGCCCTTCGGGTGACGTACGGGCACGGCAAGGCGGGCTTCTCCCTGAACGGGCAGGGCACCTGGTCCAGTTGCGGGCACCTGCCGATGGGCGGCCTGACGGACCGGCGCACCGGGCGCGGCTCTCCGGCCGCCTCCTCGAACTCGACGGGGCGGCCCGCGCCCTGGTCCACGAGGCGATGGCCGTGTACAAGACCATCGGCGCCGACCTGCCGGAGGCCGTACCGTTCAGGCCCCTCGGGCTTCCCGCCTGGGGCGCCCCCTGGATCGCCCTGGCCCTGCGGACGCCCGCCAACCACCTACCTCACCGTCTGGCGCCGCCCGGGAGCCGACGCCGCGGCGACGCTCCGCCTTCCCCACCTGCGGGACACTCCCGCCCGGATCGAGGTGCTCCATCCGTCGGCCGCTCGGCCCGGTTCCGTCCGGCGTCCGGACACCGCCGAGCTGGGTCTGACCCTGCCCACCGCGCCGTCCGCCTTCCTGCTCCGCGTCACTCCCACGGGCCCCGGCGCTCCCTGAGCCGCCCCCGGCCCCACCCCCACCGCGACTCGCTCACGCATCGACGAGAGGACCCCTCGGGTGCCACCCCTGCGTCCCGCCAACCCCGTGATCCCCGGCTTCCACCCCGACCCCAGCGTCTGCCGCGTCGGCGACGACTACTACCTGGCCTGCTCCAGCTTCGAGTACTTCCCCGGCGTTCCCCTCTTCCACAGCCGCGACCTGGTGCACTGGACGCAGATCGGCAACGTCCTGGACCGGCCGGAGCAACTGCGCCTGCCGGTGGACATGCCGTCCTCCGGCGGGATCTACGCCCCCACCCTGCGCCACCACGACGGCCGCTTCTGGTTGGTCGTCACCAACTGCAGCGAGGGCGGCGGCAACCTGATCGTCACGGCCACCGACCCCGCCGGACCGTGGTCGGACCCCGTCCGGGCGCCGGGCGTCCCCGGCATCGATCCGGACCTGGCGTGGGACGAGGACGGCACCTGCTGGTGCACGGTCGCCGGGGTCTCGCAGGTCCGTCTCGACCCGTCCACGGGGCGGACGTCCGGCACACCGCACCGGCTCTGGTCCGGCGGGCCCGGCGCGAAGGCCCCGGAGGCGCCGCACCTGTACCGGATCGGCGCGTACTGGTACCTCCTGATCGCCGAGGGCGGCACCGAGCGCGGCCACGGCGTCTCGATCGCCCGGGGCCGTACGCCCTCCGGCCCGTTCGAGCCGTGCCCGGCCAATCCGGTCCTCACCCACCGCGGCACCGACCACCCCGTCCAGAACACCGGGCACGCGGACCTGGTGCAGGGCCCCGACGGCTCCTGGTGGATGGTGCTGCTCGGCGTCCGGCCCGGCGGCGGCACGCCGGGCTGGCACGTGCTCGGCCGGGAGACCTTCCTGGCTCCGGTGACCTGGGTGGACGGATGGCCGGTCGTCGGCGAGGTGGACCTGGACCTGCCCGAGCTCCCGTGGCCGCTCTCCCCCGGCCCCGTCGAGGAGCGCCGGGACGACTTCGACCTCCCGGCACTGCGCCCGTCCTGGATCTCGCTGCGCGACCGGCCGGCCGAGCACTGCACCACCGAGGAGCGCCCCGGCTGGCTGACCCTCCGCGCGCGGGGACGCTCCCTGGACGAGCCCGACGTGGTGTTCACCGGCCGGCGCCAGCAGCATCTCGCGTGCCGGGCGCGCACGCTGGTCGACGCCGCGGAGGGAGACGGCGGGCTCGCGGTCCGGCTCGACGAGCGGCACCACTACGCGGTCGAGGTGTCCGGCACGGAGGTACGCGCGGTCGCGCGCGTCGGCGCCCTGCGCACGGTCGTGGCGGCACGGACGGTGCACGCCGGGCCGGTGGTCCTCGCCGTCACGATCACGGAATCGGCGACGCCGCACGGACCCCGCACCGGACCCGACGTCGTCACCCTCGGCTTCGAGCGGCCCGACGGCACCTTCACGGAGCTCGCCGCACTCGACGGGCGCTATCTGTCGACCGAGGTCGCCGGCGGCTTCACGGGCCGGGTCATCGGCCTGTACGCCGCGGACGGCACCGTCCGCTTCGACTGGTTCGACTACGAGCCCCTCGACGGCTGAACGCCTCCCTCCTCGCCCCGTCGAAGCGCTTCGATGAAGGATGGACAACGCGTGACGCCGGAGATAAGGTCGCCGTACATGGCAGGCAGGAGCGGTACGCTCACATGATCGAAGCGCTTCATGAGGCTGGGAGAGCTGGATGGTAACCCTCGCCGAGGTCGCCCGGCACGCCGGAGTGTCGGCGAGCACGGTGAGCTATGTCCTCAGCGGCAAGCGGCCCATCTCCGCGGCCACCCGGCTGCAGGTCGAGCAGAGCATCCGCGAGCTGGGGTACCACCCGAACGCGGGCGCGCGGGCACTGGCCAGCAGCAGGTCGAACATCATCGCGCTGATGGTCCCGCTGCGCACCGACATGTACGTGCCGGTGATGATGGAGATCGCCATCGCGGTCGCCACGACGGCCCGGACGCACGGGTACGACGTCCTGCTGCTGACCGGTGAGGAGGGCCCCGAAGCCGTCCGCCGCGTCACCGGCAGCGGGCTCGCCGACGCGATGATCCTCATGGACGTCGAGCTCGACGACGAGCGGCTGCCGCTGCTGCGCGGCACCGACCAGCCGTCCGTGCTGATCGGGCTGCCCGCCGACACCTCGGGACTGACCTGCGTCGACCTCGACTTCCGGGCGACCGGCGCGCTGTGCGTGGACCACCTGGCGAAGCTCGGCCACCGCGACATCGCCGTCATCGGCGAGGCCCCCGCGGTCTACGAGCGGCACACCGGCTTCGCCGAGCGCACCCTCGACGGGCTCCGCGCCCGGGCGCGGGAGTTGGACCTCCGGGTGCTGCACCGGCCGTGCGGCGGTGGCTACGACGCGATCGCCGCCGTCCTCACCCGCATCCTCGACGAGCGCCCGGGCACCTCCGGGTTCGTCGTGCAGAACGAGCAGGCGGTCGAGCCGCTGCTCGCCCTGCTGCGCCGGCAGGGCCGCGCCGTCCCCGAGGACGTGTCGGTGGTCGCGATCTGCCCGGAGCAGGTGGCCGTCCAGGCCTCGGTGCGGCTGACGTCGGTCTCCATCCCGGCGCAGGAGATGGGCCGGCAGGCGGTGGAGCGCCTGGTCGCCAAGATCGAGGGCCGCGCCACCGACGAAGTCTCGCTGATCGCCCCCGAGTTGACGGTGCGGGCGAGCACCGGGACGGCCCCCTGACGCAGGGACCGGCGAGCCGTACCCCGCGCCGGTCGGGGTACGGCTCGCCGAGCGGTTCCGGCCGTCACGGCGTCACGGCCGGAGCACCGCCGCGCCGTAGCGGCCCAGGGTGATCCGGTCGGTGACCGGCGCCCCCGTGAGGAGATCGTGGTGGCTGCCGGGAACGTCGACGGTCACCGGCTCGCGACCGTGGTTGAGCACGAAGAGCGCCTCGCCGCGACGGACGGCCTCGACCTGCTCGGGAAGGCCGTCGAGCACCGGCCGGACGCCCGCCGCGGCGGCGATCCCGGCCAGGAGGTCGCTCAGCGCCTCCGGCTCGGGCAGGGTGGAGACGTACCAGGCCCGGCCCTTGCGCAGGACGGCGGGCAGTCCGTCGAGTTCTCCGCCCTTGTACGGCACGGTCTCGTCGGCGGAGCCGTCGGCCTCCAGCTCCTCCGACCACAGGGACGCCGTGAAGCCCTCGCAGGTGACGGTCTCCCCCGCGTCCAGCGGCCACCACTCGTGCAGGGTGCGGATGCCGAACAGCTCGCGCAGCCGGTGGTCCATGCCGCCGGCGCGGACCCGGTCGTCCTCGTCGGCGACGCCGGTCTGGAAGCCGCAGACGAGGGTGCCGCCCCTGCGGACGTGGGCCACGAGCCCTTCGATCGCCGTGTCGGTGAGGGAGTAGAGCTGCGGCACGACGACGACGGAGTACGGCGTGAGGTCGTGCTCGGGGTGGGCGAAGTCGGTGGTGAGGTGCGCCTGCCAGAGGGCTCGGTGCCAGGCGCGCAGGACGTCCGCGTACTCCACCCGGCCGGACAGGCGGCCGTCCTGGCATCCGGCCCACCACGCGTCCCAGTCGTGCAGGATCGCGACGTCGGCGGTGACGGTCCGGCCGGCCGTCCCGGCGGCGATCCGCTCCAGCTCCGCGCCGAGCTGCCTGACCTCCCGGTACGTCCGGCCCTCCTCCCCGGCATGGCTGACCATGCCGGAGTGGAACTTCTCCGCGCCCTGCCGGGACTGCCGCCACTGGAAGTAGCAGACGGCGTCGGCGCCCCGGGCCACGGCCTGCAGGGACCAGAGCCGGTTGAGCCCGCGGGGCTTGGGGTGGTTCACGCCCCGCCAGTTGACGGGCCCGGCGGCCTGCTCCATGAGCATCCACGGCCCGCGCGCCTGGGAGCGGGTCAGGTCCTGGACGAGGGCGCCGCTCTGGGCGCCCAGCGGGTCGCGCGGATCCGGGTAGAGGTCGACGGAGACCACGTCCTCCTCCTCGGCCCAGCGCCAGCCGTCCTGGCCCGTCCACAGCGGCATGAAGTTGCTGGTGACCGGGATGTCCGGGGTGTGGCGGCGGACGATGTCCCGCTCGGCGACGAAGCACTCCAGGAGCATGTCGGAGGTGAAGCGCCTGAAGTCGAGGACCTGGGTGGGGTTGCGCATGTAGTGGGCCAGGCGGGGTGGCAGGACGCCGTCCCAGGAGTCGTACCCCTGGCTCCAGAAGGCGGTGCCCCAGGCGTCGTTGAGGGCGTCGAGGGTGCCGTACCTCGCGCGCAGCCAGCGGCGGAAGGCCGCCGCGGCCTCGTCGCCGTAGTCGAAGGTGCAGTACTCGTTGTTGATGTGCCACATCGTCAGCGCCGGGTGGCCGGCGTAGCGGGCGGCGAGGTCCTCGGTGACGGCGGCGGCGTAGCGCCGGTAGGTGGCGCTGGAGTGCGAGAAGTGCTGCCGGCCGCCCCACCACTCGGTGCGGCCGTCCTCGGTGACGGGCAGGGTGTCCGGGTGCAGCCGGCCCATCCAGGGCGGGGGCGAGGCGGTCGGGGTGGCGAGGACGACGCCGATGCCGTGGTCGTGCATCAGGTCCATCACCGTGTCGAGCCAGCCGAACTCCCTTGCTCCCGGCGTCGGTTCCAGCGTCGACCAGGAGAAGACGCCGAGGGTCACCGAGTTGACCCCGGCCGCCTTCATCAGCCGGACGTCCTCGTGCCAGGTCTCCTCCGGCCACTGCTCCGGGTTGTAGTCGCCGCCGAAGAGGAGGCGGCCGCGGGTCGCGTCGCTCAGGCCGGGCATCAGACGGGATCCCCGTACTGCACGCCGCGCCCGTTGGTGCCGAGGTAGACCCGGCCGTACACGCGCGGATCGCCGGTGACGACCCGGCCGATCCAGCCCCACTGGTGCTGGTCGTCGTTGATCCGCACCCAGGTCCTCGCCTCGTCGTCGGAGCGGTGGACGGCGTTGGGGCCCCCGGTCGCGCCGACCATGTAGAGCGCCGGGTAGGCGGCGCCCGGGGCGGCCTTGCCGAAGCCCAGGGTGTGCGAGGACCGGCAGCTGTCGACCCGGGTGAAGGTGGCGCCGCCGTCGGTGGAGCGGTACAGCCCGGCCTCCTTCGCGCTCAGCCACAGGTCGCCGGAGCGCCCCGGTGCCGCGGCCAGCTGGAACTGCGCGTCGCCCGAGGGCAGGCCGGTCGCCGCGGCGGTGAAGGTCAGGCCGCGGTCGGTGCTGGCGTGGACCGTGCCGGCGGTGGTGTCGTAGGCGTAGAGGAGCGCCGGGTCCACGGGGTCCGCGACCAGGACGGCGCCCCGAGGGACGGAGGTGGCCTCGGTCCAGGTGGCGCCGTTGTCCGTCGAGCGGTACGCCGGGTGGGCGGTGCCGTTCGAGGACCCGAGGGACCACAGCAGGACGCTGCCGTCGGCGTTGGTGACGATCGGGCCGGGCGCGCCCTTGGCGGCGGACGGCTGGGACGCGAAGGGCGACCAGCTCCGTCCGCCGTCGTTCGACCAGGCGCCGTTGGCGCCTCCGCTCCAGCCGGTGCGCACGACGTACGAGGGCCGGGCCGCGGCCTGGGCGAGTCCCGTGGTCGAACCGAACACGGGATTCGACGCCATGCCGCGCGCGGGGGACGCCGTGAGCGACTCGTGGTACATCACACCGATGTCGCCGTTGCCGCTGATCAGATGGGCCTCCCCGACCGGCGGCGAGACCAGGTGGAGGATGGCGGTCTCCTCCAGGCCACGGATCTGCGGCGCCCAGCGCCGGAGGTCGCGGGTGCCGTACAGGGTCGCGCCGGTGCCGTAGACGACGTGCCGGGAGTCGAACGGGTCGAGGCCGAGGGCCTGGATCCACCAGCCGAACTTGGGCTCGTCCCCGCCCCACTTGAGGTAGGGGGTCTCGGAGACGTCGAAGACGGCCTGGTCCTTCAGGGACGTCCAGGTGCGGCCGCCGTCGGTGGACCGGAAGACGGTGTCGACCTCGGACCAGCGGTTGTTGGTGGACACGACGAGCGTGCCCGGTCGGCGGGCGTCGACGGCGACGCCGCCGTAGCCGAAGGCGTCGGTCCCGCCGTCGCCGGTCACCCCGCCGGGCTTCACGGGGGTGACCTCGGTCCACTTCCCGTTCGCCGTCGACAGCTTGTGCACGCTGCCGTCGGACTGGCCGTTGGGACCGGGGGCGTTGGCGTACGTCACGTACAGCTCGCGGGTGAGGCGGTCGTAGGCGGCGCGGATCGGCACCCGGGCGGCGGTGCCGGCCGGCTGCCCGGGGACGGGCTCCCAGGTCGTGCCGTCGGTCGTGCGGTAGAGGTTGGGGCTGCCGGCGGTGCCGTCGGAGTCGCCCCATCCCGCGTAGACGGTGCGGCCCGCGGCGACCAGGAGGGTGATGCCCTGGCCGGCGGCGCTCGGGGTGGCGGGGAAGGCCGCGGGCTGCCAGGTGGCGCCTCGGTCCGTCGACCTGAGCAGCCCGTCGTGGCGGGTGCCGAGCCACAGCGTGTCGCAGTTCCGCGGGTCGACGAGGAGTCGTTCACCGCATCCGCGCCCGTCCTCGTTGGCTCCGAGCTTCACGGTGAGGTCCGTGCGCCGCCAGGTGGCGCCGCGGTCCTCGGACCGCAGCACGGCGCCGTTGCCGGCCCAGGGCTGGGTGTACGTGCCGAGGGCCAGGTAGAGGCGGTTCCGGTGGGTCGGGTCGACGGCCATGGCCTCGACGCCGAGGAGGTTCCAGTCGTCCCAGCCGAGGTGGTCGGTCAGCGGGATCCAGCGGCCGGTGCGGTCCTCCCAGCGGTAGGCGCCCCCGATGTCGGTCCTGGCGTAGGCGAGCCCTCGTACCGACGGGTGGAACAGCACTCCGCTGATGAAGCCGGTGCCGCCCATGGCGACGGTGCGCCACCGGTAGCCGTTCCCGGCGGCGGGCGCGGGGGCGGCGGCCGCCTGCGCCGGCAGCGCGGGCAGGGAGACGGCCGCGGCGGCGGCAGCGGAACCGGCGAGAACGGAGCGCCGGCTCAGGTGAAACGTGCTCATGACATACCTCGGTCCTGAAGAAGGAGGGGAGGGAGTACGGATCAGGGGCACGGCCGGCGGGCGTCAGCCCTTGACGGCGCCCGTGAGCATGCCCTTCTTGAAGTGCCGCTGGACGAACGGTGAGGCCACCGCGACCGGGATCAGCGCGAGGACCATGACGGCCATCTGCAGTCCCAGTGCGGAGAGTTGGCCGGTACGGACCGCCTGCTGGAGGCCGGTCGGCGCTTCGGTGTTCTTCTGCACCAGCTGGATGAGCACGTTCTGCAGCGGCATCATCTGCTGGTCGCTGAGGTAGATGGACGCGTTGAACCAGGCGCTCCAGTAGCCGACCGCGTAGAACAGCGAGATGACGGCCAGCACCGCGCGCGAGAGCGGCATGATGATGGTCAGCAGGATGCGCGTCTCGCCGGCCCCGTCGATGCGGGCGGACTCGGTGAGTTCGGGTGAGATCCCCATGAAGAAGGCCCGCAGCACGAGGATGTTGAAGACGCTGACGGCGCTCGGCAGGATCAGCGACAGATAGGTGTCGGTGAGGCCCAGCGACTGCACCAGGAGGTACGTCGGGATGAGGCCGGCGCCGAAGAACATGGTCGCCATGATGGCCATCAGGAAGAACCGGTGGCCCAGGCTCCCGGGCCGCGACAGGCCGTAGGCCGCCAGCACCGACACCGTCATCGAGAACAGCGTGCCGACGAGCGTGACGCCGACCGAGACCATGATCGCCCGGCTGACCTGTCCTCCGCTGAGCAGTTCGGTGTAGTTGACGAAGGTGATGCCCTGGGGGATCACCACGAGGCCGCCGACCTGGTCGATCACGGGCTTCGGGGAGAGGCTGGTGACGATCACGATCCACAGCGGACCGAGGACCCCCAGGCAGCAGAGGGCCAGGAAGCCGCCCTTGGCGGCGAGTCCCGCCCTGCTCGGCGGCTCCTCCCACACGGGGCGGGCGGGAGCCTTGAGGCTGCGGATGAGCTGGGTGTCGAGGCTCATTTCTTGTACACCCCCTGTTCGCCCAGCAGGTGCGCGAACTTGTTCGCGCCCAGGACGAGGCAGACTCCGATGACGCCCTTGGCCAGGCCGACCGCGGCCGCGTAGCTGAAGTCGCCGTTCTGGATGCCCATGTTCCACACGTAGGTGTCGAGGACCTCGCTGGCCCCCGCGCCGACCGCGTACCGCTGGAGCAGGAACTGCTCGAAGCCGACGCTCAGCGCGTCGCCCACCCGGAGGACGAGGAGCAGGGCGATCACCGGGCGCAGCGCGGGCAGCGTGATGTGCCACATGCGCCGCCAGCGCCCCGCGCCGTCCATGGCGGCGGCTTCGTACAGGTCGGTGCTGACGGCGGACAGCGCCGCGAGGAAGACGATGATCCCCCAGCCGGCGTCCTTCCACACGGCCTGCGCGGTGACCAGGTACTTGAAGAGGTCCGCGTCGGTCATCAGGTCGAAGCCGCTCCACCCGTGCTTCTCCAGGGTCTGCGCGATGATGCCGGCGCCGCCGAGGATCTGCTGGAACACGGTGACGACGAGGACCCAGGAGAAGAAGTGCGGCAGGTACATGATCGCCTGGGCCACGGCCCGCACCCGGGGCCGGATCACGCTGTTGATGACCAGCGCGAGGACGATGGGCACGGGGAAGAACAGCACCAGCTGGAGCACGAACAGGACGATGGTGTTCTTCGTGGCGCTCCAGAACAGCGGGTCGTCGAGCATGCGTGAGAACTGTTCGAGACCCACCCACGGGCTGTGGAGGATCGCCGTCACGCCGTTGCTGGAGAGGTACGGGTCGTACTCCTGGAAGGCGACGACGTTGCCGAGCAGCGGGACGTAGTTGAAGAGCAGGAGCAGGACGATGACGGGCGACGTCATCAGGATGAGGGCGCGGTCACGGCGCCACCGGACCCGGAAGGGGACCTTGCGCAGCGCGACGGCCCGGCGCGGCTCGCTCTCCTCCGCGGGGGCCTTCGCGGGGGCCGCGGCGGCGACCGCGGGCCCCGGCGCTTCGGCGGCCGCGGGGGGACGCGTCCCGTCGGGCCTGCTCCCGGCCGTGACGGACATCAGTTGCCGCTGCCGTTCTTGTCGAGGAGCTCCTTGTACCAGTCGCGCAGCTTGTCGCCGCCGGAGGACTTCCAGGTGGAGATGGCCTGCTGGAGGTCGGAGAGCTTCTTGTTGCCGCGGACGAAGTCGATCTCCAGCTGCTCGAACTGGCTGGAGAGGGTGGCGTACCGGGTCGGCTCGACGATGTTCATGCCGTAGGTGGACGTCTTCCTGACGAAGGCGCCCTGCCGCTGCTGCCACTCGACCTGCCTGCGGGTGATGTCGGGGAGGTCGGGGTGGGCGGTGTAGGGGGCGGGGGCGGCGAGCAGCACCCAGGCGTTGTTGACCTCCTGGATGCCGCGGTCGTTCTTGACCGGGGCGCCGTTCTCGACCGTGTAGTGGGTGCCCTCGACGCCGTAGTCGACGAACATCCGCTCCTTGGTGCCGTAGGGGGCGGCCGCGAAGTTGGCGGCGGCCAGCGCGTTCTCGACCGTCTCCTTCGAGGCGTCCTTGCGGATCATCGACCAGATGCCGGCGGGCTGGCCGGCGTACAGCGTCGGGCTGCCGCCGCCGGCGGCGAAGTAGTCCATGCCGGAGATCTCGAAGTCCGGTTGGGAGTGGGCCTGTTCGGCGGTCTTGCCGTACCAGGAGGACATGTCGTTGTTGTAGACCAGGATCTGTCCGGAGGTGAACCGCTGGCTCGGGTCGCCCGTGTTCGCCTTGTCGTCGGGGTGGACGACGCCCGCGGCGAACAGCTTGCGGACCCACTCCAGGTGTTCGAGGTACTCGGGGTGCTCGATGCGGTACGTCAGCTTTCCGTCGCTCCCGATGTTCCAGCCGAGCGACCCGGCCGGGCGGACGCCGAAGAAGCCCGCAGCCGACCACCTCATGTCACCGCAGGCCCACACCTTGGCCTTGGCGCTGGTGGCCTCCTTGGCCCAGCCGAGGAACTCGTCGGCCGACGTGGGTACGGTGTAGCCCTTCTTGTCGAAGACGTCCTTGCGGTAGAAGGGCACGATGTTGGGCACGGGGGCGGCGGGCATCGGGATGCCGCGCAGCGCGCCGCCGAAGATGCTCATGCGCCAGGAGTCGGACGGGATCGCGGCCAGGTTCGGGTACTTCTTGACCTTGTCGCCCGCCAGGTAGGGGCCGAGGTCCATGAACTTCGCGGTGACCGCGCTCGAGATCTTGCCGACCAGTTCCCAGCTGGGCACGACCACCATGTCGGGTATGGAGCTGGAGGCGAGCACGGCACCGAGCTTCTCGCCGTAGGTGTTGCCGTCCTGGTTCTGCCAGGTGATCTCGGTGCCCGCCGCGGCGTCGAGCGCCGTGTAGTACGCGCACCCGGGCTTCGGCGGGGTGCCCCAGAGCGGGGCCATGATCTCCAGGGGAGCGCCGGTGCCGAGTCTCGCCGGGACCGAGGTGGCGAGGGCCGCGAGGTCGACCTTGCTGGTGTACCCCGCCGACGAGCCGTTCTTCGACGGGATGTCCGGCTCGGCGACCTTGCTGGCGACGTAGGTCGGGAGCAGCTTGTCCGCGGCCTTGCCCGACGTGGCGCCCTCTCGCGACCCGCCGCTCCCCGAATCGCTGCAGGCGGTGAGGAGCGGCATCCCCCCGGCCACCGCTGCGGTGGCGACCGCCGTGGAGGCGAGGAAACTTCTCCGGCTCAGTCCGGAGGAGGCGGCATTCGGCGTCATTGCGTCAACCCTTCGTGGCGCACCTGGACACCCGGCGGTGGGCCGTCGGCTGCGGTGTCGTGACTGGAACTGGCTGAGCTGAAAGCGGACATCCGACCACTGCGACGCACGGCGCAGTCGAAGCGCTTCGATGTTGCAGTGAGGTTAAGTGAACACCCAGGGGCACACAAGAGTCGCTTCCAAGATTCCTCCGCGCGGCGGGACGCGCGCCACGGCCCACACTTGCCGACCCTGACCGATGCGAGGACACCGCTCCCTTGACACCCGCCCTGCGGCCTGATGAGCATCGAAGCGCTTCACAAGCGCATCGCCACCCGACCTCAAGGGGATCCCTCGTGTCCGCACCCACGCCGTCCACACCCCCACCCTTCCGTGATCGGCACCTGTCCTTCGCGAAGCGCGTCGACGATCTCCTGTCGCGGCTCACCCTCGACGAGAAGATCGGATTCCTGCACCAGTTCGCGCCCGCCGTGGAGCGGCTCGGCGTCGCCGCCTTCCGCACCGGCCAGGAGGCCCTGCACGGTGTGGCCTGGATGGGGCCGGCCACCGTCTTCCCGCAGGCGGTGGGCCTGGGCGCGACCTGGAACACGGAGCTCGTCCGCCGGGTCGGCGAGGCGGTGTCCCGGGAGGTCCGCGCGATGCGCGCCCGCGACGACCGCGTCGGCCTGAACGTCTGGGCCCCGACCGTGAACCTGCTGCGCCACCCGCTGTGGGGCCGCAACGAGGAGGGCTACTCGGAGGACCCCGAGCTCACCTCGGCCATCGCCACCGCCTACACGCGCGGCCTGCGCGGCGATCACCCGACGTACTGGCGCACCGCGCCCGTCCTCAAGCACTGGCTGGCCCACAACAACGAGACGGGGCGCGACGTCACGTCCTCCTCGGTCCGCCCCCGGGTCCTGCACGAGTACGACCTGCGCGCCTTCCGCGACACGGTCGAGGCGGGCGCCGTGGCCGGTGTGATGCCGGCGTACAACCTGGTCAACGGCCGCCCCAACCACGTCTCGCCCTACCTGCGCGAGCAGCTGCGCGGCTGGACCGAGGAGGAGCTGCTCGTCTGCTCGGACGCGGGCGCGCCCTCCAACCTGGTCGACTCCGAGCACTACTTCGACACCCACGAGGAGGCGACGGCCGCCGCGCTGCTCGCCGGCGTCGACAGCTTCACCGACCACGGCACCGACAGTTCGACGATCACCGCCCGGGTCCGCGGCGCCCTGGAGCAGGGCCTGCTGACCGAGTCGGACGTCGACGCGGCGGTCCGCCGCCACCTCTCGGTCCGTTTCCGTCTCGGCGAGTTCGACCCGGAACACGACCCGCACGCGCTCACCGCGGCCTTCGACACCCCGGACCACCGGGCCCTCGCGCAGGAGGCGGCCGAGCAGGCGGTCGTGCTGCTCAAGAACAGCGGTGGCCTGTTGCCGCTCGCCCCCGGCACCCGGCTCGCGGTGGTCGGCCCGCTCGCCGACGAGTGCAAGCTCGACTGGTACAGCGGCACCCTCCTGCACCGCCGCACGCCGCTGGAGGGTCTGACCGAGCGGTTCGGACCGGAGCACGTGCGGTTCGCGGAGGGCGTGGACCGGATCCTGCTGAAGACCTCGGCCGGAACCTTCCTGCACGTCCCGGAGACGGACGCCGACGACGCGGTGCGCGGCGCCGAGGGCGCCCTCGACCCGGCCCTGCTCGCCGGCCGGACGGACCTCCCCCCGCTCACCGCCGAGGCGACCGGCACCGAGTTCTCCCTCGTCGACTGGGGCGAGGGCGTGCTGACCCTGCGCGCTCCCGACGGCCGCTATCTCTCCGTCGCCGAGGACGGCCTCGTCCGCGCCTCCGCCGACCAGCCCGGGGGCTGGGTCGTCCAGGAGACGTTCCGGCTGGAGCCGCACGGGAACGGCCACCTCCTTCGGCACATCGGTACGGGGCGCCCCCTCTCGGTCGCCGCCGACGGCCTGAAGGTTGCCGCCGGGGACGGGGAGATCTTCGAGGTCGTCGTCGTGGAGAGCGGCGAGGACGCGGTGCGCCGGGTCGCCACGCGGGCGGACGTCGTGGTGGTCGTCGCGGGCAACGACCCGCACATCAACGGACGCGAGACCGAGGACCGTACGACCCTGGCCCTCCCGGCCCACCAGGAACGCCTGCTGCGCGCGGCCCGCGCGGCCAACCCGCGCACGGTGCTCGCGCTGGTCTCGGCGTACCCGTACGCGGTCGATCACGCGGAGCTGCCGGCGCTGCTGTGGACGGCCCACGGCGGTCAGGCGGCCGGCACCGCCCTGGCCCGGATCCTGGCCGGCGACGTCTCCCCCGCCGGCCGCCTCCCGCAGACCTGGTACGCCGACGACTCCGATCTGCCCGGACTCCTCGACTACGACGTGATCGGCGGCCGCCAGACGTACCTCTACTTCCAGGGCACGCCCCTGTTCCCGTTCGGCCACGGCCTGTCGTACGCGTCCTTCTTCTACGAGGGCCTCAGGACGCACATCGAGGACGGGACGCTGCACGTGTCCTTCACCGTCGCCAACACCGGTGACGTCGTCGCGGACGAGGTCGCCCAGCTCTACACCCGGGCCGTGGAGCCGTCGGTGCCACGGCCCCGCAGGGAACTGGCCGCGCACCGGCGGGTGACGCTCGTGCCCGGCGAGGTCATGGAGATCGCCTTCCGGCTGCCGCTGTCGGCCTTGGCGTTCTGGGACGTCGCCCAGGGACGTCGTCGGGTGGCGCCGGGCCGCTACGAGATCCTCGTCGGCGCGTCCAGCGAGGACATCCGCCTGACCCGGACCCTCGGCCTCGACGGCGAGCCGTCCGTCCCCCGGCCGGTCCTGGCGGACGGCCTGGACGCGGTGGACTTCGACGACCAGAGCGACACCGAGATCGTGGACCGGACGAGGACGGCGGGTGACTCCGTCACCCCCGTGACCGGCCGGACGGGCCAACTGGTCTACCGCGACTGCGACTTCGGGGCGGGGGCCGACGGGATCACGGTGGAGGCCGCGGGCGAGGGCACCGTCGAACTCGCGCTGGGCGACGGTCCGGTCCTGGCGGTCCTCACGCTCCCCCGGGGTACGGGCGGCCGCTACGACTACGCGACGGTGAGCGCCCCCGCCGTCGTGGCGGGGGGTGTGCACGACGTCCGCCTCGGACTGCGCGGCCCCGTGCGACTCGCGCGCGTCGCCTTCACCGCCTGAGGTCTCCCTCGACACCTCTGCCGTGGTCGCACGGCATTCATCGAAGCGCTTCACTCAGGGGGACGCGCTGTAACCGCACTTCTGACGAGGGAAAAGGCGTTCGGCGCGATAACCCTCTTCCTTCCGGGGCATTGACACCGCCTCTCAGGTGATGACAGCGTCGAAGCGCTTCACCTACGGTCCCGGGCGCTCCCGCGCCCCCGACGGGCCGATCCACGACCCGGACCGGATCCGAACGCCCCCGAGGACGGCCACCACCGGCAGCGGGGCCTGATCACCGCGCACCGCGCGCGGACGGAGGAAACCACCCGATGAAGTTCACCGACGGCTACTGGCTGATGCGGCCCGGAGTGACCGCGCACTACGCCACCGAGGTCGCGGACGTCCGGGCCGACGAGCACCGGGTCACCCTCTACGCGCCGGTGAAGCACGTGCGCGGCCGCGGCGGCATGCTCAACAGCGCGCTGCTGACGGTCGAGTGCTGGTCGCCGGCCGAGGGCGTGATCGGGGTGCGCGCCACCCACCACGCCGGCTCGGTGCGCCGCGGGCCGGAGTTCGCCCTGCCCGGCGCGCGACCGGACGTGGGCAAGGTGTCCAGGGACGGCGCGGTGGTCGAGCTCGGTTCGGGTGAGCTGTCGCTGCGGGTGGACACCTCCCAGCCGTGGCGCCTGGAGTTCTCCGCCGACGGCCGGGTGCTGACCTCCGTGGGCGAGCGCGGCATCGGCTACGTCACCGACGCCGCCGGCCGGCACCACATGCTGGGCCAACTCGCCCTGGGCGTGGGCGAGCTGGTGTACGGACTCGGTGAGCGCTTCACCCCGTTCGTCAAGAACGGGCAGTCCGTGGACATCTGGCAGGCGGACGGCGGCACCAGCAGTGAGCAGGCGTACAAGAACGTGCCCTTCCACCTGACCAACCGCGGCTACGGCGTCTTCGTCAACCACCCCGGCAAGGTGAGCTACGAGGTCGGGTCCGAGGCCGTCGGCCAGGTCCAGTTCAGCGTCGAGGACCAGTCGCTGGAGTTCTTCGTCGTCCACGGCCCGACCCCGAAGCGGGTCCTGGAGCGCTACACGGCCCTCTCCGGCCGGCCCGCGCTGCCGCCGGCCTGGGCCCTCGGCCTGTGGCTGACGACGTCCTTCACCACGGACTACGACGAGGCCACCGTCAACCGCTTCGTGGACGGCATGGCCCAACACGGCATCCCCCTCGGCGTGTTCCACTTCGACTGCTTCTGGATGCGCGGCTACCAGTGGTGCGACTTCGAGTGGGACCCCGACACGTTCCCCGACCCGGCCGGCATGCTCACCCGTCTCAAGGAACGGGGACTGCGGATCTCCGCCTGGATCAACCCGTACATCGCGCAGAAGTCGGCGCTGTTCGAGGAGGCCGTGCGCGAGGGCCACCTGGTGCGGCGCCCGGACGGCAGCGTGTGGCAGTGGGACCTGTGGCAGCCCGGCATGGCGCTGGTGGACTTCACCGATCCGGCCGCCCGTGCCTGGTACACCGGCAAGCTCCGCACCCTCCTCGACATGGGGGTGGACTGCTTCAAGACCGACTTCGGCGAGCGCGTCCCCACCGACGTGGTCTGGCACGACGGCTCCGACCCCGAGCGGATGCACAACTACTACACCCACCTCTACAACAAGGCCGTCTTCGAGCTGCTGCGCGAGGTGCGCGGCGAGGGCGAGGCGCTGGTGTTCGCCCGCTCCGCCACCGCCGGCGGGCAGCAGTTCCCGGTGCACTGGGGCGGCGACTGCGAGTCCCACTTCAACGCCATGGCCGAGTCACTGCGCGGCGGGCTCTCCCTCGGCCTGTCCGGGTTCGGCTTCTGGAGCCACGACATCGGCGGCTTCGAGGGCACGCCGACCCCGGCCGTCTTCAAGCGCTGGGTGCAGTTCGGGCTGCTCTCCTCGCACAGCCGCCTGCACGGCAGCAAGTCGTACCGCGTGCCGTGGGACTACGGAGAGGAGGCCGTCGACGTCACCCGCGCGTTCACCCTCCTCAAGCACCGCCTCGCCCCCTACCTCCAGCGCGCCGCGCAACAGGCGCACGCCACCGGCGTCCCGGTGATGCGCGCCATGGTGCTCGAGTTCCCCGACGACCCGGCCGCGGCCACGCTCGACCGGCAGTACCTGCTCGGCGACGACCTGCTGGTCGCCCCGGTCTTCACCGACGACGGCACGGTCGACTACTACGTGCCCGAGGGGACGTGGACCAACGTGCTGACCGGCGCCCAGGTCACCGGGCCCCGGTGGGTGCGCGAGCGGCACGGCTTCCACACCCTGCCGCTGCTCGCCCGCCCCGACTCGGTCATCCCGCTCGCCGCGGACGACCAGCGCCCGGTCTCCGCCTGGGCGGACGGCGTCGAACTGCGGGTGCACGCCTTCGCCGACGGCGCCGAGCGCACCGTCGTGATCCCCGGCACCGAAGGCCCCGGCGAGACCGCCCGCTTCCACCTGCGCCGCCGTGGCGACCGCCTGCACGTGACCACCGACAGCCCGCACCCGTGGCGGCTGCGGATCGGCGGCCCGGACGGGCCGGCGCACACCCGGCCGGCCGGCACCTCGGAGGCCGACCTGCCGTACCCGGCCTGACCCCTCCCGGGATCCGGACCCGGGCGGGGTCCGGGTCCCGGGAGGGGCGGTCATCCGGCGGTCAGGGCGGTCCACTTCTGGTTGGAGCCGCTGTGGCAGTCCCACAGCTGGAGCTGGGTGCCGTCGGCGGTGGAGGAGCCGGGGACGTCGAGGCAGCGGCCGGAGGCGGGGTTGCGGTAGCCGCCGTTGTAGGGCTGCCAGACCTGGTTGGCGCCGCCGTGGCAGGCCCACAGCTGCACCTTGGTGCCGTTGGCGGTGCCCCAGCCTGCGGCGTCGAGGCACTTGCCCAGGGAGCGCAGGGTCCCGTCGGTGTAGGCGGACCAGTACTGGTTGGCGCCGCCGCCGCAGCTCCACGTCTGGACGGCGGTCCCGTCGGCGGTGCCGGCGCCGCCGACGTCCAGGCACTTGCCGGTGATGCCGGACTGGACGCGCGCGGGGGCGGGGGCGGGGTTCCTCAGCCACCCGGCGCTGTCCGCGGCCCGCACGCCGCGCTGGAAGGCGTCGGCCATCTTCCGGTAGCCGGCGTCGTTGGGGTGCAGGGCGTCGGCCAGGTCGGCCGTGGTCAGGGCGCTCATGTCGACGTACGCGACGCGCTTGCCCGCGGCCTGCGCCTCGCTCACGATGCCGGGAATGGCCCGGTTGTAGGCGGCACGGTACTGCTCCTCGGAGCCGCTGGTGGACACGACCAGGGAGGCGACGAGGACGGTGGCGTCGGGGGCGGCGGCGGTGATCCGGCCGACCAGGGACTTCAGCCGGGCGGTGGCCGTGGAGACCTGGTGGGAGCGGTTCAGGTCGTTGGTGCCGATGTGCAGCGTCACGACGTTGGGCCGGTAGCGGGTCAGTGCGGCGTCGGCGAGCGCGTCGATCTGCTCGATCAGGTATCCGGAGTGGCCTTCGTTGTCAGGGTCGGACATCGAACCGGCCCGTCCCGTGCCCACGAAGTCCAGCGGGTGGCCGTCCGCCGCGAGCCTGTCCCACAGCGGGGCCCGGTAGCCGTCTCCCGTCGTGCTTCCCACGCCCCAGGTGATCGAGTCGCCCATCGGCATGACCCGGAGGGGCGTGTCGGAGGCGGCGGCCGCGGGGGCCGTTCCTGCCGCCGTCACCCCGGTCACCCCGAGCGCGGCGGCGAGCAGCGTGATCAGCGGGCGCATCCAGGACTTGCTCATGCGTTCTCCTCTCTCGCGTTACGGGAGCGTGGTCCACTTCTGGTTGCTCTGGCCGTTGCAGGTCCACAGGACGACGGGGGTCCCGTTGGCGGTGGCGGCGCCGTTCGCGTCGAGGCACAGACCGGCGCGGACGTTGCGCACCGACCCGTCGGCCTGCCTGGTCCACTTCTGGTTGTCCTGACCGTTGCAGGGCCAGATGACGACCGGCGTGCCGTTGGCGGTGCCCTGGCCGGAGGCGTCCAGGCACTTGTCGCCGTAGACGCGGATCTCGCCGCCCGCCCACGTGGTCCAGAGCTGGTTGGCGGCGGTGTGGCAGTCCCAGATCAGCGTCTTCGTGCCGGCCGCGGTGGCGGCGCGGTCCACGTCCAGACAGCGGCCCGATCCGGTGCCGCGCAGACGGGCGGTGGTGGCGGCCAGCGGGCTCCCCCCGGTCACCTTGAACACGGCGACGCCGTGCGCGGGCACGCCGGCGGAGATCTGGCCGGAGGTGGTCGACGTCCCGCCGGTCCACAGGTCGGTGAGGGCGAACGACTGCCCGGCGAGGCCGATCTGCGCGGCCGTGGCGGTCACGGTCGCGGTGCTCCCTCCCCTGTTGAGCAGGCCCACGGCGACCGACCCGTCGGCCAGCGGCTTGGCGAACACCTCGGTGGCGCCGTCGTCGCGCACCCTGCGTCCGCCCGCGCCCAGCGGGTCCTGGTTCACCGCCACCAGGCGGGGGTTGCGCAGGATGGCGCTCACGTCGGCGGACATGGTGCGGATGTCGTTGCCGGCCATGAGCGGAGCGCCGAGCAGCGCCCACAGCGCGAAGTGGGTGCGGGACTCGGTCAGGGTCAGGCCGGGGCGGCCGACGACCAGCATGTCGGGGTCGTTCCAGTGCCCCGGACCCGACTGCGCGGCCAGGGGGGCGGTGATGTCCAGGACGTTGCCGACGCCCATCGGGTAGCTGTTGGTGTTGGTGTTCTGCCAGATGTCGAGGAGGTCCTCGGTCGTGCGCCACAGGTCGGCGACCTCGCCCCAGTCGTAGGTGGCGCCGGTGGGGGCGTGGAAGCTGTTGGGGTTGATGCTGTAGACGATCGGGCGGCCGGTGGCGCGCAGGGCGTCGCGCATGATCGTGAACCGTTCGACCTGTTCGCCCAGGGTGCCGCTGCCGGAGCACCAGTCGTACTTGAGGTAGTCGACGCCCCAGGAGGCGAACGCGGCGGCGTCCTGGGCCTCGTGGCCCTTGCTGCCCGTCGAGCCGGGGTAGGTGCCGACGCCCTGCGCGCAGGTGCGCTCGTTGGGCGCCTGGTAGATGCCGAACTTCAGGCCCTTGCCGTGGATGTAGTCCCCGAGCGCCTTCATGCCGCTGGGGAACGTGGTCGGGTTGGCCCGGAGGTTGCCGGCCGCGTCGCGCTGCGGGTCGAACCAGCAGTCGTCGACGACGACGTACTGGTACCCCGCGGCCTTCATGCCCGAGGACACCATCGTGTCGGCGGCCTGGCGGACCTGCGCCTCGGTGATCCCGCATCCGAAGCTGTTCCAGCTGTTCCAGCCCATCGGCGGGGTGAGCGCCGGGCTGCCCGGCGCGGCCTCGGCCGCCGTGTGGGCGGAGGCGGTGACGCAGGCGGTGAGCGTCAGCGCGGCGGCCGCGAGGAGACGCACTAATCGTCCGTGCGGGGAGACCATGGGGGGTTCCTTCCTGGCCCGCACGGCGGAGGCCGCCGTGCGGGCCGGATCGGTCGGGTCGGGGTCAGGTGCGTGGGTGCGGGTGCGCGTGCGGGGTCAGCGCTGCAGGGTGAGCAGTCCGGGCCGGTACGGGAGACGCTGGTAGGGGGTGCCCTGAGGGGTGGCGGGGTCGTAGCCCTGGTAGAGGAACTGCAGCCTGCAGGGGTCGACGGTCATGGTCTGGTCGGCGTTGACGCGGACCAGGTCACCGTGGCTGATGTCGTCGGTCCAGGTGGCACCGCTGTTGGCCTTGCCCGCGAAGGGGCTGCTCTCGCTGCCGGCCTGGACGGTCCACGGCCCCTCCAGGCCGGCGGCGGTGAACGAGCGGAAGAAGCGGTCCTCGCTCGCCCCCCGGGCCTCGACGATCATCAGGTACTGGTTCCGGCCCTGGACCTTGTAGACCTCCGGCGCCTCGAACAGGTTCTTCACCGTGTCGCTCATGACCGTCGTGTACGACGAGCCGAAGCTGCCCGGGAAGTTCCCGAGCGGCAGGGTCGACCGGTAGATCTTGCCGTTGTCGTCGGCGAAGAACAGGTGCATGTTCCGGTCGTCGCCGATCAGGGTCGGGTCGATGGGGCCGGACTCGGGGAGGCTGCCGGTGAACAACGGCTGCGGGGCGGACCAGCCGTGGGGATCGGTGGGGTCGCTGGACGTGCGGTAGGTGAACGGCCAGGCGGTGCCCCACCCGTTCGAGGCCAGCACCCAGATGTTCTTGGGCGCGAAGTAGAAGAGCTTGGGCGCCACCGCCAGGCCCGAGGTCATCCCGGTCTGGGGGGCGGTCGCCATGTCCGACCAGTTCGTGAACGGACGGAAGGCCATCGTGCCCCACGACGAACCGTCGGAGGTGGTCGCGTAGACCAGGTTCCGGCCGTTGTACGGGACGGTGGTGAAGTCCTTCAGCGCGGCCCACCCGTTCGCCGGCTGCGCCAGCGGACCGGTCGAGGTCCAGCGGTACGTCGACGGGAGGGCGCACGTCTCGCCCGGCCCGGACAGGCCGGTCCACTTCTGGTTGTCGCCGCCGTGGCAGTTCCACAGCTGTACGGCGGTGCCGTCGGCCGTGGCGCCGCCCGACACGTCCAGGCACAGGCCGGACTCCACGGCGACGACCCTGCCGTCGGCGTCGATCCGCCACTGCTGGTTGGTGCCGCCGTTGCAGCTCCAGATCACCGGCCGGGTGCCGGCGGTGGTGGCGTGGCCCGGGACGTCCAGGCACTTGTCGCCGTACACGGTCAGCCGGTGGTCGTCGGTCAGCGTCCACCGCTGGTTGGTCCCGCCGTGGCAGTCCCAGATCTGCACGGTCGTGCCGTCGGCCCGGCCGGCGCCCGGCACGTCGAGGCAGCGGCCGGAGCCGACCCCCCGCAAGGCGCCGCTGGTGGCCGCCTGGGCCGGTCCGGCGACGAGCATCGCCGCCAGCGAGACCAGAGCCGCGAGCACGGCGGGGAGCGCCAGGAAGGGGTGTCCGCGGCGTAGACGGCGTCTGCGCATGGTGACCTCTCTCGCATTCTCGAGTAAGTGGTTCGAGCGCCCCGGCCGGGTGATGGTTCGAAATGACGAACAGCGTGCGGCACTTCGAGCAGAAGATAGATTCGGGCCCAGGCTCCGTCAACGTTTCCGGCGCGTAACATTCCGCCGTTTCGCACCGCGCCCCGGATTTCGAAATCGGAGGACGCACAAGGAAGTTGACCTGCCCCTGGAATGCCGTTTACGTTCGGCGTCGACCGTGTCGCACCATGAGGCCTGTTCGGTATTTCGGATATTCGCGTCAGCCCTGTCGGGGGCATCCCGCCCGAGCTCTTCGGGACGGCTATTCCGCCGTCTCTCCGCATCGAAAATTTCTGGACGGGGAATTCCAGCCGCCGGTGTCGGATTTCCGCGGGTCGCTCCACGACCACGCCCGGCACGCGGTTCGCGACGTCCCTGGGGCGGGCGCCGGGGCGCTATATCGTCCGGGACGGGGCGGCGACCGCCGTTCCGCACACGCGACGGGAGGGCTCCGCACCGTGACCGGACGTGTCCCCGTAACCGCCGAGGGCCCGAGTCGGCCCGCGTCCTTCGGCGAGGCGCGGTGGCCGATGGCCCTGGCCGTCGTCACCGCCATGGTGCTGACGCTGCTGCTCCCCGACGGCCTCCGGCTGGCGCCCCGCTGGGTGCTCCCGTCCGTCGAGGGGCTGCTGCTGCTCGCGCTCATCGCGGGCGACCCCGGCAGGATCGACCGGCGGTCGACGGCCCTGCGCGCCCTGTCGATCGCCCTGGTGGGCGTCCTCGCGCTCAGCGCCGTGTGGTCGACGGCGCAGCTGGTGGACGACATCCTCCAGGGCGGCGAGGAGACCGATTCGGCCACCAGCCTCCTGCAGTGGGGCGGCAGCGTCTGGGCCTGTACCGTCCTGGCCTTCTCGCTGCTGTACTTCGAGCTCGACAGCGGCGGGGCGGCCGCCCGCGCCCACCGGTTGCCCCGCACGCCGGCGCTCGCCTTCCCCCAGCAGCTCAACCCCGAACTGGCGGGCCCCGACTGGCGGCCGCGCTATGTCGACTACCTCTATCTCGGGCTGACCAACGCCACCGCGTTCAGCCCCACCGACGTGATGCCGCTGGCGCCCTGGGCCAAGATCGCCATGGGGCTCCAGTCGCTCGTCTCGCTGCTCCTCCTCGGCCTGGTGGTGGCACGCGCCGTGAACGTCCTCGCCTGACCCGGCGGCGCGGTCAGCTTTCCGCGGGCTCCGTCCAGCCGTTGCGTACGGCGTGGGCGCCCAGCTGCATCCGGGTCCTGACCCCGGCCAGGTCCATGAGGTGGCGCAGCCGCCGGTGCAGGGTGCGGGGCGAGAGGCCGAGCTGGGCCGCGGCCGTCAGGTCGGTGACGCCGGCCAGGAGCAGCCCGAGGATCCGGCGGTCGAGCTCGGTCGGGCCCTGGGGACCGGCCTCGGTGAGGGCGTCGGTGCCGCCTTCGCCGGTCGACAGTTCGAGGGGCCGGGCCGTGTGCCACACCGTCTCGAACAGGGCGTCGAGGGCGTCCAGCAGGCCGCTGCGGTGCAGCAGTACGGCGCCGGGCTCGCCGGCCGGTGTGACCGCGAGCGGGACCAGGCCGAGGTCGGCGTCGGCCAGCACGAGCTTCATCGGCACGTGGTCCGCCACGCGCAGCCGCACGCCGTGGCGGAGGGAGTCGACCGCGTCGCGGACGATGCCGGGCTCGGCCAGCACCTCGCGGTCGAGGACGGCGCGGAAGAGCACCCCGCGTTCGAGGGCCACCGGCTCGGCCGTGTTCTCGTCGGGCGGCAGGGCGACGAAGGGGGCGGTGATGAAGGTGCGGACCTGGGTCCGGGCCGCCTGCTGGACCTGGAGGAAGCGGTGGCGGATGGCGTCGACGCCCGTGACGATCTCGATCAGGTCGGTGATGCTGCTGCCGGTCATGGCGGCCCGGTGCTCCTCGGCGAGGGCCACCAGGGCCTGCTCGGCGGTGCGCAGTCCGTCCCGGCGTCGGCCGATGAGGGCGCCCAGCGCCATGGCCGGCGGCGCGGCGGTGAACCGGTCCTCAGCCGATCGGCTCGCGAGCCCCCAGTCGACGAGTCGTGACAGCGCCTCGTCGACGTGGGCGGGGGTCAGCGCGAGCAGCTCCGCGAGCAGGAGCGCGGTGGCGGCCGGCCGCCCGATCAGCGCCCGGTAGACGCGCTCCTCGTCGGGTGCGAGACCCAGAGCATCCAGCATCGGCGACCGACTCTCCTCCGCTTGCCGCAGCGGGGAGAGTATGGTCCACGGCGGCAGACCGTGAAAAGGCCCTGCTGGGAGTGGGTGTGCGGGGAAGGGCCCCGGGGAGTCGCCGCCCCGGGGCCCGGCCGTGTGGCTCATCGCAGGCCGTACGCCCGGATGATCTCGTTCTCGACGCCGAAGCCCGCGTCGGTCTCGGCGCTCGCGCGCAGCGAGACGTATCCGCCGGGCTTCCCGGCCGGCCGGAACGAGCCCGTCCAGGAACCGTCGGTGCCCCGCGTCAGGTGCACCTTCCGCCAGGCGGCGCCGTCGTCGTACGAGACGTCCAGGGTCACCGTGGTGACGTCGCCCGGGACGCGGCCCAGGTCCATCGCCCCCGGCGTCAGCGTGATCCGCTGGAGGGCGTCTGCCTTGATGTCGCCGTGCAGGTCCGTCTCCAGCCGGTAGTCCAGGTTCAGCACCGAGAACGGCTGGAAGAAGTCCGCGTCGACGGTGTCGGACCGGAAGGTCCACTCGGTGTGGGTGCGCGTCGACAGCCGGAAGAGGTCGGCGGGCCGTTCCGCGTCGAGGACGGCGCGGTAGGGGAGGTCCCCGGGCGGCACCTCCACCCACTGCATGTCCGCGCTCCTCGGGTTGTCGTGGATCAGCGTGTCGCCCTGGTAGATCCGCAGGTGGGTCGGGGTCTCGCCCCAGGGCAGGTAGCCGCCGAGGCGCAGGGTGTCGGCGGCGGAGGCCCAGGGCTGCACGTTCCACGTCATGTGGTTCTGCCAGCGGGAGTTGTAGACGCCGAAGGACTCGCTCTGGCCCGGCCGGGTCGCCGGGGCGAACCAGTCCAGACGGGTGGTGCTGCCCTTGGCGTACGTGTTGTCGCCCGACACCATCGACCAGGGCAGGGATCCGTCGACGCCCTGGGTGTGGAACTCGCGCCAGACCTGACCCGGGGTCACCCATTCGGTGCGGGTGCCCGGGTGCCACTCGGCCTCGGGGAAGTTGAACGACGGGCTGAGGGTGAAGTCGGACCGGTAGCCCTCGGCCGTGCGGCCGCCCGCGGCCGCGTGGTAGCGGGCGTCGATCCGGGCGAGGTCGGCCTTGGCCGGCTTGTAGACCAGCGGCCGGTCCGGCACCCGGCCGGGGTAGTCGCGCGTCAGGTCGTAGACGTACGGCGTGTACCGCGTCTGCTGGACGGTGAGCCTGAGCTTGCCGCCCTTGGCCAGCGCGACGAGGGTCCGGCCCGCGTCGCGGTGGACGGTGGCGACCGGGACGGCGGACTCGCCCACGTACTCCATCAGGCCGCCGGCGGCGTCGTTGACCACGATCAGGGCCTTCGCCCCGGCCGCGGCCGCGGCGGCCGCCCGCTCCTCCGGCGCGACCTCGTCGCCGCGTTCGACGACGACGACCTTGCCCTCGGCGTCGATCCGCGCGTAGTCGGCGGCGGCGCCGCGGCCCGCGTACACCGCGGCCGGCCGGTCCGTGCCGGTGCCCAGCGCGCTGCCGGGCTGCACCAGCGTCTCGAAGCGGAGCCGCCCGTCCACCGTGCTCAGGCCGAGCTGCGGCTCGCCCTTGCGCCAGCGGGTGACCATCATGAACTCGCCCCGGGTCATCGGCTCCGTCGGCGCGACGTAGACGTCGTCGTAGGTCGCCGGCAGGACGTACGCGCCGCGGTGGTCCATCCAGGGGTCGAGGCCGGTGTAGTGGACATTGAAGTCGACCTTGCGCTGCCGGTCCTGGGTCCGCTGGGGTGCCTCGGTCTCCAGCAGGCGCGCCTTGCTCGCGTCGAGGACGACGTCCGCGGAGCCGTCCCGGAGCACGGTCTCCGGGTCGACCAGCACGGCCAGACCCGAGCGGTCGGCCCGCTCGCCGGTCACGTCGAGGTAGGCCGCGACGGTGTACAGGCCGGGTGCCATCCGCATCGTGGTGGAGCCGTCGACGTAGACCGACCAGGGCCAGCCGTCGCCGGCCAGGTTGACCGAGACCCATCCGGCGGCGGGCCTGCCGTCCCGGCCGACCAGGTCGATGTTCAGGTCGTAGCGCTCCTCCTCCTTGAGCAGCGCGACGGAGGTGCGGGCCACCGGCCGGCCGGTGGACGCGTCGGTGGCGACGACGTGGCCGGCGTGCCGTCCCGCCGGGGCGGACCGCGGATCGCCGGTCACCGGGACGGCGGCGGTACCGCCCGCCGGGACGGTCACGGTGGCGGCGCCCAGCGAGAACGGGCCGTCGGTGTCGGTCAGCGCCAGGTTCAGCGTGACGTCGCCGGAGCCGGTGTTGGTGAAGGTGAGCTCCTTCGTGACCGCGGCCTCGCCCGGCTCGTGCGGCCAGGTGTGGTTGCCGAAGAAGAGCGGTCCGCCCGCACGGACGGCGGTGCGCACCGCGGCGCTCACGTCGAGGCGGCCGGCGCCGACCTCGTACGGCGAGTAGGCGTCGCCGAGGCCCTTCGCGGTGCTCATCAGGTGTTCCTTGAGCTGCGCGCCGGTCCAGTCCGGGTGCTGCTGGGCCAGCAGCGCGGCCGCGCCGGCGACGTGCGGCGTGGCCATCGAGGTGCCGCTGATGGTGCGGTAGAGGCCCTCGCCCCCGTCCGTCATCGCCTGCGAGCGGGCCGCGGTGATGGCGACGCCGGGGGCGGCGATGTCCGGCTTCATGCCGCCGGAGGAGGCCAGCGGGCCGGTGCTGGAGAAGGAGGCGAGCCGGTCCTGCTTGTCGGTGGCGGCCACGGTCAGCGCCGCGGCGGCGGCGCCCGGGGCGGAGATGCTCTCCGGTCCCGCGTTGCCGGCGGCGATGACGAAGAGCGTGCCGTACTGCTCCGAGAGCGCGTCGACCAGCCGCGACATCGGGTCGCTGCCGTCCGTGGGGTAGGAGTCGCCGAGGCTCATGTTGACGACGTCGGCGCCGGACTCGGCGGCCCACTGCATGCCGGCCATGACCCACGAGTCCTGGCCCGAGCCCTCCGCGCCGCCGAGCACCTTGCCGACGTAGAGGTCGGCGTCGGGGGCGACGCCCTTGTGGTCGCCCGCGGAGGCGGCGCCCGAGCCGACGATGGTGCCGGCGACGTGCGTGCCGTGCCCGTTCACGTCGGTGACGGTCTCCCCCGGCACGAAGCTGGCCGAGCCGTCGATCAGGCCGGCGACGTCGGGGTGGCCGGCGTCGATGCCGGTGTCGAGCACCGCGACCTTGACGCCCTTGCCGGTGTGGCCGGCCGCCCATGCCTCGGGCGCGCCGATCAGGGGCACGCTCTCCTTGAGGCTCGCCTTCACGCGCCCGTCGAGCCAGAGCTTCGCCACGCCCGCGCCCAGGGTCGTGTCGTCCTGCGGCGCGACGGCGTCCCAGAAGGTGCGGGCCTGCCGCTTCTCGGTGCTGAGCGCGGCCGCGCCGATGCCCTTGAGCCGGCGGGTCAGTCTGCTGCCCCGGGGCGCCGTCGGCTCGGCGGCCGCGCGGGACCGCGACCCGTCGTACGTCGCGATCAGCGGCACCGCGCCCGACGCCGTGTCGTCGTAGCCCATCTCGATGAGGTCGGTGACGTTGAACAGCCGCCGGTCCAGCTTGTCGGCGCCCAGCAGCGGCACGGCCTCGTCCGGGACGACGAACAGGTCGCCCTGGATCTCCTGGATCCGGACGCCCCCGACGGCGCTGTCGGGTCGGTCGACCTCGGCGGTCTGCCTGCCGTCGGCGCCGGTGGTGACCGTGACGACGTCGCCGGTGACCAGGGTGACCTGATGGGTCGCGGAGGGGGTGGCGGGGGCGATCGGCCGGCTCGGGGCAGCCTGCGCGGGCGCGGGCAGCACGGCGAGCCCCGCCATCAGGAGCGGGAGCGCGGCGGCGGCCGCTCTCCGTCGTGGGTGTCCGCGCCGGAGGGCGGAGGAGGGGGAGGGGGAGTCCATGGCACGGGTCTACCGACCGGTGAACGCCGTCGTGAAGGCGTCGTGACGGCAAGTCCTCGCCATGGCAGAGGCTTGCCAGTCGCGAACCGTGCGATGACGGGCGGAAAGGGCTTTCTCCCTCGCTTCCCTCCGGGCACGCGGCCGCCCGCGGCACCCGCTCTCCCGTCCCGCCGACATGCGTCCGGCGACGGGGGGCGTCAGATTGGAGGGACCGGCCCGCCGGACGTCCGACGCCTCGGCGGGCAGACGAGGTGAAGGAGCCTGTCATGACGACCCCCACGAGTGCGCCCGGCCGACACGACGCGACGCACACGAGCGGCTGGCTGGTGTTCGCCGCCGTCATCATGATCTTCAGCGGCATCATGGCGGCGCTGGGAGGCATTTCGGCCATCGCCGAGGACGACGTCTTCGTGGCCACGCGCAACTACGTCTACCAGATCAACCTCACCGGCTGGGGCTGGATCCACCTCATCCTCGGCATCGTGATCGCGCTCACCGGCGCCGCCCTGTTCACCGGCGCCACCTGGGCCAGGGTCGTCGGCGTCGGCCTCGCCGGGCTCAGCATGATCGCCAACTTCATGTGGCTGCCCTACACGCCGTGGTGGGCCCTGCTGATCATCGCCATCGACGCCCTCATCATCTGGGGGCTGTGCGTCGCGCCCAAGCCGACGAGGGCCTGACGGTCCGGAACCGGCACCGAGGTGTCCGGGACGGTGGCCGGGGACCGGCCGCGTGATTGCGTGACGATGCCCGGCCCCGAGCACGCGCGGCCGGGCGTCGGCGCGACCGCGCAGCGAGGAGGCAGGACGGCATGGATGCCACCGACGGAGCATCGCGGGACATGATCCCGACGCGTCTGCTGCAGGGCCAGAAGGCGCTGGTCACCGGCGCCAATTCGGGCATCGGCAAGGCCACGGCCATCGGACTGGGGCGGGCCGGCGCGGACGTGGTGGTGAACTACGTGGCGGACCGCGAGGCCGCCGAGAAGGTGGTCGCGGAGATCGCCTCGTTCGGGGTGCGCGCGGCCGCGTACGAGGCGGACGTGTCCCAGGAGGACCAGGTCGTCGCCATGACGGACCGGATGGTCCAGGAGTTCGGCACCATCGACATCCTGGTGGCCAACGCGGGCCTGCAGCGGGACGCCCCGGTCACGGAGATGACCCTCGCCCAGTGGCAGAAGGTCCTCGACGTCAACCTCACGGGCCAGTTCCTGTGCGCGCGGGAGGCGACCAAGGAGTTCCGGCGCCGGGGCGTGGTGCCCGAGGTGTCCCGGTCCGCCGGGAAGATCGTCTGCATGAGTTCGGTGCACCAGGTCATCCCGTGGGCGGGCCACGTCAACTACGCCTCCTCCAAGGGCGGCGTGCAGATGATGATGCAGACCCTGGCCCAGGAGCTCGCGCCGGACCGGATCCGGGTGAACGCGGTCGCCCCGGGGGCGATCAGGACGCCGATCAACCGCGCGGCCTGGGAGACGCCCGAGGCCGAGGAGGAGCTGCTGCGCCTCATCCCGTACGACCGGGTCGGCGAGCCGGACGACATCGCCCACGCGGTCGTCGCGCTCGCCTCCGACCTCATGGACTACGTGGTCGGGACCACCCTGTACGTCGACGGCGGCATGACGCTCTTCCCCGGTTTCGCCACCGGCGGATGACCCGCTCCCGGAACCGCGCCCACCCGAACGACGACGGCACGCCTGCCCACTTCGCTCACCTGCCGGCGGACGCCCCCGCGCAGCTCCTGCCGGCCCGGCGCTGGTCGGCCGTGCCGGCGGTGCAGTTCGCGCTCGGCATCGTCACCGGGACGGTGCTGTCGTTCGAGTTCATCGCCGTCCACCTGTACGGCCGGCGGCGGCTGAGGCCCCGGACGCACTTCCCCCTCGGGCCCGTGCCTAGCGTGCCTCCCGGAGCATCGAGTCCAGGGTGATCGCCGCGTCGATCAGGGCCAGGTGCGTGAACGCCTGCGGGAAGTTGCCGAGTTGGCGTCCGGTCAGGTCGATCTCCTCGGAGTACAGGCCGAGATGGTTGGCGTACGTGAGCATCTTCTCCAGCACCAGCCGGGCCGCGTCGAGGCGTCCCGCGCGGGCCAGGGCGTCGACGTACATGAAGGTGCACAGGGAGAAGGTGCCCTCGGTGCCGCGCAGTCCGTCGGGGGACGCCTCCGGGTTGTAGCGGTAGACGAGACTGTCGCTGACCAGCTCGTCCTCCATCGCGTCCAGGGTGGACCGCCACATCGGGTCGTCCGGCATGATGAAGCCGACGGTCGGCATGCGCAGCAGCGACGAGTCGAGCACGTCGTCGCCGTAGTGCTGGACGAACGCCCGCTTCCCCGGGTCCCATCCGCGGTCGAGCACCTGCCGGTAGATCGCGTCCCGCGCCTCCACCCAGCGGCCGCCGGCGGCGGGGCGCCCGTCGTCGTAGGCGATCCGCAGGGCGCGGTCGAAGGCCACCCAGGACATCACCCGGCCGTAGGTGAAGTCCTTGCGGCCGCCGCGGGTCTCCCAGAGTCCTTCGCCGGGCTGGTCCCAGTGGTCGACCAGCCAGTCGAGCAGGGTGTGCAGGGCGGTCCAGCCGCCGTGGTCGAGGTGCATGCCGTGCTCGTGCGCGAAGTAGATGCTGTCGAGCGCCTCGCCGTAGATGTCCAGCTGGAGCTGGGTGGCGGCGCCGTTGCCGATGCGGACCGGCGCGGAGCCGCGGTACCCCTCCCAGTGGTCGAGGGTCTCCTCGACCAGGTCGGCGGTGCCGTCGACCCGGTACATGATGTTCAGCGGCCCCGAGCCGTTCCCCTGGCCGGCCTCCTGCTTGACCCGGTCGTGCAGCCAGCGGATGAAGTCGGCCGCCTCCTCCTTGAAGCCCAGGCCGAGCAGGGCGTACACGGAGAACGAGGCGTCCCGGATCCAGGTGAAGCGGTAGTCCCAGTTACGCTCCCCGCCCAGTTGCTCGGGAAGCCCGGCGGTCGGGGCGGCGACGAGGGCGCCGGTCGGCGCGTACGTCATGAGCTTCAGCGTCACGGCGGAGCGCTCCACCGCCTCCCGCCAGCGGCCGGAGTAGGTGGACTGGGCCAGCCAGGAGCGCCAGAAGCCGACGGTCTCGTCGTAGAGCCGCTGGAACTCCTCGACGCGGATCTCCCGCGGAGGTCCGTCGGGGGCGGACTCCAGGATCAGGCCGCGCTGCTGCCCCGCGCTCAGCGTGAGGGAGAAGCGCACGTCGTCGTCCTCGACCGCGAGCCTGTCGGCCAGCCGCTCGTCCTGCGGTTCCCGGACGATGTGGACGGCGAGGTCGAGGTCGTCGGAGCTGAACACGGCGCCGTGCTCGGTGAGGTGCGCCTTGTGCGGCTTGCGGCCGTAGTCGAAGCGCGGGGCGATCTCCCCCTCGAACGCCATGCTGCCGCGTACGCAGCGCAGCACGCGGACGAGACGGTGCCGGTCGGTCGCGGTCCGCCCGGTCACCGGCATGAAGTCGACGACCTCCCCCGCGCCCTGCTCCGTCATGAAGCGCGTCACCAGGACGGCGGTGTCCGGATGGTAGAGCTGCTTGGTGGTGTACGTGGCCGCCGTCGGCCGCACACTGAAGTGACCGCCCTCGCGCCGGTCCAGCAGGGCTCCGAAGACGCTGGGCGAGTCGAACCGCGGACAGCAGAACCAGTCGATCGTCGCATCGGTCGTCACGAGGGCCGCGGTCTGCAGGTCACCGATCAGGCCGTGGTCCTCGATCAGGGGATAGTCGTCCATCGCCGACCCCTTTCCGCCCCGGTCGACCGCCCACGGGGCACCACCGCGCCGCGGTCGAAGCCCACGGGGCGGCACCCGATCAGCTTAGGCCGCCCCCTCCGGTCCGTCCTTTCGGGCGGTCACCGGGGGCGGCGGCGCCGCGCCGCCCCTGCGGCGGTGCGGGAATCGCCCTAGCGTGGTGGTCATGACGTCCTCGGCCACCGGCCGGACCTCCAGGGCCTCGGAGGCCCGTCCCCCGCCCCGGAAGGACGCACCCCATGACGGACCCGAAGACCGGCCCCGCCCCCGCCGAGGAGCCGGAGGAGGCCACGGAGGCCGACCGGCTGCGCGAACTGCTGCGGATGCCCGCGTACCGCAAGGTCCTGGTGTTCAGCGCGCTCATCGGCGTCCCGGTCTCGCTGGCCGCCTTCTGGTTCCTCGTCGGCCTGCACGAGCTGGAGCACGTGATGTGGGCCGATCTGCCGGAGGCGCTCGGCTGGGACGCGCCGCCGGCCTGGTGGCCGCTGCCGCTGCTGGCCGTGGCCGGCGTGGTCGTGGGGCTGGTGGCGGCCCGGCTGCCCGGCGCGGGCGGTCACGTCCCGGCGTTCGGACTGCACGCCGGCGGGGCCTCGGCCGCCGCCCTGCCCGGGGTGGTCATCGCGGCGGCCGCGAGCCTGCCGCTCGGTGCGGTCCTCGGCCCGGAGGCCCCGCTGATCGCGCTCGGCGGCGGCCTCGCCCTGCTCTTCCGGGCCCTCGTCCGGGCCCCCGCCACCCCCGAGAGCACGGCGCTGCTGGGCGCGGCGGGCGCGGCGGCGGCCATCGCCGCCATCTTCGGCAATCCGCTCATCGCCGCCGTCCTCCTGATCGAGGTGGCCGGAGTGGGCGGGCCGCAGCTGTTCGTCGTGATGCTGCCCGCGCTGCTGTCGAGCGGCGTCGGAGCGGTCGTCTTCACCGGTTTCGGCCGCTGGACCGGTCTGGAGACGGGCGATCTCAGCGTCCGGTTCTCCACCGCTCCCCCGCGTCTGGACACCGGGGACGTGGTCTGGTCGATCCTGCTGGCCGTGGGCATCGGCGCGCTGACGCACCTGGTGATCGCGGGGGGCCGGCTCACCGCCGCCTTCGTGGCGTCGTCCGTGCTCGTCCGCACGGTGGTCTGCGCGGTCGCGGCCGGAGGCTGCGCCGCCCTGTACGCCGTCGTCACCGGTCGTAGCCCGGTGGACGTCGCCTCGTCGGGCCAGGCGACACTGGCCGCCCTCGCCGCCGATCCGCACGCCTGGGGCGTCGGCGCCCTGCTGGCCGTGCTGCTGTTCAAGTCCGCCGCGTACGCCCTGAGTCTGGGCAGCCTCCGCGGCGGCCTCGTCTTCCCCGTGCTCTTCCTGGGCGCGGCGGCGGGTGTGCTGCTCTCCCCGCTGCCCGGCTTCGGGGTGATCCCCGCGGTCGCCGCGGGAATGGCCGCGGCGGCGGCCGCCGCGCTGCGGCTTCCGGTCAGCAGCGTGGCCCTGGTGGTCCTGGTGCTCGGGAACGCCGAGACGATCCCGGTGGTGATCCTGGCGGCGGTGACGTCGTTCGTCACCGCCGAGCTGCTGCCCCGCGGGCCCTCGGGCACGAAGCGCCGCCCGCGCGAGGAGGCGCGGGCGGCGGGGTGAGAACCGGGGACCGGGCGGGTCAGGAGCCGAGGATGCGGCTCTTCTGGGCCTCGAACTCGGCCTCGGAGAGCACCCCTTGTTCCTTGAGCTCGCCGAGCTCCTTCAGCTGGGAGATCTTGGTGTCCATCGACACCTCGGCCGGCGGCTCGGGTGCGGGTGCGGGCGGCGGAGCGGCGTAGGCCTGTTGGGGCGCCGGGGCGGCGCGGTCGTAGTCCTGCTGCGCCCACCGCCCCGCCTGCCGGCGGGACACGCGGTTGGACACGGCGGTGGCGGTACCGGAGATGACCGCGGTGCGCGCGATGCCGCGGAGGAGACCAGGCATGACGGATTCCTTGTCGTCAGGGTGACTGTCGGCCGGCGGGGGTCAGGAGTCGGATCCGGCGGTCCCGGCCTCCAGGGCGTCCAGACTCGCCAGGAGGTCCTCGGCCGGGATCCGTCCGTTGGCCACCATGCGCGCGCCACTGCGGCGCAGGGCGGCCGCGAGCGGCGCGGCCCACAGGTTCTCGTACACGAGGATCCCCGCGGAGTTGCCGGGTTCGAGGACGGAGGCGGCCTCCTGGAGGTCGTCCTCGCCGAGCAGACCCGAGGAGGCGCCCTCGAAGACGGCGAGGTCGAGTTCCCCGTCGCCGTCCAGGTCCGCGACCTTCAGCGCCGTGACCGTGCCGTCCTCGTCCTTGCGGACGAAGGACAGGTCGAGGACGCGGATGACGCGCCGCTCCACGAGGTCGAGCAACAGGGGCAGTCCTTCTCCGGTCATGCGGTTGCCCGGGAACTCGAGGACCAGGTAGTCCACGGGTCCCATCTCGGAGAATTCGTCGACGCTCATGGCGACTCCTCGCTGGCGGCTCTCAGCCTTCGGCCGTGCGGCGGCCATGCCCCGGCCGCACGCGTTCCCGTCCTCCATTCCAGCACCGCGCCCCCGCCCACGCACCTTCGTGACGGCCCGGGGGCGCGGCGCCGTCCGCCGCCCCCGTCACCCGTTCGGCGGGCCCGCCGGGCGGCGGGCGGGCCGTGCTCCTACCGTCGGGCCGGAAAGCGGATCGCCCTCACACCTTGGGAGCAGCGGATGACGGACGAGTCGATGGAGCAGCTGGCCACGGAGGCGTGGCTCTACGGGTACCCGCTGGTCACGGCAGCCGTGACGAAGGACGCGATGACGGCCGTGCCGGCCCGGGACGACGCGCGCAGGAAGGCTCCGGTCAACCAGTTCTGCTCCATGCGCACCACGCCGGACGCCTCCTTCACGGAGGTCGTCTCGCCGAACGCCGACACGCTGTACACCAGCGCCTGGCTCGACCTGTCCGACGAGCCCCTGGTGCTGACCCTGCCCGACTTCGGCGACCGCTTCTGGATGGTCCCGATCCTGGACGCCTGGTCCGACGTCTGCGCCGTCGTCGGCCGGCGCGCGTACGGTCCGTCCGCCGGGCCGTTCCTGATCGCGGGGCCGTCCTGGTCCGGAGCGGTCCCCGACGGCCTGACCGTGCTCACGTCGCCCACGGCGGTGAACTGGATCATCGCCCGGTACGCGACCAGCGGCCCGTCGGACTTCGCGGCCGTCAACAAGCTCCAGGACGCCACGCGGCTGATCCCGCTGTCGCGGTGGACCGGCGATCCCGACGACTACTCCCCGCCCACCGACGTGCCCGTGCCCGCCGGCGTCGACCTCACGACGGCTCCCGTCGACCAGGTCCACGCGCTCAGCGGCCGCGACTACTTCGCGCTGCTCAACCGGATGATGGTCGACAACCCTCCCGACCCCGCCGACGCCCCGTTCCTCGGCCGTCTGGCCGCGCTGGGCGTCGCTCCCGGCGCGAGCCCGGACGACCTGTCCGCCGAGGAGCTCGCCGTCCTCGACGCGGGCGCCCGGCGCGGCCCCGAGACACTGCGCGAGCTGTTCGCCCGGGCCGAGTCCTCGAAGGCCGACGGGTGGGCCGTGCACCGCGGTCTGGGGGACTACGGAACCGACTACGCCAAGCGGGCGGTCATCACCCGGTACGGGTACGGGGCCAACCTCGACGCCGACGCCCTGTACCCGCACGCCACCACCGACTCCGACGGCCGGCCCCTCGACGGCTCCCACACCTACGTCCTGCACTTCGACGCCGGACAGACCCCGCCGGTCGACGGCTTCTGGTCCCTCACGATGATGAACGAGCGCCAGTTCTTCGCCGACAACCCGCTGGACCGGTACGCGATCGGCGACCGCAGCGACATGCGGACCAACCCTGACGGCTCCCTGGACATCTACGTCCAGCACGAGCATCCCGGACCCGACCGCGAGAGCAACTGGCTCCCGGCCCCCGCGGGCGGCTTCAACGTCTTCCTGCGCCTGTACTGGCCCCGGGAGGCCGCCCTCACCGGCGACTGGACCCCGCCGGCCCTGCGCCGGACCGACTGACTGCGGTCTGCCGGGCGGAGCCGGTCACAGGGCGCTGACGATGTCCTCCACGCGCTCCTTGGCGTCGCCGAAGAGCATCGCGGTGTTCTCGCGGAAGAACAGCGGGTTCTGGACGCCCGCGTAGCCGGAGGCCATCGAGCGTTTGAAGACGATGACCCGGTCGGCCTCCCACACGGTGAGGACCGGCATGCCGGCGAGGGGACTCGACGGATCCTCGGCGCCGGCCGGGTTGACGGTGTCGTTGGCGCCGATGACGAGGACGACGTCGGTGTCGCCGAAGTCGGGGTTGATCTCGTCCATTTCGAGGACGATGTCGTACGGCACGTTGGCCTCGGCCAGCAGGACGTTCATGTGGCCGGGCAGCCGGCCGGCGACCGGGTGGATGCCGAAGCGGACGTCGACGCCCCTGGCCCGGAGCTTCTCGGTGAGTTCGGCGACCGGGTACTGGGCCTGGGCTACGGCCATGCCGTAGCCGGGAGTGATGATCACCGAGCGGGCGGCGCCGAGGAGTTCGGCGGCGGCCTGGGCGGTGATCTCCTGGTGCTCGCCGTGGTCGGTCTCGGAGCCGGGCGGGGCCTCGATGCCGAAGCCGCCGGAGATGACGGCGAGGAAGGAGCGGTTCATCGCCCGGCACATGATGTACGAGAGGTAGGCACCGGAGGAGCCGACGAGGGCGCCGGTGACGATCAGCAGGTCGTTGCCCAGGAGGAAGCCGGAGGCGGCCGCCGCCCAGCCGGAGTAGCTGTTCAGCATGGAGACGACGACGGGCATGTCGCCGCCGCCGATGGAGGCCACCAGGTGCCAGCCGAGGGCGAGCGCCAGGACCGTCGCCGCGACGAGCAGCCACAGCGCGGGCGCGACGGTGAAGCGGACGGTCAGGGCGACGAGGACGGCGAGCGCGCCGAGGTTGAGGGCGTTCTTGCCGGGGAGCGTCAGCGGGCGGGAGGCGATCCGGGCGGCGAGCTTCAGGTAGGCGACGACCGAGCCGGTGAAGGTGACCGCGCCGATGAAGACGCCGATCAGGACCTCGGCGTGGTGGATGCCGAGGGTGCCGAGCGCGTCCAGGGCGGCGGCCTCGGAGCCGTCGGGGTGGTGCTCCACCTCCAGGTAGCCGTTCCAGCCGACGAGGACGGCGGCGAGACCGACGAAGGAGTGGAGCAGCGCGATCAGTTCGGGCATGCCCGTCATCTCGACGCCCCGGGCGCGCCACAGCCCGATGAGCGCGCCGGCCAGCATCGCGACGGCGAGCAGGCCGGCGGCTCCGGCGGCGATGCCGCGGTCGGCGGCGAGGACGACGGTGGCGGCGAGGGCGACGCCCATGCCGAGCATGCCGAAGGCGTTGCCGAGCCGGGCCGACTCGTGCTTCGAGAGTCCGGCGAGGGCGAGGATGAACAGCAGGGCGGCGACGAGGTAGGCCGCCTGTGCGGCGTGGGTGGCGGACATGTCAGCTCCTGTTGAACATTCCGAGCATGCGGCGGGTCACCGCGAAGCCGCCGAAGACGTTGATGCTCGCCAGCAGGATGGCGGCGGCCGACAGCACGGTGACGAGGGTGCCGCCGTGGCCGATCTGGAGCAGGGCGCCGACGACGATGATCCCGGAGATCGCGTTGGTCACCGACATCAGCGGGGTGTGCAGGGCGTGGTGCACGTGACCGATGACGTAGTAGCCGATGACGATCGCGAGCACGAAGACGGTGACGTGGGGCAGGAGCGCGGCCGGGGCGAAGCCGACGGCGAGGAAGAGCGCGAGGGCGCCGAGGGCGACACCGGTGAAGCGGCGCCTCGGCGTCATCGGCTCCTTCACCGGCGAGACGGGGGGCGCGGCGGTGGCACCGGTCGGGGCGGGCGCGGCCGAGACCTCGACCGGCGGGGGCGGCCAGCGGATCTCTCCGTCGCGCACGACCGTGATCGAGCGCTGCACGGGGTCGTCGTCGTCGAGGACGAGGACGCCGTCCTTGCCGGGCGTCAGGAGCGTGAGGAGGTTGAGGAGGTTGGTGCCGTACAGCTGGGACGCCTGGGCGGGGAGGCGGCCGGCCAGGTCGGTGTAGCCGAGGATGACGACGCCGTTCGCGGTGACGGTCCGCTCCCCCGGCACGGTGCCGGCGACGTTGCCGCCGTTGGCGGCGGCCATGTCGACGATGACGGAGCCGGGCCTCATCGTCGCGACCATCTCCGCGGTGATCAGCCGGGGCGCGGGGCGGCCGGGGATGAGGGCGGTGGTGATGACGATGTCGGCCTCGCGGCACTCCGCGGCGTAGAGGGCGGCCTCGCGCGCCTTGTAGTCGTCTCCCATCTCCTTGGCGTAGCCCGTCTTCGAGACCTCCGTCTCCGGGGACTCGATGGCGAGGTACTCGCCGCCCAGCGAGCGGACCTGGTCGGCGACCTCGGGGCGCGGGTCGGTGGCGCGGACGACGGCGCCGAGCGAGCCGGCGGTGCCGATCGCGGCGAGGCCGGCGACGCCCGCGCCGGCGACGAGGACCCGCGCCGGCGGCACCTTGCCCGCGGCGGTCACCTGGCCGGTGAAGAAGCGCCCGAACTCGTGGGCAGCCTCGACCACGGCCCGGTAGCCGGCGATGTTCGCCATCGACGACAGCACGTCCATCGACTGGGCCCGGCTGATGCGCGGCACCGCGTCCATGGACAGGACGGTGAGGGGCCGTCGGCCCAGCTCCTCGACCACGGCCGGGTCGGCGGCCGGGGCGAACAGCGCGATGACGGTGGCCCCGGGACGCATCCGGTCGAGCCGTTCCGGCCCGGGCGCGTCGACCCCGAGGACCACGTCCGCCGCCGTGGCCTCGCCGGTCCGCGCCCCGGCAGCCTCGTACGCGGCGTCCGGGAAGCCGGCCGCCGCGCCCGCGCCGGGGTCGACGACGACCTCGTACCCGAGCCCGCGGAGCTTCTCCACCGTGGCGGGCGTCGCCGCCACGCGCCGCTCCCCGTCCCGTTCCTCCCTGAGGACTCCGACAATCACCGCACCCCTCCGTTCGCCGCTGTCGCCCCCACCTTGGCGTCCCCGGGTCGCTCCGTGAAGAAGGCTCGCGCGGCGCGTCCGTATGCTGGTCTCCTTCGGGGAGGGACGACATGGGCGCGACGCAGTTCGCGGTGGGGCTGCCGAGGTACGGACGACGGCCGCCGGTGCGGCTGCTGCCGCCGCTGGAGCGGCGGACGCGGTGGCGCGCGCTGCGGGACTCCTTCCTGGTCCGCTTCGTGGTCGCGTTGCCCGATGGTCCCGTCGAGGCGGCCTGGGCTCTGCTGGAACCGGCGCGGAAGGCGTGGTGGCTGCTGGTGCGCCTGTGGGCCGGGCCGGGCATGCGGGGCGGCTGGGAGAGCGACGCGGGGCGGCTGCTGCTCGCGGTGCACGGCGCGTACTGGACGCGGGAGGGGGTCCGCGCCGACGAGGCGAACTGCTATGTCCGGGTGACGGACGAGGGTGTCGTGGCGGTGCGTGCCAAGTGGGTGGACGTGGGCGAGGAGTTCGGCCGGGTCCATGCCGGGGTGCGCGGGACGCCGCGGCTCCGGGCGCTGCGGCGGCGGGTGGACATCGGCTTCCCGGACGGGTCGTGGCTGACGGTGCGGACGCTGACGCCGGGGGCGGCGGAGCTGCTGCGGGAGGTGCTGGAGGCGGAGGTGCCGCGGGGGGCGGGTGCGGCCGTGCGGGGCTGAGCACCTGACGGGCGTTCACATACATGAATATTGCGGCGGCGCGGGCTAGGGTGGGCACGGCCGGACGACCACCGGTCGGTATTTCGAACGAACGACCTGACCAGGCGGTGCGCATGACCCTCTTCGACCTGCCCCTCGACCGGCTCCGCGAGTACCGCAGCGCGTCCGAGGAACCCGGGGACTTCGACGCGTTCTGGGCGAAGACGCTCGGCGAGGCGCGGGAGCACGACCTTGACGCGCGCTTCGAGCGGGTGGCGACGGGGCTCGCGACGGTGGAGACGTACGACGTCACCTTCGCCGGTTTCGGCGGGCAGCCGGTGAAGGGCTGGTTCGTCGTCCCGGCGGGGATCACCGAACCGGTCCCGGTCGTCGTGGAGTTCCTGGGGTACGGCGGCGGGCGCGGCCTGGCGCACAGCCACCTGCTGTGGGCGTCCGCCGGGTTCGCGCACTTCGTGATGGACACCCGCGGTCAGGGCAGCGGCTGGGCGCCGGGCGACACCGCGGACCCGGTGGGCAGCGCGCCCGCCTTCCCGGGGTTCATGACGCGCGGCGTGGAGGCCCCGGAGACGTACTACTACCGGCGGCTGTACACGGACGCCGTGCGCGCGGTGGAGGCGGCCCGGTCGCACCCGCTGGCGGACGCGGCCCGCACCGCGGTCACCGGGATCAGCCAGGGCGGCGGCATCACCGTCGCCGTCTCCGGTCTGGTCCGGGACCTGGCGGCGGTGGCGCCGGACGTGCCGTTCCTGTGCGACTTCCCGCGCGCGACGACCGTCACGGACCGGACGCCGTACCGGGAGATCGGCAACTATCTGAAGACGCACCGGGGCCGGGTGGAGCAGGTGCGCCGGACCCTCGCCTACTTCGACGGGGTGCACTTCGCGGCCCGGGCGAACGCCCCGGCGCTGTTCTCGACCGCGCTGGAGGACCAGACCTGCCCGCCGTCGACGGTGTTCGCCGCGTTCAACGCGTACGCGCACGAGGACAAGGCGATCGAGGTCTACGACTTCAACGACCACGAGGGCGGCGAGGCGTTCCAGCAGGCGGCGCAGCTGGCCTGGCTGCCGGAGCGGCTGCGCGCGCGATAGCCGCACCCTTGGTCTGGACCTGTCAGGGCGGGGGCGTCAAGCTGGGCGCATGGACTTGGAGTTGCGGCATCTGAAGACGGTCCGGGCCATCGCCGAGGCCGGCAGCCTCACCCGCGCGGCCACCGCCCTCGGACTGGCCCAGCCCGCCCTCAGCGCCCAGCTGAAGCGGATCGAACGGACCCTGGGCGGGGCCCTGTTCACGCGCGGCCGGGACGGGGTGCGGGCCACCGCGCTGGGCGATCTGGTGCTCGACCGGGCCCGGGTGGTGCTGCCCGCCGTCAGCGGACTCCAGGAGGAGGCCGTCCGGTTCGCCCGGGACGGCGCCGCCGGGCACCGGCTCGGCGGGACCCACGGCCCGCTGCTCGGCGGGCTCGTGGACCGGCTGGCCCGGGCCGAGCCGGACGCCGAGGTGACGACGTACACCTCCTGGTCGGAGCGGGAGGTGGCCCGCGGAGTCGTCGCCGGGCGGCTCGACTTCGCGCTCGTGGGCGTCTGCGGCGAGAGCTCCCCTCCGGAGGCGGGCCGGCTCGCCTGGACGGAGGTGGCCCGCGACCCGGTGTACGTGATGCTCGCGACGGAGCACCCGCTCGCCGCCCGCCCGCAGGTGGCGCTGGCCGAACTCGCCGCCGAGGGGTGGACGGACGTGCCCGGCGACGGCTGCTTCGGCGACTGCTTCGCCGCCGCGTGCGTCCGGGCGGGCTTCACCCCGGCCCGGGTGTACGAGACGGACACCGCCTCCTGCGTCCACCTCGTCCAGGTGGGCCGCGCGGTGGGCCTGTGCCGGGCCACCTTCCCCGCCACCCCCGGCATCGTGACGCGTCCCCTGACCGGCGCCCCGCTGCTCTGGCGCCACCTCCTCGGCTGGCACCCGGAGGGCCGCGCGGCCGGGCGCGCCGCCGCGGTCCTGTCCCACGCCCGCGACGCCCACGCGGAGGCGCTGGCGCGCAGCGCGGGACGGACGGCGGCGGGCGCGGCGCCCTGAGCGCCGGTCAGGTGTCGTACGTGCCGTCCCAGGGCGCGGAGAACCCGAGGCCGTCGGGGTAGAGCTCGACCCAGTTCCCCTCCTCGTCGTCCTCGTCCTCGCTGTGGCCCTCCACGACCAGGCCGAACAGGGCCCCCTCGCACCGCACGGCGAACGGGGCGACGGCGACGGACTCGTACCGCCGCCCCGGCAGGGCGTCCAGCCAGGTGCCGAGGAGCTCCCGCGCGGCCTCCACCGCCCGCCGCTCCCCGTCCGCCGTCGTACCCGTGGACTCGATCCGCGACTCCAGGTGCCGGCCGGCAGCGTCGAACCGGTGGAGGACCGCGTACCACCGCTTGTGCCGCTTCCCGTCGTCGCCCGTCCGCAACCCCTCCGGGAACGCGGCGGTGACCGACGCGAGGAACTGGCCGCCGTCCCACCGGCCGATGGTGGGCGTGCGGTAGTCGGGCTCGTACGCAACGGGGATGACCTCGGGAACGCTCATGGGCGCACCGTAACGGCCGCCACCGACAACGCCCTCGGCCATAACGCGAGGGGAGGGGCCGGCCGGAGGCTCCCCGCTCCCCCGGGCCCGTTCCTACGGTTCTCCGCAGATCCCCCACCGAGAACCGAGGAGACTCCCCATGCTCCGACGACACGCCCGCGCGGCGTGTACCGCGCTGGCCGCCGCCGGGATGGTGCTGGCCGGGCTTCAGGCCGGGTCCGCCACCGCCGCGCAGCCCTCCCCCGGGACCGCCCCGGCCGTGCAGAGCGCCGCCCGGGCGCTCGGCGCCGCCGAGGCGCGGCCCGAGCTGCTCGCCGCGATGGGCCGTGACCTGGGCCTGACCCGGGCGCAGGCCGAGCGCCGGCTCGCCAACGAGGCCGAGGCGGGCGCCACCGCCGCCCGGCTCCGCGACCGGCTCGGCGGCGCCTTCGCCGGCGCCTGGGTCGAGGGCGCCGAGTCCGGCACCCTGACCGTGGCCACCACCCGCGCCGCCGACCTCGCCGCGATCCGGGCGGCCGGGGCGACGGCCCGGCTGGTCCGGCACGACCTCGCCGCCCTGGAGCGGGCGAAGGAGTCCCTGGACCGGGCGGCGGGTGCCGAGGCGCCGGTGCGGTACGTGGACGTGCGCGCGAACGTGCTCGTCGTCGAGGAGACCCGGGCCGGGGCCGGCGCGCGGCTCGCGGCGGAGACCGGCGTGGCGCGGGAGCTGGTGCGGGTGGTGCGGTCCGCCGAGGCGCCGCGCGCGCTGTACGACCTCCGGGGCGGTGACGCGTACTACATGGGCGGCGGCGGACGCTGCTCGGTCGGCTTCCCGGTGACCCGGGGCACCACGCAGGGCTTCGCGACGGCGGGCCACTGCGGCCGGGCGGGCCAGTCGACCAGCGGCTACAACCAGGTCGCGCAGGGCACCTTCCAGGCGTCCGTCTTCCCCGGCAGCGACATGGCGTGGGTCGCGGCCAACAGCAGCTGGACCGCGACGCCGTACGTGAAGGGCGCGGGCGGCGCGAACGTGCAGGTCACCGGGTCGGTGCTGCAGCCGGTGGGCGCCTCGGTCTGCCGCTCCGGCTCCACCACGGGCTGGCACTGCGGCACGATCCAGCAGCACAACACGAGCGTCACCTACCCGGAGGGCACGATCAGCGGGGTGACCCGGACGACCGTGTGCGCCGAGCCGGGCGACTCGGGCGGCTCGTACATCTCCGGCAGCCAGGCCCAGGGCGTGACCTCCGGCGGCTCCGGCAACTGCTCCAGCGGCGGCACCACGTTCTTCCAGCCGCTGAACCCGATCCTGTCGGCCTACGGCCTGACGCTCAGGACGACCGGCACCGACCCGGGCCCCGGTCCCGGCCCCGGCGAGCCGGAGCCGGGCGGCACCTGGAAGGCGGGCACCGTCTACGCGGCCGGCGCCACGGTCACGTACGGCGGCGCGACGTACCGCTGCCTCCAGGGCCACCAGGCCCAGGCGGGCTGGGAGCCGCCGAACGTACCGGCGCTCTGGCAGCGGGTCTGACGCCCGGGACCCGCGTGCACGGTGCCACCCGCCCCCGCCGGACGGGTGGCACCGTCGTGCGGTCTCAGCCGCCCACGTACTCGAAGACCCCGCCCTGGGGGTGCCTGAGCACCGCGCGACGGCCCTGCGGGGTGGGCGACTTGGGCGCCACGACCTCCGCGCCGGCGGCCACCGCCTCCCCGACGGCGGCGTCCAGGTCGGCCACGGCCAGGGTGGCCGTCACCCCCGCGACCCGCGCGACGGCCTCGTCCGGACCGCTGAAGAGCAGGAAGGGGCCGACGCCCGCCAGGTCCACTCCGGCGAAGGAGAAGCGGGAGGCGCTGCTCCCCGTCAGCTTCTCGTAGAAGGGCACGGCGGCGTCGAGGTCGGCGACGCGCTGGCGGACCACCACAGATTCGATCGACATGATCCCATCATCGCCCGAACGCGGGTGCGAGGGTGGTGTTTTCGGGACCGTCCGCGGCGGCTCAGGAGGGGCGGCCCTCCAGGGCCGCCGCGTAGGCGTCGTCGGGGTCGAGGTGGCGGAGCTCCTCGGCGATCAGCTCGGCGGTGGTGCGGACCTTGAGGGCCATGACGCGGCTGGGCTGGCCGGGGATGGCGAGCCGGGCGACCGGGCCCTCGGGCCGGTCGATCCGGATCTCGCCCTGGGGGGTGCCCATCCGGACGGCGGTGACGACCGGACCCTCCGAGACGATCCGGTCCACCGGGACGCCGAGCCGGACCTCGAACCAGCGGGCCAGCAGTTCGGCGCTGGGGTTGTCCTCCTCGGCCTCCACCGCGGCGGACACGACGTCCGTCCCGGCCTGGTCGAGGGCGGCGGCCAGCATGGAACGCCACGGGGTGAGCCGGGTCCAGGCGAGGTCGGTGTCGCCGGGGGCGTACGAGGCGGCCCGGGCGTCCAGCGCGCGGAGCGGGTCCTCGACGGCGTAGGCGTCGGTGATCCGGCGCTGGGCGAGGGCGCCGAGCGGGTCCTTGGCGGGGACGGCGGGCGCGTCCACCGGCCACCACACGACCACGGGGGCGTCGGGCAGCAGCAGCGGCAGCACCACGGAGTCGGCGCGGGCGCCGAGTTCGCCGTGCAGGCGGAGCATCACCGTCTCGCCGGAGCCGGCGTCGGAGCCGAGCCGGACCTCGGCGTCGAGCCGGGTCACCTGGCGGTCGCGGGGCGAGAGCGCCCGGCGGCGGATGACCACGAGGGTCCGCGAAGGGTGTTCCTTCGACGCCTCGTTGGCGGCCCGCACCGAGTCGTAGGCGTTCTCCTCGTCGGTGACGATCACCAGGGTGAGGACGACACCGACGGCGGGGGTGCCGACGGCCCTCCGGCCCTCCAGGATCGCCTTGTTGATCGCGCTGGAGTTGGTGTCCGTGAGATCGATCTTCATAGCCCGGCGCCCGTCCCTTCCTCTGCGGGGAGCCTAACGCCCCCCGCACGCGCGCGTGCGCCGGTGGGGGCGTGCGGGGTTCAGTGGGCGTCCGGTTCCCCGGTGCCGTCGCCCTCGGGGGCCAGGTCCGCCTCGGCGGCGGCGGCCGTCGCGGCCTGCCCCTGGGCCCGGCGGCCGACGACGGCCGCGGCGGCGAGCGCGGTGCCGAGGAAGGCGGTGACGACCACCCAGGGGCGGTCGAGGACGTGCCCGGTGGCGTGGTCGAGGGAGTAGCGGCCCGCGCCGGTGATGCCGATGGCGGCGGCGGTGAAGCCGAGGAAGGCCGGGTACTCGTAGCCGCCGGCCTGGGCGAAGAAGCCGGCCGGGGCGTGCACGGAGACCGCGCCCGCCATGGCGCCCGCGGCGGCCGCGCCGGCGGCGGGGGTGGCGAGTCCGAGGGCGAGCAACGCGCCGCCGCCGGCCTCGCCGAGGCCCGCGGCGATGGCGGACTGGCGGGCGGGGTGGAAGCCCATGGCCTCCATCGCGTGGCTGGTGCCCTCGATCCCCCCGCCGCCGAACCAGCCGAGGAGCTTCTGGGTGCCGTGCGCGGCGAGGACGGCGCCGGTGCCGACCCTCAGCACGAGCAGCCCGAGGTCGCGTCGGTTGGGGTGGACCATGACGTTCTCCAGGTGCGGGAGGGGACGCGTACGCCTCCACTGTCCGTGCCCGGCCGGGCCGCCGCCGCCCGGGAGGCCGTCCGGTACTCCGTCTGTGTCATGTTTTGCAGCGTTTGTCGCGCGTTGCTTGACTGGGGTGGCCGTCGCCGCCCCGGCCGTTCGGGCGCGGCCCGAGAGAAGTGGGTGACGCATGACCTCCGAGTCCACCGACACCGCCGCGCTGCGGGCGCGCGTCCACGACCTGATGCCCCGCGCCGAGGAGGACCTGCGGGCCCTGGTCGCGATGCGCTCCGTGGCCGACCCGCGCCAGTTCCCGCCCGAGGAGTGCGCGAAGGCCGCCGACTTCCTGGTGCGGGCCTTCACCGAGGCGGGGCTGAGCGACATGCGGCGGGTCACCACCCCGGACGGCACGGACGCGGTGGTCGGACACGCGAAGGGCCCCGAGGGGGCGCCGACCGTGCTGCTCTACTGCCACTACGACGTGCAGCCGCCGCTCGACGACGCGGCCTGGCGGACCCCGCCGTTCGAGCTGACCGCGGTCGACGGACGCTGGTACGGGCGCGGCGCGGCCGACTGCAAGGGCAACATCGCCATGCACCTCACCGCGCTGCGGGCGCTCGGCGGTCCCGAGGGAACGGGCTTCCCGGTGAACATCAAGTTCGTTGCGGAGGGTTCGGAGGAGCAGGGCACCGGCGGGCTCGAACAGCTGGTGCCGATGCGGCCCGAACTGTTCGCCGCCGACGCCCTGTTGATCTGCGACACCGGAAACTTCTCGCTGGGTCTGCCGACCACGACGACCTCCCTGCGCGGGCTGACGAACGTGGTGGTGACGGTCTCCACGCTCAAGGGCGAGATGCACTCGGGCATGTTCGGCGGACCGGCGCCGGACGCGCTGGCCGCGCTGGTGCGGATCCTCGACAGCCTGCGCGACGAACACGGCAACACGGCGATCGAGGGGCTGCCGGCCGAGGGACTGTGGGACGGGGTGTCCTATCCGGCCGAGCAGTTCCGCGCCGACGCGGGCGTCCTGGACGGCGTGCAGCTGGTCGGCACCGGCTCGGTCGCCGACGAGCTGTGGGCGCGGCCCGCGGTCACCGTCCTCGGCATCGACTGCCCGCCGGTGGTGGGCTCCTCCGCCGCCGTGCAGGCGAGGGTGCGGGCGCGGGTGAGCCTGCGGGTGCCGCCCGGGACGGACGCCGAGACGGCCAGGAAGGCGCTGACCGACCACCTGGTGGCGGCGGCGCCGTGGGGCGCCCGGGTCGAGGTGGAGGCGGAGAGCGCCGGCCAGCCCTTCCGGGCGCGCACGGACGGGCCCGCGTACACGGCACTCGGGGCGGCGCTGCGCGAGGCGTACGGCGCGGACATGGTGCAGGCGGGGCAGGGAGGTTCGATCCCGCTGTGCAACGTGCTCGCGGACCGCTTCCCCGACGCGGAGATCGCGCTGATCGGCGTGGAGGAACCGGGCTGTCTCATCCACGCCCCCAACGAGAGCGTCGATCCGTCCGAGATCGAGCGGATGGCCCTGGCGGAGGCGCTCTTCCTCGGCTCCTACGCCGAGGCGTTCACGCGCCGGGCCGGCGCGTGAACGCGCACACGGACCACCGGCACAGGAAGGAGAACGGCACCGATGACACGGACGGATGAGAGGGCACACGAGAGGACCGGCCGGGACGGGGTGCCGCCCGGTCCGCTGACGATGCTCGCGGGCGCGGCCTGGCAGGCGCTGCTGCTGGCCGGGATCGCGGCCCTGGTGCTCGGGGTGCTGGTGCTGGTGTGGCCGGGTGCGTCGCTGGTCGCGGCCGGCGTGCTGTTCGGCGTCTACCTGCTGTTCAGCGGTGTGATGCAGTTGGTCGCCGCCTTCGGCACGCACGCCACCGCGGCGCTGCGTGTGATGGCCTTCATCAGCGGTGCCCTGTCGATCCTGCTGGGCCTGTTCTGCTTCCGGGGCGCGACGCAGTCGATCCTGCTGCTCGCGCTGTGGATCGGCATCGGCTGGCTCTTCCGCGGCATCACCCAGGCCGTGGCGGCGGCCTCCGACCCCGCGATGCCGGCCCGGGGCTGGCAGGTCTTCCTCGGTGTCGTGAGCGCGATCGCCGGGGTGGTGCTGATCGTCTCCCCGCTGGAGTCGGTCGCGGTGCTGACCCTGCTCGGCGGGATCTGGCTGATCGCGGTCGGCGCGGCCGAGATCGTGACCGCGATCCAGGTGCGCTCGCGGGCCGGGAGGCTGCCGCCGGGCGCCTGATCCGCCCGGGAGGTCCCGCTCGTCCGGTCCGCCGTCCGCCCGATCTCCGGGCGGACGGCGGACCGGCTGGTTCCGTGCGCTAGATTTTGCCGGTCCATGACCGTCGATCGCTCGCGATCACCACTCTCCGGAGCCGGCTTCCCATGACCGACATCGTCAACGGCCTCGGCCGTGCCACCGCCTACGGCGCCCTCGGCGTGGTCCTGCTGATCCTCGGCATCGTGCTGGTGGACATCCTGACCCCCGGCAAGCTGGGCCGGCAGATATGGGAGGACCGCAACCGCAACGCGGCCGTCCTGCTGAGCTCCGCCCTGCTCGGCATCGGCGGGATCGTCTTCACCTCGATCTGGACCACCTACGACAACTTCGGCAAGGGCCTGGCCTCGACGGCCGCCTTCGGCCTCCTCGGCCTGGTCATGATGGCCGTCGCCTTCCTCGTGGTGGACCTGGTGACGCCGGGGAAGCTGGGTGCCACGCTGGTGGACCCGGAGCCGCACCCGGCGGTCTGGGTGACCGCCTCCTGCAACATCGCCGTCTCCGCGATCGTCTCCGCCTCGATCGCCTGACCGCGCGCGCCGCCTTCCGCCCGGCCCGGTGTCCGTCCGCTCAGGACGGGCCCGGGCCGGCGGCCGTTCCGGCGGCGGGTTCCGCCTCCAGGAAGCGGCGGCCGCGCGGCCCCTTGTAGAGCAGGGCCTCCCAGCCGAGCTCGCCGAGGACCCGGGCGCAGGCGGTGAGCGCCTCGGTCTCCTGTCCCGCGGCGCCGGAGCCGGGCGGCCCCAGCCACTCGACCACGGCGGTGGCCGGCCGCTCCCCCGCCCGCACCCGGTAGCCGGTCGCCACGCGCGCGCCGGCGGGGTCCACCGCCGAGGGGGCGAGCCCGCCGGCCTCCAGGGCGAGCGCCACGGCCCGTACCGGCTGCCGCCGCTCCCACAGGGCGGGGACGGCTCCGGCGCCGCCGCCCGGGGTGCCGGTCAGCCGCCGGATCTGCCGGAGCCCTTCGAGTGCGGAGCGGACCTCGCGGGAGCGCTGCTCGGCGTCCCCGGTGAACGGCGGTCCGTCGCCGGTCGCCGCCTCGAACGCCCCCTTGCCGCCCGGGTCGCCGCTCACAGCAGCCGCCGGATCTCGCCGCGGACCCGGTAGAAGCCGCCGGCCGCCGGGTGCAGGGCCTCCACCACGAACCGCGCGCCGGGCTCCCGGATGGCGCGGGGGAACTGCACGTTCCACGACGGCTCGTAGCCGGGACTGATCACCCGGACGCGGCTCCGGCCGCCCTCCCGGGCGCACTCGACCACGATCGAGCCGGCCGGGGCCTCGCCGACCGACGCGACGGAGGCGACGGCGGAGACGGTGGTCGCCGGGGTGTACGTGGGCAGCGCGGCGGCCAGCTTGACGTCCCGGACGACGGGAACGCTGCCCTGCTGGGCGGCCTCGATCGCCGCCTCGCTCGCGTCCACGCAGACCAGCGAGCCGTCGGTGGTGACCAGGTACAGCCGCTCGTCGCGGTACTGCATGGAGAGCGCCGAACCGCCGCCGGTGCCCAGCTTCCACAGCCGGGTGCCGTCCTCGGCGAAGCAGTAGACGGAGGAGGACGAGTCGCCGGCGAAGACGAACCGGCCGCCGGGCGAGGTGGCGCAGGAGTACACGACCGTGTCGCAGGGGTAGACGGCCTCGACCCGGCCGTCGCTCTTGGCGAGCCGCTGCACCTTGTTGCGGCCGGTGCCCGCGTAGACGGCGGTGTCCTCCTGCCAGCCGAAGAGCACCGCCCCGTCGGTGCCGGTGTGCCACAGCTCGCCGGAGCCGTCGTTCGCGTAGGCGGTGACGCCCTGCGTGTCGCCGTAGTAGACGGCGCGGCCGTCGGCCCGGACCATCCAGGCGTGTTCGCCGCGGCCGGAGCGCGACCACTGGTGCTCGTCCTCGTGGTCGATGACGGTGAGCCGGCCGGAGCGGTCGGCCACGTCCAGCACGCCCTCGTGGATGTCGAGCCAGAAGATGTCGACGTCGGAGGTGATGTCGTAGGCGGCGAAGGGCAGCTTGGAGGAGAGGTCGTAGACCTTGCCGTCGTCGCAGCCGGCGTAGATCCAGAAGTCGTCCGCGACCAGGCACTTCACACCGTCGGGGAGGCTGAACCGGGCCAGCACCTCGCCGCCGTGGGCCAGGGTGAAGACGTCCCCCGCCTGGTTGCCGACCCAGATGCGGTCCTCGTCGACGTGGATGCCGAAGGCGGCGGAGCCGGTGCGGAAGCGCCACAGGACGGGGGCGACGGCCCGGGCGGTGGAGGGCGCGGAGGTGACCGCGCGGCGGGTGACGGGCCGGGCGGCGCGGCGGCCGGGGACCGCCGGGGCGTAGCCCTTGCGGACCTTCTCGCCGATCTTCTTCGCCGCGGCGGCCCGGGCCTTGTCGGCGGTCGCGAAGGCGGAGCGCTGGGTCTGGCCGGCCGCGCCGATCCGGCCGTAACGGACCGACACCTCCAGTCCGTCGACCGTCACTTCGTAGAACTTGTGGGCACCGCCGCCGTCCTGCGACAGCTCGAGATAGGTCGTCGTCATGATCCGAACGGTAGGGGCTGCCACTGACAGCGGCCTCCGGTGAAGCCGTGGCCAAGGGACCAAGGTCCCGGCGATTCGGGACCTTTGTCTCGGCATTCCGGACATACACCCCTGTGACGATGGAGCTCGAAGATCATCCGACGTGCCGTCACCTCCGGTACGGCCGAAAGGGCCTCATGACCGAGCCATCCCCACGGGCCCTGCCCGTCCGCGTGCGCCGGCACGCGGACGGCATAGCGATGGACGACCTCTTCCGGTCGGACCCCGGCCCCGAACGACCCCACGACGACCCCGACCGTCCCCGTGACGACCCCGCGCGATCCCGCGCGGACGCGGGCCGCCCCCGAGACGACACCGCCCCGACCCGCACCACGACCGGCCACCCCCTCGCCGACGGCGGCGCCCCGCCGCGCCGCCACCCGCCCGCCGACGCCGGGCTCGCCGAACGCCCCGGTCCCGCCGCCCCCGGATGGCTCGCCGTCCTCACCGGGACGGCCGCCCTGGGCGGCGCCGCCGCGCTCCTCTGGCGGGCCCGCCCCCTGCGCGCCGCGCACCTGCTCCCCTGGGAGTGGGCCGCCCTCGCCGGCCTGGGCGTGCTCGCCGTGGTCTGCTTCGGCGGCCTCACGCGCGGGCGTACCGGCTCCGCCTGGGTGCTCTCCCTCTTCGGCCGCTACCGGGGCAGCGTGCGCCGCACCGGCCTGGTCTGGATCAGCCCCTTCGTGCTGCGCCGCCGGGTCGACGTCCGGCTGCGGCACTGGCGCAGCGAGCCCCTCGCCGCCGTGGACGCGGAGGGTTCGGCGCTGCGGGTGGTGGTGCTGGTGGTCTGGTCGGTACGGGACACGGCCCGCGCGCTGTACGCCGTCGACGACCATCTCGGCTATCTGCGGGAGCAGGTGGAGGCGGCCACCGCGCGCGTGCTGTCGCAGCTGCCCGCCGACGCCTGCCAGGGCGGGGCGCCCACGCTGCGGAACGCGGAGGCGGTCGGCGACGCGCTGACGCGGCTCCTCGCGGCGGAGTGCCGGCCGGTCGGCGTGGCCGTCTTCTCGGCCCAGCCGACCCGGATCGCGTACGCGCCCGAGGTGGCCGCCGCGATGCACCGCCGGCAGCTGGCCGTCCTGGACGCCCGGCACCGGGAGTCGGTGCTCACCGGTGTGATCGACGCCGTCGACGACACGGTGACCCGGCTGACCTCGCGCGGCCTTGTCGAACTCGACGACTTCGAACGGCAGGCCCTGGTCAAGGACCTGACCGTCGCCTTCTGCACCCGGCGGGGCGACCTCGCCCGCCCGAACGAGGAGTGAGAGAGCGCGTGACCGTGGAGAGGAGCACCGCCGTGGACGGCCTGGAGACGCCGAACTTCACCGACGAGACCCCCGAGGACTGCGCCTGCGCCGGCTGCGCGGCGGGCGCGCTCGCGGCCCGCCTGGAGGCCGCGCGGGCGGCGCACTCCGTGACGTCCCTGCACGGGGTGCGCCGCGCGGTGGTCACGGCGGCGGGGCTCGTCGCGCTGACCGCCGCCGCCACCGGCACGGCCGCCGCCGAACCGGCCCCGGCGCACGCCGGCTGGGACGGCTCGCGCTACTGGTTCCGCGACGCGGCGGGCGCGTGGCGGTGGACCGGCCACCGGTCCGTCTACCTCCAGCGCACCGGCGGCGCGGGCGCGAAGGCCGCCCCGGCGGCCCCGGCCCGGGAGCCGGTCTTCCGGGGGCGGCAGGGCTGGGACGCCACGGACCGGGTGTACTGGTTCCGCTCCGGCGGGCACTGGTACTGGACCTCGCACCGCTGGAAGTACGAGCAGCGGACGGGCCGTTCCGGCGCGGTCCCGGCGGAGCGCCCGTCGCGGCCCGCGCAGGGCGGCGGGACGGCGGCGCGCGGCTGGACCGCGCCGGTGGAGTCGTACGTCTTCACCGGCTTCTACGGGCAGCGCGGCTCCTGGTCGCGGGGGTACCACACGGGCCAGGACTTCGCGGTGCCGAGCGGGACGCCGGTACGGGCGGTGGGGCCCGGCCGGGTGGTGCGGGCCGGGTACGCGGGCGCGTACGGCTACGAGGTGGTGCTCCGGCACCCGGACGGCCACTACACCCAGTACGCCCACCTCTCCCGGATCGACGTGTCCCCCGGGCAGAGCGTGTCGGGCGGGCAGCGGATCGCGCGCTCGGGGGCGACGGGCCGGGTGACCGGTCCGCATCTGCACTTCGAGGTGCGGACCGGTCCCTCCTTCGGCGCGGACGTCGATCCGCTGCGGTATCTGCGCGGGCACGGCGTCCGGATCTGAGGCCGGTCAGCCGGTGACGCGCTCGATCCAGGCGGTGACGTCGGCGACGACCTCCGCGCGGTTGGTCTCGTTCAGGACCTCGTGGCGGGCGCCCTCGTAACGGTGGTAGGCGAGGTCGGTGAGGCCGGCCTCGCGGTAGCGGGAGACCAGCAGGTCGGTGTGGGCGAGGCCGCCGTTGAGCGGGTCGCGGTCGCCGACGAAGAGCGCGACGGGCAGGTCGGCGGGGATGCCTGCGGGCGCGGCGAGCCGCGGGGCGGCGGCCGCCATGTGGGCGAGCCCCTGGAGGTCGAGGCCGAAGCCGCAGAGCGGGTCGGCGAGATAGGCGTCGACCTGCTCCTCGTCGCGGCTGAGCCAGTCGGCCTCGGTGCGGACGGGCGCGAAGGGGGCGTTGAAGGCGCCGAAGGGGCCGGCGGCGGACCGGGGGGCCGCGGCGAGGGCGGTGAGGAGGGCGTCGACGGCGGTGGTGCCGGAGAGGGCCACGCCGTCGACCAGCTCCGCGTGGTCGAGGAGGTACTGCTGGGCGGCGAACGAGCCCATGCTGTGCCCGAACAGGACGACCGGGACGCCGGGATGCCGCTCGCGGAGCATGCGGGTGAGGGTGGCGAGGTCGCCGACGAGGAGGTTCCAGCCGTCGGCGCCGAGGTGTCCGGGCCCGGCGTGCATCGACCGGCCGTGGCCGCGGTGGTCGGCGGCGTAGACGGCGTGGCCCCGGGCGGCCAGGTGGGCGGCGAGCGGGGCGTACCGCAGGCCGTGTTCGCCCATGCCGTGCGCGATCTGCACGACGCCGCGGACGGGTCCCCCGGGGAGCCAGGCGTGGACGTGGACGCGGACGCCGTCCTGGGAGGTGAAGGTGAACATGCGCGCTCCGGCTCCTCTGCCCGCTCGACGGAAGGTCACGCCACCGTACGCGCTGTTCGACATTGCCGAACAAGAGTGCGGTGGCGTGATCCGCGTCTCAGGCGGGCGTCGGGGCGGCGGCCTTCGGGTTGTCGGTGACGGTGAGCCGTCCCTTGCGGAGGGTCGCGAGGCGCGGGGCCCGGCGGGCCAGGGCGCTGTCGTGGGTGACCATCACGAAGGTCAGGCCGTGCTCCCGCCAGAGCCCTTCGAGGAGTTCGGCGATCTCGTCGCGGGTGGACTCGTCGAGATTGCCCGTGGGTTCGTCGGCGAGGAGCACCTGGGGCCGCTTGACCAGCGCGCGGGCGATGGCGACGCGCTGCTGCTGACCGCCGGAGAGCTCGGACGGCAGGTGCGCGGCGCGCTCGCCGAGGCCGACGGAGTCCAGCGCTTCGGCGGCCCGGCGGCGGCGCTCGGCGGCCTTGACGCCGAGCGGGACGAGCGCGGTCTCCACGTTCTCCTGCGCGGTGAGCGTGGGGATCAGGTTGAAGCTCTGGAAGACGAAGCCGATGTACCGGCTGCGGACGGCCGTGAGCCGGGCCTCGGAGAGCCGGGCGAGGTCGGTGCCGTCGAGGAACACGCTGCCGGCGGTGGGGCGGTCGAGGCCGCCGAGCATCTGGAGCAGGGTGGACTTGCCGCCGCCGGTGGGGCCCTGGACGACCAGGCGGTCGCCCGGGGCGATCGTCAGGTCGATCCCGGCGAGGGCGTCGACTCTCGCCTGGCCGCGCCGGTACTGCTTGGTGACGCCGATGAGTTCGTACATGGGTGGGACTCCTGGGGTGCGGGAGGGGCTCCTGCGGTACGGGGGGGGTGGCAGGCGGCTACGCGACGCGGCGCAGCGCGTCGGCGGGGCGCAGCCGGGAGGCGCGCCAGGCGCCGAAGGCCCCGGCGACGAGTCCGCCGACGAGGGCGAGGAGCACGGCGAGCCCGACGGTGGCGAGGCTGACGGGCGCGGTGAGCGCGATGTCGACGCTGCGGCCGGCGGCGGTGCGTGCCATGCCGGGCCCGCCGAGCACCATGCCGCCGCCGCGTCCGGCGAACCCGCCGGTGGCGGAGCCGAGTTCGGCGGTGAGGGTGGGGCTGGCGGCGGTGACGGCGTAGGCGCCGGCGAGGCCGGCCGCGATGCCGAGGGCGCCGCCGATGACGCCGTTGACGAGGGCTTCGCCGACGACCTGGCGGGTGACGCGGCCGCTCTTCCAGCCGAGCGCCTTGAGGGTGCCGAACTCGCGGACGCGGCGGCTGACGGCGGAGGAGGTGAGGAGCCCGGCGACGAGGACGGCGGCGAGCAGGACGGCGTACGAGAGCCACCTGCCGACGCTGGAGGCGAGGCCGGCGGCGGTGTCGAGGGAGCCGGAGACGGTCTGGGCGAGGTCGGCGGAGGTGGTGACGGTGGTGCCGGCGACGTTCTTCTGGATGGCCGCCTTGACGGCGTCGATCCGCGTCGAGTCGGTGGCCTTGACGTAGACCGTGGTGACCTTGCCGGCCGAGCCGGAGAGGGTCTGCGCCCGCTGGAGCGGGAGGTAGACCTGGGCGGCGGACTGGCCGCTGTCGGCGGTGGCGATGCCGATGACCTCGAACGCCACGCCCTTGACGGTGAGTTCGTCGCCGACGGCGAGGTCCTGCTGCTGGGCGTAGGCGCTGTCGACCACGACGACGTCGGCGTCGGTCTCGGTGGTCTTGAACGTGCGGCCCTCGGTGACGGTGGAGGTGGTGAGGGGGCCGAGGTCGGGGCTGGTGACGTCGGTGCCGTAGAGGGTGAAGGAGTCGACGTCGAAGGCGGCGCCGCCGCCGGTGACGGTGTCGCCGGGACCGCCGCCGGTGCCGCCCTGCGCCTTCCCCGGGCCCTGCGGCTGCCCTTCCGCCTGGCCTTCGCCGCGCTGGATCTCGCCGCGCCGGAACTCGCCGTCGATCTTCAGGTTGACGAGGCTGAGGCCACCGACGGCCCGGTCCACGCCCGCCTGCTTCGCCACGGTGGCCACGGTGGAGTCGGCGAGGGTCTGGAGGCCCTGGACCATCAGCCGGTCGCTGCTCTGTGCCTCCCCGTCGTCCCGGCCCTGGAACTCGAACCGGGGCCGCGCGGGCTGCGCGCCGTCGGCGGGCCGCTCCTGGGCCTTGGTCACCGTGAGGTCCGTGCCGAGCCCGTAGAGGGATTCCAGGACCTTGCCCTGGGCCTGCTTCATCCCGGCGGAGACCGAGGTCACGACGATGACCAGCGCGATGCCGAGCGCGAGCCCGGAGGCGACGACGAGCGCCGCCTTTCGGCGACGGCGCAGTTCGCGCCGGAGGTAGGTGAAGAACATGGCGGCGAAGGTAGGGCCGCCGTGTGAGGCCGGGATAAGGCCCGCGTGAGAGCCGGATGAGAGCGGGGGCGGCACCCGGCCGCCGCCCCCGCCGGGGCGCCGCTCAGGAGAGGCGCTTGAGGACCTCGGTCGCCAGCGGGGCGGAGGAGGCCGGGTTCTGGCCGGTGATCAGGTTGCGGTCGACGACGACGTGCGGGGTCCACGGCTCGCCCGCCTGGACGTCGACGCCCTCCTCGCGGAGCCGCGTCTCCAGGAGCCACTTCGCCCGGTCGGCGAGGCCCGCCTGGGTCTCCTCGGCGTCGGTGAACGCGGCGACGCGGTAGCCGGCGAAGGCGTTCGTGCCGTCCTCGCCCACGGCGGCGAGCAGGGCGGCCGGACCGTGGCAGACGACGGCGAGCGGCTTGCCGGAGCCGAGCGCGTCGATCAGCAGGCGCCCGGAGTCGGCGTTCACGGCGAGGTCCTCCATGGGGCCGTGGCCGCCGGGGTAGAAGACGGCGTCGTACTCGGCGAGGTCGACGTCCTCCAGGCGGATCGGGGTGCGGAGCTGGGCGAAGGCGTCGAGGGTGGCGGCCACCCGGGCGGCGCCCTCGGGGCCGCCGTTGGCCTCGGGGGCGAGGCTGCCCCGGTCGACGGTGGGGACGACGCCGCCGGGGGTGGCGACGACGACCTCGTGGCCGGCGGCGGTGAACGCCTCGTAGGGCGCGGCGGCCTCCTCGGCCCAGAAGCCGGTGGGGTGCTCGGTGCCGTCGGCGAGGGTCCAGTGGTCGGCGCCGGTCAGCACGAAAAGGATCTTCGACATGGGTCTGCGGGGCCTCTCGGTCGCGAAGGGGGGCGGGTCGCCGTGCCGGGCCCCTGGAGGGGCGTCGTCCGGACGGCGAGGGTTCGACCGTAGGCGTCCGGACCCATGGGAATCCAATAGGCTCGGACATGTGGACGATAGGAATTCCGATGGATCACCGGGAATACCGGCGGGGCCCGGACCGGGGCCGGCCGGGCCGCCGGACCTGAATCTGCTGCGGACCTTCCTCGCCGTGTACCGCGCCGGGGCCTTCACCGCCGGCGCCCGGGTGCTGGGCCTGTCGCAGCCCACGGTGACCGCGCAGATCCGGGCCCTGGAGGGCCGGCTCGGGCGGGAGCTGTTCGAGCGGCTGCCGCGCGGGGTGGCGCCGACGCCGTTCGCGGACGATCTGGCGGCGCGGGTGATGGGCCCGCTGGACGCGCTGAGCGCCGCCGCCGGCGCGGCGGCCGGGGCGCCGGGCGAGGAGGGCCCGGCGGAGCCGGTCCACCTGGCTGGCCCGGCCGAGTACCTGTCGCACGCCGTGCTGCCGACGCTGGCGCCGCTGGTGGAGCGGGGCGTGCGGCTGCGGATCGCCTTCGGCCTGACGGACGGCCTGCTGGACGAGCTCCGCGCGGGCCGGCACGACCTGGTGGTGTCGACGGTACGGCCCCGGGGCCGCAGCCTCGCCTGGCTGCCGCTCGACGACGAGGAGTTCGTCCTGGTGGCCGCGCCGGTGTGGGCCGAGCGGATCGGCGGCCGGATCGCCGAGGAGGGCCCGGCCGCGCTGCACGGCGTACCGCTCGTGGCGTACGCCGAGGACCTGCCGATTCTGCGCCGGTACTGGCGCCACGTCTTCGGCCGGCGTCTGACGGCCGTGCCCGCGGTGACCGTCCCGGACCTGCGGGCGGTCCGGGCGGCGGTGGCGGGCGGTGCCGGGGTGAGCGTCCTGCCCCGCTACCTGTGCGCCGCGGAGCTGGCCTCGGGCGCCCTCGTCCCGCTGCACCTGCCGGAGGACCCGCCGATCAACACGGGCTTCCTGGTGCAGCGCCCCGGCCCGCCGGCCCCACCGCACGTGGCGCTGGTGCGGGACCACCTGGTCCGGCGGGGGCGGGAGGCGGGATAGGGCGAGCGGGTCCGTCCTTTCCCCGCGCCCCGCCCGCCGCGTCAGTACGTGACCGTGATGCGGCGGGCGGGGCCGTCCACACGGATCGTGCCGCCGTACGGGATCACCACCTGCGGGTCGGTGTGCCCGAGGTCCACGTCGAAGACGGCCAGGGTGTCGGGGGCGTAGGCGTCCAGCGCGCGGAGCACGGCGGCGCGCTGGGACTCCCGGTAGGCGGCCCGGGCGGCCGGGTCGTGGGGGGAGTCGAAGGACCAGGCGCAGGCCCGGCCCATGAGGAGCGCGGGGAAGCGGGCGAGCAGGCCCCGCTCCCCCATCGCCCGCAGGATCCGGAAGACCTCGTCGGCGGAGGGCAGCAGCTCCGAGGTCTCCAGGAACAGCACCCCGCCCTCGTACGCCTCCGGCTCCGCGATCTCGCCGCCCGCCATGAGGAGTTGGGCGACGGTCTCCAGGCAGCCGCCCCAGGAGCGGCCCTCGACCACCCGGTCGGCCCGGTGCCAGTGCCAGGGCCCGGCGGGCTCCATGACGGGCGCGGAGTCGAAGGTGCGGGGGTCCTCCCAGGGACGCTCGACGTCGTTGGTCTCGGTCGGGTCCGGCAGGTCGTACGGTCCCGAGCCGAAGAGCGCGGCCCGGACCGAGGCGTCGGTGACGGGGTGGACGGCGCCGGGGCGGCCGAACTGCGTCATCACGGAGGCCCCGTGGTAGCCGACGACGCCGAGGTTCCACAGCCGCATCAGCAGGTTGGTGTTGTCGCTGAACCCGAAGAACGGCTTCGGGTTCGCACGGATCAACGCGGCGTCGACGTGCGGGAGAAGGGTGATCTGGTCGTCGCCGCCGATGCTGGCGACGATCGCCTTCACGGTGGGATCGGCGAAGGCCGCGTGCAGGTCGGCGGCCCGGTCCTCGGCCGAGGCGCCGAGCTTGCGCGTGGTCGGGTACTCGACGGGCACGAGCCCGTACTCCTCCGACAGGCGCCGCAGCCCCCACTCGAAGGGCAGCGGCAGCACTTCGGGCAGCCCGGCGGCGGGCGAGAGGACGGCGACCCGGTCGCCGGGGCGCGGCTTGGGGGGAATGACGATGTCCGGCATTCCCGCACCCTACTGGGGAGTTCGCGCCGCCCTCGCGCCTTTTCCTCGCCGGCCGGGCAGGGTCAGCGGGTGTGGGCGAGCGGGTCGGCGAGGACGTCGTGGAGGACGAGGGCGGCGGCGCCCCGGGCCGCGTCGGTGGCCGGGGAGGCGGCCCGCAGGCGGAGGGCGTCGGCGGGCCAGAGGCCGGAGACGACCCGTTCGGCGAGTTCGGCGGTGACGGCCGGGGCCAGCCAGGGCATCAGCCGGGGGTAGATCCCGCCGAGGACGACGGCCTCGGGGTCGAGGAGGTTGACCGCACCGGAGAGGGCGCGGCCGAGCATCCGGCCGGCCTCGGCGAGGGCCGCGAGCGCCCGCGGGTCGGCGCGCTCGGCGCGGGCGGCGAGGTCGTCGACGTCCGCGGCGCCCGTCGCGCCCAGCAGCGCGGCCTGACCGGCGTACTGCTCCAGGCAGCCGCGGGAACCGCAGCGGCAGCGGGGCCCCTCGGCGTCGACGACGAGGTGACCGATCTCCCCCGCGAAGCCGTGGGCGCCGCGCAGGAGTTCGCCGTGGACGACGACGGCGCCGCCGACGCCGGTCTCGCCGGTGAGGTGGAGGAAGGTGCGGGGCGTGCCGGCGGCGCCGAAGCGGAGTTCGGCGAGGGCCGCCATGTTCGCCTCGTTGTCGGAGGCGACCGGGAGCCCGTGGGCGCCGGGGCGGAGGGCGGCGAGGGCGTCGCCGAAGAGGCGCTCGGCGGGGGTGTCGTGCCAGCCGAGGTTGGGGGCCTGGCGGACGGTGCCGCCGGAGATCAGGCCGGGCAGGGCGAGGGCGGCTCCGGCCGGGCTCAGACCGAGCGCCTCGGCCTCCGAGAGCGCCTCTGCGGCGACGCGGGCGGCGCGGTCGAGGACCTCGGGGGCGGCGGCGCGGTTGTCGACGCGGACGGTGCGGCGGATCCGGTCGGTGCCGGTGAGGTCCACCAGGCAGACGGAGACGTAGGCGACGTTGATCTCGACGCCGAGGCCGGCCGGGCCGGTCCCGGCCGGCTTGAGGACGGTGCCGGGGCGGCCCGCCTGGCCGCTGAAGGTCTTGCCGGACTCGACCAGGAACCCGAGGTCGAGGAGTTGTTCCACGAGGGAGGAGACGGCGGGCCGGGTGAGTCCGACGCGGGCGGCGACGGCGGCCCGGGTGGTCTCGCCGGCGTCGTGGACGGTCCTGAGGACGAGGCTCAGGTTGTGCCGGCGCACCCCCGCCTTGTCGGCCTTGGGTTCCGTGGGCTGGTTCATGGTGAGCGTGAGCCTAGTCGCCCCCTTCGCTCGAACAGAAATACCCGCCGCGCCTGCGCACGGGGGCCCACCGGCCCCTCCGCGCCGGGGCCCGTCGGCACCTCCGCGTGGCCGGCCGACGGCACCTCCGCGCGAAAAGAGTTCAGTGACCGAACTCTTTCGCGTACGCTGCCCGCCATGACCCTTCCGCGCGACTACCGCGGCCAGACCTGCTCCCTCTCCCGCGCGATGGAGGTCGTCGGCGAGCGGTGGACGCTGCTGATCCTGCGGGACGCCTTCTACGGCGTCCGCAGGTTCGGCGAGTTCGCCGCGCACCTCTCCCTGCCCCGGGCGGTGCTCACCGACCGGCTGGCCGGGCTCACCGCCGCCGGCGTCCTGGACCGCCGACCCGACCCGGGCGGCGGCCGCCGCGAGGTGTACGCGGTCACCGCCAAGGGCCTCGGGCTGTGGCCGGCGGTCCGGGCGCTCACCGAATGGGGCGAGGAGCACGCGCCGCCGCCCGGCGGCGGACCGCGCCGCCTCTTCCTGCACCACGCCGACGGGGCCCGGGTCGGCCCCGACGGGCACTGCTCCGGCTGCGCCGCCGTCGTCCCGCCCGGCGACCTGCTGGTCGCCCCGGGGCCCGGGCTCGCCCCGCCCGGCGCCGGCGCCGACCCGGTCACGGCGGCCCTGACCCGCCCGCACCGGCTGCTCACCCCGCTGCTCACCCCCGCGCCGGTCCGGCGCTCCACGAAGGGAACCCCATGAAGATCCTCGTCGTCGGCGCCGGTGCCACCGGTGGCTACTTCGGCACGATGCTGGCCCGCTCCGGGCAGGACGTCACCTTCCTGGTCCGCCCCGCCCGCGCGGCGGCGCTGCGCGCGGGCGGGCTGCGGGTGGTGGGCCGGGACGAGGAGTGGGTGCTCGACGCGCCCCGGCTCGTCACGGCCGGCGAGGGGCCGTCCGGAGGCCCGTACGACCTCGTCCTGCTCGGCGTGAAGGCGACGGCCCTCGACGCGGCCCTGACCGACCTGGCCCCGTTCGTGGGGCCGGGGACGGCGGTGCTGCCGCTGCTCAACGGCCTGGCCCACCTCGACGCGCTGGAGGCCCGGTTCGGCGCCGGAGCCGTCCTCGGCGGCGTCGCGAAGGTGGTCACGGTGCTCGACGACACCGGCGCGATCCGGCGCCTCGCGCCGCTGGCGCACCTGGCCCTCGGCGAGCGGGACGGCACGGTGTCGCCGCGCGTGAAGGAGATCCGTACCGTCCTGGAGGAGGCCGGGATCGACGCGCCCGTGCCCGCGTCGATCGTCACCGCGATGTGGCACAAGTGGGTCTTCATCACCACCTTCGGCGCGGTGACCAGCCTGATGCGGGGCACGGTCGGCGAGGTGTACGACACCCCCGGCGGGCCGGAGCTGGGCCCCGCGGTGCTCGCGGAGGCGGCGGCGGTCGCCGCGGCGGCCGGACACCCGGTGCCGGAGGAGGAGCGGGCGGCGACGCTCGCGGTGGTCTCGGCGTCCGGCTCGCCGATGGTGCCCTCGCTCTACCGGGACCTGACGGCGGGCCGCGCCACCGAGGTCGAGCACCTCTTCGGGGACCTCACCGCGCGGGCGCGCGCCCTGGGCGTGCCGACCCCGCTGCTCGACCTGGCCACCCTCCACCTGCGGGTGCACCAGCGGCGGATCGACGCCACCGGGAGCGGTCAGTAGGCTCGGCGGCGCCGGGACGGGAGCAGAGGAGCGACAGAGTGTTCGTCAAGGTGTGCGGGCTCGCCACGACCGCCGACATCGACGTGGCCGCCGAGGCGGGCGCGGACGCGGTCGGCCTGGTGATCAGCGGGACCAGTGTCCGGGGGCTCGACCGGGACCGGGTGCCGGCGCTCGTCGCGCACGTGCCGGACGGCGTCGTGTCGGTGCTCGTCGTCAACGACACCCCGGCCGCCGAGGCCGCCCGGATCGCCGCCGACCTCGGCTTCGACGCGCTGCAGCTGCACGGACGCGCCTACGGCCGCGCCGAGTTCGAGGCCGCCGCCGAGGTCTTCCCGCACCTGTGGCGGGCGACCGCGCTCGCCGACGGGCCCGACACCCGGGTGGGCGCGCTGGGCGAGGAGATCCTGCTGCTCGACTCGCCCAGGGCGGGCTCCGGTTCGCGCTGGGACCTCTCGCTCCTGGACACGGCCCGCCCGGAGGGCCACTGGCTCCTCGCCGGCGGCCTCGCCCCGGGCAACGTCGCCGAGGCCATCGCCACCGCCCGCCCCTGGGGCGTCGACGTCTCCAGCGGCGTCGAGTCCGCGCCCGGCGTGAAGGACCACGACCTGATCCGCGCCTTCGTCGCGGCGGCGAAGGCCGGGCCGCCCGCTCAACCCTCGGACGTCTCCGCACGTCAGTAGGGGTGAAGCAGGACGCTACCGAGAACGAGGGGACCGTGATGGTGGAGGAACTGGCTGAGGTCGTGGTGAGGGCGGCCGGTGTGGCGGCGCGTGGCGTGGCCTCCCTGCTCACGATCCCGGAGACCTACTCGGCTGCCGCGGAGTTCGCCGCCGCGGAGGCCGACCGCCCCGGCAGGCGGCGGGACGCCGAAAAGGCCGAGGACAAGGCCGAGGACGAACAGAAGCAGCAGGGCAAGAGGGCACCCGAGGAGGGTTAGGCACCGCCTTCGGGCGCGATGGATCCCGCCGGATCCAATATCCGGGATCCACCGTCCCGGATCCACCACCCCGGATCCACCGTCCGGGACGCTGGATCCGGGATCCGACCGCGGCCGCCCTCAGGACAGCAGCCCGGTCCTCGCCGCCCCCAGCACCCCCTCGATGCGCGCCCACGTCTCCTCGTCGCGTGCGACGGCGGGAAGGGTCTCGCCCGCGCCCGTGCCCCAGGCCGTCGCGAGGGCGACCGGGTCCTCGCCGGTGGCGGCGCCGGCGGCGAGGGCGGCGGCGCCGAGGGCGACGAGTTCGGTGGCGGCGGGGAGGACCAGGGGCCGGCCGGAGAGACGGCCGACGGTCTCCGTCCAGGTGCGTCCGCGGGCGCCGCCGCCGATGAGGCGGAGCGGACGGTCGCGTACGGCGGGGTCGGCGGGATCGAGACCGCAGGCGGCCAGGAGGCCGTCGAGGGCGCGGAGGAGGGTGAAGGCCGCGCCCTCGTAGGCGGCGCCGAGGACCGCGCGCGGGTCGGTGGCGTGCCGCAGTCCGGTGACGAGGCCGGAGGCGGCGGGCAGGTCGGGGGTGCGCTCGCCGTCCAGGTACGGCAGGACCACCGTCTCGCCGCCGGGGAGGGCGTCCTCGCGGTCGAGGCCGAAGAGCGCGGCGAACCGGTCGACGGCGAGCGTGCAGTTGAGGGTGCAGCCCAGCGGCAGGTGCGTGCCGTCGGTGGCGGCGAAGCCCGCGAGGGCCGGGTCGGCGGGGCGGGTGCGGGTGGCCGCGTAGACGGTGCCGGAGGTGCCGAGGCTGACCACGGGGTGGTCGAGGAGGCCGGCGGCGCCGAGGCCGAGGCCGACGGCGGCGGCGATGTTGTCGCCGGTGCCCGCGGCGACCGTGACCGTGCGGGGCAGGCCGAGGGCCTCGGCGGCGGCCGCGGTGAGGGTGCCCGCGCGGGTGGCGCCGGTCGGGGCGACCGTCGGCAGCATCGCCGGGTCGAGCCCGAGGAGGTCGAGCAGGGCGGGGTCGTACGCGCCGTCGGCGGTGGAGTACCAGCAGGTGCCGGAGGCGTCGCCGGGGTCGGTGAGGGCTTCGCCGGACAGCCGTTCGGTGAGCAGGTCGTGCGGGAGGCGGACCGCGGCGGTGGCCTCGGCGTGGTGGGGTTCGTGCTCGCGCAGCCACTGCCACTTGGCGGCCGTCATGGAGGCGACGGGGACCGAACCGGTGCGGTCGAGCCAGGCCTTCGGGCCGCCGAGGCGTTCGGTGAGGGCGGCCGCCTGCGGGGCGGAGCGGGTGTCGTTCCAGAGGAGGGCGGGGCGCAGCGGCCGGTGGTCGGCGCCGAGGGCGACGAGTCCGTGCTGCTGTCCGGCGACGGCGAGGGCGGTGACGTCCTCCGGGGCGAGGCCGGCGTCGCGTACGGCCGCGCGGACGGCGGTGGCCAGGGCGGTCCACCACTGGTCGGGGTCGCTCTCGCGGGCGCCGCCGGTTCCGGTGACGGTGTGCGGGGCGCGGCCGAGGCCGAGGACCCGTCCGGTGGCGGTGTCGACGGCGACGGCCTTCGCGGACTGCGTGGAGCTGTCCACGCCGATCACGACGGAGCGGCTGACGGGCACGCCCTCACCTCTTTCTCTCATCTGCGCGGCTCATGGGGTCTGGCGCCGCCGGGCGTCGGTGGCGTATTAGTTATCTCAGAAAACAAATCCTCCCGCCAGGTCACCAGGAGAAGGAACCCACCATGACCGAGCGTTTCTCCCCCACCCCCGAGGACCGTTTCACCTTCGGCCTCTGGACCGTCGGCTGGCAGGGCCGCGACCCCTTCGGCGACGCGACCCGCCCGGCCCTGGACCCGGTCGAGTCGGTCGAGCGGCTGGCCGGGCTCGGGGCGTACGGCGTCACCTTCCACGACGACGACCTCATCCCCTTCGGCGCGCCGGAGGCGGAGCGCGAGGCGGTCGTGAAGCGGTTCCGGGACGCCCTCGACCGCACGGGCCTCCAGGTCCCCATGGCCACCACGAACCTCTTCACGCACCCGGTCTTCAAGGACGGCGCCTTCACCGCCAACGACCGGGACGTCCGCCGCTTCGCCCTGCGCAAGACGATCCGCAACATCGACCTCGCCGTCGAGCTCGGCGCCCAGGTGTACGTCGCCTGGGGCGGCCGCGAGGGCGCCGAGTCCGGTGCGGCGAAGGACGTGCGGGTCGCCCTGGACCGGATGAAGGAGGCGTTCGACCTCCTCGGCCAGTACGTCACCGAGCAGGGGTACGACCTGCGGTTCGCGATCGAGCCGAAGCCCAACGAGCCGCGCGGCGACATCCTGCTCCCCACCATCGGCCACGCCCTGGCCTTCATCGAGCGCCTGGAGCGGCCCGAGCTGGTGGGCGTCAACCCGGAGACGGGCCACGAGCAGATGGCCGGGCTGAACTTCCCGCACGGCATCGCGCAGGCCCTGTGGGCGGGCAAGCTGTTCCACATCGACCTCAACGGCCAGTCCGGCATCAAGTACGACCAGGACTTCCGCTTCGGCGCCGGGGACCTGCGCCAGGCGTTCTGGCTGGTCGACCTGCTGGAGTCGGCCGGTTACGCGGGCCCGCGCCACTTCGACTTCAAGCCGGTGCGCACGGACGGCTTCGACGGCGTGTGGGAGTCGGCGAAGAACTGCATGCGGAACTACCTGATCCTCAAGGAGCGGGCGGCGGAGTTCCGCGCCGACCCGGAGGTCGTCGCGGCCCTCGCCGCGTCCCGGCTGCCCGAGCTGGCCGTGCCCACCGCCGGCGCGGGCCTGGCCGAGCTGCTGGCCGACCCGACCGCGTACGAGACCTTCGACGCGGACGCGGTCGCGGCGCGCTCGATGGCCTTCGAGCGGCTGGACCAGCTGGCCCTGGAGCACCTGCTCGGCGTGCCGCGCTGAGCCCGGACGCGCCCCGAGGCGGCGTCAGCGGGAGGTGAGGCTGGAGCGGCGGACGACCAGCTCCGGCTGGAGCACCACCTGCTGGTGCCGGTGGTCGGCCGCCGCCTCGCCGGTCTCCTCCAGGAGCAGTTCGGCGGCCCTGGCCCCCAGGGTCAGGGCCGGCTGGCGCACGGAGGTGAGCGGGACGGTGGCGGCCGCCGCGAACTCGATGTCGTCGTAGCCGACGATCGCCATGTCCTCCGGCACCCGCACCCCGGCCGCGTACAGCGCCTGGAGGACGCCGAGGGCCAGCAGGTCGTTGGCGCAGAAGACGGCGGTGGGGCGGTCGGCGAGGCCGAGCAGCCGGGAGCCGGCGTCCCGGCCGGAGGCCACGTCGAGCCGGTCCGCCGGGATCTCGCGGAGGGCCGCCGCGGGCAGTCCGGCCTCGGCGAGCGCGAGCAGCGCGCCCTCGCGGCGGTCCCGCACCTGCTGGAGGCGGTCGGGGCCGCTGACGTACGCGAAGGAGCGGTGGCCGGCGGCGGCGAGGTGCCGGATGGCGAGGGAGCCGCCGACGACGTCGTCGACGGAGACCGAGCAGCCGCCGGCCTCCTCGCCGACCCGGTCGACCAGGACGTACGGGATGCCGTGGCGGCGGAAGTCGCGGAGGTTGGCGCCGCTGGGGTCGGCGGGGGTGACGAGGACGCCGCGCACCCGCTGTTCGGCGAAGAGCGAGAGGTAGTCGGCCTCGTCGCCGGGGTTCTGGTCGCTGTTGCAGACCATCACGCCGAGTCCGGCCGCCCGGGCGGTGCGCTCGGCGCCGCGGGCGATGTCGACGAAGAAGGGGTTGCCCATGTCGAGGACGAGCAGCGCCATGATCCGGCTGCGGCCGGCCCGGAGCTGACGGGCGGACTCGCTGCGGACGTAGCCGAGCCGGTCGATGACCCGGCGGACGTGTTCGAGGGTGGCCGGGGAGACCCGCTCCGGCTGGTTGATCACGTTGGAGACGGTGCCGACCGAGACGCCGGCCTCCCGGGCCACGTCCTTGATGCCGACGGTACGGCCTCCGGCGGGCCTGGCCGCGCCGCTGCCCCCGCCGGACTCCCCGACGGTCCCGGCGGTGCCCGTCACCCGTTCCACCCGCATGTCACCTGGTCGTCCGTCCTGCCCGTCCCGCCCCGCCCGTCCGGGGTCGCCGCCACCGCTCGCATCCTATGCGGCCCCCTCACGCGAGGTGGAAGACCTCGGTCAGGGGGCGCATCGCCTCGTCCGGCCGCCGGCCGTCCAGCTCCTCGAAGAAGCCGGCCATCTCGGCCTGCCAGCGGGCGTTCACCTCGGTGGCCTCCATGGCGGCCTTCGCCTTCCCGAAGTCGTCGGTCTCCAGATAGCCGACGAGGAGGCCGTCGTCGCGCAGGAAGAGCGAGTAGTTGCGCCAGCCGGTGGCGGTGAGCGCGTCGCGCATCTCCTGCCAGACCTCGGCGTGGCGCGCCCGGTACTCCTCCACCCGCTCGGCGCGGACCTTCAGCAGGAAGCAGACCCTCTGCACAGACGGCTCCTCGGTGTCCCCCACGCGTGACTGAATCGATTCATCGTAGCGTCGGACGGGACCGCTGTCGCCCTCCGGACCCACGCACCGGCCCCGGAGCGGGGACGTGGTCCCGGCTCCGGGGCCGGCGCGGTGGGGCAGGGGTTCCGTCAGGCGGAGGCGCGGACCACCAGTTCCGTCGGGAGGATGACGGTCGCCGGGTCCTCGCCCGCTATCCGGGCGAGGAGGGTGCGGACCATCTCGGCGCTGATCCGGTCCCAGGGCTGCCGGATGGTGGTGAGCGGCGGCTGGGAGTCGAGCGCGGCCGGGGAGTCGTCGAAGCCGCCGACGGCGATGTCCTCGGGGATCCGCTTGCCGGCGCGGGCGAGGGTGTCCAGGACGCCCTGGGCCATCAGGTCGGAGGCGACGAAGACGGCGTCGGTGTCGGGGGCCCGCTCCAGGAGGGTGCGGGCGGCCTCGGCGCCGCTGGCGCGGCTGTAGTCGCCGGTGACGATGAGGTCCTCGTCGACGGGGAGCCCGCACGCGGCGAGGGTCTCGCGGTAGCCGGCGAGCCGTTCGACGCCACCGGGGGTGTCGAGCGGGCCGGTGACCGTGGCGATCCGGCGCCGCCCGGTGGCGTACAGGTGGCGGACCATCTCGCGGGCGCCGTCGCGGTCGTCGGCGGCGACGTACCCGATGCGGGTGGTCTGGCCGAGCGGCTTGCCGCAGGCGACGACGGGCACGCCGGCCTCGTGCAGCCGGGCCACCACGGGGTCGCCGGAGTGGCTGGAGACGAGGAGGACGCCGTCGACGTGGCCGGCCTCGATGTAGCGGAGGTTGCGGCGGCGTTCGTCCTCGGTGCCGGCGATCATCAGGATCAGCGGGATGTCGCGGTCGGCGAGGGCCTGGGTGCAGGCACGCAGGAGGACGTTGAAGTTGGGGTCCTCGAAGAACCGCTCCTGCGGTTCCGTCAGAAGGAAGGCGACGGAGTCGGACTTGCCGGTGATCAGCGAGCGGGCGTGCCGGTTGACGACGTAGCCCGTTCTCCTGATCGCGGCGTCGACGGCCGCCTTCGCCGCCGGGCTCACGTAGTGGCCGCCGTTGAGGACGCGGGAGACGGTGCCGCGCGAGACACCCGCCTCGCGGGCCACGTCGTGGATGGTGGCCGGGCGGCGCCTGCCCGCTGTGGTGCCCATGCTGTGTGTTCCCCTCGTTCCCCTGTGCTCAGGACTTTACGGCGCCCGACAGCAGGTCGAGGCTCCAGAACCGCTGGATGACGAGGAAGAGCGCGATCAGCGGGACGACGGCGAGCAGCGCGCCGGTGATGACGAGGGTGTAGAGGGCGGGCTGGCTGGCGCCCTGCTTGAGGAGGGTGAACAGGCCGACGGTCATGGGGAACTTCTCGTCGTCGCCGAGCATGATGAACGGCAGCAGGAAGTTGTTCCAGATGGCGACGAACTGGAAGAGGAAGATCGTCACCAGGCCGGGCCCGAGCATCGGGACGGCGATCCGGGTGAAGATCCGCCATTCGCCGGCCCCGTCCACGCGGCCCGCCTCGACCAGTTCCGCCGGGATGGCGGCCTCGGCGTAGATGCGGCCGAGGTAGACGCCGTACGGGGAGAGGATCAGCGGCAGCAGCACGGAGACGTAGCTGTCCGTCAGGTCGGCCTCGGCCATGAGCAGGTACTGCGGGATGGCGAGGATGACCGGGGGCATGAGGACGCCGGTGAGCATGACGTTGAAGAAGAGTTCGCGGCCGCGGAAGCGGTAGACGGCGAGGGCGTAGCCGGCGAAGGCGGAGACCACGGTCGACAGGACGGCGCCGAGGCCCGCGTAGAGGACGGAGTTGCCCATCCAGCGCCAGTAGATGCCGTCGCGGTAGGCGGTGAGGTCGGTGAGGTTGTCGCCGAGTCCGCTGCCCGGCAGGAAGCTGAAGGTGGAGAAGAGCTCGTCGTCGGCCTTGGTGGCGGCGACGACGACCCAGGCGACCGGCAGCAGACAGTAGACCGCGCCGAGGACGAGCGCGGCGGTGGGCAGCAGCGCGGTGCGGCGGGGGCGCGGGGGGCCCTGCGGGACGCCGGGGGTGGTGCCGGCGGCGGGGGCCGCCTTGCGGAGCGTCGGGGAGGCGAGCCCGGTCATCGGCTGGCTCCTTGTGTGGTGCGGCGGTTGGAGATCCTGAGGAGGGCGAAGGAGAGCGCGAACGTGGCCAGGGCGAGGACGACGGCCGTGGCGGAGGCCGCGTAGATGTTGCCGCCGGTGAACGCGTCGTTGAAGACCTTCATCAGGGGGCTCCAGGTGGAGGGGATGCCGTTGGTGAGCGGCCTGAGCGTGGTGGGCTCGTTGAAGACCTGAAGGGTGGCGATGATCGAGAAGAAGAAGGTCAGGACCAGGGAGGGCGCCACCATCGGGATCTTGATGCGGAGCGCGATCTGGAGCTCGGAGCAGCCGTCGAGCGTGGCGGCCTCGAAGACCTCGGCGGGCAGGGAGCGCAGCGAGGTGTAGATGACGATCATGTTGAAGCCGGTGCCGCCCCAGACCGCGATGTTGGCCATCGCGAGGTACAGCGGGCCGCCGTCCATGAGGTCGGGCTGCGGGAGTCCGGCCTTCTCCAGGAGGTGGTGGAGGGGGCTGACGTCGGGGAGGTAGAGGAAGCCCCAGAGGACGGCGGCGATGACGCCGGGGACGGCGTACGGCAGGAAGATCGCGAGCCGGGCGAAGGAGCGGCCGCGGACGCGCCGGGAGTCGAGCAGCAGCGCGAAGAAGAGGGCGAGGCCGAGCATCACGGGGACGACGACGGCGCCGTAGCCGAGGACGCGCAGCGCGCTGGCGAGGAACTCGGGGTCGGTGAGGGCGGAGGCGTAGTTCTCCAGGCCGGCCCAGACCTCGGACTTGGCGCCCTTGCCGAGGCCGTTGCCCTTGATCTCGGTCCTGTGGAAGCTCAGCCAGACCGCGTAGCCGATGGGCAGCGCGAAGAAGAGGAGGAAGAGGACGGCGGCGGGGAGGAGGAAGGCATACGGGGCCGTCTTGACCCCGTACGACCTGCGCGCGCCCTTGGGGGGCTGCGTCACTTGGCGACCTCGAAGCCCTGCTTGGCGAGGTCGGCGACCGTGGTCTCCTGGAGCTTGGCGAGGGCGGCGTCGAAGGCGGTCTTCGTCTTGGCCTTGGCGGCCTTGCCGAACTCGTCCTTGAAGGCGGTGTAGGCGACGTTCACGTTGGGGCCCCAGGCCGCGGGGGCGGTGGTCGACGCGATCTCGGCGGCCTTCCGGTAGAAGTCGGGCTGGTTCGCGAAGTAGTCGGGGGCCTTGGAGAGGGCGCCGCTGGTGTGCGCCGCGGTGGCGGCGGGGTAGATGCCGCTCTCCTTGACGAGCGCCGCCAGCGCCTCGGGGTCGGTGTTCAGCCAGGTGGCGAACCGGGCGGCGGCCGCCTTGTGCTTCGAGTCGGCGGTGACGGCGGTGGAGGAGCCGCCCCAGCTGCCGGTGGTGTTCTCGCCCTTGCTCCACTGCGGGAGGGGGGCCATGGCCCACTTGCCCTTGGTGGCGGGGGCGGCGGTGCCCAGGGTGCCGGGAGCCCAGACGGCGGAGACCCAGGCGATCTGCTCGCCGGTGTTGAGGGCGTTGTTCCAGGCGGGGGTGTACATCGGCTGGTTGTCGATGGCGCCCTCCTGGACGAGGCCGCCCCAGAAGTCGGTGACCTTCTTGGTCGCGGCGTCGTCGATGCCGACCTTCCAGGTGTCGCCCTCGAAGGTCCACCACTCGGCGCCGGCCTGCTGGGCGAGGCCGGCGAAGAGGCCGGAGTCGTTGGCGGAGAAGGTGGTGAGGGCCTTCTTCGGGTCCTTCTTCTTCAGCGCGCGGGCGGTCTCGGCGAACTCGTCCCAGGTGGTGGGGACGGTGAGGCCGTACTGCTTGAAGAGGTCCTCGCGGTAGAAGAACATCAGCGGGCCTGAGTCCTGCGGCAGGGCGTAGACGGCGTCGCCGCCGAAGGTGGTCTGCTGCCAGATGCCGCGGGGGAACTGCTCCTCGACGCCCTTGACCTCGCCGGCTATGTCGGCGAGGGCGTCGTTGCTGACCAGGGTCGGCAGGGCCTGGTACTCGGCCTGGACGAGGTCGGGGCCCTTGTGCGCCTTCGCCGCGGTGATGATCTTGGTGACCAGGTCGTCACCGGAGGCCTGCTTCTGCACGGTGACCTGGATGTCGGGGTGCTTGGCGTTCCAGAGGGCGGCGACCTTGTCCATGCCGGGCGCCCAGGCCCAGTAGGTGAGCTTGACGGGGCCGGACTCGGCGCCCGCCTCGTCGCCGGAGTCGGAGGATCCACAGGCGGTGAGCGCGGTGGCGCCGAGGAGGACGGCGGTGGCGGCGGCGAGGCTGCGGCGCGTGATCTGGGGCATGGGTTGGGTTCTCCCTGACCGAAAGGGGCCTCTCCATCGGACGGAGAGGCCGACCATGCATCTGTGAGCGTTCACAGTAGAGAAACGTTCCGGACACTTGTCAATGGTTGTTCCTGTGCGGTTATGTTGCGTTGCCACTTCGAAATCTGATGTGTGTACGTTCACAGTCACGGCAACCGAACACCCCCTTCCGTTCCACAGGTGCTCAGGAGAAACTCATGTCAGCCACGACCCCCAAGGGCCTGACCCGGCTCGCGTTCGGCGGCGACTACAACCCCGAACAATGGCCGGAAAGCGTCTGGCAGGAGGACGTGCGGCTGATGCGGGAGGCCGGCGTCACCATGGTGAGCGTCGGGATCTTCTCCTGGGCGCTCCTGGAGCCCGAGCCGGACCGGTACGACTTCGGCTGGCTCGACCGGGTCCTCGACCTGCTGCACGCGCACGGCATCAGGGTCGACCTCGGCACCCCCACGGTCGCCCCGCCCGCCTGGTTCTACCGCGCGCACCCCGAGGCGCTGCCCGTCACCGCCGACGGCGTCCGCCTCACGTACGGCTCGCGCGGGGCGATCTGCCACAGCTCCCCCGCCTACCGCGAGGCCGCCGCCCGGATCACCACCGAGCTGGCCCGCCGGTACGCCGGCCACCCGGCGCTCGCCCTCTGGCACGTCCACAACGAGTACGGCGTCCCCGTCAGCGCCTGCTACTGCGACGGCTGCGCCGCGCACTTCCGGCGCTGGCTGGACGGCACGTACGGCTCCGTCGAGGCCGTGAACGAGGCGTGGGGCACCGCCTTCTGGGGCCAGCGGTACGGCACGTACGAGGAGATCCTGCCGCCCCGCGCCACCCCCACCGTCGGCAACCCGGCCCAGCAGCTCGACTACCGCCGCTTCGCCGACGCGACCATCCGCGAGAACTTCCGGACGGAACGGGACATCCTGCACGAGCTGTCCCCCGGCATCCCGGTCACGACGAACTTCATGACCGCTCTCAGCCAGTGCGACTCGATCGACTACTGGGCCTGGGGCCGCGAGGTGGACCTCGTCACCAACGACCACTACCTGATCACCGACGGCCGCCGCACCCACGTCAACCTCGCCATGGCCGCCGACCTCACCCGCTCCGTCGCCGGCGGCGCGCCCTGGCTGCTCCTGGAGCACTCCACGTCGGGCGTGAACTGGCAGCCCCGCAACCCGGCCAAGCGGCCCGGCGAGATGGCCCGCAACTCCCTCGCGCACGTCGCCCGCGGCTCCGAGGGTGCCATGTTCTTCCAGTGGCGGCAGTCCCGGCGCGGAGCCGAGAAGTTCCACTCGTCGATGGTGCCGCACGGCGGGACCGACACCCGGATCTGGCGCGAGGTCGTCGAGCTCGGCGCCGGGCTCGGCGCCCTGGAGGAGGTCCGCGGCACCCGGACCGTCCCGGACGTGGCCATGCTGTGGGACTGGCAGTCCTGGTGGGCGCAGAAGCTGGAGTGGCGGCCGAACGAGGCGCACGACGCCCGCGAGCGCGCCGACAGCTTCTACGAGACCCTCTACGACCGGCACCTCACGGTGGACTTCGCCCACCCCGAGGCCGACCTCTCCGCCTACCCGCTGGTCGTCGTCCCCGCGCTCTACCTGATGACCGAGGCCGCCGGGCGGAACCTGCGGGAGTACGTGGAGAACGGCGGCACTCTCGTCGTCTCGTACTTCTCCGGCATCGTCGACGAGCACGACGCCGTCCACCCCGGCGCCTACCCGGGCGCCCTGCGGGACGTCCTCGGCCTCACCGTCGACGAGTGGTCGCCGCTCCTGGACCACCAGCGGGTCGGCCTCGCCGGCCCCGGCGGGGCCGCGCTCACCGGCGACGTGTGGACGGAGTTCGTCCGGCCGCGCGGGGCCGAGACGGTGTGGACGTACGCGGACGGCCCCGCCGCCGGCGGCCCCGCCGTCACCCGGCACCGCCTCGGCCGGGGCACCGCCTGGTACGTCTCCACCCGCCTCGACGCGGCCTCGCTGGACGCGATCGTCGCGGCGGCCTGCGAGGACGCCGGCGTCCCGAGCCGCCCCGGGCTCGCGCGCGACGTGGAGGTCGTCCGCCGGGCCGGCAGCCACGGCCACTACGTCTTCGCGCTCAACCACACCGCCGAGGAGGCGAAGGTGCCCCTGGACGGCACCGGCGCCGGCACGGACCTCCTGACCGGCGACGAGGTGCACGGCACGCTCACCGTCCCGGCCGGCGGCGTCCGGGTCGTCCGCCTGCACGCCTGACGCCGGGCGCCGACGCACCCGGCAGCGGGCGGCAACCTCCGGCCGACGGCCGACGGCCGACGGCTGACGGCTGACGGCTGACGGCTGACGGCTGACGGCTGACGGCTGACGATCGGCGGGCGCGACCGACCGTCGGACGGCCGGCAGTCGGGGCGTGGCCGCCGGTGCCCGCCCGCGGCTGCCGGCCTACCGGCTGACGCCGGACGGCGACACTCGCCCGCTGACGGCTGACACTCGGCGGGCGCCACCGGCCACCGGCCGTCGGACGGCCGGCGGCCGGGGCGTGGCCGTCGGTGCCCACCGGGGGCCACGCCGGCCGACCGGCTGACACCGGACGGCGACGCTCGCCCGCTGACGGCTGACAGCCGGCGGCTGGTCACCGGGGGCTTGACCGTCGGTGCTGGTCGGCGGCGACGCTCGCCGGGATGTCGGTCGGAGGGGGCGCTCGGCGCGCGGCGCCCGTCGCGGGTGCCGGGCGGCGCCCGCGCCCGGCGTCCGTGGTCGGCGTCCAGCCGGCGGCGGCACGTCGGACGGGCTTCGCCTTCGGCGGGGCCGCCGTCGCCCCTTCCCGCCCCACCCGGCCCCTTCGCGGGGTCGGGACCCCGAGACTCCCCGGGGGTGGCGCACGTGGTGCGTCGCCCCCGGGTGACCCCCCGTCCCCGAGGAACAGCGCCACCGCTCCACCACTCCCCCATCCGTCACCGTCGAAGGGACATCGGCGATGCGTACCATCCGAGGCCGTTTCCGGCTTCGCTCCGCCGTTCTCGCCACCGCGCTCGGCGCGGGGCTTCTGCTCGGGCCGCTGCCCGCTCAGCAGGCCGTGGCCGCCGCCACGCTCACCAACACCGGGTTCGAGGCCGACGGGACCGGCACGGCGACGCCGTCGGGCTGGTCCACCTACTCGGCCGCCGGGCAGAACGCGGCCTCGTTCACCGAGGCCGGCGGCCGCAGCGGCGGCTACCGGCTGTCGCACTGGTCATCGGCGGCCTACAAGGTCGAGACGTACCAGTACCTCAGCGGGCTCACCGACGGCACGTACACGCTGAGCGCCTGGGTGCGCTCCGGCGGCGGCCAGAACTCCGCGTATCTCGCCCTGCGCAACTGCGGCTCGGCCGAGCAGCGCACCGACCTGCCGGTGTCGACCAGTTCCTGGATACGGATCGTGACGTCCGTCAAGGTCGTCGGCGGCAGCTGCACGATCAGCATCAACTCGGATGCCAAGGCGGGCAACTGGATCAACGTCGATGACCTCGCCTTCACCTCCGGCTCGACCGGCCTCACGGTGAAGGGCGTGGACCTCTCCGGGCTCAAGAAGAACGAGGACTTCGGCGCCACGTACAAGAACGCGTCGGGCACGACCGGCGATCCGGTCGCGCTGCTCAGGGGCGCGGGCGCCAACTACGGCCGGCTGAAGGTGTGGGTGAACCCGGCCGACGGCTACAACGACAAGGCCCGGGTCCTCGCCACGGCCCGGCGCATCAAGGCCCAGGGCATGAAACTGCTGGTGGACTTCCACTACTCGGACATCTGGGCCGACCCGGGCGCCCAGACCAAGCCGGCCGCGTGGGCGGGGCACTCGTACACGCAACTGAGGACGGACGTGTACAACCACACGTACGACGTCCTCAACGCGCTGAAGGCACAGGGCACCACGGCCGACATGGTGCAGATCGGCAACGAGATCAACACCGGCATGCTGTGGCCGGAGGGCTCGACGAGCAACTGGACGCAGCTCGCGGGGCTGCTCGACTCCGGCATCTCGGCGGCGAAGGCGGTGTCGTCCACCACGCAGATCGCCCTGCACCTGGCGAACGGCGGCGACAACGCGCTGTACCGCACGTGGTTCGACAACGCGAAGGCGCAGGGCGTGAGTTACGACGTGATCGCGCTGTCGTTCTACGGCTACTGGCACGGTGCGCTGTCGTCGCTCCAGGCCAACCTGGACGACATCTCGGCCCGTTACGGCAAGAAGGTGATGGTCGCGGAGACGGCGTACCCCTTCCGTCTCGACAGCAAGGACGCGCACGAGAACATCATCGACCTGTCCTCGGAGCTGGTCGCGGGCTATCCGGCCTCCCCGGCGGGCCAGTCGGCGTGGCTGCGTGACGTGATGAACGTGGTGGAGGCCGTCCCGGGCGGCCGCGGCCTCGGCGTCGTCTACTGGGAGCCGGCCTGGACCGCGGTCACCGGCAACGGCTGGGACCCCACCGACCCGTCGTCGGGCAACGCCTGGGAGAACCAGGCGCTGTTCGACTACGACAGCAGGCTGCTGCCGGCGGCGAACTGGTTCGCCCACCGGTAGGCCCGCACCGCCCTGGAGGGCCGGACTCCTCGACGGGGTCCGGCCCTCCGCCCGTCGGGCGGGCTACCACTCCGCGAGCGAGCCGTCGTCGCGGCGCCAGGCCGGGTTGCGCCAGCGGTGGCCGGTCTCGGCGGCGCGTTCCACGGCCCTCGCGTCGACCTCGATGCCGAGGCCGGGCGCGGTGGGCAGGGCGACGTGCCCGTCCTCGTACCGGAAGACCGAGGGGTCGACGAGGTAGTCGAGGAGGTCGGAGCCGGTGTTGTAGTGGATGCCGAGGCTCTGTTCCTGGATGAGCAGGTTCGGGGTGGCGAAGCCGACCTGGAGGCAGGAGGCGAGCGCGATGGGCCCGAGCGGGCAGTGCGGGGCGAGGGAGACGTCGTACGCCTCCGCCATGGCGGCGATCCGGCGGGTCTCGGAGATGCCGCCGGCGTGCGAGAGGTCCGGCTGGGCGACGGCGATGCCCTGGCCGAGGACCTTCTTGAAGTCCCAGCGGGAGTAGAGGCGTTCGCCGGTGGCGACGGGGATCGGGGTGGAGCGGACGATCTCGCCGATGTGGTCGCTCATCTCGGGGACGACCGGCTCCTCCACGAAGAAGGGCAGGTACGGCTCCAGGAGCGGCAGGACCCGGCGGGCCATGGGGAGGGTGAGCCGGCCGTGGAAGTCGATGGCGATGTCGAACGCGTCGCCGACGGCCTCGCGGAGGGAGGCGACCCGGTCGACGATGGCCTGGGTCGCGGCCGGGGTGTCGATGAGCCGGAGCTGGGCGGAGGCGTTCATCTTGACGGCGGTGAAGCCCTCGTTCTTGCGGGCCAGGGCCTGGCTCGCCACCTCGTCGGGGCGATCGCCGCCGATCCAGCTGTAGACCCGGACGCGGTCGCGGACCTGCCCGCCGAGGAGTTCCCAGACGGGGACGCCGAGGGCCTTGCCCTTGATGTCCCACAGGGCCTGGTCGATGCCGGCGACGGCGCTGGAGAGGACCGGGCCGCCCCGGTAGAAGCCGCCCTTGGTGAGGACCTGCCAGTGGTCCTCGATCCGCATCGGGTCCTGCCCGATCAGGTAGTCGGAGAGTTCGTCGACGGCGGCCGCGACGGTGTGGGCGCGGCCCTCGACGACGGGTTCGCCCCATCCGGTGACGCCCTCGTCGGTGTCGATCCGCAGGAAGCACCATCGGGGGGCGACGAGGTAGGTCTTCAGGGAGGTGATCTTCACGGGGAGTCCTTCACTTGGAGTCCTTCTTGACGGTCCAGCCGCCGTCCACGACGAGGTTGGTGCCGGTGATGTAGGCGGCGTCGGCGGAGGCGAGGAAGGCGACGGCGGAGGCGACCTCCTCGGGGCGGCCGAGGCGGGCGAGGGCGGTGGCGTCGGCGGAGAGCCGGCGGCCCTCCTCGTCGACGTCGTTCCAGACGTCGGTGAGGATCGGGCCGGGCAGCACGGAGTTGAAGCGCACGTCGGGGCCGTACTCGACGGCGAACTGGCGGATCAGGGCGCACATGCCGCCCTTGGAGGCCGCGTAGGCGGGGTAGCCGGGGAGGCCGAAGTCGGCGTGGACGCTGGAGGTGGCGACCAGGCTGCCGCCCTCGGCGCGCAGGTCGTCGAGGAAGGTGCGGGCCGCGAGGTAGAGGGCGCGCAGGTTGACGGCGAGCTCGCGGTCCCAGGAGTCGAGGGGGAGTTCGTGGGCGGCGGCCGGGGTGTGGGTGAAGGCATTGCTGTGGAGGATGGAGACGGGGCCGAAGCGGTCGTGGGTCTCGTCGCGCAGGGCGGCCCAGTCGGCCTCGGAGGAGACGTCGCAGTGGACGTAGGCGGCGCGGCCGCCCTCCGCGCGGATGCGGGCGGCGACGGTCTCGCCGGCGTGGGCCGCGATGTCGGCGACGACGACGGCGGCGCCTTCGCGGGCGAGCCGGGCGGCGCTGGCCGCGCCGATTCCGGAGGCGGCGCCGGTGACGACGGCGGTCTGCCCGGAGAAACGGTTCATGGGAGGGGCCTTCTCGGAAGGGGCGTTCAGCGGGTGATGTCCTGGGCGGCCAGCAGGCCGAGTTCGGTGCGGTGCGGGATGCCCTCCCAGTCGCCGGGTACGGAGACGGCGAAGGCTCCGCAGAGGGCGGCGAGCCGCAGGCGTTCGGGGACCGGGGAGCCGTCCAGGAGCGCGGCGAGGTAGCCGGAGACGAAGGCGTCGCCCGCGCCGACGGGGTCGACGGCGCTGACGGGGACGGCGGGCCGAACGTGGCACGCGCCGCCGGTGACCGCGAGGGCGCCGCCGGCGCCGAGCTTGAGGACGGCCTCGGCGGGGCCGAGCCGGGTGAGGGCCCGGGCCATCTCCTCCGGTTCGCCGTCGGGGACGAAGAGGGCGGCCTCCTCGGGACCGGCGAAGACCAGGTCGGTGTACGGGAGGAGGCGGCCGAGGACCTCGGCGGCCTCGGCGCGGCTCCACAGGCGCTCGCGGTGGTTGACGTCGAGGGAGACGGTGACGCCGGCGGCCCGGGCGACGGCGACCGCGTGTTCGGCGGCGGCGCGGGCGGTGGCGCTCAGCGCCGGGGTGATGCCGGTGACGTGGAGGACCCGGGCGCCGCTGATCCGGTCCTCGTCGAGGTCGGCGGGGGCGAGCCGGGAGCCGGCGAGGCCGGTCCGGTAGTAGGAGACGCGGAGCCGGTCGGCGGTCCTGCGCTCGCGGAGCGTCAGTCCGGTGGGTGCGTCGGGGTCGGTGCGGGCGCCGGTGACGTCGACGCCCTCGGCGCGCAGCCCGGCGAGGATCATCGCGCCGGCGGCGTCGTCCCCCACCCGGCCGGTCCAGGCGGCGGTGTGGCCGAGCCGGCTGACGCCCACGGCGACGGTGGCCTCGGCGCCGGCCCAGCCGAGCCGCAGGGGCGCGCCGTGGGCGAACGGTCCGGGGGTGGTGGCGGCGACGACGGCCATGGCCTCGCCGAGGGTCACCAGGGCGGGTGCGGGGACGGGTCCACGCGCGCGTGCGGGGTGCGTCATCGGAGCCGTATCCCGTCCAGGAAGGCCGCCGCGCGCTCCGTGAGGGCCGCGAGGGAGCCGCCCTCGCAGGCGTCGCCGACGAGCGGGCCGCCGATGCCGAGGGCGGTGGCCCCGGCGGCGAGGTAGGCGGGGGCGTCGGCGGCGGAGATGCCGCCGGTGGGGACGAGCGGCACGTCGGGGAGCGGGGCGCGGACGGCCTTGACGTACGCGGGGCCGCCGGTGGCTGCGGGGAAGAGTTTGACCAGGGTGGCGCCGGCCCGCCAGGCGGTGAGGATCTCGGTCGGGGTGTAGGCCCCCGGGAGCACCGGTACGTCGAGGCGGACGGCCTCGGCGATGACGTCGGTGCAGGTGGCGGGGGTGATGAGGTAGGTGGCGCCGGCCTCGACGGCGGCCTGGGCCTCGGCGGGGGTGGTGACGGTGCCGGCGCCGAGGGCGAGTCCGGGCGGGGCGTCGGCGGCGTACTCGCGGAGCGCGTCGAGCACACCGGGGGTGGTGAGGGTGAACTCGGCGGCGCGGACGCCGGTGGCGAGGAGGGTGTCGGTGACCTCGGCGAAGCGGGCGGCCGAGGTGGAGCGGAGGATCGCGATGACGGGGGCGGCGGCCAGGGCGGCGCGCAGCCCCTCGTACGGGCTGGTCATGGTGGGTTCCTGAGACGGGGTCACGGGGGTCGAGGGGGTCTAGCGGTCGGCGTACGGGGTGGCGGGCAGGCCCGTGACGCCCGGGCGGCAGACGAAGAGGCGGCCGGCGTCGGGTTCGGCGCGGCGGCGCTCCTCGGGGAGGCCGTGGGTGGCGGTGGTGATGACGAGGACGTCGAGGTCGGGTCCCGCGAAGGCGCAGCTGGTGACGTGGGAGACGGGCAGGGGCACGCGCGCGTGCGGGACGCCTCCGGGGGTGAAGGCGAGGACTTCGGCGCCGCCCCAGACGGCGACCCAGACGTTGCCCTCGGCGTCGACGGTGAGGCCGTCGGGGTAGCCGCTGTCGAGGACCGCGAAGGGGCGGCGGCCGGACAGGGCGCCGGTGGCGGGGTCGTAGTCGAAGACGTCGACGCGGCGGGTGGGGCTGTCGGCGTAGTAGAGGAGGGTGCCGTCGGGGCTCCAGCCGAGCCCGTTGGAGATGGTGACGGGCTCGACGAGGGGGGTGAGCCGGCCGGCGTCGAGGCGGTAGAGGGCGCCGGCGCCGGGCCGTTCGTCGAAGGCCATGGTGCCGCCGAGGAGGCGGCCCGCGGGGTCGACGGAGGCGTCGTTCATGCGGCGCGGGACGCCGTCGTCGGGGAGGGCGGGCGCGGCGAGCACGACCGCCTCGGCCGGCGGCCGGCCGTGCTCCAGGCGGACGAAGGCGGTGCCGGTGGCGGCGAGGAGGGCCCCGGAGGCGCAGGGGACGGCCGCGCCCACGGGGCTGTCGAAGCGGAGGGCGGCGGTCGGCACCAGGTCGGTGCGGCCGTCCTCGCGGGTGAGGGCGGCGCGGTGGACCAGTCCCTCGGTGATGTCCACCCAGAGGAGTTCCTGCCGGGCGGTGTCCCAGACGGGGCCTTCGGGCAGGCGGCCGGGCGCGGGGGCGCAGGGCACGGCGCTGAGCTGGAGCATCGCTGGTCCTCCTGGGGGCGGCAGAGGGGGGTCGGCATGGGGTTCCCGGTTCGCCGGCATGGGACGCCGGGGGGGACGAGGCAAAAAACTACGGGTTCGTCTAACGGTTGTAAATAAGCCGGGGACTCCTTCTTCCAACCCTTCGAATAAGATCCTCGTCGACGACCGCGCACCGCCGACGGAGGCAGCAGAGATGATCAGGCGCACCTCGCAGGACATTCGCCGCCTCAACCGCTTCGAGGTGCTGCGCCGGGTCTACGCGGGCCCGGGCGCGATGAGCCGGCAGGACATCGCCGCGGCGACGGGGCTCTCCTTCGCCACGGTCGCCAATCTGACCGCGGAGCTCCTGGAGGCCGGCGTCCTCGTCGAGGCCGGCCACGAGGAGTCGGGCGGCGGCCGGCCGCGCGCGCGGCTCGCCGTGAACGCCGAGCGGGGGGCGCTGATCGGCGTCGACATCGCCGAGACCTCCGTCCACGCGGAGCTGTTCGACCTCGCCCTGACGGTCCGGCACTCCGTCGAGCGGCCTCTGCCGCCGGGGGACGTACGGCCCGCGGATGTGGTCGACACCCTCGCCGGGGCCGTGGAGGAGCTGCTCGTCGCCTCCGGGACCGACCGGTCGCGGGTCCTCGGCGCGGGGGTCAGCGTGCCCGGCATGGTCGAGCGCGAGGGCGGGGTGTCGTCGTTCTCGCCGTACTGGTCCTGGCACGAGGTACCGCTGCGCGCGCTGCTCGACGAGCGGCTCGGGCTGCCGCTGTGGCTGGACAACCCGCTGCGGGCCAGCACGGTCGCGGAGATGTGGTTCGGCGCGGGCCGCGAGGTGGACGACCTGGTGGTGCTGACGCTGCGGGCCGGCGTCGGCGCGGGCATCGCGGTCGGCGGGCAGCTGTACCGGGGCTTCACCAACAGCGCCGGCGAGTGGGGCCACACCTGCCTCGCCCTCGACGGACGGCCCTGCACCTGCGGCAACCGGGGCTGTGTGGAGGCGTACGTGTCGCTGCGCGGGATCGCCCAGACCTGGCGCGAACTCGCCCCGGAGGACGGGCGGGCGAGCGGCCCGGACGACGCGGCGACGGTCGCGGCGCTGGCCCGCGCGGCGGACTCCGGGGAGCCGGCGGCCCTCGCGGTCGTGGACCGCACCGCGCGCTATCTCGGCGCCGCCGTCGCCAACCTCGTGAACCTCGTCAACCCGCAGGTCGTCGTGGTCGGCAACCAGGTCGTGGACCTGCTCGGGGAGCGGCTGCTGCCGGCGGTGTACGAGGCGGTCGGCCGGCACGCGCTGGCCCTGCCGCACCGGGCGGCGACCCTCCGGCGCAGCGCCGTCCCGCACAACCCGGTGACGCGGGGCGCGGCGACCTTCGCCCTGGAGGGCTTCCTCGACGACCGGGAGGTCTTCGGCCCGGTCAGCCGCATGCGGAAGGCCGCGAAGGGCGGCGGATCCTCCAGTGCCTGAGCACGAGCGTGCGACCGGGCGCGTGCCCGAGCCGGCGGGCGGGAGCGCGGCCGGACGGGAACGCGCCCCAGGACCGGTGGGCGGGCACACGGGCGGACGGGAACGCGGGCCCGGACCGGCGGGCGGGCACACGGGCGGACGGGGGCGTGCGGCCGGGCGGGTGCACGGAGCCGTGGGCGTGCGGGGGGCGTTCGGTCCGTACGGGCCGAGGCCGGCGGGCGGGCCTACGCGCGCGCTCGGGCGGTCCGGGCCGACGTCCCCGGACGCGCCCGCGGGCACCCCCGGCTCAGCGCACCCCGCCGCGGTGCCCGAGGCGGGCGGAGAGTTCGCCGGCGCCGCGCACGGCGAGGGCCGTCAGCTCGTTCTCGCGGGCCTCGTCCCAGCGGGTGACCGGGACGGAGACGGAGAGCGCGGCGACGACCCGCCCCGAGCGGTCGCGGACCGGCGCGGCGACGCAGGAGACGTCCGGGTTGGACTCGCGCTGCTCGACGGCGACGCCGAGGATGGCGATCTCGGCGAGCGCGGCCCGCAGCACGTCCGGGTCGGTGATGCTGTTCGGCGTCATGCCGACCAGCTCGCGCCCGTCGAGGAGTTCGTCGAGCTCGTCGGCCGGGAGCATGGCGAGGAGCATCTTGCCGACCGCCGTGCAGTGGGCGGGGAGCCGCCGGCCGGCCGCCGACACCATGCGGACGGCGTGGGTGGAGTCCACCTTGGCGACGTAGATGACGTCGGCGTCCTCCAGGAGCGCGACGTGGACCGTCTCGCCGCAGGTGTCGGCCACGTCCTGGGCCACCTCGCGGCCCTCCGCGGCGAGGTCGAGCTGCTCGGCGTACCGGCTGCCGAGCTGGTACGTGCGCACGCCGAGCCGGAAGCGGCCGGGCTGTTCCGGCACCGGGACGAGGTAGTTGCGGGCGGAGAGCGTGGAGACCAGTTCGTGGGTGGTGGTGCGGGGCAGCCCGAGCCGGCGGGTGATCTCGGGGGCGGAGAGCGTGCCGTCCCCCTGGAGGAAGAGCTCCAGAATGTCGAACGCCCTGGTCACCGCGGGTACGAGTCGTCCCATGGCCCCCACCTCACCCTCATGCTGTTCGAAATGCCGTACCCCGACCGAAATAGCGGACAGAGACTAGCCCCGGACCGGGGGTGGGGCAACGGCCCCCGCGCCCGGGCCATCCCTTGACGCCTCTCGGCGCCGCTGCCTACCGTCGCGCCACCTCGCCGAACACCGTCCGGAATGACGAACACCCTGGAGCCTCCGCCGTGCGCATCACGGGAATCACCACTCATGTCGTCGGCACGCCCTGGCGCAATCTCACCTATGTGCTGGTCCACACCGACGAGGGACTGACGGGCGTCGGCGAGACCCGGATGCTGGGTCACACCGACGCCCTGCTCGGCTATCTGCGCGAGGCGGAGGCGAACCACATCGCGGGCTCGGACCCGTTCGCCGTCGAGGACCTGGTCCGCCGCATGAAGTACGGGGACTTCGGGCGTGCGGGCGAGATCGTCATGTCGGGGATCGCGGTGGTCGAGACGGCCTGCTGGGACATCAAGGGCAAGGCGCTCGGCGTGCCGGTCTGGCAACTCCTCGGCGGACGCGTGACCGACCGGGTGCCGGCGTACGCGAACGGCTGGTACACCACCGAGCGCACCCCGGAGGCGTACCACGCGGCGGCCCGCGAGGTCGTCGCGCGCGGCTACCGGGCCCTGAAGATCGACCCGTTCGGTGCCGGGCGCCTCGAACTCGACCCGGCGGCCTCGCGGTACGCGGTCTCGCTCATCGAGGCGGTCCGGGACGCGATCGGCCCGGACACCGAGCTGATGGTGGAGATGCACGGCCGCTTCTCCCCCGCCACGGCCGTCCGGCTGGCCCGCGAACTCGCCCCGTTCCGGCCCGCGTGGCTGGAGGAGCCGGTGCCGCCGGAGAACCTGAAGGCGCTGGCGAAGGTGGCCGGGAAGACCGAGCTGCCGATCGCCACCGGCGAGCGCATCCACGACCGGATCGAGTTCCGCGAGCTCTTCGAGTCGCAGGCCGCCGACATCATCCAACCCGACGTCGGGCACATCGGCGGCATCCTGGAGGCCCGCAAGCTGGCGGCGACCGCCGAGACCCACTACGTGACGGTCGCCCCGCACAACGTCGGCGGCTCGGTCCTCACCGCCGCCTCCCTCCAACTCGCCGCCTGCACCCCCAACTTCAAGGTGCTGGAGCACTTCAACGACTTCGCCGACGCGGAGATCAAGAAGGTGGTGCGCGGGGCCCCCGAGATCGACCCGGAGACGGGCTGCTTCCCCGTCTCGCACGCCCCCGGCCTCGGCGTCGAGCTGGACGTGGACGCGGCCGCCGAATTCCCCCAGCAGCGCGCCAGGTTCGACCTGTGGTCCGAGGGCTGGGAGCGGAGGCGGCCGAAGTGACGGCTCCGCACGGCCGCGCCGTCCTCGTCGAACGGCCCGGCGTGCACCGGCTGGTGGAGCGCCCGCGCCCCGCACCCGGACCGGGCGAGGTCCTGGTGCGGGTCTTCGCCGCCGGGATCTGCCTCAGCGACCGGGAGGTGTACGAGGGCCGCCGGGCGCCCGGCTATGTGCGGTATCCGGTGGTGCCCGGGCACGAGTGGTCCGGCACCGTCGAGGCGGTCGGCGCCGGCGTGGCCCGGGACCTGGTCGGCCGGCCCTGTGTCGCCGAGGGCTTCCGCTGCTGCGGGACGTGCGAGCGGTGCAGGTCCGGCGAGACGAGCCTGTGCACCGCCGGGTACGCGGAGACCGGCTTCACCGAACCGGGCGCCTTCGCCGACCGGCTCGTGGTCCCCGCCCGGCTGCTGCACCTGCTGCCCGAGCGGGCGGACCTGAGGGCCGCCGCGCTGCTCGAACCGGCGGCGGTGGTCGCGGCGGCGGTCCGGGCCGGGCGCCCGCGCCCCGGGGAGCGGACGGCGGTCGTCGGCGCCGGCACCCTCGGGCTGCTCGCCACGCAGTGGCTCGCCGCCTCCTCCCCCGCCGCGCTGGCCGTCATCGAGCCGCGTGCGGCCCGGGCCGAACGGGCCCGCGACTTCGGCGCGACGCTCGTCCTTGACCCGGCGAACGCCACGGCCGCGCACGGGGAGTTCGACCTGGTGGTGGAGACCGCCGGAGCCCCCACCACGGCCGCCTCGGCCTGCCTGCTGGCCCGCCGGGGCGGCCGGGTGGTGCTCACCGGCATGTTCGCGGAGGGAGCCACGGGCATCGACCCGGTGCACCTCTCGCTGAACCAGCTGGAGTTGCGGAGCGTCTTCGGCGCCTCGTCGGCCGCCTGGGCGGACGCGGTCCGGGCCTTCGCGACCGGACTGCTCGACCCGGCGCCGCTCGTCACCCACGAGTTCCCGCTCGACCGCTTCACCGAGGCGCTCGCCCTGGTCGGCGGCGGAGACCCGACGGTCGGCAAGGTCCTGCTGAGGCCCTGAGCCCCGTCCGTACCGCCCCACCGGCCACCCGACCGTCCGTCAGCCCCGACCGTCCGTCAGCCCCGTCCGCACCGCCCCGCCGGTCACCCGACCGTCCGTCCCGGGGCCCCGTCCGTACGACGCCATCGGTCACCCGCCCGTCCCGCAACCCCGGCCGTACCGCGCCACCGGGCACCCGCCCCTCCCGCTCCCCCACGACGTCCGACCCATCGCACAGAGGAGTCCGATGCTCCATCCAGGAACCGAAGCCCTCCGCCGCATCGGCCACCCGGCACCGCCGCCCGACCCCGCCGACGCCTCGCCGCACACGTTCCCCGACGGCGGCCGGTGGCGGACCGAGGTGCCGTCCGTGGAGGGCCCGGAGGCACTGGAGGCGGTCCTCGCGGAGAGCGAGCGGCTCGACGTGCCGGTGCACCGCGTGAGCCAGGGCAGCGGCGTGTGGATGCTCACCGACGCCGAGATCCGGGAGATGGTGGCGGCCTGCGCCGAACGGGCCGTCGAACTCTGCCTGTTCACCGGCCCGCGCGGCACCTGGGACACCGGTGCGGCGACCCGCACCGCATCGGGCGGCGGCGGCCTGCGCGCCCGGGGCCACGACGCGCTCGCCGGCTGCGTCGAAGACGCCCTGCGCGCGGCCGAGCTGGGGGTGCGCGCGCTGCTGGTGGCGGACGAGGGCGTGCTCTGGACGCTGCACCGGCTCCGTGCCGCCGGGATCCTGCCGGCGGCGACCCGGCTCAAGGTCTCCGCCCTCATCGGACCCGTGAACCCCGCCTCGTACGCCGTGTACGAGCGGCTGGGCGCCGACTCCCTCAACGTGCCGTCCGACCTGACGACGGCCCACCTCACCGAGATCCGCCGGGTCAGCCGGGCGCCGATGGACCTGTACGTGGAGGCCCCCGACGACCTCGGCGGCTACGTCCGCCTCCACGAGGTGGCCGAACTGGTGCGCCGCGCCGCGCCGTTGTACCTGAAGTTCGGGCTGAGCCGGGCCGCCGGCATCTATCCGTACGGGGCGCACCTGCGCGAGCACGCGCTCGCCACCGCGCGCGAACGGGTCCGCCGGGGACGGCTGGTTCTCGACCAGCTCGCCCGCCACGGAGCGGCCGGCACGATGTCCCCGACCGGCTCCCACGCCCCGGGCCCACTGGCCCGCTTCCCCGTCACGGACTGAGGGGACCACGGGGCCCTCAAACGGCGCCGAACCACGGGGAGTTCAGCCGACCCCGGGGGGCCCGTGACTTCGGCCGGCCTCGGCGCCCGGGACGTCAGCCGACTTCGGGGCCCGGGACGTCAGCCGGTCTTGGAGCCCGGGGACTTCAGCCCGCCTCGGGGCCCGGCTCGGCCAGGAGGTCGTCGACGAGGGTGAGGCGGGTCTCGGGGAAGTACTCGGCGATCGCCTCGCGCATCATCGCCTCGCCCTCCGGGTCGGGCGTCCCGCACTTCTCGCGCGTCTCGCGGTCGGGCCAACGGGCGTACGCCACCCAGGTGTCGTCGTCCGAGCGGTGGAGGCGGGAGCCGTAGCTGCCGCACTCCTGGTGGATCGCCAGGGTCACCCGGTGCCAGCCGTCCACGAGCTGCTGCTCCCGCCCCGGCCGCACCTTCCACCGGTAGATCACCGCGAACATCTCTCCGCCTCCCTCGTCCGGTCGGGCGGGCCGTGCCGCCCGCGCCACCTCCGGCCCCGACTGAACTACACCGACCAGTTCAGTGTCAAGACTGAACCGTTCTGTCAACGGCGTATCCGGCGAGCACCTGCTCCACCCCCGCCCGGAGAGCGAGCCGCCGCACCTCCCCCGGGGCGCGGAGTTCGACGGTGGCGTCCCGGTCGGGGCGGAGCACGCACCTGTACTCCCCCGGCGCCCAGGCGAGGTCGATCCGGGCGCCGAAGCGGGTTCGCACCCCGGTGAGCCGACCGCGCGCGCAGAGCCCGGGCGGCGGCGCGGGCAGCAGGACGAGCCGGCCGGGGGTGGAGCGGACCAGCGCCTCGACGAGCAGCGCGGGCAGGGCGTGGGCGGCGTCGGCGTTGTACACGTCCCGCTTCGGGTAGTGCGCGCTCATCAGGGAGGCGTGGAAGTAGTCGCCGTCGAGCACCCGCCGCAGGGCGTCCCCGGCGCGGACGGCGTCGCCGAGGCGGGCGGCGATGAGCCCCTGGTGGAGGTGGCCGTGGGCGGAGTCGTTCTCGCTGCCGCGCAGTTCGAGGGCGCGGGCGGCGGCCCGGGCGAGGTCGGGCGTGTCGTAGGGGGTGATCGCGTCGAGCGGCCAGACCGGGTAGAGATGGCTGAGGTGCCGGTGGTCGTAGCGGTCGCCGAGGCCGGGCCAGGCCCATTCGGCGAGGGCGCCGTCGGCGTTGACCCGGTAGGGCGGGAGCCGGTCGGCGAGGGCGCGGAGCCGGCCCGCCCGGGTGGCGGGGGCGCGGTCGGCGGCGGCCGTGAGGGCGTGCCGGGCGGCGGCGAGGTCCATGGTGGCGTTGACGGCGCCCCAGCTGCCGCCGTCCGGACGGTTCTCCGGAGAGTAGGAGGGCACGACGGCGAGGCGCCCGTCGGGCCCCGTGCGGGTGAGGAAGTCCTCGTAGAAGTCGCTGAGTTCGAGCAGCCGGGCGGTGAGCCAGGGGTCGCGGCGGCCCGCGGCCTCGTCCGCTTCGAGGAGCGGCAGGAGGAGCCAGTCGGCGGCGGCGGTCCAGAGGTGGAGGGGGTACTCGCGGTCGAAGTGGTACGCGTGGCCGCTCTCGCCGTCGGTGTGGGCGGGGGCCACGATGCCCCGGGCCCCGAAGACGGCCCGGGCGTTGTCCCGCCAGTCCGCGAACTGGCGCCTGATCAGGGCGCGGTGGGCCTCGGTGACCTCGGGGAGGTCGGCGGCGACGGCGGAGGCGGTCTGGAGGGCGAGATTCGCGTCGGTGGTGAAGCCGCCGGCCCAGGCGGTGTCCCAGTCGCCGGTCCACAGGCCGCAGAGCCGGGGCGGCAGCATCCCGGACGAGGAGAGCAGGTGGTAGCGGCCGGCGGCGAAGAGCCGTTCCAGGAGCGCGGGAGCGGCGGGGCGCGCCAGCAACGCGGAGCCCGGCAGAGCCCGTTCGGCCGGATCGGCGGCGAGGTCGAGGCCCACCCGGCGGTACGCGGCGCGGTGCAGGGCGGTGTGCCGGTCGAGGAGCCGGACGTACGCGGCGGAAGGCCCGTCCTCCCCGGCGAGGGCACGCAGGGCGGCGGTCTCCTCGGCGGGGTCGTACGGACCGTCGTGGCGCCGCACCCGGGTGAGCAGCAGGAGCCGGCGGGCCCCCTCGACGCGGATCCCCCGGTCGGTGAGCGTGGTCCGGCCGCTGTCGGGGACGACCAGGGTGACACCGGTGTAGCCGAGGGTCGAGTCGGGGTAGCGGACGCCGAGGGTGAGGACGGTCTCGCCATGGGCGGTGGCGACGCCGTGAGCGGCGATGAGGCCGGGCGGCGCGCCGGAAAGCCGGTGGTCGAGCTCGACGCGGACGCGGGGGCCGGGCTCGGTGACGTACTGGACGAGGACGTCGTCGGCACGGGAGACGAGGACGCGGCTGGTGCGGGCGGGGGCGGTGGCGGCGCGGGCGGTGGCGGTGACGACGCCGGTGGTGAAGTCGACTTCGCGCCGCGTGCCAGAGGTGTCGAGGGCGTCGGGACCGCCGTGCGGGGTGTCGGCGCGGACGTGGGTCTGGAAGGCGGGGTGGAAGGGCTGGATCCAGCGCAGCGGGCGCCCGTCGGTGAAGGTCTCGGCCGCCCTGAGGTCGCCGGCGAGCAGGGCGTCCTGGAGGGCGCGGAGCCGGTCGGCGAGGCGGGGCGGGTCGGTGTCGCCGGGCCGGTGGTGGGGGCGTACGAGGGTGTGATGGGTGACGATCACCCGGTCGTCCCGGGGATCGCCGTACACCAGCGCGCCGTGCCGGCCGTTCCCGGCGAGGAACGCGTCCTCCCAGCGGGTGGCGGGCTCGGGCTCCCAGGTGCCGTGCACGGGTTCGGTCATGGATGCTCCTCCAGGACGGACGGCGGCGCCGAAGCGGTCGGGGGTCGGGGTGCGGTGTCGTCGACGGTGGTGCCGGTGAGCGGATCGCGGCGCCGGGCGGGGCACGCGGACGGTGACCGGGGCGTGGCCGGCCTCGGCAGTTCCGGGGGAGGGTGGGGCGCGGGCGTGGCGGAGGTCGGCGGGGCGGGCGGCGAGGTGCGCGGCGCGGACCGGGTCGGCCGTGCCCGAGGCGATCCCCGGAGCTCGATCCGTCCGCGCGCGAGACCGGGTACGACATGACCGGCCGCCGGGAGCCGGCCTGCGAAGCGACGGAGGCGGCGCTCGTCCCGCTGTGCAACGAGCCGACCGGGAAAGGTACTTCGCCACAGCGGTTCGGCGCCGACCGGGTCGACTTCGCCGAGGGCAGGGACCGGATCCGGCTGCGGACCGCCGACGGGCGCGCGGAGATCGCCCTCGCTCCGGCGCTGCTCGCCGCCCGCTCGGACCTACCGCCGCTGACCGCGGACGCCGGGGGTTCGGTACACGACCTGGGAGGGACCTGGGCGGCGGGGTGCCGGCCCCGCGCCGCCGGCGGCCGCTGTCTGCCGGTGGCGGAGGACCGCCTGGTCCGCGCCCCGGCGGACGAGCCCGGCGGATGGGGGTCTGGGAGACGTACCGGTTCGAGGCCCACGGTCACGGTCACCTCCTTCCGTGCGTCGGGACGGGGCCACGTCTCTGTCGCCGCCGGCGGCGCGAAGGTTGCCGCCGATCACGCGTGGGCCGAGGTCTTCGCCGTGGAGAGCGTCGAACGGGGCGAGGAGACGGTGGGGCGGGCCGACGCCGGGGCGGGCACGGGGGGCACGCGGCTTCGGACGAGGTCGTCCAGGTGCGGCGTGCGGTCACCCCCTCAGTACCGCGCCCTCGCATCGCGCACGCGTCGCCCACGAGCGGCTCCACCTGGCGCCGGGAGGGCTCTCGCGCACTGAGCGGCGCACAGACCGCAACGTCGACCCCGGCGTCGGGCCCGGGTGAGGTGACATTCTTCGCGGGCGTCGGCGCGGCGCGGCGCGGCGGGGCGGGGCGGGGCGCGGCGGGTACGGAACCGGCCGACGCAGGCGGCGTCACGGCGGGTCCGACGGGCGGCCCGTACGGCCTCGTGACCGCCGGAGCGCCCGCCGGCTCCTCCTCGTGAGGCGCCGGAGAGGCGCGGCGAAGGTGCCCCACGGTCGCCTCCGGACGGGCGGGACGCACCGGGGCCCCGCGCCACGGGCTTCCGGTGCCGGGTCTCCGGTGCGTGGCGGGCTAGGCTCTCGTGATCGTCAACCTGGGGGGATCATGACCGGCACGACTTCCGTACGACGCACCGCCCTGCTCACGGTGGCGCTCGCCGCACTCGCCGTCTCGTGCGGCACGACGCCGAAGCCCGATCCGACGGTGGAGCTTCCCCGCCCTTCGGCGACGACCGCGGCGGGAACCGGGAACGCCGGAGCGACGGCGACGGCGACGGCGACGGCCGAGCCCACCGCCACGCCCACCGGCACCGACGCCCTGCCGGACGACTCCACGCCCGCCGCCGCTCCCAGCACGTCCGACCCGTACGCGCCCGCCCCCGGGGAGAAGGTCCGCGACGCCTTCGCCACCCTCCAGGCCACGCTCAACGACTCCTGCGCGACGGACTGCTCCTACTTCCTGGGCCGCGTCAACAAGGAGGTCCAGGAGATGGACATGGCCATGAAGGCCGACCCGAAGGGTCCCGGCCACTTCCCCGAACCGATCGCCCGGATCGCGGAACTGAACAGGACCCTCGGCGGGGACCGCTCCTACGAGAACCTGAAGAAGCACGAGAAGGAGTTGATCGGCACCCGGGACTTCATCAACACCTGGATGCAGGACCACCCGGACGACTACCGCTGACGACGCCGACGGCCAGCGCAGCGGCGACGAGCCCCGCGCTCAGCAGGAACGGCCCCGTCGGCCGTACCAGGACCGGCGCCGCCAGCAACGGCCCCGCCACGGCCCCCACGTTGAGGGCGGCCGTGGCGTAGGCCCCGGCGAGCGCGGGCGCCCCGGTGGCCTCGTACAGGATCCGGGCGATGAGGGTGCCACCGAGGGCGAACGAGAGAGCCCCCTGGACGAGCAGCAGGGCCAGCAGGGCCGCCGGCCGGTCCGCCAGCGCGGCGAGCGCGAGCCAGCCCACGAGGAGCAACGGCCCGCCGACGGCGAGCAGTCGGTCCGCGTGCCGGTCGGCGAACCGGCCCGCCAGGGTGACCCCGGCGAAGGAGCCCGCGCCGAACAGCACGAGGGCCACGGAGACCCAGGGGGCGCTGAGCCCGGCCGGTCCGGTGACGACCGGCGCGAGGAAGGTGAACGCGCCGAAGGTGGCGGCGTTCACCAGCGCGGCGAGCACCATGACCCGGACGAGCCGGGGTGCGCGCAGGACCCGGAACTCGCCCCGCAGCGAAGTCCGTTCGCCTCGCCCGCCGCCCGGAACGCCCCAAAGGACACCGAGCGCGGCGGGCACGCACAGCGCGGCCACGGCCCAGAACGCCGCCCGCCATCCGGCGAGGGAACCGAGCAGCGCGCCACCCGGAACGCCCGCGACCGTGGCGACGGTCGTCCCGCCGAGGAGGACGGCGAGCGCCCGCGCCTTGCGGTCGGCCGGGACCATGGCGGTGGCGGAGGTCAGAGCCAGGGCGAGGAAGCCCGCGTTCGCGAGGGCGGCGACGAACCGGCTGAGGAGCAGGACGGGAAAGCTGGTCGTCACGGCACCGACGACGTGTGCGGCGAGGAAGACGAGCACGAAGCCGAGCAGCCCGGCCCGGCCGGACCACCCCCGGGCGAGCACGGCCATCAGCGGCGCACCGATCACCATCCCGACGGCGAAGGCCGAGGTGAGCGCTCCGGCGGCGCCGACGCTCACCCCCAGGTCGCGGGCGAGGTCGGGCAGCAGCCCGGCGAGCATGAACTCCGAGGTGCCCATGGCGAAGACGGCGAGGGCCAGCAGATACAGGGGAAGAGGAAGGGGAACGAGACGGGCTGGAGGAAGAGGCACGGAGGACTCCGAGGCGAGGCGAGAAGAGAGGAGACGAGAGACGTCGTCGCGTCACCGCCACCAGCCCGCCGCCCCGCCCTCCAGGACGCACGGACACCCGGCACACAGACACCCGGCACACGGACACACGGCACATGGACATGTCCAACCACCCGCACGGCGCAGAGTGCCGCGGGCGGTCGGTGCCGTGCACCGAATCAGGAGATGCGGAGGCTCAGGGGCTGACGGCGCGACCGAAAGCCCCCCACTCTGGATGCCTCGGGACTGGACATGCGGGGCAGGCTACGCCCGGCCCCACTCCCCCGCACCTGCTTTTCTGTCCCTCCGGCCGAGGCGGCGATCAGGACGCGGTCGGATCCGCCGAGCGCGCTCCGTACGCCTGCGCGCAGGCTCACGGAAGCCGGATGTCGGACCAGGCCTCGACCGCGCACTGACCGTCGGCATGGTTCCCGGCGGCCACGACGGTGCCGTCGGCCCGCAGGCCGAGGGTGTGCGTCGAGCCGGCCGCCACGGCGACGACGTCCCGCCAGTCGTCGACGTCGCACTGCCCGTGGCTGTTGTCTCCGGTCGCGAGCACCCGCCCGGACGCCGTGACCCCGACGGTGTGATAGCTGCCCGCGTCGAGCGCCACGACGTCCTCCCACTCGTCGACCTCGCACGCCCCGGTCGTCCGCTCTCCGGTCGCCACGGCGCGCCCGTCGGCTGTGAGGCCGACGGTGTGGCAGTACCCGGCCGCGATGCCGACGAGATCACGCCACCCGCCGACGTCGCACTGCCGTCGCCGGTCGTTGCCCACGGCCACGGCGGAACCGTCCGCCCGCACACCGACCGAGTGCCAGTCACCGCACGACAGGACGACCACCTCGCGCCAGGACTCCACGTCGCACTGTCCCTCCGCGTTCCGGCCGACCGCCAGCACCCGGCCGTTCCCGAGCAGGCCGAGCGTCCGCCGCCAGCCCGCGGCCACGGCGGTGACACCACGCCAGCCGGCGACCTCGCACTGCCCGTCGCCGTTCCACCCCGCGGCCAGCACCGTGCCGTCCGACCGGAGCCCCACCGTATGGGACCTGCCCGTGTTCCTCGCCGTGTGGACGTTGCCGGCCGCCACCTCGACGACCCGCTCCCACCCCTGGACACGACACTCCCCGGCCGCGGAACCGCGCACGGCGAGAACAGTCCCGTCCCGGCGCGCAGCAACCGAATGACGCCTCCCCGCCGCCAGCACCGACGGACGAGCGCGCATGCTGCCTCCTTGGACGAGCTGACACACAGGTGGGCACCCTCCTGTCCTGTCCGTTGCTCCACCAGGCTAGGCGAGGGCGACGGGTGTCAGCGGCCCGCCACCGCGACGCCCAGCAGCAACTCGCCGGTCACCTCCGGCGCGTCGAGCACAGGGGCGTACCCGATCCCGGGCAACAGCCCCGTGCGCGCGCTCGACACCGTGTCGCAGAGGTCCGCCGAAGACGGGCCCCGGCAGGAGTCGGCATCGCCGTCGCTCCCGACCCCGGACCGACCCGTCGCGACGCACAGGAGGTGGACAAGACCGACCCAGCCCTATGGGCCTCCGGCCTCGCGGCGGATCTGCGGCGGGAGGTGGTCGCCCCCTGGCCACGGCCGACCGGATCTCTCACCTGCGTGGGCTCGGTGATGAGGCGATCCACGACCGGGGCGGCGTCCACGGCCGCGGCGGTCAGGCGGCGATCACGATCGGCAGCGCGGCGGCCCGGCCGTAGGCCAGGATGTGGCGGAGCGCGTCCTTCAGGCGGGCGACGTCCTCGGCCGGCGCACGCAGGACCGCCTCGACCACCGGATCGTCCAACTCCAGGTCGTCCAGGACGGCGGGGTCGAACGTGACCCGCAGGAGGTTCCCTTCCAGTTCCACCGTGCGGACGCAGCCGTACGCGGTGTTCTGGACCGGGGTGAGGACGCAGTACGAGTCCAGGCCCAGGCGCACGGCCTGTTCGTCCGGTTCCTCGACGCCGCCCTGGAACTCGAGCGCGAAGCTCTCCTCGTCCTCCGACTCGGCGACTCCTGCCGTCGGCACGTGTATGCCCGGCGGAAGGTCCTGGTGCCAGCCGTAGACGACGTTCGCCACGAACCTGTAGGTCATACGCGTGTTCTACCAGACCCGTTCGCGTCCGTCAGGCGTCGGTCCACGCCCCGTCCGTCATGAGCTGCCGCCCAGCCAGCTCCGGCTCCTCGTGCCACGCCTGGAGGTCCGTCGGACGGACGCGGAACCAGCGGTAGGCCGGGCCCGAACGGCGGGCTTCCCAGCCCGTCTTGGCGCGGAAGCCGTCGGCGGTCTCCGCCGGGACCTCGTCGTGGGTGTACGTGGTGACCTCGCCGTCGAGGAGGACGACGTCTCTGGTGTCGCCGAGGGCGAGCCGGGTCCGGGGGTTGGCGGCGAGGTTGCGGCCGGTGGGGTTGGTCAGCCGGGTGACGAGCCAGACGTCCCTCCCGTCCCAGAGGAACGAGAGCGGCACGAGGTACGGCACCCCGTCGGGACCCGCGGAGGCGACCCAGAGGTCCCTCTCCCGCTCCAGCCTGCGCCGTACGTCCTTGATGCGCTGCGCCCGGTCGCGCGGCGCCGTCTCGTTCGTCATGCCTCGACCTTACGAGCGCGGCCCCCGCCCGTGACGCGGCTCCCCGCCGACACGGAGCCCACGCGCGCCCCTGGTCGACGCGGCGAGCACCTTCGCGAGCCTCAGCGCGCGCTCGGCCCGCGGTTCGAGCCGGTCCTGGAAGCAATCAGGGTGCGCCGGCCGGCCGCCGGAATGCCACAAGCCTGCCGTCTGCCACGAGGCACCGTGCTGGTCGCGGTCCTCAACGAGTGGCTGTGACTGAGGAAGGTTGGTACGGGCGCACGCAACGGGAACTCCCGGTTGTCCGTTGCACGATCGCCCGTCTTTGCGGCACCGGGATTGCAGCCGAGAGGGACGATACCCGAGCCCGACCATCACACCCATCTCAAAAGCAGCAAAGATCTGCTTTCGGAACAGTCCCAGGAACTGTCCGGCGGATCATGAAGTCGTAGGCTTCCGGTTCATGCACAGCACCCTGACGGAGCACGCTCGCTGCCTCTACGGAGATGAGTACCGACCGACACCGGAGTGCGGCCGGGAACACCGGGAGCGGTACTTCGTCGAAGAGCTGACCTTCGCCGACGCGGACGCGATCCTCGCCATGCTGCGCGAGCTCTGCCCGCAGTACGTCGACGGAAATCTTCCTGTCTGGATCCGGAACCTTTCGTATCGACTGGTGCTGTTGCAACGGCCGGACGAGCCCGAGCTGATGCGGGAGGCTGCGATGGTCCTGCAGATCTTCGGTCCCGACTGGGACGACATCGCAGCGGACCTCATGAAGCGGGCTGACGCTCTGAAACCGGGTTGATCACGTCTTGGGCCGGAGGCGGATCGAAGCCATATGACGGTGCCGCGCAAGACGTAGGAGGTCGCGCGGACGATCACTCGCGCCGGTGGCCGCCGGGGCGGCCGGGGACGAGGAGGCAGCGGCCGACAAGGCCACCAGGGCCACCTCGTCAGCGCAGCACTCGGCGATCGGCGCACCCGGTCGCCTCCGCCACGGGCTGGCCACTCGACGATCGAGTACTTCGTCGGCAGGTCGCCGGTCAGTCGGCGGGCAGGCCGAACCAACGGAGGAGTACGGGGCGCGCGTCGTCGGGGGCGTCCTCGGGCCCGCGGGCATAGCGCGCGAGCAGGGCCAGATAGTCGTCGTGGAACGCGTCCAGCTCGTCCTTCGTGAGGTGGATGAGGCTGCGGGAACCCCGCATCCAGCCTTCGGACTCCGCCTGTCCGGCGGTGAACCGCCGGGCCAGCTCGACGTCCTCCTCCATTCTCATCCGGTCCAGCTCGGCGGACAGGGCGCGTTCGGCCTCCGTCAGCTCGCCCTGCGGGGGTCTGCGGATGTCGAGGCCGCGCACCCCGCGCCACCACCGCTCACGTCCGGTGGAGCGCTCGGGGATGTCCTCGATGAGGCCGCTGCGTTCCAGCATGCGCAGGTGGTAGCTGAGCGTCCCGGTGTTCTCGCCGAGGGCCGCGGCGAGCGTGGTCGAGGTGGCCGGGCCCGCGGCGCCGAGGTGGCGCAGGATCCGCAGCCGCAGGGGGTGGGCGAGGGCCTTGAGCACCTCGGGACTCTCGACCGTGCGCTGCGCTGAGGGTTCCGCTCCGCGTTCTTCCGTCATGCCGCAAGTCTATCCGACGGCAGCGATTTCTCTGCAGACCTTCCTCTGCAGAGAAATCTCTGCAATGCTGGATGCATGACACCGAACCGAGTGACCTCGCATCGCACCGTCCTCCGCCGCTTCACGCGTGCTGCCGCGGGCGCCCTGATCGCCGGACTCGCCCTGGGGGCCGCGCCCGCACAGGGCGTGGAACAGAGCACCGACCTGTCCGAGTTCGACTTCTCCGCCTGCCCGGCCGTGGACGAACTGCCCGCCGGTGCGGATCCCGGGACCTGGCGCTGCGAGGTCATGCACGCCACGGGGCATCTGCGCATGGGCGGGGTCGACGAGCCGCTCACCGAGCCCATGAAGATCACCTTCGCGGAAGGCCGCGTGGACGGCGAATTCCGCCAGGTCTTCGGGGAGATGACCGCTGCGCCGATCCGGGTGGGGCGCTCCCCGTTGACCCTGACTCCGCAGTACGGGGGTTACGCGGACTTCCTGTCCGACGACAGCCGGCGCGGCGAGTTCGACATCACGTTCGCGATAGGCGCGGCACATGGCTTGCCGGCCTTCGTGAAGTCGGGCTGCGCGGTGGGCAGCGACGAGGACGCGGTCCACCTGGTGCTCAAGGACACCGTTCCCACCCGGGTGATATCCAAGGACCCCCTGGTCGTCACCTTCGGCGCCCAGGACGCGGAGTTCGCCGCCCCGGGCACCAGCGGCTGCGGCCCCGCCGGCCGCGCGCTCGACCGGGTCCTGGGCCTGCCGTCCGCGGCGGGAGCGAACGTCTTCCGCATGGATGTCACGGTGGCCATCCGGCCGTACAACGGGACCGGTGTCGATGAGTGATAGTGCACACCACGAAGCCGGCCGACATGCGGCCCGTCAACCGCCGACCGCACGGGACCAGCACTCCTGGATGGCTACCTGCTTCCGCTCAAGCTCTGCATCCATCATCCGGTGGGTGACGGTCCCCGGGATCCCGAGCGAACGTCCACGGACCCTGACGACCCGAAGATCGGACCAGACTCCGCTCCGAGTCACGCGCTGTCGCCTCTCCATGTCGGCGACTTCGTTCCAGGGGACGACGCGCCTGCTGACGAAGGTCCGGAACTCCAACCCCGTCGCGGTCAGGAGGACCCCGCCGTAGATCACGTCGACGTAGCCCAGGAACACGACCACGGCCACAACCCCGCAACCGCCGACCCCCCACCACGTGCCCGGCTCAGGCGTGGTCGAGATCATCGCCGCCACCACGCCGACGAGGGCCGACATCCCCATGCCGTTCCGCCACCAGTGCCTCTGCCGGTCCGTGGCGTTGAAGCCGCTCCACACGTCGGGCATGTCCACGCTGCCGTGGACGCGCACGTGAACAACGTCCTTCCCGGCTTGAGGAGTTGTCCGCCTCAGGATTCTCCCTGACATGCCGGGGCCCTCTACGCGCCGTCCCACAGCCCCGTGCGCTTGAGGCGCCCCTGCCGGCGACGCTCCGCGGCCGCCGTAGAGCCGTAGATCAGGCCGGCGGCCAGCGCGGGCGCCAGCGCGCTCAGACCCGCTTCGAACACCGACAGGAGGAGCCCGACAGCCATGGCGACATCGAACCCGGTAGCCACGGGGTGGCGCGCCACCCGTTGCTGGAACGGGGTGCGCAGCCTCTCTCCGCCCAGGGCCCGGTCCAGCGCACGCCACGCGCGCCCCAAGGAGCGGGCTGTGCCGCGCGGGCCGCCGGAGCCCGAGGTCCTGTCTTCTCTCTCGTCTTGCGCATCGGACATGGCCTTTCCTCCGGTCGGTCGTGGCAGAGCATGAGGTGCCGGCTCACTGCCGAGAAGCCCGAGCTCCCCGAGCTGCCGTCCGCACGGACACGGACCCTACGCACGGAGCCCCACCGGCTCTTCGGCCTCAGCACCCACACTTTCGTGCCCTGACGTTGCCGGGGACCGGCAACGTCACTCCGCCGTCCGTCGCCACACGGAAATCCGTGGACGGGACCGTGTGGGGTCCCCTAGGGTGGGGCTCCACGCCCTGAGACGGATGGAAGGAGGCGAGTGCGGTGCAGTTCAGATCTTTCCGGCGCTCCCGCTTCCACCGGTCCGGCGTGGTGGTCCGTCAGTTCTGACGTCCGGCCGGGAGCGCTCCACGCAGCCTGTATCCCGGAGGAAATCCCATGACCGATCTGGTCATCCGCACGCTCTCCACGAGCGACGCCTCTCTCTTCGACGCGCTTCCCGATCCCCTCGGTGCCCGTGAGAAGCACCGGCGTACCCGCTTCCGCCCCGAGTGGAAGCGGGTCGCGCTGCGCGACGGCGAGGTCGTCGCGCGCGGGGCCTGGTGGGGCGGGCCCGACGACGCGGAGCCCGTGAACATCAACTGGTTCGACGTGGCCGAGGGCGAGGAGGAGGCCGGAGCCGAACTGCTGCGGTCCGCGCCCTGGCGGGTCGAGCTGGAGATCAACCTGCCCGGCGACTGGCGGGAGGAGGCCGGCCCCCGGGCCGCCGCCGAGGCACGCTTCGCCGCCGCCCGGGCCGCCGGCTACGAACTCCTGGTGGAACGCCTCCTGTACCGGTGGACGCCGGAGCTCGGCCTGCCCGAACGGCCCGGTCGCCTGCGGTTCGAGGCCGAGCCCGACGACGCCGTGTTCTTCGACGCGCTGCGCCGCATCCACTCCGTGACCCTCGACGCCCACGCACTCAAGGCCGTGGAGGAGGGCGGCGTCGACCAGGCCGCGCAGGAGGAACTGGACTTCTTCCACTGGTGCCCGTCCCCGCGGGAGTGGTGGCAGGTCGCACGTACGCCGGCGGGCGAGCTGGCCGGGATCCACATACCTGCCCACAACCCGTCCGGGCCGACCATCGGCTTCATCGGGGTCGTCCCGGACCAGCGCGGACACGGTTACGCGTACGACCTGCTCGCGGAGTGCACCCACTTCCTGGTCGAGCAGGGCGCGGAGTTCATCAGCGCGGCGACGGACCTGGGCAACGTCCCCATGGCGGCGCACTTCGCCAAGGCCGGCTTCCCCGTCACCAGCGAGCGCGTCAACTTCCATCCGGTGAGCGACGCGCGGCACTAGTCATCGCGCGGGCCGCGTTCCCGCGCCGTCGTCCTCCCCGCCGCCCGGCGGGGAGGGGAGCGCGCCCTGGACGTACTCCATCGCCTGCGTGAAGACGGGGTCGCCCAGGCGGCGGTTCATCTCGTCCTCGTCGACGTCCTCGATGTGGGTCTGGATCCACCAGAGGTTGCCGTAGGGGTCGCGGACGCGGCCGACGAGGTCGCCGAAGAACAAGTGCGTGACCTCGGTGACGGAGGCGCCGCCGGCCTCGACCGCGCGCCGGTGGACGGCCCGCGCGTCCTCCACGTACAGGCGGAGGAACGCGGGGGTCGGCGACCAGCCCGGCGGACTGTCGAAGGCCATGAGCCGGCCGTTCCCGATCCGCAGCTCGGCGTGGCCGATCGTGCCGTCCTCCAGGACGAAGCGGCCCAGGTCCTCGGCGCCGAAGGCCCGTTCCAGGTAGTCGATGAGTCCGGCGGTGTCGGAGCCGATGATCCAGGGCGTGATGGTGGTGTAGCCCTCCGGGACCGCCTGGACGGGGGTGGCAGTGGGGGTAGGAGTGGGGGTGTGGGTGGGAGTCGGGGTGGGGCTGGGGGTGTTCTCGGTCATGGGGCCATGCTGGACCGCGTATAGGTCGGAATCCGTCCGCCGAAGGGGGCGAGTCGGCGCTCTCGCGAGCCGGGGTGAGCAACATGGCGGCCGGCGCCGGGGCGACCAGCGCGTCGTGCCCGCGCCGTCGCCACGGTCGGCGGAGCCTGCCGACTCGCCCGGCGGAACGGGTGGTTCACGGGCCCCGCCGCTTTCCCGCCATTGCTCCCCCCTTGCCGTGTGATCTCCGGGCCCTCCGCCACATACTGGGCGGCGCGCGCATCTCTGTTCCGACCATGACACGGAGGACAAAGGCATGCACTTACGTCGTAGGGCGGCGGGACTCGTCGCCGTGGTGGGTCTGTTCCTCGGTGGTCTCCTGGCCACCGCCCCGGCCCAGGCCGTCGCACCTGCCGATCGGGCGGTGAGCGACACCGCGCTGATCACGGTGGTCGCCGATCCGGCCGGTGCGCAGGCCGAGAGCGGTGTGCCGGCGACGGCGCCGACGATCTCTCCGGCCGCCGAACGGGTCCGTTACGTCGCCGACGGCACCTACAGCTGCCCGACCGGCCGGCTGTGCGCCCGCGTGTGGGATCCGACCCGGAACACGTACAAGGTCTTCGACCTGTACTACTGCAACACCTACTCGCTGTCCTACTGGGGCAACGGCGGTGACGGCGGCGGTTTCAAGAACTACCAGACCGACGGAACGGTGGCCGGGTTCTCCAACTCGGCCGGGACGGTCGTCCACACCTCGACCGCGCCCGACGTGGCCCCCTCCTGGTGGGGCTGGGATCCGATCTGGAAGATCAAGAACTGCTGATCCGCGTCCGCCGTATCCGCACGCCCGCCCCGCGCTCCGGGGCGGGCGTCGCGGGGTGCCGCGCGTTCGGGCGCGGCGCGGTCCCTGGTCCGACGCGCCGAACCGGTCGCGCGTCAGGCCAGGAAGCGCGTGAGCAGGTGGTTGAGTTCGGCCGGCCGCTCGGTGGGCAGGGTGTGGTGGGTGGCGTCGGGCAGGACGACGACGTCGGTCTCGGGCAGGAGGTCACGGGCCCGGGCCGCCACCCGTCGCGCATCGTGGGTCCGGCTGCGTCCGGCGACGAGGACCAGGGTCGGAACGCTGCAGCCCCTCAGCTCCTTCGGCCGGGGGCGGCGCAGGGCGACGACCTTGGATCGCGCGGCCGCCGTGGTGCTGTCGAGGAAGTGCTGCCACCCGGGGTCCTCGGGGGGCCGGCCGGTCTCCCACAGCAGGAAGGCGCGCTGTCGCGCGACGGTGGGGCGCAGGAGCGATGGGAGTGCGCGCAGCAGATAGCCGGGGTTCGGCCCGGCGAAACAGTTGGTGGGGTCGAGGAGGGCCAGCCTGCTGACGCGCCGGGGCGCGTGCAGCGCGTAGCGGAGGGCGATCGCGGCGCCGTAGGAGTGGCCGCACAGGCTCGTCTCCCCGAGGCTGAGTCCGTCCAGGAGCGCGTCCAGCCACGTCATCAGATCCGCGGCGCCGCGCAGGGGCGTTCCGTCGTTGACGCTGTGGCCGAAGTCGCCCATGACGTCGACCGCGTGGACGCGATGGGCGCGGCTGAGGTCCTCGACGTTGCCGAACCACGCCATGGAGGTGGTGCCGCCTCCGGGCAGCAGCAGGAGCGGGGCGCCGGCCTCCGGACCGCAGACGTGGACCCGTGTACTGCCGTACGGCGTCGGCACGTCGACACTCGTGATGTCCGCGGGCCACCGCCGCAGCATCGCGTCGTACGCCGCGAAGAAGTCCGCCTGCTCCATGCCGCTGCCCCCGCTGGTCTCGAAGCCGTCGTCGTCCCCGTACATCGTCCCGCGCGGCCATCATCTCGACCACGGTCGAGCGCGACACGTCCAGGGGGTGTCGCTCGCGGCGCCGGCACGGGCCGGTGACCGTCACGCGGCGAGGAGGGCGAGTCGAGCGCCCTCGGGGACGTATACCTTGGCCTCGCCGCCGCCTGTGGTTGCGAGCCGGCTTCGGCTGTTCTTGACGGGGAGCGTGAACCGCCGCCGGCCAGGCCCCGTGGACCTGCTCCCGACGCCGAGCGCGGCCTGGACGCCGAGGCGTCGGGCGCCGTCGGGGCACGAAGACGGTGCCCGCGCGGCCGGCCTGGGCGAGGGCCCGAGGCCGGCTCGACGACGGTGCCGTCGACGGTCGTCGAGCGTCCAGCCACGGGCCGGGATCGCGGAGCGAACTGGGGGCCGTGGTGGGCCCCGCCTGCGTGTCACTCCACCGCGAGCAGCGCCGAGCCGACGTGTCGGCGCAGGTTCGGACCTGCCTGACGGCCGCGTACGCGGTGAAACGGCCAAGGCTCATCCGGAGGCCGCGAAGCACGGCAGCGCGGACGGCGGACGCCCGGACGGCCGGACGGCCCCACCGCCCGGATGGAGGCGGGGCCCGGACACCCGGACAGCCCCACCGCCCCGATGGCGCCGGGGCCCGGACGCCCCGACGGCCCCACCGCCCGGATGGTGCCGGGGCCCGGACGCCCAGACGCCCCCACGCCCGGATGGTGCCGGGGCCCGGACGCCCAGACGCCCCCACGCCCGGATGGTGCCGGGGCCCGGACGCCCAGACGCCCCCACGCCCGGATGGTGCCGGGGCCCGGACACCCCGACGCCCCCACCGCCCGAATGGACACGGGGCCCGGACACCCCGACGCCCCCACCGCCCGGATGGTGCCGGAGCCCGGACACCCCGACGCCCCCACCGCCCAGATGGTGCCGGGGCCCGGACGGCCGGACGGTCCCGCCGCCATCCGGGCGGCGGGCAGCTGGGCGGGGATCGCCATCGGCCGTTCAGGACCTCGCGCGCAGTCGTCGCACGCGGTCGTGCCCGGCCCCGTGGACCGGGGACGGCCCCACGGACCCGCCCGCTCGGCCTGGTCGGACGTCCCGTGCCCGGCCCGGGGGCCTTCCCCGGCCCGCCCCACCGGCCAGCACGGCCACCGGCGCCGTCCGGCCGACGCGCCAGGGAGTCCACGCCTCGCGCGCCCCGCACCACACACCCCTCCCCCCTCCCGCGCAGAAAACGCTTTCTATCAACCCTGTCCGAAGCATTGACGAAACACCAACGCCCCCCTAGCTTCATGCCCGTTGCACTTCGTACGTCATATATGAGACGCGATACATGAGATCTGAGAGTGCGCCATGCCCTTCGCCCCCAGCCCCATCCCCTCCCGGACCCAGTACGTCCTGGAGGCGATCAAGCACGACATCCTGACCGGGGGGCTCAGACCCGGGCAGGCGCTCGTGGAGGCCGAGCTCGCCGCGCGTTTCGGGGTGTCCAAGACGCCGGTGCGCGAGGCGCTGAAGACGCTCGCGGGCAGCGGGCTCGTGGTGATGAGCCAGTACAAGGGCGTCACCGTGCGGATGGTCGACGCGGACATGGCCCGGGCCGTGTACGACGTGCGGCTGCTCCTGGAGCCGGAGGCGGTCCGTCGCGCGGTGGCTTCCGGGGCGCCGCTCGACGAGGCCCACGAGGCGCTGGCCCGGGCGGCCGCCGCCGAGGACCCGGCCGAACGCTCGCTGGCCAACCGGGCGTTCCACCGCGCGCTCTACCTCCCCTGCGGCAACCCGCTGCTCGGGCGGATGCTCGACGAGGTGCGCGACCAGGCCGCGCTCGTCTCCACCGTCGCCTGGGCCGCCGTCCCGTCGTGGGACCGCGAGGCGGCCGAGCACGAGGAGATCCTGCGGCTCGCCGCCGCGGGCGACGCCGACGGGGCGCGCCGGGCGGTGCACGCCCACATCGCCTCGTTCGTGGAGCGGGCCTTCCCCGAGAACACCCTGAATCCCCTGGACAGTGAGTGACGATGACCTTCGAGACCCTTCGGGCCGCCCTCGCCGACGTCGTGGCCATCCCGGTCACGCCGTTCGCCGAAAACGGCCGGGTGGACTCCGCCGCCCACCGGGCGCTGCTGCACCGGCTGCTCGACGGCGGGGTGCGCACCCTCACCCCCAACGGCAACACGGGCGAGTTCTACGCCCTCACCCCCGACGAGCGCCGCGCGGTCACCGAGGCGACGGTCGCGGAGGCGGCCGACCGGGCCGCGATCCTGGTCGGTGTGGGGCACGACCTGCCGACCGCGGTCGAGGCGGCCCGGCACGCCCGGTACACGGGGGCGCACATGGTGATGGTGCACCAGCCGGTGCACCCGTACGTCTCCGAGAGCGGCTGGGTCGACTACCACCGGGCCATCGCGGACGCGGTGCCGGAACTGGGCGTCGTCCCGTACGTCCGCAACCCGCTGCTGAGCGGGGAGCGCCTGGCCGAGCTGGGCGCCGCCTGCCCGAACGTGGTCGGCGTGAAGTACGCGGTGCCGGACGCGGCCCGGTTCGCCGGCTTCGCCCGGGACGCGGGCCTGGACCGGTTCGTGTGGGTGGCCGGTCTCGCGGAGCCGTACGCGCCCTCGTACTTCTCGGCGGGCGCCACCGGGTTCACGTCCGGGCTGGTCAACGTCGCGCCCGCGCTCTCCCTGGAGATGCTGGCGGCGCTGCGGGCCGGCGACTACGGGACCGCGATGAAGGTGTGGGAGCGGATCCGCCGCTTCGAGGAGCTGCGGGCCGCGAACGGCAACGCGGACAACGTGACCGTGGTGAAGGAGGCGCTGGCCTCGCTCGGGCTGTGCCGGCGGGACATCCGGCCGCCGAGCCGGGAGCTCCCGGAGGACGCGCGGGCCGAGGTCGCGGCGATCGCCGGCGGGTGGCCGATATGACGGACGACGCCGTGAAGCGGCCGCACGAGCTGCGCAGTCACCAGTGGTACGGGACCGACGGGCTGCGGTCGTTCAGCCACCGGGCGCGGACCCGGCAGCTCGGCTATCTGCCCGAGGAGCACCTGGGCAAGCCGGTCGTCGCGATCCTCAACACCTGGTCGGACATCAACCCCTGCCATGTGCACCTGCGCGACCGGGCGCAGGCCGTGAAGCGCGGGGTGTGGCAGGCCGGCGGCTTTCCGCTGGAGTTCCCGGTGTCGACGCTGTCGGAGACCTTCCAGAAGCCGACGCCGATGCTCTACCGCAACCTCCTGGCCATGGAGACGGAGGAGCTGCTGCGCTCGTACCCGGTGGACGGGGCGGTGCTGATGGGCGGCTGCGACAAGACGACGCCGGCGCTGTTGATGGGCGCGGCGTCGGTGGACCTGCCGACGGTGTTCGTGCCGGCCGGTCCGATGCTGCCGGGGCACTGGCGGGGGGAGACCCTCGGGTCCGGTACGGACATGTGGAGGTACTGGGACGAGCGGCGGGCCGGCACCATCGGCGACTGCGAGATGGCCGAGCTGGAGAACGGGCTCGCCCGCTCTCCCGGCCACTGCATGACGATGGGGACGGCGTCGACGCTGACCGCCGCGGCGGAGACCCTGGGCGTGACCGTGCCGGGCGCCTCCTCGGTGCCGGCGGTGGACTCGGGGCACGACCGGATGGCCGCCGCGTCGGGGATGCGGATCGTGGAGCTGGTCCGTCAGGACCTGCGGCTGTCGCGGCTGCTGACGCGGGAGGCGTACGAGGACGCGGTCGCCGCGGTCCTGGCGCTCGGCGGTTCGACCAACGCGGTGATCCATCTGATCGCGATGGCCGGCCGGTCCGGGGTGAAGCTGACGCTGGACGACTTCGACCGGATCGCGCGGACGGTGCCGGTGCTCGCGAACCTGCGGCCCGGCGGCGCGTACCTGATGGAGGACTTCCACTTCGCGGGCGGGATGACCGGTTTCCTGTCGCGGATCGCGGACGTGCTCCACCTGGACCGGCCGACGGTGTCCCATGCCTCCCTGCGCGAGCAGCTCGACGGGGCCCTGGTGCACGACGACGAGGTGATCCGGGAGCGGCACCGGCCGCTGGCGGCCGAGGGCGGGCTCGCGGTGCTGCGGGGCAACCTCTGCCCGGACGGGGCGGTCATCAAGCACGTCGCCATGGAGCAGCGGTTCCTGAAGCACACCGGTCCCGCCGTCGTCTTCGACGACTACCGGACGTTGCAGCGGACCATCGACGACCCGGCGCTCGGGATCACCCCGGACCACGTGCTGGTGCTGCGCGGCGCGGGGCCCAAGGGCGGTCCGGGGATGCCGGAGTACGGGATGCTGCCGATCCCGAAGTACCTGCTGGAGCAGGGGGTGCGGGACATGGTGCGCATCTCGGACGCGCGGATGAGCGGCACGAGCTACGGGGCGTGCGTGCTGCACGTGGCGCCGGAATCGCATGTCGGCGGGCCTCTTGCCCTGGTCCGTACGGGCGATACGATCACCCTCGACGTCGCGGCCCGCTCCCTCCGCCTGCACGTCGGCGACGAGGAGTTGGAGCGCCGGCGGGCCGGGTGGACCCCGCCGCCGGCCCGGTACGAGCGCGGCTACGGCGCGCTGTACATGGAGCAGATCTCCCAGGCCGACACCGGCTGCGACTTCGCGTTCCTGGCCCGGCCGGGGACGACCCCCGAACCCTACGCGGGCTGAACCGCGGCCCGCCGCGACCGCACGCCCACCGCCCGATGCGTTCGAGATGTCGAATGCCGTTCGCGAAGCGCTTGACCTTGCGGAGAAAGCGCTTTCCGAACTCTCGCACCGCCCGCCCGAGAACGGAGCCGCCGTCATGGCCACAGCTGTGACCAAACCGCCCCGCGCCGCCACGGCACGGGAGCGCCGCCGCACGGGAGCGACCCCCCGCCGGCTGCCGTACCTGCTGATCGCGCCCGCGGGGCTGCTGATGCTGGGCTTCATCGCCTACCCCGTGCTGAGCGTCTTCTACTACAGCCTCCAGCACTACAACCCGACGAAGCCCTGGCGGAACGGCTTCGCCGGCTTCGACAACTTCACGAAGATCTTCACCGACGACCCGCACTTCTGGGGCACCCTGACCTTCAGCCTCAAGTGGGTCGTGGTGGAGGTGTCGCTCCAGCTCCTCCTCGGGCTCGCGCTCGCCCTCATCGTCAACCAGACCTTCGCCGGCCGGGCGCTCGGCCGGGCCCTGGTCTTCTCGCCGTGGGCCGTCTCCGGCGTGCTCACCTCGGCGATCTGGGTGCTCCTCTACAACTCGCAGACCGGCATCACCCGTTACCTGGCGGACCTCGGCATCGGCGAGTACGGCACCTCGCTGCTCTCCGACACCGCAACCGTCTTCCCCGCCGCGATCGTCGCCGACCTCTGGCGCGGGGTGCCCTTCTTCGCCATCCTCATCCTCGCCGACCTCCAGTCGGTGCCGAAGGACCTGTACGAGGCCGCAGAGGTCGACGGGGCGGGCCGGCTGCGGCAGTTCTTCCACATCACGCTCCCCCACATCAGGGACGCGATCGTGCTCTCCACGCTGCTGCGCGCGGTGTGGGAGTTCAACAACGTCGACCTGCTGTACACGCTGACCGGCGGCGGACCCGCGGGCGTCACCACGACCCTGCCGCTGTACGTCGCCGAGACCAGCGTCGACGCCCACAACTTCGGTTACGCCTCCGCCCTCACCACGGTGGCGTTCGTGATCCTTCTCTTCTGCTCGATCGTCTACCTGCGCCTGAGCAAGTTCGGAGGCGACAGCAAGTGACCGCCGCAGCCACCCCCACCCGCACCGCGCCCGTCACCGGGACCGCCGGGACCGGCCGGCCTCCGGAGGGCACCCCGCCCGCCGCCGCCCGCAAGCGGCACCGGGCCTGGGACGAGGTCCCCCGCTGGCAGATCTACCTGCCGCTCGGCGTCTACCTCGTCTTCACCCTCGTCCCCTTCTACTGGATCTTCCTCTTCGCCGTCCGCCCGGCCGGCTCCACCTCGCTGCTGCCCTGGCCGATGACGACCGCGCACTTCGAGAAGGTGTGGACCGAGCGCAGCTTCGGGATCTTCTTCCAGAACAGCCTGCTCATCGGCGTCGCGGTGCTCGTCAGCACCACGGTGGTCGCGCTGGCCGGCGGTTACGCCCTCGCCCGCTTCGACTTCCGGATCAAGAAGGGCTTCATGCTGGCCCTGCTCTGCTCCCAGTTCGTGCCGGGCGCCCTGCTCCTCGTCCCGCTCTTCCAGATCTTCGCCGAGCTGCGCATGATCAACTCGATCGGCAGCGTCATCCTCGCCGAGACCGTCTTCCAGCTGCCGCTGTCGATGATCCTCATCAGCGGCTTCATCCGGAACGTGCCGCCCTCCCTGGAGGAGGCCGCCTGGGTCGACGGCTGCAACCGTTTCCGCGCCTTCCTGATCGTCGTGCTCCCGCTGCTGCGGCCCGGGCTTGTCGCCGTCGGCTCCTTCGCCTTCGTGCACGCCTGGAACCACTTCCTCTTCGCCCTGATGTTCCTCAGCAGCCAGAGCAAGCAGACCATCCCGGTCGGCCTCAACACCCTCATGGGCGCCGACAGCGTCGACCTCGGCGCGCTCGCCGCGGGCGGCGTCATCGCCGCCGTCCCCGTCGTGATCGTCTTCGCCTTCATCCAGAAGTGGCTCGTCACCGGCTTCAGCGCCGGGGCGGTGAAGGGATGAGCCCCATGCCCGCAGCCCAGTCCGTACGCGAACCCCTGCCCGTCGTCCTCGCCGGCGCCCGCGGCCACGGCCGCAGCCATCTCCTCAACATCCACCGCCTGGAGCGGCTCGGTCTGGTCCGCCTCGCCGGCGTCTGCGAGCTGCGGCCGCTCGACGCCGCCGAGCTCGACGGGCTCGGCGACCCCGCCCAGTCCGACGACTTCGAGGCGCTGCTCGCCGCCACCGGCGCGCGACTGGCCGTGCTCAGCACCCCGATCCAGACCCACACCGACATGACGCTGGCCGCCGCCCGGCACGGCGCCGACATCCTCCTGGAGAAGCCGCCGGCCCCGTCGTACGCCGAGTTCCGGCGGATGGCCGACGGGGTCGCGGAGACCGGCCGGGCCTGCCAGATCGGCTTCCAGTCGCTGGGCTCGCACGCCGTGCCCGCGGTCCGCGAGCTGATCGAGCGGGGCACGATCGGCGAGGTCCGGGGCGTCGGCGCGGCCGGCGCCTGGGTCCGCGACGAGGCGTACTTCCGGCGCGCGCCGTGGGCCGGCCGGCGCCGGCTCGACGGCCTCGACGTCGTCGACGGGGCGCTGACCAACCCGCTGGCGCACGCCGTCGCCACCGCCCTCGCCCTCGCCGGGACCACCCGCGCCGAGGACGTGACCGGCATCGAGACCGAGCTCTTCCACGCCCACGCCATCGAGTCGGACGACACCTCCGCCGTCCGCGTCTCCACCGCCGCCGGGCTGCCGGTGACCGTGGCCGCGACGCTCTGCGCAGAGAAGACCGGCGAGCCCTACGTGGTGGTGCACGGCAGCCGCGGCCGGATCACCTTCTGGTACCGGGAGGACCGGATCCTGCTCCAGCGCGCCGGGCACGGCCCGGAGGAGATCACGTACGGGCGCACCGACCTGCTGGAGAACCTGGTCGCGCACGTCACCGGCGGCACCCCGCTCCTCGTGCCGCCGGACGCGACCGGCGCGTTCATGCGGGTCGTCGAGGCGGTCCGCACCGCGCCCGACCCGCGGCCGCTGCCCGCCGCCCACTGGCGCGCCGAGCCCGGCGAGAGCGCCGAGCGGCGGATCGTCGAGGGCGTGGAGGCGCTGGTGGACGCGAGCGCCGAACAGCTCCGGCTCTACTCCGAACTCGGCGCCCCCTGGGCGTCGTCGGCGCCGGCGGAGGTCCGATGACCGGCGCCGACGGCACCGTCGTCCTGCGGGCCGCCGGCCGGGCGGTCGCGCACTGCGTGACCCGTCCGGCGCTGGCCGCCGCCCACTCCCCGCGCCCCTATCTGCATCCGGTGACCACGCTCGCCGGGCGGGCCGTCACCGAGGTGCTGCCCGAGGACCACGTGCACCACCTGGGCGTCGGGATCGCGATCCCCGACGTCGACGGGCGGAACTTCTGGGGCGGGCGGACCTTCGTCCGCGGCCGGGGTCCGGTCGAGCTGGACAACCACGGCGTGCAGCGGCACGACGGCTTCAAGCTGTGCGACCCGGACGGCTTCGTCGAGGAGGTGAGCTGGACCGCCGGAGGGGAGCGCCTGTTCGCCGAGCACCGCACGGTCGCCGCGGTCCCGCTCATCGACACGGCGTGGGCCCTCGACCTGACCTTCTCGGTCGCCAACGTCTCCGGCCGCGACCTGTCCGTCGGCAGCCCGGCCACCAACGGACGCCCGGGCGCCGCCTACGGCGGCTTCTTCTGGCGCGCCCCCAAGGAGGCGGCCGTGCCACGGGTGTTCGGCCCCGGGGCGGACGGCGAGGAGGCCGTGCACGGCGCCCGCGCCGCGTGGGTGGCGATGTGCGGCGACGGCTGGAGCCTGGTCTTCGCCGGGGCGACCGGGACCACCCGGCGCGACCCGTGGTTCGTGCGGGCCGCCGAGTACCCGGGCGTCGGTTCCTCCCTCGCGTACGAGGAGCGGCTCGCGGTCCCGGCCGGGGAGACGTTCGTCCGGCGCGTGGTCACCGTGGTCGCCGACGGGCGGCTCGACCGGGACGGCGCCGCCGCCCTGGTCCGCAAGGCGGTGGCGACGTGACCGGGGCCGTGGTGCCCGAGGTCACCGGCGACCTGGGGGACGGTACGTACCGCAACCCGGTCCTGGCGGCGGACTGGTCCGACCCGGACGTGGTGCGGGTCGGCGAGGACTTCTACCTCACCGCCTCCAGCTTCGGCCGCGCCCCCGGGCTGCCGCTGCTGCACTCGCGCGACCTGGTCAACTGGACGTTCGCCGGGAACGCGCTGGAACGGCTCGAACCGGCCGAGGCGTTCACCCTCCCCCGGCACGACCGCGGGGTGTGGGCGCCGTCCCTCCGCCACCACGACGGCCGGTTCCGGATCTTCTGGGGCGACCCCGACCACGGGATCTTCCAGGTCGACTCCCCCGCCGTCGAGGGGCCCTGGACCCGGCCGCACCTGGTGAAGGAGGGCCGGGGGCTGATCGACGCGTGCCCGCTGTGGGACCCGGAGAGCGGCGAGGCGTACCTGGTGCACGGCTGGGCCAAGTCCCGGGCCGGCTTCAACAACCGGCTCACCGGGCACCGGATGAGCCCGGACGGCACCAAGGTCCTCGACGAGGGCACCACGCTCGTCGACGCCGACCTGATCCCCGGCTGGTTCACCCTGGAGGGGCCCAAGCTGTACCGGCACGACGGCCGGTTCTGGATCCTCGCCCCGGCCGGCGGCGTCGCCACCGGCTGGCAGGGCGCCTTCCGCGCCGACTCCTTCTTCGGCCCGTACGAGGAGCGGATCGTCCTCGCCCAGGGCGACACCGACGTCAACGGCCCCCACCAGGGCGGCTGGGTGCGCACCGGCGCGGGCGAGGACTGGTTCCTCCACTTCCAGCAGACCGGCGCGCACGGCCGGCTCGTCCACCTCCAGCCGATGCGCTGGGACGCGGACGGCTGGCCGGTCCTCGGCGACGAGGGCTCCCCCGTGCGCGTCCACCGCAAGCCCGCCCTGCCGTCCGGGCCCCCGGCCCGGCCGGCCGTGGACGACGCCTTCCCGGGCGGCGCCTTCGGACCGCAGTGGTCGTGGACCGCCAACCCCGGTGTGGGGTGGACGGTCGCGCACCCCGGGCCCGGACTGCGCCTGGCCTGTGTCCGCACGGGGCGGGCCGACGACCTGCGGTCGGTGCCGCACGTGCTGACGCAGCGGCTGCCCGCCGGGGCCCGGAGCGTGGAGGTCCGGCTGCGGCTGGAGTCCGCGGCGGCCGGGGCCCGGGCCGGACTGGTCGTGCTCGGCGACGCGTACGCCTGGATCGGGCTGGAACGGGACGCCGGCGGCGGGGTGCTGCTCGCCCACCGCTTTGCCCCGGGCAACGCCGACCGGGAGCGGGACGCGGCCCGCGCCGTGCCGCTCGGCACCGACGAGGTGCTGCTGCGGATCGAGGTCACCGCCGACGCCCGCTGCCGCTTCTCCTACGACGCCGGCGCGGGACCCGTCCGGCTCGGACCCGAGTTCGCCGCCACCCCCTGGCGGTGGGTGGGCGCCCTGCTCGGCCTGTTCGCCGCCGCTCCGGAGGGCGAAGGGCACGCCGGGACGGGCGTGTTCACCGACTTCCGCACCCTGACCGGCTGAGGCCGGCCACCGCCACCGCCCGCCGTCCCCGGGCGGGCCCGTACACCCCCACGCACCATCCGTTCCCTCCCCATCCCCCGCACCACCCCGAGAGAAGAGAGCCGACGATGACCATCTTCCCCGGACGGCGCAGAGCCGCCCTCGCCCTCGCCCTCTCCGGCGTCCTCGCGCTGACCGCCACCGCCTGCGGTGACGACGGCAGCGGCGGCGCCGGCGGCGAAGGGGCCGAGGGATCGGGCAAGGGCAAGATCACCTTCTGGGACAACAACGGCGGTGTCCGCACCGACGTCTGGAAGGAGATCATCGCCGACTTCGAGAAGGCCAACCCGGACATCGACGTCGAGTACGTAGGCGTCGCCTCGAAGGAGGTCCAGTCCAAGTACGACACCGCGATCCAGGGCGGCGCGCTGCCGGACGTCGGCGGCGTCGGCGCGGCGATGCTGGCCGGGATCGCCGCCCAGGGCGCCCTGGAGCCGCTGGACGAGCGGATCCGGAAGAGCGAGCTGCTCGGCAAGCTGAACAAGGGCATGGTCGAGTCCGTCAGGGCGGCGGGCGGCCAGGACAAGCTCTTCACCGTGCCCACCTCCGCCAGCAACGGCGTCCTCTACTACCGCACCGACCTGTTCAAGGCCGCCGGCCTCGACGAGCCCACCACCTGGACGAAGTTCTACGCCGCGGCCGACAAGCTCACCGCGAAGGACAAGAACCGCTTCGGCTACACCATCCGCGGCGGCGCCGGCTCCATCGCCCAGGCCCTCGACGCCATGTACGGCCAGAGCGGGATCACGGACTTCTGGGAGGGCGACAAGACCACGGTCAACGACCCGAAGAACGTGGCCGCGCTGGAGAAGTACGTCGGCCTCTTCAAGAAGAACACCCCGGCCGCCGACGTCAACAACGACTTCACCAAGATGGTCGCCCAGTGGGACAGCGGCGAGATCGGCATGCTGAACCACAACCTCGGCTCCTACCAGGACCACGTGAAGGCCCTGGGCACCGACAAGTTCCGCGGCATACCGAACCCGACGCTGGACGACGGCACCCGGGTCATGGTGTCCAACCCGGTCGACGGCCTCGGCCTCTTCTCCTCCAGCAAGAACAAGGCCGCCGCCTGGAAGTTCATCGAGTTCGCGGCCTCGCACGCGTCCAACTCGAAGTGGAACAGGTCCGCCGGCGCCATCCCCGCCAACGTCGAGGCGGCGCGGGACCCCTGGCTCCAGGAGGCCGAGCCGACCAAGCTCGCCGCCGAGGTCCTCTTCAGCGGCAAGGCGACCATCGTCCAGCTGCCGTACTACCTGCCCGACTGGAACACCATCTCGAAGGCCGACAACGAGGCGAACTTCCAGAAGGTGCTGCTCGGCACGATGTCGGCGAAGGACTTCGCCGACTCCCTCGCCGAGCAGCTGAACGAGGCCCAGGCCGAGTGGAAGGCGCAGCGGAAGTGACGGTCGGTCGCCGTGAGGCGGTCGTGGCCGGGGCGGGCCTGGTGCTCGCCCTGGCCGCCCGGCCGGCCGCCGCCCGCACCGAGGAGTCCGCGGAGGGGGCCGCCTCCCGCGGCCGCACCCTCTACGTCGCCGGAGACTCCACCGCCGCGCAGAAGTACGCCGACGCGGCGCCCGAGACCGGCTGGGGCATGGCCCTCCCGTTCTTCCTCCACCGCCCGCTGACCGTCGCCAACCACGCGGTCAACGGCCGCTCCACCAAGAGCTTCCTCGACGAGGGCCGCCTCGAACCGATCGCGGCCGCCCTCCGCCCCGGCGACCTGCTGCTCGTCCAGTTCGGGCACAACGACGCCAAGAGCACCGACCCCGCCCGGTACGCCGCCCCCTGGGGGGCCTACCAGGACAACCTGCGGGTCTTCGTCGAGACCGCCCGCGCCCGCGGCGCCCAGCCGGTGATCGCGACCTCCGTGGAGCGGCGCCGCTTCGACGCCGCCGGGACCGCCCAGCGCTCGCTCGGCGACTACCCGGCCGCCGCCCGCGCGGTGGCCGCCGCCTCCGGCGTACCCCTCCTCGACATCGAGGCGCTGTCGCTGGAGCTGTGGCAGCGGCTCGGTCCCGAGACGACCAAGACGTACTTCAACTGGACCGCCACCGAGCAGGACAACACCCACTTCAACCCGCCCGGCGCGATCGAGGTGGCCCGGCTCGTCGCCCGCGAACTGCTGCGGACCCGGGTCCTCGCCCCGCACGAGACCCGCCGGCTCGACGACACCCTCCCCACCGACTGGATCACCTGGCCTCCGGCCGCCCCTTCCGCATCCTGAGGAGAACCGCGCGTGAACAGAAGCACGAAGCTGGGAGCGGTGGCCGCCGCCGCCCTCGTCCTCACCGTCACCGCGCCCGCCGCCGGCGCCCACCCCGGCCGCCCCGCCGGCCCCGACCCGGCCCGCGCCACCCTGCCCGCCGGCGACGGCTGGGCCTCCGCCGGCACCGGCACCACCGGCGGCGCCGCCGCCGACGCCTCCCGGGTCTTCACCGTCACCACCTGGGCCGAGCTGCGCGCCGCGCTCGCCGTCCCCGGCACCGAGCCGCGGATCGTCAAGGTCGTCGGCACCCTGGACGCCGTCGAGGCCGGCTGCGCCGCCTTCGAGGCGCCCGGCTACGACTTCCAGCGGTACCTCGCCGACTACGACCCCGCCGTGTGGGGGTACGAGGACGAGGTCAGCGGCCCGCAGGAGGAACTGCGCGCCGCTTCCGCCACCGCCCAGGGCCAGGCCGTCAAGGTCAAGGTGCCCGCCAACACCACCCTCGTCGGCGTCGGCCGCGACGCGACGATCCTGGGCGGCAGCCTCCAGGTCACCGGCGTCGACAACGTGGTGGTCCGCAACCTGAGGCTGGAGAGCCCGCTCGACTGCTTCCCGCAGTGGGACCCGACGGACGGCGCCACCGGCGCCTGGAACTCGGAGTACGACAGCCTGGTGGTGTACGGCTCCACCCACGTCTGGATCGACCACAACACCTTCACCGACGGCCGCCACCCCGACAGTTCGCTGCCGGAGTACTACGGGGAGGTGTACCAGCAGCACGACGGCGAACTGGACGTGGTGCGCGGCGCCGACCTCGTCACCGTCTCGTGGAACGTCTTCACCGACCACGACAAGACGCTGATGATCGGCAACAGCGACAGCGCGGGCGCCACCGACCGCGGGAAGCTGCGCGTCACCCTCCACCACAACCTCTTCGACGACGTGGTGGAGCGGGCGCCCCGGGTCCGCTTCGGGCAGGTCGACGCGTACAACAACCACTTCAGGGTGCCGGACACGGACTACGTGTACAGCCTGGGCATCGGCCTGGAGTCGCAGCTGTACGCGGAGAAGAACGCCTTCACGCTGGGCTCCGGGGTACCGGCCGGGCAGATCCTGAAGAAGTGGAAGGACGCGCCGGTCACCACCGCGGGGAACTACGTCGACGGGCGCCCGGTCGACCTGCTGGCCGTCCACAACGAGCAGTTCCCGGCCGAGGTGCTGCGCGGCGACGCGGGCTGGACGCCCGTCCTGCGCACCCGGGTGGACCACCCGCTGGCCGTGCCCGCCCTCGTCGGCGTCCACGCCGGCGCCGGCCGGGTCCGCTGACCGACCCGCCCCCGCACCCCGGGCCGGGGCGGTGCGCGGCAACCCCCGTCCCGTCGCGCCCGCCCCGGCCCGGCCTCCTCTCCTCCCGCCCTCTCCTCCCGCCCTCCTCTCCCCGCCCTGTCAGCGAAGGAGCTTCCGCATGCCCTCGCACCACCCCCGCACGCCCCTCGGCCGCCGTGCCCTCCTCACCGGCGCGGGCGCGGCCGTCGCCGCCCTCGTCCTGCCGGCGGCGCCCGCCCTCGCGGCGGAGGGCCCGGCCGGACCGTTCGGCCGGTACGGTTCGCCGGCCGCCCGGCTGACCGCCCGGACCCTCTACGTGCACCCGGGCGGCCTCGGTGACCACACCTCCGTCCAGGCCGCGGTGAGCGCGGCCGACGGAGCCGGCTGGACGCTGGTCCTGGCGGCGGGCACGTACCGGGAGACGGTCGCGGTCAGCCCCGCCCGGACCGGGATGACCTGGGTCGGGGCGACCGGCGACGCCAAGGACGTCGTCGTGGTCTACGACAACGCGGCGGGCACCCCGAAGCCGGACGGGTCCGGCACGTACGGCACCACCGGCTCGGCGACGGTCACGCTCCAGGCGGCGGACTTCACCGCCCACGCCGTCACCTTCTCCAACGACTTCCTCCGCACCGACCTGCCCGGCAACCCGGGCACGCAGGCGGTGGCGGTGAAGGCGCAGGGCGATCGCTCGGCCTTCTTCCACTGCCGCTTCCTGGGCCACCAGGACACCCTGTACGCGGACTCGATGTCCCTGTCGGCCTTCGCCCGGCAGTACTTCGCGCACTGCTACGTCGAGGGCGACGTGGACTTCGTCTTCGGGCGGGCCACGGCGGTCTTCGAGCACTGCCACTTCCGGACGCTGGTCCGCACGGACCTGGCGGGCCCGCCGTACGGCTTCGTCTTCGCCCCGTCGACGGCCCGCGCCAACCCGTACGGCTTCCTCGCCTCCCGCTGCCGGGTGACCAGCGAGGCCCCGGACGGCTCCTACAAGCTGGCCCGTCCGTGGGTGCCGGGGTCGGACACCACGGCCTGGCCGTCGCTGGTGGTGCGGGAGTCCGTGCTGAGCGCGGGGATCGACGCGGTCGCGCCGTACGCGAACATGCGGGACGCCTACCCGTGGCAGCGGCAGCGCTTCGCCGAGTACCGCAACGCGGGCCGGGGCGCGGAGGTCACCATGCCGGAGAACCGCCCGCTGCTGACGCCCGAGCAGGCGGCGACGGCGACCCGGGCGGCGTACCTCGGCGACTGGGCGCCACACGGGCCGTCCTGCCTGTGAACCCGGAAACCCCCGGCTTCGATTCAACGGTCAACTGGTCATGAATCAACCATTCTTGCCGCCCGGGAAAGGGTTTTCCCCTCGTTGTCGTGGTTAGTCGCCGGGAGATCACGACAACACCTGGAGGGTGCGAACATGATCACCCAGGAACAGATACCGACCGTCCTGAACCATCCCGTCTACGACACCGAGGGCAACAAGATCGGTGAGGCCAAGCGCGTCTACCTCGACGACGCCACCGGCCGTCCCGAATGGGTCACGGTCAAGACCGGCCTGCTCGGCACCGGCGAGTCCTTCGTTCCGATCAAGGACGCTTCCCTGGTCCACGACCATCTGCAGGTCCCCTACCCCAAGGACCGGGTCAAGGGGGCTCCGCACGTCGACGTCGACGGCGGCGGGCATCTCGACGAGAGCGAAGAACAGCGCCTCTACGCGTATTACGGCATCGCCTGGGACGACGCCTGGAAGCGGGCCAACGAGCCGGGTGAGAACGGCTGGGCCCACGGCGGCACCCCGGGCGCGGCCGGTGCGGCCGGGACGGCCGGCACGGCGGGCATGACCGGTGCGGCCGGCACGGCCGGTGCGGCAGGCACCTCAGGCACCGCGGGCACCACCGGAGCGGCCGGCATGACCGGCATGACCGGGGGCCCTGGCATGAAGGGTGACCTCGGGCCCGCCCCGGACGCGATGACCCGCTCCGAGGAGCGGCTCCACGTCGGCACCGAGCAGGTCGAGTCCGGCCGCGTCCGGCTGCGGAAGTACGTCGTCACCGAGGAGGTCGAGGAGACCGTGCCGGTGCACCACGAGGAGGTGCGCGTGGTCCGTGAGCCGATCACCGAGGCCAACCGCGACGCGGCCCTGTCCGGCCCCGAGATCGCGGAGGCCGAGCACGAGGTGACCCTGCACGAGGAGCGCCCCGTCGTCGAGACCCGGGCCGTGCCCGTGGAGCGGGTCCGGCTGGTGACGGACGAGGTGACCGAGGAGCAGACGGTCACCGGACAGATCCGCAAGGAACGCATCGAGGTCGAGACGGACGACACCGTCGTCGCCCGGGAGGCCGACGAGCGCGGCGGGATGTGACGCGCCCGCCGTCCGCGCGCCTCGCGCGACCGGGGCCGGGCGGGCACACCGCCCGGCCCCGGCGCACGACGTCAGACGAGGAGGTCCACGCAGTCGAGCGCGGTGCCCGGGCTGAGGAAGCCCGTGCCGGTCGAGCCGCTGACGATGTTCAGGCGGAGCACGTTGTACTGCGCGGGGTCCGTCCTCCAGGCGCTCGCCGGGACGCTGTACGTGAAGGTGTGGTTGTTGCCCCGGTAGGAGCCGTTGGTGAGCGAGCGGGTCGCCGGCTGGGTGGGCGGTGACGGGATCGCGGAGACCCAGGTGTCGTTGACGGTGACCTGCGGGCGGCCGTTGAGGAAGGCGGTGGTGACGCCGATCCGCAGGGTGTGCGCGGCGGCCGCCTGGGCGGCGGTGAGCCTGAAGTAGACCAGGAAGCCGTCGTTGACGTCCTTCCAGAGGTAACAGGGCACCGCCGCCGAGGGGTTGGCGCCGTCGACGACGACGTTCCCGGTCCAGCCGGCGGCGCGGACGTCGGCCGGATGGGCGTACGTCATCAGCTGGGCGTTCTTGAAGCCGGCCGGGGTGCCGTCCCAGTCGCCGAGGCGCCAGACGGCCGGGGCGGTGCTCGGGTCGCCGGTGAGGGTGATCGTGTGCAGCGCGGTGGCGGCGCCGGCGGTGACGGTCACCGTCGCGGTGTGGACGGCCAGTTCGCCCTTGTAGACGGTGAGCGTGTAGGTGCCGGGGAGCATGCCCGCACAGGAGTACGCGCCGGTTCCGGCGGTGGCGCGGGTCCAGTACTGGGCGTCGGCGTTGGCGAAGCCGATCGTGTACGGGTGGGCGGGGTCCATGTTCCTGAGCCCGACGCCCGCGACCCGGCCGCGCCCGGCGGCGCCGACCCAGTTCGGGATCCCGAGCGGGTCCACCCAGCGCGTGTCGTGGCGCCCGGCGGAGAGCGCCGGGTCGGGCGCGCCGCCGTCGGTGAAGGCGAGCAGGTAGGGGCCCTGGAGCCCGAAGCGCATGGCCTCGGTCTGGGACTGGTTGTAGTGGAGGATCTCGTAGAGTCCGACGCCCAGTTCGTTGGAGTGGCGGAGCAGCGAACGGTAGAAGGGACCGCCGGACGCCTTCTCGTGGTTGGAGCGGACCATCCAGAGGCCGACGGTGCCGGTGGTGTAGCCGATGTGGTCGTAGTCGATGACGCGGACGCCGGAGTAGTGCTTGGAGCGGGTCTGCCCGTCGGCGCGCCGCCAGACGTCGCCGGCCTCGATGACGGTGTCGGCGCCCTCGACCCAGGAGTCCGGGCCCTCGTTGGGGAAGACGCCGGGCTTGAGGCGGGCGATGAAGCGGGTGGCGGTGAAGGAGGTGTCGGCCTTGTCGGTCCACAGGTAGACGTTGTTGAGGCCGGAGCGGGCCGCGTAGTAGTGGCGCAGGGTGCCGTGGACGACGGTGACGAGGATCGTGGCGCCGACCTGCCTGAGGGTGACGGTGGAGGCGCCGAGGCCGGACTCCACGTGGGAGTGCTTGCCGCCGTAGCCCTCGTACTCCCTGCCCTTGTAGACGAGGGAGGTGAGGTCGCCGGTGGTCTTGGAGACCTTGAAGACGAGTCCCGCGCCGGTGTCGAGGACGTAGTTCGCGCCGTCGTCGCTCCAGCCGAAGCCGGCCGCCCCGGCGGTTCCGGTGGCGGTGGCGACGAGGGCTCCGGCGGCGGCCGCGCCGAGGACGGTGCGGCGGCGGACGGGGTGGCTGCGCATGTGCGGCTCCTTCGGTGAGGTGGGGGCAGCCGTAGGTCGCCGCGGGGCGGGAAAGGGTTGCCCCCTCCGTCGAAACGTTTCAAGGAGCCGGGGCCGAGGTCGCTGCGGCCGCTCGCCGGACGGCGTCCGCCCGGCCCCTCGCGTCCGGGGCGGCCCCCGCGTCAGCCGAAGCCGCCCCGGAGGGTGGTGCGGCCGCCGTCGCGGGCGGTGAGGACGACGGTGTACGCGTCGGCCGAGGCGTCCCGGGTGCCCTCGGCGTGGTTGTACTGGGCGGCGAAGGTGTGCGGGCCCGGGGGCACCGCCCGGCCCTCCTTCAGGGTCCAGCGGTAGACCAGGGCGCCGGCCTCCTCCGCGACGGTGACCGTGTACTCGTCGGCGGGACGGGTCTGCCAGTGGCCGGTGCTCGCGATCCCGCCGGTGAGGGCGACCCGCAGCTCGACGGTGAGACCGGTGACCTCGGCGTCCGTGGTGACGGCGAGGTCGCTCTGCGCCCACCAGCGGTTGCTGCCGGCGTCGATCGAGCCGGCCGCGCGGGCGGCCGGTCCGGGCACGGCGGCGACGCCCGCCGGGGGCGCGGGCCGGTCCCGGAGGGTGGTGACGGCGAGGCCGCCGAGGCCGAGGACCCCGGCAACGGTGACGGCCACGGCGGCCGCGACCGTCCAGCGGCGGCGGGGCAGCCCGGCGCGGGCCGGCGGCGGGGCGGCCATGCCCCGTTCGACCCGGGCCAGCATCCGGGCCCGGTCGGGGCGGTGGGCGAGCGCCGCCTCGCGCAGCTCGCCGCGCAGCCGTGTCTCGTCCATCAGCGCCTCCCCGCGGCGAGTTCGGTGGCGGCCCGGCCGCCGAGCAGCCTCTGCAGCTCCGCCATGCCCTTGGCCGTCTGGCTCTTGACCGTGCCGACCGAGACGCCCAGGGCGAGGGCGGTGTCCCGCTCGGAGAGGTCGAAGGCGTGGCGCAGGACGACGCAGGCGCGCTTGCGGAACGGCAGGGCCCGCAGCGCGGTCCGTACGTCGACGACGGCGGGCACGTCCGGGTCCTCGGTGTGCTCGGGGCGGCGGTCCCAGAAGGCGGCGATCCGGCGGCGCTCGCGGACGGTGCCGCGGATGCGGGTGCGGACCAGGTTGGCGACGACGCCCCGGGCGTAGGCGGCGGGGTGTTCGGCGGCGCGGACCCGGTCCCAGCGGTGCCAGAGGGCGAGCATGGCGTCGGCGGCGAGGTCGTCGGCTGCGTCGGTCTCGCCGGTGAGGAGGTGGGCGAGGCGGGCGAGTTCGGCGTAGTGGCGGTCGAAGAAGTCCCGGAACTCGGCGGCGCTGTCCCCCTCCTCCCGCCGGGGGTCAGGGACGCTCACGGCCGTCCCCCGGGGCGGTGGGCGCCGGTCCGGTGCCGGCGCGGACGGTGAGGCGGGGGGTGAGGAGTTCGGTGCCGCGGGCGGGTTCGCCGCGGAGCCGGGCCACGAGCCGTTCGACGGCGATCCGCCCGAGGTCCTGGGTGGGCACCGCGACGGCGGTGAGCGGTACGGAGGCGTGGGCGGCGACCTGGTCGGGGCAGAGCGCGGCGACGGAGACGTCCTCGGGGACGGCCCGGCCCTGGTGGCGGAGGACGGCGAGGAGGGGTTCGACGGCGGCCTCGTTCTGCACGACGAGGGCGGTGGTGCCGGGGCGTTCCTCGAAGATCCGGGTGACGGCGGCGGCGACGGCCGCGTAGGTGCCGTCGACGGGCCGGTGGAGCAGGTCGAGGCCGTGCTCGGCGGCGGCGGCGCGGATGCCGGTGAGGGTGCGCTGGGCGTAGCCGGTACCGCGGGCGTAGACGGCGGGGGGTTCGCCGAGGACGGCGAGGCGGCGGTGGCCGAGGCCGGCGAGGTGGTCGACGCAGCGGGCGCCGGCGGCGGCGAAGTCGAGGTCGACGCAGTCGAGTCCGGCGGTGTCGGCGGGCAGGCCGATGAGGACGGACGGCCGTTCGGCCTCCTGGAGGCCGGGCAGCCGGGGGTCGTCGAGCTCGACGTCCAGGACGATCATGCCGTCGGCGAGGGCGCTGCCCTCGACGCGGCGGACGGCCTCGGGGCCCTCCTCGCCGGTGAGCAGCAGCACGTCGTAGCCGTGGGCGCGGGCCGTGGTGGTGGCGGCCATGGCGATCTCCATCATGACCGGGACGGAGAGGCCGGCGCGCAGCGGCATCATCAGGGCGAGGACGCTGGTCTGACCGCCGGCGAGGGCGCGGGCGCCGGCGTGCGGGCGGTAGCCGAGCTCGTCGATGGAGTGCTGGATGCGTTCGCGGGTGGCGGCGGAGATGGAGCGCTTGCCGCTCAGCACGTAGCTGACGGTGCTGGCCGACACACCGGCGTGACGGGCGACGTCGGCGAGGGTGACCACGTGCGTGCTCCTCGGCTGGTCCGGGCGGTTCTCCGGGGTGGTTCTCCGGGACGGCTTCCGGGGTGGACGGGGGTGCCCGTCGACGACAGGGACCCCCGACCCTAAGCGGCCGCTCGTCGGACTGTCCAGGCGGGGCGCGAAAGGTCCAAGGGCCCGGGGTCCGTGCGGGGTTGTGCGGGGACGGGCGGCGCGGTGGGATGGAGTCCGTCGCGCAAGCGCTTTCCGGCGGGTGTCCGTTCCCCGCCCTCCGATTCCTCTCTTCTCTTCCCGTGGGGAGCACCATGACCGATCTGCCCTGGTACACCTCCTTCGCCCCCGAGCAGGGCACGCTGCCGCCGCGTTCCTGGACGGCGGACTCGGACGCCGCGCGGCTGCCGCTCGGCGGCGACTGGGCGTTCCGCCTCTCCCCCGCCGCCGACGCGGCGGACACCTCCTTCGCCGCGCCGGGCTTCGACGCCGGCGGCTGGCGGACCGTCGCCGTGCCGGGGCACTGGGTGCTCCAGGGGAAGGACGGGGAGTTCGGCGGGCCCGCGTACACGAACGTGCTGTACCCGTTCCCCGTCGATCCGCCGTTCGTGCCCGACGAGAACCCGACGGGGGACCATCTGCGCCGGTTCGACCTGCCGGACGGCTGGCCGGCGGGGGGCGGGGCGGTGCTCCGCTTCGACGGGGTCGAGTCCTGCGCCCGGGTGTGGCTGAACGGCACCGAGCTGGGCTGGTTCAAGGGGTCCCGGCTGGCCCACGAGTTCGCGGTCGGGGAGCTGCTGCGGGAGCGGGACAACGTGCTCGCGGTCCGGGTCCACCAGTGGTCCTCGGGGTCGTACCTGGAGGACCAGGACCAGTGGTGGCTGCCCGGCATCTTCCGGGACGTGACGCTGCTGCACCGCCCGGAGGGCGCACCCGGCGACTTCTTCGTGCACGCCTCGTACGACCACCGGACCGGCACCGGGGACCTGCGGGTCGACTGCGACGTGCCGGGCCGGGTCCGGGTGCCGGAGCTGGGTCTCGACGTGGCGGCCGGGGAGTCCGTGACGGTGCCGGTGGAGCCGTGGAGCGCGGAGGTGCCCCGGCTGTACGAGGGCGAGCTGACGGCCGGCGGGGAGCGGATCGGGCTGCGGATCGGCTTCCGTTCGGTGTACGTGGAGGACGGGGTCCTGAAGGCGAACGGCCGGCGGATCCTCTTCCGGGGCGTGAACCGGCACGAGTTCCACCCGGAGACCGGGCGGGCCGTGGACCTGGAGACCCTGCGCGCGGACGTCGAGCTGATGAAGCGGCACAACATCAACGCGGTGCGGACCTCCCACTACCCGCCGCATCCGGCCTTCCTCGACCTGTGCGACTCCTACGGTCTGTGGGTGATCGACGAGGGCGATCTGGAGACCCACGGCTTCGAGGAGCTGGGCTGGCGGGGCAACCCCGTGGACGACGAGCGGTGGACGCCGGCACTGCTCGACCGGGCGGCCCGGCTGGTCGAGCGCGACAAGAACCACCCGTCGGTGGTGCTGTGGTCGCTGGGGAACGAGTGCGGCTCGGGTGCCGGGCTCGGTGCGATGGCCCGCTGGATCCGTGACCGGGACCCGTCGCGGCCGGTGCACTACGAGGGCGACCGGTCCTGCCGGGACGTGGACGTCTACTCCCGGATGTACCCGCCGCACGCGGAGGTCGCGGAGATCGGCCGGCGCGAGGACGAGGGTCCGGAGCACCGCCGCGCCCTGCCCTTCATCCTCTGCGAGTACGCGCACGCGATGGGCAACGGGCCGGGCGGACTCAGCGAGTACCAGCGGCTCTTCGAGACGTACGAGCGCTGCCAGGGCGGCTTCGTGTGGGAGTGGATCGACCACGGTCTGGTCCATCCGGTCCACGGGTACGGCTACGGCGGCGACTTCGGCGAGGAGCTGCACGACGGGAACTTCGTCTGCGACGGGCTGCTCTTCCCGGACCGCACGCCGTCGCCGGGTCTGGTCGAGTACAAGAAGGTGATCGAGCCGGTGCGGATCGAGCCGGGCGAGCGGCCGGGCACGGTCGCGGTGACCAACCTGCATGACGTGGCGGACCTGTCGGGGCTCGCCTTCGGGTGGGAGTTCCTGGCGGACGGGCGGCTCGTCGGCGCGGGCACGCTCGACGTGCCGCCGCTGCCGGCCGGCGAGCGCGCGGAGGTGCCGCTGCCGGCGGCGCCGGAGGTTCCGGAGGGCGCGGAGCCGGTGTGGACGGTACGGGCGGTGCTGGCCGCCGACGCGCCGTGGGCGCCCGCCGGGCACGAGGTGGCCTGGGGCCAGGTGCCGGCCGCCCCGGCCACCGCCCCGTCGGTCCGGTCGGTCGCCGTCCCCCCGGTCGCGGAGGGCGGCCGGATCGCCGTCGGTCCCGCCGCGCTCGACGCCCGGACGGGCGCGCCGCTGGAACTGGGCGGCCTGCCGGTGACCGGTTTCGGTCTCGACGTGTGGCGGGCGCCGACGGACAACGACGAGGGGGCGCCCTGGCAGCCGGACACCCGCTACGGGCCGCTCTGGCGGGAGCTGGGCCTGCACCGGATGCGGCACCGCACGGACGCCGTGGAGGTGACCGACGGGGGCGTGACGGTCCGGGTACGGGTGGCGCCAGCCGCGCGTGACATCGGGCTTGCCGTGACGTACCGGTGGACCTCGGACGGCACCGTGGCGCACCTCGGCGTGGACGTGCGCCCGGAGGGCGCGTGGCCGGTGCCGCTCCCCCGGCTCGGGGTCCGCCTCGGGCTGCCGGCGGTGCTCGACCGGGTGGAGTGGTACGGCGGCGGCCCGGGCGAGGCGTACCCGGACACGCGGGCCGCCGCGCGGCTCGGCCGCTGGGAGTCGACGGTGGCCGGACTGCAGACCCCGTACGTGCGCCCGCAGGAGAACGGCGCCCGGATCGACACCCGGTGGCTGGAGCTGACCGGCGGCGGCACCGGCCTGCGGGTCGCGGGCGACCCGTCCTTCTGGTTCACCGCCCGTCGCTGGACCGGCGTGGAGCTCGACGCCGCCGCGCACCGCCCGGACCTGGTCCCGGGCGACACCCTGTGGCTGAACCTGGACCACGCCCTGCACGGCATCGGGTCCCAGTCCTGCGGCCCGGGCGTGCTGCCGGAGTACCGGCTGGAGGCGGCCCCGTCGGCGTTCGCCTTCACCTTCACGGCGCTCGGGGCGGCCGCGGCGGAGTCCGGCGCGTGACCGTCACCCGGACGCGTCCCGAGGCCGGCCGGCTCTTCGGCCGTCCGGCCTCGGCGGCCTCCTGCCTCGGCTTCGTCCTCGTCGGCGCGCGGCAGGCGGCACGGCTCAGCCGTTCGGGGCCACCAGCCCGACCTCGTAGGCGCGGATGACCGGGTGGACGCGGTCGCGGGCGGCGAGCCGGCTGCGCAGCCGGGCCACGTGGGCCTGGGCGGTGGCCGGGCCGGCCGTCGCGGTGGCGGCGGTCCACCACCGCGACGTCTGAGCCGCGCGTCCTAGCGGAAGGCACGCTGGGGCAGCAGGCCCCGGGCCTTCAGTTCGGCGGCGACCAGCGCCGCGTACTCGGTGGCGCCGCGGACCGAGGTGTGGGTGTTGTCCCGCTTCTCGGCCGTCAGGTAGAGCGCCTTGGAGGGCTCGGGGCCGAGCTGCTCGACCCGGGCCCTGGTGAGGGCCGTGAGGTCGATCAGCGGGGTGGCGAGGGTGGCGGCGAGGGCCCGGATCTCGGCCGGGTGGTCGACGCCGAGACCGTTGACGAGCAGGGCGGTCCCGTTGTTCAGGGTGCCGTCCGCGTTGAACCAGCGGCGGACGATCGGGGTGACGAGGACGGGCTCGCCGCCCCTGGCCCGTACCCGCTCGACCAGGGTCGTGAGGTTGGCCCGGTAGGTGGCGGCGTCGGTCTGCTTGTCGTTGTGGGCGAGCTGGATGAGGACCGGGTCGCCGGGCCGTACGGCGGCCTCCACCCGGTCGAAGAGGGCCGGGTTCGCGAGGAAGGTGACGGTGGACTCGCCGCCGTCCGCGTGGTTGGCGACGGCCACCCCCCGCTTCAGGTGGACGGGGAGCCGCTGGCCCCAGCCGGTGTACGGGTCGCCGGGCTGGTCGCAGACGGTGGAGTCACCGATCAGGAAGAGGCGGGTGGCGGTGGGGGCGGGCGTGACGAGGAGGGCCGCCACGCGCGGGGCGGAGCCGTCGAGCAGCAGGTCGAGGCCGGGGCTGCCGGTGGCTCCCGTGGGCTCGCCCTCGGGGTCGCGGACGTCGACGGTGAAGGAGCGGCGGATCCGCTCGCCGGCCCCGGTCGCGGTCTCGGCGAGCAGGGCGCGGCGGGTCTCGCCGCTGATCGCGGTGGCTCCGGCGGTGTCGCCGCCGAGGGTGACCGTGACGTCGTAGGTGCCGGGCGGGAGGTCGAAGTGGCAGGAGAGGGCGGTGGTCTCGGCGACGGCGGCGCAGTGGTCGAGGCCCTGGCCGTAGGAGTCGTCGGCGTGGGCGGCGGGCGCGGTGGCGGCGAGCAGCGCGAGCAGGCTCGCCGCCAGGACGGGGGTCCGCTTCAACGGAGTTCTCCTGGGAGTCAGTTCGGGAGGTGGTCGCCGACGAGGGCGAGGTTCTGGATGGCGGCGAGGCCGTAGAGGGCGGTGGTGTTGGTGCTGATCCACAGGTGCTCGTAGCCGGGTTCGAGGGCGGCCGGGCCCCGCACCGGCGTCTTGTCCCAGACCATGGCGGACGTGTAGCCGTCGCTCTTGTCGAACTTGGCCCAGGCGCGCTGGGCGAGCTTGGCGTCGTTCAACTGGGCGGCCGCGTAGGCGTCCTGACGGGAGTGGCCCTGGAAGAGGAGCAGGGTGCCGAAGTTCTTGCCGTAGCGGGCGGCCTGCTCGGCCTTGGTGGCGTTGAAGTAGCGGCAGTAGTCGAGCCACGCGCTCCTGAAGGCGGGCATGTCGACGAGGTCGATGAGCTCGGCGCACATCTCGACCAGGCCGAACATGGCGGAGAGGTGGGAGACGCCGACGACGGGCGTGTCGGCGACGGCGAAGCGGCCGGTGTCCAGGTCGTAGAGGCCGGTGCCCTGGACGAAGCCGTTGGGCTGGGCGGCGATCGTCTCCATGGTGGAGCGGAGCCGGGCCTCGGCCTTGGCGGCCTTCGGTCCGCCGCGCTCCCACTCGGTGAGCCAGGCGGCGGCGAGTCCGCTCCAGTCGGTGCCGAAGCCGATGGAGAGGGCGTGGCGGTCGGGGGTGTAGGGCTCGGTGCGGATCTTGCGGATGGGGTCGAGGACGAGGAAGGTCTCGTCGGAGTCGACCAGGTCGTGCATGAGGTCGCCGACGCGTTCGTCGGCGGTGAGGAAGTAGTAGGGGCGGCGGTAGACGGCGGTGGAGATCCGCTGCTGCTTGGCGCTGCACGCGAAGTGCTGGACGCCGTGGCGGGTGCCGAGGCCGGCCCACTCGCCGAGGTGGTAGACGTCGACCTCGCCGGTGTGGCGGGTCATGGCCTCGGCGAAGCGGAAGACGTCGGCGCGGCCGGACCGGAGGTAGGCGTACCAGAGCCACAGGTCGGGCGAGAGCTCGGAGTTGTCCCAGGCGTAGCCGCCGACGTCGTACCGCCACTGGTGCCGGTCCTCGTCGTAGGTGTGCATGATGTCGCCGTAGTCCCAGAAGCCGTACCAGCGGCGCTGTTCGACCTGGTCCTTGTAGTAGGCGAAGAGGTAGTCGAGACGGTCCTCGATCCTCGCCCTGGCGGGGGTGGAGCGGTCGACGGGCGAGAACAGGCCGCCGAAGACGCGGGCGCGGACCAGGTCCTCGGGGCTCGCGGCGAGCTGCGGCGGGACACGGACGGCGGCGGCCTGGGCGACGAGGGCGGCGGCGGTCGGGGTGGCGGCGTTGGCCCAGAACATCAGCTCGCTGGTGCGGGCGATGCCGTACGGGGTGCCGAAGCCGGGCTCGTAGTCCTCGTAGGTGATGTTGAGGCCCTCCAGCTGCTCGGGGAAGGTGTCCTGACCCATGCCGTCGTGGTAGAAGCGCAGGTCCATGGGCTGGGCCTCGGGCGACCAGAGCCAGAGGGTCACCTCGGCCTCGTCGCCGGCGGCGCCCCGGATGTCGAGCTGGGCGGGGTGCTTCTGCCAGAAGTCCCGCAGGCCGAAGGAGAGTCCGCCGCTCGCGCCGCCGACGTAGCCGAAGCCGCTCGCGCGGCGGCCGCCGCCGGCCGGGATCCAGCCGTGGCCGGCCTTGGTGCGCTTGCGGATGCCGAAGCCGTCCGCGGTGAGCTGCGCGAGGGTGTAGTCGCCCCACGTGGGGATGTACCGCAGCCGGCTGGTGACGCGCTGGTCCCAGGTGGCCGGGTCGGGCAGCTTCTCCCCCTTGACCTGTGCCGCGCGGACGGCGGCGCCGGGGTCGCGGCGCAGGCCGGTGATGCCCTGCACGGCCTCGGTGAGGAAGCCGGCGTCCTCGCCCGCGAGGCGGATGTGCCGGTCGTAGCAGGCGTCGCGCATCGGGACGGTGAAGCGGACGCCGAGGCCGCGGACGAAGTCCTTGTTCTGGTCGCCGTCGTAGGTGATCGTGTGGACCATGCGCAGGGCCTCGGAGCCGGCGTGGAAGTACAGCCGGATCGAGAAGGGCAGCCAACTGCGGTTGCCCTTGCGGTGCTTGCCGTCGACGCGGACGACGGCCCTGACGGGGCCGGACTGTTCGACGACGGCGCGGGAGATCTCGCCGTCGAACCGCTCCCACCTGGCGTTGCCCTGGTCGCCGTCGTCGAGGTCGCCCTGGCGCAGCAGCACGAGCCGCCCGTCGCCGGCGATCCTCACGCCGTCGCGGGTCAGGGACTCGACGAGCTTGCGGCCGTCCTTCCCCAGCACGGCCGTCACGACACCGGTGTCGACGGTGATCCTGCGGTCGGTCTCCACGACCGTCACGGTCTTCGCGCCCGCGACGGGCGTGCCGGGCGCGAGCGAGAAGCGGTCGGCGCCGGCCGCCTCGGGGCCGACGGCGTGGGCCGTCCACTTCAGCGAGCCGTCGGGCCAGCGGGCGGTCGTCCAGGTCTGCACGGGGACGGGGGCGCCGTCCGCGGTGGTGAGCGCGAACGCCGTGTCACCGGCGTGGACGCCCTTGGGCCAGGCGACGCCGAAGGTGGACCCGCCGGCGGCGCCGAGGCCGCCCGGCTCCAGCCATGTGAGGGTCGCGGGCCGCTCCTCGGCGGCCACCTCGGCGACAGGGGCGGCCTGCGCCTCGCTCCGCCCGAGCACCCAGCTGAACTGCGCGGCGGCACCGGCGACGGCGGCCGCCCTGAGCAGAGAACGACGAGGTATCGAAGACACGGAAGCTCCTTTCGAGGGCACACCGATCGGCACACCCGAGGGAGGGGGAAGGCGTGGGGGTACGAAGGTGACGGCCGGGCCCCGGGCACGCGCCCGACCGGACCGGGTTCGGCGCCGGCGGTCGGGCGGTCGGTGGACCGGGGCCCGGGGACGCGGGGGCGGTCAGCTCCCCGGGAGGGTGGCCGCGCGGCGTTCCGTGGCGAGGGTGCCGGCGGTCAGGAGGCCCAGGGCGGGCAGGGAGAGGGGGGCGGAGAGCCAGCCGGAGGCGGCGACGACCGCCAGGCCGCAGACGACGAGCAGCGAGCCGGCCGGATCGCGCAGGGAGCGGCGCCCGGCGGCCGGGAGCAGGGTCCGCCAGGTCGCCCCGGGCCGCCAGGCGGTGGCCGCCCGGAGGACGGCGACGGTCGCCCAGAGCGCCGCGAGGATCGCGACGGCCCCGGCCGCGCGCCCGCCGGGCACCGGCAGCGCCCGTACGAGCGCGAGGTCGGCCCAGACCAGCGCGAGCACGGCCCACCAGCCGAGGCCCACCGCCCACCCGCCGCCCCGGAGCGCGGCGCGCACCTCCGCGGCGAAGGCCCGCGGCCCGGTCTCCTCGTCCCCGACGGTGCGCCGCAGGTGCCCGGCGCCGGCGGCGAACGCCGCCGGCAGCGTGACGAGCGGGAGCGCGGCGACGGCGATCCACACGCCCGTCAGCAGGCACTCGGCGAACACCGCGAAGCGGGCGAAGAAGCGCGCGCCGCGCACCGGGGCTTCGGCGGCGGTCACTTGAGCCCCGAGGTGGCCATGCCGTCGATCAGGTACCGCTGGAAGGCGAGGAAGAAGGCGACCACCGGCAGCAGCGCCACCAGCGACATCGCGATCATGCCGCCGTAGTTGGCGACGCCGTCCTGGTCGACGAACATCTTCAGGCCGAGCGACACCGTGTACTTCTCGGGTTCGTTGAGGTAGATCAGCGGGCCCAGGAAGTCGTTCCAGGCGTTGATGAAGGTGAAGATCGCGCTGGTGATGAGGGCGGGCCGGCACAGCGGCAGCACGATCGACCAGTACGTCCGCAGGTGCCCGCACCCGTCGAGCCGCGCCGCCTCGTCCAGCTCCTTGGGGAGCCCGCGCATGAACTGCACCATCAGGAAGACGAAGAAGGCGTCGGTGGCGAGGTACTTGCCGAGCAGCAACGGCGTGTAGGTGTTGATCAGTTCGAGCTTCTGGAAGAGCACGTACTGCGGGATGAGGAGCACGTGGTACGGCAGCAGCAGGGTGCCGATCATCAGCGTGAAGAGCAGGTTGCGGCCGGCGAAGCCGATCTTGGCGAAGGCGTACGCGGCGAGCGAGCTGGAGACCAGCACGCCGACGACCGAAGCGACCGCGAGGAAGAGCGAGTTGGAGAAGAAGGTGGAGATGGGGATGTCGGCGATGCCGTCGGCGAGCCGCCGGTAGTTGTCGGTGATGGGGTCGGTCGGGATGACGTTCAGGCTGCCGACGATCTCGTCGTTCGGCTTGAACGAGCCGCCGATCACCCAGAAGACCGGGTAGAGAACCACCGCGAGCACGGCGAGGGAGCCGAGGTGCCAGGCGGCGGCGCCGGCGTTCCACCGCCGCGCGCCGGTGCGGACGAGGCTCATCGGCCTCCCTCCTCGTAGTGCACCCAGCGCCGCTGGGACCAGAACAGGACCGCCGTGACCAGGCCGACGGCGAGCAGCAGCATCCAGGCCATCGCGGAGGCGAGCCCCATCCGGCTGTTCTCGAAGCCCTGGACGTAGAGGTAGCAGGTGTAGACGAGGGTGCCGTCGGCCGGGCCGCAGGCGTTGCCCTGGCTGCCGATGATGTAGGCGGAGCCGAAGATCTGGAAGGAGTGGATCGTCTCCAGGAGCACGTTGAAGAAGAGCACCGGGGAGATCATCGGCAGGGTGATGTTCCAGAACCGGCGCCACGGTCCCGCGCCGTCCATCTGCGCGGCCTCGTACAGCTCGCGGGGCACCTGCTTGAGCCCGGCGAGGAAGATGACCATGGGGGCGCCGAACTGCCAGACGGTGAGCGCCACCAGCGCGTAGATGATCTTGTCGGGGTCGCCGATCCAGCCGCCCGGGTCGAAGCCCAGCAGCCGCTGTGCCCGGTCGACGGGCGCGTCGTCGGCGAAGAGGGCGCGCCACACGATGGCGATGGAGACGCTGGCGCCGATGAGCGAGGGGGCGTAGAAGGCGGCCCGGTAGAAGCCCTGGCCGCGCCGGCTCTGGTTGAGGAGCACGGCGACGCCGAGGGCGGCGGCCAGTTTCAGCGGGGTGCCGACGAGCACGTACCAGCCGGTGACCTCGACGGAGGTGCGCCAGCGGGGGTCGCCGAACATCTCGGTGAAGTTGTCGAGGCCGATCCAGCGGGGGGCGTCGAAGAGGTTGTAGTCCGTGAAGGCGAAGTAGAGCGAGACGGCCATGGGGCCCGCGGTCAGCAGCAGGAAGCCGGTGATCCAGGGGGACATGAAGAGGTAGCCGGCGAGGTTGTCGCGGGCGGTGCGGGAGCGGGGCGCGGCACCCGGCCGCCGGGGGCGCCGTCCGCGCGGGGCGGGGACCGCGGCTGCGGCCCCCCGGCCCGGCGGGGCCGCGGCCGGGGACTCCGGGGCGGCGGGCTTCGGTGCGGTGGTCACGGCGGGGTCCATCAGGAGCCGAGGGCCGTCTTCGCCTCGGCGAAGTACTGCTTCACCGCGTCGGCGACGGTCCGGGTGCCCAGGGACATCTCCTCGGAGAGGCGCAGGAAGGCGGCCTCGCAGACGTCGGCGCCGGCCGGGTGCGGGGTGATCGGCTCCAGGACGCGGGACTCGACGAGCTGCTTCTCGTAGGCGGCGATCTGCTTGCCGACCTCGTCGGCGGGCACGTAGGCGGCGTTCTGCGCCTCGGTCGCGGGGACGCCCCGGTCGTAGCCCATGATCGTGCCGACCTCGGGGTCGTGGACCATGAAGTCGATGAACTGGGCGACCTCCTTGGGGTGCTTGGTGCGCTTGGAGGCGCTGAGCATCAGCGAGCCGAGGTACTGTCCGGTGCGCTTGCCGTCGGTGGTGGGGATGGGGGCGAGGCCGTACCGGCTCTTGCCCTCGGCGGTGTAGCGGACGGCGAAGTTGTCCCAGGTGAACTCGGCGCCGGCGAGTTCGGCGGTCACCGCGGACTTGGGCTTGGCCTGGATGGTCTTCTTCGGGTCGGCGTAGACGCCGGACTGCACCCGGGCGGCGGCCTTGGTCCACCAGTCCGTGAGGTCGGCCTCGGTGAAGCCGAGGCCGGAGGCGGTGAAGAAGGCCTTGCCCTGCTGGCGCAGGTACATGTCGTACAGGTACATGATCCCGTAGGGGCCGGCGTCGCCGGCCCGGCCGGCCGTCTCCCGGATCTTCGCGAGGGCGTCGTGGTACTGGTCCCAGGTCCAGCCGGGCTGCGGGGCGACCCTGGCCTTCTCGAAGACGGCCCGGTCGATGACGAGGGCCATCGAGTTGGAGCCGACGGGCACGCCGAGGAGCTTGCCGTCGACCTCGCCGAACTTCTCCAGGCCGGCCCGGAAGCCCTCCATGCGGAGGTGCCCGGCCTCGACCTGCTCGCGCAGGTCGAGGAGGACGTTCTTGGCGTCGTACTTGCGCAGGAAGCCGATGGCGTTCTGGAAGACGTCGGGCGTGTTGCCGCCGGACGCCTGGGTGTTGAACTTCTTCCAGAAGTCGGCGTACGGCTGGAAGTCGGTCTTCACCTTGATCTTCGGGAACTTCTTCTCGAAGAGGGCGATCGACCGGTTGATCCGCTTGGCGCGGTCGTCGGAGCCCCACCAGGTGTACCGGATGGTGACGGTTCCGTCGCCGGCCGAGCCGGAGCCGCCGCCGCAGCCCGCCGCGGTCAGGCCGAGTGCCGCCACCGAGCCACCCGTGATCTTCAGCAGACTCCGACGGTCGACAGTGCCATGAGTACGCACAGTTCGTCCTCCCGCGCGTGATTAGAACGTTTCAGGAAAGCGCTTGCTGGGTCACCGTAGGGTTGCCCGTCAGTCACGTCAACGCTTCGGACAGGATCTTTCGAAGCGCTTCAAACCCGGCGCACGCTCCCCTCTGATGAAAGGATTCAAAGCAGCGGATCAGGCCAGCCGTACGACGTTCCACGACAGCGGCTCCAGGACGGCCTTCAGCACCCCGTCCGAGAGCTCCGCCCCGGCCACCTCGTGGGGCACCACCCGCTCCGGTTCGGCCAGGGTGTTGCGCGCCTCCGGGTCGGCGTCGGCGAGCGCGCTGTGCCCCACCACCCTCGTCAACCCGCATCCCCGCAGGGCGACTTCCAGCGGAAGCGACCTCTCCCGGTCGCGGTTGACCGCGAAGACGGTGACGCTCCCGTCCTCGGCGCGCACCGCCGTCGCGTGCAGCAACGGCACCTCGCCGTACTTCTCGGTGCGGTACGCGGGCGAGACCGGCCGCACGTCGAGGACGGTCCCCCGGCCGTGCCGCGCGGCCTGCGCGAAGGGGAAGAAGGTCGTCTGCCGCCAGGCGGGCCCGCCGGGTTCGGTCATGATCGGCGCGATCACGTTCACGAGCTGGGCGAGGCAGGCCACCGCGATCCGGTCGGCGTGCCGCAGCAGCGTGATGAGGAGCGAGCCGAGGACGACCGCGTCGGTGACCGTGTAGACGTCCTCCAGAAGCCGGGGCGCCTCCTGCCAGTCCTCGAAGGGGTGCGGGTTGGGGCGGCGCTGGTACCAGACGTTCCACTCGTCGAAGGAGAGCGTGAGCCGCTTCCCGGACTTCAGCCGGGCCGCCACGTGGTCGCAGGTGGCGACGACCTCCTCGATGAACGCCTCCATGTGGACGGCGGAGGCGAGGAACGAGTCGCGGTCGCCGTCGACCTCCTCGTAGTAGGCGTGCAGCGAGACGTGGTCCACGACCTCGTACGTCTCCGCCAGCACGGTCGCCTCCCAGGCCGCGAAGGTGGGCAGGTCGCGGGCGGAGCTGCCGCAGGCGACGAGTTCGAGGCCCGGGTCGATCTGGCGCAGGGCCCGGGCGGTCTGGGCCGCGAGCCGGCCGTACTCCTCGGCGGTCTTCTGGCCGGTCTGCCAGGTGCCGTCCATCTCGTTGCCGAGGCACCACAGCCGGATGCCGAACGGCTCCTTGTCGCCGTGGGCCACCCGCAGGTCGGAGAGGGCGGTGCCGCCGGGGTGGTTGGCGTACTCGACGAGCTCCATCGCCTCGGTGATGCCGCGGGTGCCGAGGTTCACGGCCATCATCGGCTCGGCCTGCGGGCCGATCTTGCGCAGGAAGCCCATGAACTCGCTCAGGCCGAAGCGGTTGGACTCGGTGGTCCGCCAGGCGGGGTCGAGCCGGCGCGGGCGGTCGGCGACGGGGCCGACGCCGTCCTCCCACCGGTAGCCGGAGACGAAGTTCCCGCCCGGGTAGCGCACGGCGGTGACGCCGAGCTCGCGGACGAGGTCGAGGACGTCGGTGCGCAGGCCCTCGGCGTCGGCGGCGGGGTGGCCGGGCTCGTACACGCCGGTGTAGACGCAGCGCCCCAGGTGCTCGACGAACGAGCCGAAGAGGCGGGGGTCGACGGGACCGACGGTGAAGTCGGGGTCGAGGGTGAAGCGGGCGGTGTGCTCGGGAAGTGACACGCGGATCCCTCTCGATCTCGTTCGGTATTTCGACCAACGGTCGTATGTCCGGACGAGAACGTAGGAGCGGAGCACCCGGGCGTCAATGGATCACCTGCCCCGACGCCCGAAGGCCGGGCGGACCCCTTTCGGGGGCCGCCCGGCCTCGTCGTACGCGGAGCCCGCTCTCGCGGGGCGGGCTGTTATTCGAGCAGCTCCGCGTACGAGCCCATGGCCAGGGCGATGTCCGCCTGGGCCCAGAACCGGTGGTAGGTGAAGACGGGGGCGGCGCCGCCCGCCAGGTACGCCTCGATCTTCGGCCAGGCCGGGTCGTCCTGGTAGAAGGAGCGGATCGAGGCGAAGGTGGAGGTGGAGTTCACCGCGTCGCCGTTCGGCATCACGCCGGACCAGCCGGTCGGCACGTAGACCGGGTCGTCGAAGCGGTTGTAGTCGGCGCGGGTCTCCGCCACGGCGATGCCCAGCGGGTCCTGGTGGTGGTCCCACATGCCGTCGAGGAGGGCCTTGGCGACCCGCTTGGCCTCCGCGTGGCCGGACTTGGCCGCGTAGTAGGTCAGGGTCTTGGCGTAGGCGGCGGCGACACCGACGTCGTTCGTGTAGTCGGCGACGGTGACGTGCAGGCCGTTGTTGGCGCCGGGGTTCGCCGCGTTCCAGGTGTCCGGGGCGCCGGACCACTGGAGCGTGGACGGGATGCGGTAGGTGCCGTCGGGGTTGACCGTGGTCTCCGAGAGCGCCCACGAGACCCACTTGTCGAGGACGGTCTTCGCCTCGGCGTCGCCGGTCTGCTGGTAGTACTCCGCGACCCGCTCCATCGACCACGCCTGGAAGCCGAACCACTGGTTCGACGCCGGGTCGTGGTAGACGGGCTTCTCGTCGTAGAACATGCCGTAGAAGGTCGGGGTGCCGGCCGGCGGAGTGGCGTACCGGCCCTGCCAGCTGTTGGTGGCACCGCCGGCGATGGCGCCCTCGGAGGACTGGAGCCAGCGGTAGAACTCCAGCTGCCGGTCGAGGCTGGTCGCCCAGTCCGCCTGTCCCGTGGCCGACTTCGGCTTCAGCGGGGCGTAGGAGCTGAGGGCGTGGGCCGCGAGCGGGTTCTGGTAGCCGCTGTGGTTGTGGCTGGAGCCGATCCGCCACGACCAGCCGGCCGAGGTGTCGACGGCGCCGCCCCAGGCGTAGTACCAGGACAGCAGGTAGTGGGAGCTGTTCTTGCCGGTGCCGGCCGGGCAGGCGGTCGGGCCGACGCAGTCGCCGATCTTCTTGAAGTACTTGTCGAACATGGCGTACCGCAGGTAGTCGCCCATCTTGGCGGCCTTGCCGACGGTCGTGGCGACCTGGGCGCCCTTGCCCTGCTCCTTGGCCCAGAGGTCGGCCCAGTAGGCGGCCTGGATGGCGCGGGCGTCGGCGTCCGGGGCGTTGGTGTACTTCCACTGCTTGGCGTAGGACGCGTCCCCGGTGAAGATGTCCAGGTAGCCGTTCTTGCCGCCGTAGGAGAAGTTGTCGCAGGTCGGGTGGGTGACGGTCTCCCAGACGGACTCCTGCGGGCCGCGCTGGAAGGTGTTGATGTACGAGGGGCCGGTCGCCGTCGGACCCGCGGAGCACTTGCCCGGCTCGTTGCCGAACCCGTAGACGTTGTCGACGTCCTGGATCCAGTGCATCCCGTAGATGTCGTCGGTGCCGTAGGCGCTCTTCAGCTCGGCCGCGATCGGGTCGGCGCCGGCGCTGACGCCGGAGTCGAGGCGGGCCGGGTACTGCGAGGGGAGGTCCCACTCGGGTGCGTACGTGGCCGGCTTCGAGGCGTTGTAACTGGAGTTCGTGGGCTGGTCGGCGTGGGTCGGGATCATGAACTTCTCCATGGTGTCCCACGCGCCGTTGAACTTGGTCCAGTCGCCGGTGATCTTGCCGTACATGGCCTGGAGCCAGATGAGGTAGCTGTACGCCTCCGAGGTCGTCTCGTGCCCGTGGTCGGGGGCCTCGACGATCAGGGTCTCGACGGAGTGGTACGGGATGCCCTCGGGCGAGAAGTAGCCGTTGGCCGGGTTGGTGATCTTCCCGTACAGGTCGAGGAAGCGGGCGTCGTACGTGGAGTTCGCGGCCAGCTGCGTGACCTGGACCTCGGCCTTGGCGTGGCCGGGGGCGGTCGCGGCGAAGACGGCGACGCCGGTGCCGGTGGTGCCCGCGGTGACGGTCACCTTCTGGGCGGTGTTCCAGTTGGCCGGGGTGAAGGTGAGGGTGGCCGGGGAGGCGGTGAGGTTCGTGTTGCCCGAGGTGCGGGCCACCGTGACCGTGACGTTCGCCGTCGGGGCCGTGGAGAGCTTGAGGTCGAAGGTGCCGGTGGCGCCCTGGCGGACGGCCAACTGGCCCGGCGTGGCGACCAGCGCGGCGCCGGCGGCCACCGTGATGCCGACCGGCGCGGACTCGGCGGAGGCGCCCTGGCTGTCGTACGCCTTGGCGTAGAGGGAGTGGGCACCGGCGGCGAGACCGGCGGCGCTGTGGGTGAACGGCGCGGTGGTGTCGGTGCCGAGCAGGGTCGTGTCGCTGTAGAACTCGACCTTGTCCACGGTGGCGCCGTCGGCCGCGGCGGCGGTGGCGGCGAGCGGGACGGCGGTGCCCTCGGTGTAGACGGCGCCGGCGGCGGGGCTGGTGAGGACGGCGACCGGCGGCTGGTGGGCGCCGGTGCACGGGGTGCCGTTGACGGCGAAGTTCGTGGGTGCGGCGTTGGTGCCCGTGTAGGTGAACTGGCCGCCGGCGGTGACGGCCGCGCCGGCGGCGACGGTGCCGTTCCAGCCGGCGTTGGTGACCGTCACGTTCTTGCCGGACTGGGACCAGACGCCGTTCCAGCCGTTGGCGAGCTTCTGGTCGCCGGCGTAGGAGTAGGTGAGCGTCCAGCCGTTCAGGGCCTCGGAGCCCCGGTTGGTCAGGGTGAGTTCGGCGGTGAAGCCCGAACCCCAGTCGTTGGTCTTGTAGTCGACGCTGCACTGCACGGCGGCGGCCTGCGCGGTGCCGGCCCCGGCTCCGGCGGCCAGCAGGCCGAGGGGGAGCGAGAGCGCGGCCGTCAGGGCGGTCAGATGCCTGCGGGGGCGTTTTCTGATGCGTGGCATGCGGGTGGATCTCCTCGCGGCTCGGGAGGTCGGGTGGTGCCTTGAGCGGGCCGTACGGGGAGTGCGGGGCGGTGCTCGATGGTGCGGGGGCGGGCTTGGAAGCAGGCCCTGCGCGGGCAGGGGGAACAAGCCCTGAACCAGTGGGAGCGCTCCCACTGTGCAAGCGTGACGCAACCACGTCAAGATGCGTGAAGAGTCGAAGGCAGGACACGAGGAATTTCCTCAACTCCTCTTTTGCTTGGCCGCTGTTGACGCTACGGTCTGCCCGACCAGTGGGAGCGATTCCATCCAGTCGGCACGCCGTAGGGGGCGTGCCCTCGCTGCGAGGACTCGCTCATGCGACATCCCCCACGTCTCACCGCGCTGCTCGCAGGAGCAGCGGTCATGGCGGCGAGCACCGCGCTCGCCGTCGTGGGTACGGCCTCAGGAGCCGCGGCCGCACCCGTCTGCACCGTGGAGTACTCGGTCACCAACCAGTGGACCGGCGGCTTCCAGGGTGCGCTCACCGTCACCAACCACAGCACCGCGCTGAACGGCTGGAGCCTCGGCTTCTCCTTCCCGGCCGGCCAGCAGGTCAGCCAGGGCTGGGGCGGCAAGTGGACCCAGTCCGGCGCCGCCGTCACCGTCGCCAACGAGAGCTGGAACGCCCAGCTCGGCACCGGCGCGAAGGTGACGACGGGGTTCATCGCGTCGTGGACGGGGGCCAACACCGCCCCGGCCGCGTTCACGCTCGGCGGAGTGGCCTGCGACGTCGACGGGCCGACCACCCCGCCGACGACCACTCCCCCGACCACGCCACCCACCACCCCGCCCACCTCGCAGCCGCCGACCCCCGTCACCGGCGCGCCCGAACTGTCCGTCACCGGCAACACGTTCACCGACCAGAACGGCGCGGTCCGCCGGCTGCTCGGCGTCAACCGCTCCGGCGGCGAGTTCATGTGCGTCCAGGGCTACGGCATCTGGGACGGTCCGGTCGACGACGCCTCCGTGAAGGCGATCGCCGACTGGAAGGCCAACACGGTCCGCATCCCCCTGAACGAGGAGTGCTGGCTCGGCCTGGACAACATCAAGCCCGAGTACCGGGGCGCCCCCTACGTCGGCGCCGTCAAGGACCTGGTCGCCAAGGTCCTCGCCCACGGCATGACCCCGGTGGTCGAACTGCACTGGAGCCACGGCCAGTACACCGGCAACTCCGCCGGCTGCGCCGACGTGCACGCCTCGTGCCAGAAGCCGATGCCCAACGCCCGGTACACCCCGGCGTTCTGGACCTCGGTGGCCGACACGTTCAAGCACGACAAGCGGGTCGTCTTCGACCTCTTCAACGAGCCCTATCCGGACCGGGCGACCGCCACCGCGACCCAGGCGTGGACCTGCTGGCGCGACGGCGGCACCTGCCCCGGCATCGGGTACGAGGTCGCCGGCATGCAGGACCTGGTGGACGCGGTCCGCGCCACGGGGGCGAAGAACCTGATCCTCGTCCCGGGCCTCGCGTACTCCAACGACCTCAGCCAGTGGCTGACGTACCGCCCCACGGATCCGGCGGCGAATCTGGCCGCCGCCTGGCACGTCTACAACTTCAACACCTGCTCCACCGAGACGTGCTGGAACGACACCCTCGCCCCCGTCGCCGCGCAGGTACCCCTGCTGGCCGGCGAGATCGGCGAGAACACCTGCGGACACGCGTTCATCGACCGCGTCATGAAGTGGTTCGACGACCGCGGGCTCTCGTACCTGGGCTGGACCTGGAACACCTGGAACTGCAACTCCGGTCCCGCGCTGATCAGTTCGTACGACGGCACACCCACCGCGTTCGGCATCGGGCTGCGCGACCACCTGCGCGCGGTGAACCCGTGAGGTCCGCCCGTCCCGTCCCTCCCGCACACCACCCGCACACCACCCCGAAAGGAACCCCCACCCCCATGAGCCGCACCAGCCGTACCGCCCTTCTGGCGGCCCTCGGCCTCGTCACCGCGACCGGGGCCACCGCCACGGTCTTCGGCGCCACCGCCGGCGCCGCGACCCCCGGCTGCAAGGTCGACTACACCATCACCAACCAGTGGAACACCGGCTTCGGCGCCAACGTCGCGGTCACCAACACCGGCGACCCGGTGACCTCCTGGACGCTGGAGTGGAGCTACGGCGGCAACCAGCAGGTCACCCAGGGCTGGAACGCCACCATCACCCAGTCCGGCGCCGCCGTCACCGCCAAGAGCATGTCCTACAACGGCACGCTCGCGACCGGCGGTTCGACGTCCTTCGGCTTCAACGGCTCCTACAGCGGGACCAACGCCGTACCGACGACCTTCAAGCTCAACGGCGTCACCTGCAACACCACCACGCAGCCGACGGACCCGCCGACCACGCCCCCGACGACCCCGCCCACGACGCCGCCGACCACCCCGCCCGGCCAGAAGGCGGACAACCCGTACGCCGGCGCCAAGGTGTACGTGAACCCCGAGTGGTCCGCGAACGCCGCCGCCGAACCGGGCGGCAGCAGGATCTCGAACCAGCCCACCGGCGTCTGGCTGGACCGCACCGCCGCGATCAACGGCGTCAACGGCGGCATGGGCCTGCGCGCCCACCTCGACGAGGCCCTCCGCCAGAAGGGCTCCGGCGAGCTGGTCGTCCAGTTCGTGATCTACAACCTGCCCGGCCGCGACTGCGCCGCGCTCGCCTCCAACGGCGAGCTGGGCCCCACGGAGATCGACCGCTACAAGACCGAGTACATCGACCCGATCGCGGCGATCCTCTCGGACCCGAAGTACGCGGGCCTGCGGATCGTCACCACCGTCGAGATCGACTCCCTCCCCAACCTCGTGACGAACGTGGCCGGCCGTCCGACCGAGACCGCCAACTGCAACGTCATGAAGGAGAACGGCAACTACATCAAGGGCGTCGGCTACGCGCTCAACAAGCTCGGCGCGATCCCGAACGTCTACAACTACGTCGACGCGGGCCACCACGGCTGGCTCGGCTGGGACTCCAACTTCGGACCCTCCGCGGAGCTGTTCAAGACGGCCGCGACCGCCGAGGGCTCGACCGTCGCCAACGTCCACGGCTTCATCGTGAACACCGCCAACTACAGCGCGCTGAAGGAGGACCACTTCAAGGTCACCGACAGCGTCAACGGCACCTCCGTGCGCACGTCGAAGTGGATCGACTGGAACCAGTACGTCGACGAGCTCTCCTACGCCCAGGCGATGCGCGACAAGCTGGTCTCGATCGGCTTCGACAGCAAGATCGGCATGCTGATCGACACCTCCCGGAACGGCTGGGGCGGCACCGCCCGGCCCACCGGTCCGGGCGCCCTCACCAGCGTCGACACCTACGTCAACGGCGGCCGCTTCGACCGGCGCATCAACCCCGGCAACTGGTGCAACCAGTCCGGGGCGGGCCTCGGCGAGCGTCCCCAGGCGGCCCCGGCCGCCGGCATCGACGCGTACGTCTGGATGAAGCCCCCGGGCGAGTCCGACGGCGCGTCGAAGGAGATCCCGAACGACGAGGGCAAGGGCTTCGACCGCATGTGCGACCCGACCTACACGGGCAACGTCCGTAACGGCAACAGCATGTCCGGCGCCCTTCCCGACGCGCCGCTCGCGGGCAAGTGGTTCTCCGCCCAGTTCCAGGAGCTCATGAGGAACGCGCACCCGGCGCTGTGACCCCTCCGCCCCGCGCCCGGATCCGGCGGACCGGGCGCGGGGCCGGAGCGTCCACGAGACGGCCGGACGGGACCCCCACGGTCCCGTCCGGCCGTTCCCTCGTCCGGGGAGCCGGGGCGTGCGCCCCCGGGGCTCAGCAGGACCCCCGGACCACCAGCTCCGTCGGGAAGACCCGGCGCGGGTCCTCCGGCGAGCCCGCGACGGCGTGGAGGAGCATCCGGGCCATCGTGCGGCCCATGCGCTCCGTCGGCTGCCGGACGCTCGTCAGCGGCGGGTCCATCAGGCGGGCCACCGGGGAGTCGTCGACGCCGACGAGGGCCACGTCCTCGGGGATGCGGCGGCCCGCCTCGCGCAGGGCGCCGCGGGCGCCGGCGGCCATCACGTCGGAGGCGACGAAGACGGCGTCCAGGTCCGGGCGGCGGGCGAGGAGTTCGCGCATGGCCGCGCGGCCGCCCGCCTCGGTGAAGTCGCCGGGCGCGACCAGGCCCTCGTCGGGCGCGTGGCCCGCCTCGGCGAGGCCGGCGCGGTAGCCGCCGAGACGGGCCCGGGCGACGTACATGTCCAGCGGGCCGGTGACGGTGGCGATGCGCCGCCTGCCGCGGCCCACCAGGTGGGCGACGGCGGCGCGGCCGGCGCCGATGTTGTCGGAGTCGACGTAGGGGACGGGCTCGGCCTCGGAGCGGCGCCCGTTCATGACGACCGGGATGCCGAGTTCGCGGATGCGGTCGGGCAGCGGGTCGTCGCCGTGCACGGAGGCGAGGAGGACGCCGTCGACGCGCTGGGCGGCCAGGTACTGCTCGAAGCGCTGGCGCTCCTGCTCGCTGCGGACCAGGGTGAGCAGCAGTTGCTTGTCGGCCTCGGCCAGTTCGGCGCTGACGCCGCGGATGAGGTCGAGGAAGTAGGGCTCGGCGAAGAGCCGCGCCTCGGCCTCCGGGATGACGAGGGCGACGGCGTCCGTGCGGCTGCCGGCGAGCGCGCGGGCGGCCTGGTTGGGTACGTAGCCGAGCTCGGCGACGGCCCGCGCCACGGCGGCGCGGGTCTGCTCGCTCACGCGCGGGGAGCCGTTGATGACCCGCGAGACGGTGCCCCGGCCGACCCCGGCACGGGCCGCGACCTGCTCCAGGGTGGGTCTGCTGTTCTGCCGTCCGTTCACCGTCGCCGTACTCCCCTCGTCGGACATCGCGCCGCTCACCAGGGCCTCGGCTGGGCGGACCCTCCGGCGGGCGGAGCGGCCGTGCAGGTGGAAAGGGGCCCGCGGGGGCCCCACCGGGATGGGAGCGCTCCCACCCTAGAGCACCGCCCTCCCGCCGCGCCACGCGCGCGTTCAGGAGATGACGTGAAGACCCGCGTCCTGGCGCCCCGAAACCCGCCGAACACCTTCCGGTAACGAATCCGCGTTCATGTCTTGACACCCCCACCTCCCCGGCGGCAACCTTCCGGCAACGACGTGGGAGCGCTCCCATCAGGGGAGTCGGCACAGCCTGCATCAGGTCCCAGGGCCCGCCGAGCCGCGAGCAGCCGGCCGGACCTCTTGGCGCACAACGAGCACCACCTTGGACGAGGAGAGTGGAATGCGCACTTCCAGCAGCAGACGTGGTCGTCGCACGGCCGCCGCGGCGGTCGCCGCAGTGGTGACCGGCACGGTCCTGCTCACCGGTTGCGGAAGCGACACGGACGACGAGGCCGGGAAGGACGCCGGCAAGATCACGCTGCGGGTCGGCACCTTCGGCTCGTTCGGCTACGACAACAAGACGGGCGCGAAGCTCTACGCGGAGTACGAGCGGCTCCACCCGAACATCAAGATCGAGGAGTCGAACGTCTCCGACGGTCAGAAGTACTGGGACACCCTGAAGCTGCGCCTCTCCCAGAACAGCGGCGTCGCCGACATCCAGGCGATCGAGGTCGGCTACATCGCCGAGGCCACCGGCGAGAGCATGGCCTCCAAGTGGGTCGACCTGAGCAAGGAGGGCGGCGCCGACACCTCCAAGTTCCTCGACTGGAAGGTCAAGCAGGCCACCACCGGCGACGGCAAGGTCATCGCCCTCGGCACCGACATCGGCCCGATGGCCGTCTGCTACAACAAGGAGCTCTTCGGCAAGGCCAAGCTGCCCACCGACCGCGAAGAGGTCGGCAAGCTGTGGAACGGCGACTGGTCGAAGTTCCTCACGGTCGGCGAGACGTACAAGAAGAACGCGCCGGCCGGCACCGCCTTCCACGACTCCGCGAGCGGCCTCTTCAACGCGGTGCTCTCCAGCGACCCGGTCCAGTACGCGAACTCCAGCGGCCAGCTCGACTGGGAGAACAGCCCCGGCGTGAAGAAGGCGTGGGAGCTCGGCGTGAAGGCGGCCGAGGGCGGACTCACCGCCAAGCTGCGCCAGTTCGACGAGAAGGGCACCTGGAACGCGGCCTTCAAGAACTCCAAGTTCGCCACCGTCGCCTGCCCCTCCTGGATGACCGGCATCATCAAGGACCAGGCCGGCCCCGCCAACCAGGGCAAGTGGGACATCGCCGCGCCGCCGGTCGCCGGCAACTGGGGCGGCTCCTTCCTCGCCGTGCCCAAGGCGAGCAAGCACGCCAAGGAGGCCGCCGAGCTCGCCGCCTGGCTGACCGCCCCCGAGCAGCACGCCAAGGTCTTCGCGGTGAACGGCAACATCCCGTCCACCAAGGACACCCTCCTCTCGTCCACCGTGCAGAACGCCAAGCTGCCGTACTTCGGCGACACCCCCGTCGGCAAGATCTTCTCCTCGGCGGCGGCCGGCATCCAGCCCGCCGTGATCAGCCGCTACGACGGCCAGGTGAAGACCTTCCTCACCGACAACGGCATCCTCGACATCGAGCAGCGGGGCACCGACCCGGCCAAGGCGTGGGAGAACGTCAAGAAGCTGGTCGAGGACAAGATCGACCAGTAGCGGGGACCGTGTGCCGGCCCGCCGCCAGCGACGGGCGGCGGGCCGGCACCGTCCGCACCACCGCACGCATCGACCTGGAAGGACGCCACCCGTGGCCACCTCCGTACGGGCGGAGCAGGGCGGCACCCCGCCGCCCGCCGCACCGCCCTCCCCGCCCGCCCCCCGCGGCCGGCGCCGCCGCTCCGGCCCCGGAGGCTGGCGCAGCACCCTCTACCGCTGGGACGTCAAGGCGATCCCGTACGTCTTCATCGCCCCCTTCTTCCTCACCTTCGCCGCCTTCGGCCTCTTCCCGCTGATCTACACCGGCTACCTCTCGCTCAACCGGGTCGAGCTCGGCGGCACCGCCGAGTGGAAGGGCCTGGAGAACTACACGGACCTCGCCACCAGCGAGTTCTTCTGGAACGCGCTGCTCAACACCTTCACCATCGGCGTCATCTCCACCGTCCCGCAGCTGCTGATGGCCCTCGGCCTCGCCCACCTGCTGAACTACAAGCTCCGCGGCCGCGGCTTCTTCCGGGTCGCGATCCTCGCCCCGTACGCCACCTCGATCGCGGCGGCGACGCTGGTCTTCGCCCAGCTCTTCAACACCGACTACGGGATGATCAACACCCTCCTCGACTGGGTCGGGATCGGGCCGATCGACTGGAACAACTCCAAGTGGCCGGCGCAGATCGCGATCTCCGTGATCGTCACCTGGCGCTGGACCGGCTACAACGCGCTGATCTACCTCGCCGCCATGCAGGCCGTGCCGCAGGACCTCTACGAGGCCGCCTCGCTGGACGGGGCCTCCCGCTGGCGCCAGTTCATCAGCGTCACCATCCCCTCCATCCGGCCGACGATCTTCTTCACCATCATCGTCTCCACCATCGGCGCCACCCAGCTCTTCGGCGAGCCGATGCTCTTCGGCGGCAGCGTCGGCATCAGCGGCGGCAGCGGCCACCAGTTCCAGACGCTGAGCCTCCTGATGTACGAAAAGGGATGGATCACCGGCGCGCTGGGCTCCGCCTCGGCGATCGCCTGGGTCATGCTGGCGCTCCTGCTGCTCCTCGGCGGCATCCAGGCGCTCGTCTCCCGCCGCAACCGCAAGAAGCTGGGGGACTGACCATGGCCCGCACCCTCGACACCACCCCGACCGTCGAGCCGAAGACGCCCGGCGAGCGCCCGGCGCGCCGCCGCTTCCGCCAGACGGCGGGCCGGCAGCACCACGCCGGACCGCTCACCTACGTCCTGCTGGTCGCCGCCACGATCGTCTCGCTCTTCCCGCTGTACTGGAACGTGGTCGCCGCCTCGCACACCGGCGACCGGGTGGTCCAGGCCCCGGCGCCGCTGCTGCCCGGCTCCCGCCTCCTCGACAACCTCAGCTTCGCCTGGGACCAGGTCGACATGGGCGAGGCGCTGATCAACACCACCGTCGTGGCGAGCCTGGTGGCCGCCTCGACCGTCCTCTTCTCCACCCTCGCCGGCTTCGCCTTCGCCAAGCTGCCCTTCAAGGGCCGCGGCATGCTGCTCTCGCTGGTGGTCGCCACCATGACGATCCCCCCGCAGCTCAGCGTCATCCCGCTCTACCAGATCATCACCGACCTCGGCTGGTTCGACCAGCTCCAGTCCGTGGTGCTGCCCTCGCTCGTCGCGGCCTTCGGTGTCTTCTTCATGCGCCAGTTCCTGGTCGAGGCGCTGCCCGTCGAACTGGTCGAGGCGGCCCGGATGGACGGGGCGCACAGCCTCCGCGTCATCTGGCACGTCGTCTTCCCGGTGGCCCGGCCGGCCATGGCCGTGCTCGGCATGCTCGTCTTCGTGCAGGCGTGGAACGACTTCTTCTGGCCGTTCATCGCGCTCACCCCGGACGGCAACCCGACCCTCCAGGTCGCGCTCGCCGGACTCGGCGCGGGCAACCACACCGTGGACCACGCGATCGTGCTGACCGGCGCGCTCATATCGACCGTGCCGCTGCTGCTGGTCTTCGCCTTCCTGGGCAAGCACATCGTGGGCGGCATCACGGCCGGCGCGGTCAAGAGCTGACCGGCCCGCCCCCTCCTCCGTACCGCAACCCTCTCGGCCCCGTCCGGGTCCGCCGCAGTCGCCGGATCCGAACGGGCCGTCCCTCACCCCGCGTTGGGAGCTCTCTCCTATGACCGCGTCCGAAACCCGGCCGCTCACCGCCGTCCGCCAGTTCCCCTCCGACTTCCTCTGGGGCGCGGCCACCGCCGCCTACCAGATCGAGGGAGCGGCCCGCGAGGACGGCCGCACGCCGTCCATCTGGGACACCTTCTCGCACACCCCCGGCAAGGTCTTCGAGGGCCACACCGGCGACGTGGCCGTCGACCACTACCACCGGTTCCGCGACGACGTCGCCCTCATGGCCGAACTCGGCCTGAACGCCTACCGGTTCTCCGTCTCCTGGTCGCGGGTCCAGCCCACCGGCCGGGGCCCCGCCGTCCAGAAGGGCCTGGACTTCTACCGGGCGCTGGTGGACGAGCTGCTCGCCGCCGGCATCGAGCCCGCCCTCACCCTCTACCACTGGGACCTGCCGCAGGAGCTGGAGGACGCCGGCGGCTGGCCCGAGCGCGCCACGGCCGAGCGGTTCGCCGAGTACGCCGGGATCGTCGCGGACGCCGTCGGCGACCGGGTCAAGCGGTGGACGACGCTCAACGAGCCCTGGTGCTCCGCCTTCCTCGGCTACGGCTCCGGGGTGCACGCCCCCGGCCGCACCGACCCGGTCGCCTCGCTGCGCGCCGCCCACCACCTCAACCTGGGCCACGGGCTCGCCGTCCAGGCGCTGCGCGCCGCCCTGCCGGCGGACCGGCAGATCGCGGTCTCGCTCAACCTGCACGAGGTGCGGCCGCGCACCACCTCCGCCGAGGACCTGGAGGCGGCCCGCCGGATCGACGCCGTCGGCAACCGGGTCTGGCTGGGCCCGATGCTGGAGGGCGCCTACCCGGAGGACCTGCTCGCCGACACCCGGCACCTCACCGACTGGTCCTTCGTGCAGGACGGCGACACGGCGACGGCGAACCAGCCGCTGGACTTCCTCGCCATCAACTACTACGCGCCCACCCTGGTGGCGCACGTCGCGGAGGGCGAGGAGAAGCCGCAGGACGACGGGCACGGCGACAGCGCCCACTCGCCGTGGCCGGGCGCCGACTCGGTCGCCTTCCACCGCGCGCCCGGCGAGCGGACGGCGATGGGCTGGCCGGTGGACCCGACCGGCCTGTACGACCTGCTGCGCCGGACCTCGGAGGCGTACCCGGGCCTGCCGCTGGTGATCAGCGAGAACGGGGCCGCGTACGAGGACGTCGTCGGCGAGGACGGCGGGGTGCACGACCCGGAGCGCACCGCCTACGTGCACGCCCATCTGGCGGAGGTGCACCGGGCGATCGCCGACGGCATCGACGTCCGGGGCTACTACCTGTGGTCGCTGCTGGACAACTTCGAGTGGGCGTACGGCTACGCGAAGCGGTTCGGCATGGTCCACGTCGACTACGACACCCTGCGGCGCACCCCCAAGACCAGCGCCCGCTGGTACTCCGGGGTGGCCCGCTCGGGCGTGCTGCACGCGCCCGACGCGGTCTGAGCCGTGACGTGAGGAAGGGCCGTGCCGGGTCACCGGCACGGCCCTCAGCCGTTCTTGACGCGTGATCAGATGTCGACGACCCGGTAGCCGATGACGTAGACGCCGCCGGAGCCCTCGACGGTCCGCCACTGGGTCTCGGCGCCGACCTCGCTGCCGGTGACCAGGGTGGAGCCGAGCTTGTCGTCGCCGCCGAAGGTGTCCTTGTCCCACAGGGTCAGGGTGCGCGCCTGCTCCTTGCCGAGGATGAGGGCGGCGTTGCCGTTGCCGTCCGCCATGGAGCGGACGTAGCCGGAGCCCATCGTCTGGTAGCTGATGCCGTTGCCCGGCCAGACCTTGACGGCGTTGCCGTTGGCGTCGGTGATCTTGAGGTACGCCTCGTCGTGGTCGCCCTCGCTGTTCTGCTGGCAGTGGAGCTCGTAGAGCTCGATCCGCACGTAGTCGATCGGCTCGGCCTGGGCGGTGCCGGCGAAGGCGGCGATGCTGCCGAGCCCGAGGAGGGCGGTGGCGGCGGCGCGAGCGACGCGGTTCCTGCGCATGGTGTGTCTCCCCCGAAGGTGTGCGTTTTCCTGTTCTCCTGCGTGCCGTTCCCCCGGCACGTCCCTTACTGTGCCGCCTCTCCCCCGCCCCGTTCTCCGCGCGTTCCGCTCAACGGAACGAATCCCGGAGAGGGTGGGGGGCGAGCGCGGCCGGCGGGATCGAGCGGTGCGGCACGCCGCGGGTCAGGGCGCGGCCGAGGGCGGCCCCGGCGCCGGCGACGGCCTCGCCGAGCGCGTCGAGCCGCCGCCCGGCCGGCACCATCGCGGCGAGCGCGGCGACGGTCCGCCCGTCCCGGCCCCGGACGGGGAAGGCGGCGCAGCACACCCCGTCCATCACGTCCTCCCGGTCGAGGACCGGCCCGCCCCGGCGCGGTCCGCGCAGCGCGGATCCGGCGGCGGTGTCGAGCCGGAACGCGGTGCCGTTCCGCACCGGCACCAGCGGTTCCAGCTCGCCCGGGGCGGAGGCGACGACGAGGGCCTGGTCCTCGCGGAGCACGGCGAGGACGACGCTGGCGCCGGTCGCGGCGCGCAGCCGCTGCACCGGCAGCCGGGCGGCGAGCCGGAGCCCCGGGTGCGGCTCCCATGCCTGCCCGAGGCGGTAGAGCTGCGGTCCGACGCGGTAGCGGGAGCCGCGCCGCTCCACCGCGCCGACGGTGACGAGCTGGTCGAGCAGCCGGTGCGCGCTGCCCTTGGGCACCCCGCAGGCGAGGGCGAGCTCCGTGACGCCGGCCTCGTCGCCGCACCGGCGCAGCGCGTCGAGGAGGGCGAAGGCCCCTTCGAGCACGCCCCGGCCGCGTCCCGGCCGGTCGGTCGTGTCGTTCCGCTCCACGTCGACGGGTCTCGGACGTGTCCCGTGGTCCATGGGTGGCGTTCCCCTTGTCTCTCGGCCCGGCCGGTGTCCCCCATGGCACGGCTCCGGGCGCGCTCCCACGATGCCGCAGACCCGGACGAATCACCGAAGGGTTCCGCGCCGGTGCGTCGCGGCGGGACGGGCGGCCGCGGGTTAGGATCACCGGCCGTGACTCCCGTACGCCTCCGCCGCCGCGCCGCGCTGGCCGCCGCCGCGCTGACCGCGCTGCTCGTGGCCGCCCCCGCGCCCGCCGCGGCACCCCCCGGTGCGCCCGCCCACGAACCCGCCGCGGCTCCCGCCGCCGTCCCCGCCGCCGCCACCCTGACGGTGTTCGCCCACCGGGGCGCCTCCTCGGCGGCGCCGGAGAACACGCTGGCCGCGGGCGAGGTGGCACGTCGGGCGGGGGTGGAGTGGATCGAGAACGACGTCCGGCCGAGCCGGGACGGGGTGCCGTACGTGATCCACGACGCGACCGTGGACCGGACGACCGACGGCACGGGGCAGGTACGCGCGCTGACGTCGGCGCGGATCGACGCGCTGGACGCGGGCTCCTGGTTCGCCCCGTCGTTCGCGGGCGCCCGGGTGCCGACGCTCGCCGCGCAGCTGGCGGACCTGCGGGAGCGGGGCGGCCGGCTGCTCCTGGAGATCAAGGGGCCGCACTCCGAGGCGGAGGTGGCGCGGATCGTCCGGGAGGTGCGCGGGCAGCGGATGGCGGACCGGGTGCTGGTGCAGAGCTTCGACGCGGTGTCGCTGGGGTACGTCAGGGAGCTGGCGCCGGAGCTGCCGCGGGCGCTGCTGCGCGACCGGCTCGACGCGGATCCGGTCGCGGTCGCCCGCGACCTGGGGCTGGCCTCGTACCACGTGTCGGACAAGGGGCTCGCCGCCCGGCCGGGCGCGGTGGCGGAGCTGCACGCGGCGGGGGTGGCGGTGAACGTGTGGACGGTGAACGCCCCGGCGCGCTGGCGGGCGCTGGCGGAGCTGGGCGTGGACGGGGTGATCACGGACCGGCCCGCGGAGCTGGCCGGCTGGAACGCGGCGCGGTCGGCGAACGGCTGAGGGCCGGGCCCGTCGCGAGGACGGGCCCGGCCCGGTGACCGGCCGCGCAGGGGATCAGACGCGGTCGGCGGCGATCAGCACGTACTGGAAGGAGCCGTCCTTGTACGACTCGATGAACGCCTCCTCGATGCCGGTGACCAGCGACGAGGTGGCGCGCAGCTCCCAGTAGGGCAGCGTGTCGGGGGTCAGGTCGATGACGGCCTGGGGCACCAGGCGGTTGTCGGCCATCGCCTTCAGGTACTCGCGGCGCGAGTGGATGTTGCACTCGAAGTGGGCGTTGATCTGGGAGACCCACTTGGAGGGCTGCCCGTACTTGGGGTTCCAGCAGCCGGTGATGGTGACGTACCGGCCGCCGACCTTGAGGAAGCGGGAGTGCTCGGCCATCAGGTCGTCGAGGTCGACGTACATGCTGGACTCGTTGTTCCAGGAGGCGGCGATGGAGCCCTTCTCGAACGGGGTGTCGAGCATGTTGCAGACCTGGGCGCGGACGTGGCTGTCGATGCCCAGCTCGCGGGCGCGCCTGTTGCCGAACTCGGCCTGGGTGGAGGAGAGGGTGACGCCCTCGACCTTGCAGCCGAAGCGCTGGTGGGCCATGACGCTCGATCCGCCGCGGCCGCAGCCGGCGTCGACGAGGGTGTCGGCCGCGGTGATCGGCCCGAGGTGGTCGAGGAGGACCTCGGCCTGGGCGGACTCCAGCCGGTGGAGCTCGGTGATCAGCTTCTTCTCGTACTCGCTGTCCTCGGGGGTGCCGAGGGAGGCGTGGTCGACGGCGCCGATGCCGTAGTGGTGGTGGTAGAGGCCGTCCACATCACCGAGGCGCAGGTTCACGGGCCGGGCCTCGGCGTTCCAGTAGCGGGCGATGTCGCCCTGGTAGGGCGTCGCCGGGCCGGGGATGGTCGCGGAGGCGTCGGTGGCGGTGAGCTCGGTGGTCACAGGGAAATCCATTTCTTGCCGGTAGGTGCTTACCAGAAGTCGGGCAGGCTGTAGCGGAACGTGTTGGTCTGGTGCCAGTAGTGGTTGCCGTCGACCCAGGTGGCGACGCCCTTGAGGAAGCGCAGCACGGTGGGGACGGGGAAGGCGGCGGCCACCTCTGTGGCGGCGGCCTCGAAGGCGTGCATGAGGTCGTTGTGGACCTCGATCGCCTTGAGGTACGCGTCGCGTTCGGAGAGCTTCTCGCGCTCGGCGAGCACCACCGGGAGGTTGAGGTGGACGCCGGGGCTGGAGAGTTCCTTGGTGTAGGAGTACAGGTCGTTGACGATGGTCGTCGCGTTGCCCGCGAGGGCGATGACCCGCTGCATCTCCGGCCTGGCGTGCAGGTCCGCCGGGAGTTCGTAGCCGCCGACGGTGTCGGTGATGGTGGGGCAGGGGCGGAAGTTGTTGAACTGGCGCATCGCCAGGTACTCCCACACCTCGGGGATGTGGTCGGTCTCGGCCCAGGCCGCTTCGGCGAGGTAGCCCATGTGGAGGCGGGCCATGTCGTGCCGGTAGCGGTCGGACTGGGAGGGCGAGGCGGCCGCGGTGAAGTACTCCATGGCGGAGCGGTAGGCGCGCCGGGGGGCGTCCGAGCCGAGCGACTCCGCCCACGCCGGGGCGTACTCCGGGGTGGTGTGGACGGGGTCGAGCGCGGTGTGCGCCATGAGCAGGCGCCCGCCGAGGCCGATGGGCGAGCCGCCGTGGTCCTCGCAGTAGCAGTCGTCGACGGCGTTCTCCGCGACCATGAGCCGGGTGGCGAGCATGACGTGGTCGACGGTCGGGGCGTCGGGGTGGCAGGCCACCATGTAGCGCCCGACGGAGAAGCCGTCGAACTGGCCCTCCCACTCCTCCGGGTAGAGCTGGACCTCGTCGACGGCCCAGTCCTTGATCCGGCGGCTGACCTCGTCCACCCGGGCGGGGTCGGGGTCCGGGACGGGGTGGAAGTAGAGGCCGGGGATGGGCCGGCCCTCCGCCGCCGGGGCGGCGGAGGGGGCGGCGGCCGGGTCCGGCGGCCCGTCCGGCACCGGGGGCGGTGCCGGACGGGCGAACGAGACGCTGGACGTGCCGAGTCCGCTGGGTCCGCCGGGGATCCAGCGGGGTGCGGCCTCCGGCGCGGGCGCCTCGGCGGCGGGGCCGGCGAGGGCCCGGGCGAGGACGTCGGCCCCGAGGCGGGCCGCCGCCGCGGGCAGGTGTGCCGGCAGGGGGGAGAGCCCGGGCTCGGGCATCCGTAGCTCCTTGCTGGGTGGGGTGGTGCTCCGTCCCGGAGCCGGGACGGACGGGGCCGTCAGTCGCGGCGGCGGGCGATCTGCACGTTCTCCATCACGCCGAGGGCGTCGGGGACGAGGACGGCGGCGGAGTAGTAGGTGGTGACCAGGTACGACATGATCGCCTGCTCGCTGATGCCCATGAAGCGGACCGACAGGCCGGGCTCGAACTCCTCCGGGATGCCGGTCTGGCGGAGGCCGATGACGCCCTGGTTCTCCTCGCCGGTGCGCATGGCGATGATGGAGCTGGTCTGCTCCTTGGTGATCGGGATCTTGTTGCAGGGGAGGATCGGGACGCCGCGCCAGGCCGGGACGGACTGGCCGCCGAGGTCGACGTGGTCCGGGTAGAGACCGCGGGCGTTGAACTCGCGCCCGATGGCGGCGATGGTGCGCGGGTGCGCGAGGAAGAGCTTGGTGCCCCGGCGGCGGCTGAGCAGCTCGTCCATGTCGTCCGGGGTGGGCGGGCCGGAGTGGGTCTGGATGCGCTGCTTGAAGTCGGCGTTGTGGAGGAGGCCGAACTCGCGGTTGTTGACGAGCTCGTGCTCCTGGCGCTCGCGCAGGGCCTCGATGGTCAGGCGGAGCTGCTCCTCCGTCTGGTTGTGCGGGCCGTTGTAGAGGTCGGCGACACGGGTGTGGATCTTGAGGACGGTCTGCGCGACGGAGAGCTCGTACTCGCGGGGCTTGAGCTCGTAGTCCACGAAGGCGCCGGGGAGCACGGCCTCGCCGACGTGGCCGGCGGACATGGCGATCTCCTTCTCGCCGTGCTTGTTCTGCGCCTGCTCGGGAAGGGTGCTGAACGCCTCGATGTGGGCCTGCAGCGCCGGGGAGTTCGCCATCACCGCGGCGAAGTCGGCACGGGAGAGGGTGAGCAGGGTGCCCGAGGTCTCGGCGGTGGCCGTGTAGTCCCAGGTGGCGTCGGCGTCGAGGAGCGCGTTCTCGCCGAAGCGGTCGCCGTCGCCGAGGACCGCGACGGCGATGTCGTCGCCGTAGGCGCCCTCGGAGATCTGGCTGATGCGGCCGTGCGCGAGGAGGTGGATCTCGCCGGCCGGGTTGCCCCGGGTGACGATGACGTCACCGGCGGAGAAGTCGCGCTGGGTGCAGCGGTCGGCGAGCGCGGTGAGCACGTCGACGTCGTCGAAGCCGCGGAGCAGGGCGAGTTCGCCGAGCTCGCGGGGGATGACGCGGACGGTGGCGCCGTCCTGGACGAACTCCACCCGGCCGTCGCCGACGGTGTAGCTGAGCCGGCGGTTGACCCGGTAGGCGCCGCCCTTGGTCTCCACCCAGGGGAGCATCCGCAGCAGCCAGCGGGAGGTGATCTCCTGCATCTGCGGGGCGGACTTGGTGGTGCTGGCGAGGTTCCGCGCGGCGTCGGTGCTGAGGGACTGCTGCGGCGGTGCCGCCTGGGCTTCCGGGCTGGTGTCGACGGTCATCGGACCGGGGTCTCCTTAGCGAGGTGGTGACCGGGCACGGCGACACGCCGAACCCGTCGAGGAGGGGAATGGAGGGAGGGCGTCTGGCCATCCGTCCAGACCCGGGGAACAGTAACGGCCCGTCAGCACGGCGTGCCCGGCCGGACGAGGGGCATTACCTCGATGCAGTGATCTTGTTTCGGGGGTGGTTTACCGGCTTTCCCGTCGGCTTTCCGCCACGGTCTCCGGAGGCCGGGCGGCGTGTGGGCCGGTGGGGGTCACGGGGCGCCCCGGCGCCCCGATCGGACGGCACGCAATCCGGCCACGTCGTCCCCGGCATCGCGTGCTTGACAACCCGCCCCTGCCGTCACACAAGTCAACCGAAGACGTCAACGCGGCCTCGGCCGGGGCCCCGGCGATCTTCCGGGTCCGGTCGGAAGTCGTTCCGGGGCTGCCCCAACTTCCGTGTGCGCAGGGGGACTTCGTGGGACCATGCTGAGTCCGGGACGAGGACGGCGCTCGGCAGTACGGGGGGGTACGCGTGACGCGTCTGCATGCTCGCGGGTCGGGGCGGGGGTCGTGGTGAGCGGGACGGTGGAGGCGCACGCGGAGGGGGCGCCGGACCGGCGGTTCGCCAACGCGGACCTGCTCCCCGCCGAGACCGGTGAGTTCCGGTGGCGGTGGTGGGACTTCGCGGCCATCTGGGTCTGCGTGTCCTGGAGCCTGGCCTCTCTGATGCTCTCCGGGATGCCGGGCCAGGACCGGTTCACCTGGCCGCAGACACTGCTGATCTGTGGCGTGGCCCAGTTCGTGGTCCTGCTGCCGTCGTTCCTGGTGGAGCACGCGGGCGACCGGTACGGGGTGCCGTTCGCGGTCTTCGCGCGCAGTGCCTTCGGGGTGAGGGGAGCCGCGCTGCCGGCCCTGCTGAGGTTCGCCTCGGCGTGCGTCTTCTTCGGCTTCCAGGCCGATCTCGGCGTCCAGGGCATCCAGCTGCTGACCGGGGGCCTGGGCGAATACGACGGCGACAGCTTCTTCAACCCCGCCTACCTGGTGTTCCTGGCCCTCCAGTTGTGGATCATCACGAAGGGTCCGAACGGGCTGCGCAGGTTCGCGGACCTCGCCGCACCCGTGCTGATCGTGGGGCTGGTCGTGGCGTTCCTCTGGGCGTCCGCGCACGGGACGGGGCCGGTGCTGCCCGAGCCGGCGCGGCCGATCGGCTGGGGGGCGGACTTCTGGCTGGCGGCCGCCCCGGCCCTGGCCTCCGCGACGGCGCTGTTCGCGGCGGTCGGACTGACCGTGCCCGATCTGGTGCATCTGGGCTCCTCCGGCCGGCGCGCGGAGGGCACCGGGCGGCGCCTGGGGGTGGGGCTGCTGCTGCCCGTCCTGATGACGGGGATCCTGCTGTACACGATGGCGCTGATGTCGCTGTCCGCGTACGGCACGGACGGCTACTCCGGTTCGCTCACCGTGCACGCGCTGTCCGACATGCCGGGTGGCAGCGTCGTCGCCGCGGCCATGCTGATCGTGGCGACGCTCTGCGGCAACCTCGGGCTCAACCTGGTGTCGGCGGGGTACGACCTGTCGAGCACCGCCCCGTCCGTGCTCGGATTCCGGGGCGCGGCGGTGCTGGCGGCCCTCGCGGGCACGGCCGTCGCGTGGTGGGCGCGGAGCAGCAGCGACTACGAGGTGCTGTCCTGGGCGAGCCTGGCCGAGGGCTTCTTCGGCACCGTGTCCGGCATCCTCGCGGTGGAGTACTGGATCGTGCGCCGGACACGGCTGCGGCCGGCCGATCTCTACCGGGCCGGAGGGCCGTACTGGTACACGGGCGGCTGGAACTGGCGCGCCGTGGTCGCGTTCGCGGCGGGCGGGGTGCTGGCGGTGGGTGGTTCACCGGAGGGCACCGGCGCGGACGGCCCGCTGCTTCCCTTCCTCGCCCCGCTGGACGACTTCGGCTGGCTCGTCGGTCTGGTCGTCGCCGGCGGGCTGTACGCGGTGCTGACGCTACGGGCGCGGTCCGCGCGGGCGGGTGACTGACGGGCGGCGCGCGGGTGTTCCCGGTCCCCGGTGCCCGAGCCGCCCGCCCGGCCGCCGCGACCGGCCCGACTACCATGAGGCCGGTCGAGGCAACGGGGGCCCGGGCCGCGAGCGGCACCGGGACCTGCGGAGAGGACGGGCACGGATGCGTCGGCTCGGGGAGCTGGAAGCGGAGATCATGGACCGCTTCTGGCGGTGGCGGCGCGCCGCCACCGTGCGCGAGATCGTCGACGACATCAACCGTCACCGCGACATCGCGTACACCACGGTCACCACGGTGACCGGCATCCTCTTCCACAAGGGCCACCTCACCCGCACCCGCGAGGGACGCGTCTGGCTCTACCGCGCCGCCGCCACCCGCGAGGCGTACGCGGCCGCCCTCATGGAGGACGGCCTCGACGCCAGCGAGGACCGCACGGCCGCCCTCGCGCGGTTCGTGGAGAACCTCGACGCCGACGAACTCGCCGCGCTGCGCACCGCGCTCCGCGACGCCGAGCGGCGGACCGAGGGCTGACCGGCGCCCCCGCCCCGCCGGGTCACGCGGCGCCGGTCGGCGTCACGGCTCCCCGCGTGCCGCTCCGCAGCGCCTGGCCGCACCGGGTGCCGGCCCTCGGCGTGACCGTCCGGCTCGCCCTCACCGTCACCTTCGTCCTCGCCCGGGCCGAACCGCGCCGGGCCCACGTCGCCGGCCGGCACCACCTGCCGCCGCTGCGCCGCCGCCCGACGCGGTCCTCGCCACCCCCACGTACGGACTGGCGGCCGGGCGCCGACGGCGGCTTCGGCGCGGCCGTCCCCGCACCCGGCGCTGCGCGGCGCGCTGGTCTCGGCGACCCTGACCGACCCCGTCCCGCCGCTGCTCGTGGCCCGCCCGCCGGGGGGTCCGACGCAGCGCGTCCGAAACACCTGTGCACGTCGGGCGGGGTGGCTCGTTGGACCGGGCGAACCACTCGCTCCCCGTCTCCCGGAGGCCGACATGCACCCCCTGCCCGTGGACGAGTTCGTCGCGACGCTGCCGAAGGCCACCCTGTTCGGCGCCGTGTACTTCACCGACATGGACGAGCGGCCCGTGCAGCTCCATGCCGTCTACAGCGCCGAACACCCCTGGCAGCTCCCGGGCGGGACGGCGGAGGCGGGCGAGCGCCCGTGGCAGACCGCCGTGCGGGAGACCGCGGAGGAGACCGGGCTGACGGTGTCCGGACCCCCGCGGCTGCTCGCGGCCGTGTTCGGCCTGCCGGGGGCGGCGTGGCCGCTGGCCAGCGCCGGGTACGTCTTCGACGGCGGGCGGCTCACCGACCGGCAGATCGCGGAGCTCGTCCTCGACCCGGCGGAGCACGACGAGGTCCGCGTCCTGCCGCTCCAGGACTGGCGGGCCCTGATGCCCCCGCGGGACTTCGCCCGCCTCGCCGCCTTCGCGGAGGCCCGCAGGACGGGCACGGCCGCGTACGTCGGCAGCTGGGACTGGGACGAGTCGCCGTCGGACGCCCGCTGACCCTTCCTACACGGCGCGCCGGAGCGTGCGGATCGCGGGCACGGCCAGGAGGGCGGCGCTCGCCGCGACGCAGGTGGCCGCCGACAGCAGCAGGAAGTGGTGCGGGGTGGTCAGGCCGGTGGCGGGGCCGGCGAGGATCTGGCCGGCGGAGATGCCGGAGACCGAGCCGGCGAGTTCGTACGCGCTGACGCGGTTGAGGACCTCGGGCGGGGTGTGGGTCTGCACGCTGGTGGCCCACATCACCGACCAGAAGGCGAGGGCCGCGCCCGCCGTGGCGTGGGCGGTCAGGAGCAGCGGCAGGCCGGCGTCGAGGGCCACGGACAGCGGCAGCGCGGTGTAGAGGACCATCGCGGCGGCGCCGGCGGCAAGGGGACGGGCGGGGCGGATCCGGAGGGCCACGAGACCGCCGAGCACCGTCCCCACGCCCAGAAAGGAGACCGCGAGGCCGTACGCGTCGGGGCCGAGGCGTGCGCCGACCAGGGCCGAGGCGAGCGGGACCAGCGGGCCGAAGACGAGCACGCCGTGGACGACCCAGATCAGGATCACCGCCCACATCCACGTCCGGGCGCGGAACTCCCGCCAGCCGCGGCGCAGGTCGCGGCGGAGCGAACTCCCGGTCCGCGGCGGGGAGTCGGGCGCGGCGGGCGCGAGCCGCAGCAGCGCCAGGCAGCCGGCGCTGACGAGGAAGGTGGCGGCGTCGAGGGCGTACACGGTGCCGGCGTCGGTCAGCGCGATGAGGAGGCCCGCGCAGGCCGGGCCGAGGAGGTGGGCGAGGGCGTCGGCCACCTTGAGGGTGGCGTTGGCGCGGTGCGGGTCGCGGGCGACGAGCGGGACCATCCCGTTGACGCCGGGCAGGAACATCGCGACGGCCGCACCGGCCACCGCCGCCATCGACAGGAGGAGCCAGAACGGCGGGCTGCCGGCGAAGAACGCCACGGCCAGCACGCCCTGCGTCGCGACCCGGACGAGGTCGGCGCCGACCATCATCCGGCGGGCGCCGAACCGGTCGGCGAGGACGCCGCCGACGAGGACCAGCAGGACGAAGGTGCCGGTCCAGGCGCCGAGGACGAGTCCGACGCCGGTCACGCCGTACAGCGCGCCGACGGCCAGCGCGGCGGCGACGGGCATCATCGCGTCGCCGAGCTGGGAGACCGCGCGGGCGGTGAAGTAGAGGGTGAAACGCCGGTCCCACAAGGGGAGTCGGCGGACGGGAGGGTGCGCGGGGGCGGTCGGCGCCGGTGCGTCGGGGTGCTGGGTGGTCACCCTCCGATGCTGGACCGGCCCCCGTGGCCTCCCCAGTGTCCCGAACGACACGATGGGGTACTTTCGCGCCATGACGCCCCTCCCCCGGACCGAACTCCCCTCCCCGCACCGGGTCGTGGCGCTGCTGCAGCCGCCCCAGCCGGCCTTCCCGCTGGCCTGCGCGTCGGGGGTCTTCGGTGATCACGGCCCGGCGGTCCCGGCCCGGTACGCGTTCGAGGTCTGCGCCGAGCGGCCGGGGCCGGTCGGGACCGACTCCGGGTACGCCATGCTGGTCACGGCGGGCCTGGAGGCGCTGGAGCGCGCGGACACGGTGCTCGTGCCCGGCTGGGGGCCGCCGGACGGCGGCCAGGTGTCGCCGGACGTGGTGGCGGCGGTGCGGCGGGCGCACGCGCGCGGGGCGCGGGTCGTCGGCCTGTGCGCGGGCGCGTTCGTCCTGGCCGCCGCAGGGCTCCTGGACGGGCGGCGGGCCGCCACGCACTGGGCCCGCGCCGCCGAACTGGCCTCCCGCTTCCCCCGGGTCCGGGTGGATCCGGCGGTGCTCTACGTGGACCACGGCTCCGTCGCCACGAGCGCGGGCGCGGCGGCGGGGGTGGATCTGTGCCTGCATCTGGTGAGCGCCGACCAGGGCGCCGCGTACGCGACGCGGATCGCCCGGCGGATGGTCATGCCGCCGCACCGCGAGGGCTGCCAGCTGCAGTACGCGGAGCTGCCGGCGGCCGGTCCTGCCGCGGACTCGCTGGCGCCGCTCCTGGACTGGCTGGGCGAGCACCTCGACGAGCCGGTGTCGGTCGCCGACATGGCGGCCCGGGCGCGGGTCTCGCCCCGGACGCTGACCCGGCGGTTCACCGAGCAGCTGGGCATCAGCCCGGGGCGGTGGCTGCTCGACCGGCGGATCGACGCGACCCGGGCGCTGCTGGAGGAGACGGACCTGCCCGTGGAGACCATCGCCCACCGGGTCGGTCTCTCCTCCGCCGTGAACCTGCGCCGCCGCTTCCACGAGGCCCTGCGCACCACGCCGGCCGCGTACCGGCGCGCCTTCCGGGCGGCGAGGGCGGGCCGGGAGGGGTGAGGGCGGGGCCCGTCAGCGGTTCACGCTGGACGGCCGGACCGGGCGCGTCGACGCGGGCGGGCTCGTCGTCGTCCCGCCCGGGGTGCCGCACTCCTTCGGCGCCGTGCGGGGCTCGACGGCGGACGTGCCGGCGGTCCTGACGCCCGGCGTCGACCGGTTCGGCTACTTCCCCGCGCTCGGCCGCATCCAGTCCGGGCAGGAGCCGTTCTCGGTCCTGCTGCCCGAACAGGACCGGTACGACGTGCACCTCGTCCCGCCGCCCGGCGGCGCGGCGGCGGACTAGCGGGCCGCGTGCGCGCCGGCGCGGACGTCGAGCGCCAGGGTCGTGCCGCCTCGGGTCAGGATGAGGTAGCGGGGTTCGAAGCCCTGCGCGACGGCGAAGCAGAGGCGGCCGGTGGTCTCGCCGCGGGCGAACGAGCCGTCGGAGGCGCCCGGTTCGTCGCCGCACCGGCCGCCGCGGAGCAGCTGCGGCTCGCCCGTTCCCTCCCCGATGAGCTTCACCGGCACCCACGGGACGTCGGCGGGGGTCGGGTTGCGGACGGTGAGGGGGACGGAGACGATCCGGAGCCGGGTGTCGTCGCCGGCCGGGACGCTGTCCGCGGCGGGCCCCCGGGCGGTGACGTGGAGGTCGTCGAGCCGCGCCTCCCGCCCCGTGGGGACCACCTGCTTCGGGAAGGACTTCGCGTCGCGGTAGATGCCCATGCCGTCGGCCACGTGCCGGCTGTCCCCGTGGGTCTCGGCGTCGAGCAGGGCGTTCCCGGCCAGGAGCAGGGCGGCGGCGGTGAGCGTGGCGGTGACGAGCCGGGGCGCGAAGGGCAGCACCGCCGACGCGGCCCGCAGCAGCGGGCGGACCCTCCAGGCCACGACGGCCGTGAACAGGCCGGTCAGGACCACGGCGAGGACGGCCCACGGGTGGTGGTGGAGCTCCACCACGCCGTCCCGGCTCCGGACGGAGAGCGGTCGGCCGGTGGCGCGGGAGAGCGTCACGATCACCGGCTCGCCGAGGGAGAGGTGGTTCACCCGCTCCTGGCCGGCGGCCAGGGCGAGGACGCGGCCGTCCGTGGTCATGGCCTCCACCACGTAGTCGAACCGCTCGTGTCCGTCGGACAGGCCCGGATCGTCGTCGACCTTCATGATGACGGCGTGGTGCCGCTCGACGGGCGCCACGGCCTCCACCGTCCACACGGCCAGGAACGCGGCCGCGGCACCGGCGAGGACCAGCAGGCCCACGCTCAGCCAGCCGAAGACGGTGGTCCGTTCGTTCCTCAGGGCCTGTTCGGCCCTCTCCTCCTTCAGGGACATGTCCGCCACGGTAGGGGGGAGCGGTGAACTCCTTCATGAGTACGGATACTCACCGCTCCCCGATGCCGTGGGCGGCCGCCGTCAGCCCTGGTCGGCCGTGAAGGAGGCCATCCAGGTCAGGGCCGCGTTCCAGTTGACGGTCAGCTCGTTGGTGGACCAGGACTGGATGTCGTCGACATAGCAGAACTGGCCGACGCAGCCCTTCAGTTTCGCCTGGGCGACCGGGTCCTGGATGCTGGAGTTGGGGCCTCCGGCGAGCGAGCCGGCGGGCGGGTGCGGCAGGGCGGGGTCGAGCTGGCGGGCGTACCAGCGGCTGTGCTGGTTCCGGGCGCTGACCTCGCCGTAGCCGGTGACGTAGGAGAGGTTCAGGGCGTTGCGGCCGAGGACGTAGTCCATGCTCTGGAGGGCGCCGTCGCGGTACTTGGCGCCGCCGGTGAGGTCGTGGGCGGTGGCGAGGACGACGGCGTTGTTGAGGATCTGGTGGGTGGAGCCCCAGTCGTACTTCTGGCCCTCGGGGGCGTACGGCATGCCGTAGGGGTGTGCCCGGAGGGTGGCGAGGTAGCGGTCGGCTCCGGTCCGGACGGAGTGGCGGACCCGGTCGCGGCCGGGGAGGCGGCTGGGGACGGTGGCGAGGTCGAGGCGGGCGGGGACGGCGGTGCCGGCCCAGTCGAAGGCGATGGGTCCGAAGATGTCGGCGGTGTGGACCGGGGAGGCGAGGACGTGGTCCTCGAACTCCTTCTCGCCGGTGGTGAGATACAGCTCGGCGGCGGCCCAGTAGAACTCGTCGGCGACGTTCCGGTCGGCGTAGGCGCCGCCGCCGATGCCGTCGTTCTCGGAGGCGAGGACGTCGGGGTGGGCGAGAGCGGCGGCCCACGCCGTGCGGGCGGCGGCGAGCGCGGTGGCGGCGAACCGGGGGTCGTACGCGTCGTAGAGACGGGCCGCCTGGGCGGCGGTCGCGGCGAGGTTGAGGGTGGCGGCGGTGGTCGGCGGGTGCAGTTCCCGCTTCTGGGGGTCGTCGGCGGGCATCAGCGGCAGGCCGGTCCACTGCTCGTCGTGGACCTTGTGGTGGGCCATGCCGGCGAGCGGTTCGCCGTCCGGGACCTGCATCTTCAGCAGGAACTCCAGTTCCCAGCGAGCCTCGTCGAGGATGTCGGGGACGCCGTTGCCGCTCTCGGGGAGGGTGAGGGTGCCGTCGCCGAGGGCCTCGGGGCGGCCGGTGCGGGCGTGCAGCGCGCGCTCGTAGGTGGAGAGGAGCTGCCAGACGGAGATGCCGCCGTTGACGACGTACTTGCCGTGGTCCCCGGCGTCGTACCAGCCGCCGGTGACGTCGAGCGTGTAGGAGCAGAGGCCGGGTTGGCAGGGCACGCGGTCGTCGCCCCGGTTGGGGGCGGTGCCGACGTGGCCCGCCGCGCGGCCGTAGCCGGGACGCAGGTCGTCGCGGACGGGGGTGCCGCTGCGCTGGGTGTAGTAGAACTTCGCGGCGTCCACGCGGAGTCGGTCGTAGGCCTCGGTGCCGATGTCGAAGGGGTGGCTGGTCTCGCCGTCGGCGACGAGGGTGAAGCCCCGGCCGGGCGCGCGGTGGCGGCCGAAGTCGATCGAGTGGACGCGCTGGCCGGAGGAGGCGTCCAGGCCGCGCGGGACGGTCCGGCCGCGGGCGACGACGGTGCCGCGGGCGTTCTTCAGCTGCCAGGGGAGCGGCTCGGTCGCCTCGGTGACCAGGGTGGCGTTCTTGGGTCCCCGGGGCAGATAGGCGACCTGGTTGACGCGGACGCGGGGGCCGGTGTCGGGTTCGTACGTCTCCGGCGGCACCCCGCCGAGCAGGGAGACGTCGTCGAGGCAGAACCGCCAGGGGTCGGCGGCGCCGCCGAGCTGGAAGGCGACCTGGCCCTGGGTGGTGTCCACCGGGGAGGCGAAGGTGTACGTGTAGGTGTCGCCGGAGACGCTGAGCTGCGGGACGACCTCGTGGTAGGCGTCGTACGGGGCGACCTGGAGGCCGACCACCGCGCGGACGGAGTGGCCGGCGGGGGTGCCGGTCGCGTGGAAGGAGATCCGGTACGTCTCGCCCTGAGTGAGCGTCAGGTCGTTCTGGCCGACCGCCGCGTCCCAGCGGTTCACGGTGCCGCCGGGCACGTC